>JAGXFL010000013.1 GCA_024637295.1 Sulfuricurvum sp.
ACGCCTTTTTGGCTGCGACATATCGCTCGGTAGTAATCGAAAAAGCGGTATGGGAAAATCTGATTAAAGAGAGCTGAGATGGCAGATATTACTGATATCAAATCAATTTTGCATACAGAGAAGACCCTTGGTCTTCAAGAATCGGGCGTAATCGTAGTTCAAACGTCTACACGTATGACTAAAAATGCTCTTAAAGAGGTGTTCAGAGAGTACTTCGGAATTGTTCCGGCTCGTGTGAACTCTTTGAACCAAAGCGGTAAAGTTAAACGCTTCCGCGGGCTAGCTGGTAAACAAAATGACTTTAAAAAGTTTTATGTTAAATTACCAGATGGCGCACAAATCGATAGTTTGGCGGTGTAATTATGGCAATCAAAACCTATAAACCAACCACGCCGAGCCGACGTTTTATGACAAACGTTGACAACTCGGACATTACAGCAAAAGCTTCTGTTCGTTCATTGTTGACAAAGTTGACTGCACATGCAGGACGTAACAACAACGGTCGCATTACTTCTCGTCACAAAGAAGCGGGTGCTAAAAAGCTTTATCGTATTATTGATTTCAAACGTAATAAGTTTGGTATCGCAGGTACAGTAGCAGCTATCGAGTACGATCCATATCGTAACTGTCGGATTGCTCTTATCAACTATGCAGATGGTGATAAGCGTTATATTCTTCAGCCTAAAGGTATGGTTGTCGGTGATTCTGTAGCTTCTGCAGAAAGCGGTTTGGATATCAAATCGGGTAATGCTATGAAGTTGATGAACATCCCTGTGGGTACCACGGTTCATAATCTTGAGCTTAAACCTGGTAAAGGCGGACAAATCGTTCGTTCAGCTGGAACTTCTGCTCAGATTATGGGACGTGAAGGCAAGTATGTATCTGTACGTCTTCCATCAAGCGAAATGCGTTACGTTCTTGGTGAATGTATGGCGACAATCGGTATCGTTGGTAATGAAGAATACATTAACATCGTTATCGGAAAAGCTGGACGTACTCGTCATATGGGTATCCGTCCTCAAACACGTGGTTCTGCGATGAATCCTATCGATCACCCGCACGGTGGTGGTGAAGGTAAGACAAACTCAGGACGTCACCCGGTTACTCCATGGGGTAAACCGACTAAAGGTGCTAAAACACGTAAGAAGAAAGCAAGTGATAGACTTATTATTACTCGCCGTAAATCAAATCCGAAGAGGTAGGGTATGGCTAGATCAGTAAAAAAAGGGCCGTTCGTTGACGGACACCTTATGAAAAAAGTGATTGCTGCCAAAGAGACTAAGAGCAACAAGCCTATCAAGACATGGT
Source organism: Sulfuricurvum sp. (assembly GCA_024637295.1). Classification (GTDB taxonomy): domain Bacteria; phylum Campylobacterota; class Campylobacteria; order Campylobacterales; family Sulfurimonadaceae; genus Sulfuricurvum. The sequence goes on from JAGXFL010000013.1 coordinate 1,309, forward strand.
CACGCCGTAGTGTGATCTTGCCTGATATGATCGGCTTGACGTTTACCGTCCATAATGGCCGTCAGTTTGTACCGGTTTTCGTAACAGAAAACCACGTTGGTTACAAACTTGGTGAATTTTCACCAACACGTACGTTTAAGGGCCATAAAGGTTCTGTACAAAAGAAAATCGGGAAATAAGGAAGAGATATGGCAAGAGCATTATTAAAATTCGTTCGCGTATCTCCGACTAAATCTCGTTTGATCGCTCGCGAAGTTCAAGGTATGAACGCTGAACTAGCATTAGCAGCATTGGAATTTACTCCAAATAAAGCGGCAAAAATCATTGCGAAAGTAATTGCATCTGCAGTTGCTAACAGCGGTATCGAAGCGGACGGTTGTATTGTTAAATCATGCCGTGTAGATAATGGACCTGTGTTGAAGCGTATTATGCAACGTGCACGTGGAACAGCATCTGGAATCCGCAAACCGACTGCGCACATTTTGGTAGAAGTAGAGGGTAAATAATTATGGGTCATAAAGTTAATCCTATCGGACTACGTCTTGGTATTAACCGCAACTGGGAATCTCGTTGGTTCCCTAACTTTAAAACAGCTGCGGTTTACCTTGGTGAAGACCATAAAATCCGTACTTTTTTGAAAAAAGAACTTTATTATGCAGGTGTGAGCAACATCGTAATCGAGCGTACTGCTAAGCGTTTACGTGTAACGATTATCGCTGCTCGTCCTGGTATCATCATCGGTAAAAAAGGTTCTGATATTGAGAAAATCAAAGATTCTCTTAATAAACTAATCGGCAAGCCGGTTGCAATCAATATTAAAGAAGAGAAAAAAGCACAAGCTTCAGCACAACTCGTTGCTGAAAACGTTGCTACTCAACTTGAAAAACGTGTTGCTTTCCGTCGTGCGATGAAAAAAGTGATGCAAAATGCTCAGCGTGCTGGTGCAAAAGGTATCAAAATTTCGGTTGCCGGTCGTTTGAACGGTGCCGAGATCGCTCGTACTGAATGGTATTTGGAGGGACGTGTTCCTCTTCATACGCTTCGTGCAAAAATCGATTATGGTTTTGCAGAAGCACACACTACTTACGGTGTAATCGGAATCAAGGTTCACATTTTCAAAGGTGAGGTACTCACTAAGGGAATTCAACCAGAAACTCTAGAACAAAAAGAAGAGGGTCGTGATGATAAAGCACGTCGTCCTCGTCGAAAGGCTGACTAATCATGTTGATGCCAAAACGAACGAAATATCGTAAGCAAATGAAGGGGCGTAACCGTGGTTACGCAACTGCTGGCAATAAGTTAGAATTCGGTTCAATCGGATTCAAAGCAACAGAAGCGGGACGTATTAACTCTCGTCAAATCGAAGCGGCTCGTATCTCAGCTACTCGTCACATTAAACGTACGGGTAAAATCTGGATTCGTGTTTTCCCTGCAAAACCTTTGACTGCCAAGCCACTTGAAGTGCGTATGGGTAAAGGTAAAGGTTCTGTGGATCAATGGGTTATGAACATTAAGCCAGGCCGTATTATTTTTGAAATGGGTGGTGTCGAAGAGACTCTTGCTCGCGGTGCATTAGCACTTGCTATGGCAAAACTTCCATTCAAAACAAAAATCGTTACTTTGGAGATGAGCAATGAATTATTCTGATTTGAACGGAAAAACAGCTGCTGAACTACAAGGTATGCTCAAAGAGAAAAAAATTGAGATTTTTACTTTGAAAATTAAGCAAAAAATGATGCAATTGACTAACACAGGCGAACTTCGTACTGCGAAAAAAGACATTGCACGTATTAGCACCGCACTTAGTGCAGTGAAGTAAGGGCGAAGCTATGACACATAAACGTGAAATTCAAGGTATCGTTGTATCTATCGCAGGAAGCAAAACAGCAACTATGGTTGTTGAGCGCCGCGTAATGCACCCACGTTACCACAAAACAGTAAAACGTTTTAAAAAATACATGATTCATGACGAAGCTAGCCAACTTAAAGTTGGTGATGAAGTCATCGCAATCGAGTGTCGTCCGATTTCTAAAAGTAAATCGTTCCGTCTTAAAACTCTTGTAAAAGGGGCTCTAGCATGATTCAAAGTTTTACTCGTCTTGCAGTAGCAGACAACACTGGTGCGAAAGAGATCATGTGTATCAAAGTTCTTGGCGGTTCTAAGCGTCGTTATGCAACAGTAGGTGATGTTATCATCGCTTCTGTTAAAAAAGCTACGCCAACCGGTAAAGTTAAAAAAGGTCAAGTTGTAACTGCAGTAGTTGTACGTACGAAAAAAGAGATTCACCGCGAAAACGGTTCTTTGATTCGTTTCGACGAAAATGCAGCGGTTATCCTTGATAAAAAACGTGAGCCAGTTGGAACACGTATTTTCGGACCAATCGGACGTGAAGTTCGTTATTCTGGTTTCATGAAAATCGTATCCCTTGCTCCAGAGGTTGTATGATGGCAAAATTTAATTTCAAAAAAGGCGACATTGTTGAAGTGATCGCCGGTGACGATAAAGGGACTAAAGCAGAATTGCTTCAAGTTATGCCTAAGAAAAACAAAGTAATCGTTAAGGGTGTTCGTGTTGCTAAAAAAGCGATCAAACCTAGCGAGCAAAACCCACAAGGCGGATTCTTGAATAAAGAGATGCCGGTTGATGCATCTAATGTCCGCAAAGTGGAGGCGTAATCATGGCACGTTTAAAAGATAAATATCTTGCACTTAAGCCTGAGCTTCAAACAGCTCTTGGTATTGCAAATGTTATGCAGCTTCCAAAACTTGAAAAAGTGATTATCTCAGTTGGTTGTGGTTTCGCAATGAAAGACAACAAATTGATCCAAAACATCCAAGATACAATCAGCAACATCGCTGGTCAACGTGCTGCAGTTGTTGTTGCGCGTAAATCAGTTGCTGGTTTTAAAGTACGTGAAGGGATGCCAGTTGGTGTTAAAGTAACACTACGCGGTGCTCAAATGTACGATTTCATGGACAAATTGATTTCTGTATCACTTCCTCGTATGAAAGACTTCCGTGGTATTCCACGTAACGGTTTTGACGGTCGCGGAAACTACAACTTCGGTCTTACCGAGCAGTTGATTTTCCCTGAAGTTGATTACGATTCAATTATGCAAATCCACGGGATGAATATCACTGTGGTAACATCTGCAACCGCTGACAAGGATGCTTTCAAGCTTCTTGAGATGATTGGTATGCCGTTTGCAAAAGGAAGAGAATAATGGCTAAGAAGTCAATGATCGCTAAGCAACAACGTACACCGAAGTTTGCTGTTCGCGCGTATACTCGATGTCAGATCTGTGGTCGTCCACACTCTGTTATCAGTGATTTTGGAATTTGTCGCGTATGCTTTCGTAAGATGGCAAACGAAGGGTTACTCCCAGGCGTTAGAAAGTCAAGCTGGTAATCCCAGTTCGATACTCCTAATAGTTAGATAAGGAAAATAAATGATTAATGATCTAATCTCGGATTCGTTGACTCGTATCCGAAACGCGGCTATGCGCCGTTTGGATTCAACAACTTTGATGCATTCAAAAGTTGTTGAAGCAGTTGTCGGCATTTTGGCTGACAAAGGTTACATTGAGAGCTATAACGTTGTTGAAAACGGCGTTAAAAAAAGCATCAATGTTGTATTAAAATACGACAATGGTCGTACAGTTATTAACGAAGTAAAGCGTGTTTCTAAACCGGGACGTCGTGTTTACAAAGGTAAAGATGAACTGAAGCGTTTCAAAAACGGTTACGGTACTATTATTGTTAGTAGCTCAAGAGGGGTTCTTCCAAACGATAAAGCTTTCGAGCTTGGCGTTGGCGGCGAAGTCCTTTGTACGATTTGGTAAGGGGATAAGATGTCACGTATTGGAAAACTTCCTGTTTCTATCCCGGCTGATGTAAAGGTATCTATTGATGGTGCTGTTATTAGCTTTGCAAAAGGTTCAGTAACACATACTCTTGATACAAAAGAGAACTGTAATTTTACATTCGAAGATAACGTTTTGACGTTTGCTACTAAATCTGAAGGCCGTGCTGATCGTGCATTCTGGGGTACTTACCGTGCTTTGGCTGCTAATATTATCACTGGTTTAACTGCTGGTTACGAGAAAAAACTCGAAATCAATGGTGTTGGTTACCGTGCTGCTGTTGAAGGCGCTATTTTGAAACTGCAATTGGGTTTCAGCCATGATATTCTTTTTGATATCCCAGCTGGTCTTACAATCGCAGTAGAGAAAAACGTTATCAGCATCAAGGGTTCTGATAAGCAACAAGTTGGGCAAATTGCAGCTGTAATTCGTTCATTCCGTCCACCTGAGCCGTATAAAGGCAAAGGTGTTAAATATTCTGATGAGACTATCCTGCGTAAAGCCGGTAAGACATCTAAGAAATAAGGGGCGATGAAATGACAGCTAAAACACTCAAAAATAAATCGGCTAAGCGTCTCCAGCGCAAACGTCGTATTCGCTCTAAAATTTCAGGATGCGCGACTTTGCCACGTATCTCAGTATTTCGCTCAAATCGCTATATCAGCGCACAAGCGATTAATGACGAAGCAGGAGTAACTCTTGCAAGCGTTCACTCAAAAACTTTGGGTCTCAAAGGTAATATCGAAGATGCTGCAAAAGCGGGCGCGGTATTCGCAAAAACCCTAAAAGACGCTGGAATCAATGAAGTTACGTTTGACCGTAACGGATTTGTATATCACGGTGTTGTAAAATCATTTGCCGAAGCACTTCGCGCCAATGAAATTAAGTTTTAAGGGCTGATGGATGAATCCGATTAATAGAGAAGAATTTTCAGAATCGATCGTTAACATCGGTCGTGTAACAAAAGTTGTAAAAGGTGGACGTCGTTTCCGTTTTACTGCTCTTGTAGTTGTAGGTAACAAAAAAGGTACTGTCGGCTATGGTGTAGGTAAAGCGAAAGAAGTTCCCGATGCTATTCGCAAAGCAGTTGATGAAGCGTTCAAAAATCTTACAGAAGTTAAGATCAAGGGCACTACTATCGCTCACGATATTGAAGTAAAATACAATGCAAGTCGTATTTTGCTTAAACCAGCATCTGAAGGTACGGGAGTTATCGCCGGTGGCGCTACTCGTCCAGTACTTGAGCTTGCAGGGATCCAAGACATTCTTACGAAGTCATTGGGTTCAAACAATCCAAACACCGTGGTTCGTGCAACAATTGATGCGCTTTCACGTATCAAAGGATAAGGTATGTCACTCGAAAATTTAACTCCAGCCGAAGGTTCTACAAAGAACCGTAAGCGTATTGGACGTGGTCACGCAAGTGGTACGGGTAAAACTGCGGGTAAAGGTCACAAAGGTCAAAAAGCTCGTGGAGGTTACAATGAAAAGCGTAACTTTGAGGGTGGACAACAACCTCTAGCTCGTCGTTTACCAAAAATCGGGTTTACATCACGTGTGATTAAACCGTATGTTATCAATGTTGAAAAAGCGAAAGAAGTAGCAGCGCTTACTGAAATCACAATGGAAACAATTCGTAGCGTACACCGTTTGAAAAAATCGGTTGTAAAAGTTAAACTTGTTGGCGCTAGCGCTAAAGATTTAGCTAGCAAAATCAAAGACGAAAACGTTACAACAACTGGTATCTAAGTGAACCAACAGCTTGTAAACAAGATCTTAATTACGATCGGTTTTCTTTTTGTCTTCCGGTTATTGGCATACGTGCCGGTACCGGGTGTTGACACTGCCGTTATTGCTGCTTTTTTTGATACTCATAAAGCAGATGCGTTAGGTCTATTTAACATGTTCAGCGGAAATGCCGTAGAACGTCTCTCTATTATCTCACTTGGCATCATGCCTTACATCACCGCATCAATTATCATGGAACTTTTAGCAGCAACTTTTCCTACTTTGGCTCAGATGAAGAAAGAGCGTGATGGTATGGTTAAATACATGCAGATCATTCGTTATGCAACGATAGTTATCACAATTGTTCAAGCAATTGGTGTAAGCATTGGTTTAGAGCATATGACTGGTAAAGATGGCAGCAGTGCTATTTTGGTTGATCACACTACCTTTATGGTATTGGCATGTGTTTCAATGCTTGCAGGTACGATGTTGATCATGTGGATTGGTGAGCAAATTACCCAAAGTGGAATCGGTAACGGGGTCTCTTTGATTATTTTTGCAGGGATTGTTTCAGCCATTCCAAGTGCTGTTTCAAATGCAATTACCATGGTTAATACGGGTGCGATGAGTTTTATATCGGTACTGGCAATTGTTGGCTTGGTTGTTGCGACGATTTTAGTCATTATCTATGTTGAATTGGGTGAACGTCGTATCCCAGTAACGTATGCGAAAAAGACTATGCTACAAAATCAAAACAAACGTGTAATGAACTATATTCCGGTAAAGGTAAATCTATCAGGGGTTATCCCGGTTATTTTTGCATCGGCTATTTTAATGTTCCCGGTTACAGTTTTATCAAGCAGTACTAATCCTGCTGTGCAGTCGATTGCAGATATATTGAATCCAAGTCACTATTTCTTTAACTTTTTACAGTTTTTGTTTGTAGTGTTCTTTGCCTATTTTTATGCATCGATTGTATTCAATGCAAAAGACATCGCGGATAATCTAAAACGCCAAGGCGGATTTATACCAGGCGTTCGCCCGGGTGAATCAACTAAAGAGTTCTTGAATGAAACGGCTAGCCGTTTGACGTTCAGTGGTGCTATTTATTTAGGACTGATTGCAACATTACCATGGGTTATCGTCAAAGCGATGGGTGTTCCATTTTACTTTGGTGGAACGGCGGTTTTGATCGTCGTTCAAGTTGCATTGGACACAATGCGACGTATTGAAGCACAAGTGTATATGAGCAAATACCAAACTCTTAGTGCGGTTGGCCTGTAAAATGGCCATTGCGCTTCGTAAAGCTGATGAAATAGCAAAACTGCGAACTGCTAACAAGATTGTTGGCGGTACGTTAGAATTGCTGGCTTCACACGCTAAAGTCGGAGTTTCTCTTAAAGAACTGGATGCAATGGGGGAGGAATATATCCGCTCGCAAGGCGCGCGACCTTCCTTTAAAGGTCTATACGGTTTTCCAAATGCCGTTTGTACCTCTCTTAATGAAGTTATCATTCATGGTATCCCTTCGGATTACATTCTTCAAGAAGGCGATGTAATCGGTTTTGATGTTGGAACAGAAAAAGAGGGTTATTTTGGCGATGCAGCGATCTCAGTCGGTATCGGAAAGATTTCTGCTGTAGATGAAGCACTTATAGCGTGTTCGAAAGATACTTTGTATCATGCAATCGATATCATTCGTGATGGAATGCATTTTAAAGAACTTTCACAGGCGATGGAGAAATTTATTCTTTCACGCGGTTTCGTGCCGTTGAGAAATTTTTGTGGACATGGCATTGGTAAAAAGCCGCATGAAGAACCGGAAATCCCTAATTATTTGGATGCACCGAATGCAAAAGCGGGTCCGAAAATTAAGAATGGTATGGTTTTTTGTCTGGAACCGATGATATGTCAAAAAGAAGGCGCTTCAAAGATTCTGGCCAATGGCTGGGATGTGGTAAGTACAGATGGGCTTAGAGGTTCTCATTACGAGCATACAGTTGCGATTATCAACGGTAGAGCTGAAATTTTATCCATTTCATAAAGGAAATTTTTATGGCAAAAGATGATGTCATCGAAGTAGACGGAAAGATTGTTGAGGCTCTACCAAACGCAACTTTTCGTGTTGAGTTGCCAAATGGGCACGTTATATTGTGTCACATTGCTGGTAAAATGCGTATGCATTACATCAAGATTTTACCGGGGGATACAGTGAAAATTGAATTAACCCCATACAGTCTTGATAAAGGGCGAATAACTTATCGCTACAAATAATCCCTTTTGGGGATTCTTGTCAATAAACTTTTTTTGATAATTTAGGGAGCTAATGGATGAAAAAAAGCTTATTTTGCATACTGTTATTATGTATTCAACTGTTAGCAGCTAATGATACAGAGTTATTTTGGAATACCTATACCGCCGCATTACGCGGTGACAAAGAAGCGCAGTTTCAAACAGGTGTCATGTTTGAACGTGGAATCGGAACGGATTTGAATCAATCACAAGCTGCGAAATGGTATGAAAAAGCAGCAATGCAGGGTCATATGGATGCACAATACAATATGGGTATTATGTATGCTAGCGGACGCGGTGTAGAGCAAAATGATCAATTCGCTATGATGTGGCTTGCTTCATCTGCAAAACAGGGCGATAAAGACTCTAGAAGGCTTTTATTAGCACTTATAGATGGAAAAATTACGTCAGATAATAGATCAGTCCCGAGTGAAAATATTTCCAATGAGCCAAATATTGCGATAAAGCCTATACGTATTGTGACCAAAGAAGATGCCTCTACGTGTTCTATGGCGAATGAAAGTCAGTGTACTAAACTAATTGGAAAGCATGCGTTTACAAGCAAATCGAAGCAAGGGGACTATTATAAAATCAGTGGAATAATAGTAGACCATAAGTGGCAAGAGGTCAAAGATGAGATATATGTTCAAATATCTATGGTAGAAATAAAGTAAGCGGGGAAAGTTCCCCTAAATAAAATTATTTAATATAGCTGCAGCAATAATCGCAGATTGTTTTTACCTTGAGATTAAAAGAGCTATTAGCCGGAACTTCAAAACTTTGAGGGCCATTGATAGTGATCCAAGCATCTGATCCAGGAAGCTGTATATCCATCTCACCACTCATGATTTCCATGATTTCTTTATCCGCAGTACCAAAAGTATACTCACCAGGCAACATAATCCCAAGTGTCTTGTGACTTCCATCATCAAATCGAACCGTTCGACTGCTCACTTTTCCATCGAAATAGACACTTGCTTTTTTATCGACAGTAACATTTTTAAATTGTGACATCATGATCTCCTGATTTTTTGGGTGTTATTGTAACGGGTTAAGCTGTTGCTTGACTTTTTTAGGCAAGTGCGCAAAAGGAAAAGCGGTATCGGTTCGAACTTCGCCATTTTCAGTAATGGTGACTTCAAGAGCATTGGTATCGCGATTGTAGCTGACAAGATTGATGAGCTTATCGCCTTCTATATAGCTGATACGTCGTGCAACGAGATGTGTAAATGCAGTATGTTTAGGTCTATATCCCATAGATGCCGTTCTCCTTTATGGTTATTTTTTTGGTCTCATTTAATTCTGTCAAAGCAGCTTTAAAATTCTTTTTACTAAGGCCAAATGTCTTTTGGATCAGTTCGGCATCGCTTTTGTAATTGTATGGGAGCATCCCGCCATTCTTTTGAAGCAACTCATAGATTTTGGTCGCTGCATTACCGGCTTTGGCTTTTCCGATCATTTGCAATGAGAGGTCAAGCTTGCCGTCTTCACGACGTTGTTTTACAAAGCCATTTTTGATATCTCCGACACGCAATGTTTCAAAGATCTCATTAGTATAGAGCATCCCCTCATAGGAATTATCAACGATCGCCTTATAGCCCAGAGGGGTTTTTGCAATGATCATAAAAGAGACAGGTGTATTGGGATAAAAGGTTTTAGGTGCATCGATGAGGGCACTGCTTACTTTTTCTGTTCCCACAAGCCGATTGGTGCGCTCATCTAAGATGATACGGATGATACGCTTTTCGCCTACGCTAAAGGGGCGCTTTTGAAGTGCTTTTGGGACAAAGAGATCTTTAGGCAGCCCCCAGTTGACAAAAGCACCGATAGCACTGGTGTCGACTACTTCGACAAATGCGATCTCACCCAGCATCGCTTTTGGCGTTGCCGTAGTTGCGACAGGACGATCTTCGCTATCTGTATAGACAAAGACCTCAAGGGTATCGCCTATATGCATTGATTCAGTCACGTATTGGTTTGGTAAAAGGATATCGCTGTCATCCATACTTTTTAAAAAAAGTCCTGGGGTCGTATCGCGATCGATAACGAGAAGATTCATCTCCCCGATTTTTAGTGTTTCATTCATGGGTATAATTATAGCTAAGATTCACTTACCGGAGAGATAATGCGCATTGTAATCACGGGAGCCAGCAGTGGTTTAGGTAAGCACTTGGCACTTGCCTATGCTTCAGGGGAAAACGAATTGGTATTAATAGCGCGTCGGGAAGAAAAACTCGAAGAGGTCGCAGAACAATGCAGGCACCGTGGCTCTTGCGTACAGACTATTATGGCGGATGTCAATGATTTTGATTTGATGAAAAAAATCGCAGGAGAGCTTGCACAAACAAGAATCGACCGCATTATTCTCAATGCAGGTATTTCCGTTGGACATACGGCAGGTGTAACGCCATTTGGAGATTTTCATCGACTTTTTCAAACCAATTTTTTAAGCGTTCACGCACTTTTAGAACCGATAATTCCAAAGTTGATGGAACAAAAGTCAGGTGAGATTGTTTTTATCTCATCACTAGCGTCACTTATGTCAATGCCAACATCCGTAGCCTATAGCAGCTCGAAGCGTGCACTTAATGCCTATGCTGAAGGGTTGAGATATCAGTTAAAACCTCACGGAATCGAGGTAATGACGATTTTGCCCGGATTTATCGACTCGGAAATGACACAAAAAAATAATTTTAAGATGCCATTTTTACTTTCAACCGATGCAGGGGTACAGCGAATAATAAAAGCCATTAGGCAAAAAAAACGTTTTTACCCATTTCCCTTGAGATTTTACTTAATGATTAAAATGACATTACTACTTCCGCAGTTCTTAAGAGATAGGATTGTAAACTTCACTAATTTTAAAAAGGGTGCATAACCCGTACTATCAAGGAAATATCATATGATCATTGACAGTGTTTGTACCTATTGTGGTGTGGGTTGTGATATTTCGGCAGAGGTTGAAGATAATAAGATCGTCAAAATTTTTGCAAAAGAAGAAGGAGTCGTCTCACAAGGAAGACTCTGTATAAAGGGAAAGCAGGGCTGGGATTTTGTCAGTCATGCAAAACGTCTTCGTACCGCGCGTGTTCGAAAATCATTTATAAATGAGAATACAGCACTTTTTGCTGACCTTGACACCGACTATTTTGAGCCAGTCGACCATGATTTTTATGAGGTCAGTTATGAGAGTGCTTATGAAATAGCGGCACGAAAGCTCAAAGAGATTACCGATAAACACGGGTCACACTCTTTTGCTTCCATCGGAGGAGCGCGGACAAGCTGTGAGAGTTCATTTTTATTTCAGCACTTTACTCGAAATGTTGTAGGTTCACCTCATGTGGATAACTGCGCACGTGTATGCCATTCCCCATCACTGAAGGGGATGCGTACCACGATAGGTGAGGGTGCGGCAACCAATCCGTTTGATGATATTTACGAAACAGAGTTTATGATCGTCATGGGATCTAACACGACTGAGGGTCATCCAATCGTTGCTAACCGTATGTTAGATGTTATCAAAGACAAAGGTATTGAACTGGCAGTTTTGGATGTACGTCGACTTCAGCTATCCAAATCTGCAACGCATCATTTGAGTATCCCATATGAAGCCAATCTTATGATGCTGAATATGATGGCGTATGTCATTATGTCCGAAGATTTGGTTAATGTAGAATTTATAGCAAGTCGTACAAAAGGGTATGAGGAATATAAGCAAGCGATCTTGGATGATCCGTACGCCAATCCTGACTTTTTGTTGCAAATACCGGGATATGAATCGTTAGCACAAGAAATTCGTACAGTTGCTCGTAAATATGCTACCCGTAAAAGCCTCTTTTTTTGGGGTCTTGGGATTACAGAGCACCTGGATGGATCGTATGCCGTTATGGCGATTACCCATCTCGCATTGATCACGGGAAATATTGGAAAACGCGGTGCGGGGCTTATGCCTCTACGCGGTCAAAATAACGTGCAAGGTACATGTGATGTAGGGATGTTACCGTATTACGCTCCCGATTATCAGCCTCCAAAAGAGGTCGGTATGATGACACCTGATTTGATTAATGCGATGATCGATGGCGGGATCAAAGCGGTGTTTAACATCGGTGAAGACATCGCCCATATCCACCCAAACCAGAATAAAATACATACAGCGCTTAAAAATCTCGATCTATTGATCGTCAATGAGCTCTTTGACAATGAGATTACGAAATTTGCCGATATTATTTTTGGGGTGAAAAGCGCCTACGAAAAAACGGGCGTTTACGTCAACGCTGAGCGCAGACTTCACCTCTCGCAACCGTTGATTAATGTTGCGATGCCTGATGACTGGGAAGTGATCGCGGAGATTTCAAAACGTTACGGTACTGATTTTGGGTATAAAAGTTCCAAAGATGTCTGGAACGATGTTCGTGTCGCGGCACCCGTACGTTTTGGGGGAGCGAGTTACGAAAAACTCGAAGCCAATCGTTTGCGCGGTATGCAATGGCCGGTACAAGAGGAAGATACCCCAGTTCTGCATCTGCATGACTTCCGTACCAAAGACGGGATAGGTTCATTTCGTTACAAGCAGTATGAACCTCGTGGTCAGGTAGAAGAGCTTTTGCGTGCTCCTACGCATGAGGGGTATTATCTCACTACGGGACGGGTTTTGGTACACTACAACAACGCTGCTCAAACCAACTCATGTGAAAAACTGAGTCGAAGCCACAGTGAAGACACATTACTGGTCAGTGTTGATGATGAAGAATTTTTTGAATATAAAGATTACGTTGTTTTAAAAAGCCAATACGGGCTAAGTGCCCCTTTGCGCGTGAAAGTCAGCTCAACCGTAAAAAAAGGGACGCTTTTTACCACATTCCATCATGCTAAAAGCAAAATCAACTTTTTATTTGGAGATGAGGCGGATGAACTGATCAAAACAGCACGTTTTAAATCAATCAAAGTGGATATCGTTAAACCCGACTATCTGGATTAAGCATGCATACTAAGGCAAGAGGAAATATTGCTGAAGATCGAGGGTGTGACTATCTAAGATCAAGCGGATGTCGTATTATTGACCGAAACATCTATAACCGCTTTGGGGAGATCGATATCATTGCGCTCAAAGAAAATGTTCTCCATTTCGTAGAAGTTAAAAGCGGTACGACCTATGAATCCGCAGTGAACAATATCACTCGAAGTAAGCTTCAAAAACTTAATCGCACTATCCAAACCTATCTACAACAAAAAAAGCTTAACGGTGATTACTGTATCGATGCTCTCATCGTTTCGGATGAGGGAATTGAATGGATTGAGAACATCACTTTATAGCAATAAGTTGAAAAAAATGATGCGATTTTACTAATAAGTAGTTTTAAAGAAAGGGGCGTTATAATAGCCCAATATAAACCGAAATCAAGGAACTACAATGGGCAAATACGTTGAATTAACAGCATCAAATTTCGAAGAGATTACAAAAGAAGGCGTTGCGCTTGTAGACTTTTGGGCACCATGGTGTGGACCTTGTCGTATGATCGCTCCAGTTATCGAAGAATTGGCAAACGATTTTGAAGGTAAAGCAAATATCTGTAAAGTAAATACAGATGAAGAGCAAGATATCGCAGTTAAATATGGTATCCGTTCAATCCCTACAATCCTTTTCTTCAAAAACGGTGAAATGGTAGATCAAATGGTTGGAGCTGCTTCTAAGCAAGCATTCGCTGACAAAATTAACTCTCTTCTTTAATATTTCGACCCTTTTGGGTCAAATCTCTTCATTTCATGAAAATATTTATATCATAAACTTCTTCAAAATCTGAGTTTTATTCCGTTCGCCCTGAGCCTGTCGAAGGGTATTTTATAAAGAATGGGTTACTTTTATGATTTGCTTTGATAACAATATTTTAAGGGAATGTCTAGCTTTAAAGCTATGCATACTCTCATTCAACTGTTTTATTAAGTCCTCTTTTTGTATCTTCAATTGGATATAACATATTATTGATAATCTACATATTTCTAAGATTTGAGTTGTTTGTTTTTTTGAAACTTCCTTTTTTACTTTGTCACCATGTGCATATTTACTTCTTATGCTATAACAGTTATTTATTTCTGCACGAACTCTATTACTAAGTGTCCTATCTTGCTTAGAATATATTAAATCAAAAAACAATGCTATGGATGTAGACAATCTAAAACCAAGTTCTCCATTATCTTTTATAAAAAGTGCTTCTAAACAACTTATTGCATAATATATAGAAGACTCATTGCTTTTACTTCGTAAGATTGCTGTTTGATATCGTTCAAGAGCTATTTCAATTTTATCTTTATTTATTGACGACGAGTAAAATTGTATATTTGATACAATTTTTAACAATTCAATAATTTTTCTTGATTCTATCTGTTCACAATATTTTGGGTTTTGTTCAGTAAAGCCATATTGTGCATGAAAATCTGAGCCATCATTGATTCCACTGTATATGCTAGGGCTAATAAAGATAGAGTCAGGAATATCTATTTTAAAAAGTTTTTCACTAACTGAACAAACCGATGATAGAAATATACTTTGGCCAATATCAAATCGTTTTTTATATGCATCTTGATAACCTTCTTTAGGTTTGATTTTAGCTTTATATTCAACAATGACAGACTGTTTATATAAATCATGTCCTTTTACTTTACCAAAAGAATGAAAATTATTTTCTATCCGCTCCAGCATACCAATATCCGATGTATCTGGATGCTTTATCGTATATATGTTGTCTACTATTAAAGGTTTTTCTCCTCCAATAAAACAACCGACAAGCACTATCGTACACGATACTTCATATTCGCCATTATCTGTGAATTCTGTAATAAACTTATCTAAAATTTGTACGTTTGTTTTCTTTTGATAATTATCGGCTACATACATCGATAATGCGGTGAAAATCTTTGTATGATGCTGAGTATAGCTTTCCTTGGTTTTTTTCAAAATATATGTTCTATGGTTAGATTTCAAGTCTTCTGGTACTATGTTTTCAGCTATGTTTGATGAGAATAAATCTACATATTCAGCCAAATTAATTCTTGAATTTATTTGACGTTCAAAATCTTCACGCATACCGTAATATTTTTTATGATTCCATCCAGTTTTTAATAAATTATCAAACATCTGCTTTTCTCTATAAAAACTTGTTAAATCAAATTTATTTTCAGAATTCATAATATTTCTTACAGAGTCAACTAACTCATTTAATGAGTTATATAAAGAATCATTGGTTTTTATTGAAAATATTTTTGGTTTTAATGTAGAAGTGTAATGAATAAATTTCCCATCAATATATAAGTCATAACCATGTTTAATTTCTCCATCTACTATTACATATGGTTCATCTGGCGGACTATCACAAAGACCAATTATATAACCTTCTGGTGTTGCATATGTTTGCATGAAAATCCCTTCTTTTTATAATTATACTGTCTAAAAATATTTTAGATGAGAATCAAGCAAGATACTTTCTTCGCAAGTCTAAAAGTTTTCTAAAATGATTTGTTTCCTATTTCGCTTGTGGTAGCGTTTAACTGCAACAATGTACACTACGTACTATAAGATTTAAAAAATAGAGGGCAATAGTATGTTGGATTGTGCAATCATTGGGGGAGGACCAGCAGGTCTAACTGCAGGTTTATATACGACACGTGGCGGATTGGATGATGTCATCATGTTTGAAAAAGGGATGCCGGGCGGTCAGATCACGATGAGTTCTGAGATAGAGAACTATCCGGGAGCTACGGCGCATAATCTTAGCGGAATGGATTTAATGCTTCCATGGCCTGAGCAGTGTCAGCGTTTTGGATTAAAGCATGAGATGTCCGAAGTGACACGTGTTTCTCGTAATGAGGATGGAACGTTTGTTATTCATAAATCGGATGGAAGCACGAATACGGCAAAAAGTGTAATCGTGGGTACGGGATCTACCCCTAAGCGTGCTGGATTTATTGGTGAAGATAAATACTTTGGTCGTGGCGTTAGTACGTGTGCGACGTGTGATGGTTTTTTCTATAAAGGCAAAGAAGTGGCCGTCATAGGTGGTGGTGATACAGCCCTTGAAGAGGCTTTATATTTGGCTAAAATCTGTTCAAAAGTGTATTTGATTCACCGTCGTGAGACCTTTCGATCTGCTCCAAGTACCATCGAACGTGTAAAAAGCACAGCGAATATTGAGCTTGTACTTAATGCTTCTCCTGAAGAGGTTCTGGGTGATGCTATGGGTGTGACTGGAGTTCGTGTTGTGTTTAAAGACGGAACAAAGCGTCAAATCGATGCACCAGGGGTATTTGTCTTTATTGGAAATAACGTTAACAATCAAGTGCTTATCCAAGAAGACGGAAGTTTTTTGTGTGATGTGAATGATGCCGGCGAAGTTATTGTAGATATCAGTATGAAAACGTCTGTTGCGGGATTATACGCGACAGGTGATATGCGTATTGCTGCACCAAAACAAGTAGTAAGTGCGGCTGGCGATGGTGCAGTAGCAGCTCTCCAAGCAATTTCATACGTAGATGAGATAAGCCACCACTAAACGCTAAGGCGATACAATACGCCTTTACCATTGTGAACGGGAGATTACTATGATTAGAGTAGGTGTATTTGGAGCGGGTGGACGCGTCGGAAAATTGATTATTGATGACTTGCATCATGAAAGTGAGATTTCATTGGGTGCAGTCTATGTACGCGATGAGTTAAACTTTTCGATTGATCCGGCTGTTTTAGTCACAAACGATATGGCTACTTTTCTCAAAAGTTCCGATGTTATCATCGATTTTTCACTACCGGAAGCGACACAGCTTTTACTGGAGAGCGCAATGGAACATCCCAAGCCGATTGTCATCGGTACAACGGGCTTGGATGCACATCAGATGAATTTAGTAAAAATGGCAAGCGAGTCGATGCCGGTTTTATATGCTACGAATATGTCTTTAGGAGTAGCACTTCTTAATAAGCTTGTGCACACGGCGGCAAAAACACTTGAAGGTTTCGATATCGAAATCGTAGAACAGCACCATCGCCATAAAAAAGATGCTCCAAGCGGAACAGCATTGACATTGGCACACTCTGCGGCAACAGGACGCAATTTGGATTTAGATGCGGTTCGAGTCAGCGGACGTGATGGAAATATCGGTGAGCGAAGTAGCAATGAAATCGCGGTAATGGCACTGCGTGGAGGGGATATCGTCGGGCGTCATACGGTCGGATTTTATAACGACGGTGAATTTGTGGAACTGCATCATACGGCAACGAGTAGAAATACCTTTTCTAAAGGGGCCATTCGTGCTGCTAAATGGTTGGTGGGCAAAGGGAACGGATTGTATAATATTGCAGATTGTTTGGAATTGGCTTAAGGAGCAGGGATGCGTAGTTTAAATGAAAAATGTGCGGTTATCGGAATATTTGATCACGCCGAAGCCTCTAAGTTAGCCTATTTCTCGTTACATGCGATGCAACATCGCGGGCAGGAAGCAGCAGGAATAAGCACCAGTGACGGTGAAAAATTGTATACGATCAAAGATCGTGGATTGGTAACACAGGTCTTCGATACACATAAACTCAATACTCTCAAGGGGAATATGGCAATCGGACATACCCGTTATTCAACGGCAGGGGATGATTCTATTTTGGATGCACAGCCGGTATTCGCCCGTTATGATTTGGGCGAGATGTCGATCGTTCATAACGGTAACTTGACGAATGCGAAAGAAGTACGCGATGCTCTGATCAAAAAAGGGGCGATTTTTCAAACCTTTATGGATACCGAGAATTTGATTCATTTGATTGCTAAAAGTGATCAGCTTCATTTGACGGATCGTATTATTGATGCGGTCAAAAAAATTGAGGGCGCTTATTCTTTAGTCTTTTTGAGCCGATCCAAAATGTTTGCGATGCGTGACCGCTTTGGTTTTCGCCCATTGAGTCTAGGACGTGTCGGTGATGGGTACGTGGTTGCTTCTGAAACGTGTGCTTTTGATTTGATTGGTGCGGAGTTTATCCGCGATGTGGAACCGGGTGAATTACTTATTTTTGAAAAAGGCAAAGCTCCTCAATCAGTCAAAGTATATGAGCCTACACCTAAGCACTGTATTTTTGAATACGTTTATTTCGCACGTCCTGATTCAAATGTCTATAATCAGAATGTGTATACCATGCGTAAAGCAATGGGTAAAGAATTGGCACTTGCACAACCCGTAGAAGCTGATATGGTTATTCCTGTCCCTGATGGGGGTGTTCCTGCGGCGATTGGTTATTCACAGGCGAGCGGTATCCCCTATGAGATGGCGATTATGCGTAATCACTACATTGGACGTACGTTTATTGAGCCTACACAAGAGATGCGTGATTTAAAAGTTAAAATGAAACTTTCTCCGATTGAAAGTCTGATTAAAGGAAAGCGATTGATCGTAGTGGACGACTCTATCGTGCGCGGTACGACCAGTCGCCGTATTGTACGTATGCTCAAAGAAGCAGGTGCTGCAGAAGTGCACATGCGTATTTCCAGTCCTCCGACAACTGATCCTTGTTTTTATGGGGTAGATACTCCTGACAAAGATAAGTTGATTGCATCGAATATGACAAATGAAGAGATTTGTGCTTTTATTGAAGCGGATTCATTGGCGTATTTGACGAACGATGCTTTGCTTCGTAGTGTCAATGCTAAAGATGATATGTATTGTACGGCGTGTTTTACCGGCAACTATATCGTTTAAGAGTTGTCAATGCGGGAACAGATTTTTACATTTGGACAGTATCTGAGTGAAAAATTTGGAACCAAAGTCTCCAAGGTCCCTGTCTCTATTTCGGGATTTACGTGTCCCAATATCGATGGAACGGTTGCAAAAGGGGGATGTACCTTTTGTGAGAATGATTCCTTTAGTCCGAGTCTGGATAAAGTAAAGCCGTTAAAGGGCTTTTTTTTGAATCTGGAATCACAGGAAAATCCTCATTTAGAGCAACAGCTTCAACAGCTTGAATGGCAATTTAATGCCCTTTCCAAAAAACTTACTTTAGAAAACGAGACGCAAAAGTATTTGGTCTACTTTCAGAGCTTTACCAATACCTATGCTCCGCTAAGTACTCTAAAAGCCTTGTATGAAAAAGCATTAATGTTCGATAATGTGGTGGGATTAAGCATTGGAACACGTTCGGACAGTATAAGTGATGAGACATTTGAGTACTTGGGTGAGCTATCTAAGCAGACTGAGATATGGATTGAATTTGGTATTCAATCCATTTTTGATGAAACGCTGATCAAAATCAATCGTGGACATGACAGCCAAAATGTCAAAGCTGCGGTGATAAAAGCAAAAAAGCATGGATTAAACGTGTGTGGCCATTTGATATTTGGTCTTCCTGGCGAAGATAGAGAGATGATGCTGCAAACGGCGTATGCAGCCTATGATTTGGGGATTGATTCCGTGAAGTACCATCCTTTGTATGTCGTGAAGCGAACGGCATTAGCCAATGAGTACTCAAGAGGGGAATTTACCCCTATTGACGAAGAATTGTATTTGGATGTGCTGAGTGAAGCTCTCAAAGCCAAACCGTCACACGTAAGCGTTCAGCGTATAAGTGCCGGTATTGATGATGAGTCGTTGATCGCGCCCCAGTGGTGCAGAGATAAAAATAAGCAATTTCGCGTTATCAATCAAGCGCTTAAGCGCATAGGACTCAAATATTAGTGTACGATAAGCCGCTCTTCGCTGGTGTAGCCGCTAAAATATGAGGGGTAGCGTATGGATACCGCAAACTGTTTTCCCTCACCAGCCTTTAGCTCTTTAGCCAATGTTTTACGAATGGTATACGAGGTCGGTTTTGCATCGTTTTTGTATCCAAAAAGTTTTCGGATATCCACATCATTATAATAATCTTTGAATGCGGTTGACTGATACGATGATCGCCCTTGTTTTTTTAACCCTTTATCAAATATTTTTATTTCAATTTCAACTTCACCAACATCATAGCTACCGCCATTACGCACTGTGCCTGTATAGATAATCGATTCGGTGGAGAGAAAACGGTGATCTTGTAGATTCTGTAAAAGAATCTTTTTAGTATAACTGTTAATGCTCATAATGGTGAGAATAAGAATGATCAGTGCAACAACACAGTAAACGGTAATGAAAGAGCTTTTTTGCGGAAGATCTTTTTGTTTGAGGGTATAGACGATAGCAAGTGCTAGTAAAGCCGCTATGATAATAAAGTCTAAATAGTGCCAAATGGTATATGAAGTAGTCATCTGCATAGTCCTAGTACCGTTACGCTGTGGCGTTTGGTGTAATGAAATGGTTGGAGAAGAAGTTTAAATGTTTTAGACTCATTGGGTTTAATAGGTCCGTTAATCGTGATAGTCTGGCGGCGAAATGGAAGATAAGGATAAAGTTTATTGAGCGGTTTGATCTCAGAAATCTTGGATACACCAACGAATAGAGTGCATTCTTTGAATGTTTGTTTGGAGGTGTTGTTGATGTCCCCTTGGAGCAACAGCGCATTCGTGTATGTGAGGTCTTTAACGGTTGTGAGTTTAACGGAATATTTAAACACGATGGCATGAAGCGCTATATAACCGCCAATAGGGGCTGTTAATAAGGTAATAAAGGCTAACAAAACCAAAGAAATTGCAAGATTTTGCTTATGTCGAAGCAGTATTGATAAGATAAGTAAAAATAAGAAGAAAAAGAGGATGCCTCCAAACAGGAGGTAATCATAAAGAGTTAAAGTATGTAAAAAGTCGATAATGCGTGTTCTCATTTGATCCTGGCGTTCTTCTCCACGATACCGCTCATCCCGAATCGACGGGAAAGCTCTTGTTTAATGCGATCGGGAGAAATATTTTTATGTCCCAATGCGACTAGGACATGATAGACTAGATCGGCACATTCATAAATAATTTCAGCTTCATCGTTGTCTTTAACGGCAAACGAAAATTCGCCTGCTTCTTCAACCACTTTTTTTAAGATGGCATTATCACCTTTACTTAAAAGTTTGGCAGTCCAGGACGTTTGGGGATCGGCATTTTTACGCGCAAGGATCGTATGGTAGAGTTCATCAATGATCCCATACGTAGATGCTGTATCGATTTGGGGTTCACTAACGCTTTTGCCTGACTCGATATCGGTAAAAAAGCACGATTTTCGTCCAGTATGGCATGCGACTCCCTCTTGACGTACGATGATAAGAAGGGTATCGTTATCGCAATCGAGCAAAAAACGTTCAACATGCTGTAGATGACCGCTACTTTCACCCTTTTTCCATAGACGCTGTTTTGAACGTGAAAAGTAGTGTGCGATTTTTGTGGATAGTGAGATTTCAAGCGCTTCACGGTTCATATAGGCCATCATAAGCACTTCAAGTGTGGTCGAATCTTGGACGATAACAGGAATAAGTTCGGACTTTGACCAATCAATTTGATTTAGGTTCATGAGTTATTTGCCTGTCGAACTTATTTTTTGAGAATCACCTGACTTGGTATCAAGCCAGATATTAGGTGTTGATCCTCCAGGGGTAAGAAAAATCTTCGCGTCTTTATTTTCCTTGAGTGCGTCGTTGAACTTACCTTGTACTTTGATCTGCTCTAGTTTTAGCAATCCGGGAGTCAGTGATTGTCCTACGAGATGATTTGCTTTTGCCTGAGCTTGCGCTTCAATAGTCAGTGCATTTGCTGTCCCTTGTGCTTCTGTCTCTTTTTTAAATGCTTCTTGTTTTGCTCGTTCTACATCTTGCTGCGCTTTTTCAACTTCTTGTTTGGCAACTTGTACACGCTCGATTTGATCTTTTACTTTTTGAGGAAGACCGATTTCGCGTAATTGAATGGATTCAAGATTGGCAGGGCCATTTTTTTGACGATTGATATTGCTGCGAATGCCTGCTTCAATTTTTAAAGCGATAGCGTTGCGCATGATCGGTAGTGTCTCTGCATCGTATTGACCGATAACATTACGAACAACATCACGTGCAACAGGGTCGATGATTTTGTCTTCCCAGCTAAAGCCCCAGTTCGCAACAGTCTTGGCTGCGACTTCTGCATTGAGACGATATTGGACAGTAATATCGATAGATACCGGCAACCCTCGTTTATCCAATACAGTAATAGCCGGTTTTAGCAATATTCCATCACCGGTAGTAGAGGCACGATCTACTTTATCGGCATAATTGATGATACGAACTTTGGTGTCAACCAGATATACGGTTTGGATAATCGGGATTAAGAAATGGAGACCCGGTAGAAGAGCACGCTCCTCATATTTCCCGTTGGTAGAGAGAATACCACGTTCACCTTCGGTAATGATAACAAACGGTTTGGCTAATATGAGCAATAAAACGATTCCTGCTATGAGCCAAAAAGTTCCTGCTTTTTGACCATTCATATTGAAATCGAATTTTGGCATTTTTGGCCCTTGGGAATCACTTTTTTTCTGATTCTCATTTTTTTTCTTTTGAAAATAGTCGTTCATATCACTTGCCATGAGATGCCTTTAGTTGATGTAAGTTAAATAGTGATCGTAGTGGGGATTACGGCCGTGTACGATATCAAAATAAGCGCTTTGAATTTTTTCAGTCACAGGCCCACGTCCACCTGCACCCAAAATACGGGCATCGACGTCACGAATTGGTGTGATCTCGGCAGCAGTTCCTGTAAGGAAAGCTTCGTCAGCTGTATAAATCTCTTCACGGCTGATACGGCGTCGTACGACTTTGATTCCCATATTTGTTGCCATCTCAATAACGGTTTTTTGAGTGATGGATGCAAGTGAATTATCGTTTGGAGGTGTAATAAGCTCATCTCCTTTGATCATAAAAAAGGATGCCCCGCTAGCTTCAGCAACGTATCCTTCATCATCTAATAATAGAGCTTCGTCATATCCTGCTTCAACCGCTTCAAATTTTGCCATCTGAGAGTTGAGGTAATTACCGACAGCTTTGGCTTTCCCCATATTAGATTTATTGTTTGGACGGCTGAAAGAAGAGATTTTAAGACGAATGCCGCGTCTCATCCCTTCTTCACCCAAATAGGCACCCCATTCCCATGCAGCAACAGAAACCTCTACCGGTGCCTCTTTATGATAGACCCCCATAACGCCATAGCCTAGATAAACGATAGGACGAAGATAGACATTCTCAGCGGTAAAGTCATTTGCGCGAAGAAGTTCGATTTGTGCTTTGTTAAGCTCCTCAACTGTATAGGGAACCGTAATCAGGGTCATTTTAGCCGATTCGATCAATCTTTTTGTATGATCATCCAGACGAAAGATTGCGTAACCTTTAGAGGTTTTATAGGCTTTTGTCCCTTCGATAGCACCATTTCCATAGTGAAGAGTATGTGACAAGACGTGAATCTTCGCGTCATTCCAAGGTACTAGTTTTCCGTTCATCCAAATAAATTTGGCTTCATTCATAGGGGTTTCTCCATAGAAATAATAATTAAAGTAGGTGATTTTAGCGCAGATGGTATTTAACATTGATTAAGGAGATGAAGACTCCCCTTAGAAAGGGGATTAAAGAAGCTTTAGAAGGTAGGTGTATTGACCATCCATAGTGAGAAAATATCCAAGTAATCCCAAAAAGATTGAATGTATTGTGGATTGACACCCTCTTGTTCCAGCACCGGAAGAAGTTGAGCATAAAATTCGAGCCAGCGTCGTCTTGCCGCTGCATCAATACGGAATGGGGCATGACGTCCTACCATACGAGGCTCACCACGAGATTGATTAAAATAATCAGGTCCACCGCAGATTTGGATCAAGAAATCGGCAGCATGTTTCTTTGCAGCTGCAAAGTCCTCTTCATCGTTGATTGGAAAGAGAAATGAGATGTCACTGGTACGAATCAACTCATAGTGATCGTCGACCAATTTTCGCATACGTTCTTCTCCAGCTTCAAATAAAAATCCTGGATGAGGTTTGGTAACTGGGGGTCTTACACCCAAAACACCTTCGGTAATTGTTAAATTCATGTGAGTGTCCTATCGATAATATAAAAGTATTCTATCTCCTTTTAGGTGATGATTTGTATAATTGAAACATAATTTACTCTAGGAGTTGACAGATGGACGCACATGTATGGATGGGATCGCTTGAAATCAAGGGAGAAAACTATTCTGAGCGTTTGTCTCCTTATGATGGACGAGTCGCATCCCGTACCGCTATTTGCAGTGCCGTAGATGCTAAAAAAGCGCTTTCGATTGCTCAAAGTGCGGCAAAAATTGCTAAAAAAACGCCATTACACCAACGATGCGCATGGTTGCTGGATGTTGCATCAAAGCTTCGGGAACAACGTGAAGAATTTGCAAAAGTCTTGTGTGACGAGGTTGGGAAACCACTGACTTATGCACGTATCGAAGTAGATCGCTGTATCGAAACGATTACCCTCTCAGCTGAGACGATGCGTACAATGCACGGTGAGAGCATCAATACAGATGCTATGCCAAGTGGACGCAAGGCACTCTCTTTTTGGCGGCGTGAAGCGTGCGGAGTGGTTGTGGCAATTACCCCTTTTAATTTTCCGCTTAATCTTGTCGCGCACAAATTAGCGCCTGCACTGGTCGCTGGAAATACGGTCGTGCTAAAACCGACACCTGAAGCGCCTTTGTGTGCGTATAAATTGGTGAAGCTATTTATTGAAAGTTCTTTTGCGGTTAAAGATGCATTGAGTCTTGTATATGGAGATGCAGAGGTAGGCAGTGCTCTTGTTAGCAGTGAGATTCCTCGTGTCATCAGTTTTACAGGGTCGGTTCCCGTAGGTGCTATTATCACCAAAAGTGCTGGGATTAAAAAAGTGAGTTTGGAACTTGGCGGTAATGCGGCAACGTATATTGATGAGAGTGCTGATTTGGACTATGCAGCATCACGATGTGCTATAGGGGCTTTTGTTAATTCTGGGCAAGTGTGTATTTCACTACAGCGTATTTATGTCAATGCTAAAATTTATGATGAGTTCGCTGTTAAAATGGCGGAAGAAACAAAAAAACTGGTAGTGGGTTCCCCATATGATGAGAAAACGTTTTTGGGGCCGCTTATTGATGATGATGCGGTTACTCGCGCTATGAGTTGGGTTCACAGCGCAATTGATGAAGGAGCTCGTGCTCTCACGCCTCCACATAGTGCTGGACGCTTGTTTTATCCCTGTGTCATGGCAGATGTCACAGAATCGATGAAGATTGTGTGTGAAGAGGTATTTGCTCCAATCGTGAGTTTGGTTAAGGTAAATACTTTGGAAGAAGCGATCGATAAAATGAATAATTCACCGTACGGATTGCAGTTTTCGATTTTTACCAATAATTTGGCACATGCTTCTCAAGCGATTGAAGAGTTAGATGCAGGGGGAATAGTGGTTAATGATATGCCAACCTTGCGTTTTGATATACAACCTTATGGTGGAGTCAAATTAAGCGGGGTAGGTCGTGAAGGTCCTCGTTTTGCTATTGAAGAGATGACCGAAATCAAATCAATTGTAATTTTATAAAAAGGAAAGAGTATGTTAGAACTAGAAAGTATTGCCCCCGATTTTTGTTTGAGTAATCAAGATGATGTAGAGATATGTTTGCGCGATTTGCGTGGAAAATGGATTATATTGTATTTTTATCCCAAAGACTCCACTCCCGGTTGTACGACTGAAGCGTGTGAGTTTACGGCAGCTATGGACGAATATGATGATATGGGTGCGATAATTTTAGGTGTCAGCGCGGATAGCACAAAAGCGCATCGTAATTTTATAGAGAAGCAGAATTTGGGCATTACCCTTTTGAGCGATCCAACGACGTCAATGATGCAAGCCTATGGTGTGTGGGCGATGAAAAAAAACTATGGGGAAGAATATATGGGAATTGTCCGTTCAACGTATATTATTGATCCAAAAGGGGTCGTAAAAGCAGTTTGGACAAATGTTAAAGTAAAAGATCATGTGGCAAAAGTAAAAGAAGAGTTGATAAAGCTGCAAGTGTAATATTCCCGCAGTAGCGGGAATAGATTAAAATTTATAACGGATATAGGCACGAATATCTTGTGATTTGTCAATAGTACTTCCTGCATTACCCATAGTGCTAGAAATAGCAGTCGATGTACCTGAAGTACTTCCAAAGAATCCATTACTACCACTAAAATCATAGTCAATGTACGTATAACGTAGCTGGAAAGAGAGTATGTCCTTGACTAGCGGCTCTGTAAAATAAAGCTCGTAAGCATTACCACGTGCAGCAATTTTTGACCCGATTAAAGTATCTTCACCATAGGTGATCGGACGCCAGTATTGTGAACCATGGTTAAATTCAGCACCCCATCGTCCTTCCTCGCTGATAAGGGATGGAAATTGTGTGCCGATCCAGTAGCTGTAACCTGTTTTACTATCGTATGGATTTGAGCCACCAAGCATTCCTCCATTACCGTTAGTGTAAGGGTCTGTTTTAGACATCGCACCGCTTATAAAAATAAGTGAGTCATCTAAAAAGTCACTCCAGTCGTTACCGATACCATTCACCATAGCAAAGGCAGTTGCTGTGGTAAGTCCACCCACTGTTTTCATGCCTGCTGAAGGGTTTGTCGGGTCAACATTATCGATCAAATTATTGGCATAGGTATATTGCATGCCGACAGAATACTGTTTGTCATCGTAAGGGACGATGATAATTCCAGCCATGTCAATGTTATTTACAGTGGTGTTTTGATCACTGTATGGAGCAGAACTAAAGCGTGGTTCAGCTGAGCTCATGCCGCGACCGGCACAGAGTTTGAAGTATGAACCTGGAAGACCAGTAACCCCTTCCATTCCAAACTTAGCACTAGCACCATCAAATTCAACATTGATAGTATGCGCTAGTGGTGAAGAAGCTTGATCTCCATCACGTAGGTTAATAAGATGTCCTTCAGTCGATGGGCGGCGACCGACACTGATCGTCCATGGGATATCTGTTCCTAAAAACTCGTCATCTTGGTAATAGAAATAAGCTGATCGTAGGCGGAGTGTATCGTCATAAGCACTTTCACCGCTTACCCAGTCAAATCCATCGTTAGCATTACTGGCATTTTGCGCAGCACGATGGCCAAAAGTTTTGTTATAAGCAAGCTGTCCGGTGAAGCTGAGATGTTTAGTAGCCGCATAGTTCATCCCTAGCCACAAACGGTTAGTGAAGAGTGCGTCATTACTCACTTTTGATCCATCTGCCATTTTGTAGCTGATATTATCAGCGGTTGTACGGAAATCGACATCCCATTTAATGGCATTACCATTGGTTTTTTTGTTAAGGGTACTGAGCTGATCTTGAATATCTTCAAACTGTTCAGAAATACTTTTTTCATCATTCTTAGTAATAGCCACTTTAGCTTTACTTGATGTTGTTTTTACCGGTTCTTCGTCATCATCTTCAACGATTGCTTTTTTGATAGCAACGGGTACTGTCTTTTCAGCTTTCATAGCTGCTATTTCTGCTTTGAGTGCATTCATCTCTTTTTCCATAGCTTCAAAGCGCTCCAACATCGTCCCCTCAGCCATAACCGTAGTTGACATAAGAGCCGCTGCAATAACGGAACCTAAAAATCGATGCTTCATTCTAACTCCTCAAGATTTTCAATATTTGGTGTAACAACGTTTACTATTGTGCGATGATATTAGCAAAAATAATATAAAAAGAGTTTAAAAATAACAAAAAATGATGAATTTATCGTTGCAAGTTGGTGATTTATAAACAAAAGACTAAATAAAGAGTATCTTGAGTATAATTCGCCCGATTTTCTCTCCACTAATATAGTCGCGTGAAAAAATTCGCAAGCGAATCTAAAATTTGTTTTCGTGCATCCGGTGTCTCATCGGCTCTGTTAGCAGAATCGCCCAAGTAAACGAAAAGCAAAATATTTTTATTATATGAAGGAGTCTTTTCATGGTAACTATGAAAGATTTATTGGAGTGCGGTGTTCACTTCGGTCACCAAACACGTCGTTGGAATCCAAAAATGAAGAAATACATTTTTGGCGTTCGTAAGAATATCTATATTATTGATCTTCAAAAAACATTGCGTTTTTTCCGTGCTGCGTATCAGCAAGTACTTGATGCAGCTGCTGAGGGTCAAACAGTTCTTTTTGTAGGAACAAAGAAGCAAGCACGTGTTGCAGTTCGTGATGCGGCAATCGCATGTGGCATGCCATATGTTGACAATCGCTGGTTGGGTGGAATGTTGACAAACTTCCCAACAATCCAAAAATCAATCCGTAAACTTGATATTATCGAAGAGATGCAAGCAAACGGTCAAATGAACCTTTTGACTAAAAAAGAAGCGTTGATGATGAATCGTCAAAAAGAGAAGCTAATTGCTTATCTTGGTGGTATCCGTCAAATGAAAACGTTGCCTGACATGATGTTCGTTGTTGATGCAGTTAAAGAGCACATTGCCGTTCAAGAAGCCCGTAATCTTGGTATTCGTATTGTTGCACCTTTGGATACTAACTGTGATCCAGACGTGATTGACATCCCAATCCCTGGAAATGATGATGCGATCCGTTCAATTCAACTTTTCTGTAAAGAAATGGCAGAAGCGATCAACGAAGGTAAAGCACTTCGTAACAGTGGAAGCGATGAAGTAGTAGCTGAAGAAGCATCTGCAGAAGAAGTTTTTGAAGCAGCGGCATCTGAAGAAGTAGCAGAGGAAGCATAATCATGGCAGAAGTAACAGCAGCTATGGTAAAAGACCTTCGTGCGGCGACTGATGCGCCCATGATGGATTGTAAAAAAGCACTCACTGAGTGTGATGGCGATATCGAAAAAGCAAAAGAGTTTTTGCGTGATCGTGGTATGGCACAAACGGCTAAGAAGGCAGATCGTGTTGCTGCTGAGGGACTTTTGGGTCTTAAAGTTTCTGAAACATTTACTTCTGCTTCTTTGGTAGAAATCAACTCTGAAACCGATTTCGTTGCTAAAAATGACGGTTTTATCGCTCTAGTCGGTAATACTGCAGCGCATGTATTTACATCAGGTGTAAGCAGTATCGAAGAGTTGAATGAAACATCATATGAGACAGGTACATTCTCTGAATACTTTACGGCACAAGTAGCACGTATCGGTGAAAAAATTGTAACGCGTCGTTTTGTTACACTTAATGCTAGTGCAACTGGATGTGTTAACGGTTACGTTCACTCAAATGGCCGTGTCGGTGTTTTGGTAGCAGTTAATTGTGACAGCGCTAAAACGGCTGAGTTGATTGCTCCAATGATCAAGAACATTGCGATGCACGCTGCAGCTATGAAGCCGACAACGTTAAGTTATCAAGATTTCGATGCTAAATTTGTTGAAGAAGAGACAATTGGCCGTATCGAAGCAATCAAAACTGAAAATGAAGAGCTTGCACGTTTGAAGAAGCCTCTTAAAAA
Source organism: Sulfuricurvum sp. (assembly GCA_024637295.1). Lineage (GTDB taxonomy): Bacteria > Campylobacterota > Campylobacteria > Campylobacterales > Sulfurimonadaceae > Sulfuricurvum. Next base: position 30,555 of record JAGXFL010000013.1, read on the forward strand.
TGTTCCTCAGTACATCTCAATGAGTCAATTGACTCCGGATGTAATGGCAGCTGCAGAAGAAGCGATTAAAGCCAAGTTGTTAGCGGATGGAAAACCTGAAAAGATTTGGGCAAACATCATCCCTGGGCAATTGGCTCGTTTTGTTGCAGACAATACGACTTTGGATAAAGAACTTGCTTTGTTGGATCAAAACTACGTTATGGATGATTCTATGACAGTAGCACAAGCACTTACTAAAGAAGCAGCCGCTCACGGCGGTACAGCCACAATCGTCGAATTCGTTAAATATGAAGTCGGTGAAGGTATCGAAAAACAAGTCAATGATTTTGCTGCAGAAGTTGCTGCACAGATGTCATAACTCTAAAAAAGCGAATTTCGCTTTTTTAGCCCCTCTTTTTAACCTCTTTTTCTCTATAATTCTCACATGAATCTTTTAAAAGCAACCTCATTATCACATACCTTTGATTATCCGTTATTTCATAATATTGCCTTAGAGCTTGATGCTCAAGAATCGATGGCGATTATCGGCGTTAGCGGTAGTGGTAAATCAACATTAATGCATATTTTATCTTCTATGCTTATCCCTAATGAAGGGAGCGTCGAGCTCTTTGGCCGTAATATTTATGATTTGAGTGAAAAAGAGTTGGTGCAACTACGTCGATATGATTTAGGTTTAATATATCAAAGCCACTATCTTTTTAAAGGTTTTAGCGGTTATGAAAATCTTGAAGTGGCCGCTTTGATGGCAAATCAAACGATTGATAATACCTTGTTGGTCTCTTTGGGAATTGATACGGTATGCCATCAAAAAGTGACCGAACTTTCAGGAGGACAACAGCAACGCGTCTCAATTGCACGGGTTTTATCTAAAAAACCGAGATTGATTTTTGCCGATGAACCGACAGGAAATCTTGACCATACTACGGCGCAGGAAGTGATGAATATATTTTTCGATTATTTGAAAAAGCAGGATGCCGGAATGATTTTAGTGACTCATGATGAAGCACTAGCACTGCAATGCGATTATGTATATCAGATGCATGACGGTGTATTGACCAAGGTAAAATAAAAACATGGAGTGGGCAGAACTTTTTAGCGAAGGTCGAACAGCTGCATTTATTTTGTTATTTGTCCGTTTTAGCTCATTATTCATGGCTGTCCCTATTTTTTCACATGCCAATATCCCAATGTCGTTAAAGGCTGCGATGGCATTCTTTTTTACGGTTGTTTTTTTTGATTCATTGCCAAATTTACAAATACCATTAGATGCATTGACTCTGACGGTTGCAATATTGGGAGAGATGCTGTTTGGCCTTGCGGTAGGGATAATCTTACAATTGGCTTATCATGCAATTACGTTTGCAGGTGGGCAGATCTCCTTTATGATGGGGTTTTCTTTGGCATCGGCGATTGATCCACAGTCTGGTATCTCTATGCCGATTGTCAGCCAATTTTTAGCACTTGTTGCCTTAATGATCTTATTGGCATTGGATTTGCATCATTGGATTATATTGCTGGCTTCTGCATCCATCGCAACGGTTCCATTGGGTGGTTTTATGGTTACGCCTGAATTGTTCCGTTATATTATGCACGCCATGATGAATATGTTTGTGGTAGGATTTATGATTGCATTTCCGATAACGGCATTGACTATGCTGGCGGATGTTATTTTTGGTATGTTGATGAAAACAATGCCGCAATTTAACTTACTTGTCATTGGTATGCCCATTAAAATAGGAGTGGCATTTTTGGTCTTGATGGCAACACTCTCTGCCACAATGATGATTGTCTCATCCCAGATGCAAAGTGCGTACAATTTTTTGGAAAAATTACTCTAAATAGGGAACAGAGCGTTTTTTTAAGAGGTTGATATGTTTTTGCAGTGGGAGGATTAGTGAACTTTCATCGCTACACCATATATTTGATATGGTACCCATCAAATTTTTTTCATCCAACTCATCGGGTATATGGCAAATATGGGTGCTATCGATAAGAATAACAGTATCTGTAATGCTATGTGTGGTATTACGGTAAAGAAGAACATTTCGATATGCAACGAAACGCAGAGGATCATTCTTAAGATTGTTGGCAATGATGGATAGATGAACACCGTGAGAAAGTGCCTGAAAAATGCTTTTATTTAATGAGGGATAATGCATCGATGCCGTGAGAATTACAATCTCTTTTTGACTCTTCTTGAGTAGTGATTGAAGATGATGATTAAAATGGCTCCCTTCATCCGGGAGTAAAAATGGGAAAATGTTAGCATTTGCAATGGTTATTGTTAAAAGTAGGGCTATTAGTTTTATCATTTTATTTATTTTTAGTTACAATCATATCATGTAGTGCACAGTGATGCAATAGTAAAGCAAGAGAGGTTTGGCGTATTATGAAAATTTTGTTGTTGAATGATAATCCGGTTGTACGCAAACTAGTAGCGTTGAGTGCGCAAAAAACAAAAGATGATTTGAGTGTTATTTGGTCTGTGGATGAAGTTGAAGATGATGCTTACGACTTATTGATTGTTGATGATGCGCATTACAGCGATGAGTCAATGGATGCCTTGAGGGAAAAGATAACGTATAAAACGTCATTATTGATGGCTACGCGTGGAAATGCGATACCTAATGGATTTGACAAAATTATTAATAAGCCTTTTTTGCCGACTGATTTGGTTGATCTGTTTGCTAAAATTGATAATGATCTTGCCTCATCGACACAGGAAGTACCAGCTCAAACAGCCAACGCCATCGTATTGGATGATTCGGCTGAAAAAGGTTTTTCAGAAGGTTTTGATATTACCAATTTGGATGATGATTTAAATTTGGATGATTTTGATATTGAAGATGATGATAGTGCTATGGCTGTAAAAACAAATGTGCTGGATCACGAAGAGGTGCAAGAGTTGCAAGATCTTCTGGACGATACAGATGGTTTGGAGCTTGATGATGAGTTATTGCTGGATGGTTTAGAATTGGATGATGAAATGACCGATTTAAATGATTCCAAGGACGATGATTTTTTAAATGCACTTGAAGATGAAGGTCCATCCGGAAGTATAGAAAGTGCGATGGATGATACGATGGATGAATTTGATTTTGATGAAGATCTTTTAGCGCATGAAGAGGAAGCTGAAAAACCGGTAGAAGAAGCTCTTGATGATGAAGAGATATTGGGATCATTGGACGATTTACTGGAACTTGACAATGAATCAGAAGCGGTGACAGAAGTAAACACTGCAATGGATGAAGAACTGGATGATTTGATGGGCTTTGATGAGGAGACGTCGGATGATGAAGATTCTATGATTGAACAAGAAACAGCAATGTCTGAAGAAGAAGTGGTTAGCGCTGATGAATTGGACGATCTGGACGCACTGATGCTGGACAGCTTATCCGACATGGATGAAGAAGATGAGGCATTAAGTGATGATGAATTCGGTGAGCTGGAACAGCAGATTCAAGAAGCTGTGGAAGATTTGGGAATTGAGGATCTAACACAAGGATTTGATGAAGCTGAATTGGGTGATTTAAGTGGGCTTGGTGATCTAGATGGATTAAGCGAAAGAGAGATCAAGCTAGCAATCGGGGAAGAGGTCGATGAGGAAGAGACTGATATACGTATCGGACATGGCGGGGATCATTCATCGTTGGATGCAGAAGCACTTAGTGAAGCTATGGAAAAGCCATCTGAAATCGAAGTAGATGATTTGGATACCATGGAGCTCGATGCGCAGATGGGACAGAGCCCATCATTGCAAGAACATAATGGAACACCGGCTGAGGGGATAGATGCTCTTCAAGCACTTCTTAAAGCTCTTTCCAATCAAGAAGTATCCAAAACATTAAAAGGGCTTAGCATTAACATTAATATCAATTTTGGAAATGAAAAGTGAATCGAAAAAGTGGTGCCGTTTTAGTTTTATCGGGACCTAGCGGTGCCGGAAAAAGTTCTTTGATCAATAAAATCATACACGATATCGGCCCTACTTATTTTTCGATTTCTACGACAACGCGCCCGATGCGTGAGGGTGAGGTTGATGGAGTTCATTATCACTTTGTAACCGAAGAGGTGTTTGCTCAAGAGATAGAAGCAGAAATGTTTTTGGAATATGCGGTCGTTCATGGGAACCATTACGGCACCTCTTTGGGACCTGTTAAAAAAGCACTTAAAGAGGGAAAACTCGTTATCTTTGATATTGATGTTCAAGGCAATGATGCAGTGCAAAGCAGATTAGGGGACATCACAACCTCTGTATTTATTACAACGCCGACACTCAAAGAGCTCAAAGAACGATTAGTGAGCCGTTCAACAGACAGTGCCGAGGTTATTGCAAATCGTTTAGAGATGGCAAAACGTGAAGTGCAGCGTATCAGTGAATACGATTATTTGATTGTTAATGATGATTTGGATGAAGCGGCAGAGGTGTTGGTCTCGGTTGCAAAAGCGGCACGTATGAAAATTCCAACGTTGCATATCAATGAATTTATTCAAATGTGGGAAGCTAAGGCTTAACTCTATTATAAGGACGATTACAGCAATGAGCCGTTATACTATCCCATTAAATTTCTTAGAGAAGGATGTCTGAATATGGCAATGCCTAGTGGATCAGAATTACTGTTAATTTTCGGAATAGTTGTGTTGCTTTTCGGTGCGAAAAAAATCCCCGATCTAGCTAAAAGCATTGGCCAAGGGATCCGTGGATTCAAAAAAGAGATGAAAGATGATGAGGGTGCACCCCCGACAACGACCAGTGTGACTCCTGAAACACCAAAACAAGTGGAAAACGTCACTACAGTTAATGCAGAGCCTGCTCAAGAAACTACCAAGCAAGCGTAAATCTTGAAGCAAAAAGTAGCTGCGTTTTTACGCGATAAATTAAACTACGATGTAATCCTCGAAAAGCCAAGAGATCGTTCTTTTGGCCATTTCGCCACTCCTATCGCTTTTTCACTCGCAAAAGAACTAAGACAATCCCCTATGGCTATTGCCCAAGAAATTGCTTCTTCATTTGGTGATGATGCTATTTTTACGGCTGTAGAGTCAGTTAAAGGATACATCAATTTTCGTCTTTCTGAAACATTTTTGGATGAGTATGCCACATGGGCACTGTCTCACGGTGAGCAGTTTGGCAGCGGGAATAAAACGGGATCAATTCTTTTAGAATTCGTGAGTGCCAATCCGACAGGGCCACTTCATATTGGGCATGCACGTGGTGCTGTTTATGGCGATACGATGTTACGTTTGGGTCGGCATTTAGGATACGATATAACGGCAGAATATTACGTTAATGATGCGGGAAATCAAATTGATTTACTTGGGGTATCCTTGCAGCTTGAAGGGCGTAGTTCTCTGTTAGGAGAAAGCGTTGAGTGGCCGGAGAAATACTATCGCGGTGAGTATCTGAGTGATTTGGCGAAAGAAGTAGTCGTTGAATTTGGCGAGGCTGCACTACGTGATGAGAGCCGACAAAAAGAGTTGGCACTTTGGGCAAAAGATAAGATATTGGCGCTTATCGTAGAAGATTTGGCGAACGTCAAAGTCCATTTTGATACCTTTGTCGGCGAGGCCTCATTATATGATGAATGGGATCGCGTTATGGCGAAAATGGGCGAGAGTGTTTACCTCAATGAAGCTAAAACCTTTATCAAATCTTCACAATTTGGAGATGACCATGACCGTGTAGTGGTACGTGAGGATGGACGACCAACGTATCTTGCTGGGGATATCATTTACCATAACCAAAAATTTGAGCGAGGATTTGATCATTACATCAATATTTGGGGTGCTGATCATCACGGTTATATCGCCCGCGTGAATGCTGCGATTAATTTCTTAGGATATAACTCAGATAAACTTGAAGTATTGCTTTCTCAGATGGTAAGCCTGCTCAAAGATGGTGAGCCGTTTAAAATGTCAAAGCGTGCCGGAACGGTGATCCTTATGAGCGATGTTGTTGAAGAGATCGGCTCGGATGCACTGCGTTTTATGTTTGCTTCCAAAAAATGTGACACAGCTTTGGAATTTGACATCGAAGAACTTAAGCGTCAAGACAGTTCAAATCCTGTTTATTACGTACAATACGCCCATGCACGTATCCAAACCCTGATCGCGAAAAGTGAAATAGGACTGGATTCTATCATGGCAGCTAAATTGCATGGATTAAGTGCAGATGCGGATGGATTGTTGTTTGAAGCGTTGTTGTTGCCGGAAATCATCGACGATGCTTTTGAATCACGTCAGGCACAAAAGCTTCCTGATTATCTCAAAGCATTGGCAGCGAAACTGCATAAATTTTATTATGATACAAAAATTATAGGTAACGAAGACGAAGCGAAGCTTTTAAAGCTCCTTCTCGTCGTTGCCCTTTCTCTCAAAACTGGGTTTTCTCTTCTAGGAATCGAAGCCAAAGATCGAATGTAATTCGATCTTTACTTAACCTCATTACCCCAATAAACGTCCAATTGATTCACGTAAAAACTGTGTTTGATGTGCTGATGCCAGTACAGATGCATCAAGAATCTGATTGCTGCTTTGAAAATCACTGATTGATTTGGTCATATCGGTATCTGCTATTTGACTTTTTGCTGCAGATGTTTGTGTGATCTGCTCTAGTAATGTATTGGCATGACTGATATAGTTATTGGCAGCGGCACCAACATCACTTTGTGCTGAGGATAAAGTATCCATATACGACGAAATCGCATCTTGATTGCTAAGTGTAAGATTTTTTGGGGAGACACTGCTATCCAATAGTGGTTTTTCATTGTACGACGTTGTATTGACAATGTTTTGCATGGATGTTTGAGTGCGTTGAAACTCAGCTTGAAGTGCTTGTTGGTCGGAACTGTTGAGAATCGCACTGTTGCTGCGAACGCTGAGGTCACTAAGCTTTTGAGCTTGCTCAGAGAGGCGTGAGAGTGCTCCATCGGCAATTTGTGTCATCCCTATAGCGTCATTGGTATTCATAAACTCTTGAGAGAAACTACCGATTTGATTTTGCATCTGCGAAGCAATGCTGCGTGCTGCGCTGTCTTCCATACTAAGTTGAATTCCAGCTGCAATTTTGTCCAGAGCTTTATCTCTCTTCGTACTTTGTTCATTCATTGACGGAAGAGCTTGATATTGCGTATTGAGTTTCATGATAACTCCTTTTTGGATATATCTATAATGTTATAGCATATCACGTTCCCTTTTAAGATTTTATAAGTCCTTAGGTATAATTTGTTTAAGAACAGCAGGAGTTTGGCATGGTCAAAGTAGCAGCAATACAGATGAAGATGTGCGCCGATAAAGAGGCAAATGTACTTAAAGCAGAAGCAATGGTACGAGAAGCTGCAAAAAACGGTGCATGTATTGTATTAATCCCTGAATTATTTGAGGGATACTATTTTTGCAAAGATATGGATAAAAAGTATTTTACTTGGGCACAGGAGTGTGATAGGCATCCGATGATTGAACGCTTTAGTGTATTAGCAAAAGAACTCGGAGTTGTTTTGCCATTGAGCTATTTTGAGAAAGCAGGTGAGCACTATTTTAATTCTCTAGTGATGATTGATGCGGATGGGACGGTAATGGAGAATTACCGTAAAACCCATATCCCTGATGGTCCTGGATATGAGGAGAAGTTTTATTTTGAACCCGGGGATACAGGGTTTAAAGTATGGGAAACAAAATACGGCAATGTCGGTGTGGGCATTTGCTGGGATCAGTGGTTCCCAGAAACGGCACGCTGTTTGACCCTCATGGGGGCGGATATGATTTTTTATCCTACTGCGATTGGCAGTGAGCCTGAAATCGGCGTAGACTCCGCGTCACATTGGCAGCGAGTTCAAATGGGGCACAGTGCTGCCAATATAATTCCAGTCATTGCTGCAAACCGCATTGGAGAAGAAGTAGGTGAAAGCTGTACTCTGACATTTTACGGCAGCTCATTTATCACCGATCATACAGGACAAAAGGTAGCGGAAGCTTCGAGAGATAAAGAAGAGATTTTGTACAGCGAATTTAATGTAATAGCTAATCGTGAGCATCGTCATTATTGGGGGTTAATCCGTGACCGCCGCCCCGAGTGTTACGGCAAAATCGTAGAAAACAAATAAGCGGAATACTTTTTGCTTTTATTGTGTAAATAATCTGACAGCGGGGGCATCCGTGAGAGTAGTTTTACGTAACAATGCTATCTTCGTTCAAGGTGGGTCAAAAACCCTTGAAGAGCCGTGGATGGAAGAGTTTTTTGATCATCACATACACAATACGCTTTTTTTAGATAATGGGGTGTTGGTACTAAACAATGAAGGCTCTTCAGAGAAAAAAGAAGAATTTCTCGATACCTTGAGCGATTGCTATACAACGGCTAATGACCTTGCAAATCCTTTTTACCGTCGCTCATTGCGTAAATGCCGCAGCGCTGCTGTGCGCATTGAGATGCCATATCGAGCAGCTGAAAAAGTTGATATCGAACTGTTCGCGTTTGGTCCTAATCGTGTCAAATTGACTTTTCTAACACCCAATCGATGGATCATGCGCTATTTGAAGCAGCAGCTATCTTCCTTGGTTACCACCCATACCTCTAACCAAATTTACATTGATGTCAGCAGTATCGCGTCCAAAGCCCGTTTGGAAAAAGCACTTAATCGCCGTGAAGTACTCCATTATGTTATTAATTATAAGTATGATGAAGAGTTTATGAGCAAGTTATATGGAAATTACAAAGGGTGGGGACACAGTAACGATGAGATCGATAAGATGATTCGCTATCATGCAATTTTTGATCTTCCTGTGGGCAGCAAGCTCGAAGATTTGAAAAAACGGTATCGCCAGCTTGCGAAGCGGTATCATCCTGATCGTGTCAATACAAAAAGCCCTGAGATTATCAATAAATATACGGAAAAATTCAAGCTGTTACAAGAAGCTTACGGTGCATTGCAGGCGGCTGGCTGATTTAACCATTGTCAGCTTACAGTTCACTTCCCCATTTTAAAGCATCACAACCATACTTATCACGAATCAGGCGGCTTTGTTCATCGAATGCTCTGGCCTTTGCGTCTTTTTCATAGTCTATAAGCGAGAGCGTTTTACGTGAGTGGACGCTAAATGCTGATGCGCTTATACCCAGATGGGTGATTTCATCGTTAGTATGAAGATCAGTTTTTGCAAAAAGTTCACGGCACAGTTGACGAAATCGGTTTTCGTTGAAGAGTCTGGATTCGCTAAGGGCACTATGGGCTCTTGGATGATGAAGATAATGAATCGAGAGGGTAAATGTTGTTGGATAGACTTCGAGTTTTGTGATGGCATAGGCCAAATGGCGCGAGAGAATAGAGACACGTCGGCGTATCTCATCTCGATTGGACACTGGATCAAAGGTCCGTGAAATACCGATCGATTTGCGGGGAGGGTTGGGCGTGAGTTCTCCTAGATCATGACCTAAAACACGTTGATAGAGTACTTGAGCATAAGGTCCCCACGAAAAGACAAGACTCTTGGCGCGTAAAAAATCTCCTAATGTTTTGAGATGGTACTGTTGACATCGACGCTGCATGCTCGATCCGATTCCCGGGAACTTTTCGACATTTAAAGCAGAGACAAAGGGGAGGACTTCATCGTCCAGTATCGTCTTGCATCCGAAAGGTTTGGCTTTTTCAGTAGCCAATTTAGCGATGTGTTTGGATCTTGCAGCACCGATAGAAACCGGAAGATTGAGAGTGCGTTTGATGGCATGGCGAAGATGATCGATAAATTCCGGGATATCTTCATCACTGATCCAGCCTGATAAATCTCCGTAAAACTCATCGATGCTTGCCTGTTCTATGAGTGGTATGTGCTCTTGTAAGAATTGATGCAATGCGTGAGATAGACGATGATACAGCTGCATATCAGGACCTTTTATAATAAGGCTCGGACAGCGTATCAGCGCTTCACGAATCGTCATCCCGGTATTGATACCATAGGCACGTGCTTCGTAGCTTGCTGTTGTCAAAATTCCCCGTACCCGTCCATCTGCATCGATGAATTGTCCCAGATCGTCACCCGCGTAACGATGAAAAAAGCTCCCTACAAATGAACCGCTATTATTGAGTAACAGTTCTTGATTCGATTTTTCATGTGAAAAAATATACGGGTCTCCTCTGCCGCCGATCCCAACCGCTTTTCCAATTAGGCTGGGGTCAATAGTACGTTGTGCGGATACAAAAAAGCAATCCAGATCAATGTGTATTTTCATAAGGGAAGTATAAAGTGATTTATAGTCTAAGAGACAAAATATGGCAATTCGCTACAATATGGCAAAAAGTTGGGAGAAATCCAAATGGAATACCGCTACATTGGACGCACGGGACTACGTGTATCGCCGATTTGTATGGGAACGATGACTTTTGGCTCTCAATGTGATGAAAAAGCCGCTTTTGCCATTATGGACAAAGCTTATGATCGTGGTGTTAATTTCTTTGATACGGCGGAGCTGTATCCGGTTCCACCTGAGGAAAAGTTGGCAGGATTGACCGAAGAGATGGTTGGGCGATGGCTGAAGAGTAAACCGCGTGACAGTGTGATTTTGGCTACCAAAGTCGCAGGGGCAGCTTCCGGATGGTTTGTACCGCCGATTCGTCATGGCTTTACAGCATGTGATCGGTTTCATATCGAACGTGCGGTGGAAGGTTCTTTAAAACGACTTGGTACCGATTACATTGATCTGTATCAGATGCACTGGCCCGATACGATCGTTCCCATCGAAGAGACGATGAGGGCTATGGATGCGCTGATTCAAAGCGGAAAAGTGCGTTATATCGGTACATCAAACGATACGGCTCGCGGGACGATGAAATCGCTGATGGTGTCAAAGTACGAAAAACTGGCTCGATTTGAGTCGATTCAAAATAACTTTTCACTCCTTAATCGCCGTGACTTAACGGAGATAGGTGCACTGTGCCGTGAAGAAAAAATCTCATTGCTTCCGTATTCACCATTGGGTGGTGGAGTCTTGAGCGGTAAATACAATCAAGCCACAAGCAGTCAAGGGCGCTTTAGTGATTATGTAAACTCTAGCAATAAGCGTCAACGTCTAATGGCAGCACGTTTTCTCAATGACAAGACCTTGGCTTCGACACAAGAATATTTGCGTATTGCTTCACAGCATGGACTTGATCCTGTTACGATGGCGATTGCATGGAGTAAGCAGTTTGATTTTGTGGCTTCGACGATTATCGGCGCGACTACACCTGAACAGCTAGATGCTTCTTTGGCTGCCATGAATGTAACGTTGAGCACTGAAGTGCTCAAAGAGTTGGACGCGGTGCATGCAAAAATACTTTACCCGATGGGGTAATAGGAACAAGGAGCAAAAATGAAAAAATTGGCAATCGGAATGTTATTGATGGGTGGTGTATTGTGTGCACAGTCATCAATATGGAATGTTTCTTATAGCGGATTAAAGATGGATTATCGGGAGTATAATAGAGTGGACGCTATACTTGATAGTGAAAAAAGTGACTCATTGGGTATCGGTGGCCTTGAAACCTCTTTGGAAACGACATTGTCAACACGAGGGACATCCCGTACATCTGTTGTGATGAGTTATTTAATGATGCAAGGCGAGACTCAATATGTTGGCTCTATCCTTGGCAGTGGTAATCCGTATGGTTCACTAGTGAGCAAAACACAAAATACGATTTATCAACCCGAAATGTATCTAAAGCAATCTTGGATTGATTCTAACAGTGAACTGTATATGGGGCTTGGAGGCGGTTACCGATTTTGGGAACGAGAGCTTTCTGCTACTCAAATCGAAGATTACGAATGGTATTACTGGAAAGCAAATGTCGGAGCAGTGTATAATTTGCGTAATAACGTCAGTATTGGGGCAGAGGCGAGCTATACCAAAGCTTTTTCTCCTAAAATGACTTCTTCTAACCCCGCATTGGTATTTACGCTTCACAATGTTTACAGCTATGGATTAAGTATCCCAATTGTCTATAAGGTCAATGACAAAATTGGATTACGGTTTGAAAGTCGATTCGAGCAGATTAATATCGATGACTCGGATGCTAATAGCGGGTATTATGAGCCTCGTAGTACGACCAAAAATATTTATACAAAGTTTGGGGTAGATTTTCACTTTTAACAAGCAGGATAAAAAATGAAGTATTTATGGGCTAGTATCCTCATCCTTTTTATGGGGGGATGTTCTACAAAGCATTATTCGATCAGCAGTCCCAAAGTCATTACGATCAAAAGCCCTAAGCTCAAATTTTCCGATACCGGATACATACGCTATGAAGCAGATGCTGTTGAGGTAGAGCTTTTCACGGCAGGCATAGCGGTAGAGAAAATCTCGATCGATGATAAAGTATGTGTGAGTGCGGGGTGCATGAGCGAAGAGGCGTTTGTCAAAGAATATTTGTATGAAAAATATCCGGTTGACACGATGCGCCGTATTTTGCAAGGGGAACCGATTTTTGGCGGAAAGGGTAAAGATGAAACGTGTGGCGGAGCCCTTTTTCAGTTTATTCGAGATGATGACATGGACATCATGTATCGGCGCAAGGGGAGTGAAATCTTTTTCAAAGATCGTCTCAATGGCTTGATGATAAAAATTAATGAACTAGAGGATACGAATGAAACTAAGTGATCGAAGCTTGAGTATTGCCCAATCTGAAATTCGTTCCATGACCAAAGCGTGCAATGCGCTTGGGGGGATCAATATGGCGCAGGGGGTCTGTGACTTGGAAGTGCCTCGTGTGGTGATTGAGGGAGCAAAGCGGGCGATGGAGGCTGGGGTGAACATTTACACACCTACTGAAGGGTTACCAGTCTTGCGTGAAGCGATTGCAGCAAAGATGAAACGGTTTTATGACGTGGATATTTCTTCTGATCACGTATTGGTGAGTGATGGGGCAACAGGGGCTTTTTATACCGCGTGTATGGCACTGCTCAATGAAGGTGATGAGGTGATACTGTTTGAACCGTATTATGGCTATCATCGCTCGACGCTTAGTTCTATGGGAGCAGTTCCTACGTTTGTGCGTCTTGAATCACCGCATTGGGTATTGGATATAAACGTACTTGAAGCCGTAGTGACACCAAAAACGCGAGCAATGGTGATCTGTAATCCCGCCAATCCCAGTGGAAAAGTATTTACCAAAGAGGAGTTGGAGCAAATTGGAGCATTTGCACAAGAACATGACTTGATTGTGTTCGCCGATGAGATGTATGAGCATTTTTTGTATGAGGGGGCGGTGCATATTCCGGCGATGTCGATAGAGAGTTTAAAAGATCGCTGTGTAACACTGTCCGGCTTTTCTAAAGTGTTTAGTATTACGGGATGGCGTTTGGGCTATGCGATCGCACCTGTAGAGGTGATTGAAGCGATGGCGCAGTTTAATGATCTCATCTATGTCTGTGCATCGGCACCCTTACAAATGGGTGCAGCAGAGGGTCTTGAAAAACTAGGGGATGATTATTATAGAGAGCTTTCATCCGTCCATCAGATGAAGCGCGATCTTTTTTGCGATGCCCTTCGTGATGCGGGATTGAATCCCAGCGTTCCAAGCGGCGCGTATTATGTGATGACCGACATCAGCGGTATCGCAGGTGCGGATGATTTTGAGAAAGTGATGACTATTTTAGAGAAAACAGGAGTGGCGGCAGTACCGGGGCGTGCTTTTTATCACGACGATGGAGGCAAAAACATGGCGCGCTTTTGCTATTCTAAACCGCTTGAGGTACTTGAAGATGCAGCAGCGCGTATACGTAAGTTGTGTTAAAATAGCGCAATTGAAAATAGGAAACCATTATGTCTAAATTTGTTGGCGCGCATGTATCTGCTAGCGGTGGAGTCTTTAACGCTCCTCTCAATGCGATGAATATCGGGGCAAAAGCGTTTGCCCTTTTTACCAAAAACCAAAAACAGTGGGCTGCGAAACCGTTGGAGGATGAGACAATCGGATTGTTCAAAGACAATCTGGCCAAAAGCGGTATCTTGCCGTGTCATATTTTGCCTCACGATTCGTATTTGATCAATCTCGGTCATCCCGAAGAGGAGAAGCGCGAGAAATCGTTGGAAGCATTTATCGATGAGTTGCAGCGATGTTCACAGTTGGGGTTGGACCGTTTGAACTTTCATCCGGGAAGCCATCTCAAACAAATCACCGAAGAAGAGTGTATCGACCGCATCGCCATGAGCATGAACTATGCGATCAAAGTGACTGAGGGGGTAAACCTCACGATAGAGAACACAGCAGGTCAGGGGAGCAATTTGGGGTGGAAGTTTGAACACATTGCTGCTATCATTGATCGTATTGAAGATAAGTCTCGTGTAGGGGTGTGTATTGACACATGCCATATGTTTACGGCAGGATACGACATACGTACGCGTGAAAATTACGATGCAACGTGGGCAGAGTTTGATCGTATTATCGGATTTCAGTACTTGCGAGGGATGCACATCAACGATTCGAAGCCTGATTTGGGAAGCCATGTGGATCGTCATGATTCACTGGGTAAAGGTAAAATCGGGCTTGATGCGTTTGGATTTTTGATGAATGATTCTCGAATGGACAATATTCCACTCGTGTTGGAAACCATTGACGAGACGATTTGGGCACAAGAGATAGAACTATTGTACAGTATGCAACACAATAATTAAGGATTTTATTGAAATATTTAATTGATTTTTTAGAGAACCCATCCATTGAGCAATCTGAGATTTTTGCACAATTAAAATGTACCGTTGAGGAAGGGAAAGTCCTCCAACTCTTAACCCGTAAGTTTTTGCAGTCCCAAGAGGATGTTGTCGTAGCCGAATTGCTTCAAGAGCTGTACGGTCCCGATGATTATTCGTATCTAAGCCATTTTGGGGAAGTTAAAACTCTTCTGGAATTGGGATGGATTACCCATCACTCTTTTACCCCGATCAAAATGAGCGAGCTCTCTCAGTTGGAGTTGTTCAACACTCCTATCGCATTAACCACGATTTTTATGAAGCTGCTCGAAGAGGGCTCTTTGGAGATGACGCTTCCTGAGATCAAACCGTATGCGGATCATTTGGAGTATCTGCAAGATCAGTTCTTCCGCATCGAACTGTACCAAAAAATGTCCATTATCCGCAACAACGGGAACGAACATTCATTAGGGATCAACCGTATCCAAAGCAAGCTCGATTTACTCGAAAAGCGTATTGAAGAGCGGATCGCCCAAACCTCTCAGGATGTCGTATTGGACCGTTTTTTCAAGCAAAAGAAGCTGGAACCCAAAGAGCAGGTGATTTTTTTGGCGTTACTCAAAGAGGAATACAGCTCGACCGAGGGAAATTTACGCGAGATGAATACCCTCATCGATCTGATCAGTTTTGATGATTATGAGCGGATTAAAAACCGTGCATTGCTCGAGGACGGATCACGTCTGATAAATGATGATGTGATTGATTATGAGGAGATGCTCAACCCTTTTGGCGGAATCAGCCGTGCGTTTTACATTGTCGATGAGGTGCTTCAATCGATCATGCACCCTCAAAAAAAGAAAAAAGCACGTAAACTAAAACTCGATATGCTGATCAAAGAGCAAGAAATCTTCGAACTCATCGAGCCTACCACGTCATTAGAAAATGTGGTACTCAATCCGGCAACGGATAAAACGCTTCAAAATTTGATGCATCAGCTGGATCGTGAAGTTGTCGCGAAATTGCACGAATGGGGAATCAAAGATAAAAAAGCGGGAATCGATGCACGGATTATCTTTTACGGTCCTCCGGGTACGGGTAAAACCCTCACTGCTCATTCTCTCTCACGCTCATTAAAGCGGCAGGTTTTGAGTTTTGACTGTTCCAAAATCCTCTCGATGTATGTGGGGGAGTCTGAAAAAAATGTCCGTAAAATATTTGACACTTATGCTGATTTGACAAAGCAAACCAAAACAGAACCGATCCTTTTGCTCAACGAGGCGGATCAGTTTCTCTCATCACGTTCACAAGGTTCAGGTACATCAGCAGATCAAATGCACAATCAAATGCAAAATATCTTTTTAGAACAGATTGAAAAGTTTCAGGGGATACTGATCGCGACGACCAATCTGCTAGAAAATATCGATCAGGCATTTTCACGCCGATTTAACTACAAGATTGAGTTCAAAAAACCGGATAAGGCACAACGTCTCAAGTTATGGAAAATGATGCTACCCAAAAATGCACCGTATGAAGAAGGGTTTGAGATTGAAAAACTTTCATCCTACCCATTGACAGGCGGACAAATCAATCTTGTTGTTAAAAATACGGCCTATACTGTGGCTACACGTAAAGAACCAAGCTTTCGTTTGGAAGATTTTGTTAATGAAATTGACAAAGAACGCCAAGGAAATTTTGACACCGAAAAATCAATGGGCTTTTTAAATAATTAAGAGTGATATCTTCGACTCTTAATTAACTTCTATATCTCCTTAAAATCATTCATTAGATTCAGATAGCAATATAAAATAAATTGTTGTTACTAAAAATTACACTTGGGATGAAACACCGCTGTGTAGGTGTTTACAAAAGTAACACCACATTGCAATTGCTTACGTTGTAAGGGATGATTTAACTCTCTTTTTGTTATAGTGCAACAACTGTTTTTATAAAAAAAGCAGTGTCGGATAATGAGTATGTCTCATTGTTGGGCATTGCATCAACCATGAAAAGGTAGAACTATGGAACATTACAACGTCGCAAATCCTTATTTTGGGGTATTTGTACTGTTTGTTATCACGTTTGGAGCATTTTATGCGACAACAGTATTGGCACGCTTGGCGAGCCGCGCATTAGCGGCTAAAGATACAGAAAAATTGAAACTTTCGCCGTATGAGTGTGGTCCAGAGGTTACTCGCCAGCCAAACCGAATCTCGACGCAGTTTTATCTCTTTGCGCTTTTGTTTTTGCTGTTTGATGTGGAGATCGTCTTTATGTTCCCATGGGCAATTGACTTTAAGCTGTTGGGTTGGTTTGGTTTCTTTGAGATGATGACGTTCATCTTATTGTTAGCAATCGGTTTTGTTTATGCATGGAAAAAAGGAGCACTCGAATGGCACAACATCAAGTAAATTATTTAAAAGACGGCGGTCTTCCCGTCGCTTTGACTACGATTGATAAAGTCGTAAACTGGGGTCGTTCAAATTCGATTTGGGCATTAACATACGGTTTGGCATGCTGCGGTATCGAGATGATGGCATCGGGTGCGTCACGTTATGACTTTGACCGTTTTGGTACGATCTTCCGTGCGTCTCCTCGTCAAGCAGAACTTATGGTCGTTGCAGGAACATTGACAAAAAAACACGCAGAGTTCATTCGCCGTTTGTACGATCAAATGACAGAACCTAAGTGGGTTATCTCTATGGGATCATGTGCCAACACCGGTGGTATGTTTAATACATACGCAACTGTTCAAGGGGTTGACCGTGTTATTCCGGTGGATCTTTATCTTCCAGGTTGTGCACCTCGTCCTGAGACATTACAGTATGCGGTAATGATGCTACAGCAAAAAATTCGTAAAGAGAGTGCTTCACGGGCACAAAAACCAAAAAGGTTGATGTAATGAGAGCCTATACTCCTAAAGACGACGTACAAAAAAAATCGTATTACACTGATCGCTTTTGGGTTGCTCCACAAGTTGCTAAATCAGAAGTAAGCGACGATGCCGTTTTTGCAGCCGATTTGGCAGCGATCAAAGCCAAATTTGATGTTTTGGATGCCTATATCCAAGTAGAGCAAATGGTAGTTGTTATTAATGCCAATGATAATTATTCGGTTCTTGAGTTTTTAAAAAATGAGTGTGAATACACGCAACTATCAGAGATGAGTGCGATCGATTGGTTGGCAACTGAGGGAAAATTTGAGATTTTCTATCAAATGTTGAGTATGGCTAAGCGCAAGCGTGTGCGTATCAAATGCAAAATTGATGAAAAAGAAGCGATCCAAAGTGTTGAGAAACTTTTCCGTAGTGCTGACTGGTCAGAGCGTGAGATGTACGATATGTTTGGGGTTGTTGTTAATAATCACCCATTCATGAAACGCATTTTAATGCCGGAAGATTGGGAAGGTTTCCCATTACGTAAAACCTATCCTCTTCAAGGGGATGAATTTGCGGCATGGTATGAAGTCGATAAGATCTTCGGAAAAGAAGCCAGAGAGATCATAGGGCCTGAGAATCGTGATCCTGCACGTATTGATAGATATGATACGCAGCGTTTCTCTAGATTGGGACATGAAGTGCCATTTGGGACAGACATCAGCCAGGGTGAACCGGACACTCCTCTTGTGTATCAAGAGAAAGAGGGTGTATTCATGGTTGAAAAATTTGATGCAGAGAAATCCGTTGTGATCTCTGATCGTCAGCGTTAAGGAGTCGTGAATGCAACAATCCAATCGTCTTAGACCGTTTTTTGAAAACATTACCTTTGATCGTGAAGATAATGAACTCGTTCTCAACTTCGGCCCTCAGCACCCATCAGCACACGGGCAGTTACGCCTTATGTTGCATTTGCAACAAGAGCAGATCACGAAAGCGCATCCGGATATCGGATATCTTCACCGTGGTATGGAGAAGATGGCAGAGAACATGATTTACAATGAGTTCATGCCAACAACGGACCGTATGGACTATATCGCTTCAAGCTCGAATAACTATGGTTTCGCCCTTGCTGTTGAAAAATTGATCGGGCTTGATGTCCCACGTCGTGCAAAAGTCATCCGTATGCTTCTGTTGGAAGTGAACCGTTTGATGTCTCACCTTTTCTGGTTGGCTACAACAGCACTGGATATTGGTGCGATGACCGTCTTTTTGTATGCTTTCCGTGAGCGTGAGTATTTGATGGATCTTGTAGAGGATTATTGTGGTGCACGTTTGACCCATGCAGCGATCCGTATCGGTGGAGTTCCATTGGACTTACCGGATAACTTTATGGCTGATTTACGTAAATTTTTGGATAAATTACCGGAAAACATCAAAGACTACGAAGACTTGTTGGATAAGAATCGTGTTTGGTTGATGCGTATGGAGAACGTGGGTGTTATCTCCAAAGAGATGGCATTGAGCTGGGGATGTTCAGGAATCATGCTACGTGCATCTGGCGTCGAGTGGGATATCCGTAAAGAAGAGCCGTATGAATTGTACGATGAAGTAGAGTTTAATGTTCCTGTTTCGGACAAGGGTGACAACTACGCTCGATATAAACTTTATATGGCAGAGATGCGTGAATCCGCGAAAATTTTGTATCAAGTCATCGATATGTATGAGGGGACATCGACTGAATTGATGGCACATGCTCCGCAATACATTTCTGCCCCTAAATTGGACATCATGACGCAAAACTATGCATTGATGCAGCACTTTGTACTCGTTACACAAGGGATGCGTCCACCAGTGGGTGAAGTATACATTCCGACAGAATCTCCTAAAGGAGAACTTGGATATTACATCAATAGCCAAGGCGGACCGTACCCATACCGTTTAAAATTACGTGCTCCATCGTTTTGGCATACCGGAATTTTGACTGACTTGTTGCCTGGTCACTATATACCAGACGTAGTATCTATCATCGGGACGACCAATATCGTCTTCGGTGAAGTTGACCGTTAAGAAGGACGCTTATGAAACGTTACGATTTACGTCACCTTAAAGGTGATTTTTATGACCGCATGGGTGAAATTATGCAATCCGAAACATCAACCAAGGAAGTGTTGATCTTTTTATTCGAGATTGGTGATTTTACACCGATTCAAAAGAGTGCCGACTTGGTTAAAGCCAAAGGATATGAGCTAATGAATTCGCTGAAGTTTAATGAAGCGGACTGGACCATAGCGGTCAAACATAAGGAATAGTTGTGAGCAAAGTCTATTTTTCCACATGGCGCGGGGAGCAGATCAATAACATCGGCAAACCCGAAGAAGAGTGGGAAGTATCTGCTTATAATCTCCCTGCAGATTATAATGAGCATGCCCATTCCAAAGCATTTATCGGGTGGGATGGTTTAGCACTGTTCAATCCCGATGTCGATGTGGTTCGTCTAGCTACTGAGTATGCAGCACAATATCAAGTCTATTCCGAAGCATGCGGACGTTGTGCACCAGGGCGATGGGGTGGACGTATTTTGTATGATCTGTTAGATAAAATTGCTCGAGGTGAGGGTGCCGTATCCGATATGGACCATCTCAAAGAAGTTTCAAAAACGATGCAGGAAACCTCAAAATGTGAGATAGGGAAAACGGTTCCTACTCCATTGCTGGATCTGATGCACCATTTTGAAGCGGAATTTATGGATTGTATCAACAACCAAAAAGCGTCCAAGCATTATCACATGGAAGATACGAACTATATCGCCAAGATCACCGCACCATGTATGGATGCATGTCCGGCGCATGTTGACATTCCGGCGTATATTGAGGGTGTCCGTGATTTACGTTTTGATGATTCATTGATGGCGACACGTCAGACAATGCCTTTGGCACATACATGCGGACGTGTTTGTCCACATCCTTGTGAGACAGAATGTCGTCGTACCAATCTTGATGAGCCAATCTCGATTATGGAACTCAAACGTTTAGGTGCGGATTATGAAACGGATCATGGATTTGGGTTCTTTCACCCAAGTGAGCAAAAACCGTTAAATGGTAAAAAAGTGGCAGTTATTGGTTCAGGTCCTGCAGGATTAACAGGTGCGTACTATATGGCGCTGGACGGTATTGAGGTAGATGTCTATGAAGAGCTTCCGGTTCTTGGCGGTGAAGTCGCTGTTGGTGTACCTGAATATCGCATGCCCATTGATCGATACAATCAAGACATCGAAGCGGTACGTGATTTGGGCGTTAAGTTTATTACTAACACACGTGTTAGTGCAGATATGATGCGCCAATTTGAAGCCGATTATGACGGGATTTTGGTAGCGACGGGTACACGTATTTCTAAAAAAGTCTATTGTGAAAACGAACGTGCCGATATCCAAGGATATTGGGGAGCAATTGATTTCCTCGATAAAGTCAATTTGGAAGTAAAATACGGCATTATGGTTCCTGAAGCGGATCAAAAGAAGCACATGCTTACCAGTGATTTTGTTGATTTGACAGGAAAAACAGTAGTGTGTGTCGGTGGTGGATTTACCTCGATGGACGTTGTGCGTTGTTCTATTCGTGCGAATGCAAAAAAAGTAGTCATGATCTATCGTCGTGATGAAAAGACGATCATTAATAACACGACGTATGAAGAGTATCACGAAGCGGTCGAAGAGGGTGTTGAATTTATTTTTCACTCGGCGGTTGCTGAGATGCGCGATGAAAATAATGTCTTGAAGTCACTGTTGATCGATATGTTTGAACTGGTTCCTGATCCAAGTGGCGGACGTCCGACATTGGAAAAAATCGAGGGTGCGTCATTTGAAATGGAGTGTGATTATCTCATCCCAGCTGTTTCTCAAAGTGCTGACTTGAAATTAATTCCTGAAGAATGGGAGATTGAACGTACCTCATGGGGCACGATCAAAACAAACGGTAAAGATTACATGACTTCACGCAAAGGGATCTTTGCGGCAGGTGACTGTGAATACGGGCCGATGACCATTGTCAATGCGGTTGGTCAAGCCAAACGTGCTTCATCGGTTATGTCGCGTTATGTGCAAGAGGGTACGATCACATTAAAAGACGATGAGATTATGGAAGATCACTTGCGCAAGCTCAAAGTGTACGATAAAAAAGAAAAAGTGACAGGATGGCTGCCGGGTCTTCCAAGAGAGCACAGTGAGGTTCTCACGGTGGATGAGCGCAAGTACAACAACAAAGAAGTGAAATACGGCTTTACGCAAGAGCAAGCAATTTCTGAGGCAGAGCGCTGTATGCGTTGTTATTACATTGCGATGGTCGCACATTAAGGGGGATGGATGATTAACTTTATAATAAACAACCAACCCGTATCTGCGGCAAAAGGGGAAACCATTCTCCAAGCAGCACGCAAAGCGGGATTCTACATTCCAACGATGTGCTATTTGGAAAAAACGAAGCCGTGTGCGTCATGCCGTTTATGTGTGGTTGAAGCCAATACAACCGATGGTCTTATCTTAAGTTGTCAAACGCCACCAACTGAGGGTCTGGAAGTTACGCTTGACTCTGATCGATTACAGCTGGAACGCACTAATATCATGCGCATGTACGATGTCAATCACCCATTAGAATGCGGTGTCTGTGATAAGTCCGGTGCCTGTGATCTTCAGAACAAAACATTAGAATTCAACATTGACAAGCAGCACTTTACAGCAAAAGAGCAGCCGCGTAAAATTGAGCATTGGGGATTGATCAATTATGATCCCTCTTTGTGTATCTTGTGTGAAAAGTGTGTCCATGTATGTAATGAGATCATCGGGGACGACGCCATAACATTACAGTTCGGTGGTTATAAGTCTGCTGTTATTCCTAAAAACAATGATAAATTGGATTGTACATTCTGCGGAGAGTGTATTGCAGTTTGCCCTGTTGGCGCATTGGTTAGCTCTGATTTTCAATATAAAGCGAACTCATGGGAACTAACACCTGTTCCTGCGGCATGTGCACACTGTTCGGCTGGATGTTCGCTGACGTATGAAGTTAAACACACATCCATCGCAACCGGTGATGAAGAGCGTATTTATCGTGTGACGAACAATTTCGAATACGCTACCCTTTGCGGTGCCGGACGATTTGGATTCGATTTTGATGTGCAGGGACAAAAAGAGCCAGAAGTATTTGAAAAAGCAGTGTCAGCACTTCAAGATGCGAAAGCCATCCGTTTTAGCTCAATAATCACCAATGAAGAAGCTATGATACTCCAACGCTTAAAAGAGAAATTGGGGATCAAACTTTTCAATGAAGAAGCGAGAGCGTATCAATCCTTTATGAATGCATATGGATCTATCAGTGGAAAATCAACCTTCAGCGGCACGTTGGATGCAATCGCTCAAAGTGATGCGATTATCATTCTGGGTGGACGTATCACAACGGATAACCCTGGTGTTCGATATGCGATGACTACAGCGGCACGTCATAACGGTGCCAAAATTATCTACATGCACCCGCTTGAAGATGCTTTATTGCAAAACACAGTGACACAGTTTATAAAATATGAAGCGGGCGCTGAAGAGGGTGTGATGGCAATGTTGGCCAAAACTCTTTTGTCGGATGCTGATCTTAGTGATGAATTTAGATCATTTTTTAATGAATTGGATGAAGGTTATTTGTGCGCCGAAAGCAATGTCGGTGATGAAGAATTTGCCCGTATTGAAAAATCATTACGTCGTACTAAACGCAAAACATTGGTTATCGGTTCGGATGTATTGAATCACAACCGTGCGCAAAACATTGCCCGTTTGGCTGCGCTTGTCGAAACGTATACTGACTTTTCTTTGATCGTTATCCCTCAAAACGTTAATACGGTAGGGGTTTCACTGATCTGTGATTTGGATCGCGATGAAGAGATCGAAAGTGTTGTCGGTTATAACGCTAAGGGAGATTTTGTAATTGCCTCATCGATTGGCAGTGATCTCGTAGTGCCTGCGTTAAACAGTCAAGAGGGGACGTTTGTCAGTATGAATCATCAGCTGTTACCAACCAATGTTGCAATAGCTTTTAAAGGGTACTGCTTGAATGATCTTGGCAATGCTCTTGGATTACGTATGGTCAACACCATTGATTACACCCAACAGCTTCCAAAAGAAAAAGGGTTTAATGCAACAGCATTTGATCATCTTGGAAATTTTTACGGTTCATTGGGTGAAGACAACAGAGGCTATCTGTTAGAGACACAAGATGTCGATGCGAATGGCAAGCTTGAGAGTGTAGAATCATTACCGGAATTTAATGGTACGGTTATTTATCGCTGCAATCCGGTGAACCAGTTTAATAGTTATACAGCACGTACCGCTCAGCTTGAACGTGACAGTGCACTTCGCGGTTCAGCGCAATTTGCTGCAGCTGCACGTATTAGTGATGGCGATACAGTAGAGATCCAATCCAACGGATCGATCGAAGTGCGAACTTTTGTGCTGGACAATACGCTGAAGGGAACTATCGCATTATCTCCGACATTTGACACTGAGTTTGGAGTGATAAATGAGAGTTACCGCTTTGAGAAAATTAAAATTGTGAGGGTGGGTAGTTGAATCATGAATGAAATAACGATAACCATAGACGGGAAATCGGTTCAGACGCAAGAGGGTGAATTTATTCTTAATGCGGCACGCTCGAATGGCATTTTTATCCCTGCCATTTGTTATTTGACACGCTGTTCTCCAACCTTGGCATGTCGTATATGTTTGGTGGAAGCGGACGGAAAACAAGTCTATGCGTGTAATGCAAAAGCAAAAGATGGGATGAGTATTGTAACGAGCACATCAACCATCGAAGATGAAAAGCGTGCAATCATGGAGGTTTATGATGTAAACCATCCATTGGAGTGCGGTGTATGTGACCAATCAGGAGAGTGTGAGTTGCAAAACTATACACTCGAAATGGGAGTAGACTCACAAACGTATTCGATAGCGGATACGCATAAACCAGCACAAGATTGGGGTTTGATCCATTATGACCCTGCTTTATGTATTATGTGTGAGCGCTGTATAACCGTATGTAAAGACATGATCGGTGATGGGGCCCTCTCAACGGTTGCCCGCGGTGGCGATGCGATTGAAGCAGCATTCAAGGAAACAATGCCAAAAGATGCCTATGCGATGTGGAATAAGCTCAATAAATCATTGATCGCACCTAATGCAGGGGATACCCTTGACTGTACCAATTGCGGTGAGTGTACCTCGGTTTGTCCAGTAGGAGCATTGGTCAGTAGTGATTATCAATACAGTGCTAATGCTTGGGAGCATACACAGATTCCGGCAACATGTGCACACTGCAGTGCAGGATGCCAAATCAGTTACGATATCAAACACACAAGCATTACTGATCCGGAAGATAAAATCTATCGGGTCAAAAATGAGTGGAACTACGTGTCACTTTGTGGTGCTGGACGCTATGGATACGATTTCCAAAACAGTGATGTCCAAAAAGACGCTGTAAAGTTTGATGCTGCAGTTGCCGCATTTAAAAAAGCAGATACGATCAGTTTCACATCGACTATTACGAATGAAGAAGCGATGATCTTACAACGCTTAAAAGAAAAATTCGGTTACCGTTTGATCAATGAAGAAGCACGGGTATTTAAAGCATTTTTAAATTCATACAGTACCATTAGCGGTCAATCACTTTACAGCGGTAACTTAAAAGAAGTACATGAGAGTGATTTCGTGGTTTCCATCGGAAGCGCACTGAAAACGGACAATCCAAATGCCCGTTTTGCCATGAACAATGCCATCACGATGAACAAAGGGGCAGGCCTTTATTTTCACCCGATTAACGATCCTGTTATCAATGACATGTCCAAAAATGTGACGCAGTTCAATCATGCGGCGATGATGGAAGAAGCGGCATTGTATTTGATGCTTGATTTATTTGGGGATAAATCGGCGATGCCATCGGAAGTAGTGAGTTATTTGGCAACGTTCCATTCGACAAAAATGGTCACCATCGAAGAGACGATCGATGAAAAAGTGACCGAAACCGTTGTCAAAAAAGTCCTCAACGAAGAAACTGGTATTGAAGAAGAGGTGAGCGAAGAGGTCACAAAAACGGTCAAGAAAAAAGTATCTAAAGAAGTAGAAGTGGACACTAACCGTCTTTATGAACTTTTGAATGCACCGGAAGGTTTTGCTGATACCTTGACCAAATATTTAGCCAAAAAAGAAAAATTTGCATTGATGGTCGGTCCTGATCTGTACAGCCACCCAAATTCCATCAATTGTGCCCGTTTGGTTGCGTTGATCGAAAAATACACAGCCTTCAATGTAACCATGATTCCCAATCTGTCGAATACATTGGGAACAGCATTGATCTGTGATCTAGACGCGACTGCCGGAAGCTATACAATTGGATATAATACAGCAGGAAATTTCACATTGAGTGCCCTGGGCAACGGTGATTTGGATATGCCGGCACTTAATCAGCAAGAGGGAACGTTAACCAGTATTGATAAGAGGGTTAACCCTACGAATGTCGCGGTAGGATTTGGCGGGTATACGCTCAACGATATTGCGAATGCACTTGGGTTTAATGAGAGATTAACAGTGAACTATACGAAACAACTTCCAGTAAATGCTGGATTTAAAGCCGTAGAGTTTGATACATTGCCAAATCACTATACGAATGCGGGTGAAGAGATGCGCGGTTATGTACTTACCACTTCAAGCGTTAGTATAAATGGTGATGAAAGTGTTAGTAGATTTGATGAATCGGCTGCGATGAGAAAGGGGATTGTGTATTTAGCAAACCCAGTTTTACAGTTTACGCCATTTACGGCCAAAGCACATCAGCTTAAAGAGTCAGGCGGGCTATATGCATCGGCTGCCTTCATGAGTGCAAATGGTGTAAATGAAGGGGATCGTGTCCGTGTGAAAACGGATAAGGGCGAGATCGTTGTGAATGTGATCGCTGATGGAAAAATTGATGGTGAGATTCCATATCTTCCAACATTTGACACACAAATAAATTCTAGTACATTGTTTAACGGCTACCGTTTTGCAACTGTATCAATTCAAAAGGTGTAAGCATGGATGTAGCATTTATCATCGAAACAATTGTCAAAATTGTTGTGATCTTATTGGTTTTCTCAGCCCTTGCAGGTTTCGGGACCTATTTTGAACGTAAAGTTCTTGCATTTATGCAACGTCGTTTGGGGCCGATGCATGTTGGTCCATACGGGTTGTTGCAAGTAGCGGCCGATGGGATAAAACTTTTTACCAAAGAAGATATTATTCCTCAAAATGTTGTAAAGCCGATCTTTAAATTAGCACCGGTAATTACGGCTGCTACTGCGTTTATGGCTGCAGCTGCAATTCCATTTTGGCCTGAATTTACTGCTTTTGGATATAAAGTACATCCAATTGTAGCTGATGTCAATGTCGGTATATTGTATGTCATGGCGGTCATGGCGATTGGTCTTTACGGTCCATTGCTTGGTGGTATGGCATCGGCGAATAAGTTTTCCTTGATCTCAGCTGCTCGTAGTGCGGCCGTATTTATTTCGTATGAGGTCATAACAGGACTTGCACTTTTAGCCCCATTGATGATGGTGGGGTCACTCTCGTTGATTGATATAAACAATTATCAAACTGGTGGAATTAGCAATTGGATTGCTGTTTCTCAACCAGTTGCATTTATTTTATTTTGGATTGCCGCATTTGCAGAGACAGGGCGTACACCGTTTCACCTTGTAGCAAATGACCATGAAATCATCGACGGGTTTGGTACGGAGTACTCAGGAATGAGATGGGGTCTTTTCTTCATCGGTGAGTATGCCAATATGTTCTTTATATCATTTGTTATGGCGATCATCTTTTTAGGTGGTTACGGTGACGGTTCGATTGCGGGAGCATTGCAATTGCTACTCAAAGTCGCTTTCTTTTTCTTCTTTTTCCTTTGGACAAGAGCAGCATGGCCGGATATTCGACCTGACCAGTTGATGTGGTTGTGCTGGAAAGTGTTGATGCCGATCGCTGTCGTCAATGTCGTAATAACTGGTGTTGTTATTTTGATTAAACAAGGGGGCATGTAATGCACGTAGAGCCGTTTACAGACCGTAACGTAAGTGAGCAAAGCGCTTATTACTATGTTGATATTGAAAACTATCCGGTAACCGGATGGGACAAATTTAAACAAGTGGTGAAGCGTTCCATTAAAGGGGAACTTTTTGTGGGCCTATGGGTTGTCATGCGAGAGCTGATCAAATTTGATATCCACACTGTGCAATATCCGAAAGAAAAATTGCCAATCGGTCCACGTTATCGTGCAGTGCATAAGCTATTGCGTTTGTGGGAATCTGGATTTGAGCGTTGTATCGGATGCGGATTGTGTGAAAAGATCTGTATCTCAGATTGTATTCGTATGGATACACGCATCGATGAGAATAGTCGTAAAGAAGTGACTGAGTACAGCATTAACCTTGGACGTTGTATTTTCTGCGGATATTGTGCAGAAGTGTGTCCTGAATTAGCAATTGTACACGGTGACCGTTATGAAAATGCATCCGAACAGCGTGCTCACTTTGTTATCAAAGACGATATGCTCACTCCACTTGACTTTTTAACTTCTGGACAACAAAAAGAGTATCCAGGTTTTGGTGCAATAACCCCACATGAGGACGAGCGTGTTGCAAAAACACCGCTCGCCTATTAAGGAGATATGAATGTTTGAAGCAATTGCTTTTTATCTGTTTGCGGCATTGACTATTGCTATGTTTACCATTACCGTGATGACATCACAGGCGTTGTATGCATTAACAGCGATGGCGGCTGGGATGATTTTCATCTCGGCATTTTTCTTTATTCTCGGGGCTGATTTCCTTGGTGTCATTCAGATCATTGTTTATACGGGTGCGGTTATGGCATTGTATGCGTTTGGTATGATGTTTTTTGATACAACACGTACTGTCGTTGAAAAACGGGACAATCCAAGAGTGATTTTCATTCTGGGAGTATTGGCAGCTACGTTGGTTGTCTTTATATTGGTTTCACCGATTATTTCAACACACATAGAAGCAAATTATCCAATAAATGCAGCTATGGGTAATTCGGAAACGATCGGATTGATTTTGTTTACAAAGTTCTTGGTTCCGTTTGAGATTGCTGCCGTAATGCTTTTGGTTGCCATGATTGCAGGTATTGTTTTGGCCGGTAAGAAGATGGACAAATCATTGACGTTGATGGCAGAAGAGGAAATTGCACTTATGAGTGCAACACAAGCTAAGCCAGAGACAGAAGAAGGAGCACACTAATGGAAATAACATTAGCTCACTACCTGGTATTGTCAGGTGTACTGTTTTCGATTGGTCTAATTGGGGTAATGCGTCGTAAAAATTTGCTGATGCTTTTCTTTGCAACGGAAATATTGCTTAACGCAACCAATATTGGTTTTGCGGCAATCGCTCATTATCACGGTGACTTGACGGGGCAGATGTTCGCATTTTTTGTGATTGCGATTGCTGCATCTGAAGTTGCAGTCGGACTTGGATTGTTGATTGTATGGTATAAACGTACCGGTAAGATCGACCTAGATATTATGACATCGATGCGAGGATAAACAATGGAAATTTATTTATACATCGCACTTTTTGCGCCACTGGCAGGTTCTTTGTTCTCTGCACTATTTGGTGCATCACCAAAGACGAGCGTGACAGGAATCGTTGCCTCTGGATTATTATTTATTTCATTTGTAAGCAGTGCTATATTGCTCAATTACGTCATGATGGGTCATACGGTTCATGTTGAGATGATGACGTGGATCGCGGCTGGGGATCTTTACATACCATTTGGGTTTGTTGTGGATCAAGTGAGTGTCGTTATGATGATGGTTGTCAGTGTCGTATCAACCGTTGTTCATATCTATTCTGTCGGTTACATGGATCATGACAAAGGGTTTAATCGCTTTTTCTCATACTTAAGTGCATTCGTGTTCTCGATGATGGTATTGGTTATGAGTGATAATTTCCTGGGCCTGTTTATCGGATGGGAAGGGGTTGGTCTTTGTTCGTGGCTTTTGATCGGTTTTTGGTATCACAAAGAATCGGCTACATGGGCTGCTAATGAAGCATTCATTATGAACCGTATTGCAGACTTGGCAATGTTGATCGGTATTTTTATTGTTTATTGGAACATCGGTTCGTTGCAGTACGACGTTGTCTTTTCTCAAATCGCTAATCTCCCTATGCCGATTATCACTTGGATCGGGATTTTCCTCTTTATTGGAGCGATGGGTAAATCGGCACAATTTCCGTTACATACATGGCTTGCCGATGCGATGGAAGGCCCAACGCCTGTTTCAGCTTTGATCCATGCGGCTACCATGGTAACTGCAGGGGTTTATTTGGTCGTTCGTGCGAATCCGATTTATTCTTTGATTCCTGAGGTGGGTACGGTTATCGCGTCACTAGGTGCATTTGTCGCAATGTTTGCGGCAACTATGGCATTGGTCAATCGTGACATGAAGCGTATCATTGCGTACTCTACTTTGTCACAATTGGGTTATATGTTTGTAGCAGCAGGCCTTGGTGCTTACTGGGTCGCATTGTTCCATCTTATGGCGCATGCATTTTTCAAAGCGTTGCTTTTCCTAGGTGCAGGTAACGTTATGCACGCAATGCATGATGAATTGGATCCATTTAAAATGGGTGGGTTGAAAAAACCGATGAAATGGACATGGATTCTTATGACACTGGCTTCGGTTGCATTGGCGGGTATCTATCCATTGGCTGGATTCTTTTCAAAAGATCTTATTTTGGAAGTTGCGTTTGTAGAACAGCATTATGTCTTGTATACGGTTTTATTGTTAACTGCAGGTTTGACCGCATTTTACTCATTCCGTCTTGTGGCGTTGATTTTCAATGGAGATGAAAGACATCTTGAACACGGTATTCACCCTCATGAAGCGTATAACTTCATGTTGTATGCAATGGCCCCGTTAGGTCTATTGGCAGTCATCGCGGGTATGGTGTTTAAAACTCCGTATTATGAAATGGTGACACACCTTTTACCGGCACTTGAATACCATATTCATAACCATACGACATTTTGGATTATGACGATTGGCACGCAGTTGTTTGTTATTGCAGCGATTGCCTATGCGTACAAAAAGTACGCTAAAGCGGTCAAAGTAGATAAAAAAGTGGAATCTGGCTTTTTCTATCAACTGCTTTATAACCAATATTACATTCCTAAACTCTATGATGAGTTGTTTTCGAAGCCGTACCGTGAGCTCTCAAGAATAGCTTGGAAACAAATTGATCTTAAAATCGTTGATGCAACGGTTGACGGAATCGCGAATGTCATCTATCGTACAGGTGAAAAAACACATACCATGCAAAACGGTAACTTATCTAGCATGTTGCGCTGGATGGTTATTGGTTTAGTGGTTTTATTGGTACTAGCTGTCGCATTTACTGTTGGATATAACGCAGTAACTATGCGGGCGATGTAAGGAGCTGTTGATGCAAGAACACATTTTATCGATCTTAATTTTCTTCCCGGCATTGGCTGCAATGCTCGGATTTGTTGTTCACAAAGACAGCGCGCGAGCTTATGGTATCACGGTTGCTGCTATTGAATTTTTTCTCTCTTTGTGGTTGTGGAATCTATATGATCCTATGACATCAGGGATGCAGTTTATGGAGCAAGCTCCGCTTGTTGCTGCATTCGGGATCAATTATCTCGTAGGTATTGATGGTATTTCATTGTTTATTATCATTTTGTCTACGTTTTTCACGATGATTGGTATCGCTTCACTCACAGAAACGCGCCGTGTCAAAGACCTTATTATCACATTACTCTTTTTAGAGATGACTATGGTAGGAGTATTTGCGGCACTTGACGCAATCGTTTTCTATGTTTTCTGGGAACTTTCTTTGATTCCAATGCTGTATATTATCGGTGCATGGGGCGGACCGCTTCGTATTTACGCATCGATCAAGTTTTTCTTGTATACCTTTACAGGTTCATTGGTAATGTTGGTTGGTATGTTGTTTATGGCGTATTTCTACTATCAAGCTACAGGTCAATGGAGTTTTTCATTGTTAGAGTGGTATCGATTGATCTTGCCGCTTAATTTCCAACTTTGGCTATTTGCGGCTTTCTTTATCGGTTTTGCGATCAAGGTGCCGATGTTTCCATTCCACACATGGTTACCGTATGCACACGGACAAGCTCCAACAATCGGTTCTGTCATCCTTGCGGCTATTTTGCTTAAAATGGGAACGTATGCGTTTGTCCGTTTTTCATTGCCATTGTTTCCGGATGCATCCGTGTTTTTCATGTTCCCGATTGCGATATTAGCCATTATTATGATTATCTATACTGCGATGGTAGCTTACGCACAAGAAGATATCAAACAAGTAGTAGCTTACAGTTCGGTATCGCATATGGGTGTTATCGTTCTTGGTACGTTTGCCCTTAACGTTGAAGGTATCAGTGGATCGATTTTCTTGATGATCGCGCACGGGGTTGTATCAGGCGCACTGTTCTTGCTGGTTGGTGTCATCTACGACCGTCGTCACACGAAACTGATGTCTGAATTTGGAGGACTTGCTTCGGTAATGCCTCGTTATGCAACGATTTTTGGGATCATGATGATGGCATCGGTAGGTTTGCCGTTAACCATCAATTTTGTGGGTGAATTTTTAAGTCTTCTTGGATTTTACAAGCAGTCACATGCATTTACACTTGTGGCAGGGACAGCGATTATCGTAGGAGCTATTTATATGCTAAGTGCGTATAAAAAAATGTTTTTCGGCAATGTTACCAAAGATGAGAATAAACATCTCAAAGATGTGAATATGACAGAGCTATTGGCATTAGTACCGTTAGTGGTGATTACGGTTTGGCTAGGGGTTTATCCAAAACCACTGCTAGAACCTATTAGTCATAGCGTTGAACCAATTGTTCAATTAATGCATGACAAAGCACAAACAGCAGAAGCGCAAGCACGTATCCCAAATCTGGCTAATCCAGAAGCTATGAATTCACAAGAGGAGACACGCTAATGTTAGAGCCCATCCATATTTCTCTAGCGTCACTGAATATTGCGACATTAGCTCCAATGATTGTTGCTATTGTCGGTGCACTGACAATTTTATGTATTGACTTGATTAAGGGAGGGCTTCACAAGTCTCTCTATGTCATGGTAAGTTTGCTATTTTTAATGATAGATTTGGGACTTATTGTTGATTTTGGTAATTTATTTATTCAAAACGGTTCTGTTTCCGGTATGTTTAATATGATGCTTATTGACGGTCTTGCTATCTTAGGGCAGATTATTATTGTTGCAGGTTCGATGTTGTTTATACCATTGGCATTAACTTCAAAGCGTTTCCATGAATACAACTATCCGGAGTATTTTTCTCTATTCTTATTTATGATCGCAGGCTTCCAGTTTATGGTTGCTACGGACAATCTCATTATGATTTTTGTAGGGCTTGAAACGGCATCTTTGGCTTTATACGCCCTTATTGCGTTACATAACCGATCAAAATCATTTGAAGCGGCTGTCAAGTATTTTACTATGGGGGCATTGGCCGCAGGCTTTTATGCATTCGGTTCAATGATCTTGTATGCCATTACAGGTTCAATCGAAATCAATCAGATCGCAGCTGTACTTGGGGCAGATCACTATGCTAATATCGGATATGTTCTTTTGGCCATTTCCTTTTTATTAGCAGCGTTTGGATTTAAACTTTCAATGGTCCCTTTTCATACATGGACACCGGATGTTTATGAAGGGTCAAGCGCTGCAATGGCAGGATACATGTCCATCGTTCCAAAGATCGCAGGTTTTATCGTATCAATGCGTTTGTTTGAATTTTTGGTTCACAGCGGCGTAGTATGGTTGCAAGTTATTTTATATATTGCAGTAGTGGTGACAATGACAGCATCCAATATTTGGGCTATGGTGCAGACAGATGTTAAGCGTATGCTGGCATACAGTTCTATCTCACATGCCGGTTTTGTCATGGCAGCAATATTGATTGGTACGACACAATCGAATACGGCACTCTTTTTGTATTGGGCATTGTTTAGCTTTACAAATTTAGGTGCATTTACGATGTTATGGGTTAGCCGTCAGAAGAATCTTTTGCCGGGACAAAGTTCAGATCATCCGTTTGAAAAATTTTCAGGTTTGATCAAAACAATGCCAATGGCAGCGATTATGATGGGGCTATTCATGCTTTCATTAGCAGGGATCCCACCGTTTGGATTGTTTTGGGGTAAGATCTATATCATAGCTTCTGCGGTAACGGGTGGCTATACGGTTCTTGCGCTCATTATGGCATTAAACTCAGCACTTGCGGCATATTACTATCTAAAGCTCATTGTTTACATGTTTATGAAAGAGCCTGTTAAGGAATATGGGAAGTATTATCTTGTTAATGCATCACTATCATTAAAAACCATTATCGGGATTGCAGCGGTAGGAACTATCTTTGCGGTACTTGCTGTTAATCCACTTTTGAAAGTCATTACATTATTCGTGTATAATAGCGGTTACTAAGTTTACAATCATAGGGGGAAGCTTGAAGCATTGGTTACTACTTTCCCTATGGCTGCCTTTAGGTGCTTTGGAACTTTCGATTCAAAGCGGTAAAGAGGACAACAAACCTTACAGCATTTTACATTTGAAGGATAACAGTAGTTTTATCTGTTCTGAAATACGCAATGATTTTAATGAAATCATACGCGTTCAATGTGAGATGCCCAAGGCTTCCTTAACTGCTTTCCCTCCTGTTAACAATGCTCATTTTACCGTTGAATATAAATCTTCATCTAGCTCTTATACCATTGTTATCACCCCTAAAACTAAAATAGCTCTATATCCTGATAGTTTTGATCTGCGTAAGGATGTGCAAGTATACGTTTCAGACGCGAAGCCAATAAAACATTGGAGTGTTATAGGCTATACCGATACGATTCCTTTATTAGGTTCTGTACAAAAAAATCCAAATGCTCTTAATTTACCTATACGAAGCGCTAAAGAAACGTACCCATACGTCGGAGGATTGGATTTAAAGGGAAATCCGATCAAGATGCAAAGAGTCCAGGATGTTAATGACTATATGGATCTTAAAAAAGCGTATGAACATGAAGATTATGCCAAAACATTGTCATTAGCGAAAAGGACATTAGAAAAGTATCCAAATACGATTTTTAAAAATGAGCTATTACTGTATGAAATTCGCGCATTACATTTTATAGAGGATAATGAGCAACTGTTATTACTCTCGAAGCAGTTTGTTCGTCAATATTCCGGAGACGCTGGCATGCCTGAGGTCTTGGCGTATACCGGGGATGCATACAGTAAAATAGGTCAGACGAAAGATTCTGATTATTTTTATAATAGACTGCTGTCTGAGTATTCAGACAGCCCATTTGCAACGCAAGGGCTGTTTCTCAAAGCGCAACAATTAGAAGCGTCAGGAAATGCGAAACCGGCTTCAAAATTTTATCGTCAAGTACTGGAAAAGACGCAAGACATTGAGTTGGCGTCTGCTGCAGCATTCAGGTTGGCAAGTATAGATGCAGGATTTGGTCACTATGACAAGGCAAAAGTCTATATAGAGAAGATCTTACATGCGAACCCGGATTATTTTACAAAGGTACGGGAACAGTCGCTTAAAATAATAAACGGTTACATTGAAAATAAAGATCCAAAAACAGCGGCAAAAATAACTCTTTGCCTATTGGACAAGAGTACCCAAAAGACGGAAAACCACCAAGATTTACTTAAAAACTTAGGATTGCTGTATGCATCAGCGGGGGAAAAAGAAAAAGCATTAAGACGCTTTAACGAGTATTTGAAACTTTATCCATACGGTCCAGGACATGATGAGATCAAGCATGCAAAAGATGGACTCTTTTTTGAGAAGACAGAGCCTAAGGGAACAGAAGGAATCAAAAAATACGATGAACTGATCGACAGATACGGAAATGATGCGGTGGGACAAAAGGCACTGTATAAAAAAGCGCAACTTTTATACAAAGAGCAAAAATATCAAGACGTATTGGACATTGAAAGTGATCTACACAGACTAAACACAAAAGAGTTTCCTGACATCAATACCATTATAGGACAAAGTGCTATTGGTCTGACTAAGAAGAAGTTGGAATCACTGGAATGTTCAGAAGCGATGATATTGCATAAAATGTATCGGATTAAATTACAGCCTAAATGGGATGGATTGACGTTTACCTGTGCATTACGAATGGGCAATTTTCCGGTTGCTAAAAAGATTGCATTGCCACATCTAAAAAGCCCAACGATCACAGAACGCCAAATATGGCTTGCCAGGTTAGCTAAGGTCCATTTTCAACTGGGTGAGTACAAAGATGCAATACGCTCAGGAGAAGAAGCGGTAACATTACTGGAAGCACAAAAAAATCCATCACAAAATGATATCTATCGGACATTGTTTGATACAGCACAGCGTCTAGATAATGATGTGAAGATGATTGAATACATGAAGGGGTGCGAGAGTGCCTTTGGCACTAGCTTTGAAGATATTGAACGTTATACGCAAATGGTGAGTGTCGGATTGAAGCGTAAAGATGAGGCGATTGTCCAAAATTATGCCAAGCGTGTTATTGCACTACAAAATCGTACAAAAACTTACACACAGTCTCCGTTTATCGAGTTTACATTGGCGCAATCGTTGATCAATCAAGAAAAAAGTAATGAAGCATTGCAAACGCTCAAAACTCTTAATCCGCGAAAATTAACGCCAGAAAAACGATCGCGTCAACAGTATCTCGTGGGGTCATTAGCGATGAAACTTGGAAAAAAAGAGGAAGCAAAAGCGTCATTTAGGGCAAGTATCAAAACAGATCCGAAATCTGCATGGGGAAAACTTGCCAAAGATGCATTGGGATTAGTGCAATAACCCTTCGGCGATAGGATAGAGTTTTTGGACACTTTGATGCGCTGTGAGGGTAAACTGATGGGTGTTAAAGGTCTGTTGACGTTTTGCCAGTTGCGCCGTATGGGTAGTGATGAGCTGAGCTAACTCGTTCTTCGTATATTTCCCATCCAGATAATCCAGTGTTTCGATCATGCCAATAGCTTTCATGCTGTTAGGACTACGTCCATAAAGCTGTTCACACTCAGCCACTTCATTAATCAGACCATCAACTATCATTTTTTGGGTACGTAACGCAATTCTCTCTCGCAAATAGCCACGCTCTACATCGATGTTCAGAATAGGGCATTGTACGATAATACTTTTTGGCGGGTTCATTTCAAACCATTGCGAAGGGGGAACTTTGGTTTGTAAATAAAGATGGAGCATTTTTTCTATTCGATAACGATCGCTCTTCATAATAGCTGCCATCGTAGAAGGGTCAATATCGGTTAAGAACCGATGCGCATTTTCTAGATCCTCCAGCCAAACAGCAGTTTGTTCTCGAACGCTCTGGGTAATAAGTGGAATAGAGGAAAGGCCATCGAGCATACTTTTGAGATAAAAACTGCTTCCCCCTACGATAATAAGGTTTTTGTCATGTTTTTGAGCATAGAGACAAGCTTGATGGTATTCCTCGATAAAGGTAAACACGCTGGCTGTTTGACTAGGATCAAGAACATCAATACCAAAATGTTTGACAAGCTGAAGTTCTGATTGAGAGGGTTTTGCGGATGCAATATTGATCTGGGTATAAATAGACAGAGAGTCAATGGAGAGAATCACCGCATTGCATGTTTGTGCCAACTCAAGCGCAAGATTGCTTTTTCCTGAAGCGGTAGAACCGATAATCGCCAACTGTTTCATGGATGGCATTATACCCTACAGGCGGAGGATAACCTTTATGAGGCACTATGTAGAGGTATCACAAAGAGAAATTACGCTAAAATAGAACCCAACGATAAAAAATAAATAAGGAAGCCTGTGCAACGTATTGCAAAACGACTCCGCGATTTTAATGAGCTGGTGATGTTTCAACACTCTGTTTTTTCATTACCCTTTATTTTTATTGCAATGATAGTGGCTTCTGATGGTTGGTTTGGATTCAAATTATTATTTTTAGGTGGTTTGGCTGCAGTGAGCGCTCGAAATGCGGCGATGGGATTTAATCGCTATATCGATCGATCCTTTGATGCGATGAATCCACGCACTGTTGGAAGACCCAGTGTTGATGGACGGTTAAGTGCGGTATCGATCGCTATTTTTACAGCGGTAAATGCTTTGGTGTTTGTAGGGGTATCGTATCTCATTAATGATTTGGCCTTTTATGTCAGTGTACCGGTACTGTTTGTTTTGTTGAGTTATTCTTATTTCAAACGTTTTAGTTCAATGGCGCATATTGTGTTGGGTATATCATTGGGTCTTGCTCCCATTGCCGGTGCAATTGCTGTGAATGCGACCGTACCGCTATGGTCACTTTTTCTCTCGGCAGGAGTGGTATTTTGGGTCGCAGGGTTTGATTTGTTGTATTCGTTGCAGGACATGGAGTTTGACAAAACGCGCGGCTTGCATTCCATTCCTGCACATTACGGAAGTACGGCAACGCTTCGTATATCGTTCTATTTTCATGTATTGACCATTATGTTTTGGGCATTATTTGTTGTAGAAGCCTCACTTGGGCCAGTCGCGTATTTGGCGATTCTTTTGTCAATACTTATGTTAGGATATGAGCATTATTTGGTTCGTTTGGATTTTACAAAAATAGACAGAGCTTTTTTTACGGTTAA
The DNA here is from genome assembly GCA_024637295.1 of Sulfuricurvum sp. Lineage (GTDB taxonomy): Bacteria > Campylobacterota > Campylobacteria > Campylobacterales > Sulfurimonadaceae > Sulfuricurvum. The sequence continues at coordinate 68,857 of JAGXFL010000013.1, forward strand.
CGGATATTTAGGTTTTGTTTTTTTTGGATGTATTATTTTGGATAAGGTTATAGGATGAACGAAGTACATTTGATTGAAGCTGCTTTGGAAATCGAGTTTGATAGAGTGCAAGTCAGTCCCGATGATTTTGAGAAAGAATACGATACGATTGGCGAAAGCGATGACGATGCGATCGGGCAGTGGTTGCGAGTAGCCAAAGCAAAAGGGGAGACAAGCGACAGTGATCCCGTAGTACTGCATCTCATCGTAGAACTCTATCGTAAACTGGATCGACTGGAACAGATTATCACTGACAGCGTACCTCAAAACTTTCCTTTGACACAAAAAGAGGCGATTGGACGAATTGGATTTGAGCATTTTGAAATCAGCGAGCCATTGCTGGAGCAAGGGGAACACTATTATGGGCGTATCGTTTTACCGCTTCAGAATAAAAAAACAGTCCCCCTTTATTTTGAGGCACAAAGCACAACCTTGGCTAAGATTGTACGAATGCACTCGCGTGATGAAAAAGAGTGGGGTGCCTATGCGATGTCCAGAGAACGTATGAAGATTCGGCAGTTAAAGGGGAATGTATAATATGGGAATAGAACTGGTTGTTATTGGGCTTGCCGTCTTAATCTTGGGGCTGATCTATTATTCGGTGAACAAAGAAAATGAGGTAAATACCAAGCTGCGCGCTATTGCTCATGCCGTTGAGGAGTTACATCGTGAGGTGTACAAATTGGATAAGCGTCTAACGCAAGAGTTGGAGATCATGACATCGCTTCATGAAACCTTACCGGATACCGCGCGTATATCCAATGCTACTATTGATCAGAACATGAGCGAAATCTCTGCGCCGATTATGGAATCCTTGGAGCATATAGAAGGGACGTTTACCGCCTACAAAGAAAAGACTGAAAATCGTCTACGTTATTTGGAAGAGCGTATCCGAAACCTTTCATTACCGACATCGATTAGTGGTATGGACGATGAAAAAGTGATTAGCCGATACAATCAGGGGATGGAAGTGGATATGATCGCCAAAGAGCTGCGCCTTTCAAAACCAGAGGTGGAATTCGTTCTAAAAATCAATCAACTCAGATAGTTATAAGCTTTAAAAGGTATAATTTCGTTCTCTTTAAATGTGCGTCCGTAGCTCAGCTGGATAGAGCACCGGTTTGCGGTACCGGCGGTCAGGGATTCGAATTCCTTCGGGCGCACCACTTACTTTCCTCAAAACACTCAATATATCTTTTCTAAGCTTAAACTAAAAAACTGTATTAAATGGTTAAATTTTAATCAATATTTAGAACCATTACAGACGATAATTGGCTAAAATTATTTCAGATAAAAATATCTCAAATAGGAGTACGAATGAAATTCGCCGATTTAAAAAAAGAGGGACACTGGCCTACGCTGTTTTCTGCCTTCTTGTATTTTGACTTTAGTTTTATGATGTGGACGATGCTAGGACCGCTTGCTACTGAGATTGGAGAGAGCCTCTCCTCTCGCGGGTTTACGATGAGTGACGATCAGCAAGCAACACTGCTTGCCATCCCTGTTTTGGCGGGAGCAATCTTGCGCTTAGTATTAGGGATTTTTGTGGATAAAATCGGACCTAAGAAAACGGCTGTCGCAGCACAGATCATTGTTATCGCGACCCTCTTTATGGCCTACATGAGTGCTGATTCCATTACCTACAATCAGCTGTTAGTTGTAGCGTTAGGTCTTGGTTTTGCCGGTGCATCGTTTGCCGTTGCCCTCCCACAAGCGGGTCAATGGTATCCGCCACGCCTTCAGGGAACGGTATTGGGAATTGCAGGTGCCGGTAACATCGGTGTGGTGATTGACTTTCTCTTTGCTCCTAAAATCGCAGAGCTTTGGGGATGGCCTTCTGTTTTCTTGGTTGGCGGCGTTCTTTCATTGCTTGTCCTCATTGCGTATATGTTTATGGCAAAAGATGCCCCTGTATCGGTTTACAAACCCAATCCTAAAAAATTGGGCGATTACCTGAAGCTGATGCGTGATCGTGACACATGGTGGTTTAACCTCTTTTATGCCGTCTCTTTCGGTGGATTTATCGGATTCGCCAACTACATGAAAGTTTATTTGATGAACACCTACCAAGCCGATATGTCTGCGTTTGGAACTGATATCATGAACGAGAGCAATGTCAAAGTCGTCGCAGGGTATTTCGGTGCGCTTTGTATCTTTGCAGGGGCAATGCTGCGTCCAGTAGGTGGTGCGGTTGCAGATAAGATGGGCGGCGTTAAATCACTTTATGTCTTTTTTAGTATGATCGTCGTACTTTCCAGTCTCAGTGCCTTTATCGCATTATCGTTTTGGGCTGCCATCTTGGTGATGTTTCTCATCATGGCAAATCTCGGAATGGCAAACGGTGCAGTGTTCCAGCTCGTGCCACAGCGTTTTGGCAAAGACATCGGTGTTATGACGGGCCTTATTGGTATGGCAGGTGGTTTTGGTGGAACAGCGTTGATCAAAACCTTCGGCTGGTCGCAAGGGGTATTTGATGGCTATACGGCAGGCTTTGTTATTTTTGCAGGTATGGTTGTCGTGGCCCTATTGGGAATCAGTTTGGTCAAGACACGTTGGAGAACCACGTGGGGTGCCACTGCTGGTGGGCGGATCTAATCACCGATACCTTCAAAATTTAGCTTCTCCTCAAGATGTGGCATCTTTGGATGCCATCATCGATAACTTTCCTTTCATCTCTTTGTCCACAAAATCACCTACGTCTTGAACATTTATGCAAATTTTAAATAAGAAACATATAACTGATTAATATTTAATCAGTTAGTTGCATATATAGTCGATTATTTAGATTACAATTATTTCAGATTTTTTAATCTTAAATAGGAGTTTCAATATGAAAAGTTTACATGTTCTTGGAAAAAGTGTTTTACTGCTCTCTCTTGCAGCATCGGTTGCTATGTCAGCAGTTGTTGAGAAAAAAGATCTCAAGATAGGGTTTATACCACTTACGGATTGTGCGGCACTCGTAATCGCAAAAGAAAAGGGTTTCTTTGCGAAACATGGTCTCAATGTAGAGTTGAGCAAAGAAGCATCATGGGCAAACGTCCGTGACAAGATGACGGTTGGTGAGCTTGACGCATCACACATGCTTGCGGCAATGCCGATCGCATCCACACTGGGTGTCGGAAGTACGAAAAAAGAGATGTTGGCCCTCATGGCATTGGGACAAAACGGGGATGCGATTACCGTATCGAACAAAATGTACGATGCGATGATGGCAGCCGATTCTGCTGCTACTAAAAAAGGTTCCGCAGCAGCACTCAAAAAAGTGATTGCGGCAAAAACAATGGGTGTTCCTGAGTTTGGTATGACGTTCCCTACGGGGACACACAACTACCATATCCGCTATTGGATGGGTGCAGGTGGAGTGAATCCCGATAGTGATATATCACTCAAAGTCGTTCCACCACCGCAGATGGTGGCGAACATGACCGCAGGAAACATCGATGGATTTTGTGTAGGTGAACCGTGGAATCAACGTGCGGTCATGGGCAATGTTGGCAAAACACTTATTACGGGGTATCAACTCTGGCAAGACGGTCCTGAAAAAGTACTCGGTGTTCAAAAAGCATTTGCCCAAAAATATCCTGAGACGACCAAGCAAATGATCGAAGCAGTCATCGAAGCGGGTGTATGGCTTGATGCTTCATGGGAAAACCGTAAAGAGGCATCCGTGATCCTCTCAAATAAATCGTACGTCAATGCACCTAAAGACGTTATCGACAACTCGATGACGGGAACGTTTATGTTTACCAATGGCGTGAGCACTCCAATGCCAAACTTTAACCGTTTTGCAAAAGGCGGTGCTTTGTATCCGTACTACTCCCATGGATTGTGGCAAGTGACTCAAATGATCCGCTGGGGCCAATTGGATAAACCTGTCGACATGAAAAAGACAGTTGAGAGCGTTTATCGTCCCGATTTATTTGCAGCCGCTGCTAAAGAGGTGAAATACCCCCTTCCTGCATCAGGATGGAAAAAAGAGTCCAAATTTATCGATGGTGTGACGTTTGATCCGAACAAATCGGTGGATTATATTTTTAATGCTCCGATTAAATCGCCAAAAATGACCAAAGAAGCACTTGCTAAAGTGAATAAATGGAAAGTCAAATAAGTAAAAGGAGGCATTTATGCTCTTAAGAACCATCAACATCGTTGCGTTACCGACACTGCTTTTTGGTGTCCTCATCGCTGTATGGTCAACGGTAGCCAACCAAATTCCAGGCTTCCCACCGCCTATGGAAGTGTGGAACGAATTGCTCGTTGTTCTATCAGATCCGATGTATGACAACGGTGCCGGAGATCAAGGGATTGCATTGCAACTCCTTAGTTCACTCAAGCGGGTATTTGGTGGATTTGCACTGGCAATCGCTGTGGGGATTCCTGTAGGTTTGCTGATCGGAATGTCCAAAATGGCGCAAACCGCCTTCAATCCGTACATTCAGATCCTCAAACCGGTTTCCCCGCTTGCGTGGTTACCGTTGGCGCTGTTTGTGTTCAAAGATGTGGATATGACGGCGATCTTCGTCATCTTTATCACTTCTATCTGGCCGATTATCATCAATACGGCTTTGGGAGTACGCAGTGTAAGTGAAGATTACCTCAATGTCGCCAAAGTATTGCAACTCACCGCATTTGAGAAAGTGTTTCAGATCATTCTTCCTGTTGCGGTGCCCTTTATCTTTACGGGGATGCGTTTGTCATTGGGGATTGCATGGTTGGTTATCGTCGCGGCTGAGATGCTCACTGGCGGTCTAGGGATCGGGTTTTGGATTTGGGATGAGTACAACAATCTCAACTATTCCCATATTATCATCGGGATCATTCTCATAGGCGTCGTCGGGTATATCCTCGACACCATTATGGGCTTTATCGCCGATCATTTTGATTATCGAAAGCGAGGCCGCGTATGAGTGCAAAACCTTTTTTAAACATCGATCATGTCGATAAGATTTTCCCGCTCGGACGTGGCAAAGAGTACGTAGCGTTGCGCGATGTTAAACTTGAAATTCGTGAAAATGAGATTGTCTCCATCATCGGGCACTCAGGATGTGGTAAATCGACCCTGCTTAATATGATTGCAGGGCTTGATACCATATCTGAGGGTGTGATTTTACTCGAAGACCGAGAGATTAATGCCCCAGGCCCTGAGCGTGCAGTGGTGTTTCAAAACCATTCACTTCTGCCTTGGCTTACGGTATATCAAAACATCGAGATGGCGGTGAGAAAAGTGCGTGATGATCTCAATGCCAAAGAGGTCAAAGAGCACGTTATGAAATACATAGACCTCGTCAATCTCGATCACGCAAAAGACAAATATCCCGGTGAAATCAGCGGAGGGATGAAGCAGCGTGTCGGAATCGCACGAGCACTCTCCATCGAGCCAAAAGTGCTTTTGATGGATGAGCCGTTTGGGGCACTCGACTCACTGACCCGTGCTAATTTGCAGGATCATTTGATGCGTATACAGATGCAAACGGGTAACACCGTCATTATCATCACCCATGATGTCGATGAAGCGGTTTTGTTAAGCGATCGCGTCATCATGATGACCAATGGACCGGAGGCGACTATCGGAGAGATATTGGAAGTGAACCTTCCACGTCCACGAGAGCGTTTGACTTTACAGCATAATGAAGAGTACCTACGGTGTCGTGGTGCCATTGTGGAGTTTTTATACTCTAAGTTCGCTAAACACGAAGACTAAAAAACAAAATACATAAGGAAATAGTTATGAAAAAAATTACATTATCAGCAGTTGCCATTTTATCATTGGCCAGTACCTTTACTACAACGCTTAGTGCGGGGGATGACTTTACCCTCTTTAGCAAGGCAAAAGTCAACGGCGAAGTACGTCCTCGTTATGAATTTGTGGATGATGAGTCAAATACTCGTGATAAAGCCAATGCATACACCGTTCGTGCAACGATTGGTCTTGAAACAACCTTACTAGGAATTGATGGGTTAAGTATGAAAGTGGATGGAACGACCGTACAAACACTTGGAGGCACTGGATATGAAGATGCTACTGCTGACGCTAATTTACGCTATGACCGTGTAGCTGATCCAGAGCAAACACGCTTTACCCAAGGGTATCTACAGTATAAGATGGGTGCAACTACTCTAAAAGCAGGGCGACAGATTGTCAACTTGGACAACCAGCGTTTCATCGGTTCGGTTGACTGGAGACAAATGCCGCAAAGTCTCGATGCGGTATCCGTTACGAATACCTCTATTGCAGGATTGAGTCTATACGGTGCCTATGTGTACGATTACGCGACTGTCTTTAAAGAGGCGACTCAGCACAGTGAATCTGTTCTTTTGAATGGAAGCTACAAAGTCAACGATATGCTCAAAGTCACAGCCTATGACTATATGCTCTCGCTTGAAAAAAATCAGTTTGCAGCAGACACTATAGGGCTAGCCCTCAGTGGTGATATTCCAGCAGGAGATGTAAAAATAGGTTACCGTGCTGAATATGCAAAACAAGGTGATGCAACTTTTAAAACAACCATGACGAATCTCAAAACCCAAAATGACGCAACCTATTACGATATTGAAGCAACGGCATCAATGATGGGTATTAGCGTAGGTGCCGGATATGAGTTATTGAGCGGAACAACAGGAAGTGATGGAAAAACAAAATTCCAAACACCATTGGCAACATTGCATAAGTTTAACGGAACTGCTGATAAATTTCTCACAACGCCAACAGGCGGGATCGCGGATACCAGTGTTAGTCTAGGTTACGGCGCAAAAGATCTAGGCAATGCGATGATTACCTATCACGACTATAAAACGGATGTAGCAATGTCTGGGAAAAGTGATCTTGGAAGTGAATTAGATCTTCAATACGCTAATGCGATTCCAGGAGTAAAAGGTCTCAATGGTCTTATTAAAGCGGCTTTTTATGATGCTGGAGATGTTGCAACATTTACCAGTGATAAAACGGTAGTATGGGCACAAGTCGGTTATAAGTTCTAGTATTCTCACCCCTTTGGGGTGGTTAGTCCAGTAAAAAACGCTTGGCACATAGCGATAATTTTCTCTTGTCGGCTTTTGCCTACGGGCTCGTTTTGACGGATTAAATGTACCTTGTCTATCAAGTCATGAATACCGTTTGGAATAGTGGCTGTCAAATATTTTCGCAGTGCCGAACTCACAGCAGGAGCCCGTCCGGCAGTATTGATCCCCACACACAGATCCCCCTGCACGATCAGTGCCGGAAAAATGAAACTGCACAATGTGGGAGAATCGACACAATTGACGGGGATTTTGGCTGCAATGCACTTTTCGTATATCTTTTTTTGTTCATCGATATTATCTAAAGCCGCAATGACTAAAAAACGCTTTTCCAAATCGTTTGGATTATAGTTTCGCTCGATGAAGATCATCGGATAGGTTTTTGAAAGCATCTGAATTTCCTCATGGACATGGGGAGCGATGACGGTAAGCTTGGGGGAAAACTTAATAAGCTGCTCGATTTTGCGTAATGCTATCTCACCTGCACCGATCATCAAACAATCTTGATCTTTCAAATCAACAAACATTGGAAACAGTGCCATTTTTTTATCCTTTAAACTAAGACAATAAAGTGATTAAAAAATAATCACAAATTTGTTTTACCGAGTGACATTTTACACTATTATTCTTGCAGATAAAAAAGTCTGAATAAAGATTTCAAGGAAACAATGATGAACGGAAAACTCTATTTGATCGGTTGTGGTCCCGGTGATGCTGACCTGTTAACCCTCAAAGCAATCAAAACTATTTGTAAACTTGATGTTGCACTAATCGATCATCTCCTCACGCAAGAGATCATTGATCTGATCCCACCGCAAACCAAAGTTGTTTTTGTCGGGAAAGAAAAAGGAAAACACAGCTTCCCTCAGGAACAAATCAACACTATGATCGCTGAATATGCACACCAAGGATACAGTGTTGGCCGACTCAAATGCGGCGATCCGTACATCTTTGGGCGTGGAACGGAAGAGGCGATTTATGCGACTTCTAAGGGAATTGAGACCGAAGTGATTCCGGGAATATCGTCGGCATTATCGGGACCTTTGTCTGTTGGAATTGCTCCGACAGCCCGTGGTGTCAGTACGGGAGTCTCGATCGTATCGGCACACTTGTCAGGTGATAGGGTCAACCTCTCATGGATTCCAATGCTTGCAGTTGGCGATCATACGACCGTAGTTTTGATGGGGCTTAGCCGAATACGCCAAATTGTCAAAGAAGCTTTGGAGCAGGGGATCGATCCTCATCTGCCTGTCGCTATTGTCTCCAATGCTACAACCTCGATCCAAAGTTCCATGGTGACCACACTTTCCCAGCTGGCTACAACGGCCAAAGGGGCACCAAAACCGGCGATCTTAGTCTTCGGCGAAGTGGTCAATCTCTCTGGAATACTTCCAAAATACCAATATGAGACGAAGGAGGTACCGTATGACATCGCTAATGCAGGCTAATGAAGTGCGCAGTGCCAAACGCCATAAGACCGAATCGATCAAGGACGCTTTTAATGCGGATGAAGCCTGGGATCGTCTGATAGGTTATTCCAAAAACGGCTATGCTTCGATCAGCGAGGATGATAAAGATTTTGTCCTTAAAAGTTTCGGTATTTTTGATCGTCCTGCTACGCCTGAACGTTTTATGATCCGTGTACGGATTGCCGGAGGTGCTTTGAGTGTTGAGCAGGCTATGGCAGTCGCTTATGTCGCTAAAACATTTGGACAAGACTACATCGACCTTACTACGCGTCAACAGATCGAACTTCGTTATCTGCGAATCGAGGATATTCCTGAAGCCTTCAAACGCTTAGAAGATGTAGGACTCACCAGTTATCAGACCGGAGTCGATAATTTTCGCAATATTTTGATCGATCCGCTCGATGCGATGGCCATGGATAACATCATCTCTTGCCGCAGTATTATGGAAGGGATTCAATCCATATTTTTGAAAAATCCTGATTGGATCACGACTCTCCCTCGTAAATTCAACATCGGCATTAACGGATCCCTTTCCAATCGATGCAATATCTTCGGTCAAGACTTCGCTCTCTCGCTCGCCCAAAAAGAGGGTGTGTACGGATTTAATCTGTTTCTAGGAGGTCGTGTCGGATCGTTAGCGCAAAATGCGGATATGTTTGTTGCACCCAGTGAAGCGGTGAAGGTATTTGTGGCGGTAGCTACCCTTTTTAAAACCTACGGTTTCCGTGATAATCGTAATAAAAATCGTCTCAAATTTCTCATCGAAGCAGTTGGAATCCAGGAGTTTCGAGCGGCTATCGAAGAACAGCTTGGGCACTCAATGGCGACAGCGGGAGAGTCTTTAACGGCATTGGAAGGGGGAGACCATTACGGAAAAATAACCCTTAAAGACGGTTCATTTGCCCTTTATTCTGCGGTACCTTCGGGTGTTTTTAGCGGAACAGACCTCCATTATGCGGCCCAGATCGCCCAAACACAAAACGGTACGATTCGTCTGACGATAGAACAAAACCTGATCATCACAGGTATTCATGATGAAGAGAAGGCTCTTCAATCACCGTTATTTGTCAAATATCCAAATCGTCCTTCACCATATATGGCAAACCTCATTGCGTGTGCAGGCAGCGAACATTGTCCTTTTGGTGTTATACCGGGTAAACCCGATGCGATCACCATGAGCGAGTATCTCGAACGTACCGTACCGATCGAAGATGCCAAAATACGTCTCTATTGGTCAGCTTGTATCAAAGGATGCGGTGTACACGGTGCGGGAGATTTAGGGTTTGTCGGGTGTAAAGTAGCGAAAAACGGTAAAACAGTGCTGGGAGTCGATATATTCATCGGGGGGACACTTAGCGGCGAGGGGGGTGAGGGTCATCTTCTTCTCAAGGGAATCGTCCTAGATGAAGCCCGTGAATACGTAGCTCAACTGATGCGCCAATATCGTGATCTAAAAATTTCCAAAGAGAGTCTGGAGCAATTTATTCATCGTTTGCAAAATCGTTACAGTAACTATGCGATTGGATTTTTAATGCGATGGAACCGACTTATGGAGCAAAACGCACTTGAATCTCACCTGTATTTTAATCTAAAAACGCATGGGGGAAGTCATCAAGAGGGCGATGAAATCTACGATTTTGGATTGGCACTGGTGCAATCGATAACCAAAACAAAAGCCTATGAGGTCGAAGATCCGTTTGTTGAAGGGAAAAAACCTTATAGCTTTGATAAAAAATCGTTGGATGTACGGTATGCTCCTTATAAAGAAATTATCGAAAAAATGGTTCAGCCCAATCCGATGCTTCGGTATCAAGTCTTTACAGAGATTGTAAACGATATCGAGAAAACAATCCATGAAAGCCAATAGCACCGTCCTAACAGGCTGCCCGTTTTGTGGTACTGGATGCGCACTCAATGTTGAGTGTAGTGAAAACGGATACAAAGTCAAAGGAGACAAAACAAATCCCTCTACCCAAGGGGATTTATGTTTCAAACCGATCCAGATGGCAAAGGCGCTCGATGCGCATCGTCTGACCTCCCCTCTTTACCGCAAAGATAAAACAAAACCTTTTGAAGAGATATCATGGGAAGAAGCAATCACCCTAATAGCCCAAAATATTTCTGATCTTCCAAGAGAAGAACTTTATTTTTATCTTTCAGGACAGCTTCTTACCGAGGAGAGCTATCTTTTTACAAAACTCATCAAAGGGCATTTAGGGATCAACAACGTAGATGCAAACTCCCGCCTTTGTATGGCGACTGCTGTAGTCGCCCATAAAATGGCATTTGGAAGTGACGGTCCTGTAGGCAATTATTCTGATATTGATGATGCCGATGCTATTGTTATCAGTGGTTCTAATCCTGCTTGGGCACATCCGGTAATCTTTCGCCGAATAATGGCCCGTAAAAAAGCCCATCCGGAGACAAAAATCATTGTCATTGATCCGATATATACCGAGACAGCCGAAAAAAGTGATCTATGGATCGGTCTCTGTAGTGGAAGTGATACGACCCTTTACAACGCCCTTTTAGCAGAGATATATAGACGTGGCAGATGTGATACCGCCTTTATAGATCGTGCTACCGAAGGGTTTGAAGACGTCATCAATACTGTTTTGGATGTCCCGTTCGCCCAATCGATCACTTCGTGTGGGCTTTTAATCGAGGATGCAGAGGTACTTATTGAGTTGTTTGCTTCTCAAAAAAAGATACTTGGATTATGGTGTCAGGGACTTAATCAAGCCGTAGACGGAGTTATGCGCAATCTTGGGTTTATCAACCTTTTTCTAGCCACTGGACGTATAAATGCGCTAAAAGGGTCTCCTCTATCACTTACAGGTCAACCCAATGCTATGGGAGGGAGGGAAGTCGGGTATTTATCCAATGGGCTTCCGGGATACCGTGATGTACGTAATTTGCAGGATAGAACGGTATGTGAAGACCATTGGAACCTTCCGAAAAATACGATTTTTCCTATGCCCGGTATCACCATCACCGATGCTATTGATGCTATAGTAAACAATGAGATCAAATTTTTATGGGTTGCGTGCACTAACCCGCTGCTGACCCTTCCTGATTTTAACAAAACACAGCGTGCACTTAAAAACTCGAACCTCTTTTTAGTTGTCCAAGATTGTGTCCTTAGTGAAACGGCATCTCTCGCCAATCTCGTTTTGCCAACACTTTCATGGGGAGAAAAAGAGGGAAGCATGACCAATTCAGAACGCTTTATCAAACGGGTACGTCCTTTTAAATCCGGCCCTGATGAAGCCAAAAGTGACAGCGTTATTATTTGCAACGTTGCACAGAAGCTTGGATTTAAAGGTTTTGATTACTCTGACTCCAAAGCCATATTTAATGAGTATAAAGAACTCACAAAGACTCGGCTTTGCGATCAAAGTACTCAAGAGTATGAGTCCCTTTCGTACCAATGGGGAGGCAAATACCTCTATGCGGATGAGTACTTTGCCACACCAACAGGCAAAGCACAATTTCATCCAATCATTTCTTCTTTTCCATCTCCGGATACTAACACATTTGTATTGATTACCGGTCGGACAAAAAAACAATGGCATACGATGACCCGTACTCAACACGTTCCTGAACTTTTAAGAGCAGAAGAACATCCCTATCTTTTGATGAACTCTGAGGAAGGAGCTAAGATGGGAATACAGGAGGGAGACATCGCCGTTATCAGTAATCATCTAGGGGATCTTGAACTACCGGTACGTTTTGGAAAACTTGCCCCTAGACATTTGTTTGCGCCGTTTGGTTATGGGAAAACGCCTATTAATACGCTCGTTCCTGCAATCAGTGATCCTTTTTCATTTCAAAGTGCACTTAAATCAGCACGTGTTACAGTCAGAATAAAAAATAAAATGGCCGCAATTTTATTGATGCATTAGTTTTCACTTTATGTATCAATTTTGGTTATATTAATATTAGTATTGTTAGAATTGGGTAACTTTAAGATAAGAGGGTTACTTATGATTAAAAAAATCTTGTTATTAGTACTCGCACTTTTGATGATTTCGTGTTCTTCCCCTTACGATAAACCTCTTAAAATCTCTGCAACAACCTGGATTGGCTACACCCCTTTGTTTTATGCAAAAGAGAAAGGTTGGCTTGAACCATTGAACATTAAAGTCACGAATGTCGTATCATTGGCAGAAAATATGGCTTTGTATCAATCCGGCAATTTTGATGCGTATGTCGGAACACAGTACGAATACAGTGTTCTCTCGTACAAAGAGAGTTCTTTGCACGCCGTGATGATGTTTGACCGTTCCTACGGGGGCGATGTAGTGATGGGCAACGTCTCTATCAATGATCTAAAAAATACAAATACTGCGATCGATGTGTACTTGGAAATGGATTCGATCAATATCACCTTACTCAACGATTTCCTGAAAAAATATAAATTAGAAGCAAAAAAACTTAACCATATTAATAAGGATCAGGCCTATATCGCTACGCTTAACGAATCCGATATGAAAAATCCGACTCTGATTATCACCTATTCTCCCTACGATAATTATTTGACTAAAAATGGTTTTAAAGAGCTTGCCTCTACCAAAGAAAGCCTTGATTTGTTGGTTGTCGATGCGATGTTTACGACGGATAAAGTATATGATGAACATCAGAAGCAGTTTGTGGAACTAAAAAAATTGGTCGAAAAATCATTAAGTGCGTTAGAAGCCAATCCAAAAGAGTATTATGAAACTGTAAAAGCGTATCTCCCCGAAACCAGTTATGAAGAGTTTCAACACTCTTTGGAAGATATTGTTTGGATCAATAAAACGATTTCTCCTCAGCTGCAAGAGCGGTTGAATCAAGCAGATTTCCCTATTCGAAAAGTGATCCAATAATATGGTTATTCATAGATTTATCCTTATAATTACGCTGTTGTTTACCCTGTCGATTTATACTTTATTTGGCTACTATTTTTTTAAACAAGAAGAGGCTATGGCTTCGGTAGTGTTAAAAACGCTCAACAGCAATCTCTCTGAGACGAGCTATCAACTATCGAAAAACATGAGTACCAAAGAAGACATTGTCGTATCCCGCCCTATCTTGGATCGAATCGCCGCCAGTCAATCTTACATCAGTGCGATTGTCGTTCTTGATGCTGCTAAAGTCGTATTAAGTACGGATCCCCATTATGGAGTCCAATCTGTCTATGCAAATAATCTTTCTTTTGAGAGTGATTACAAAACATTGACGGAAAAAAAATTCCTAGAGCAAGAGATCCGGTTTTATGTTGGAAACCATCTCGAAACACTCACTCTTGTGTATGTGCTTGATCATCATGAGATTCAAACCCATTTTATTCAAAATCAGAAAGATTTTTTAACTTATTTTGGATTGCTACCCATCTTTTTATTGTTTGTTATGTTTATGCTGTTACGACGTTTTATCTCTGTTCCTCTGGAAAGACTGCGTCAATTTGCCTATTATCAGAGTGCTATTCCAAGTGCATTTAAAGTTCGTGAGCTTGAATCAATCCGCTATTCGATGGTCCAGACTTTTGCTCGATTGGAAGCCGAAAAAAATGAGCTTTATTTGATCGCGCGAACCGATGCGTTAAGTGGATTGGCAAATCGAAATTCCCTAGAAGAGTATCTGGAGAAACTCATTTCCGCCTCAGAGAGGGCAAATAAAGAGTTTGCTTTTCTTTTTTTGGATGTTGACCATTTTAAAAGTGTCAACGATTCCTTGGGACATAATGTAGGGGATGAACTTTTGCAAAATGTTGCAGGGGTTATTCAAAAAGTGGTACGGCCAAACGATATCGTAGCACGTATCGGTGGGGATGAATTTGTTATTGTTCTTCAAGACTATTCGTCGTATTTAGAGCTTTCGAATATCATAGAGAGAATACAAAAACAGCTGACACGTCCATGGCTTATACAAAACAATCCAATACATATCAGCAGCAGTATAGGGATCGCATTGTATCCCAATGACGGAAAAGATTTGGTGACCTTGATGAAGCATTCCGATATTGCTATGTATCAAGCGAAGAAACAAGGGCGCGCACAATATCAGTTCTTTACACAAGAGTTAAATCAAAGTATTCAATATACTATTATGTTGGACAAAGAGATGAAATGGGCTCTTGAACATGATGAATATGAACTCTATTATCAACCAAAGATTGACTTGAAGAGCGGTAAAATAGTGGGGGTAGAAGCGTTGATCCGATGGAACAGTGCTGAACGTGGGATGATTACTCCTGATAAGTTCATTCCGCTTGCAGAAGAAAATGGCTTTATAATCAAGCTTGGGGAGTGGATTATAGACGAAGCCCTCAATCAACATTTACGGTGGAAAGAAAAAGGGATCGATATCGTTATTTCCATCAATATATCGACAAAGCAATTGCTGTATAGTGATTTTGTCAATACACTCATAGAAAAGTTTGAAACCAAACACATCGATCCCGCAAGTATTGACATCGAGATTACGGAATATATGTTTATTGATGCCAATAAGGAGAGTCATGCAATCTTAAAAGCAATCAGCGACTACGGTATCACCATTTCGTTGGATGATTTTGGAACGGGATACTCTTCACTATCGTATTTGAAAAAATTTCCTATTGATTATTTGAAAATCGATAAGACATTTTTGGATGATTATGATACGGAAGATGGAGCCACTTTTATTGAGACCATTGTAAAAATGGGACAAATCTTGAAGATAAAAGTAGTCGCCGAAGGGGTTGAGCAAGAGGCTCAAGTTGACTTTCTAAAAGAGATAGGGTGCGATCAGTATCAAGGGTATTGTTTTTCTAAACCACTTCAAGCAGCTGCTTTTGAGAGAATACATTTTAGTTCCGTTGTATAGATTTTAATGTATTCTTCTGTTTATTAAGACGGTTTTTATAAAAGGGCAACGGTATGTCAGATATTGAAATAGCACAAAAAGCAAAGATGAAATCCATCATACATTTGGCAAAAGAGAGTTATGGGATCCCTCATGAACACCTAGATCCTTATGGGCATTATAAAGCCAAGCTTTCATTGGAATACATCGATAAACTTTCTCATGACACGCAAGACGGAAAGCTGATTCTAGTGACTGCAATCAGTCCGACTCCTGCGGGTGAGGGGAAGACGACGACAACCGTAGGGCTTGGCGATGCGATGAACCGTTTGGGAAAAAAAACGATCATTTGTTTGCGTGAGCCTTCATTGGGGCCATGTTTTGGTCTAAAAGGGGGTGCGGCAGGAGGAGGGTATGCTCAAGTCGTCCCTATGGAAGACATCAATCTTCATTTTACGGGAGATTTTCATGCGATAGGGGCTGCACATAAT
Organism: Sulfuricurvum sp.; assembly: GCA_024637295.1. Lineage (GTDB taxonomy): Bacteria > Campylobacterota > Campylobacteria > Campylobacterales > Sulfurimonadaceae > Sulfuricurvum. Next base: position 84,704 of record JAGXFL010000013.1, read on the forward strand.
CTATTGGCAGCATTGATCGATAATCATATTTATCATGGAAATGCACTGGGTATCGATGCACGCCGTATCAAGTGGAAGCGTGTCATGGATATGAACGATCGTGCTTTGCGCGAGATAACAGTAGGTCAAGGTGGGGCGGCTAATGGTTATTTGCGAGAAGATGGTTTTGATATTGTCGTAGCTTCGGAAGTGATGGCAATATTGTGTTTGGCCACAAATAGAGTAGACCTAAAAGAGCGTTTAGGACGTATCATTGTAGCTTACAAATCGGATAAAACGACCCCTATATATGCCAGTGATCTAAAAGCGCATGGAGCAATGGCTGCCTTGTTAAAAGACGCACTCAAACCCAATATCGTTCAAACACTTGAAAACAACATCGCGATTGTGCATGGAGGCCCTTTTGCGAATATTGCGCATGGGTGTAATTCGGTCATGGCAACGACGACTGCATTAAAACTAGCCGATTATGTGGTGACTGAAGCTGGATTTGGAGCTGATCTTGGGGCAGAGAAGTTTTTGAACATCAAATGCCGCAGTGCAAAACTTTCCCCTTCAGCAGTGGTATTGGTTGCCACGATTCGTGCGTTAAAATACCATGGGGGGATTGAAAAAGATCATCTGAATCAAGAAAACCTAGAAGCGTTGGAAGCGGGCTTCGCAAATTTAGAACGTCACTTACACAATATTAAAGTCCATTATGGATTGCCCGCTGTTGTCTGCATCAACCATTTTACATTTGACACGGATGCAGAGACCAAATTGCTTACAGACAAATGTAAATCACTTGGGGTTGAGTGTTTTATCTCTAAACATTGGGCGCAAGGGGGAAAAGGGGCTGAGGAGCTGGCAATGGCAGTCTCTAAAATTGCGGACACTCGGATGCCTGAATTTAACTATCTGTATGACATAAAATTGCCTTTGTGGGAAAAGATCGAAACGATTGCTACCAAGATATACGGGGCAGGTGGAATAACAGCCAGTGCTACCGTGCGCGATGAGATTGCAAGGCTGCAGGAGAAGTACGGAGATCTGCCGATCTGTATGGCAAAGACCCAAATGTCATTTTCTACTGATCCGAGTTTACGCGGAGCGCCAAGTGGTCATACAGTGGAGATCAGTAAAGTCAAATTGGAAAACGGTGCAGGTTTTATTGTGGCTATTGCAGGTGATATGATGACAATGCCGGGTCTTCCTAAGTTGCCAACGGCAGAGCGTATTGATATTGATGATGCAGGGGTCATTACAGGACTTTTTTAAAGGTATCCTTTTAGTCTTCCCCACGTAAGTCCCAAGTATTCGTGAAAAGCGGCTTCTGAACGTTCCAATCCGCTTGATGAAGGAAATTGCCAAAGACCGCTATCCCCTTTTATTTTAAAATCTGTAGGTGCAGGGATGGCATCAATACCCGCTTTACGAAAAAGTGCCACTGCTCGAACCATATGCGAGGCTGAGGTCACGACTATGAGAGGTTGATCCCGAACAATTTTCTTGGATGCTATGGCTTCTTCCTGGGTATCTTGAGGTGCTTCCAGTAGAATAATATCTGCAGGATCGACTCCTAGAACAATTGCCATTTGAGCGTTTTTACGTGCATTGGAAATAGGGTCTTCTCCACCATAGCCGCTAAAGATAAGTTTCATATTTGGATATGCTTTATACAGTGAGACCCCTTCATTGATTCGTGCCAATGAAACAAGACTGATTTGGGAAGAGAGTGGAAGACGTGAAATTGTAGTGTGTCCACATCCCAGTACATGGATGTAATGTGGATGGGTATTGGTGAGTTCAACTTTTGAATAGACATTCTCTAATGGCGAAAGTAGCAATGATGAAAAAGGGGAATAGGAGAGAATACTGATCCATAGGAGTGCGAAAAGGAAAAATTGTTTGGCGCGTTTAGCGTTACCGCGTTGCCAAAAATAAAATCCTATTCCCATTAAAATGAAGAATATGGGAAAAGGCATCAAAAAAGTCGAGATGAGTTTTTTGAAGAAAAACATTTAGGCTTTGTTTTTGCGTGCTGCTATTTCGCGTAAAAAGCTTTCCAAATCGTAGATACTGCGATACTGAGGAGTTAGGATATGGACGAGAATATCTCCCAAATCGACAGCGATCCAGTCACCGCTTTCGTCAATACCTAAAAATTGCTCTTCTGGTTTTAAATTCTTTTTCAAGTGGTCGAGCAATGCAAAGGTATGACGCTCTCCCAGTGAAGTCGCTATAACAACGTAATCTGCAAAATAATCGCTTCCTTGAAGATCAAAGACTTCGATACTTTCGGCTTTGTTCATGTCTAAAACATGACTGATTTTTTCAATTCTTGGGTTCATTGTGTTCCTTGTAGTAAGTAATAATATCGTTTTCGAGTGTTTCTTCGAGACCCAATGATGTAAATCGGTCTCTAAAATGGGTTGAACGTCTCTCTTCGTTCACTTCTAAGATCAACATTCCCGGAGGAATGGCAATATTATCGCGTGTGGCAACTACAAAAACAACTTTTTGACAAAGCTTTTCGTAGTTGTACCATTGCGAAAGAGAAGAAAGGTTGTCGGCTCCGATGATCAGATAGAGCATTTCATTTTCGGGTGCAAAGTGTTCAACGGTTTCAATCGTAGGGACACTGCGGTGCATCTTGACTTCAAAATCACTGACTTCGATTCTCTCATAGGGTTCAAAAATCTTTTTCAACCACTCAATGCGCATGGCACCATCGGCACAAGCAGATGTTTTAAATGGGTTACGAAAATTGGGAACAATAATAAGTCGATCAATATCCAAAACATCAAGAGCCTTGAGCGCAACATGCACATGACCGATGTGAGGTGGATCAAAACTTCCGCCATAAAGTGCTAGCAACGTTTGCCTTAACTTATTTTAATCGAAATTATAACCGATTTTTGGTAAAATCCCCTTATTACAGTAGAAGAGGGAAATAGTTTTATGGCGCTAAAAATCGCTATCAATGGATTTGGTCGAATCGGCCGTTGTGTGACACGCTTGATAGCTTCACGTGATGACGTTGAGCTCGTAGCGATCAATGACATGGCCTCGATTGAGATGATGGTGTATTTGTTGCAAAATGATTCCATTCATGGCCCTTTTGACAAAGAGGTATCGGTCGTCGATGGGCGACATCTGAAAATTGGTTCCAAAACAATTACTGTTTTTTCCCAAAAAGATCCTAAAAATCTCAATTTCGGTAGTTGTGCTGCGGATGTTGTCTTGGAATGCAGCGGTCTGTTTTTGACTGCTGAGTCAACATCTCATCATTTAGAAAAAGGGGTGAAAAAAGTAATCATCTCTGCCCCCAAACAAGATGAGACGACACCAACCTTTGTCTTGGGTGTCAATCATCATTTGTATGAAGGTCAGGCAATTATTTCCAATGCATCCTGCACGACGAACTGTCTGGGACCTATTGCGAAGATCATCGATGAAGCGTATGGGATTGAAAAAGGGCTGATGACAACGATTCATGCTTATACGAACGGTCAGGCGATTATTGATTCTGCCCATGGTACGGATATGCGCCGTTCACGAGCAGCTGCAGTCAGTATGATTCCTACAACGACAGGTGCTGCAAAGGCCATATCATTGGTTTTACCTTCATTGGAAGGGAAGCTTCACGGGCAAAGCGTACGGGTTCCAACTCCGGATGTATCGATGGTAGATCTAAATGTTCTGGTAAGCCAAAATGTCACCAAAGAAGAGATCGTAGCACGGTTTAAAGAGCATGCAAATGGTTCAATGAGAGGGATATTGGAGGTAGATGAACGTTATCGTGTATCCCAAGATTTTGTGGGATCGAGTTATAGCGCTATCGTTGCAGCTGATTTGGTTCAGGTTATTGATGGGAATATGGTTAAAATCATGGCATGGTATGACAATGAATGGGGCTATTCGAATCGTTTGATTGAGATGGCATTATATATTACAAATTTTGAGGAGCAAAAATGAAATTATTGAGTATAAAAGAGTGTGATTTGCATGAGAAAAAAGTTTTTATTCGATGTGATTTCAATGTTCCCATGGATGAGTTTGGCAATATAACGGATGACCGTCGAATCCGTTCAGCACTTTCAAGTATCAAATACTGTCTTGATCAGGAGTGCGCGATTATCTTAGGATCCCATTTTGGTCGTCCAAAAGCAGGTGTGTTTAGCCAAGAAGATTCTCTTGCGCCTGTTGTGCTTCGGCTTCAGCAACTCTTGAAAATGGATGTTAAACTGGCTAAGGATGTGGTAGGCGAAGATGCGCATAAAATGGCACAGGAACTAAAGCCGGGTGAAGTATTGGTTCTTGAAAACTTGCGGTTTGAAAAAGGTGAGACTAAAAATGATCCCCAGTTTAGTGCGGCATTAGCATCTTTGGCAGAGGTGTATATCAATGATGCATTTGGCGTAAGCCACCGTGCACATGCATCGGTTGAGGGAATCACGCAGCATTTTGACCGAGAACATAAAGCGGCAGGATTTTTATTGCTCAAAGAGATCGAGTTTTTTGATACATTATTAGAAACTCCTGCACGACCGTTTGCAGCAATTGTTGGCGGTAGTAAAGTCTCCGGTAAGCTCGAAGCATTAGTAAATCTATTGCCTCGCGTGGATAAGGTCCTCATTGGTGGAGGGATGGCATTTACGTTTCTCAAAGCAATGGGGTATGATGTAGGAAACTCTTTGGTAGAAGATGATTTGATTGATGAAGCATCTAAAATCATGGAAGAAGCTAAACGATTGGGGGTAAAATTTTACCTTCCTGTCGATGTAGTTGCTGCTGAAACTTTTAGTGCCGATGCAAGTAGTCATGCCGTAAGTGCACAAGAGATCCCTTCTGGATGGATGGGATTGGATATTGGTCTTGCCAGTATTGAACTGTATCGAGAAGTTTTAGAAGACGTTAAAACGATTTTATGGAATGGGCCTATGGGCGTGTATGAGATGGAGCGTTTTGCAAAAGGGTCCAATAAAATAGCCCATTTTTTAGCTGATTCTAATGCAACGACCGTTGTAGGCGGTGGAGATACCGCAGATCTGGTTCAGCGTATCGGGTTGGATGAGGAGATGACCTTTATCTCTACGGGCGGTGGAGCATCGTTAGAGTTGTTAGAGGGCAAAGTGCTTCCCGGTGTTAAACCTTTGATGAAATAAGGAGTGGTCATGATACTGTGTGCCAATTTTAAAGCCAATAAAACGCGCCAAGAGACACGAGCGTATATGGCCGTAGTGGAATCATTTGTCGCAGCCAATGAGATTGAAGATACCGTGATGGTATTTCCCCCTTTTACGGCATTGGAACACCTTTCCCGTAATGTCCTCATAGGAGTGCAAAATGCATATCCTGCACAAAACGGTGCCTATACGGGAGAGATAACGCTTGAGCAACTCGATGAGTTTGGGATCAAAACTATTTTGATCGGTCATAGCGAACGTCGCCATGTTTTGGGTGAAACACAAGAACAGATTGCCGCTAAATTTCGTTTTTTTGCTGAAAATGGATTTGTTATCATCTATTGTGTCGGTGAACCTATAGAAGTACGTGAACTTGGGGACAAAGCCTTGATGCAGTATGTAGACGCACAGTTTGAAGGAATCGATTGTAATTACACGGATTTGATTATTGCGTATGAACCGGTATGGGCAATCGGTACGGGTCTTACACCTACTACAGATCAAATTGTTACCATGCATTCGGCATTGCGTGCTAAAACTTCAGCACCACTCTTATATGGAGGCAGCGTAAAGGTTGATAATGCGCAAAGCATTATGGAATTGGATAACGTTGATGGCGTGTTAGTGGGTTCAGCATCACTGGGCGCTAACGATTTTTGCGAAATGATAGCTCTTGCGGCAGAGTTAAAACAAGTATAAAGGAAAGATGAATGTTAATGAAGGGTAAAAAAGGGCTGATCGTTGGATTGGCTAATGATAAATCAATTGCTTATGGGATTGCGCAAGCGTTACACGCGCAAGGGGCGCAAATGGCGTTTACCTATCTTAATGAAGCGTTGCAGAAACGGGTTGAACCGATTGCGAAAGCATTTGATAACTCTCCAGTCTATAAATTGGATGTTTCAGATGAGTCGGATATGGAGGCCATCGCTGCTAAAGTAGCCGCTGATTTTGGACAAATCGACTTCTTTGTGCACTCGGTTGCTTTTGCACCCAAAGAGGCATTGACTGAAGGGTTTATGAAGACATCAAAATCTGCTTTTCAGATTGCGATGGATGTTTCTGTTTACTCGTTTATTGATCTTACTAACCGTCTTGAGAGCGTTTTGGCTCCGGGTGCATCGATCATTACACTTAGTTACCTCGGCGGGCCAAAGTATATTCCTAATTATAATGTTATGGGTGTAGCAAAAGCGGCATTGGAATCAAGTGTCCGTTACATGGCTGTAGAACTTGGAGCTACCAAGGGTCAGCGTGTTAACGCGATCAGTGCAGGTCCGATCAAAACACTTGCTGCAAGCGGTATCGGTGATTTCAAGCAGATCTTAAACTGGAATGAATGCAATGCTCCGTTGCGTAAAAATGTAACCATTGAAGAGGTGGGAAATTCAGCAATGTATTTGCTCAGTGATCTCTCAAGCGGTGTTAGTGGCGAAGTTCATTACGTAGATGCGGGCTATAACATTATGGGGATGGCAGCAGTCGATAAAAACAGTGAGGGTAAATCGGTATTTGTTTGGGACGAGAGAGAATAATCTTCTCGTCTTATTTTCCAATCACAGGCAGTGCATTGACTGCATCAATATGAGAGGCCTCTTTAGGCTTTCCTGCATTCATCTTCGCTTTATTCTCGTTATACACTTTCCATTTATCGGCATAGCTTTGTAATGTAAACGGCTTTTCATCCGTCACAACCGTTGTATCTGTTGGGGTAGTAGGAACAGTTAAACTACCTTCAGGCGTAGAAGAGGAGACAGCTGATGTCCCAGTCGTAGTATTGGGAATCCAATCTTCTTTTAGCCAAGAATCCAATGAATTTTGCATTGTACCACCCTTTGATACTGAGGTAGTATTCGGTGATACACTATTTAAGGAACTGTTTTGAGAGGGAGAAACAGCACTAAGTGAGGTGGACCCAACGAGGAGAAGAGAGGTTAAAAAAAGTGGTGATGATAAATGCATAGGAATACATCCTTTTTTCTAAATATTTAAGACTAATTTGTACTATAGCATAAATCAATCAAAAAATTTAAAAGCAACTGATTTAAATTTAATCACAAAAATATCAAATTCCATGATATAGGGGCTTCTTCGAAAATAATGATAAGTAAAAGAGAATAATATTATTACAGCGTTATTTAAGAAATACAGCGTTACAATGTTTTTTGACGAAACAATATCAGGGTAAAACCCAAAGTCAAGCTATGCTTAAGGAGAATGAATGAAATTAGTTAAAATGAGTCTTGCAGCTGCTGTGTTGCTAGGTGCGAGCGCATTCGCAATCGATAATGTAAAAGTGAGTGGTGACGCTAAACTTTTCTACAGTACAGATAATATGGAGAAGGCTGTTGGAACAGCAAAAGACGGTTTATTTGGTCAAACAAACAGTGTTGGTGATACGGCACTTCGTATTGGTGCAACGGGCGATTTGACAAAAAATGTTTCTTTTGGTGCAACATTATATGCAGTTTCCACTCTTGGTCTAGAAAACAATCTTGTATCACAAACATGGACTGGTGCTCGTACTGGTGTAAAAGACAATGCATGGATGGGTGAGCTTTGGATGGCTGCAACTGCTGGTAAGACGACAGCAAAAGTGGGTCGTATGGAGCTTGATACACCGTTCGCATTTTCTGAAAAATGGTCAACGGTTCCAAATACATTCAATGCAGCAGTATTGATTAATACAGACATTCCTGATACTACCGTAGTAGGTGCATGGGTTGGTCAAGGAAATGGACTTAATCCGGTTGGGACTGAGAACAACAACACAGTAGGCTGGGACTACATGGGTAATGATTTCACAACATTTGGTTCTCGTGGTGCGTATGCAGCAGGAGTTATTAATAACTCATTCAAACCATTGGTTGCACAAGCATGGTATTACAATGTAACAGACGTAGCAGATGCGTATTGGTTGCAAGCGGATTGGGATTGCCAGTTGGTTGACGGTGTAAAATTGGGTGTTCAGTATGCAAATATGGATCCTAAAGCTATGTTGAATGCTCAAAAAGATTCTACTGCGTATGCAGCTAAAGTAGCTTATAGCGGTGTTAAGGACTTAACATTGACGGCTGCGTATTCAAGTGCAGACAAAGACAATGGAGCATTGCGCATCGCAAACGTAGGAACGGCTAATACTATGGCTGTAAAGGATTATGCTACTGCTAATGGTAAATTCGCTGCGCAGTCAAAATTGTACACTGAAGCGTGGTGGAATTTTGGTTACGTAGGTCAAGCAGGTGCGGATGCTGTTATGCTATCTGCAGCGTATGATGCAGGTTTTGCACAGCTTTTTGCGCAATTTACGGATATTGATATGAAGTCAGCTACTGCGACTACTACGACAAATGTGACAGAAGTAACGGTTACAGCTACTAAATCATATGGACCATTGGATACTACGTTAGCGTATATCTCAACGGCTGCAGATGATCAAAATACTGTACTTGCTGGTGCTAATAACGGTAAACGTTACGATACCGTTCAAGCGTACCTTACGTTTAAATTCTAAGAGTTATTTATTACTCTTTCACCCTTCGGGGTGAATACTTCTTTTTTTTATTTCTCCCTTCCGATATAATCTTTTTATGAAATATTTACTCCGCTCTTTGTCCTATACTTTTTTGATGTTACTGTTGATCTCTCTGTTATCCTTTGGGGCGATACACATGGCACCTAACAGTTTTATGGGGGGCGAACTCAATCCCAATATGACGCCTGAAGCGATTGCACAGCTTAAAGCAATTTATGGTCTTGATAAACCACTTATCCGTCAATACAGTGATTGGATAGTTAATCTAGTACAGCTTAATTTCGGTATCTCATTCGTCAGCGGTGCACAAGTCAGCTCAGTTGTGGCTGAACGTCTTCCTGTGACACTGTGGATGAATATTATTGCACTGGTGGTGACTTTTGTCTTGTCATTGTGGATGGGGATAAAAGCTGCGATGTCGCATGACAAGAGTGGTGACCATGTCATAACTCAAATCTCATTACTTAGTTTTGCGATGCCTTCGTATTATTTGGCATTGGTACTGATGATGGTGTTGAGTGTTACGCTTGGGTGGTTTCCTATTGCAGGCTTGCATTCACTCGAGCCGCCGCAAGGGCTTGAGTATTATCTGGATATGGCGTGGCACCTTGTTTTGCCTATTGGGGTAATGGTGTTTGTAGGGGTGGGAAGTTTAGTATTGTATATTCGCTCATTAACGCTTGAGATTCTCAAAAGTGATTATATCTATTTTGCCCGTGCACGAGGTATTGATGAGTCAAAACTGATCCGGTATTTTATTCTTCCCAATCTGCTCCCTCCGATTGTGACGATGCTAGGGCTTTCATTGCCGGGTCTTATCGGAGGATCGGTGATATTGGAATCAATTTTTGGAATTGAGGGGATGGGGCAGCTTTTTTATATGAGCGCTATGAGTCGTGATTATCCGGTGATTATGGGAATTTTGATGATGAGTGCGTTTTTGACACTCATCGGCAATCAGATTGCCGACGTAGTACTGTTAAGGCTTAACCCATTTGTGAAACGGTAAGGGACTAATTTCCAAAAAGTGCTTCGAGAGAACCGATACCCTCTTTTTTGTCTTCAGATGAAGTTGCACTATCACCTTGCTCTTTGAGCTCGATGATGTAGCCTGTCAGCATGGATGCAAGACGAATATTGATTCCACTTTTTCCGATCGCTTTTGATTTTTGATCACTTGGCAACGTGATGATGGCTTTTTTCTCATCACCCTCACCTTCGGTGATGGACACAGAGCTGATAATAGCAGGGCTCATCGCGCGTGAGATAAATAGCTCAGGGGAAGCACTGTACTCGATACAGTCTATATTCTCTCCACATAACTCTTCACTAACAGCATTGATGCGCACACCACGAACACCAACAGTTGCCCCAATAGGATCGATTTGCGGTCGGATAGTATAAAGAGCAATTTTTGCACGCTCACCTGGAATACGGGCACATTTTTCGATGATAACGATACCGTCTTTGATCTCAGGTACTTCGAGGGCAAGTAATTCTTCAAGGAACTTTGGAGAAGTACGTGAAAGCTCCATACCTATTCCTGTATTTTTGTCGACTTGGACACGGCGAACGATGGCACTTACGACATCACCGACTTTGAACTTTTCACCTTTGATACGGTTTTTCATCGGCAATACGGCACGAATCTCATCGATTTCAATGGTCGTGTTTTGGTCATTGTCTACGCGGGTGACACGGCCTGATACGATTTGATTGATCTTGCTTTTGTATTTATCGTAGAGATCGTTTTCAACAAGACGCTGTATGTGAAATTCGATTTCACGGTGCAGCGTTGCAAAGGCACTACGGCCATAGGTCTCAATATCATGTTCCATTTGGAGTTGATCACCGATCTCTGCTTCATCATCGATCTCACGTGCTTCAGTGATGCTCATGTAAGCACCGGCTGACTCACTTTCTAATTCAGGCGATTCATCAGCAATGACGGTGATTACTTGGCGTAATTTGACCCCTTTGGTCTGATCATCAATATCCGCTTCAAAAGCAAAAGTCGGATTAATGATCCGTTTTGCTGTTTGGACAAAAGAGGTTTTAATAGCCTCTTTAACATTGTCACGGCTGAGCCCTTTTTCGTTGGCTATTGAATCAATAATGTCTAGAATATTTTCCATGCGGATGTCCTCATTGGGGGTATATCATAAAAAAATAAAGAGTAAATGGGAAGCTTTTTTATGAAGGAATAGAATTATACAATAGATTCACTTAATGGGATATTTATTGAAACACGGATATAATCCCCTAATAATCAAGAACTCAAATAAGCCAAGGGGTAGACACAATGGAACTTAAAGTAGCACGCAACGATCACGATGCTAAACCGAAAAAAATCGACCTCAAAAAGATGACGGAAATGGTTGAAAAAAGCAATTCATTGATTTTTTATTTTGACCGTGAAAATTCTCATAAAGATCTTTTAGCATTGCAAGATCATTTTGAAGGTATGGGAAAAAGCTTTTACATGCGGGAAGTTCGTTTTGGACTTTCTGCAAATGAGTACATGTATGAGGTACACATTCTCTAATGTCTAAAAAGCTTTTTATCGAGACTCTGGGATGTGCGATGAACGTTCGCGATTCGGAGCATATGATTGCTGAGCTTAACGCATCAGAAGGGTATGAACTAACGACGGATGCTCGTGAAGCCGACCTTATTATGATCAATACCTGTTCGGTTCGTGAAAAACCGGTGCATAAACTTTTTTCAGAATTAGGTGTTTTCAATCGACTCAAAAAAGAGGGTGCAAAAATCGGTGTGTGTGGATGTACAGCATCACACTTGGGTAAAGAGATCATTAAAAAAGCACCCTTTGTCAATTTTGTATTGGGTGCTCGCAATGTCTCGAAAATAGCCGATATTGTGCACAAAGACAAGGCGGTAGAGATTGATATCGATTACGATGAATCTCAATTTGCTTTCAAAGATTTTCGTTCCAGCGGACACAAAGCGTATATCAATATCTCCATCGGGTGCGATAAGCAATGTACGTTTTGTATTGTCCCTAAAACGCGTGGAGATGAGATCTCTATTCCCTCAGATTTGATCGTCTCAGAAGCGGCTAAAGCTGCTGAAAACGGTGTCAAAGAGATCTTTTTATTGGGTCAAAATGTGAACAATTATGGGCGTCGTTTTTCGGGTGAACATGAAAAAGTCAACTTTACAGAACTGCTGCGCCGTGTGAGTGTGGTGGAAGGCGTTGAGCGTATCCGATTTACCTCACCGCATCCGTTGCACATGGATGATGAGTTTATCGAAGAGTTTGCTAAAAATCCTAAAATTTGTAAATCGATGCACATGCCGCTTCAAAGCGGATCAACAGAAATCCTCAAAGCGATGAAACGCGGATATACCAAAGAGTGGTTTTTGAACCGCGTAGAAAAATTGCGCTCAATGGTTCCGGATGTGAGTATCAGTACCGATATAATCGTCGCCTTTCCAGGTGAGAGCGATGAAGATTTTGAACACACGATGGATGTGGTGCGAAAGGTACGTTTTGAGCAGGTATTTAGTTTTAAATATTCGCCTCGACCACTAACAGAAGCGGAAGCATTTACGAACGTTGTTGATTCAGAAGTGGGGTCCGAGCGTTTAAGCACTCTTCAAGCCTATCATGACTCTATTTTGGATGATCTCAAGGTAGTTAATCTTGGCAAAATCGTGGAAGTCTATTTTGAAGAATTGCGCAGTGACGGTTATGTCGCCGGACGCAGTGATAACAACATCATGATAAAAGCTAAGGGAAGCGAAGAATGGCTGGGTAAAATTGCCAACGTAAAAATTACGGAGGTTTCCCGTATGGTTCAATACGGAGAGATACTTGCGTAAGCGTTTTTTACGCGCGCTTGCACTTACTCTTGTCCCATTTATCGGGGCGCTTCTTATCCGTCTGATTTATTTCACTTCACGAAAACATTTTCACATGCCTCAAACGGTTCCTCAAGAGCCAGTTATTTTTGCATTTTGGCATGGCGATTTACTTCTTCAGCCCTATCTTTATTATCAATTTCGAAAAACTCCCAAAGCAAAAGTCCTTATCAGTGATCATTTTGACGGTCAGATCATTGCCCGTATCATGACCTTTTTTCGTTTAGGTACGATTCATGGTTCAACAACGCGGGGCGGTGCAAAAGTACTGATTCAAGGACTTAAGTCACTTTCAGAAGGTTACGATATCGGAATCACTCCTGATGGTCCAAAAGGACCTCGTTATACAGTGAGCGATGGAGTCGTTGTCATGGCACAAAAACGCAAAACAAAGGTGATCGTATACAGTTGTGTCCCCTCGTCGTTTTGGCAGTTGGGTAGTTGGGACAGTTTTGTGATCCCTAAACCTTTTGGTGTATTGAATTTTTATGCCTCTGAGCCTATTGATTTGGAAGGGATGGAGATGGATGTGGCAAAAGAGCATTTGCGCCAAATCTTGATGATTCATGCCTTGCCATGATAGATTTACACTATCAAAAAGAAGCCTTTCTTAAACATTGTGAGGAATTTAGAGGGTATTCCCCTCTGACAGTATTTAGTTATGACGAATCGATTAGAGAGATGATCGAATATGCTGATATAGAGTACGCGGGTCAAGAAATTTATATTAATCTGATCCCTTTACGAATAAAGATCGCGTCCCTTAAAGCCAAAACAATTGCACGAAAACTTAGTGCCATCCGCAGTTTTGTGAAATACCTTCGACTTGAAGGAAGGTCAATTCATTTGAAGGGAGATGATAGTATCAAGGTTCCTAAGACACTTCCTAAACCTGCTTCCCATGAACATATTCTTAGTGCACTCTCACATGCCCCTTTAATGGAACGATTGGCTATTTTAATGCTTTACACGATGGGATTGCGTATCAGCGAATTGGTAAATTTGAAAACACAGAACATAGGGATGCAATGGTGCAGGGTAATGGGCAAAGGTTCAAAAGAACGTGATGTCCCTGTATTGACGCATGTGCATGAAGCGATAAAACAGTATAAAGATCAAATGGGAACAGGGGAATTTCTCTTTGAATCAAACGGAGAAAAATTAAGCGAAAATAGTCTAAGATACTCCATTATGAAGGTTTTTAAAGAGGTAGGGCTTCATGTCACTCCTCATCAGCTTCGACATGCGTACGCAACGGAATTATTAAACAATAATGCCCGAATTGCCGATGTTAGCGAATTGCTCGGTCATTCGAGTATGGCGACCACACAGATTTATACTAAGTTGGGAAATGCGTTGAAAATGGATCATTACCTTAAGTCGCATCCTTTATGTCAAAAAACAGAGGACAAAGAGTGCTAGAGCGACTGTTTCAAAAAATATTTGTCTCCATTGTCCCTGTTGCAGATGGTCATGAAGTTTTGACGGTTGCTTTGAAGAATAAAAAGATTCTTTACAAGGAGCAGCGCCATTTTGAGGGAAATGAACCTTCTGCTGTAATGAACCGATACATTCAAGAAGTCGTTGATGCTTCTCCCATCTATTATATCAGTACTATAAATACCAAGTCACATCAAGGTGCTTATGAGGGTTGCCTCAATAATGGAAAAACACAACACAGAGATGATACCCGTGTCAGCGAAGTTTGCCGTAATAAAAAATGGACTTTTTATGCCTCATTGGACGACTTGCATTCTTTGACGTATGAATATCATGTGGTTGGGCTTGATTTTATTTTTTCTCCATTTTCCATTCTAGAGTACTCCTTTGCCGATAAGATGAAAGATGTGTTTGCCCTTTATGCTTTTTCAATGCCAGGTCTATTTACGGTAGCAATTTTTGATGGCGATAGGCTGGAATATGCGTATCATTATGCACATAATAAAGCCCCAGAAGGATCAGAGGAGATATTAGAAGCTTCAGCTAGTAACTTTACGTCCAATATAGTTGAAGAGGAAGAGGATAAAGACGGATTAATTAATTTGGATGATATTGAAGGGCTTGAAGATCTTGATATTATTGATGATCTGGACTCATTGAGTGATATCGATGATCTTAACGAACTTGAAGAAGTGCATGAGTTTAGCGAGGATATGCCTACGACGGAAGAGAAGCGTTTGAGCAAAGAGAACTCTTTTATGATTAAAGGGGATATGGACAGCTCTGCAGAAGATTATCAGCGCTTTACCTACATTCAAAAAACACTCAATCAGTTTTACAGTATGGAAGAGTGTCAAGGCCGCTTTATTGAAACGGTGTGTATTGCAGATTCACAAGGTGCAAGTGAAGAGTTAAAACGTTATTTGGAAGAAGAACTCTTCTTGAATGTTTTGGTTAGAAAAATAGATGTGATTGAAACGATTAGTGCACTTGCAATGCAAGAGGAGGAGGGGCTTTGAAATACAGTTTAATTACCCCTCGCCGCAAAAAAGTGATTAGCGGTGAACTTCAGCTTTCTCTTTTTTTCTTCATGGTAAGCATCGTCATGGTCGTAGGGACGTATCTTTTTTTAAGTTACAAAACCTATGAGTTTAAATCCGAGCATGCAAGTATCGGAAAAAGAATAGAGACTCTAAATGGCAATACGCGTTTGTTGGAACATGATATTGAAAATGTTGAGATGTCCGTTCGGACGCATGAAAGTATCGCAACGAATAATATTGTAATGAAAGAGAGTATTCGTAATCTATTTGATTTAGTGCCGGATAAGATAACATTGACACGTGCAGAACTTGGGGCTAACTCTTTGGTTCTCTCCGGTATTACCCCAAGCAAAGAGACCTATGAATTTTTATTGCAGGCCCCTTTACGTTCTATTTTTCATCGAACGTATACGAGTTATTATCCAGCTCAAAAAGGTTGGTATGGTTTTACATCAACAAATTATTTGGATGATGACACTCCTGTGGAGGTGATTGAATGAAGCATCCTAAAAACTATCGGACTTTGTATTTAGTGCTGATTTCCTTCTTCTTATTTACAAGTATTGTGATGTTTTCTCTCTTTTTTTTGATTCCCAAAGGGAAAGAATACCGCTCTCTGCGATTGGAAAGTAAAAAAGAGCAGCAGATGATTGCACGGGCACAAGAAGAATATGACAGAGTCAATGAAAAGTTAAAGAAGTTAAAGCATGAAAATGCCCATACGATGACAGCATTTCATACAATATTTGATCCGAAAAAATTTACAAAAATAAATCAAGCAGATTTTGAAGACCTCTATTTAACAGAGATAGAGATGGCAGATCATAATGGTTCATTTAAAGTATATGAAGTAAATGCTACAACTAAAATCACGTCACCGCAAGTATTTTATCAGTTTCTTGAAAAAATAAATAAGAGCGATTGGATTATAGGGGTTAATTTCCCGATTTACTTTGAGCGCGATGAAGACCGAATCAAATCATCGTTTACGATGAAGGTTCATCGAAGTACTATTTAAAGCTTTTCGTTTTTTCGTATGCCAAATGGATAGCTTCCATGCATCCGTTACGCACACCTGACTTCTCAAGTGCTCCATAACCTGCAGCTGTCGTTCCCCCTGGGCTCATCACTTTGTCTTTAAGCAATGCAGGATGAGAGTTTTGTATCTGTACGCCAAATCCTTCAAAAAGTCCTCTCATGAGTGTCATGGCATCATCTCGTTTGAGCCCTTCACGTACTGCACCATCCGTTAAGGCCTCTGCGATAAGGGCGAGATAGGCCGGTCCGCTTCCCGCAAGTGCGGTAGCAATATCAAGCTCTTTTTCACTTCCAAGCCACAGTGTCTTCCCAATAGAAGAAAACAAGACGATTGCTTCTTCTTGTAATGAAACATCGCCGACAAGTGCCGTCATGGACAAACCGATTTCAGCAGCGAGATTGGGCATAGCACGTACATAACTTACTGCACTGATGCAATGTAATGATGATAGAGGTGTTCCTGCCAGTACAGAATATAGGGCTCTTGCTTTTCCATGTAATCGAGTAGAGATCTCCGGAAGGTTATAAGGTTTTACGCATACGATAATGGTTTTTCCCTCACAGGTAGATTCCTCATACAATGCTTTTTGAACACTGCTTTCAAGTGAAGTTTCAAACTGATCTAACGCTTCTTGCGTGCGTCCGATGATTTCCAAAGAGTAGTTGTTTTTGAGCCCTTTTGCGATGGAAAGAGCCATTTTTCCATTTCCAATAAGGGTAATAAGAGGCTTACTCATTGGATCCACCTTTGAGATAGTTGCGAATCGGTTCAGCGATCGTAAAATCAGGACGGTTATCCAGGATGATCTGTGCCATTGTTTGATTATCGGTATTGAAAATCAGCGGAGCGATAAAATTAATAGTTGATTCTTCAATAGAAGTGTTTAAGATAACGATAGCATAGATAAGCAAGTTACTGGTTTCATTGATTTGCATAGCCGCTTGTAAAGAGGTAGGGATATCAAAAGAGTATTCGCGTAAAACATAAGGATTGATAAGTGTAAAAGAGGGACCATCACCAATACTTTCCAAGCGCATAAAAATATCATCAATTTTTTGAAGTTCCATGTGAGTCACGGACTCGAAACCTAGAAGGGGAAGTTGTAGTGTAAACTGCATAATAGCCTCGTCAGATTAAGGATTGTCCACGATTTTAACACAGGAACTATAAAAAAGTCACATGAACGGGATATTCTTCTTGGCTAGAGGGTAAATATCTTCTTTATATTAATTTCTTTTTGGTAAAATGGTTCTAACTTAACAGAAAATGGACACGATGAAATGATGATGCGAATCGTAATTATGGCAGTAATGGGCATACTCTTTTTAGGCGGATGCGGAAAAGATATGGATGAATACAATAAGCCTGCCGATTACTGGTACTCAAAGATGATTACGGCAGTTTCAGACGGTAATTTGGAAAAAGCGGACGGTTATTTTAGTTCATTGCAAAGTGAACATGTCGCGTCTCCGTTATTGAATGAAGCGACGTTGATCATGGCACAAGCACACATGGCGTACGAAGAGTATTTGCTGGCAGAACATTTTTTAGATGAGTATAATCGCCGTTACGCAACGCAAGCCGGGAAAGAGTATGCTGAGTTTTTGAAAATAAAATCAAAATTTTTGGCACTTCCTAATCCTGGACGTGATCAAGGATTGATCGATGAGACGTTAAAGGGGGCTATTGATTTTAAAGCGAGTTACCCTAATTCTATTTACATGCCATTGGTTACGACGATGGAAACACAGTTAGAGTTGGCAAAAGCTACGTTAAACGCTCAAATCGCAGGGTTATACGATCGATTAGGAAAACCAAAAGGGGCAGTTGCTTATCGCAACATTGCACCTGTTACATGGATTGCTCCTTCCGAAGTACAATCAGCACAAGTATCGTGGTACCGTGAGATGTTTGAAGGCGATGGAAGCAGTAGCTGGTACGCATTTATGATTCCAAAAACGCGCAGTGTTGTCTCAATGGACGACAATGATACCTTTGTTCCGGTGGTAACACCGTATGAAAAATCGCCAAGTGATACTAACACTACGATACTGGGAACGTCAAAAGAAAAATCGTGGTACGATTATTTAATTCCTTCTTTTTAAACACTTAAGATATATTTAGTTAATAGGATTTTTTAGAATGCAACTTAGTAATTACAGCCCGTTTCCGACTACCCTACCTGTTATTGTAGAGGATGATCTTTTTTTATACCCTTTTATGATTTCTCCCATTTTTTTAAACGATGAGAAAAATATAGCCGCTGCTGCAGAGGCTATTGAAAAAAATTCATTGGTCATTGTATGTCCGGTTAAACCGGAGCACGAAGGACAGCGTGAAGGTTCGTCGGTTTATGATGCCGGAGTCATCGGTTCAATTATGCGTAAAGTGGTACTTCCTGATGGACGCATCAAGATATTGTTTCAAGGTCTTGCTCGTGGTCATGTTACACAGTTTAATCATGATGATCCATTGCGTGCAGATGTCGATATTATCGCCTCTGAGCAGGTCAGCAATTTAAAAATGGACGCTATTCTCGAAGTATTACGGGAAAAGGTACGGGCGCTTTCCCAGGTAAGTAACTATTTTCCTGCAGACTTATTGCGTACCATTGAAGAAAATCACGAGTACAACCGCATCATCGATCTTATCTGTAGTTCTATAAAGCTCAAAAAAGAGAATGCTTATGCCCTTTTTGTCGAGCGTGATCCGGAAAAGCGCTTTTTGATGCTGATTGATGAACTCATCGAAGAGACGGAAGCTAACAAGTTGCAAAAAGAGATCCGTTCTAAAGTGCATACGCGTATTGAAAAAGTGAACAAAGAATATTTTCTAAAAGAGCAGCTTAAGCAGATACAAAAAGAGTTGGGTACCGATACACATCGCGATGAAGAGATCGAAGAGTTTCGTAAAAAGCTCGAGAGCAAAAAAGCGAAAATGCATGAAGACGCCTACAAAGAGATCAATAAGCAGTTAGAGCGTTTTGCCCGTATGCACCCTGAAAGTGCGGATGCCGGTATGCTTCAAACCTATCTGGAATGGGTCTTGGATATCCCTTATGGTGAAGAGTCTAAAAAAGCTCTCAATGTTCATGAAGTCGAAGCACAGCTTAACAAAGATCACTTTTCACTTCGTAAACCAAAAGAGCGCATTTTGGAATATTTTTCCGTAAAAGAGCTTTTGGAACTACGTGGGATGGGAGATAAAGAGGGTCGCGGAGCAATTTTATGTTTTGTTGGCCCTCCTGGTGTGGGTAAAACGTCTTTGGCAAACTCCATTGCCGTAGCATTAAAACGACCATTGGTCCGTATCGCTTTGGGTGGATTGGAAGACGTCAATGAACTGCGCGGACATCGCCGTACCTATGTTGGTGCAATGCCAGGACGCATGGTGCAGGGATTGATCGAAGCTAAAAAGATGAATCCGGTTATCGTTTTGGATGAGATCGATAAAGTAGCCAAGTCCAATCGCGGTGATCCGACTGCCGTATTGCTTGAAATATTGGATCCGGAACAAAACAGCCATTTTAGAGATTATTACCTCAACTTCAATTTGGATTTGAGTAAAGCCATCTTTATCGCTACGGCCAATGATGTGGGACAGATTCCTGGACCGTTACGCGACCGTATGGAATTCATACCGGTGAGTTCCTATACACCGCAAGAGAAATTTCAGATCGCGAAGCAGTATTTGATCCCGCAGGAACTGAAAAAACATGGTCTTAAATCCTCAGAACTTTCGATTTCTAAAACAGCTCTAGCTGATGTGATCGAGAAGCATACGAGAGAAGCCGGCGTGCGTAATCTTCGCCGCCGTATCGCGGATATTGTTCGTAAAAGCGCCAAGCGAATTTTAGAAAATTCAAATGCTGAGAAGATCAATGTAACGATCAAAAATCTCAAAGACTTTTTGGAAAAGACGGTTTTTGAGATCGAGAAGACCGATCATGTCAATCGTATTGGTGTCGTAAATGGGCTTGCATGGACCGCTGTCGGTGGTGATGTGCTCAAAATCGAAGCAATACGTATCAATGGAAAAGGGATATTGCAGCTCACCGGTAGTTTGGGTGATGTTATGAAAGAGTCTGCGCGTATTGCACTCTCTGTGGTTAAAACGCTCATCGACAACGGTAAGGTAACAGTGGATCACTCAATCATCCCTCTTAGTGCCGTTGAACGTGAAACCAACATTGTAGTGGACGCAAGTGAAGTGTATAAACGCTTTGATCTGCACATTCATGTACCTGATGGGGCAACTCCCAAAGATGGTCCAAGTGCGGGAATCGCGATGTGTACCGTGATTGCTTCGATTCTTGCGAATAAAAAAGTGCGTGCGGACATCGCGATGACAGGAGAAGTATCTCTTAGCGGAAATGTACTTCCTATCGGCGGACTCAAAGAGAAGCTTATAGCCGCACATCGTGCGGGAATGGTGCTGGCACTTATTCCGCAAAAAAACTATGAGCGTGATTTGAGCGATATTCCTGATGAAGTGAAAAATGCGTTGGAAATCGTGGGTGTTAGTCGAATCGAAGAGGTACTTGATCGCCTTTTAATCGAAGTATAATCTCTAGCGCTTGGGGATGTGTGGCGAAATAGCCGCGCATTTTCGGCTCAATTTTTGCATTTCTGCACATGTCTTTGAACTTTTTATCCATCGTTTCTTCTACGATATACGGAACAATAAACGTATAAGCTTCTTCGATGGTCACACAGTAAGTTCGACCAACTATGAGCGATGGTACCTGTTTTAGAAACTCTTTTTCATGTCCGCTCATGACATGTCCCATAGACTTTAAGATGTTATCGATTGCAACGATCAGGGAATGGTGATTTTTGGGATTTTTAAAATAATAAAACTCATTTTTCTGCTCAACCGTGACACTTTCAATAAGTGCCGCATTGTCTTCTTCTAGATACCGAAAGCTGCGCTTGATAGCATCACGGTACTCTCTCATCAAAGGGGTACTGAAACGCTGTCTAAAGAGATTGCGCGTATAGCGTTCATCGGTATTGCTCTCATCGATAAAATGGGGAAGATGATGTTGGGCCAAATACTCTTCGATACTTTCACGGTCGTGTTCCAGTAAAGGGCGAATAAGGGTGATTCCTTCTCTGGAATCGATCGAACGGATTCCCAACAGTTCAGGCAGTCCTGAGCCGCGGCAAAACTGCATCATGAGCCATTCTAGCCGGTCGTTAAGTTGATGAGCGGTGAGAACATAGCTGTAATCATGTTTCTCTACCAGATACTTTAAAAAGGTGTAGCGTTCTTCGCGGGCGCGGTGTTCGAAGTTTTTCCCCTCAAGACGACATGAGTGGGTGTAGCAGTGAAGATTATGGGTAGACGCGAGGTCTTGGGCACTTTGAGATTCATCATCACTGGAGGGTCTGGTATGGTAGTTGACGTGGGCAATATCAAATAAAATATTATGAGCACGTAGAAGATGAAAAAGGGCCGTAGAATCAACACCGCCTGAGAAGGCCAGGAGAACTTTCCCTTTTTTGAGAAGGTCTAGGTGTAAAAGATTAAGCATCGCCCATGATCGTGGCTAGGGGGTGCTTGTCGGTTACTTCTGTAATACGGGCACGATAGATCTTTCCGTAGGTCAATTCTTCGTCGGTTTCACGGTCATTGACGTAGATCTCACCGTCTACATCCGGTGCCCAAAGCAATGCGCGTGCGCTGAGTAGGAATTCGTGCTCATCGCTCTCACCGTCGATAATGAGAGAAATCTCGGTTCCGATAAGTTTATTCAAACTTTCAATTTCCACTTTGGAAGCGATTTTACCGAGTTTTTTAGCCCGTTCGTTGATGGTTTTGGCAGGGATTTTTTCTCCCATGGTGTAGGCGCTTGTCCCCTCTTCATCAGAGTAACTAAACACGTTCATGCGATCAAATCCAAAAGTTGCGGCAAATTCAGCCATCTCATCAAACATGGCTTGCGTTTCAAGCGGGTGACCCACGATGAAGCTCGTGCGGACAAAAGAGTTTGGCAATGCACGCATGGCATTGAGTAGTTCCACGGTTTTGTCTTTTCCAAAGCCGCGCTTCATGATACGCAGCATCTCGTCATTGATGTGCTGGATAGGCATATCGAAATAGTTGTGAAATATTTTTGAATCCCCGATGGTTTTAATCAGTTTCAGGGTTGTCGTAGATGGGTAAAGATATAAAATACGGGCACTCTTTATGCCATCGATGAGTTCGATGCGTTTGATGAGATGAATTAGCCCCTCGGGGATGTTTTGATCCCGCAGATACGAACTGGAATCTTGAGAGATAAAGGTGAAATCGTAATAGCCTTTTGCTACCAATCCTTCTACCTCACGGGCTACGCTGTCGAGATTACGAGAATTGAGTTTGCCTTTGAATGAGGGAATCGCGCAAAAACTGCACTGCTGATTGCACCCCTCGGAGAGTTTGATATACGCATGGTACGTCGAACCTGTTACTACGCGCTCGGCGCCGTCGATGAGATAGACCTCAGGGGTAAAACGGCTTTGCTTGAGAGCGAGAAGTTCATCGATTTTATCGTAATCGCCGACACCTGTGAAAATGTCTACTTCGGTGAGTTCTTTGGCCAAATCATCCTGATAGCGTTCACTCAAGCATCCTGCCATAACCAAAACGGAATCTTTTTTGCGTCCTGCATTGAGGTTAAATACGGTATTGAGCGACTCTTGTTTGGCCGCATCAATGAATCCACAGGTATTGACGATGATGACATCGGCTTCGGTGCTCGTATCCGTCATTTCATACTCTTGCAAGCGCCCCAGCATGACCTCGGTATCAACGAGATTTTTGGTACAACCCAGTGAAACGATGTGAAGTTTTTTAGACATTAACCAACCCTTGGATATTATTAGTGCAATTATAGCTTACTAGAGGTCTCTCATGCTTATACGTAAAAATTACAATAAGATCGGATCATCTGAAATTACGGATGAATCTATCTATTATCAAAGACGTGATCTTATGAAGCTAGCGGCTTCTGCTGTAGCACTGGCAGGAACACCGCTGTTTGCGGCGTTAAGTTATGAGCGAGAAAGATCTAATCGAGGGTTGGAACTCACCTCCTATGATCAAATTACGACCTATAATAATTTTTACGAGTTTTCAACGGACAAAGCAGACCCGGCTAAACTGGCTAAACATTTTAAATTCAAACCGTGGACATTGAACATCGGGGGAGAAGTGCAAAAAAAGATGACACTGGACATCGATGGGCTTCTCAAACTGATCCCCTCGCAAGAGCGGATTTACCGTTTCAGGTGCGTTGAGGGGTGGTCGATGGTGGTGCCTTGGGTCGGTATCCCTCTTGCATCGGTGCTTAAACATGCAGGATTGACATCAAAGTCTAAATTTGTCGAATTCAAAACACTGTTTGATCCTAAACAATTTCCAGAACAAGGAGAAAGTTTTGGTAACATTTCGTTTCCTTATCGTGAAGGATTACGCATCGATGAAGCGATGAATCCGTTGACACTTTTGGCGGTGGGACTCTACGGCAAAGAGCTGTTACCGCAAAACGGTGCTCCGATTCGTTTGGTGGTTCCGTGGAAATATGGGTTTAAAAGTATCAAAAGTATCGTGAGTATTAATCTTAGAGAGCGTCAGCCGCATTCAACATGGAACGATATGGCACCCCATGAATATGGCTTTTTTGCCAATGTAAACCCTATGGTCGATCATCCGAGATGGTCACAAGCACGCGAACGTCCATTGGGGAAATTTTTTAAACAAGAGACATTGATGTTTAACGGATATGAAAAAGAAGTGGCACATATGTATAAAAATATAGATTTACGTAAGTTTTTTTAAAAGAGGTTTTGTTTGCGAGTTTTGATTTGGATAGGGGCACTGTTGCCGCTTGCTTATGCGGCATTGCGCTTTAGCGTAGCGTTTCACCCACATTGGCTTCATGATGTTTTGGTATTTTTGGAAGGGTATATTCATCTGATATTGACGAGAACACCTACGGACCCATTGAAGTTTTTGAGTGATCTGGTCGGGAACAGCGCTTTGTGGATGTTGGCACTAACACTGTTAGTCACACCGTTACGCAGTTACATCGGGGTAAATCTACTCAAATACCGCCGTCTTTTGGGATTGTTTGCCTTTTTTTACGCATTGATTCATGCGCTCTTGTTTGTCGGTGTTGATCAACAGTTTGATCTGTTTGGTGTACAGCATGAAGTGATCACCAAACCGTTTATTGCGTTTGGGATGGGTGCTTTTGTGATCTTGTTGCTCATGGCTTTGACGTCGAGTAAAAAACTGTATGCCAAGTTTCGATCATGGCATAAGCTGGTCTATATCGCAGTGGTACTTATCGCGATTCATTATCTCATGAGTCATAAAACGGTAACTCTCACGCATGTGGCT
This sequence comes from Sulfuricurvum sp., assembly GCA_024637295.1. Classification (GTDB taxonomy): domain Bacteria; phylum Campylobacterota; class Campylobacteria; order Campylobacterales; family Sulfurimonadaceae; genus Sulfuricurvum. The sequence continues at coordinate 109,205 of JAGXFL010000013.1, forward strand.
GTTGTGGGGACACTTATTTCATTGTTGGCATTGCGATTGGTGAAGCGGTGAAACACTACGACGTCATCATCTTGGGAGCAGGGGCGAGTGGACTTATGTGTGCGGCACAGTTGCGTGAAAAGAGTTTGTTAAAAGTTGCAATTATCGATGGCAACATGAAACCCGCACTCAAACTCAAAGCCTCAGGCGGAGGGAAATGCAATCTCACGAATGTAGAAGTAGATGCGAGCCATTTTTTGGGAGAGGAAACGTTGGTGTCCAATGCGCTAAAGGTTTTTTCAAAAGAGGCACTTCTGCACTATTTTCATAACGGCGGACTGCGTCCCGTCATTCGTAAAGAGCGATACTATTTTTGTCCCAAGAGTTCCGATGAGGTTATCTCGATCTTGATCGGAAAATCACAGGGATGTGAAATGATTATGGGGCATAAGATTGTGAGCGTTAATGGAACTTCACCTTTTATCGTCACAACGGACAAAGCAAAATTTAGCGCATCAAAAGTAGTGGTAGCCACGGGCGGTGCGAGTTACAAAGAATTGGGTGCCAGTGACATAGGGCTTAAAATCGCGCAAGAATACGGGCATACTATTGTCCCGTTTGCTCCCGCATTGGTAGGTTTGACGCTTCAACCTAAAGAGTTTTGGATGAAAGAATTAAGCGGTATCAGTTTCCCTGCTCGTATTTGTGTAGGCCAAAAGGTACTGGATGAAGATCTGCTTTTTGCCCATAAAGGGATCAGTGGTCCCGTTGTCCTTTCTGCCTCGTTGTATTGGCATCGTGGGGAGATCGCCATCAATTTTTGTCCGAATTTCGATTTGACTGCGTTAAAAAATGAGAAAAAATTACTCAGTACCGCTTTACCATTGCCCAAACGGTTTATCAAAGCATTTTTGGATGCGATTGCGTTGGAAGACAAACCGTGTAATCGTTTAAATCCAGAGGAATACGAGAAACTAGCGAAACTGCAAAGTTATACAATGGCACCCTCAGGGACGTTTGGACTCAGCAAAGCCGAAGTATGCCGTGGCGGGGTAGCATGTGATGAACTGCAAAGCCAAACACTGCAAAGCGTAAAAATAGAAGGACTTTATTTCATCGGGGAGACGGTGGATGTGACCGGTGAGCTTGGCGGGTATAACTTCCAGTGGGCATTTAGCTCAGCAGTGGTGTGTGCCATGAGTATAGTTAAAAATAATTTCAAATAATGATATAATCTTTTCAAATAGCACTGAGTGTCAAGGAATCGTCATGAATCGTAAGCGCGTTATTATCGTGGGTGGGGGTTATGCCGGCGTGGAAGCCCTCAAAATATTGGCACCTTCAGGTGAGTGTGATATTGTCCTAATCGATCAGCATCCTTACCACTATTTGCAGACGGAAGCTTATGAATTGATTGCCAATGAGTGTTCCATGACACGTGTCATGATTGATTTGGTTGCGTTGTGTCTGAGTTACGGTGAACATGTGACCTATATCAAAGATACGATACGAGAAATCGATTATGAGTCAAAACGAATAATCGGACAAATATCCGGGCATTCGTATGATTACATGTTACTGTGTACAGGAAGTCGCACAGCTTACAACGGTGCAACTGAAGGGCTACGTCAACATTCTCATGGCGTGAAAACCTTGCAAAGCGCTCTTTCGTTTAAACAACAATTTGAACAGCGCCTCTACTCTCGATTGGAGAGTGAAGGGGGTTGGTGTGCTGAGCCTTTTAATATCGTGATTGGCGGCGGGGGTTTGAGCGGTGTTGAGATTGCAGCTGAGATGGCACACTATATTCGAATTTTTCACAAAGATAATACTTTGACCTGCGACAACATCCATATCTTTTTGATTATTCCGCATGAGACGGTTTTGGAGGGGATGGAAGAATATCTGATCAAACATGCGACTAAACGGTTGTTACAGCTTGGGGTTAAGATTATCAACCACTCCCGCATCACATCGGTCGAAGAACATGCATTGATTATTAATGGAAGCGAAGCAGTCTGTTTTGATTTTATGATCTTCACAGGAGGAATCGTTGCTTCGACTTTGACTGTAGGGATGAATGTAGCTAAAAATAAGAAGTCACAATTAATCGTCAATGAGTACATGAGAGTTTCGGAATATGAAGGGGTTTTTGCCGCGGGTGACATTGCAGAATTACGTGATCCTGAAGGAAAACTGGTTCCTCCAACGGCACAAGGGGCAGAAGCCAGTGGAATAAGTGCTGCCAAAAATATTTTAGCACTCATCCAAGGAAAACCGATGATTCGTTCCAATATTCGACTCAAAGGGATGATGATAGCATTGGGTGGAGGATATGCGAGTATTTCACTCTTGGGATGGATGCGCTTTAGCGGTATGATTGGATATGCCATCAAGACAATAATCATGCGCGGATATCGTTATCTGCTTCACCGTCAATGCGCTAAAGGGGTAGAACGAATACCTCAAAGTAAACGTAATTGTCGAATGCGATTTTAATCTAATCGCAAGTACAATACGTCCACAAACACATAGGAGCTTTATATGATATTGATGGCGGGACCATGTGTGATCGAGAGTGAAGAAAATCTTTTCAGAATTGCAAAAGAGTTAGAACACTACCACAACGATGAACGTTTTGATTTTTATTTCAAATCGAGTTTCGATAAAGCGAACCGCACTTCTTTGGACAGTTACCGAGGGCCTGGATTGGAAGAAGGGTTACGACTGCTTCAAAAAGTCAAAGATGATTTTGGCTATAAGATCGTTACGGATGTTCATGAAAGTTATCAGGTCCCAATTGCTGCAGAAGTTGTGGATATGCTTCAAATTCCTGCTTTTTTGTGCCGTCAGACCGATTTACTCGTGGCTGCGGGAAAAACCGATAAAATTGTGAATATCAAAAAAGGGCAGTTTATGACTCCCAGCGATATGCAATACTCGGTGATGAAAGTCCTAAAAACACGCGGATGTGATGAGCTTAGTTATGAGGCTTCAAAGAAAAATGGGGTTCTTTTGTGTGAACGCGGTTCGAGTTTCGGGTATGGAAACTTGGTAGTGGATATGCGATCATTGCACATTATGCGTCAATTTGCACCGGTCATTTTTGATGCAACCCACTCGGTGCAGATGCCTGGTATCGGTGGCGGTAAAACAGGGGGAGACAGTTCGATGGTTCCTCATCTTGCACGTGCAGCAGCAGCTGTTGGAGTCGATGGATTTTTCTTTGAGACCCATTTTGATCCGACATGTGCTTTGAGTGACGGCCCAAATATGCTAACATTAGAGCAACTAAATGTGCTCACCCAGACATTATTAAAAATTGATGCAATAAAAGGATAAAAAATATGAAAGTAATTGAAGGAAATCTTAGAGTTCGTGCTGAGAAAAAAGTAGCTATTGTAAGTACACGTTGGAACCATTTTATAGTGGATAGATTGGTTGAGGGAGCAAAAGATGCTTACTCAAGACATGGTGGCAATGATAACGATTTGACGCATGTTCTTGCCCCTGGGGCTTTTGAATTGCCGATGGTGATCGATCAGCTTTTAAACAGTGGAAAATACGATGCGGTGTGCGCATTGGGTGCAGTTATAAGAGGATCGACTCCTCATTTTGACTACGTCTCTGCTGAGGCTACCAAGGGAATAGCAACCGTGAGTTTGAAGCATAAAAAACCGGTCTCATTTGGTCTTTTAACGACGGATACCATTGAGCAAGCTATAGAGCGTGCAGGGACAAAAGCGGGTAACAAAGGGTTTGAAGCGATGACGGTAGTGATCGAATTGCTTGATCTTTATGAAGCGATGGAGGGGTAATGGCGACACGACATCAAGCCCGTATGGCCGTTGTAAGTTTGCTGTATGCCTATGATCTTGGAAACCAGAGTATTCTTGACTTTAGTGATGAAATTCTTGAAGAAAAAAAGATACGTAACAAGCAGCGTGATTTTGCTCTTGATTTGTTTAAGGGGGTAGTGGAACATTTAACACCGGTTGATGAAGCGATTGATAAACATCTCAAAGATTGGGATTTTGATCGTTTGGGTTCCATTGAGCGTGCGACATTACGTTTGGGTGCTTATGAGATCATGTTTGGGGAACTCGATTCTGCGGTGATCATCAATGAAGCGATCGAAGTGACCAAAGCATTCGGGAGTGAACAATCGCCTAAATTCATCAATGGTGTTTTAGATGCCATCGCAAAAGATAAATAGGTATTCAATGCGACTAACCAAGGAACAAGCGTTAGACCTTATTCGCAACGGCGATCTAAAAGAATTGGGGAAAATGGCAACCGCACGCAAGCGAGAACTTCATCCTCAGGGGATCACGACATTTGTAGTCGATCGCAATATTAACTATACCAATGTATGCTGGGTGGATTGTAAGTTTTGCGCTTTTTATCGCAGCCCAAAAGCCGATGATGCCTATGTCCTGACATTTGAAGAGATTGATCAAAAAATCGATGAACTGTTGGAAATCGGCGGTACACAGATATTGTTTCAAGGCGGAGTTCATCCGAAGCTCAAGATCGAGTGGTATGAAGACCTTGTAGAACATATTCATACGAAATATCCGACGATAACAATCCATGGTTTTTCATCAATTGAACTCGATTACATTGCCAAAGTCTCTAAAATCACCATTCAAGAGTGCTTAGCACGTCTTCATGCAAAAGGGTTGGCATCCATACCGGGTGCAGGTGCCGAAATACTCAGTGACCGTGTCCGAGATATCATCGCACCTAAAAAAATTGACAGTGACGTATGGCTGCATGTTCATCGTGAAGCGCACAAACTTGGTATTATGTCCACAGCGACGATGATGTACGGTACAGTGGAGACCGATGAAGAGATTATTGAACATTGGAATCTTATTCGTGATTTACAAGATGAAACGGGCGGTTTTCGTGCGTTTATCATGTGGTCATTTCAGGGGATGAATACTCAGTTGATGGAAGAACACCCAGAGATCGAAAAACAGTCATCAAACCGTTATTTGCGTTTGTTGGCCGTGTCACGCCTTTTCTTGGATAACTTTCAAAACATACAAAGCTCGTGGGTGACACAAGGGCCGTATGTAGGTCAAATGGCGCTGCTGTACGGTGCCAATGATTTGGGTTCGACCATGATGGAAGAAAATGTAGTACGCAGTGCAGGTGCCGGTTTTCGTATGGCAAAAGAGGAGATGATCCGTTTAATACGTGATATCGGAGAGATACCTGCGATTCGTAACACCGCTTATGAGACGCTAGAGAAATTTGCGTGAAGTATTTTTTAGCAACGATTTTATTTTTAGGGCAGGCACTGATGGCAAGTACTTTGGAATACATAGAAGTCAAAGGGGTTAAAATCCCTTTTATTCACGAAGAGGACAAACGTCTTCCTCTCATATCAATGCAGCTGGTCTTTACAGGTAGCGGCAGTATTGATGAGGGTAAAAGTGCAGGGTTGGCCCGTATCAGTGCCAAAATGATGAATGAGGGAACACTCAAACGCGGAGCGGTCGGTTTTGCAGACGCACTGGATGCCCGAGCAATTCAGCTCAGTACTAATGCCGGTAACGAGTCGTTTGTTATTGAATTGGGAACGCTCAAAGAAGAGTTCGATACAGGGCTCTCTTTATTGTCTGAATTGCTCAAAGAACCAAATCTGACAAAAGAGACACTGGAAAAAGTCAAAACGAGAGCCCTGAGTGATATCGCGCGTAAAGAAGCTGATTTTGATACGCTAGCCTCCGATGAGCTAAAAGCGATTTTATTTGAGGGAACCCCGATAGCCACCCCTAATATCGGAACCAAAGAATCGATTAGTGCGTTAAAGCTTGAGCAAATAAAAAGCTTTTTATCGGAACATCGTGTTTTATCCAATGCATTGGTCGTTATCGGTGGGGATATAGATGCATCAGAGGCTAAAGTAAAAGTGGCAAAATTATTGAGTGATTTTAGCGTAGGAACCAAGACAAAAGAGCGTTATTATGAACCGCGAAAAACACCTAAAGAGTCGATTTTAAAACGCCCTAATACTGAGCAAGCCTATTTGTATTTTGGAGCCCCTTTTGCGATGCGTGAAGGAGACCCTGAGTTTTATAAATCACGTGTTGCCATGTTTGTCTTGGGATCAAGCGGTTTTGGCAGTCGTATGATGGAAGAGATTCGCGTGAAACGGGGATTAGCATACTCTGCTTATTCGCGTTTAGGTGTGGCTAAGACCAATACCTATTTTAGCGGATACCTCCAGACGAAACTTGAATCACAGGAAGAAGCGAAAAAAACCGTTGCTGAAGTGATCGATACGTTTGTCACGAGTGGAGTCACTCAAGCTGAACTCGATCAAGCGAAAAAATTCATGCTGGGTTCAGAGCCGCTTCGTGTAGAGACCCTTTCACAACGTCTTGGAAGAACCTTTAGCGAATACTACAGTGGCAAACCTTTGGGAGATTCACTGACACAGCTCAAACAAATCGGCGAGTTATCGTTAGCTGATTTGAATGACTTTATCAAACGCCATGGTGAAATCCGCGATCTCAGCTACGCCATTGTCACCAAGTAACGACGAAACAGCCAAGTTCCGCACGTTAGGTGTTAGTAGTGTCACAGCACTGGCTTTGATAGCTCCTGTTTCATTTGAAGATCGACGTCTCAGCCATGAACTAACCCATAACAGTACGTGTGTTATCGATGCGACGGTCGAGCACATCGTGAGAACTCCTAAAACCCTCAAAATCACTTTTTTTGTCCATAATTTGGATGCGACTCTTGAGGGGGTAATCTTCCAGCCTCGACCTTATATGATCCATCAGTTTTCCAAAGGATCACGCGGTTTTTTTAGTGGCAAAGCAGTGTTAGAGCAGGGACGTTGGCAGATAATACAGCCTCTAAAGATAACGGGTGTTGGTTCCATTATTCCTGTTTATAAAACTGCTTTGCGTGCTGATGTCATGCGCCGTTTGGTGCAGATATCAATTACCGTTGATGCCTTATGTGCTGAGGGAATTCCTCAACCAATCGCACAGGCACTTTTTGACATACATTTTCCAAAACAGCCAAAACCACTGACTGAAAAACAGCTTCATGCCCTTAAATTTGCCGAATTATATGATTATATGGGGCGTTTGCGACATAAACGACGATACCATCCTACACAGTATCGCGCGCGCGGTGATATCGCTCAATGGATGGATAGTCTCCCCTTTAAACTCACGCAGGATCAGCAAAATGCGATTTCGGATATTGCAAATGATCTTAGAGCACCCAATGCTGCACGCCGTATGATCGTAGGTGATGTCGGTTCGGGAAAAACGATGGTCATCTTTGCCTCGGTCGTATTGATGCAGCCGTATCGCTCGCTTTTGATGGCACCAACAACGATCTTGGCCAATCAGCTTTTTGAAGAAGCGCAGAAATATTTACCGCACCTAAAAACCGTGCTGGTAACCAGCGCAACGAAGAAGGGGTCTTTGGACGGATACGATTTTATCATAGGTACGCACGCGGTCCTTCACAGACCATTACCCGAGTGTGCTCTTGTGATGGTGGATGAACAGCACCGATTTGGAACGGCTCAACGCCATGCTCTTACGAAACTTACCGACAATGAGGCACCTCCCCATTTCTTGCAGTTTTCAGCCACGCCAATCCCACGTACTCTTGCGATGATCGAATCATCGCATATTGACGTCAGTTTGATTGTACAAACACCGTTTGTCAAAAATATTGCTACGAAGATAGTCCATAAAAATGATTTTACGGCACTATTGGAACATATCAAAGCTGAAATCAATCAAGATCATCAAGTGTTGATCGTCTATCCGCTGGTTGAGCAAAGTGAGAGCATCAACTATCAAAGCATCGAGGAAGCACGAGATTATTGGGAGAGCAAATTTGAGAATGTCTACGTAACACACGGCAAAGACAAAGAAAAAGAGCAGGTTCTGATCGATTTTCGTGAATCAGGCTCGATTTTACTCGCAACTACCGTTGTTGAAGTAGGGATTTCCCTCTCGCGTCTCTCCACAGTGGTGATCGTGGGTGCAGAGCGGTTGGGATTATCGACGCTTCATCAACTACGCGGACGGGTCAGTCGTACGGGTTTACAGGGGTATTGTTATTTATACACCAATACAACAGGAAAAAATGAGCGTTTGGAATCGTTTGGGACATGTGTTAGCGGTTTTGAAATAGCTGCATTGGATTTAAAATTTAGAAAAAGCGGTGACCTGTTAGAAGGAAGAGTGCAAAGTGGAAACAAGTTTCGTTGGGTTGATATGGCAGATGATGAACTAATTGTGGCAGAGGTCAAGGAATTCCTTAATCTCTAATCCAATTTTTAATACAGTCCAAATTTACCGTCATTGCGTTTGTACATAACACGCATTTTCCCCTCATTGTCCATAAAGACTTCAAACACTTTGGTACTTTCTTTGAGTTTCTCGATAATTTCTCCAACCTCTTGAGGTTTATAGAGGATGAGTTCTGTTGGTACGATCTCATCTTCCATCCCCTCGCTCATGGCATGCAGGTCTACAGGAATTGCAGCGGCAGCTTTGGCCTCATTGATCCCGACATGGCGATGGTCGCTTTCTCTGTCATGTAGGCGGCGAAGTGCTTTTTGAGCACGATCGATGGCGATGTCTACTGCGGCATACAAATCATCATTGCGTTGTGTGATAACGATGGTGTTTTTACCGGCTATATTAATGGTAAATTCGACACTGACCCCTTTTTTGCGTTCGTTCATTGAGGTCACAGCATTGACACTGATGAGATCGAGATGATATTTTTCGAGTGAATCTATTGAATGGAGGATATGTTCTTTATTGGCGTCACTAAGTTCAATATGGCGTCCGACGAGAGAGATGTTCATGGGTGTCACCTTGTGTGTAAAGTATAGGAATATTGATTATAACACACAAATAACAAACGTCAAGATAGAGGTAAAAAAAAATGAGAAGTCATAAAAATAAATAGTAATCTTAATTTCTTTTTAATATTCTTAGGAATAAACTGATGCCAGTTGTGCTCTTTCTCATTAGCATCATGTGAGATGATTGGGATAGGGCTTGAAAATCTGGATTTTTTGGTCGATATAGTGTGATTCGTACTGTTTGTATTATACGTATACGCTACCGAGCCCTAATTGTGCAGTGCCCTAAAAATCCCTAGGAGGATGAAATGAAATCTTTTAAACTGTTTTCACGGCTGATGGCTGTATTTGGGATACTGATAATGATGTCTGCATCTGCTTTTGCTGATACTGAAAATAATGACAACTGTTCACAAAAAGAACTGATTTCTGCAATGAATAATAAAACAGGTAGTTACAGTAATACTACGTCAGGGCAAGTTTCTGATGGAGATGACGATTATTATTATTTCACGGTAACACAAACAGGGCAGTTGTCAGTCTCATACACTTCAAATGCCAATTCAGACTTGTACATACAAATAGGTGGCACGTGTTTGACCTCTGCTACGCGATATGTAAACAATGCTAAAAGTTATACGGGAACATTGTCGGTGACAGCGGGTCAAACTGTTTTTGTGAGAATCGTCGATAATTCAGGCTCTAAATCTCCAAATTACACTTTAGCACTATCGTATGCTCCACCACCATCAGCGGATTTGGGGATTACTAAAACTGTGAGTAATGCAGCACCTAATCCCGGGGATACAGTTACGTTTACGCTGACAGGGATTAATAATGGTCCTACAGCATCGCAAATAACGATGACAGATACGCTTCCCGCAGGATACACACTGGGGACAGTTACTGAATCTATCAGCAATTTTAGCTGTAGTAACGTAGGTCTTGCGGTTACCTGTAGTGGAACGCACAGTTTTAATGCCGGAGATACAGCGGTTGTAACGATAGCTGCAACGGTGCCTGCGGGAAGCAATACCAATACGGCATCGATTACCTCTAATAACGGTGTTACCGATAATGTTGCCGGGAATAATTCATCGTCAGTCACGGTGAGTACGGTAGCAGCAGCCCCTATCATTACGGCAGGACAGACTTTTAACGCTCCGGTTAATTTTGACCTTGGACTTATTGTCGGCACGGTAGCGACAACTGGGGGAATACCGACAGGATTTACGATCTTGAGCGGGAACAGTTCAGGATATTTTACGATTGACAGCAGCGGACATATCATTGTCCCAAGTCAAACAACCATAGGAGCAAGTGGAACGGTTTATACCCTTGGTATCAGGGCTACGAATGCTACGGGAAGTGATGACAAGAACGTTACGATAAATGTGACAGATACTCCTGTAGTGGCAGCCAACTACCGAGATTTTACCCTTCGTAAACAGATGTATCTAAAAGGAAATATGAAGACAATCGGAAATACGGTTCTGGTGGCTCCTACTGGCACGCCTAATTGTTCTACCTATACTAATGGCGCTTATCTTACAAACTCAACAGCAGCCAATGGGGATACGACCTTATGCGGATACAGTGTCGATGGGACACAGTTGAACAGCACGACCTCCGAGCTTGCACTTCCTGCAGGGGCTAAGGTAGTATGGGCAGGATTGTATTGGCAAGGGATGATGAAAACGGCTATTGACACCAATATGATCGTTAAAATACGAAAAGATAATGGTTCATACGTTGATATTGCACCCAATTATCTCAATTATGCTGATAGCGGATACAACTACGATAGCTCAAATGGGATCAGTTACTCTGCTGTGACCAATATTACCTATTTATTTGGTCAAGATAAATGGAATGAGGGTAATTATACAGTAGCGGGTATTCCGGTAATTGAAGATGGAAAGGGAAGTGGGCTAGGAACGTATGGTGCATGGAGTCTAGTCGCTATCTATGAAGATTCTGTGGATGTATTTCGCAGTTTTTCAGTCTTTGACGGATGGAAAAAGGTGACCAGTTCTGCGGATGCGATTATCCCAATCAGCGGGTTTTATACACCAAACCGTGCATTAAGTTCCAGTGCTGCAAAAGTGTCTGTTTTCGCAGCAGAAGGGGATCTGCCTTATACAGGAGATCAGTTAATCACTAAAAACTACAATACAAATACCAATGTAGCGTTGCAAACGCTTACAAGTAACAGTTTCAATTCTCAAATTACGGGGGGTGGAGTACGTACTCCAAATGCGACCAATAACTTTGGGATCGATATTCAATCGTTTGATATAGGAACTTTGTTAAAACCGAAGCAAACCGATATGACGTTTACGTTTACCTCTAGTTTAGATGTCTATTGGCCATCAATGATTGCCCTATCTACGGAGCTGGTTGCACCACAATTGTGTTATGACTATTCGTTTAAACAAGACGGCCATTATCTTAAGGCAGATAACAACGGAACACAGCTTCCAATGATGAGTGGAATCATCAGTGATTCTACAATTGACACTTCAATCTATGTACGTAGTAATGAAGCGGATATTTTAGCTCAAGGGATCTCTTTTTACAGTGATGTCAACGATTCCGTCTTCCAGTTTATTCCCGGTACGGTTGAGACATCTAATATTAATGGTTCAAGCCTGATCCCACGTACCAATACAACAGGTGCCTGTTCGTATGATGATAATGTTACGACTCCTATAGGGTGTAGTAATGGTTCCGATATACGTATTGGAATTGGTAGAGATGCTACCGGATATTCTCGCTATGGAAACGGTTCGTTGTCAAACAGTGAATACGTGTATGCAAAATTCAGTATGGCACCTATCGGGGTTGCAGGATTGGCAGATGTCAATCAGTCACTAGGTTTTCATCTCAATTATTATATTGTTCCAAAAACAGGGGCTAATCCTATTCCGTATAATTATGAGTTTGGAACGGATATTCCACTATGTCCTCCATCATCAGGCTATGAACCTGCATGGGGGACATTTAATGTCGCAGAGCATGGAGCAACCCTTCTTGGAAGTGGATTGCCGATCAATAATCTTCGCACTAAGGTATCGCGCAACCCATTTGCAGTGGATGTGGTAGGCTATGGTAAAGATGGCTCCGGTAAATATACGATCAAACCGACTGCTAATATCAATACAACTTTATTGGTCGAAATTATTGATAGCGGTCCGTATCATGATGCTAATGCAACGTGTGCGAATCCATCTGCAGCGCTTTCTCAGCCTATATATGTACCGGTAAGCCTATCTAATAGTGTAGCGACAGCATCGGTTCCAGTTCAAAGCACCGTATTTCATAATTTTGCGGTTCAAAACGGAGCATTTCGTATCTGGTATTTTGATGATGCTAACGGGTCATTGATCCAAAACTGGACGGCGACGACGTCTGATCCTTCCACGCGATTGAATCTGACAAGCATTAACGGTCTGTATAAAAGCGGGACACATACGGTATGTGCAACGCAATGTGCCACTTCGACATCTGTTGCTTGTTTTGACTGTATTAAAGCCAATTACGCAAAACCATTGTGTTCACGAGATAATTTTGCCGTACGTCCGGAATCGTATGATGTACGGCTGTTTGATATAGAGCAAAATAGTACGGCAGTTGTCAAAGATGCAACTAAAATTGCTTTGTCGGAACAATATCATTACACTCCTGCATATGCAACGTCAACGAGCCGTATAAATCTTGCAGCGGGGTATAACTATCGTTATGATATTAATGCAACAGGTCATGATACTGATTTATCGGGTGTACCTAGTTATACTCGTTACTTTAATGGAGCAACCAATCCGTATAATGCAACGATGATTTGGGAACCGATGTCTGCTAAAACCGGATGTAATGATACGAGTGGGTTGCCGTTGACTTTTTACATGGCACATGGTCAAGTTAGTAAATTGGAGCAAAATCAATCGCAAGTGGGTGAATATCGATTGAATATCATAGATCCAACATGGACTGAAGTGGATTGGGATAGTACTTTAACGGCTCATCACCTTGCAACCAATGGATTTGATGCCGATCCTCTCGATTGTATCACCACGACGACATCAACGGTTTTGTCTGGCGGTAAAGTAGGATGTACGATCAGTACCAGTGAAGATTCTGTTACTCCTCATATTAATGGGTCGCAGATGTATAAAGATCACTTAGTGACGCTTAAACCGGCTAAATTTGACCTCTCTACAATCATTTACAGTATTGGGATGAATGCGACACCGATCATAACCGGTGGAGCAGGATTTGTATACGATTCGAATCTTAGTATTACGAACGATATGCCAATGGCGGTTCGCTCTGCGGGGAGCATCAAAGCATTGGGATATGATAATGCAACTTTGAGTAATTTTGTGACGCAGTGTTATGCTGCTGATATCAATGTGTCTATTTCGCATAATGCGCCTGATGCTAACGCTACATTTAGTTTTATAGGGCGCATTGACAGTAATGCGACCTATGATGCAACTGCTTTACCTGCACAGACGATAGGTGCAACTCAATTTGCAAAAGCAGACAATGGTGTAACTAATCCGACCATTAGACTAAATGTCAATCGGGATGTGAGAGTGCCTCAGTTACCGATTAATGTCCATTATAATGATCTGAATGTATCGTGTTCTAATCTGGCAGATTGCAATGTAAGTGCGATGTCGTTGAGTACACCGAATACAGCAACAGGAACTGATGTGATGGATTTTAATGTGAGCCATGTTTATGGACGAGTGATCCCAAGCAATGTTCGTGTTATGGGGCTTATTGCATTTGAAACACTTGCTCGTTATGAGGCTTATATGACGCCAACACTATTAGGAACTGGGTTAATCGCTGATCCAGTAGATGCGACATGGTTTGTTAATACCCTCCATACCGAGGCAGAGTATGGAGATGCAACGGTAGGTTATGTGGATCCAACTGCTGGATCGTCGCTTCCAACTGGAACATCATCGTATGCTGCAGGGATAGAAACGTACCGCTTTAATCCTTATACTACTCGTCAAGGATACAAAGGGCATATCAATACTGAGGGATGGTTGTGGTATAACACAAATGCATTAGCGTATATCGATCCCTCAGCAGGAGCTTTGAGCTGTTTGACCCATCCGTGTTTTGATATCACTTTTGGGCGATTGATCGGTAACACCGGCAGTGCAAAAACAGAATCTGAAGCGCATAAGGCAAACAAGAAGACATCAACAGGCACAGGGTGGAGCACTACGAGTGAATACGCTCCTGCAATTCGATGAGTAAAGGAATGAAATTGCGTCCGGCGATGGCTATGATCGAGCTTATTTTTGCCATTGTCATTATTGCTATTACGGTCATCACTATTCCGGTCATGGTTAATATAGCAGGTGAATTAAGTAAGCGAATGATGATCGATGATGATGTCATGACACGCTTGAGCAGTCAAATGATTGATAAATTTCAGGCACGCTGGGGTGGAGAATATACAGGTGTTGATGAAAACGACTCGACACCGATTTATATTTCAGATATCAATACTACAGCTGACTTGAGATGTTCACGCTCTATGCCTACTTTGCCAGTAACATGGTATCGTATAAATCCTGATTCGACCGCTGAATGCAATGTAACGCAAGTACCAAAAGCGATACCAGCGGCATCTACCGTAGATGGTGGAACTGCCAATGGAAATGTTGCAGGCGGTCTTGAGATGCTTAATGCGGGTACGGAGACACTCAACGTTATTACCTCTACAGGTCAGTCCGTTGATATCAATGCAACCTATAATGTCCGCTATGTTGACTCAACGGTTGCACTAGCTGGTAATACCGCTACGGCAGTCTGGAGACTAGGTTCGTCCGGTACTATTACGGCGGATAACGGCGGTTCTTTAGGTACAGCAGCAGCGAATAGAACCCATTTAAAGCGCGTTGTGGTTCGTTTTTGGAATTCGGCATTGAATGTTGATACGACATTGAGCTTTTTTAAATCGAACAAAGGGAGCAATTGATGAGACCATTACGACGCGCCTTTACGATGATCGAGCTGTTGTTTGTTATTGTCATTCTTGGGATTGTCGGCGGGATTGCACTTGAAACCATACGACAGTATTATGAGGGGATCTTTCGTACCAAAACCTATACGCAGCGTATCAGCGAAGCGGATCATATATTAGATCAACTCACTAAATATTTTGAAAATGCTATTGATATGTCCATTGTCAATATGGATATGGATGCTGCGGACAATGCGCTTGCCGGGGCATGTGCAGGTGAATTGGCTGCTGAAGCCGAGAATGTGGCCCATGATTATACGACGGTATTTGTTGGAGTTGACACCGATAGTTTGCGTACAACCGGAAGACCTGGGTGGAGTGAAACGGTACGTCCTAATCCATTTTTGGGCACATCACTCATATCCAATGATGCTAATTTTACAGCTGCTAATGATGTTATAACCGCTTTGTACCCAGCATCCGATCTTCAAAATTCAGCAATATACAATGTAGACGCATCCTATACAGATACATGCACCCATTATTACGCGAACAATGGAAATGCATACTACACGATTCCGGTGGGAGGTGTTAACTATGGAACTAATACATTGACTCTTACGGATAATTTTGTTTCGCATGGATTTGCCTACACATCAGGGCCAAGTGCTGATAAAAAATATCTTCTTCGTACCGGGTACGCATTTAGAGTCCTAAATACAGGTGAGTTTGTGATGTTTTCGAACTTTCGGCCATGGCAAGGGCAAGCTTACAGTGGGGGTAAAAGAAGTACTTTGGGGGAAAATGTTGCCAGCTTTTATGCCGATTATAATAACACAAATTATTTTAATAGCAGAGGAACACTTTGGCGTTTAAAAGTATGTATGCGAGGGCTCGATTCCAATCTAAGCAGCAGCGATGCGGCAGCACAAGAGATCTGTCGTGAAAGGAAAGTGCATGTACGTTACTAAGCGAAAAGGTTTCGCGATGATATTGGCTATATTTATTATCGTACTTGTGGCATTAGGCGGAGTATTGTTGTTAGGAAATGCATCTCTTGGAACAAAAACAGCCGGTGACAATTACTTTCGGGCCCAAGCAGAACTTCTAGTCGATAGTGCTACGGAGTTTGCCGTTATGCGGGCACAGGATTTTAATACAACAGGTGCGAATTGTCTCAACAATGTGAATATAACGGTGCAAGATGCTTCTGGAGCAGCTGCGTACGATGTCAATGTGACGATTCAATACTCGTTTAAAGCTGCTGCACCTGTTAACAATCAATGCAACACATTGGCTACGTTAACGGGTAATCCAACCATGATGCTCATTGATACGACAGTAACAACCAATGCAGCTGCAAACTTCTCAACGGAACCGATACGTGTACATAAGAGATCTTGGCAGAAGCTATAAATAATAAAGATGATTCTACGGAGTATTTCCGTAGATAAAGAAGCGTTAAATAGTAAGCTGAGAAATTTTAGCGATAACGTCTTTTTCACGAACCGGTTTCATCAAAAAACCGTTTGCTCCACATTCCAGTGCTTCAGTTTTTTTGGTCTCATCGGTTGTTAGGATGATGACCGGAAGCTGACGCAGTGATTCGTCGGATCTGACAGCTTTGAGCATCTCAATACCCCCCATTACCGGCATAATGATGTCCAGTAAGATGATGTCGATGTCGTCTTGAGATTTCAAAATACCAATCGCGTCTGCACCATTTTTAGCTTCTACTACCTGGTACACATTAGGAGATTTCATCAGTATTGTTTTGAGTAGTTTTAGATTGATGAAATCATCATCAACTGCGAGTACTTTTAGTTTGTTATCAACCATATAATATTCCTAATCTAGATAAATTTTTCAAATACGAGACGTAATAGATCTTTATTGACGATATTTTTGATCATCTCATGGACGTACATGGCGTCATTTTCGTCTTCTTTTGCATTTGGATCAATGAGCATGACCAAAGAGATGCCGTCGTTCTTGGCTCGGATTGTATCATACAGTTCTTTTAGGTCAAGTTCTTTTAGCGTTTTATCAAACAAGGCAACCTTATAACGCTTGTTTGCGATATGTTCTTCTAATTGGGTAACATTATCAACAGTTTCAAAGGTATATCCCAAATCGGTGAGTATTCTGCTAAAGAGTTTCATCTCTAGTGGATTTTGTTTTGCCAATAAGATATCGGCATCATAAGCTGACACTGGTTTGGGTTCAGGAAGTGGCTCTATAATCTTAGGAGCTTCTATCTCATCTTCTTTGATTGAGAGCTCATCTTCGAGGGTTAGCTCTACTATCGGAGCAATTACATCGTTGTTTGCAGTAGTTGCAACTTTATCGTCTGTTTCATTGGTAAGGTGATCAGCTGATTTTGGGACAATGTTAAGTTCTACAATCTTGTGTGAAAGAAAATTATTGAGTAGAGTGATGATCTCACTTCTAACCAATGGTTTTGTGGTATATTCATCCATACCTGCTGCTAAGAAACGTTCACGGTCACCTTTGAGCGCATTAGCGGTCAAAGCAATAATCGGTATATGGTGCTGATCATAATCTTCTTCATAATCAAGGATCTCTTGTGTTGCTTCAATACCATCAAGTACCGGCATTTGGATATCCATAAAAATAAGATCGAATTGGTAGTTTTTACGTTTTTCAAAAGCTTCTAAACCATTGTTAGCAAGGGTCACGTCTAATCCTAGATCTTCAAGAGTACGACGTATAAGTTTTTGATTGATGATGTTGTCTTCAGCAACGAGTACGGATGCTTCAAAACGGGAATTCTTTTCATCAAATTTTTTGCGACGAGAGGATTTTTGTTTACGATTGTTGAATGCTTCAACATCATAGGTTTCGAGTACGTTGCGAATTTTACTGCTATTAACCGGTTCATACAGTACTTTAAATAGATCCAGTCCCATACTATCGATTTTTTTCATGTAATACGATTTTGTGATAAGAACCAATTGCTCTTGTGTTGATGAGAACTGTACTAGATCAACATCGTTCGTGTAGTCATTATCAACGAATAAAAGGTCATAATTAACTTGACGTTCAAGCAGTTTTAGTTCTTCTACATCATAGAATGTGGTGTAACTTACCCCGAAGTAGTCAAGATATTCTTTGAGATAGGTTGATTGAGTCTTTTTCTTGCTTCTACTTTCATGAATGACGGCATTGATATTGGAAAAAGAGCCTTTGATCGGATCATTAAGCGTTTCAATCTCTTCAAATGATAGTGTGAAGAAGAACATAGTTCCATCACCGGGGGTACTATCAAGATCAAGTTTTCCACCCATAAGTTCGACAAAACGGCTTGAAATGGTAAGTCCAAGGCCGGTTCCACCATATTTACGAGTAATAGAGGTATCTGCTTGTGAAAATGCATCAAAAATACGTGACTTTTGTTCGCTGGTTACACCGATACCGCTGTCCTTGACTTGGAAGCGTACACGTGCACGGTTTGACTCGTCACTCTCAATGCGGCGTATATCAACATTGACACTGCCTCCTGCATTGGTGAACTTGACGGCATTACTGAGAAGATTGATAATGACTTCTTTGATCTTGGTAGGATCCCCTTTGAGCGGTCGTTCAAGGCTTGGATCAATGAAGCATCCAAGATCGATGTGTTTTTCAGAAGCACGAACGGCATACACATCAACGGCACTTTCGAACTCTTCAAGAGGGTTAAAGGCGATATCTTCGATTTCAAGTTTATTACTCTCGATTTTTGAAAGGTCAAGAATATTGTTGATGATTTCGAGCAAGTTTTCAGAGCTTTTTTCAATAATGTCAATAAACTCACGTTGTTCATCATGCAGCTCTGTATCTTTGAGTAATTCGGTAAATCCAACGATACCATTAATCGGCGTACGGATCTCATGGGACATATTGGCCAAGAACATGGATTTTGCTTCACTGGCTTCTTGAGCAAATTGTTTATCACCCATTGTTTGCTCAATGATGCGCTCAAGCAATGCATACGCTTGTGCTGTACCATCCGCAGTATCAAGGTTGATTGATTTACTAAGAACATCAGCCTCATTGTCATTGGTATCTACAGCAACACGCTTGAGAACCGATTCAAGATTTTTGATGTTTTTAGCAATTTCATTAGAGAGTAACATCCCCAAAACACCGATTAATATAGAGACGATCCATACGGTAATAGCGGTAATTAGGAATTGGATTGCTTGTGCTTTGACAACAGAAGCTCTACTGTCCATCGAATCTAAGATGATCTTTTCACCTTCATTGATCGCATTGATTTTTTCAGAGATCATTGCAAACCAAATACCTGATTGGGTATCATAATTTCCTTTTGAACTGGAACGTAAAATAGCTCCTCGCTCAGTGGTAATATCCTCCAACAATTCCGTGTTGTCTTCTGATAGGATAGAGGCTCTGAGCGCTTCTTGTAGCTTTTTATCGCTAACTCCTTCTAGGTTAAGGGCATCAGAATTGCCGATATAGGTGATCCATTTCTCAAGTTCTTCATCTTCAAGGGCATTAGCACGTGAGAGCAAATAGGTTAAATAGTCACGCTCTAAGCTGGTATATTCGTTAGCACGTACCAATGAAAGATAACTGTTAGCCATGGATGCGACTTTCTCATCCAAGAGGACAGTTGACAAAGAAGAGAGCTCTTTGATTAGCGCCTCTTGCTGTTTTCCATAAACATCATTAAAAATTTCATCAAAATCAGCTGTTTTATTGTCTACGGATGGATGTGATTGATGACGTGATTTTTCCAATGCGGCGATGATGGCTGCCGTTTTAGGTGAGGTATTGGTCGCTTTAAACTCTTGGATAGTGGTATCAACAATGGTGCGTTGTGCATGCAGTGATTTTAAGGTTGCTGCGGAAGCATTTCCAAGATACATCACGGTCATACCACGTTCACGTGAAATGTTGTTGATCATGTCGTTGAGCTGTTTATTGGTTGTCAGTCTGGCTTGGAGGTTTTGAGCAGATTGAAAGCTTTTATACGAATGGTAAACGTAATAGGTCGCAAGTGAGAATAAGATCAATATCGGAAAGAGACTGATCAGACGAAGTCGATTTTTAAGTCCTAAATGCATGTGAGTTCCTCTTAGAGTTGATCAAGATAGTTAATAAGACGCTTGGAAGCTTTTTTTGCTTGTTGAGCATCATTGGTAACAGATAAAGCAGCGAGTTCTTCTGAGATTTCACTAAGACGTAAATTGTCGCTGATCCCTTTGAGTTTAGCAGCACTACTTCTCCATGTATGTGTGTCAAACGCTTTGATAGCTTGAACAATGGTATTACTCATGGTTAGGGCATCTGTTTTGTAATCATTAAGCAGTTCATGCATGAAGTCCGGTTCGATACCAAGAGCACCGGCAACGGCATTTTGATCATAATGAAGGGGGATGGAAACACTCTCTTCACTCTCTTGCTCATCGGCTATGGATGCAGCGCTAGAGGGTTCTTCTTTTAGCTCCAATTCTTCTAATTCTAAAAAGTCCTTTTTGAATGGAACTTCTTCTTTAATATCATCAGAAATATCGCTTTGTAAGTCTATCTCATCAAGATGCACTAAGAGTGTTTCATCATTGTTTTGTTTAAGAGAGAACTCGTAAATATCTTCTGAAGCTTGCGGGACAACGTCTGCAGGTAATTTCTTTTCTTCTACTTTAGCTAACGGTGCCTCTTGTGCTAGGGCAGGTTCTTTGCCCTCCAGTTTTGCGACAATGTTATAAAAATATTTGAGATTTGCTTCAATTTCAACAGGCTCAGTAGAACTGTTTATGACGCTTAAGGTCTCAAAAGCATTTTCAACGCGTAAATTGGCAGCAACCCCTTTGAGTTTATGGGAAAGGATGTGAAGCGCATTGATGTCGTTTTTTGCAGCTGCTTCGAAGATATCGTCCTTGAAGTCATGTGATTGCTGTATGAAGTCACCAATAAACTCTTCAATCAAGTCAACAGGAAGACCCAGTTCATTAGCGGCAATATTGGGATCGTAAATGTAGGAATCGTCAACTTTATGATGGGAAAGATACCCTTTTTCTTCAGAAGAGTATTGTACGCTTCCAAGCATTGGACGTTGGGCCACAGGAATAGGCTCTGGTTCTGGTACGATGAGCGGCTCCGCACTCTCCTCTGTTTTTTTCTCTGAAGATGAATCCAGCTCTTCAGCACTTAAGGGAGCCATTAATGAGGCATAAATATCATCGGTTTCGTCAAGGGAGGTGGGTTGTGTTTTAGGAATATCAAAGATAGTAGGTTCACTGAGCTGCGTTGCAGTCAGGTGTGTATAATCAGGTAACGGCGTAGATTGGATGCTTTGAGTAATCGATTCACTTGGAAGGGGGGATTCTTTGATCGCAGTTTTTAGGACGGTGTTTTGCGGTTTAAAGTCTTCACCGCTGATATTTTTAATCTGTGACATCTCAATAGTGTAGCCATTTTGTGAGGGCTGATTGCACAGATGAAAGGCACTTACACTAAGACGGCAGCTGAAGGTACGTCCGTTTCCATGTACAATGGCACTGGAGGCATCTGAATCAGCATGAAGGAGAAAATCAATCCATCCAAAATTTTTAAAATTATGAATATAACCCGGTTCATTTGCAAAAAGATCAGCAACATCAGAACAGACGTTTAAAAGTTCTTCCAATGAAGCATAATTCAGAAGACGTAAGCCCTCATCATCTATGCCGATAAACTCTTGTTTGTTGTTATACAGTAACACGTGTTCTCCCTCTTAGCTTTCTTTTTCGATCATTTGTTGGTAGAGAAGCGCAGTTTCTTCTATATTTTTACGCGCAGCCGGTTTACGCGCAGCCATGTACCCTTTTGGTTTACCGTTTTCATCATAAATAGGAGAGACTTCGGTGTCAACCCAATAATATTTTCCGTCCTTACGAAGATTTTTGACTAAACCGTGCCAAATCGTACCCGATAAAATAGTTTTCCATAATTGTGCGAAAGCGGCTTTAGGCATATCCGGATGGCGAATTATATTGTGAGGTTTTCCGACTAGTTCATCTGTCCTATAGCCTGAAATTTCGCAAAAACGGCGATTTGCAAAGGTGATTATCCCATTTAGATCGGTCTCGCTAACAATGGCTCGTCCGTCAAAAAAATATTCTTCATCGACAGGATTGGGTCTATCCATAAAAACTCCTTAAATACTAGCACTATAAACATTAATCTAGGAATATGGCATAAACAAGGTAAAAGATTACTGAGATTTTGGTAAATTATAATAATTATGAACATTTTTAGCCCCTGATGTTCCAATAAGCTCTTGTAATGTTTCATAATCCGCTTTCGCTATGGCATCAAAGGTTCCGAAATAGGTGAGGAGTTTTTGAATTTTTCCGGGGGTGATACCTGGAATGGTTAAAAGTGTGGAGCTTTGATCTTCTTTGAGTTTACTTTTTTTGTGAAATGTAATGGCGCATCGATGGACTTCATCACGAAGTAATTGAATAAATTGGAGTCGTTTATCATCGGTCTCAAGCCTGAAAACACCCTCATCACCGTGAAGAATATCTTTGGCTGAACCTTTCGCACGGTGTGCCTTTGCATCCACTTTCTCTTTGCTGATACCGATGACATCAATACGCGTACCGTTGGAATGCAGCAGTTCTAAAGCAAGCGAACGTAAAGTTTCCCCACCGTCAATAACCCACAGATCGGGAGGAGGATTGAATTGGAATCCTTTTATGCGGCGGGTGAGAACCTCTTTCATCTGACCATATTCGTCTTTGTGCTCCAGATGATACGTGCGGTACCCTTTTTTATCGAAACTGCCATTGAAATAGGCAACCATTGCACCCACGGTTGCTTGCCCAGCAAAATGGGAGTTATCGAATGCTTCGATGCGCTGAGGGATACTTTCAAGACAAAAGAGTTCAGCAATCTGTTCCAATACACCATTTTTATCGCTGCGTGGGGTTCTTAGCAATTCACGTGCATTGATGTATGCCAAAGCGGTCAGCTCTTTTTTGATTCCCTGTTTGGGTATATGGATAGAGGCTTTTTTTTCAAAGACTTGGCTCAAGTGCTGTTCAATCCAATCCAGAGACTCAAAGGAGTCGTGTATCAAGATGGGCGCAATGATAGGAGGTTTTTCGCTTCCATAATAATTAACAAGGGCACGTTCATAGGCTTCATCAAGAGAAGAAAGATCAGTTGCTGTAAAGAAATCATGGCTGCTAGAAGCAATTTTTCCCTCACGGATAAATAAGCGCACAATACACCCGCGCACATCATCGGTTGCGATTGCGAAGATATCGTAGGCCTCATTGGAAGCAAGGTCGATTTGAGAGTGTTCTGTACTGCGCCCGATTCGCTCTAATCGGTCACGTAAAGCCTTTGCCTCCTCAAAGCGCAGTTCCTCAGCATAAAACTCCATTTTAGCACGAAGTTTTGGGATTAAGAGCTCTTTATTGGCGACCCATTGAATGGCTGTATCTACTAAATTTTTGTAAGCAGTTTTATCAATCGTAAATTCGCAAGGCCCTAAACATTGATTCATCTGGTAATACAGACATGCTTTGGTCCCTTTTAAGCAGCTCTTTTTTTGTACCAAGGGGAGCAACTCATAAAGGGAATCGAGGATATCACGTGCTCCTGCGGAAAATGGGCCGAAGTAACGGATGGCTTTACCTTTGATGATTTTACGGGTAATGTCAAATCGGGGGTATTCTTCTTCAAGATTGACATAGATATACGGATACGTTTTATCATCACGCAACAGTATATTGTATTTGGGTTTGAGCTGTTTAATAAGCGAGTTTTCCAAGATAAGTGCATCGTGCTCGTTCTCGACGATGAGGTAATGTAATGAGGCCGTTTCGTTGAGCATTTTTTGGATGCGTAGCGATAAAGTGACTTTTGGAGAAAGTATTGGGGTGAGATTGAAATAGCTTTTGACTCTTTTAGCGAGATCTTTGGCTTTACCGACATAAAGAATACGCCCTTTGGCGTCTAGGTATTGGTAGATACCGGCACAATGAGGCAGAGAACGTATTTTTTCAATCATAACTTGGTCTTAATCAATAATTTATGGTAGCTATTATACCATCCCTATTGAAAACATGGCACAGGGAAAAAGATGACTAAACTATTGGTAATTGCGTTCATAAGTGCCGTATTGATGCTCGGTTTGAGCGGATGCGGATATAAAGCGCCACCATTTTATGAGAAACCAATCTCAGATAAAGGGTCAGCCGTTGCGCTATGATGTTGTCATTATCGGTTCGGGAATAGCAGGTTTATATGCTGCGCTAAATCTTCCTAAAACACTTAAAGTATTATTGATCAATAAATCTCACCCATGGGAATGTAATACTTATTATGCCCAAGGGGGCGTGACTACAGCGTATGATGATGCGGATATTGACTTGCATATTCAAGATACTCTGGAAGCAGGCTCAGGTATGTGTGATGTAAATGCGGTACGCCTGATGAGTGAAAGTTCACAAGGGATCATAAAAGATCTTATTGCTCGAGGGTTCGTATTTGATACCGATAGTGATGGAAACCTTCTGTATACCAAAGAAGCGGCTCATTCACGCAATCGGATCTTACATGCAGGGGGAGATGCCACAGGTCGCTATTTGCACCTCTTTTTACTTCAGCAAAATCCTCATCCGATGCTCTCTGATGCGACTGTAGTTGATATGTTGATACGTGATGGTATTTGTTGCGGTGTTGAAGTCATCAGCGAAGGGAAACGGCGTTTGATCGAAGCTAGAAATGTCATCATTGCCAGTGGCGGTGTTGGATCGCTGTACGAGTATCATACGAATGCCCATACGATCAGTGCTGATATTCATGGGATTTGTTTGGAAAAAGGGATTGCCCTTGAAAATATGGAGATGATGCAGTTTCATCCGACTGTCTTTGTGACCAACAGCGGCGCACGCAAACAACTTCTTTCTGAAGCGTTGAGAGGCGAGGGGGCATGGATTGTCGATGACAATGGCTATCGCTTTTTGTTTGAATATGATGAACGTGGTGAGATGGCGCCGCGTGATATTGTCAGCCGTGCGATTTTTGATTATAAACAGCGGACATCCAGTCAGGTGTATCTTTCGTGTGAGCATTTTGATAAGGAGTATTTTCAAGAGCGCTTTCCCAATATTTATAAAGCATTACGTGATTTTGGGTATCACCTCCCTAAAGACCGTGTTCCGATCTCTCCAGCCTTTCATTACTCTGTCGGGGGAATTAAGAGCGATTTAGAAGGAAAGGTGCCGGGAGTACAAGGGCTTTATGTCATTGGTGAAGCGGCTTGTACTGGGGTTCATGGTGCAAATCGTCTTGCCAGTAATTCACTTCTTGAGGGGCTTGTATTTGCGGTAAAAGTGGCGAATAACATTTTACAAACACCAAGTTCTGGGTGTAATGAATCGTTTAATATAGGGGATGCTCCCCTTGAGATTTCAACTGATAAAGTTAAAAAAGATTTGTTACGTAAAATTATGTGGGAAAAAGTTTCCATTGTTCGTACGACAGCCGGACTTCATAATGCTTTAGATGCTGTTGAACAAATGTTGAAGGAACCAGTAGGTCGATTATTACGATTACGTCTTTTGAGTGCTAAATGCATTATTGAGTCGGCTCTAAAGCGGACAGAATCGATAGGGGTTCACTATATCATGCATGAGGAAATCAAGAAATGACAACTCAGACGGTCGAAGCCGTTGCAGTGAACTTTGTCGGACATCCGTTTGGATGGTTGCTGCTTGCACTGTTTGTTGCGGGGTACTATTTTATTGCTACGGAAGAGAATTACCATATAGACAAGGCTAAACCGGCTCTTTTTACAGGGACTTTTATGTTCGTGCTGATCGGATTTTATTACGCGCTAGAAGGGTTGGACTTTACCCCTTTTGAACATGCAGTCGACCATTTGATTTTAGAAATCGCCGAAATTTTCTTTTTCTTATTTGTCGCGATGACCTACATAGAAGCATTGATTGAACGGGGTGTGTTTAACGCACTTCGCGCAAAACTTATCACCAAAGGGTACAGTTATCGAGAACTTTTTTGGATTACGGGAACATTGGCATTTTTTATCTCTCCGATTGCGGACAATCTTACCACCGCATTGATCCTCTCAACGGTTTTATTGACGATTGATGGCAAAGATAAGCAATTTTTGGTTCCCAGTGCCATCAATGTGGTCGTTGCAGCCAATGCCGGAGGGGCATGGAGCCCGTTTGGAGATATTACGACCTTGATGGTTTGGACGGCTGAAAAGGGGAGTTTTACAGATTTCTTGTACCTTTTCCCCGCCTCTTTTTTGGGATGGGTCGTAACCGCATATCTTTTGAGTCGATATGTTCCCAATCGGGATCCTCTCAAAGAGGGCGATCCTATTGCAGCTGAAAAAATTGAAATTCTCAAAGGTGGCAAAATGATTGTCGCTTTTGGGGCATTGACGATTGCATTAGCCGTTATTGGAAAACAGGTAATGCATTTGCCTCCGATGTGGGGCATGTTATTTGGTCTTTCATTGTTACAACTGTATATGTATTTTCTCAAGAAAAATCATAAGCAAGATGTGAGTATTTTTTTAGCAATGAGTAAAATCGAGAACAATACCCTGCTTTTTTTCTTCGGTATATTGGCGGCAGTAGGTGCACTGCATTTTATAGGTTTTCTTGAATACGCGGCTAAACTGTATGAACTATTTGATCCGACGATTGTTAATATTGCCATAGGATTTTTATCGGCAATCGTTGATAATGTTCCGGTCATGTCAGCAGTTCTAAAAGCAAACCCTGTTTTGGATCAGGCTCAGTGGATGCTGGTGACCATGACAGCGGGTATCGGCGGATCATTAATCAGTTTTGGAAGTGCGGCAGGGGTCGGAGTTATGGGGAAAATGGCGGGGTTATACACCTTCTCATCTCATTTTAGACTTGCATGGACGGTATTGATCGGTTATTTTGTGTCACTGGGCGTATGGTATTTTCAATTCATTGTTTTAGGGTTTTATTAAGGGCTAAATATCTTTTTAGTGCCATGTTTTTGTATTAATAATTATTACTAATATATCTCTCAAAATTCATTTACCTAATCGTCGCTATAGTTTCTCCATGAAATATTTAGCAATCATCCTATTTGCATTGGTGTTGAATTTATCAGCTTTAAATGCCACTTTTTATTCGCATGAAGTTAAGACATTAACAGCTTCGAGTGTTGAAATGGGTAGCGAAAAGATGGATGGATCAGAATCAAGTGATTTGTATGATGACCCTTATTTTCATTTCGTTGGCTCTTCCTATATTCCTCTTGGTGCATCCACTTCTCATCTATGTTTTTCGTCTTTTTATGCATATGAAAAAATCGTTATCTTGCTCGAACCTCCGGAATCAAATCTTTTCGTCTAACCCCCTTAAATTTTAAAAATACAATTTTACTAAGGTAGATAAAAATGATTAAAAAAAGCAGTTTGCTTGATGGCAATGAAATGTTCAAAAAAAGTTATTTCAAAAAAAATGAGAAAGAGTTATTGGATCTGGTCCATAACGGCCAACATCCCAAAGCTTTGTTTATCGGTTGTGCCGATTCGCGTGTTGTCCCTAATTTGATCACACAAACCAATCCTGGAGAATTGTTTGTACTGCGAAATGTCGGAAATCTTGTTGCACCGTACAAACCGGATGAAGATTACCATTCGACGGCGGCTGGGATCGAATACGCGGTGACCGCGCTGGAGGTTTCGGAAATCATTATCTGCGGGCATACCCACTGCGGTGCTATTGCATCCCTTTTTAAAGAGATTGATGAAAAACCGTTTGTTCACACAAAAAAATGGCTGACATTGGGAAATAAGGCCAAATCATTAGCCCTTCTTGCTCTGGGGAAAAATGGGGACAAAGAAGAATTACTGCGATTGACTGAAAAACTGTCGGTTATTTCCCAAATTGAGAACTTGTTGACGTATCCCTATGTGAAGGAACAAGTGGATGCGGGAACCTTGCATTTGCATGGGTGGATGTACGACATTGAAAATGGAGACATTGAATATTACGATCCCGATGAGTATGCGTTTAAATCACTCAGCGATGTTAGTTAAGGATTTGAGATGATAAACACAACTTTTTTTAAAGAAATCAAAAGTGATTTGCCCGCGAGTATCGTTGTCTTTTTTGTAGCATTGCCTTTATGTTTAGGCATTGCGTTAGCTTCAGGGGCACCTTTGTTTGCTGGAGTCATTGCCGGTGTGATCGGTGGGATTGTCGTAGGTATGGCGAGTGGTTCGCATTTGGGTGTTAGTGGTCCTGCTGCGGGATTAGCGGTAGTCGTTTTTGGTGCTATTACGACATTGGGTTCATGGGAAGCATTTTTGGCAGCGCTCGTGCTTGCAGGACTGTTTCAAATAGCGATGGGGTATGCTAAGGCGGGTTTTATTGCCTTCTTTTTCCCTACATCCGTGATCACGGGTCTCCTAAGCGGTATTGGGTTACTCATCGTTTTAAAACAAATTCCTCATGCGCTTGGATACGATTTTGATTACATCGGAGATGAGTCTTTTTTAGAAAACAACGGCGATACAACGCTTTCAGCGATTATCGATGCATGGAACTATATGACGCCAGGTGCGATCATCATTGCATTGGTTTCCATAGCACTTTTAATTTTGTGGGATAAGATATTGCTGAAAAAACATCGTGTTTTTCAATTGATCCAAGGACCTATCGTAGTGGTTTTTTTTGGTATTTTGATGAACTATCTGTACCAAAACGGCGTGCTGAATTTTACCCTTAATCCAGATCAGGTTGTGAATCTGCCGCTGGTATCAAATTTTGCTGAATTGATGCATCAATTTACGTCACCTGATTTTTCATCTCTTAGCAATCCTGAAGTGTATAAAATAGCTGCCGTATTAGCCATTGTTGCCAGTTTGGAAACATTATTGTGTGTGGAAGCTACGGATAAACTTGATCCCTATAAAAGGGTGACTCCTACCAATCGTGAACTCAAAGCACAAGGATTGGGAAACATGATTTCAGGTTTAATCGGAGGTTTGCCGATTACGCAAGTCGTCGTACGAAGTTCTGCTAATATCACATTTGGGGCAAAGACGAAGCTTTCAGCGATACTGCATGGTATTTTCTTGTTGATCAGTGTTGTGACGATCGCCAATTTACTCAACATGATCCCCTATGCAAGCTTGGCAGCCATCTTGATGTTCATTGGATATAAACTGGCACAGCCTTCCCTTTTTAGGACAATGTATCGTTTGGGTTGGGAGCAATTTGTCCCTTTTAGTGTGACTGTTTTAGTGATGCTGGTGAGTGATTTGTTGACAGGTGTTTTGTACGGTCTCGCCGCTAGTATCTTTTTTACGCTTCATCACAGCTATCGTAATTCATTTCACATGAAAGACGTTATCGAAATAGAAGAGGGACAAAATGTTCATCATATTGTCTTGGCAGAAGAGGTCTCCTTTTTTAACAAAGCCAGTATCATTGAAATGCTGGAAGCTATTCCAGAAAACTCCAAGGTCATTATTGATTGTTCAAACTCAAAATCGATCGCCTATGACGTTGTCGAATTTATTCACAACTATCCGATGCATGCAAGATTAAAGAATATTACGGTCGAAACGATCAATTTCATTGCACCAAAACTTTCGGTACAAGGGCATTGATTTTATACTTTAGCGAGCGATCGTCTCGCTGGAGCATACGAATATGAGAAAAACCTATACCTAAAATTAAACTACGATGAGGTATGATTTCATCCATATAAAGGATTTTTATTCCCCTTCAAAATATCTTCATCCAAAGGCTCACCCGTGAAAGAAGTCAGCATCATTATCCTCGATTTCGGCTCTCAATACACGCAACTTATCGCGAGACGTTTACGTGAGGACAAAGTTTATTGTGAAGTTTTACCGTATCGTACTACTGTTGATGTCATCAAAGCCAAGAACCCAAAAGGGATAATCCTCAGTGGCG
Organism: Sulfuricurvum sp.; assembly: GCA_024637295.1. GTDB lineage: Bacteria > Campylobacterota > Campylobacteria > Campylobacterales > Sulfurimonadaceae > Sulfuricurvum. The sequence continues at coordinate 139,011 of JAGXFL010000013.1, forward strand.
GCCCATCATCGGTATATAACGAAGATGCCTATACCGTAGATCTTGGAGTTTACTCTCTTGGTATTCCTGTTTTGGGTATTTGTTACGGAATGCAACGCATTGCGGTCGATTTTGGTGGTTCGGTTATCCGAAGTGATCATCATGAATACGGTCAAGCAGAGCTTACTATCGATTTGACACAAAATTCTCTCCTTTTTCAAGGGTGTGAGGACGAGCGAAATGTTTGGATGAGTCATTCGGACAAAGTGGACGTGCTTCCAGAGGGCTTTGTCTCTATCGCACACTCGACTAACTCCCCTTATGCCGCTATCGCGCATGAAGAGAAGATGGTCTATGCAATGCAGTATCATCCTGAGGTTCACCACTCTGAAGAGGGGTACTTGATGTTACGCAACTTTGCCCTTAACATCTGTGGAGTGACTGAAAAATGGGACATGGGACATTTCCTAAAAGAACAAATTGTCAAAATCCGCGCACAAGTGGGTGATGGAAAAGTTCTTTGTGCGCTTAGCGGCGGAGTTGATTCTTCGGTGGTTGCAGCATTGTTGTATGAAGCTATTGGTAATCAGCTTATCCCTGTGTTTGTAGACAATGGCGTCTTACGCAAAGGGGAGCGTGAATCGGTCGAAAATATTTTTAAAGTTCACCTCAAAGTCCCTCTCGTCGTTGCTGATGCAGCAGATTTGTTTTTGGACAAACTAGCCGGCGTTACCGATCCTGAAACCAAGCGTAAAATCATCGGGCACACGTTTATCGAAGTGTTTGAGGCGGAAGCTAAAAAACACGAGGGGATCAAATTCCTAGCCCAAGGGACACTCTATCCCGATGTCATCGAGTCAATTTCCCCTAATGGTGCATCGGTAACGATTAAAAGCCATCATAATGTCGGTGGATTGCCCGATTGGATGGATTTTGAACTTATCGAGCCATTACGTGATTTGTTCAAAGACGAAGTAAGACGTTTGGGTACTGAACTGGGATTACCGGATTATCTCATCAACCGTCACCCTTTCCCAGGACCTGGATTGGCCATTCGTATTATGGGCGAAGTGAATCGTCCTGATTTGAGTATGTTGCGTGATGCTGATGTCATCTTGCTCGATGAGCTCAAGGCCAGCGGATACTACACTAAGACTTGGCAAGCTTTTGTCGTCTTACTTAATGTTAAATCAGTCGGTGTGATGGGTGATAACCGTACGTATGACAATACCGTTTGTGTTCGTGTTGTTGAAGCGGTTGACGGTATGACAGCAACATTCGCTCATTTACCTCATACTCTACTTGAGCGTATCAGTCGTCGTATTATTAACGAAGTAGACGGTATCAATCGTGTTGTCTATGATATCAGTTCTAAGCCTCCTGCAACAATCGAGTGGGAATAAGCGAAAGATTTTTCTTTTGCGTCCCATCTATCTTATCTCAAAAACTTCCTATGATAATGCTATAGACGTTATTCATATCCCTATTCTTTGTATCAAATATTTACAACCTAAAATCGATTTTTCGCTTTACGATGGAATTATTGTGACCTCAAAAGAGGGGGCAAGAGCGTTACAAAGCTACGATATCGATTGGAAAAAACTAGACATTCTTTGCGTTGGTGAATCAACGGCGAGTGAGATAGCTGCGATGGGTGGATGTAATATTACAGCAGCATCTGGTTATGGGGATTCAATTTTAGAGGTCTTGGAAAATCAATACAATCGTTGGCTTTATATAAGACCACGAGCTATTGCCTCATCATGGCCACAAAAAGCTCGTCTTATGGGTAAAAAAATCGATGAAGTGGTTATCTATGAAACAACGTGCAATGACGATATGGAAAAAATAAATATAGCAAAAAATAGTGTACTTATTTTTACGTCCCCATCAAGTATTGAGTGCTTTAGTAAGCGTACGCAGATTTTACCGACACATGATGTTGTTGTCATTGGGACAACAACCCAAAAAGCACTTCCATTTGGTATAAAATCGGTTTTAAGTTCACAAACGAGTATTGATTCTTGTATACTGAAGGCTCGGGAAATAGCCACATCATGAAGTTTTATTATCCATATTAAGCTTTTTGAGGTTATAATTATCTCTACCTGGGCGCAGCGAGTAATCGCATTTGAGGGTTCTACATATACACTGAGTGGTATCAGTAGTCACCTTGGTGTGTCGGTGGTCTCGTTTGAGCGCGTAAGTGCGAGAGATTGCCGCCGGATGGGTGCTCGATCTGCTTAATTACGCTTTGAGAACCAAAGCTACTGCGAAAACGCCCGCCTGGGCTTTTATAGTTTTACAATGCCAAAATAGTATTTTGGTTTTTTAGAATTATAGTATTTTTATTCAAACGGGGTGTATATGCGTGTAATGGTGATCGGCAGCGGCGGGCGTGAGTTTTCTATTGGAAGAGTCTTGACGCAAGACAGTGCAGTGGAAAAAGTCTATTTTGCTCCGGGTAACGGTGCTACACCGATGCTAGGTGAAAACGTCCCTCTCAGTGATTTCAATGAGTTGGCAAAATTTGCTCTTGATAATGCTATTGATCTTACGATTGTAGGGCCTGAGGGGCCATTAAGTGAGGGGATCGTTGATGTTTTCAAAGCAAAAGGATTAGTGATCTTTGGTCCAAGTCGTGCCGCGGCACAGCTTGAGGGCTCAAAAGTCTATATGAAAAACTTTTTAGCCAAGTACGGTATCCCTACAGCACGCTATATCGAAACAGGCCATATTGAAGAGGCCTTTAAATTTATCGACACTCTCCCTCTTCCTATCGTGGTAAAAGCCGATGGATTGTGTGCAGGTAAAGGGGTTATTATTGCTCTGACATACGATGAAGCAAAAGTAGCCGTTTCGGAAATGCTTAGCGGTAAATCGTTTGGCGATGCCGGCAGACGTGTGGTTGTTGAAGAGTTCTTGGATGGCTATGAGCTCTCGATGTTTGCATTATGTGACGGAAAAGACTTTATCCTTCTTCCTGCAGCACAAGATCATAAGCGTCTTTTAGATGGTGATGAAGGACCAAATACAGGTGGGATGGGAGCGTATGCACCTACACCGCTTGTAGATGATGTGATCTATGAAAAAGTGAAAGAACGTGTCGTCCGTCCTACACTTAAAGGGATGCAAGAAGAGGGGGCACCGTTTGAAGGTGTTCTCTTTATTGGGATTATGATTGTCAATGGTGAGCCAATTACGCTAGAGTTTAATGTCCGTTTTGGGGACCCTGAGTGCGAGATCTTGATGCCGTTGCTCAAAACACCTGCTAGTGAGCTATTTTACAAAGCGGCAACGAAACAGCTTGATACGCTCAATATCGAATTTCATGATAAATATGCCGTGGGAGTGGTGATGGCGAGTAAAAACTACCCGTATGACAACTCGGTACCTGCCGAGATTGTGGTAGATGATATTCATCATGATGAAATTGCACAAAATACCCACATAGCTTATGCAGGGGTGAGTTTAGAGGATGGAAAGCTTTACGCCAACGGTGGACGGGTTCTCGTTTGTGTCGGTGTTGGAGACAGCATTAAAAGTGCGCGTGACCGTGCGTACATGCTTTGTGGTCAAGTTCATTATGCCGGTAAGAAACTGCGTACCGATATTGCCTATCAAGCGCTTCGCTAATGAATGAACAGCTCGATGACATCTTAGATCGTGAACATCTGACTATTGCATCTGCAAAAGCGCGTTCAGCAGCTTTTGCCATTGATGAGATACTGATTTCGACACTGCTTTTAATTGTCCTTTGGAACAACATTGCGCAAGCAAATTCAATGGAAGCGATCATTGTGCTAACAAATCACTTTATACTTGAATTTATGGCAATCAAAATTATGTATCAAACGTTTTTCACGATGCAATATGGGGCTACATTAGGAAAGATCGTGATGAAGATCCGTGTCATCGAAGTGAAAACCTTGTCAAATCCCTCTTTTTTTTCGGCTTTTAATCGAGCTGTCTTTCGTATAATCAGTGAAGCGCTTTTGTATTTTGGATTTATATGGGCTTTTTTAGATCCGTATCGACGCAGTTGGCATGATCTGACAGCTAAAACGGTGGTTGTAAATGCGTAAAGTCCTCTCTATCAGTATTATTGCCTGTAGCGCTTTATTGGCTAATGACCGCGTTGAGTTATTCGGGTCAAATGCCCAAACGAATGGCTCTATAGTCACTGCTACTGGAAATCCGGTGATTACGTATCAAGATAAGATTTTGACGGCTGAGCGACTCTCCTATGACCACAACACGAGTGTGATTGAGGCTGAGGGAAATGTGACTGTTTTTCAAGAGGGAAAACAGCATGTCATGAGTGATTATACAAAACTTAATATGGATATGAACACACGTCAGTCACGCCCTTTTTACATGATCGATCATGATAACGGTTTGTGGGTAAGTACTAAACAATCGGATGCCTGTGAAAGTAAGATCGATTTGGCAAGCGGTATGGTATCGGGGTGCAACTCAACGGATCCTTTATGGAAAATCCGTTTTAGCAGCGCTAATTACAATACTGATAGTATGTGGATGAATCTTTACAATGCCCGTTTGTACATTGATGATGTCCCTCTTTTTTATCTCCCTTATTTTGGATATCCAACCGATACTACACGCCGCAGCGGTTTGTTGATCCCAACACTTGGGATCTCAAGCTCCGAGGGCTTTTATTATCAGCAACCCATTTACCTTGCACCTCAAGATTGGTGGGATTTAGAGCTAAAACCTCAAATCCGCACAACACGTGGTTCGGGATTGTATACGGATTTTCGTTTTGTGGACACGGCATCTTCGTTTGGATCGATCAAAGCAGGTTACTTCAAAGAACAATCGGCCTATGCACTAGAGCAAGATTTGGCTCATATCAAACATTACGGATACGATGTCAATTATCGGCATAGCGCTTTTTTGCAAGAGTGGTTTGGTTTAAAGATCGATGGTGAGTCAGGATTGTATGTCAATGGCAGCTGGATGAACGATGTCGATTACCTGAACTTGCAAGGAAGCGATGAAACACAAAATGTCACGACCAGTCAAATCCTTTCACGTATCAATGCCTATTACAGTGACGAAGACGATTATTTAGCGATGTACTTGAAACACTACCAATATCTAGATGTGGTTGATAACAGTAAAACGATTCAGATCCTGCCAACCGTGAATTATCACCACTACTTGGAAAATTTGCTTAACGATCACCTATTATTCAATGCAGATGTGAGTGCTACCAATTATTACAGACCCGATGGAAAACGGGCAATAGAAGCAAATTTGAATGTCCCATTGACACTCCAAGCGGGCTTATTTGATAATTTGATCGATACTAGTTATACAGCAAATGTGAGCGGGCGTTTACTCGAATTTTATGGTTATCCGCAAGCCAATGAGACTAATGGTGAATATCAAACGGGACAATATGCTCAACTTGACCACACGTTTAAAATAGGGAGTAGTTTAGTCAAAGCATACGGAGAAACATCCCATGTCATCGCCCCTGATGTTTCTTATACACTCGCAGGAAGCCGTTTTTATGATGGATATTATGATCGCTATCATGGTACCTGTGTTGCGGGAAATACAGCTCCTGTATGTGAGTTCTATTCGTTGCAAGACCCTAGTGATACACTCTCTTTGGGACTTAATAACTATTTGTTTGAAAAAGGGAAGCAGACGTTAGTAGACCGCCTTTCTCAAAATTTTCGATATGACAAAACCGGCAATTATTATGGTGAATTGATGAATGAACTAGAGTGGGAGATTACACAGGCGGTCAGTTATTATAATGTTACCGCGTTAAATCATGACCGATCACGTATTACCAAAGAGCTCAATACGGTACGCTATAATGATGATCGTGTAACCGTATCCATCAATCATAGTTATACGGATGAATTACGTAATGGAACGATTGCTTACTCTAGTTATTGGTCGGCCGATGCATCCTATCAATACAATCGGTATTATCGTATTTTTGGCCTTATCGCATACGATTACCATGCAGATTTAATGAAACGAAGTGAGATTGGCTTTATGTATTCGCAAAGATGTTTAGACCTTGGGTTACGTTTTGTACAAAATAATCGCCCGGTATTGACGAATCTAAATAGTAATAATTCTATTAATGATTCCTATATCTTTCTTACCTTGATATTGAAGCCGATTGGCGGATCATCATTTAATTATAAAATTACGAACCATCAGCAGTAGGGGAATATAGATGAAATTGGAAGCAAAGATAGGTCTTTTTGTGGTTATGGCGCTTGGCGCATTGTTGGTACTCTCAACGCAAGTAACCTCATTGGGAAAATGGGGCCAAAGCGGCTACCCAATCGAAGCCTATGTGGATGATGCATCAGGCCTTGAAAAGCATACCCATGTCTTGATGAACGGTGTAACAATCGGCGAAGTTGAAGAGATAACGATCGAGGGAAAGCATGTTCGTCTTAGTTTGTTGATCAACGACGGTGTCAAAGTCCCTAAAGACTCTTCGGTTATCGTGGCACAAGAGTCATTATTAGGGTCGAAAGTCTTGAACATCGTTGTAGGAGATGCTGCGCAAAGTCTTAATAAAGGCGGTGTCCTAGCGCAATCAAAACGATATGCGTCGTTTGATCAAACCAGTGATTCGGTCAATGCAGCTGCCAATGAGTTGCAACTTTTATTGCATGATTTTAGAGAGACATTGGATGAAGAACACCGCAAAGCGATTCAAGATGCGATTATCGCTTTTCGTGATGTTGGGGTTAACCTCAATGGGGTAATCGGGGATAACCGTCAAAATCTGTATGCAGCAATTGATAATTTTAAAGAGATGAGTGCAGGATTTAGTCAAACGGCAAATACGGTTAATAAAGATTTGCCAGACACAATGGCAAAAATAAATTCGCTAGCCACACGACTGGATAATATCAGCGGTGCATTAGAGTATAAGCTTCCTGAAGCAGTCGATAAATTTACGAAGATCGAAGATAATGTGAGTGTGATGTTGGCGGAAAATCGTGCCGGATTAAAAGATACGATTTCATCAGCGGGATCCTTCTTCAAAAGCGGTGAAGAGGCATTTGGAAAAGTGGACACGATGCTCTCCAACTTTACCACCAGCGAGTTGCAAGTAGCGATGCATGCGGATTATATGATGCGGGACCAATATTCAAAGATCTATTTAGGGGTGACGTATCTGCCTAATCCTGAAACGTATTATATGATTGATTTGATTAGCACGGATGATTATTCACAGCCAAATGTATTACCGGGAAAACATGTTAAAAGCGATCGTTTGTACTCAGTACAGTACGGAAAACGTTTTGATGACTTCTTGCTGCGTTTTGGAGCGATTGAGTCAACGGGCGGCGTAGGAATCGATTACTTTGCAAAGCATGATCGCTTTAAGCTTTCAGCAGAGGCATTTGATTTTAATGCTATGAATGATGTTCGCGGCGATCGTGCACATCTTAAAGCACAGCTTCGTTATCAAATGTTGAAGCACTTGGAACTTTACGGAGGTTGGGATAACTTCCTAAACTCAAAATCTCAAAATCTTTTCTTAGGTTTGGGTCTACGGTTTATCGACAACGACATAAAATATACTTTTGGCGCCGCATCGATGGCACGATAATTTAATTAGGGATTACAATGAAATACACGGTCGATTTGGCACTTAAAAATAAACAGGAGTCGTATGCACTCAATCAAGTAGCGGCGCAAGCCAATGGCGCCGTATGGCTTAAATCGGGGAATACTGTTATTTTAGCAACCGTTGTTATCGATGAAACCCATTTTGTGGACGAAGATTTTTTACCGCTAACCGTACAGTATATTGAAAAAAGTTATGCGGCAGGAAAGTTTCCAGGCGGATTTATCAAGCGTGAGACGAAACCAAGTGATTTTGAAGCATTGACATCGCGTATTATCGATCGATCGTTACGTCCTTTGTTCCCAAAAGGATTCGCCAATCCGATTCAAATTTCTGTTTTAGTGCTCAGTGCGGATGCGGATGCGGATTTACAAGTATTGGGTCTGAATGCGGCATCGGCAGCATTGTACATTTCGGATATTGATATTTTCAATTCGGTAACAGGTGTACGTGTTGCCAAAATTGATGGCAACATCGTGTTTAATCCAAAACACAGCGATTTAGAGCGCAGCACATTCGATCTTTATTTGGCAGGCAGCAAAGACGACATGTTGATGATCGAGATGCAGGCTCTGGGAAGTGATGAAGCACAGGTTGTCGAAATAGGTTTGGTAGATCCCTTGGTAGACCCTGTGATGGCTACTCAAAGCATTGTGATGCGTCAATCCAACGCAATGGGTGAAGATGAGCTCATTGATATACTAGCACAGGCGCAAACGGTTCTTCGTGAAGCCAATACGATGTATGAAAATGCCTTTAAACCGTATGCTAAAGCAGCGTTTGAACTGCAATGCGTGATCAAAGAGATTGATAGTGAAATGTGCGACTATGTTGTTTTGAAGCATACTGATGATTTGAAGCGTGGAATTTCACAAATGGCAAAAACAGAGCGCTCTACAGCGCTTCGAACTATACGTAAAGCCGTTATGACAGAAATGCCGCAATGGGATGAACATGAGTTGAAAAAAGCGATTGAATCGGTGAAACGTACGATGGTTCGCACTCAAATATTGGACGAAAAGGTACGTGCAGATGGCCGTGCATTAGGCGAAGTTCGTCCGATTACTATTGAAACCAATGTCTTGCCAAGTGCACATGCATCCGCTTTGTTTACACGTGGACAAACACAGGCGCTTGTTATTTTGACACTTGGCGGTCCTAAAGACGCGCAAATGTATGAAGGTCTAACAGATCGCGGTACGCAAAATGAATCTTTCATGGTTCATTATAATTTTCCGGGTTTCAGTGTAGGAGAAGCATCGTCTATCGGTGCTCCGCGCCGTCGTGAACTTGGGCATGGTAACTTGGCTAAGCGAGCACTAGAAGGGGCAACTGTTAGCAATGGGCAAACCATTCGACTTGTCTCTGAGATTTTGGAATCAAACGGCTCATCGTCAATGGCTACGGTCTGTGGTGGTTATATGGCATTACGTGCCGGTGATATCGAGGTGTGTGATCCGATTGCGGGTGTTGCTATGGGAATGGTACAAGAAGGAAATCGTCACGCGATTTTGACCGATATCATGGGGCTTGAAGATCATGATGGTGATTTGGATTTCAAAGTAGCCGGATCAAAAGTGGGTATCACTGCGATGCAAATGGATATAAAGCTGGGGGGTATCCATTTGGATGTACTTAAAGAAGCGCTTTATCAAGCCAAAGAAGCACGAGCCCATATCATAGATATTATGATGGCATCTGAAGAAAACATAGAGCTTAATGAGGGGACATTACCAAGCACCGATTTGTTTCATGTTGATCCGAGTTTTATAGGTGATATTATCGGTCAAGCCGGTAAAACGATACGTGAAATAATCGAGCGTTTTGATGTTGCGATTGATATTGATAAGAAAAAAGGCTCTGTCAAACTCACGGGTAAAAACAGAGAGGGTATCAAAGGGGCACGTGATCACATCGAAGGGATCACAAGTGGCTTAACCCCGGTAGAAAAAGTGGAATACAAAGTGGGCGATGTTGTACAGGGAAAAGTGAAAAAAATCGTTGATTTTGGGGCGTTTATCGAACTTCCTGGCGGAATCGACGGGCTTATTCACATCTCAAAACTTTCCGATGGACATGTGGGCCGTGTGAGCGATGTGATCAAAGAGGGCGATGAATTGATGGTTGAGATCGTTGAATTCAAAGGTAATAAAATTGGCCTTGGCCGAGCTAAGTAATTTTTTAGCTCCTCCCCACTATAATTTCGCCTACAAAGTGATAAGTAGGGAAACTATCCGAACAGACTTTGATTTAAATACGGAGATTACTCATGAAAAAAGTTCTATTTCTTATGACTGCACTTGTTGCTGCAGCATTCGGTGCTGAGGAAGCGGTAGCGGTTGTTGAAGCTGCTCCTGCAGTAGCTGCTGCATCTGCAGACGTTGCTAACCAAACTCTTAAAGCGTATTCTATGATCGCTGCGGGTGTTGGTCTTGGTTTGGCTGCACTTGGTGGTGCTATCGGTATGGGTAACACTGCTGCTGCAACTATCGCAGGTACTGCACGTAATCCAGGTCTTGGCGGAAAATTGATGACTACTATGTTCATCGCTCTTGCTATGATCGAAGCGCAAGTTATCTATACATTGGTAATTGCTCTTATCGCTCTTTACGCTAACCCATATTTGGCTGCGTAAGTTTCGACTTTTTCCTCGAATCAGCTTCGGCTGATTCACCTTCTTTTATGCGGTCGTGGTGGAACGGTAGACACGCTACCTTGAGGTGGTAGTGCCTTACGGGTGTGGGGGTTCAAATCCCCCCGACCGCACCAATTTATCTCTCTAACCCCCTAAAATAGCCACTTTCAAAGCCTTTAACGAAAACCACGAAAAACCCCTATACACCACTAATACGGATTAATATCCAATTTAAAATCGAATTTTCCATCATTGATAAATTTGGCATATACCTGATGAACCATTTGAGAATCTCTATGACCTAGAATTTGAGCAAGATTATGCGGAGTAGTGTAACCGCCTGATAGCATCATGGTTGCGAATGTATGACGAGTATTGTAAAGCCTTCTGTATTTAATACCGAGTTTATCGAATAAAGGAAGCCAAAACTTATTTGAAAAAGTTTCATTATGATTGTATGGTTTACCAAATTGAGTAACAAAAAGATATTCATGATCATGATGATCGTGCAGCGTTTGAAGATGAGGACGTAACAGATCTAGAATAGGAACAGAACGAAAACCGCTTTGAGTCTTTGGTGAATTTTCCCCATGTCGGCCACGTGTTCGCTTTACTTTCATTAATCCTTTTTCAAAATCAATATCTTCTTTCTTCAATCCCATAATTTCACCGCTACGCATACCAGTATAAAAAGCAATATACAAATAATGTTTAAAATTGAAATTCTCAACATGATCAATAATTCGGTGCATTTCAATAACACTGAAAGGAAGAATATCTTTTTTCATAATACGAGGTTTACGAAGGAAACGGCAAGGATTAGAAGTAATTACTTCATCATAAATGGCTTCATCAAATATACCAGTGAGCATAGATATATAATGAGTAAGAGTTTTATTGGAGCATTGAAAATTAAGCAGCCAAAGACGTAATTCACTAGCTTTAATTTCAGCTATATTTCGGCCATGAAAAGAAGGAAGGACTTTATTACGAATAGTGCCATCATAACGGTAATACGTAGAAGGTTTCAATTCAACCTTTTTGATTTTCAAATAAGTTTCAGCGTAATATTCAAAGGTCATATTCGTCATAACCCCACATTTGAAATTCAACATCATGATTCAAAGAAATAATTTCACCTTCAATGAGTCCACGTTCAATAAGTTCATTATTTACATGGGCAAAATGATGAGCGTTGACCGTTTCAACATCAATGGACTTCCAATAGCTGTAAAGGTCGTAATCAGACATCTTAAGAGGTTGTGGTGTTGGTTTGGTAAATTCACCGTCACGATAGAGATAGTGATCATGTTCATAAAATACATCAAGGTAACGTTTGGGTTCAGGACGATTTTGCCATTGAGAAGGAACAGGTTGCAGCCGTTGCGGTTTAAATTTTGGTTTATCGGAAAACTCACCAATTTGTTTGATAATCGGACCATCCATGTAACGAAGCGTTAAGACTCCACGATCATACTCGAGACAACGCCCATTATCTTCAATGAGCATGAAATAATCATCTTCACGACTCCATTCACAAAGCATCGGTTCACGCACCGTTAGATCAGTGAGGTGATACCAATCTTTTTCAATCGCAAATACTTTTTGGTAGACCCATTGAGGAACAGTTGAATGAGAAGTCGTAATTCGTCTTATTTTGTTTTTAATATACCATGCTTGAAGATAATCAAGATCAGTTCCATTTTTAAGATCAATGAATGATTTAGTGGCATATTTCATAATATAACCAACTGGATTATGTATGGCCGTTTGAAAGCCTTTAGTGTCACCGGCATTACCATCTTCAATAGGTACATGGTTTTGAGGAGCGGGGAAGTAGCGAACAAAGTCTTTTTTGAACATATCAAAGTAATCGTGTGGAATCCATAGAAGAACATGGAGATGAGGGACACCATCTTTATGAGGTTCGGCAGCTTTTAGATAGATAAACTGTTTAGCGTCCTTTTTGATCTTTTTAAAAGAATAACCCGATGAATATCTATACCATTGAAAAGCAAGAACATTGTAACAATCTTTGATCGTGAATTTGGCGCAGCTGAATATTTTATCCCGGAGAAAGCCGTATACTTCATTGTTTGGAATATGGCGAAGGTATTCCGTTTGTTTATCGTGATCAAGTTTACGCCATTTAGTGTAATTACCCGTTAAGAAGCCACGAAAGAAGCCATCTAGGGTAATGGTGAGAAAAACAGGTTTAAGTCGCTGTGTGATAGCTAAAGAGTGCATGGTATTGATTTTATTGGAGAGCTGCGAATAATATCGTTGTGAGATATTGGCAGAAAAAGAAACTTCCAACAAAGATTTAACTTGACCCGTTGAAGTAGAAAAGAAATTATTAGACAGATAAGAACGTTGAGCGTCCATTTTTTCCTGTGCATATTTAAGATCGTAAGGCGTAAGTCCGTATGTATTCATGGTGCTATCACTCCTAAATTAAATTTAATCACCCTTAGATGATAAAGAATCGTTATAAACTTTTTGTAGTTTCCCAAATGCACCCAAGTCAGTTTGAAGAGAAGAAAGAGATTTGGAATCGTCAATTATGTAGGGAGTAATAACAAGAAGTAAATTATCTTTTTGCGTAATAGTCGAAGAATGTTTAAAGATGCTGCCAATATAAGGAATATCAGAAAGAAAAGGAACACCATCGTTAATAACAGACTCATAAGACTTCACAAAGCCACCTAGAACGATCGTTTCGCCATGATGAAGTATAGAATCTGTTTTAATCTGCTGTTTGCTTGTAATGGGTTGATTGTTTGAATCAAAGACAGGTAAAATATTCTCTAAAACTGCATCAATGCTAATTGATAATTTATCTTTAGAAGCGACTAGAGGTTTAATAGTGAGATTTAAACCAACATCAACACGATCCAAAGAGTTAGAAGTACCAGCCGCACCAGTAGTAGAACCCTTTAAAAAAGAGAGGGATTTACCAACGATCACTTTAGACTCTTTATTATTTAAACACAAAACAGAAGGCTCTGAAAGCGTTTTAGATACGCCCTCAGATTGTAAAAGATCAAGAGCAGCACCAATAGTAAGAAGTTGTTTAACATTACCCAAAGAACCAGTAAGAGCATTTAATACTAATTCGTTTGCTGGAGCAATAGAAGAACCGCCAATATTACCAGCAAACGAGAAAAAATTAGTAGCCGAAACAATACCGCCATCGAGTCCATAACGCATACCAAGCTTAGAAGATAAATCATTATTAAGCTCTAAAATCCTAACTTGAATATAAACCTGATATTGTTCACGATCAAGATCAGACACCAAAGCAGGAACACGATCCACTAGATCAGCATCACCATTAACAAAAAGGCTATTAGTTTCCTGATGTATTGAAAAAGTTATAGAACCGTTAGAGTCCCTACCAAAAACAGATGAAAGCGTTTGAGATACCGAATCAGCCGAAGCATTAACCAAATGAAAAGATTTAAATGATTGATTTTTAGCCATCGGCTTAACGTCAATTTCTTTAAGGAGTTTGGATATTAACGTGATATTTTCGGGAAAATCGGAAACGATTAATTTACCAGTGCCAGTGGTGGAAACAAAAGCAGATCCCGAAGGAGAAAGAAGCGTTTTAACGCCATCGAGGATGGAAGAAACATCACTGTAAAAAATTGGAAGCACAATAGATCCAAAAGAAGATCCCGAACGATTACCGAGATAAACATTATCATGCAATTTTAAATCTTTAGCAGGGACGATGGAATAGTAAGAGCCATTATTAACGAGAGCATAATTATTAAGCTCCAGAGCGGATTTTAAAAGAGGTAAAAGATTATTTTTTGATATATCCATATTAGATAAATAATCTATACTGCCATCGAGCTTACCAGATACAAGAATATTTTTTCCCAGAGACTTAGAGACTAAACGTATAAACTCATTTAAAGTCATAGAATCAAGAGTGGAAACCATAGGAGGCGGAGGAAGCAGAGGAAAGGAATTGATAACCTTAGCATCGTTTACAGGAACGACACGAGGCGGAAGTTTTAAATTATCAACAGCTAAAAGCCAAAACGATAGAGAGAGGATTAAAATTATAGATTTCATTGAGTATCACCAGCAACAGAATTGAAAACTGGTTGAGGGGATGCAGTAGAAGCAGTAACAGGAATATTCCACATAGAAAAGAAGCTGATAGCATCAGAAGGGATCATATAAAGTTTATCGTTATAGACATCGCCAAAGATATTTATGGAAGAACCGCCCAATTCTTTAAAATCAATTAACTGCATGATCTGATCAAAATAAAGTTTAGGAATGTAATTAGTTTGATATGCAGGATCAACACGAGAACAATAGAGATCATTACAACGAACACGCAAGAGCATAGAAGCAGAAACAGAAGATTTAACAGGAACAGCAATAGGATCATTAGGATTGACAGAAGAAGAAACAGCATCAGCAGGATGAATTCGGTCATCCATGCGACCAATAAAGAAATAAGAAACCAAACCAATAAAAGCAAAAGCAACAAACATAAAACCAATATATTTATAAATAATCTTTTTAGGCTTATGAAGATCACCCGATTTATACAAAGCAAATATTTCAGGATCAGCAGTAAGAGTATGTTTATCGTAATTATTATCTTTAGTATATAGAGGTGAATCGTGATAAAAATATTTTAGTGTTGAGTTATTTAATTGTTTCGATTTTGCTTGAGCATTGATAAATTCCTCAGTGTGACCACAATAATCAGAAGCCATAAGCGTGGGACGATGAATAATAAAAATTATATCAAGTCCTAAATGACCATGATAACCATTTAACCATACCAAAACTGGATCAACTTTTTTAGTATAAAAACGATAAGTTTCATCAATAACGATCAAAGCTGGTGAAAGCTTATGATAACGAGCATAACGCAGTAAATCCAAATCTGATTTATCTTCAAGAGCCATAGAATGTAATTTTTCAATATGAGGATAAAAAACTTTCCAGTCTAAATAAATAGTTTCTTTAGTGTAATTATCATCATTCTTAATCAGCTCAGGATTATGTTTAAAATAATCAGATTTAGAAGGATCAAGAGGGAAAGGCAAAAGAGAATCATTGATTTGATCAAATTTAAAACCGCCTATATTAGTCCAGCAATATTGACGTTCATTAAAATTACTAGAATTAGGATCAATGAAATTTTTTTGAATATACCATACTCCCCGATAACTTTTTCCAGTTCGAGGCAATCCAGTAAAAAAAGTGATCATGTGGCACGTACAAACGCTAAAACTTGTTTAGCACCAAAACCAGCAAGAACAATCGTTATATAAAGAGCGAGAGCCTGTAATACACCTAAATAAGAAGCAACAACAAAAATAGAGTTCTGGATCATGTAAGGTCTAACAAGATCAAAAAGAAACGCAAGTGAAAAAGCGATAAGACCAGTAAATAAAGTAAAGATCATCATTTTTAAAACAAAAGGATGCTTAACGAGAAAAGCAAAAGCAGAACCTAAAAGAGATAATATAGCTGGCATTTTAAACCCCCGAAATAACTGTTATAAATGCGGCAATAGCGGCAACAAACAAGAAAAGATTTCGAATAGCATCCAATGGCAAATTATCAAGCATAGATTGATCAAAAACCACAAAATGACGACCATACAGAGTAAAACCATAAGAAGGAATAGAACCACCACCCAAAGCATTTAAACCCAATGGATCAGTATAAATAAAACCGCTATATGATCCCTTGACCTGTGCATCAAGATTACCAAAACCTTCAGTACCATCTGAAAGAGTAGGAGCATCACCAGCAGTAATAGCGTTTTTGATTTCATCCAATTTACTTAAAATATCAGTATTTGTTTTTAAAGAAGGATCAATAGGTTTAGTTGCATTAATATCATTAGTAGGAGTTACACCAGCAACAATATCATCCCAATATTTTTGTGTTTCGTTGTAATTAGCCTGAATGTCAGCCATCCATTTATCTTGTGCATCAAAAACACCACTAGAAGAACCCGAAACAGTAGGAGCAGAAGAACCCGAAACAGGTTTAGCAGTGATAGAGCCATCAGGATTTTGAATAACTGAAAAAGGGGAAACTTGTGTTTTTATTTGAGTAGGGGAAACTTGTGTTTCAGTTTTAACAGTATTATCGCTGTAATCATACGTTGATTTTACAGTGCCTGTAAGATCGAGGGGAGTAGAACGAGTATCATTTACAAAATCAACTTTAGAAGGATCAGCCATTTGATCAACAACAGATTGAGGAACAAATACAGCTTCTGTGACTCGTTTTTTTGTATCATCATTAAGGGTAACGCTTTGACCAGAAATAGGAGTAGAACCATCAGAAGGAGTATAATTAGCTAAACTCACTTTAATGGTTTTACCACCAGCAGTAACAGCAGAACCCATATTTCCAGCGTTATCAGAAAAATTAGGTGTAGAATTTAGAGCAAAATATAATGCACCAGCCCCATATGAATGAACACCAGCCGCAATCAGACCAGCAGAAGCACCAAACGTGAACGGTAATCCAATTACACCAGCCGCAGTCATAAGGAAACCGCCAATTTTTAGACCAGTCCCAACAACAAAACCAACTTTATTTTGCTTAATACCAGTTTTGAATTCTGCTTCTGTGATACATTTACCTTCAAGAGTCCAGCCGCCATGTTCCATACAAGCAACACGATCACCATCATAATTACTTAAAGGAGGTAAAGCACAAACATTATAAGGAGCAATAGAAACATAACCAGCAGAACAAGAAGAAGCAGAATAATTCGTATAAAAAACATCAAATTTACTATAACCATAAGCAGAAGATACAAAAACATACTCCATTTTTTGCATATAATAACAATCACCATTATAAGTAGTAGCAATAGATTGACCATAACTATCTAATCGACTAATGCCGTTAGGGTCTTTACCAGAAGATGAAACAACAAAAGAAACGGAAGGATCAGAACAAGTAGCAGAAAAAGAAGAACTAAATAAAAAAGAAATTAATAATATAGAATATTTCATTATCTACCCTTCATCATTGTAATACCAGCGGAAGCAATAAAATAGAAAATTGCCAAAGTAGCAGGAAGCGAAAAAAAGAAATCAAAAGCAGGATCGCCAGTTATTGCGAAAGTTAAAAAAGTAATCATTATTTCAACTTCCAAATAAATAGACCAAGAAGAAAGCCAGAAAGAGTACCAGCGTAAGCCATGCTATATTCGTAATCTGATGTAGTCATACCAAGAGAAGCCGCATTAACAGCAGGATCGGGAGAGAACACAGCAAAGCACGAAGTAACCGCACCTATTAAAAAAATGATAAGTGCGGATTTAAACATTACTTACTTACCAGTAAGACCAAGAATTTTACGGAAACCGTAAAGGACAATGGAAACACCAAGAATAGCTAAGAAAACCAAAGTGACATCAGCCGTAGCGGTAGTCATAGGAACATCAGTAGCAGTCAAAGCAGCAGCAGCTTTTTGTGGTGCAGTAGCTAAAACAGCAGCACCAAGACCAAGAGCAGCTAAAGCTTTATCTTTAGCTTTACCAGCGAAAGAAACAACGGCATTGAAGCCTATTTTGATAGAATTGAACATGAAAACCCCTTTTGGGTATAAAAATATTTTGGACTTACGTAAAGGATTAAATTTCAGTGATCCAGTTACCGCCAACATCGTTATGCCTTCTGAGTTTGTTTAGGTTCAGTAGGTGAACCCATTTTTTTAAGGAAATCAGAACCATTATCGAAAGACGTTACTAAAGCAACATCCTTTTTTTGTCCATCTTGATGAGTTATAGGAAGATCACCCGAAATATAAAAAGGTGATTTAGAATTGCGAAGTTTACGAATAGCTTCACTTACAAGAGCAGCTTGATCTTCTGATTCACACGGAATTTTAAATTCGATAGAAGTTTCAACTTCTTGAAGTCCTACACGCTTATCCATACGCTCAACAACGTTACGAGAACGGAATTTGACAGAAGCAGAGTAAGAATTACCGTTATTCATGCTTCCTGAACCACCTGGCTTAATTGTTCCAACTTCTAAGATTTCGTAGTTTGTACGAAAACCTTGGCTAATAACTTGATTCATGTATCACTCCTAATTAGGCAAAATTTTTTCTATCTCTTCATTTTTTAACGTCCCGGAGTGATAGCAAGGGGACGATTGGGCTTATAATCTCACCGTGATGAGAAATGCCAATGAGTTAAAAATGAATTAAACGAACACTGTAAAAAATATAAGGAACTGAAGGAACTGGAATAGTAAAATGACCATACCAAACTTGGAAAGTTAAACAATGAGACTTATGATGGAATTCAACCTCAGGCGATAAGAATTTTTTAGCAGTAAGACGTGCAATAAATTTAGAGATATTTTTAGCGCTTTCGTTGTAATATTTGTAAGCGTTACTATCTACTGTAAAAAGAGATGGTTGGGGGAGTGATAGACCTGCTTTTTTCTTATTAGTCGATCTACCGAAAGGTGAGGTTTGGCGGTTATTTTGTTTCATGGCTATCACTCCTAAATCTGAATTAATCAGATATTTAAATCTAAAATATTAAGATAGAAGTATATTATCTTAAATAACTTGAATATAAACTTAAATATAAGGAATTATTGTGACAAAGAAAGAAATATCTGAAATATTAGGAATTGATCAAAATACAATCAAAAATTGGGAAAGAAATAGACCGCAGCTGCACAAAATAGTTATGGATCATTTTGAAAACAATCCCATATCACATGATCTAAATGATAAGGAATATTTAAAAAATGAAATCAACAAAGCAATTGACGGATTACCACAATCAAAAGCAAAAAAATTCTATCACTTGATCATGGCAGAATTGTCAGATTTTGAATAAAGGATATATGAAATGGAACTTGCAATAATATTTTTTATAGTTCCACTAGGATTAACGATCTTTGCAATAGCGTATTCAAAAATTCACAAAACATCAAATGAAGAAAGTAAAAAATATAGTTTCGTAAAAAAAACGTTTACTGCAAATGTCGATCATGATAGTTATTTAAAAAACTTTAATTCAAAACAGAACTATGAAAATGAAAATAAAAAAACAAATTTAAAAACGATTGGATTTATAGGAACTTTGATCATAGCAGTTTTTATAATATCAAAAGTATGGACATCAAATCCAATAATAGGAAAATGGCAAAGTGAAAGAACAATGTCTTTCATAGGAAAATCCATAAGTGAAATCGAATTTACAAGTGATAGTCAATATGCTCTAGGAATGAAATTTAAAGTAAAATATGAAATAGATGAAAAAAAAATTATAGTAACTGATGAATTTGGAATTGGAACTATTTACGAAGTAATAGATAAAGAAACTATGAGAACAAATGTTTTTGGAATAGAAACGATTTATAGAAAGATAAAATAGTAATCCAAATAACCTTTTAATAGAATGTCTGAAAACTTTTGATAAGTTGACAAGGAAGGGCGGCAAAGCCGCCCTTCTGGACACCGCCGAAGTATCGGCGGCTCTCCGTCGGCTTACTCCCATACGCGCAAGAGCGCGATTGGTCGATACGCCTTCCGACGTCGCCATAATACATTATGATTAACTAATCGGGTCTAATTCTAGTATTGATTACAGCATAAAAAAAGGAGTGTTTGCGCTATGCGATACCATGCAGGGAGCATGGGAAAATATTGTTTAGAACCCTAAAGGGACAATATTTTTATTTATGAAGAATAACGACCTTGAAAGCCGTAAAATAGGGATATAAAAGTGGTGTATTTTTTCAAATCCCCCCGACCGCACCAACTCTCTTTAAACCCCTATAGTAAGCATTTCTTCAAGCTATTTTATCCATTGTGACCAAAACTCTTCTTTAATCTTTACATACCTAGCATAACGTTTTAATGTCATATGCCCTCCATAAATAACTAAAATATATAATAATTGTTATTTTACGGTACAATAATCGCACTATAAACAGATGGAGATACTATCATGATTGATTACAGAGGCTATGAGATTGATATTACTACTGAGAATGAGGATGAAAAAGCTATTCAAGTTGGTAATGTTGATAAGGTTATTAACCTAATTAAAGATGGTATGGATGAAGAGGAAGCTTGTTTAAAAATAAACAAGACTTTCAGAAAAGACTTTAGGAAGTGGACAGGGCAATCACCGCTAAGCGAGAGTAAGCCAAATAAGATGTCTCAGAATTTATCAGAAACATTATCTACTCTTAAAAAGGAGTACGAGAACTTCCCTGATGTGCTCTCAGCTATCACTGTACTTGAAGCAATACTAAGAGCCAATAAGGATGGAAAAGAGAAAGCAAGCAAGGATGAGAAAGATGCTGATGAGATTAAATCAGCTTTGGAAAAACTTTCACCAGAAGCAAGAAAAAATTTATTGGCTGAGTTGTCTCAAGAATAATATTTATAAAAATATTTCTCTAAGTGCATTTGGGTTACCATCTAGCAATATTACAGCTTAAAGGTAAATTGATGAAAAAAATAATTGTCTTATGGGTATTGACCGTAGTTCATCTATTTGCTTGGGAGGCACTGCAAAGTACTGGGCAAGTGGCAAGTCAGCTAAATGATCCTAAAGTTATTATTATTGATGTGTCAGAGCCTGAAATTTATAGTAAAGAGGGGCATGTTCACGGGGCTTATCATACCACTATCGGACAGTGGAGATCAGCGCATGACAAACACTTTTTGATTAAAACGCCAGATGAAATACAAACCCATATACGTTCATTGGGGATTAATACCGATTCTAATGTTATTTTATATGGACACTTGGCTTCCCCTAAAGATATGCTTCACAGTACCTATATTTATTGGGCTATGAAACATTCCGGTGTGCAAAATGTAGCCATTATGGATGGTGGATTAGAACAATGGAAAGGAGAGAAACGTTTTGTGATAAACGACAATCCCACCGCTCCTGAGGGAAATTTTACGATAAAAAGCGTACCTAATATGGTGGCTGATTTGGCATACGTCAAACAAAATCTTGGGAAAATCCCGATGCTGGATGCACGTCCTTCAGAGATCTATTTTGGGATAACAGCATTTAATGGGGTTGAAAAATTGGGGCATATCCCAGGGGCTATGAGCTATTATTGGACGTATAGCATTACTCCGGAATTCAAAGTAAAGCCCTCAGAGACACTTAAAAAGATTTTCAGTGAGGGATTTGGTTTGGGGCAGAATCAAGAAATACTTGTTTATTGTACCGGCGGTCTTGAAACCTCTTTTAACTATTTTGTTCTCAACGGTATTTTGGGCTATACGAATGTACGATTGTACGACGGCTCAATGCGTGAATGGGGCAATCGACAAGATACCCCAATGGTTCAATATAAATGGGAAGAGTTTCATCCCATGGTAGAAGTGATCAAGTAGGTAGTACGATGTTACTAAGTGATCTTATTACAAATACCGAAGATCATAACAAACAAACAGATAGTTTAACAGAGTATTACGTCACAATTCATAATGACCGCCCGCTTGAGATGGCTATAGAGATTATGGATGATCACAAAGTTGATCAAATCACCTTGCTAGATGAAAATGATCAGTTTGTTGGGACGTTAAAAAAAGCAGATATCAATTTTTATTGCAGTGGATTAGAAGAGAATGAGAAGCTACAAATCTTTTCTGATGAATCTTCTCAATGTAAAGCGATAGAGGCAAAATTCAGAGATGCAAAAGCGACCTTTAATATGCTAGGTATCGCCTTTTGTGAGATTGTTTATGTTGGTGAAGTGCAGATTATTCGATGGCTCAATGCAGAAGCGATGATCACTTTTGGGGTCAATATTGATGATCCGATTTCTAAGATGCTAACCCCTGAAATATGGGATGATCTGATGCAGATATTTCATACGCACGGCGGTGTAGAGCACGAGCGTATCGAAGTGAATGGACGGGTCTATGAAGTTACGTTGATGGAAGTCGAACTTTTGGGTCAGCGAATCTTAAAACTCTTTTTATATGACGTTAGTGAACTGGTACGATTGAGCGATGAGTTACGACGCTCTTTGGAACGAACGATTGAACATATTGCCCATTATGACAGTTTGACCGATTTGCCTAATCGTTTGCTGTTAGTGGCAAAGTTGGATCATGGCATTTCCCATTCAAAGCGGATGAATGGAAAAGTAGCAATTTTGGATCTGAATATTGACCATTTTAAAGATATTAATGAGTCTTACGGATATGCAGTCGGAGATGCCATCATCGTGCAGGTGGCGGGGCAGCTTGCTTCTATCCTTGGACGTGAAGACATTTTGGCTAGAATAGGTGGGGATGAGTTTATCATTGTTCTTGAGGATTTGGAAGATATTCTAAAAAGCGAGGAAGCGGTTAAAAAAGTACAGGCTCTTTTTGCAAACAGTTTTACGGTAGATGGAGTTGATTTTAAGCTTTCAGCGAGTATCGGTCTTGCGATATATCCTGATGATGCGGACAACAGTGAAATGCTTTTGAAGAATGCGGATATTGCATTGCATCGGGCAAAAGATGAGGGTGGTAATAACTATTGTTTCTTTTCATCTGAAATGAGCGTTCAGTTGTTTGAGAGAGTCTTACTGGAACGGGAGCTGCGACACGGGATCGATACCTCAGAATTTTTAGTGTATTATCAGCCTCAGATCAGTTTGGCAACAGGAAAACTAACCGGTGCAGAAGCTTTGGTCCGATGGAAGCATCCAGTTATGGGAATCGTCCCCCCTGATATGTTTGTTCCGTTGTGTGAAAGTACGAATCTTATTATCCCTATAGGTGAACAAATTTTAAGAGATGCGTGCACTCAAGTAAAGCTTTGGAAAGAGCAAGGCTTGTTTGAGGGACGTATATCGGTCAATGTGTCGGGAAAACAATTTGAACGTCCTGATGTGGTACAGATGATAAAAAATATTGTGACACAGACACAGCTGGAACCCCGTTATTTAGAATTGGAAATGACGGAAAGTGTTTTGATGGGAAATCCGGCATTATTCGGGAGAAAGCTTTCGGAGCTTAAAATGCTTGGGATTGAAGTGGCTATTGATGATTTTGGAACGGGATATTCAAGTCTGAGTTATCTCAAACAGTTTCCGATAGACAAACTGAAAATTGATCAGTCGTTCGTGGGTGGAATTCCCCATAATGAACAGGATATGGCGATTATCAAAGCGGTTATTGCAATGTCTCAAGCATTGGGATTTCGAACAATCGCTGAGGGAATTGAAAATGAGGAACAAGCAGAATTTTTAAAAAACTTTGGCTGTGAACAAGGGCAAGGATATCTTTATTCTCGTCCTTTAAGTGCTGAAAAATTTGAGGAATTTTTAAAGGCTTTGGTATAATAATAGACATAGAATCCAAGGAGCACATATGGCTTACATCGAACAATTAAAGCATTTAATACAAAATGAACTTATTCCTGATGTGGAAGATCACGTTGATGAACTGTTTGAGGGGATAGCATCGGCAAAAGATGCAACTGCGGAAGAACGTTTGCAACTTGAAGAGATGCAAGCGCTTCGTGATGAATATAAAGAGTTACTCAAGGAACTTAAGAGTGGCGATATAGACGAAGAAGAAGCAGAACAGCTTTATACAGAACTTACTGCAATGCGTAGCGATGGTGAAGATGATGATGAGCTCTATGATGATGAAGAAGACGATGAAGAAGAAGATGACTACGATATCTTTGACCATGACGACGACGAACAGTATTAAGGATGGCAAAATATATCATCCTTGATACGGAAACAACAGGTACGGGTGATAATGATCGTATTATACAGCTGGGTTTTTTAGTTCTTAACGGCAAAGCAGTTGATGTTTACAATGATTTATGTTCATGCGATATCCCTATTGCTTATCCTGCGATGGAAGTGCATGGCATTACCCCTGAGATGATTGAGGGGAAGCCGTCTTGTGTAGAGACAGAGGCGTTTAAGACGCTTTGCGAACTTAATACATCTGATAATGTTTTGATTATTCATAACGCAGCGTTCGACCTTGGGATGCTGTCTAAAGAAAACTTTACCTCGAATATGCGATTGATCGACACACTTCGATGTGCCAAACATCTTTTTGAAGAGGAAGAGGCTCATCGACTTCAGTATTTTCGATATCGTTTGGAGCTGTATAAGCAAGAAGAAGCTGAAGCATCTGCATTGGGAATTGTGGTTAAAGCCCATGATGCGATAGGGGATGTTCTGGTGTTAAAACTCTTTTTAACCGAATTACGTAAAAAGTTAGAAGAGCGTTTTGGGAGTGTCAATCCGATTGATAAAATGGTTGAACTCACCCAAACCCCGGTGTTTTATACAAAAGCATTGAAATTTGGAAAATACAAAGGGAAAACGCTTACTGAAATTGTAGATGCAGATAAAGGTTATCTCACTTGGATGCTGGGCAATATGGAGAGTCTGGATGATGACATGCGCTATAGCATTGGAAAAGTTTTAGCCTCTTAACGAAGAATATAAGCCAGTGGAATACTCAAACTAATACTCTTGGAAGGTTTAGGAAACTGAGAGGCGGTATTTTTGATCAGTGCTTTGGCATCTTCGTCGAGTATTTCAAATCCTGAACTTTGAAGAACTTCTATATTTTCGACACTTCCGTCACTTTTTAGACGAAAACCGACACGCACTTCTCCCTGCATTTTAAGACGTTGCGCATTTCTGGGATATCTGAGGTTTTGGATAAGCAAGGCGCGTATCTCTCCCAAATGGGCATCCAAAAATTCTTTTTCGACATTTATACTGGGTACTGATGGTGGAGTGCTAATGGTATGAACCTTTTTAGGTGCTTCTACTTGTGGCGGTGCTAAAGCGGCAATAGGTTGTATGGGTTGTTGTTGTGGGGTCACAATAGCAGGTGTTGGTTGAGTCGTTGGAGTAGGTGTTAATGCTTTTTTAATGGTAGGTGTAGATATTATTGGTGTTGGTTTTGAAATCGTTACAGGCTGGGTAATCATAGGTTTTGGATTTACGGCAGTGTTGGTCGATAGAGATATCATCTGCAGTTTTAATGATGTGCGGGATTCTTTTTTTGATTCATGAGAGAGTGAAACAATGAATATACATAGAAGAGCAAAATGGATTACTAACGAGTATGAAAGTGAACGTGTGATTATGGGCATGTGAAATTGTATACTTAGTCGTTTTTCATAATTTGAGAGTTTTCTATGACACAGTTGTCCATATTATGTTGTAAGGCGTATGAAAGAAGGTCAAAGAGATCGTGAACGGTTTGAAATTCAGTGCTGTCGGTACTTTCAGTGACGATAGCCATGTATAGATGTTTAGTAAAACAGATATTTTGGACCTGCGCTAATAGGTTCTCGGCTGCTTTTAATCCTTCTTCTTCATTGGCACCGTCAAAAACAATAGCGCATAAGTTCTCTTGCAACATAATAAATATATCGCTTGAACGCAGATGATGTTTAAAAATCGAGAGATCGACATCCGATTCAGAAATATAGATGACAGCAAGAGAATAGGGCATACTATAGCGAGTATAACGGTAATGAAAGTCGGCAGTACTACTTATCAGCTGCTCTTGAAAGTGGTTACGATGCTCATTAAAAACGTTAATCATTTCTCTTCCTACACATTTTTGGTGATTATATCATATCTTAAAACGTTGAGTATATTATACACCGCCGCTATTCTTTTAGGCTGATGGATTATAATATGCAGATGAATTATGATGGACTATCTGGAAAATCGGTCCTATTGTTAGGCAAACCCCGTGCTCTTAATTTTGATGAGTTTGAAACACTCTTAAAACTGCATACTATTACCATCGTTTCTACCTTTGATGAGGGTGTTGCATTGGTAATTGAGGGGAAGCTAATGACCCCCTCGCAGCAAGATGATAGTGCCCGGCTGTATGAGTTAGGGATTGTCCCTATTGTAGCGATTGAGGGTATTGAGCAATGGCTATGTGGCTCAATAGAACCCAATCGGCTCTTGATGAGTCTAAAGCTTTCTCGTGATCAAGATCGTCTGGTCGATTTCATCCAAAACCGTTACATCAGTGACGAGCTTTTTTTCAAACTGTTGAAGCTATATGACTGGCAGGGAGAGGGGCTGTTTGATAACGATGCCAATCGTAATGTCACTGCAGCACTTATCAGCCGGTTTTATAAGGATATCGAGCGCAATCATAACGTCCAATATGCGATGAGCGGATTGGCACATTTGATCCAAAAATATGGGACAACTGGGCTTATAGATGCGATCAGCGAACTTTCACCGATTGCCCATGAGTTCAAACATCCAAGTGACCGTACTCTTGGAGGGGTTTTGGATGCCATGGCGGTGCACCCTAAAACATCCGAGAAGATATTACGGATGTTAATAGGGGATCGGCCAGCGCTTTTGGCCAGAAGAGTCCCTTTGGCGTTAGAAGAAGAACTATTGGCTCTTCATAATGAAACGATAAATGAATTGTTGGCGTGTAACGAGAGCCTCTCGATGAACGGTGCTGATACATTAGAAACAACTCATGCTGCGTATATTGCTCAATCGTTTCCACTGACACAAGAGCGCTTTGAACGGTTATTGAAAATGTGCCCAGAAGCATTAGCAGCTAATGAGACATTGAGTGATAACATGCAAAAAAGATTGATGGATTTAGATGATCTTTCGGTCAATGCGGCGCTTTCCTCCAATACATCTCTTGAGAGTTCTTTATTAGCCAAACTGTATGTGAGTGGACGTTATAATGTTGAGATTGCTAGAAACAGCGTAGTGACACCGCAGCAATGCGAAGAGCTTTGGATGTCAAACGATCCTGCTGTTTTACAAGCGTTAGCAGCTAATATTGCTACACCTGTCGAGATCCTCTATCAATTGGCATTGGACAGTCGATATGAACGAAGCGTTAAAACAAATGCCGCTTTTGGTAAACATATACAAACCCATAACATAGGATGGCAAGTGTGAGAACTTCGGATACCGTTTCGACAATGACATCGATGATCGCTTCAAAGATACCGACATTTTTATGGGGGCCTCCGGGTATCGGTAAATCCTCGATTATCAAACAAATAGCCAAAGATGCAGGAATCGAGTGTATTGATCTGCGTCTTTCGTTGATGGATCCGACCGATCTCAAAGGGATCCCTTTTTATGACAAAGAGGTACATCAGGCACTTTGGGCACCACCGTCATTTTTGCCAAGTACAGGAAAAGGGATATTATTTTTGGATGAGTTAAACTCTGCCGCACCTGCGGTACAAGCCTCTGCTTATCAGCTTATATTGGATCGACAGGTAGGTGAATACCGTCTTCCTGATGGGTGGGCGATCGTCGCTGCGGGTAATCGCGAGGGAGATAGAGGGGTTGTCTATCGTCTTCCCTCTCCGTTGGCCAATCGCTTTGTCCACGTTGAGATGGAAGTGAGTGTTGAGGACTGGAGGACGTGGGCAATGAAAACCCGTATTGATACACGTATTATCGCCTATATCACATTTAAAAATGAGGCTCTTTTTACATTTGACCCCCTTAAAAATGAGCGCAGTTTCGCAACACCAAGAAGCTGGGAAGCGGTTAACAATATCCTCAACAGCCCACTTGAGAAAAATCTATGGCTAGAGGCCATTGGCGGGGCAATTGGACATGATAATGCCATCGATTTTTTAGGATTTTTAAAAATCATGGATAAGCTTCCCGATGTAGAGGCAATTCTAAGAGGGGATGAAGTGGAAGCCAGCGAGGATATATCAGCACTGTATGTATTGTCATGTGCACTGGTCTCACGGCTCCTCCAAAACCCTGAGGATGAAGCGATCTCAAATGTGTTGCGTTATACCTTGAAGCTCAAAAATGAGTTTGCGGTATTGATCCTTCAAGACCTTCAGCGTCAAGGGGTCAAGATGGAACATTTGGATGCGTTTGGCGAATGGGTCGAGGCGTATGCTTATTTACTATGATCGATTTTTCTCCCGTTAAAGCGAAACTACTACTAGAATATCCTTTTTTTGGGACGATATCCAGTGGGATGTTGATGCGTCTAAATGATAATATCGAGAGTTTTACAATACGTGATAATGCGTTTGAATACCGTGAAGCGTATATGAATGCACTTAGTGATGAGCAAAAGATGTTTGCTCTGTGCAACGGTGCGCTTCATGAGGCACTTTCCCATACAAACCGTCGGGGAAATCGAAGCCCATGGCTATGGCAAACGGCGTGTGACTATGCAATCAATAGGCTGCTAATAGACAGTGGATTTGAGCCACCACCAGCGATTACCTATGATAAACGGTTTGGAAATCTCAGTGCCGAAGAGATCTATGCAGAACTCTCTCAAGAGTTTTTGGATCAGGAACAAAACGATCGTGATGCGGATGATCGCAGGGAGGGTGAGAGTGCGGATGAAAAACTCTCCCGTGCTCAAAGGGAAAAACGTTCTCGTGATGCATTGGACAAATCAGATCCCTTACAAGAGGCACTTGAACAGCTTTTAGGGGAGCGTTCGCATAAGACTATTGATTGGCGTAGTGAATTACGTGATGCAATCGGCGGATATTATGTAAGTGACTATACCCTCATACCACCTTCAAAAAAACTGCTGTATGCAGGTGTCTATTTACCCGGTGTCCATTCGCGCCATTTGAACCTTGCCATTGCTATCGATAGTTCCGGTTCGGTGGATGAGGTGTTACTCTCACAGTTTATTGCTGAAATCGAAGGGATATTGGAAGCCTTTGGCTCTTACTCCATCGATTTGATTGTATGCGATGATAAAATTCGATCTCATGAGCGTTTTGAGAACGGTGAAGTAGTCAACTATAACCTTTTCGGCGGTGGAGGGACTGATTTTACCCCTGTTTTTGAGTTTATTGATACATGGATGGTTCCGCCAAAGTTTTTAGTCTACTTTACGGATCTGGATGGAAAATTTCCGCTCATAGAACCAAATTATGAGATATTGTGGATTGCCCCTATGGATGGGGATGTTCCATTTGGAAGAGTTGTTGTGATAAAGGGAGAAAATGATTGAAAATGCTTTAAAAATCTTAGAACACTCCAATCTTTTTATAACGGGAGGGGCAGGTTCGGGTAAAACGACTTTGACCAAAGCAATTATCGAGCATGCGCACACCCATGGAGATAAAGTAGCATCGCTGGCATCTACGGGAATGGCGGCAACGCTCATCGGAGGGCAGACGCTGCACAGTTTTTTCGATCTTGGGATCGCCAATTCTCAAGAGGAGTTGGAACGTAACGGAAAATTGGAATGTTCTAAAAAAGTGCACAAGCTGATACACTCGATGAAGCTTATTGTCATCGATGAGATCTCAATGGTGAGTGCACCTGTACTAGATATGATACGACTTCGGCTGTTGCAGGGGGAGTTTAACGGTAAGCTGGTTGCCATCGGCGATTTTTTACAGCTTCCTCCGGTGGTACGTGGTAATGAGCCGATCTATTTTGCATTTGAATCGCCTAGCTGGGAGCGGTTTTGTTTTGAGACGATCCATTTAAGAGGATCATTTCGTACCCATGAAGAAGAGTTCTTGGGTTTATTGGAAAAAGTACGTCATGCCTCTATTGAAGAGCAGGAAGCAACTGCTTTGGATGCACTTGTTCGTCCGTTACCTGAGGACAAAAGTGCCATTACACTGCTTTACGGTAAAAACATTAGCGCCCAAAACCATAACCGTGCTCAATTAGCCCATTTGAACGGGGATGAGATTGAGATTGCGACGTATGTCACGGTTCATGATAAAAAGATGCAAGAGCGTGATGTTGAACGTTTTATGAGTGAAAGTCGCATCGAATCTATTATGGTACTTAAGGTAGGTGCCCCGATTCTCTTCACCCGTAATGCATGGAATTATTATAACGGTGAGCGCGGAAGGATTACATCGATCGAAGACGATACGGTATGGGTCAAAAAAGAAGATGGCAAAAGTGTGAAAGTGGAGCGTGTAGAGACGATTAAGACGCGATGGATTGAAAAGGGGAAAGCTTTAAATGAAGAGAAACTGATCACTTTGAGTCAATTTCCTATCACGTTAGCATTTGCGATCACGATTCATAAATCGCAAGGGATGAGCTTGAGCGACTATGTGATCGAGACGAACGAGATCTTCGCCCCCTCGCAGTTTTATGTGGCGTTATCCCGCTCCATCTCTGCACATAGGGTGACCCTGACGCGACCGAACCGAACGTGGGAACGACTTTGTTTTATTCACCCAAAAGCACTGAGTTTTGTGGAGAGAATCTCCTTGGTATAACCCGCTAAAACATGCAAACTTTTCATTTGACCACTTCGGATCAAGATCAAAAATCTGAAATAATTGTAATCTAAACAATATCTAATGGATACAATAGGATGATTAAAAAATAATCAGTGTAGTATTTCTTATCTATTTTTTGAAAAAAAAGGGATTAAAGACGTTTGATTTTACGAAGGATTACGTCGTCAGTGATTTCATTAAGGCGCATGGCAGAGTACATCTCATGCATCTCTGTACGCCATTTTTCCCATTGGGCATGCAAAGCACATGGTCTTTCATCCTCACAATCACCGATTCCAAGGACACAGGCATCAAAAAATGTGCTTCCATCGACGGCTTCGATGATGGAGATGAGGGTGATGTCTGAGGCGTTTTTGGCGAGTTTTACTCCTCCATTGGCACCTCTGCGTGATATGAGAATATCGCTATGGACGAGAGTTTGAAGAGATTTTGCTAAAAAATGGTACGGAAGTTCGAGGGAGTCGCTGATCTTTTGGATGTGAAAATAGTCATCTTGAGGTTTTGTCGAGAGCCACACGGCTGCTCGAATGGTGTCTTGACATGCGGAGGAGAGCATTATACTTTTTCCGTTTTACGGATGATATAGACAAATACCGCAAATACAAGCAGCAAAAATGAGAGTGCTCCTACCAATGTTGCAGCATAAGGGAGATCCTTATAGTTGTGTAACGAAATCTTAAAGACGACCAAAAGTGCTTCGATCAATAAAGCAATAATAATAGAGACCGAAAAGTTCAACAACGTTTTTGGATTGAAAACATCACTCACATGTTGTGTTCTAGGGAGTACCTCTTGCTCGACAATGGTTTTTCCCAAATCGTAAACGGCTAATCCCAAGGTCAAAGCAATGATCGGTTTGAATACGGTATCGATCGATAGTGGCTCGATCGCAAACAAATAACCGGCAAAGGTATAAAATCCGTATAGAACCACAAATATGCCAAAAAAGAGCAGTCCACCTCCAATGAGGGCATACGATGTGCGATTTAAAAATTTAAAGACATCATTTTTTTCGATGAGGTCAAAGCGTTCTAAGAGTTTTCGAAGACGAAAGTCTAAGAAGAGATATCCATCACTTACGGCGTAGACAACCGTAATGCATAGAAAACCGGTTGCGGTAGAGATATAGGGATCGCTTATGTAGTATCCCTTTTGAACTTGAACCTCATTGATGAGGTAAGCGCGATCTACTCCAATGTGATTATGCTCTTCACGATTCACATAGATGTTTGGTGAGTTTTGGACAAACCCTTCATCAGTTTTATACAGTAATTCCAGACTTGGAAATGTTTTATAAAGTCGTTCGATAAGTTGAACGTTTAGGAACTTTAGATTGACATTGCCCAAAGTCGAGAGGATAAAGTTTTGAATAAGGGGAGCATTCGCCGCATAGCTTCTTACGAGATCTTGCATTGGTTAACTCCTTAGCACTAAATTTATAAAGGCATTATAGTTCATAAAACATTTAGTTGTTGATTAAAATATAATCAAATTTAAGCCGAGCAAAATCAAGGTTTTGAAAATAAGGATGTAAAGATGTAACGATATGAAAAAAGTACGCTAAATGCGGCTGCCAGTAGTGATACGGCTACCATCATATACATAATGGCCAGTTGATAGGAGACCGCTTTTAGCGGATTGGCACCTGCGAGGAGCATCCCGGTGGTAATTCCTGGAATATGGATGATACCTACTGTCTGAAGCATATTAAGTGTAGGTATCATAGCGGCTTTGACCGATGCTTTTGCGGCAAAGGAAAGGGCCTCTTTGAGAGGTGATCCCAGGGCGATCATCCCTTCGATAGTTTCAATCGTATTTTTGACTTCTCCTTTGAACCGCTCGATACTTTGGGTATACACATTGAGTGCATTACCGATGATCATCCCACCCACAGGGATCATTTCATGGGGAACCATATGTATGACACCAAACGCCATCATCGAAGCGAAGACGATCCCTGAGGATGCCCCCAGGGTATAAAATGCGATTCGAAAACTATGATCCCCCAGAGGGGAACGCTTTTTAGCCGTATACGCACCAAACAATACCATCCCCAACAATACAAAAAAAAGCAGTGAAGGGTGAGAAATCTTAAAAAGATAGACAAGCGCATAGCCCAGAAGTCCCAGTTGTAACATTGCCAAAATAGAGTTGGTTAGGATCTGTTTTTCAAGACCGAAATGTTCTTTGCGTGAATACCATAGAGCAAAGATAATAAGAGCATAAGAAGCTAAAAACGAATATTGCATTATAAGAAGGTCTCCCCAAAAAAGGGGAAAGAGAGATTACAGTTCAGTAGCGTGTGCAGAAAGATACTCAGCAACACCTTCAGTGCTTGCTTTCATACCGGCATCACCTTTTGCCCAACCAGCAGGACAAACTTCACCGAACTCATTCGTAAACAACATTGCATCGATCATACGAAGCATCTCGTCGATGTTACGACCCAATGGAAGGTCATTAACCACTGCATGACGAACAGTACCGTCAGCATCGATCAAAAATGAACCGCGAAGTGCAACTGCATCACCGAATAATACATCGTAAGCACGTGAAATTTCTTTTGTAAGATCCGCTACAAGTGGGTAACGAACTTGTCCAATACCACCGTTATTTACAGGAGTGTTTTTCCATGCAAAGTGGCTAAACTGTGAGTCAACAGAGATACCGATAACATTGATACCACGTTCTGTGAACGAATCAAGACGGTGATCAAATGCGATAAGTTCTGATGGACATACAAACGTAAAGTCTAGTGGGTAGAAGAAAAGAACCGCACCTTTTGGTCCAAGGTTTTTGTAAAGGTTAAAATCCTCAACGATTTGGTTATTACCCAAAACGGTAGTGGCAGTAAAGTCGGGAGCTTTGTTAGTGACGAGCATGGTTTTTCCTTTTTGATTTTAGTAAAGTGGGGTAATTGTAACACACCAAGTTTAATCATAATTACACTTCGTGAGTTAGTATGCGGACATAAAGGAGTTTTTTTGAATGATAATTGCATTATAATCCCACCATGATTACTTTTAAAACACTTTTTAGCATGTTACTGCGTTATAAACGCTCTTTGTTATGGGGAAATTTGATCGCTATCGTGGCAACGATTATCTCTATTCCTATCCCGTTACTTATACCTCTTATGGTCGATGAGGTGTTACTCAAAAAAGGGGGAGGAATTACCAGTGTCATTGATTCGTTTACCAAATTACATGAACCATTGCTATACATAGGAATTGTTTTGGCGATGACGATCAGCCTTCGATTTCTTTTTTTTCTTTTGAGTGTTGTTTCGCAGCGTTTTTTTATCACCCTTTCTCAGGAACTTAGTTTCGCAATACGCGTTCAAGCTTTGGAACATCTCAAACATGTATCCATGAGTGCGTATGAGAGGTTGGGAAGCGGTAAAGTTATTACCCATCTTATTACCGACATAGATACGATTGAGCAGTTTTTGGGAAGTGCCCTTTCAAAGTTGATCGTATCGGTCGCAACACTCATAGGAGTTGCGGCAGTCTTGATATGGATTAATCCCCTTTTTGGGATATTGATTTTGATTTTTCAACCTATGATCATGATCGTGACCCGTAAGATATCAGGGAGTGTCGGAAAGCTCAAAAAGGAGCAGAACCGTACAATCGGGGTCTTGTCCGATACGTTAACGCAGATGTGTGATCTGTTTGGGCAGATACGCGCGAGTAACAAAGAGGAACGCTTTATTAAGGATGCGATACAACAGTCGCAGACACTCAAACAAAGTGCCAGTGTGTATGGAATCAAAGCACTGTTTGGTGAGCGTTATTCGTATACTCTTTTTTTGAGTGGTTTTGAGATCTTTCGCGCACTTGGGCTTGTGATGGTGTTGTATTCGGATCTAAGTATCGGATTAATGTTTGGGATATTTGGGTATCTGTGGTTTATGATGACACCGGTACAGGAGCTATTGTCATTGCAATACAGTTTTGCTAACGCAAAAAATGCGCTCTCACGACTTAATGAACTTCTATCTTTACCGACAGAACCCTCTGAACCGGAAAATCCGCTATTGTTGCCTGAGGATAAAGGATTATCGATTCAGACAAAAGAGCTATGTTTTGGTTACGATCCAAGCGAACCAATCCTCAAGGGATTAAACCTCAAAATCGAGGCAGGAAGCAAGGTCGCAATTATTGGAGCAAGCGGGAGCGGAAAAAGTACCCTCTCTCAAATGCTGGTAGGATTTTATCCTCCGACATCAGGGGATATACTGTATGCTGGGATCAGTGTAAAGGAGATTGGATTTGCCCATATTCGAAATGAAGTATTTGTTGTTTTGCAACAGCCTCTGATGTTCAATGACACACTGCGTTTTAATCTGACAATGGGTGAACCTCTCGAAGAGAAGGCTATATGGGATGCACTTAAGATCGCACAGCTGGAATCTTTTGTCCATTCTTTGCAGGATGGATTGGAAACTCAGGTGGGGAAATTTGGTATCCGCCTCTCGGGAGGTCAGCGTCAGCGTTTGAGTATTGCACGTATGGTACTGGCAAACCCAAAAGTGGTTATTTTCGACGAATCAACATCAGCGTTGGATGTACATACCGAAACGGCATTGTTTGAAGCGTTGGAAACATTTTTGAGTGAGAAGACTATCATTATCATTGCTCATCGTTTGAGTACCGTAACACGAGCGGACTACATCTATGTGTTGGAAAATGGGATGATTTTAGAAGAAGGATCGAGAGAAAAACTTGAACAGCTTGATGGTAGTTATCGTCACTTTGTTAATCATCAGCAGTGACACAGTACAATCAATAGAATGATTTAAAGGGAAAATAATGCAACGCAATCTTTTTGTTAAAATGATGATTTTTACGGCATTTGTCCTAATGATTTGGCTTTTTTCCCCATTTTTAAAAAGCTTTTTCGTTGCTTTTTTACTTGTAACCGCATTTACACCATTGCATAATCTAGTTGACAGACGGATTTTTCAAATCGCTCTTCTTAGTAAATATAGAGAATTGATTAGCGCATCGGTCATGACCGCATCTCTTTTTTTGGTTTTGTTTGTTCCTATATTGTTCTTTATCTATTACGTTGCGGTACACCCCGCCGAGATCATGAAAATCGGTTACACGTTTCAGGCGCAAACAATGAAATTAGTGAGTCATTTACCCACTTCCCTTAGCTGGATGGAAAAAATAATTGCGACATTAATACAAAAAGCGAATGAAAATCAAGCTCAGATTGTCTCCACTCTGGCGGTGAGTTTTGGTAATGGACTTTTAGGATTTTTGGGAGCATTAGGGGAGATGGTGATGATTGTTATTTTCTTCTTTTTTCTCGCATGGTATCGTCGACCGCTTACGCTTGCCATTGCTCCGATCATCCCATTGACCCGAGCTGTTCGGCAGGAGTTTGTAAAAGATATGATTTCAACTACTTCTGCAGGCTTTTATACTTTGGTTGGTGTCGCGATTGCACAAGGGCTGGCATTTGGAATATTTATTGCCTTTTTTGAACGTTATGATCCATGGCTATTTGGACTAATGATTGCAGTGACATCGGTTATTCCGATCATTGGGACAGCTTTGGTATGGATTCCGATTGCTGTCAATGAGTTTTTCAACGGTAACAGTGCGAATGCGATGATTATTCTTTTGTATTCGTGGGCGATGTTGTCATTTTTTATTGACAATGTCGTTCGACTCATTATCTTACAGCAGATCAACCGTTTGTTGAGTCATGGCCGTCAGTCTATCAATGATTTCTTGATATTCTTTGCCATTGTCGCGGGGCTAGCAACATTTGGATTTTGGGGGTTTATCCTGGGGCCAGCAATTGTCGCTTTCGTAGTTACACTGCTGCGTATGCTGCGACGCAACCACGTTGCTCGCACTAAGCCTTCAGTGCCTGAACTTCGGCGCGTAGACGATTGAGTTCTTCTTTCAAAGAAGTGATTTCGTCTTCTTTAATGGAGTCGTTTTCCTCGCCACTAGTGTCCGTATAGCGTTGAATCGCGCCTTGAACATTTTGACTCAGCTGATTAAATTGAGCTTTCGTTTTTTCGATGAGCTCATTGTTGTCAAGATTAAGACTTCCTTCTAGGTCTTGAATTCCTGCGAGAATATCATCTTGGTGTTTGTAAGCATAATATGCTGCAGCTCCGCCCAAAACAGCTCCGAGTAAAAAGGTAAGTGCGTTATTTTTTTCCATAATTTTTCCTTTAGTCTTTACTATTTTTCTTGAAAATCTGCGCCAGTGCCCCGATTGCCAATGAACCGATGGTTACTTTTGCTATTCCATTGGATGCTTTTAGTGTGAGCTCTTTTGTCTCTTCATGGATATAGGAGACCAATTCTCGTATCTCGTTTAATGCTGAAAGTGATTTTTCACTGATTGGTTCGGTTTGCTCTTTGAGATGTTTGATGAATTCATTGACTTCATGCAGTGTCAGCGCTCCCTTTGTGGTTAGGAAACTGAGTTCATGCTGCACAACGGATATAAATTCTTGCGATTTTTGTATCATTTTGACGGCATGAAACCCGATCAGTGCAATTACCAAGGTGATAATGATCATGCATGCGGCGATAATACCGACAAAGAGAGTGAGCGTTTCATGGTTCATGATATACCTTATGATTTTTGACTAGTGTAACCTAAGATTTCTTAAGAGCGCATGTGGCAGTTTGTAGGAAATGGGTTTATTGTTACATGATTGTTACATCTTTTTAGTATCATGTTTTGAATATTGTAATGTTGCTAGAACAAGGTGATACGTGAAATCAAATAGACTTTATTATGCTTTTGCATTTTTGTTTTACATGCTATGTATGTCTATCTATGTTATTGTCAATTATCAAAATGCAAAACAAACTATGTTAAGTGAAATTGATGCCAAACTAATACAAAGTGCACTGCGTATACCAACAGTCCTTCCTGCTAATTTTCATCATGCTGGTATGGGCAAAAATGATGTTTCCATACAGCAAGACATGGATAATATTAAAAGACTTTCGGTTCAGGCAAAACTCTCAGGCGTCGAATACATCTATTCGTGCATTAAACAAGGTGATGATGTCGTCTTTACCTCCAGCAGCGCAACGGATAAAGAACTTAAAAACAATGAAAATTTATCGTATTATTTTGATGTCTATGATGATGCAAGTGAGGAGTTACGTGCTGCTTTTGTGAATAAGAAAATGGTTTTTGAAGAATATACGGATAAATGGGGGCATTTAAGATCAGTTTTCATCCCTCAAGTCAGTAATGACGGGACATTCTATCTTGTTGGAGCGGATGTTAAGATTGATTTTATTCAGGATAGACTAAACGAGATACTCAAAAAATCTCTAATTGAAATTACTTTTTTTATCGTCATTCTTATTCCTCTATTTGCTGCTTATTACAATGATAATAGTCGTATTAAAAACATATTGAAACTAAAGGTGAAAAGACGTACAAAGCAGCTTAAAGCCCTTTTGGATCATGCTGATCAGGGATTTCTCTCTTTTTCAAAAAATATGAGTGTCCATTCTGAATATTCGGAAAAGTGTAATGTACTCTTTGCAAAAGAGGTAGCTGGTGAACATATTGCCGATCTATTATTTGGTGAAAATGAAAAACAAAAATGGACGTTTATAGAAAATATTCAGCCTTTATTCGGGGATAAAGATGAACTTCGAGTAGAAACTATTTTGTCATTATTGCCAAATGAAGTTACCCTCAATAAAAAAATCATTACTGTCGAGTACCGAAGAATAGGCAAAGAAACTTTTATGCTCATACTTACCGATGTAACCGAAAACAAAGCGCTAGAAAAAAGTGTGGAAATTGAAAAAAGCAAATTACAGATGGTGGTATCAGCAGTAGGAAATAGCAGTGAACTTTTTGAACTGCTGGATGAGTATTCACAGTTTATGCGTACCCGACTTGAATGGGTTAAAAAAGAGGAAATAGCAGTTGACAATATAACGGATATTTATCGAGAAATTCATACTTACAAAGGGCTATTTGCGCAAAAAGACTTTATTATGACCCCTTTGGGACTGCATAAGCTCGAAGAAAAACTCTCAATGCTGTTGGAAGAGAATCCGCCAAGTAATGAAGCATTGTTGAATCTTCTTGAAAAAGTGGAACTAGAAAACTGGTTAGAACGAGATTTATCGATACTCAAACGGGTATTGGGAGAGACATTCTTTGATCAAAAAACGAGAGACTTCTTTGAGACAAAATCTTTGTTTGAAAAACTCTCATCGTATGGCAAGCTCGTTGAAAAACTTGCGCAAAAATTAGACAAACATCTGTATCCGTTACAGATCACATGCGATAAAGACATAGTGTTGGATGATGCGCATAAGCCTTTTATTAAATCATTGGTCCATCTGTTTCGAAACTGTGTTGATCACGGGATAGAGATGTCCGAAGAGCGTATGATGATGGGTAAGGATGAAATAGGAACCATCAGTTGTTCCGTGGCAGTCGGTGAGGATGGATGGGAAATATGCATTCACGATGACGGGAGGGGAATCAATACCGATCAAGTGGCCAATATCGCCATCTCCAAAGGGATACTGACGCAAGATGAAGTGGATGCGATGAGCTCAGAGGAGATCAATTCGCTTATATTCTCTGATAATTTTTCGACAAAAGAAGCGATCACTAATCTATCCGGACGAGGGGTAGGTCTTAGCGCTCTTAAATATGAGTTGGAAGCTGTAGGCGGTACGTTGAATATTACAAGTGTTGAGGGAGAAGGGGTGAGTTTCACTTTCTTTATCCCCAATGCACAACAAAAGGGGGAGAAGACTCTTCACGAATGCCAAGCAATATTAACGCAGATCGCTGTGCGAAGCTGTTCTTTTTTAAATGAGGATATGGGCTTTGAGTGTGTATCAAAAGAGTTTGATATTCTTACGGTATCAAAACTGCCTGCTTATCCTTATATGGTTGAGATAAAGATCAGCGGTTCGGTCAATTATAAGTTTATAATGAGTTTTGAGGCGAATGCCCTGGAAGAGGTGGCGAAATTCTTTATTGTTGATGCACAGGGAGAAGGGGCTTATGAATTCATGAAGGAGCAAGTTGCATGTGAAGTCGCCAATACCGTCTTGGGTAATGCAATAACACAGTTTCCAAACAAAGGTGAAGGCATTGTGATCACACCACCGTATATGATCGGAATAAACAATGCCCAGATCAAAAACAAAGGTGCAACTATTTGTACCACTGAAATTAAAACTGCAAGTGGCATAGTCATGCTCGCTTTGTTAGCGAAGATGTAAAATGAAGGATAGAAGATGTTAAAAATTTTGGTTGTAGATGATTCGTTGATCATCAGAAGAAACATAGCCAGAATGCTAGAACGTATGAATCATGAAGTTGTGGCAGAAGCTAAAAATGGTAACGAAGCGATAGTTTGTTTTAGCAAATACAATCCCGATCTGATGACTATGGACATAACGATGCCCGATATGGATGGTGTCGAAGCTGTCAAGGGGATAAAAAAGAAAAATGCTGATGCTAAGATCATCATGGTCACTTCTCATGGACAAGAAGCGATGGTAATAGCCGCGATAAAAGCCGGAGCAAGCGGTTACGTTCTAAAACCGGTCACCGCTGAAAAATTAAGCAAGGCAATTCAAAAAATATTTCCTACCGGTCGAGCGGTGGGAAAAGAAATATTATCAGAGGATGAAGATGCCATCCCTCATCACAACGATAACGAAGATGACTGGCTGCAAGATTTAGATCACGTGGAAATTTAAAAAATCAAAGCCTCATCTTCGGATTAAAACTCCCACACCAAACTGGTCAAAAGTGTCGTGTCTCTTTTTTCAACACCAATGGGAGGAGCACTGTCGTACACATATTTAGCGGTAAAACTCAAACCTACTTGTTTATAAATCGGAATATTTAATTCAAACGTCTGCAAGAAAATATAATCAGCAGCATCGGTAAACTGCGGCTGATAATATCCGACATAGCTTAGTTTTGAAGCGGTCAGAAATTTTTCGGTATATGCGACATAGCTGTTGATGCGAGTGTTGTTCTCATTGGGATTGAGCTGTGTATTGGTATAGGTGATTTTTTCAACCAAACCGCCAAATCCAGCGTATCCTTTTCCCCATTCATCCGAATTAAAAAAACGCCACCGTATTCCAACTCCGGCGAGGGATCGGGTATTAATACCTCTGAATTGGTCTTGTTCTGCTTGGATAAAAGCTTCACTGCACCAGTCATTTTCATACAGAGCATGTATATAGCGGATATGTGCATAGGTTTTATCTTCATTTTTGACACCTTTCGAGGTGCCATAGTTATAGGTAAGTGTTCCCCATGCGAGATAATCAGTCCCTTGATCGTACTGTGCACGTAGCCCCACGGCATAATCATCTTTTTGGGTGTTTCCGCTTTTGGAACTCAATGATCCCGAAACGTTTCCGCTAACTCCGGGCTTA
The DNA here is from genome assembly GCA_024637295.1 of Sulfuricurvum sp. Lineage (GTDB taxonomy): Bacteria > Campylobacterota > Campylobacteria > Campylobacterales > Sulfurimonadaceae > Sulfuricurvum. The sequence goes on from JAGXFL010000013.1 coordinate 179,981, forward strand.
GACCCAATATCTACGGGGGCGATGCTCACTATAGCAAACAATGAAGTGGAGCATAAAATAAGAAGGAGGAAGAAAATAGGCAAAAGAGTCCTTTGATAAAGTAGTAAGCGAATTATAGCAAGCTAAAAATGTCAAGCTGTTTGAGTGTTTTACGTTTGAACGAGGGATCGATGCCTATGGCAATATCGGCATGATGTTGCTCGCACAGAGTACGTGCTTGGCTAAGTGACATAGCGGGATATGTTCCCAAGGTGACACTGCGTTCTATGTCATTAAATAGATATTTCAAACGCCAGAGCTTCCCGCCCGTTGTTTTGATCAGTAGATACAGCCCATTCTTATCGATGAGTTTGTAATTGCTATGTGAGGGTTTGGCATTATCGATATCGGCATCGGTCAGTGCATGTGCGGGTTCTTTATACATAGGTCATAGCATATCGAAAGTACGGATATTTCTTCTTAATAAATCACATCAAAAAGTTAATCCTATCATTAGTTTAAAAGTTATAGACTAACAAAGGGAAGAAAAAACTGGAGGTGTATCATGCAAGTGAGTTCCTATCTATTTCAAAGTCCTTATCCTCAATCGGTTCAAGTGGGTCGTCCCGATCCGGTAGAAGAACAAAAAAAAGCGGCCGAAGAAGAGTCGGCTAAAGCCAAAGAGAATACCACGGAGCAAAAGAGTACCGAGTCCAAGAGTGATTCGACACAGATCAGCGTCCAATCATCCACGATGTATCAAAACGACATCAGTACTAAAAGCACATCCGAGGCGGTCAATACATTGATTTCCGCAGCCAAAGATGCTAACCGAGCTGAAAAGATTAGTGCGTATACGTCAATATAATAAAACTGACGCGATTTTATTATAGGTGTAAAAAAGGCCTGAATACCTCGATAACTTCCAAAGTCAGAACCATTAACCATACAAAAATAGCAATCCCCGTAGCGGCGGCGGCAATGTCTTTGATAATGCGAATCTTTTCGTTATAACGTGTTTCCATGAAGTCACAGATCGCTTCAATCGCCGTATTGAACAATTCCGCAGTGAGCATCACTCCCGTAGAGAGGATGATCAAAGAGGCATCAATCCACGCATTAAAGATGACAACCGGTATGAGGATCGCAACCGATACGACAATCTTGTACATAACGCTGAAATCATACAGCACCGCAAAGCGCAAACCCGAAAGGATAATTTTAAATTTGCGCAGAGGATGGTATCCATGCTCACCTGTTTCTAAAAATTTGTTTTTCATGTTAATGCTCCTGATTTTACACTCCATACAGCGATACAGCTCCATATAATCGCGATCAAACCCCCTGCGAGAACGTCGCTTGGATAATGCACTTGCAAATACATACGCGAGGCAGTGACTCCCAGCGCAATGAATATGAGAGTTCCGCCCAGCACATTGCCAAGCAGTGCATGGCTATGATAAACAATCAGCCACAGCAAGAGGGTAAAAGCGACAATCTGAGCGGTATGGGCACTGGGGAACGAGGGGTCGATGGGCAGTTCATTGATGGTGGGAAAAAAATGGGGGCGTTTTCGATCGAGTTCATATTTGAGTGCATAGGTCGTTAAAACCGAACCCCAAAATCCAATACCCAAAACTTTTTCAAAGTGTTCAAAATGCTGTGACAGCAGCAGTGTCAGGATAATATAAAGAGGCAAAAGTATCCACAAAGACCCAAGCCATGTAATGGCAGAAAAGAAATGATCTAATGTCGGATTTTTCATCTTGTGAAACCAATGCAGGACGGTTTGGTCAAACTGCGCCAGATACCCATTGCGCATAAAAAGAATCAAGAGGATCAAAGCTCCCACAGCGAGGGCAAGAACAATGCTAAGAACCCAACGTTCATCAGGCGTAATTTTTTCACTAAACTGCATCGTAAACCTTATCTGGGTATATGAATTTAATGCACATAGTTTAGCGGAATTTTTATTGATTGATTTAGAGTGTATTAAAGGGGATTGAATTGTAAGGTGGTGGTAATTCGGCAACCATGAAACGCCGTAACGTCTCCCATCGGATGCACAGACACTTTTACCATGGAGTAAATCCCGTAAAAATCGACGCATTACAGAGCGTTTGTGATAAATACCCATTATGATGCTCTCTGAAATCTTTATGGGTATGATTTTCCCTTGGTGGCTAAAAAGCCACAACGTAGATTTTGCAACGCCCAAAAACTTGGACGCTTCATTGACTCTTAAATATTGCTCTTGCATTGTTAATGCTCCTAAAAAATGTAGCTGATTGAATAGGAATGAGAGATAAGAGGGTATTGACTTGTAACATTTCGTTTATAACTTTTTAAGTTTCGAACGGTTATAGTGTCAGTGTATTTTTATAACCTTTTAAATAAAGGGTTATTCCTCAAATAACAATAACCACGGTCGCCAAACTTTAGGTTATTGTTATTTCTCCGCATTGATATAAACCAAGCTCGACAAAAATTATACGTAATTTATCATTAATAGAACGCACTAAACTACTTTAGTCCCTATTTATAGGTGTTTCACGGCATTATAAAAATATTTCACGCTCTGAAATTTAATCAAAATCGCTTTTTTCTTTGCTTTAATGAGATAAAAAACTGTAAATGCAACACAAGAAAATCACATCCCTTTTTTAATCACTTTGTTATTTTCTCTCTTGCATCTTTGAGAGATACGGTGGGATAAGTTCCTATTGTGGTTTGCGTAGGCTTCGAGTTGATCGTGTAAGTGCGTATTAGACGCTAAATAGTGAGTAAAGTGCTTGTTTTTTGGGGTTTATGTTGTTTGATTTAGACTGTATTAAAGGGGATTGAATTGTAAGGTGGTGGCTAATCTCGGAATCGAACCAAGGACACGCAGATTTTCAGTCTACTGCTCTACCGACTGAGCTAATTAGCCACATTTTGTGGACTGCAATTATAGCCATGGAAGCTTAAAAATAAGCTTAAAGGCTATTTTATTGCTGACACAAGTTCTTTGAAGAGATTACCGCGTTGGGCATACGAGGTAAATTGGTCAAGACTCGCTGCAGCAGGTGATAGCATCGCAATGCTATGACGCGTATGTTTCTTGTTGATCTGCTCAACTGCCACGTCGAGAGTATGACACAGAGTGCATGGAATATCATATTGCTGACAAAGAGCCTCTAGACGCAAAGCATTCGCCCCGATGGCATAGACACTGACATCGTATTTTTTAAGAGGAGCGAATAGCTCTTCGAGTTCTACACCCTTATCATCACCCCCTAGAACCAGATGAATCGGAATATCTCCATAGGTACGGCATGCCGCAAGCGTTGCGTCGATATTGGTCGCTTTTGAGTCGTTGATCCAGAGGCGGTTACGGGCATCACGAAACTCCTCTTGACGGTGAGGGTCGAGGATAAAGGCGTTGAGTTTGTCATAGTCACAGCGATCATAAAGAATCTTATCGATTCCCATCGCGATCATCGCATCCATCAAAAATGCCCCTTTAAATTTGATCTTTGAGGCATCAAATCCAAAGTAACGAGCGAGATCTTTTTCATTTTCATAGACGATCTTAAAGCCTTTGGTTGGAGCATCGGCAAACATCTTAGGCAGGATGATCGCTTCTCCCTCTTTCATCGTAGAGAGGGGTTTGAGTTTTGCCTCATAGTAGGCCTCCATACTGCCATGCCAGCTGACATGGTCAGGTGTTACAGGCAAAAGGGCATAAATATTAGGAGAGGCAATATTATTGTAGTGCATACTAAAGGAGCTGGTCTCTAAAATCCAGATGGGTGCTTCTTGAGACATTAAGGCTAAGGGCGTTCCGATATTGCCACCGCTAATCGCTCCTTTGTCCGCAAGGAGATGCTCAACCATTTGGGTCGTCGTCGTCTTGCCGTTAGTACCGCTTATCCAGATTGAAAAAGGCATCGTCGGGGCAAAAAAATCGTATTCGCTGATGAGATGGGATGCTTGTTGAATCAGTGGGTGAAATGGGGGAAACCCCGGTGATGGGATTTCATGCGTAAAGAGGCGCGTATCAAATTCGCTGATGGGTTTGAGTTTGTTTCCCTCTTCATCGCTAAACGGTTTGGTCACTTTGTCGTCAAAAAAAGTACACGGCCCGTATGCTTTGGCAATGGCGCGTGTCGTTAGTCCGTACCCGAAACAGGCAATGTTAGAGCGTTGCATTTAACGGATCTTTAGGGTGATGATGGCAAGTATATTGGATAGCAAAGCGATAATCCAAAAACGGACAATAATCTTATTCTCTGCCCATTGTTTCAATTCAAAGTGATGATGGATCGGAGCCATCAAAAAGACCCGCTTTTGGCGAAGTTTGAAACTTCCAACTTGGATGATGACCGAAATGGTTTCAATAACAAAGATAAGTCCGATGAGGATAAGAAGAATCTCATTTTTACTGATAATGGCCATATAAGCGATGAAAGCACCCAGTGTTAATGATCCGCTATCACCCATAAACACTTGTGCCGGATGACAGTTAAACCATAGAAATCCAAGCAGTGATCCTATGAGAGCCGCTGCGATGATGACCACTTCCCCTGCCGGAATCTTTGGCATAAGGAGATAGTGCGCGAGTGCGGCATTACCGACGATGTAGACAATCACACTGAGTGAAAGGAGGGCAAAGATAGAAGGAACCGTTGCAAGCCCATCCAATCCATCGGTCAAATTGACAGCATTGGATGTGGCAATAAAGACAAGCACCCAAAAAAGAATGCTAAATTCACCCATGTTAAACAGGCTTGTTTTGAGAAACGGAACATAAAACCCCGTATCAAGCTTCGCAACCGTAATGAGAAAAATACCGATTCCCAGACCAAAAAGGAGCTGTAAGAACATTTTGGAACGGGCGCTGAGACCAGCTAGATTGTTAGCTCCGCGAATTTTTCCCCAGTCATCGGTAAATCCGATATAGGCATAAAAAATGAGGGTTAAAAGACCGCCGATGACATATGCATTCGTAATATTAACGGTGAGTAATGAAGCAACAATCGTTGAAAAGATAAAGACTATACCCCCCATAGTAGGGGTTTTAGCTTTGCCTTGATGTGCACTGACGTATTCGTTAATGGGTTGAACCCGACTTGATTTTTGAGCCCAGGCAATAAAGCGAGGCATAAGAAAAAGGGTCATAAAAAGACCGATAAAAAACGCTATACCTGCTCGCAGGGTAATGTACTGAAACAAGTTGATGCCGAACGTTGTGTATAACCAATGCAACATATATAAGACTCTTTGTGTTCGGGATGTAAAGCAATGCAAAGTGATATTTTAATATAATCGGCAAAAAGTTTGATTAATCAAGGAGAAGTTTTGAGAAAAAAAACCGTTTTAGTCATTACTGATGGGATCGGGTATTCTCCAAAGCACGATTTTAATGCATTTTATGCAGCCAAAAAACCGACCTACGATTGGTTATTTGAACAAGTGCCTCACGCGTTAATCGATACGTCAGGGTTGAGTGTCGGATTGCCTGAGGGGCAAATGGGTAATTCAGAAGTAGGTCATATGAGTATCGGCAGCGGTCGGGTGCTGTATCAAGATCTGGTGAAGATTTCACTAGCTCTGGAAGATGGAAGTTTCGCTCGTAACGAAGTTTTTGGTACGTTGTTGAAATCTTCCAATCGACTTCATTTGATCGCCCTTATGAGCGATGGCGGGGTTCATTCACACATCGATCATTTATTGGGCGTTGCTGATGTTGCTGCAACTGCCGGTCGTGAAGTATGGCTTCACCTGATTAGCGATGGACGTGATGTGGCGCCAACGTCGGCGTTGCTCTTTTTGCAAACGGTTCTGGCGCATGGTGATAAAAATATTAAAATAGCTACCTTGGGCGGACGCTTTTACGGTATGGATCGCGATAATCGTTGGGAACGTATCGAAAAAGGGTACGATGCAATCGTGCGTGCGCATCCAAAAACGGAACAAAGCGTCTCCGATTACATTGAAAATGCGTACGCAAAAGGGGAAACCGATGAATTTATTACCCCTACGGCATTTGATGGGTATGAAGGCTTTTGTGAAGGGGACGCTGTCTTAACGCTCAATTTCAGAAGCGATCGTATGCGTCAGCTGGCATCCGTATTGGGTGATTCTGAATTTAAAGGGTTTGAACGCACGTACATACCGGTTCATCTCGCTACGATGACACAGTACGATAAAAACCTTCCGCTTCCGGTTCTTTTTCCCAAAGATGCACCGACCAATACGCTTGCAGAAGTCATTTCACGAGAGGGTCTGCGTCAGCTGCACACGGCAGAGACCGAGAAATATGCGCACGTCACTTTTTTCTTTAACGGCGGTATCGAAGAGCCGTATGAAAATGAAACGCGCGTGCTCATTCCCAGCCCGCAGGTCAAAACCTACGACATGCAGCCCGCAATGAGTGCTCCCGAAGTAGGGGACGTGGTTGTCAAAGCGATGGACGAGGGGTATGATTTTGTGGTGGTCAACTTTGCGAACGGAGATATGGTAGGACATACAGGGAACTATGACGCGGCCATTGCGGGAGTAGAAGCGGTTGATGGACAGCTCGCACGTATTATAGAGGCAAGCAAGCGCAACGATTATGCAGTGGTGATCACATCGGATCACGGCAATTGCGAAGAGATGCGCGATGATGCAGGCAACACGTTAACCAATCATACCGTAGGCAAAGTATGGTGTTTTGTTCTCGACAGCGAAGTCAAAGAGGTTCATCCGGGAGCGCTTAACAATGTCGCACCAACGGTTTTAAAACTCATGGGGATTGAAAAACCGCATGAGATGGATATGCCACTTATTTAACATAAAAGGAATCGAATGAAGTTCACAGGTAAAAATGTATTGGTAACGGGTTCAAGCAGAGGCATAGGTGCAGAAGTGGCACGTGTATTGGCAGGTTATGGATTAAAAGTATGGATCAACTACCGTAGCGGTGCGGATGCAGCAGACGCCGTTAAAGCGCAAATCGAAGCGGAAGGCGGCACTGCAGCGGTTATCGGATTTGATGTAGCGGATGAAGCGGCATTTGTGGATGCGATCAAAACCATTGTGGATGCGGATGGAGAACTCTCTTATTTGGTTAATAACGCAGGGATTACGAAAGACGGTTTGTCACTTCGTATGAAAAGTGAAGATTTCATGGCGGTTATCAATGCTAACTTGCTGTCGGCGTTTGTCGGATGTCGTGAGTCATTTAAAGCAATGCGTAAACAAAAATTTGGGGCAATCGTCAATATCGCATCTATTGTCGGTGAAACAGGAAATGCGGGTCAAACGAATTATGCAGCTTCAAAGGGCGGCGTGATCGCAATGACCAAAAGCTTTGCACAAGAAGCGGCAACCAGCGGTATTCGATACAACACGGTGACACCAGGATTTATTGCAACCGATATGACCGATGTTCTTAGTGATGATATCAAAGCTAGCTTCACATCCAAAATTCCGATGGGACGTTTTGGTGAGCCTAAAGAAGTAGCAGAAGCGACTGCTTTCTTGCTCAGTGATCACTCAAGCTACATCACGGGTGAGACTTTAAAAGTCAATGGCGGGATGTTCATGTAAAAAGTCTTAAGGGCAATATTTTGCCACTTAAGCTAAATATGCTATAATTTTACGATTTTACTCATTAAAACAGGAGCTATTATGGCGCTATTGGAAGATATTAAAGAAGTAGTGGTTGAACAACTAAGTGTTAACCCGGACGAAGTGAAAGCGGATTCTAAATTCGTAGAAGACCTTGGTGCAGACAGCCTTGACGTTGTTGAGTTGGTAATGGCTCTTGAAGAGAAGTTCGATATCGAAATTCCTGATGATGAAGCAGAAAAAATCCAAACAGTTCAAGATGTAATCAATTACATCGAAGGTAAAAAATAGTCCTTTTATCAAGGCTTTTTTTGCCTTGGTATTCCATTATTTTAAACTGGTCTTAGATGTTTTTTTTCAATATTCTAGATAATGACGAAAAAATCTCTAAGATTAGCGACGCACAGGAGAAGATGTGAAACGAATAGTAGTAACCGGTATGGGCATGATCAATGCAGTAGGTCATGATAAAGAGAGCTCATTTAAAGCCATTTGTGATGGAGAATGCGGTATTGATAGGATTACCATTTTTGATCCTTCTACACAAAGCGCTCAAATCGCCGGTGAAGTTAAAAATTTTGATCCTGAAACCGTTATGGATGCTAGAGAGGTAAAAAAAGCAGACCGCTTTATCCATCTTGGTCTAAAAGCGGCACAAGAAGCGATGGCGGATGCTAAGTTTCCGGAAGGGTTTGACAAAGAACGTTTTGGAATAAGTGCAGCATCAGGTATCGGCGGTCTTCCATCAATCGAGAGAAGCTCTATTATTTTGGAGACCAAGGGTGCACGTCGTATCTCCCCTTTCTTTATCCCTGGAGCTTTGGTAAATATGCTAGGCGGCTTTGTAACGATTGATCACGGTTTGCAAGGTCCTAACCTCTCATGTGTAACCGCATGTGCAGCAGGTACTCACGGGATTAGTGAAGCTGCTAAGACCATCATGACAGGTGGAGCAGACCAGATGTTGGTTGTCGCGGCAGAGTCAGCGATCACGGGTGTAGGTGTAGGCGGATTTGCATCGATGAAAGCACTCTCAACTCGCAATGATGATCCAAAGCACGCTTCTCGCCCTTTTGATGCACAGCGTGATGGATTTGTCATGGGTGAGGGTGCAGCTGCATTGGTTTTGGAAGAGTATGATGCGGCAGTTGCACGCGGGGCACATATTTATGCAGAATTAATCGGATTTGGAGAAAGCGGTGACGCAAGTCATATTACCTCTCCAAGCTTAGAAGGCCCTTTGCGTGCTATGAAAGCAGCTTTGAGAATGGCAGGCAATCCAAAAATTGATTATATCAATGCGCACGGTACCAGTACCCCAACCAATGATAAAAACGAAACAGCTGCGATCAAAGAAGCATTTGGAGGAAAAGAGAACTGTCCTCCAATTAGTTCCACTAAGGGACAAACAGGTCATTGTCTAGGTGCAGCTGGCGGTATTGAGGCAGTTGTCGGTATCATGGCAATGCGTGATAGTATTATCCCTCCAACAATTAATTTTGAGAATGCTGATGAAAACTGTGATTTGGATATTGTCCCTAACGTCGCACGTAAAGCAGAATTGAACATTGTTATGAGCAACTCATTTGGATTTGGCGGCACAAACGGCGTCGTTATTTTCAAAAAAATCTAAAGGCTTCCATTGGCTACCTATCTTGATTTTGAACAAAAGATTTGCCAGATTCAAGAGGATATCATAGCTGCTGAGATCCGTTACGATCATCATGCAGTTGATATTCTCAAGGGTGATCTTGAAAAAGAGGTTACTAAAACCTACGCAAACCTTTCCCCTTATCAGGAATTGCAATTGGCGCGTCATCAAGATCGTCCTTATGCGATCGATTACATTAACCTGTTGCTTGATAAAAAATACGAACTGCATGGGGATCGCCATTTTCGTGATGATCTTGCTATTGTGTGCTACATCGGTTATATCGGTGAAGAGCGCGTGATGATCATCGGTGAGCAAAAAGGGCGCGGTACCAAAAACAAGCTTAAGCGTAATTTTGGAATGCCAAATCCTGAAGGGTATCGAAAAGCACTTCGTGTCGCTAAAATGGCGGAAAAGTTTAAAATACCTCTTTTGATGCTCATTGATACTCCGGGTGCCTACCCAGGTCTTGGTGCAGAAGAGCGCAATCAAAGCGAAGCGATTGCCCGTAATCTTTTAGAGCTTTCCAATTTGAATACCATTACAGTTTCAGTCGTCATCGGTGAAGGTGGAAGCGGTGGTGCTTTGGCAATCGGCGTTGCGGATAAGCTTGCGATGATGCGTTATTCGGTCTTTAGTGTCATCTCTCCGGAAGGGTGTTCTGCTATTTTGTGGAACGATCCGTCTAAAGTGGAAGCAGCTACTAAGGCTCTTAAGATCACGAGTGCTGATTTGAAAGAACTGGATCTAATTGATGATATTATTGATGAGCCGCTTATTGGTGCTCACAGAGACAAAGTCGGAGCTGCAGAAGCGATCAAGTCCTATTTCTTGGGGCAGATTGGAACGCTCCGAAAACTCAGCGATGCTGATCGTCTTGAACAACGCTACAATCGTCTAACAGGTGTAGGACGCTACTCCGAATAAGTTGGACTCTCTTCTTCGATCTTTTTGATAACCGGCTTGAGTCGTTTGAGCCGTTTTGCCTCTTTTGAAAAAGTAATCAACTCTTCGCATGTATGTATGGTTTTTGGGATCAAAGGCAAAGTCTTTTTGAGAAGCTTGGTCGTGGTCATGGCATCTGAGAGTGCACGATGATGCGTTGCCTCGCGATAGAGCTCTAGCTGTTCATTAAGATATGCCAGCCCGTATCGTTCGCTTTCAATAGTGCGTTCTGCTAGATCAATGGTACACAACGATCGATTGAGCAATGCGTCCAATCCGACTCTCTCCATCATCGCAGATACAAAATTATAATCAAACTTTGCATCATGACCTACAAAGACAGAATCTCCTAAAAAAAGGCGAAATTCATGCATTACTTTAGCTAACGCTGGGGCTTTGAGGGTTTGCTCTACGCTGATTCCGGTTATTTCTTGTATCTGTTTTGAGATATCGGTTGCATACACTAAACTATCGTAGGTATCGATGATAGTACCGTTTTGCATTTTTACGGCACCTATTTCAATAATCTGATCACGGGAGGGTTTAGAACCATTTGTCTCAACATCGACAATACAAAATAGTGTCTCCGAAACACTCGTAAAAGTACTGCTTAAGCAATAGGTGTTATCTTTGAGAACAAGACTCAATCCTTGAGCCTGCAATAATTCCAGAGTTAATGCACTTGGCTGTGGCAACAGTGCTTCAAATTCCTCTTTGGGAACCCCTTTTTTAGTAAGACGTGCAAAAAGCTTTGGATCAAGTTTCACGATTTAGCCGCAAGGATAAAGGATTGGACCAAAAGGGGATCTTTTTTCCCCTTAAAGGCTTCAACACCGCTGCTGACATCAACACCGTAAAATCCATAAGGCTTAAGGGAAGCAACATTAAGAGGGTCTAATCCTCCGGCAAGAATGATTTTCGAGCAGTCAACCCCTTCAAACCACTCTATGTTGAGCCGTTTTCCACTGCCGCCAAAGCTATCGCAATAGGCATCAATAAGTCGATAGTGATCACTGTATTGGAGAATATCTTCTTGACATTGCGCACGGATGACTCGTAATGAAGGAAACCCAAGCGTTTTAAAAAAATCTTCTGATACGTCAAAATGTATTTGGGCAAGAGTACAACCCGATAATAAACAGATACTTTTGATCAGTTCGGGAGTTTCATTGACAAAGAGGGCTACTTTTTCAATAAACGGTGGAAGAGAGTCAATGATATGGCGTGCAGCTTCAGGGGTAATATATCGTGGAGATTGAGGATAGAAAACAAATCCAAGTGCATCAGCCCCTGCATCAATGGCACATTGTGCATCCGCTAGAGACGTTATGCCGCAAATTTTTACTCTCATACGCGAAGGCTGTCAATGGCGGTTTTATAATCATTGGCACCAAAAACATAGCTTCCCGCAACACAGACATCGACTCCGGCATCTTTTAATAGTTGAATATTGGAACTTCCGACACCTCCGTCGATTTCAATCAGGCATGATGGGTTGATGCGGTCACGTAGTACTTTAAGCCGTTTAATTTTTTCTACAACTGTCGGAATAAACTTCTGACCGCCAAAGCCTGGGTTAACACTCATGACAAGAACCATATCCAAATCACCCAGCAAATACTCGATGGATTCTGCAGGGGTATGAGGATTGAGAACAACGGCAGGTTTAATTCCTAAAGAGCGGATCTTTTGTACGAGCCGATGAGCGTTTTTCTCTTCTTCGATGTGAAAAGAGATGTATTGTGGTTTCAACGGCGCAAATAAGTCAACAAAAAAAGAGTTGTTCTCAACCATAAGATGGATATCAAGCGGTTTAGTAGCTGCTTTTGCAATGGCTTCTACGACTACAGGCCCAATGGTCATGTTGGGGACAAAATGTCCGTCCATAACATCTACGTGAACGAGATCACATCCGGCATCGCAGATGGCACGTACATCGCGTGCTAGATTTCCAAAATCGGCGGAGAGAATGCTTGGGGCGACGAGCATGATAAGACCCTTGAATATTTTTATGCTATTTTAGCGAAAAAGGGAGCGTTATTTATCGTGTCAAGAAAAAGATAAAGTGCTCACCCTCAAAACTAAGGTCAACTTGAACCCCTTTTTTATTGTGCGCAATCTCTAGAAGAGTATTGACATCAGCATAGGTACGAGGTAGAGTAATATCAAGTCTGTGCTTATTTCCGGAGAGTAAAACTTTGGCACGACCACCAATGATGTTGACAAACTCTGCTAAAGAGTCGAGAATTTCTTCTTCGCTGGCATTCGCATCACCGATCAAAAGTTCACATGCTTTTTTTGCAATGGTTTTAGGAAAAATGAGAATGATCAAACCATCAATGTCTCCATAAAAACCGATTGAACTGGCATATTGATTGTTTGTTGTCGGTATGCTTAAGGGTTGAATATTGACGGAGTTTTTCACGGCTTCCGCATTGGTCATCATGGCGATGGTGGAGACAGTAGCGTCTATAAAATGGGGCAGTTCATTGACAAGTACTTTGTTTAAAGAACGGCTTTGTTTCGCTGCCGCTCCACCGCCGCCGCCCAACTCTTGTAAAAGATCTTTATTTTTAAGGATGTCGTCCATGTTGTCAAAAAACATAAGTCCGGCATCTTCAAGATCATTTTTGAAGGATTCGGGAGTTTTTTCAAATGAGAGACCTACAAAACAAATCGATGCATTGTATTCCGCAGCGGCAGAGGCTAATTTGGTGAAAAAATTGAGGGCATGAATATTCATAGAGATGACTTTGTAAGCATCAAAAATGAAAAGTCGAAAGCCGACATTGAGCGAGTTTTGATGGTAGGAGAGATTAAACGTATCGTTGATCTCGGCATCTAAAAACTGAGAAATTGTATAAATGATAGCATTTCCGGTAACTCTGGTGGCTACTTTTTGTCCATAAAGTCCAAGATTGGTATCTTCGATGATGGCATAGTAGAGGCTGTCATTTTTCTTTTTCTCTTCAAATTCCACTTTACTTTGTGCCATGATAGGGTTGTGACCGTAATCAAAGAGTTCAATCGCCATCGCTGAGCGTTGTGAAGGATCTTCGTTATAAAGTAAAACAGTTCGGGATTCGCTTTTGTTGCTGGAGGTGAATAGCTCAGCGATTTCTTGAGTTTTAAAAAGTGAAAAAGAGGCATTATCTTTGTAAAAAGCATTAATGGACATATATTTTGTGTGGTCATAATCGCAAAAGCCGACGATGATATGTTTTTGATCACGGACATTAGCTAACAGTTTAACAAATACGTCCAGACCATTTTTATTAAAAAAGATCACTTTTTTGAGTGAGACAAGAAGCATATCGATATTGAGCTCTTCAGTTGCTTTGATATCCTCAAGGGTTAAAAAACTGGGTGCGTTATTTCCATCCAGGAAACCCTGTAAATAAAAAATTCCGACACGCCCTTTGACTACGGCTCTCATGTATTCTGAACCACCTGTGCAAAAGATTCGTAAATGTTTTGGACAAATTCGATTTTAAAATCAATAAACTCATTAAGCCCTGCGCTTACGTATGCAGGTTGGCTAAGCTCATAGAAGAGTAAAAGATGCATCCATTGTGCTAAGACACGTTCTTGTCCGGTAAGATCTTCAACCGTTCCTGAAGCGGATCGGATAAGGGTGACAATTCGATCGGGCATTTCCCATTTACGCGCGATTTCACCTGAAAGATCAAATAAATCTCTGCCGCTCATACGAAAAAGAATGGTGTTGAAATCAAGCGCCTTGACCGAGCGTAATTGGGCTACTTCTGCTTTACGTGATGCAAAGAGAGATTCACACACAATAATGCTGGCTGGGATTAGGGTAATTGCACTTTGTATCTCTTTATCGTTGATCTTAAGATGGGTTAAAATAGCTTCCCAATGCTTACTGATGGAAGCTTGAAGATCGTAAAACTGATGATTGTTGAGTGAAAAAAGCTCCCATTTTTTTGGGGTCAGTAAACTTAGAAGATAATTGTAAAGGGTTTGCTGTGATGCGCCAAGTCCGAGTATCCCAAAAATTTGGGCAACATCGGAAACCTCATTTCGAAATCCGTATATAGGACGATTCATGAGTGTCTTGAGATAAAGCTTCAACGCCGGATCTTCAGAAGCGCATTTGGATGCTTTTGTTAAATCACCGGCACGGGCATGATTGAGAGCCTCTTGGACAACAGCAGGTGCCGGAGGAATATTTTGAATATACGATTCTATTTCGTCTGATGTAATCACGATATTTTAGTTATCCAATATTTTTGTTTTATTGTAGTGAGAGAAAATTAAAACATTCTTGAAATCACTTTGATCAAAGAAAAGAATTGGATAAGTGGTACTTTTAAGGTAGCCTTTGGGTTTAATAAGGTAGTATTCGCAACCTAAATTTACGCAAGGAGCCTCAAATGGCAAGAAGATGTGCTATTAGCGGTAAAGGCCCAATGAGCGGGAACAACGTTTCTCACGCTAAAAATAGAACAAAACGTCGTTTTTTACCAAATCTTCGTACTGTTCGTATTACGCTTGAAGACGGAACAACGAAAAAAATCAGAATCGCTGCTTCCGAGCTTCGTACTCTTAAAAAAGATTCGTAACTTCCCGCGTGGTGCCCCACGCATTTCGGGATATTTCCCGAACTTTCTCTTTAACTTTTCTCTTAATAATTTTCCTCTGTTTAAACCGTAATCCAATGTTCTAAGACTATAATATATTACTTAGTGTTTAGGAGTTTTTTTTCATGTATAAAATTGAAAGTATTGATGGCGGTGTATGTGCTGCGGAAGGTTTTTATGCGGATGGAATTCATATCGGATTGAAAAAAGAGGGTGCTAAAGACCTCGCTTTCGTCTATGCGGATACTCCATGTGCAATAGCCTCAGTTTTTACGACCAATAAAATGACAGCAGCACCGATTCGCCACTTTCGTAAAAAAGGGCAGTTTGAGGGAAACTTTGTTCTTATTAACGCAAAAAATGCGAATGCGATGACAGGTCCCTCAGGTATTGAGGATATTAATGAAGTCTTGAATGCTCTAAGTGCAAAATTTCCTCAGATACAGCATCCGGTTATGAGTTCTACGGGGGTGATCGGTGTACGTCTTCCAAAAGCCAAGATCATTGAAGGTGCGATGAATTTTGACTTGTCCGCGCGTGAGGGGAAAAATGCCTCCGAAGCGATTATGACGACGGATACTTTTGCAAAACGTATTGCGTTTGAGGTAAAGCTGGAGGGTGGAAAATCATTTCGTATCGGTGCAATGGCAAAGGGTGCAGGAATGATCAATCCTGCGATGGCCACAATGCTGTGTTTCATCACTACTGATGCTTCGGTTGATCAAGTAACGATGCAGACTTTTTTAGATGAATGCACTAAAACGACATTCAATGCGGCAAGTGTGGACGGGGATACTTCAACCAATGATACGGTGCTACTCATGGCGAATGGGCAAAGCGGTAGTTTTCATCCTCAAGCGTTCAAAGAAGCGCTGGAAGCGATCATGCTCTTCTTAGCCAAAGAGATGGTACGTGATGGCGAGGGAGCGACGAAGTTGGTGACTTATAAAGTGACCGGTGCACAAGATAATGCCCAAGCAGAGATTGCGGCAAAAGCTTTAAGTAATTCGTTGCTTGTAAAAACAGCTCTTTTTGGCGAAGATCCTAACTGGGGGCGTATTGCCTCTACAGTTGGTGCCAGCGGTATTGAGTGTGATGAGAGTACCTTGAGTATTTGGTTTGATGACGTGTGTGTCTATCGCAAGGGAGAACTTCTTTTTGATGCGGTACTTGAACCTCTTGCTGCTGCAGTGATGCAAAAAAATGCTTTTACGATCCATTGTGATATAGGGATAAATGATGGGCATTTTACGGCATATGGGTGTGATTTAGGTCACGAATATGTCAAAATCAATGCGGACTATCGAACATAGTTTTAACCCCATGCTAAGTGAGTCGGTGTTACAATGACGTTACTTAATTTAGGTCAAGAGGATGAGCGCATGCGCGGATATAAAATTTTCAGCGGTTCAGCATGTACCGATTTTTCGGTCGAAGTCTGTAAAACACTCGATGTCCCCCTTTCAAAGGCGGAAATAAAGCGCTTTAGCGACGGTGAGATAAACGTTCAGATTGCTGAAAGCGTTCGCGGACGTGATGTATTTATTATACAAAGCACCGGTGCGCCTTCCAATGACAATCTAATGGAATTGTTGATCATGACCGATGCATTGCGCCGTTCATCTGCCAGTTCAATCACGGCAGTTGTTCCCTATTTCGGGTATGCTAGACAAGATCGTAAAGCTGCGCCTCGTGTTCCTATTACGGCACGGCTTGTTGCAGATATGTTTGAAAAAGCAGGGGTGGATCGTGTAGTCACGATTGATTTGCACGCGGGTCAAATCCAGGGCTTTTTTGATATTCCGGTTGATAACCTTTATGGTTCTATTATTTTTCAAGAGTATATCAGTACGAAAAACCTTGCCAACCCTGTTATTGCCTCTCCGGATATTGGAGGGGTTGCGCGGGCTCGTTATTTTGCTGAAAAACTCGGTCTTGAAATGGTAATCGTCGATAAGCGCCGTGAAAAAGCAAATGAATCTGAAGTGATGAACATCATCGGGGATGTCGAGGGTAAAGATGTCATTATGATCGATGATATGGTGGATACGGCGGGAACGATGGTCAAAGCGGCTTCAGCACTTAAAAAGCGTGGAGCAAACTCCGTTATGGCATGTGCCACACACGCTGTTCTTAGCGGTAACGCATATGATAATATTAATAACGGTGAGCTTGATGAGCTTGTCGTTTCTAACACGCTTGTTCTTCGCGGTCATAGTGATAAGATTAAAGTTATCAGTGTTGCTCCACTGTTTGCAGAAGTCATTCGTCGTGTTTACCACAACGAAAGTGTTAACTCTCTTTTTAGTTAAACTCTTTTTTTTCTCTCTAAAGGACCACTTTAGAGAATCTTCTTTTTATTTTTTTGTCATCTCATTATACAGTTCGACGGTAGCTTGTACATAACCGTCAATACTGCCGCAATCATAGCGTTTACCGCTAAACTTATAAGCAATGACATTACCTTCACGAGCTTGTTCCATGAGTGCATCGGTGATTTGGATCTCTCCCCCTTTACCGGGCTTGGTCTGTTGGAGTATATCAAAAATATCGGGGGTGAGAATATAACGTCCGATGATGGCAAGGTTGGTTGGAGCATCGGCAGGTGAGGGTTTTTCAACCATCGTACTGACCCTAAAAATACCTGGTTCAATCTCGACACCTGCAATAACACCATATTTATCGGTATGTTGAGGATCGATCTCTTCGATAGCGACAATCGAGCATTGGTATTTTTCATACAGTGTGACCATTTGAGATAAAACTCCTTCGGACTCACTGACACACAAATCATCGGCTAAGATAACGGCAAATGGTTGATACCCGATGAGTGGTTTACCGGTTAAAATAGCGTGACCAAGCCCTTTCATCTCGATTTGACGGGTGTAAGAAAAAATACATTTGTCAATGATGTGGCGGATGTCGGCGAGCATCTTTTCTTTGGAAGTTCCTTTGATTTGGTGTTCCAGTTCATAGCTGATATCAAAGTGATCTTCGATTGCCCGTTTTCCTCGTCCTGTGACAATTGCCATCGTATTCATGCCGGCATTCATCGCTTCTTCGACACCGTATTGAATGAGAGGTTTGGTGAGGATTGGAAGCATCTCTTTTGGCATCGATTTGGTTGCCGGTAAAAAACGTGTTCCATATCCTGCGGCGGGGAAAAGACAGACGTCGATTGCAGCTTTCTTTTTCATGTGCATCTTTAAAGTGAATTTATGACTAGATTATAGTGATTCATCGGTTGTATTTTGCTGAGTCTGTATTGAATGATGGGTGAAGCACTGTCCCTCTGTAAGCCGCTTTTTGCTATAATAAGGACAATAATTAAATAAATGAGATAACCAAACATATGGACAATATTCGCAACTTTTCAATCATCGCTCATATCGACCATGGCAAGAGTACTCTTGCCGACCGTATCATCCAAGAGTGTGGAGCAGTCAGTGACCGTGAGCTCAGTAAACAGATGATGGATACCATGGATATTGAACAAGAGCGTGGGATCACCATCAAAGCACAAAGTGTCCGTTTGGATTATGTCAAAGACGGTAAGCACTATATTCTAAATCTGATCGATACTCCGGGCCACGTTGATTTTAGTTATGAAGTCTCTAAGTCTCTTGCATCATCTGATGGGGCATTGCTGATTGTGGATGCCGCACAAGGGGTTGAAGCACAGACGATAGCCAATGTCTATATGGCAATGGAAAACAACCTCACTCTTATCCCTGTTATCAACAAAATCGACCTTCCCGCCGCAGAGCCTGAGCGTGTCGCTGAGGAGATAGAAACGACGATCGGTATTGATGCTACGGATGCGGTTCTTATCTCGGCAAAAACAGGTGTAGGTATCCGGGAACTCATCGATGCAATCGTGGATCGTATCCCGCCACCTGTGGGTGATCCTGCTGCTACAACCAAAGCGATCATCTATGATTCGTGGTTTGATGCCTATCAGGGGGCCATGGCATTGGTACGTGTATTTGACGGTGAGATCAAAATGGGTCAAATGATCAAGCTTATGCACAATGATGACAACCATTCGGTACTGGAGCTGATGTACCCACATCCGCTTCGCCGTCAAAAAACGCAAAGTATTAAAAGCGGCGAAATCGGTATTGTCGTACTGGGTGTCAAAGAAGTGGGTACTATCCGAGTAGGCGATACGATCACCGACGCCCGTAATCCTGCGAAAGAGCCAGTGGGTGAGTATGCTCCCGCAAAGCCGTTTGTATTTGCAGGACTTTATCCAATCGATACGGATGAGTTTGAAGCGGTACGGGATGCATTGGACAAGCTCAAACTTAACGACAGTTCACTTAGTTATGAACCTGAGACTTCCGTTGCCCTCGGATTTGGATTCCGCGTCGGATTCTTGGGGATGCTTCATATGGAAGTTATCAAAGAGCGTTTGGAGAGAGAGTTCAATCTCGATCTCATCGCTACGGCTCCCTCGGTTATCTATAAAGTGTATAAAACGGATGGAACGATGGTGGAAGTACAAAATCCAAGCGAACTTCCTGAACCGCAGTTTATTGATAAAATAGAAGAACCGTATGTACGTGCAACGGTCATTACTCCGACCGATTATTTGGGTAATGTCATTACCCTATTGACGAATAAACGTGGAATGCAGGAGAAGATGGAGTATCTCAATGAGACACGTGTGATGCTCATCTACGTCATGCCGATGAATGAGATCGTTGTGGACTTTTACGACAAACTCAAATCGACTTCTAAAGGGTACGCGAGTTTTGACTACGATCCAATCGAGTTTCGTGATGGTGATTTGGTCAAGCTTGATGTACGTGTCGCCGGTGAAGTGGTGGATGCACTCAGTGTCATCGTTCCACGTACCTCTGCGGAACAACGTGGGCGTGCATTGGTGAGTAATATGAAAGAGATCGTACCGCGTCAGCTGTTTGAAGTGGCAATCCAAGCCTCAATTGGAAATCGTGTTATCGCTCGTGAGACAGTCAAATCGATGGGTAAAAACGTGACGGCAAAATGTTACGGTGGGGATATTTCCCGTAAACGAAAATTGCTTGATAAACAAAAAGAGGGTAAAAAACGGATGAAGGCGATAGGCAAAGTCCAGCTTCCTCAAGAGGCCTTTATGTCTGTTCTGAAAATGGACTAGCCCATTATGTTATACACTAAAACGAATACATCCGTTTCAGTGGCAGGGACAAATTGTCCCTTGCATCCCCCTAAAGCTACGAAAAACAAGTTTTTCGAGAATTAATTATGAGATGCATGATATGCGAGAGATGGAGTATCTTCTCACACATCTGTAGCACCTGTCAAAAAGAGTTTCTCACTCCAAGCCTCTATAAACGCAAAATTTTGGGTTCTATTCCCGTCTATTCTTTTTTTCCCTACAGTGATATTGAACCCCTGTTGCTGACCAAACATACAGATCTTGGTTATTACCTCTATACAATTATGGCAAAACGTTCCATGCAACAGTTTGCGAAAGAATGGAATTATGAGAACAAAGTAGCCTCGATAGGGATCGATGATCATACGCAAAGCGGGTACTCGCACACGGCGATTTTGAGTCGTGCCTTGAAATCGTCTCTTATTACACCACGATATGGGAAGTTACGTGCAACGAAGCAGCATAAATATGCGGGCAAGAGTGTGGAAGAACGGCTAGCAAATCCTCGTGACTTTAAGTATGTCCCATTTGGAGAAGAAGAGGTGATTTTGGTAGATGACATTGTCACGACGGGGACAACTTTGACCGAAGCCGCCGAAGTGCTTCATGCTCAAGGGAAAAAAGTGATTCTCTGTTTAACGCTTACGGATGCTCAGACGAAAGATTGAGATGTGCATAAGGCTCTAAGGTAGCAAGTCTGACATCAATGATAGCGCGCCCTATGGTGAAGTGGTACAGGCTCTGGTAACGTTCACTGGTAAGTCCTAGCAATCGGTGCATCTCATCGTCTAAGAAACAACCGATTCCCGTGGCACTTAGTCCCATAGTCGTCGCTTCGCAATAAAGCATTTGCCCCAATGCTCCGCATTCATGATACAGATGTTTATACGCTACCGGACCGTGTTCCTCCAGTGTAGGGGCAAAACGGCATAGCATCCCCATACTGAATGCACTCTCTTTGGCAATCTCTTGATTACAGGAGATCATTTGTGCCACACCTCGATAATCACCCGCGCGTAGTAAGAAAAGGCGGCCATGTAGCATATCTTGTTCTTTCCACTCATAGGGTGTACTCATGGATTGGCGAAGGAGATCAAGTTCATTACGGTTACGGACAAAGCAATAAAGTCCCGATTCAATGCCGATGACACGATGGACAAAAAGGACGAAGTGTACATCGGGGGTATCTGTGAGATCATCACAGGCATCGAGAAGTTGTAGAAATTGTTCTTTGGTGATAGATGAGCCGTCCATGGCTTGTGCACTTCGACGTTTGAGAAAGATTTCAGCCGAACCTTTGGAGGGCTTTGGTGTAGTACGCACAGTTTCTAAAACAGTGGATGGATGATAGCTTCCTTGTGTTGCTTCATCAATCACAGCTAATATCGGCCATGGGTGATGGGCAGGGCTGAGTATATTGGCAACCGAGGTGAGTTTTGGTATGGAGGGTAAAATCAGCGTATTCGGAACTTCGTTTGGTGAAATCCACAGCATCATATCGGGGGATTCGAGTTCATCATTATGGAAGCGTTCAAGTTGATCCAATCCACAAAGTGTTGCAAGTGCCGCAGTATCTACGCCCATAGGAGTACTGTTCCATCCCAGACTCTTGGCACTAAGACGAAGGGCTTCTTGGGCATGACCGGCATCAAGCTGACAATATCGCCAACAGCGTTCACCGTATTTCCATGCCTCTCTCCAAATGACGGAGCTTAAAATAACGAGATAGCCGTTTTCACCCATCCCCTCAATGGGAGCAGCAAAGGTATGCAGTACTTCAAGCGCATGCGTTTTAGGTGCATAATGAGAGAGAGTATAGCCATCTGATAATCCTGCCGTAGGAGCAGCTATAACATAACACTCGGTGGGTTGCAGATTTCCGCTAGAGGCATTGCATCGTAACGCCCATGAGGTCGTCCCCTGCTGCTTCCACGCAGCAAGCCCTAGCGAATAGCGCAAGAGATGGGAGAGGGATTCAAGATATAATGGCGCTTTTGGTAAACCGTCAGATTCAAACAGCAGATGATAGGGGGGATTAATGGATGAAAAGATCAGGGGGACGTTTTGGACACTGCTGTAGGTGCGAAAAGGGTTTGGTTGGGTGTCCCAGTCCATATAGCCCAAACTGGCCGCGTATTTATGTGAATGGTGTTTGGTTCGATTATGATAATCGAGAACGGTGGATAAATGTTTCATGGGGGGATTGTCTACTATAACGGTTGAAGACCCCCTTTGACGAGCAGACTAGGGGATGGATTTCAGCAGATCGTGCAGCATTTGAGTGTGAGTAGTGGTGTTGTCAATATCCATACGACCCAAATCTGATTTGAATTTTCCCTGATAGTGGATGGTTTTTGGTTCTGCTTGTGCGGATATTTCGGCAGTAAAACAGCTTTGTGGCTGTGTCAGATGATAGTCACGCTTTAAAATATCGGGATGGGTGAGACCGTTTTGTACCGAAAGTTGCGCGGTGGTATGGGTGATAGTGGATTCGGCATTTAAATGGACTTTTCCTTCTATAGGGGAAGGCAATGAAAAAAGATGAAAAAGAGCATTGGCATCTGCGTGCTGTATATCAAGATAGACATAGGAAGGACGTAAGCGTTTCCAATGAAGTCGGGCATGGGATGAACTTTTGGCAAGATTGCTGTGGGCATCGAGTACAAGCCGATCCTGATCACCTTGTAGTGCAGCGGTTAAATTTGCACTTCCTCGTAGAGGGAGCATTGCGAATTGTTCCAGTATCCCCAGTTCATCTATCGAAGTCTTAAGTGTTACGTTGAGATGAAAGGGTTGGATATTGCCCTGATCATCAGTAAAGAGTGAAAGAAAATCGAAAGACGAGTTATCGTCAATAATTTTTGAGGGGTCAAAGTTCTGTGTATGGGTGAGCAATGTTACGTCCCCATGTACATCGCGACGGTCTAATCCATGCAGATCAATCTCTCCCGTCAGTGCGGTTGAACTGTGATGAGGATACTCAAGCCATGTCATGAGACTTTGGTAGTCGATACGGTTTAATGTCACATGCAAATCGCTGGGATGAAAACGTGACAGTTGTGTACGATATTGGATATTACCTTTAAAAATATCGGCTGATCCTTGTATAGCCATAGTGTTATATCCACCATTAATTATCCCCGTGGTTGTGAGATGCATAGTACTTATAGGGGATAAATCGGCTTGATAGACAGCGTGCAGTGTCAAGGTGATAAGGGAAAACTGCCCCTGTATCTGGACGCTATTTCTCAAAGCGTCATGAAAGTTCAATACTAAGGTATTGTGGGTGAGAGTGAGTGTATCAATCGTTACGGGTGTTTGAAACAGTGCAGAGAGTTTTGTTTCTATGAGTGGTTTTACGAGTGTATTGCCCAAGCGTGTAAAAAGCAAAAGGTAGATAATCGCTACAAGAGCAAGTACGGAAAGTAATATTCTCAGCCCATAACGGCCCATTCGGATAAAAGCTGTTTTCATGAATGGGTGATCGCTAAAATCCATGGTGTCCCAATGGCTAAATAGATAAGAAGATTCAGTGCGGTAACGGCTCCGCCGTAAATGTAGATGTCACGTGCGGTGATGTAGCCTGAGCTAAAATAGATCGCATTGGCGGATGAGCCTTGGGGAGTGATGATGGCATTGAAATTTGTCGCAAACAGTAGCATCATCGCCATAAGTTCACCCGGCACGCCGGCACTCATACCGATACTCAAAAAAAGTCCGAACAGTGCGAGCAAGTGGGCGCTTTGGGAAACGAAAAAATAGTGGATAACGACATAAAGCAAAATAAGCAATCCATAAACAGCTATCCACGACATACCGACAAGATAGGTCGTAAAATGGCTTGCAACGGCACTCATGAATCCCATTTCAGCCAGCTGGGTGCTTAGAGCAAAAAGAATTGCAAACCAGATTAGGGTACTGAGAGCCTCTCCTTGGGAGTGAAAATCTTCAACCGTAAAGACGCGTGTTGCAATTAAGATCCCTAGTCCTCCAAACGCAACCGCCGCTTTGTCAATCGAAAAGAATCCCGAAAGCGACCATAGGACCAGCATCCCCACAAAAACACCTGCGGTAATCCATTCGTTACGACTGAGTGGACCCATTATGTTTAGCATTTTTTGGGCATTGGCAGGGGCATCGGGAGTAGCGGTGAGCTGCGGGGGATAGATGCGGTGCAATACCCACGGTATGGCTATAAACGCAGTGAGAGTAGGGACTATGGATGCAAGAAGCCATGATGCAAACGTGATGTGGATTCCCATCGTCTCAGCGATCTTGGTTCCTACCGGATTGACGGCCATAGCGGTGAGCCAAAGGGCGGAGGAGACAGTTAGCCCCGCCATCGAAGTCATCATCAAATAGCTGCCCACTTTTTTTTGCGTTCCATCGCCTACTTTGGAGCCACAATCATGAGCAAGACCGTAAACCAGCGGATACAGTACACCCGATCGTGCCGTATTACTAGGAAATGCAGGAGCTATAAAAAGATCGGTCAGTATAACGCTGTATCCTAATCCAAGCGTTGATTTACCAAATAGTTTTATCATATGCAATGAGATACGTTTACCCAAGCCTGATTTGTGCACGGCATGGGAGACTAAAAAAGCAGCAACGATAAGGAGGATAAAACTCTCTGAAAATCCGGCATATGCTTTTGACGGTTCAACGACACCGCTTAAGACACTTACAGCAAGGGCAATGATAGAAGCTGCGATAATAGGAAGCAGATTAAGTAAGATAGAGAGAATAGTAGCGCTAAAAATGGCAAATAGTTTCCATGCCCTTGGATCGATGTGTAAAGGGGGTGGAGTCATCCATATAAAATAGGCAAAAAGAGAGAGTAAGGTAACAGTTATGAGACGGTAAGTGGTTTGTTTCATCAGAACTCTTTTTTATCCTTATTATAGCAGTTAGAGAGCTAAAAACAGACTTGATACAAATAGACTAAACTATTCTATGCAAAATATTGCATATTACTCTTGACATCATATGACTCAATGTATTATAATGACACTGGATTTCAACAAAGGAGCTTTAAAACATTATGTCAACTGAAAATAATGAAGAAGTGGTAAATGAAGAGCAAGTCGTTCTTGAAGAGAATGAAGTGCACGCAGACAAAGATGAGTTAACAACGGTAAAAGAAGAATTGGCATCTTTAAAAGAGACATACGCTCGCGTACATGCTGATTTTGATAATATCAAAAAACGATTAGAGCGTGAGAAATATCAAGCGCTTGAATACTCGAATGAAAAATTTGCTAAAGATTTGATTCCTGTTGTTGATTCTCTCTCTATGGCAATCGCTGCAACGGCTATCGATGCTGAACCGGCGGTTCTTTTGGAAAAATTGCAAGAGGGTGTTGAGCTGACGTTAAAACAGATGCTCAGCGTTCTTGAAAAACACGGGGTTACGCCTGTGGATGAGAGCGAACCGTTTAATCCGGAGATTCACAACGCAGTTCAAAAAGTGGACAGTGATGCTCATGAAAGCGGTGAAATCGTCAATACCTTCCAAAAAGGGTATAAATATAAAGAGCGAACATTGCGTGATGCAATGGTCGTTATTGCAAACTAATTAAAATTTAAAACAAGGAATTATTATGTCAAAAGTTATTGGTATCGATTTAGGAACTACAAACTCATGTGTTGCTGTCTATGAAGGCGGCGAAGCGAAGATTATCCCTAATAAAGAGGGAAAAAATACAACTCCATCGGTTGTTGCATTTACGGATAAAGGTGAAATTCTTGTAGGAGATCCTGCTAAACGTCAGGCGATCACAAACCCGGATAAAACGATTTATTCTGTAAAACGTATCATGGGTCTTATGATGAATGAGGAAAAAGCAAAAGAGGCTCACGATAAAGTAACCTATAAAATCGTGGATAAAAACGGTATGGCTGCGGTTGACGTTGCGGGTAAAGTCTATACGCCACAAGAGATCTCTGCAAAAATTCTTTCAAAATTGAAAGCGGATGCGGAGAGTTATCTTGGTCAAGCGGTAACCGATGCGGTTATTACTGTACCTGCGTATTTCAATGATGCACAGCGTAAAGCGACGAAAGAAGCGGGAACGATCGCAGGATTAAATGTTCTACGTATTATTAACGAGCCAACAGCTTCTGCATTGGCATATGGTTTGGACTCAAAAGGGGATGAGAAAGTCCTTGTTTACGATCTAGGAGGCGGAACGTTTGACGTTACGGTTCTTGAGATCAGCGAGGGGACTTTCGAAGTTCTTTCAACCGACGGTAATGCTTTCTTAGGTGGAGATGACTTCGATAACAAAATCGTTGATTTTCTCGCAGCTGAGTTCAAATCCGATCACGGAATCGATCTTAAAGCAGATAAGATGGCACTACAACGTCTTAAAGATGCGGCTGAAAACGCTAAAAAAGAGCTTTCATCTGCTGAAGAGACAGAGATCAACTTGCCGTTTATCACTGCTGATGCAACGGGTCCAAAACACTTGGTTGTTAAATTGACTCGCGCTAAATTCGAAGGTATGATCGATACTTTGGTAAAAGAGACGATCTCTCACATCAAAACTGCAATGAAAGACGCAGGGATGAGCAACAATGAGATCAACGAAGTCATCATGGTCGGTGGATCAACACGCTTGCCTATCGCACAAAAAATGGTATCCGATGAGTTCGGCGGTAAGACACTTAACAAGGGTGTAAACCCGGATGAGGTTGTTGCTGCAGGTGCTGCAATCCAAGGGGGGGTTTTACGTGGAGACGTTAAAGACGTTCTTCTTCTTGACGTTACACCATTGAGTCTTGGGATTGAGACTCTTGGCGGCGTAATGACGAAGATCATTGAAAAAGGGACAACAATCCCGGTTAAAAAATCTCAAGTGTTCTCAACAGCAGAAGATAACCAGCCAGCGGTTTCTATCTCTGTAGGTCAAGGTGAGCGTGAGTTCGCACGTGACAACAAATCACTCGGGCTTTTTGAGCTAACAGGTATCCCTGCTGCACGCCGCGGTGTACCACAGATCGAAGTTACATTTGACATCGATGCGAACGGTATCTTGACAGTTTCTGCAACCGATAAGGGTACAGGCAAGTCTCAAGAGATCAAAATCACTGGGTCAAGCGGACTTTCAGATGAAGAGATCAACAAAATGGTTCAAGATGCAGAGAACCACAAAGCAGAAGACGCTAAGCGTAAAGAAGT
Organism: Sulfuricurvum sp.; assembly: GCA_024637295.1. Taxonomy (GTDB): domain Bacteria; phylum Campylobacterota; class Campylobacteria; order Campylobacterales; family Sulfurimonadaceae; genus Sulfuricurvum. The sequence goes on from JAGXFL010000013.1 coordinate 207,103, forward strand.
GGTTGATTTGCGTAATCAAGCAGACGCACTTGCTAGCCAAACTGAAAAATCTCTTGAAGAGATGGCGGATAAAATCGACGCTTCTGAAAAAGCAGCGATCGAAGAAGCACTTGAAGAGCTTAAAACAGTATTGAAAAACACTGATGCAACCAAAGAAGAGATCGAAGCGGCAACGAAAAAACTAGCAGATGTTAGCCACAAAATGGCAGAACAAATGTATAAGCAAAATGAAGGCGGCGAAGCAGCTGCATCTTCAGGCGCAAAAAAAGATGACGACGTCATCGACGCTGAAATCGAGTAATTAACTTTCCTTCTCTTTCCCCCCTTTGGGGGAGTTTCTTCCTTTAAAACTTATAACAGCTAAAGCAACAAATTATCTAGCGTCTTTTTAATTTAGTTAATATTATTGTATTATTAAAGAAAAAAAAGAGTATCAAATGTTTAATGAATTTCAACAAGTGATAATAGCCACTGTAGCCATAGCGGCAGTCATCGTCGTTTTGTACTTTGTTTTAAAAAGACGTTCAACCCCAAAACCCCATAGTCATCAATCACAAAACCATGATATACCCGAAGTAGCTATCCAAGAGCCGGAAATAGAGCCGCTTTTAGAAATTCCCTTATATGGAACAGTAAAAGGGGATTTTGGAGTCACAACACCGATTTTTGAAGATAAACTCGAAGATTCAACAACTCGAAGAAAAAGTGACAAGACAATCCAAAAACGATCGGTTCCGGAGCATGGAAAAATTACAAAACAAAATTTTTCTGAGTTTGCCGGTGAGAGAATATTGGTTGCGGAAGATAACGTAATCAACCAAAAAGTTCTTTTGGGCCTTTTAGCGGGGAGTGGTATAGAGATAGTCCTGGCTAATGATGGTCAAGAAGCCCTAGATATACTTGAAAATGACACCAATTTTTTAATGATTTTGATGGATGCTCACATGCCAAGAGTTGATGGGTTTGAAGCAACACGTACCATTCGGGCAAATCCTAAGTATGATCACATCCTAGTCGTAGCACTTAGTGGAGACACTGCATCGGATGATATACAAAAAATGAAGAATGCAGGAATGTCTGAACAGTTAGAAAAGCCTCTGAGAATGGAGTCCCTCTATAATATTATCTATGCCTATACCGGTAAAGAAACCAATACGGATGAGATTGGTGAAGCTGTGATGACAAAAAATCTGGATATTGATAAAGGGCTTCAGACGTGTGGAGGAGATGCGGATTTTTACCGTGAGATTTTATCCGAGTTTAGGACGGACTATGGCAATTCTTCGGATACGTTAGGAGAATTTTTACGCTCTAATAATATTCAAGCTGCTGATGCATACCTTCTTGATATTATCGGTGTAGCTGAAAACATCGGGGCGCACCCACTGGGTAAGATTGCTTCTAACATGAAACTAGCGCTCACTGACACGCAGGAGCAGAGCTACTTTAGCTTTTTTGACCAGTATAAGGCCCAGCTAGACAGTTTAATGCAAGAGATTAGAGAGTATCTTTGATAAATCGTATCTCTCTAATTAATTCTCCTTTGTTATAATAACCCTCATTAAAAGGGAATCATTATGGAACAATTTTTAGAAAAAGCAAAATCTGCCAGCCGTATCGTAGCAACCATGAGCGGTAGTGAGCGTAACCGTATTTTACGTCAGATGGCAAACGCGCTTCGCAGTAACACCGCACGTATCGTTGAGGCTAATGCTATTGATATGCGCAAAGCCAATGATGAAGATTTGGCTCCATCGCTAAAAGAGCGTCTTTTTCTGGATGAGAAACGCATCGATGCTATGGCCGTAGCAATCGAGGAGATCGCCGCACTCAAAGATCCAATCGGACGTGTAATCGAGGGATGGGTGAGTGAAGCGGATCTGAAGATCGAAAAAGTCTCGATCCCGATCGGTGTCATCGGTATTATTTATGAATCCCGTCCGAATGTCACCTCCGATACGGCAGCACTGTGTTTTAAGAGCGGTAACGGATGTGTCCTCAAGGGGGGAAAAGAGGCCGAAAACTCAAATGTGATCATTGCCCAAGTGTTGCAAGAGGTCTTGATAAGTAATCATCTTCCAAAAGAGCTTATTGCATTACTGCCTGATTCATCACGCGAAGGAGTATCAAAGCTTATCAAGATGGATAAATACGTCGATTTGATTGTTCCACGCGGGGGTGAGGGGCTCATTCGCTATGTGAGTCAAAATGCGAGTGTCCCTGTGGTCAAACATGACAAAGGGCTGTGTCACACCTATATTGATAAAGAGGCGAATATAGAAAATGCGATCGCTATTGCGGTCAATGCCAAAGTCCAGCGTCCTGGTGTGTGTAACGCGATGGAAACGTTGTTAGTGGATCAGGTGATTGCTGCAGATATTTTGCCAGTATTCAAAGAAGTATTTGACAAAGAGCATACGCAATTAAAAGGGTGTGAAAAAACACGCCATATTATTGCGGTTTCCGAAGCCAGCGAAGAGGATTTTGATACGGAGTATTTGGCCAATATCCTGAACATCCGTGTTGTTGATGGGGTCGAGGGAGCGATAGAACACATTGTCCGATTCGGTTCTGGACACAGTGAATCGATCATCACCGAAAGCATTACGACCGCAGAGCGATTTATGAACGCTATTGATTCGGCGTGTGTGTACGTCAATGCCTCTACCCGTTTTACGGATGGCGGAGCATTTGGCTTTGGTGCGGAAGTGGGAATTAGTACCAATAAGCTTCACGCTCGCGGACCGATGGGTGTTGAGGGGTTGACAACTTATAAATACAAAATTTACGGCAAAGGGCAGATTCGTTGAGCCTTGAAGTTCTCACCATTGAGGATGTTAGTTTCGGATATACCAAAGAGGCGATGCTATTTGAACACTTTAGTCTAAGTGTCCGACAAGGCCAGATCAAAGCGATTGTAGGGCCAAGCGGTGTGGGAAAATCGACACTGTTTGAGTTAATCTTGGGACGTGTAAAACCTCATAACGGTTTGATAAAATCCACGTCACTGTCTCAAGTCTTTCAAGACCCATACAGCTCTTTTCATCCAAGTTACGTCATACGAGATCAAATTGCAGACGTGACATCTATGAGCGGATACGCTAAGCTGATGGAGCAGATGGGATTGTGTGAGGACAATTTAGATGCACTGCCCCATAAGCTCTCCGGGGGGCAACTACAGCGCTGTTCGATTTTACGTGCATTGTTGATGAAGCCGCAACTGCTTTTACTGGATGAGCCAACCTCGGCATTGGACAATCTGAATCAGTTGGAGATCATGAAATTGATTGTCTCACAATTGGACGGGATGGGTGTTTTATTGATCACCCATGATAGTGATTTGGCACGTTGGTGTTCGGACGAGACGATCCGACTAGGATAACCAGTTACGTATCATGTAGTAACCGGAAGCCGCCATAGCGACCGTACCAAACGTATTGAGAGCCATATTGGTCATTGCCATTAAAATATGTCCGCCGCTGAGTAGAAAAAATGTCTCCATAGCAAAGGTAGAGTAGGTGGTCAATCCTCCTAAAAAACCGGTGGTGAGAAACGATTTTGCCTGTACGCTAAAAAAGGTGGTATAGGTAAAATAAGCGAATAACACCCCTATAATAAAACTGCCTAAGAGATTGACGCTAAGCGTTCCAAAGGGAAGGGTATGGGGAAAGTGATGATTGACGACGCCATTGAGATACGCACGAAAAACAGCGCCTATAAAAGCACCGCTACCGATTGCGAGGATGGTTTGTAAACTCATCATCATACACCTTTTGCATCGCGATTTGTGTGTTGTTTAGCCACTCGCTGTCGTCTTTGTCAGCGGTAAAGGATTCCATAAATACGGCAGTGACTTTTCCTGGATAAAATATCTTTTTCTTATTGCTAAAATATTTTGCGGTGGCAATTAGTACAACGGGTTGAACTTTGAGGTTATAGGTGTCAGCGACTTTTTTTGCTCCAAGTTTGAACGGTTTCATCTTACCCGTTTCGGTTCGAGTCCCCTCAGGGAAAATAGTGATGACACGCCCCTCATCGATGGGTTTTTTAGCATCTTTGATGAGTTTTACAAGCGCTGATTTACTTTCACGCTGTAAAGCAATATCTTGCGGAAGGCGAAGAACCAATCCGAAAAAAGGAATGTCGAAAAGCTCTTTTTTGGCAACCCACGCAAGGTCTTTGGTGGTTATTGTCTCCATGATACCGATATCCAGATCGCTTTGGTGATTGATCAAAAACATTTGAACATCGGGGTCCATTATCCCTTTGACATCAACATGAACCAATGTAATAATACGGATAAACCATGCTGCAAACTTAACGGAATAGGGCTTAGGAAGCAGATAAAATGTCGCAATCATCAGGGTCATTCCCATAAAGATGACTATGACGGCATAGAGCCATTTAATTCGAGCAAATATCACGCTTATTAACCCAACCCACTTTTTTGTTATCTAAACGAATTTTGGTAAAATCGCCGATTTTATTTTCTGCTTCAATATTGGTTTCTTCCATAGTGACTTCAAAAATAGTTCCATTTTTTATAGGAAGTATGTACAGTGGAGCCCCTTTTTTGACACAGACACTTGAATTTGGCAATAACGTAAAGACGACAAAAAACAAAGGGGCAACTGAAGCTGCAAGATACCATTGTTGTCGTCTCCAATAATAAAGGGAGATGAATATAACACCCAATATTGCCGCTGCACCGACTTTTAATTCTGTGTGGCGTGAATCTGTCGGAGAAAGATCACCTTGTGTCGATACGGTGTCATCATCGACAACGATCGGAATACTAACTAACTCATAACGATTTTTGGAAAGATTGAAAATCGTGAAATCGAGAGTTTGCTGGGTGTTTGGAATAATCGCATAATAGGTGATTTGGGATGTCTCAACATTGGGAAGCTTGGACTCAAAACCTTGCTTGATGGCATTGGAAAGCGAAAAAGTACCGATGTTACAACGTTGAGCCGTAGCGGTAAAAACAACAATGTTGCTTTCTTGATTGTAGGCCGTTGTTTTATAGTCAATAATTTTAAAAGAATCGGCTAAAACATTGGCAAAGGTTTCCGGAGGGGTGAGTGTGGATGCTACTAGGGACGTCCCGCTTATCGCATTGGATTCAGCACCCGTAGAAGTTACCGTTGCAGTTATATCAGGAAGACGTACGTTATTGGACTGGGTCAAAAAATAAAAGGTATCGTAAACACCGTCTGTTTTTACGACCCGTTTAGGGGTGGCGCTAAATACGCGGATCCCTTCTTCATTTTGAAGACTGTATTCGATATTTCCTGAGGCAACATCGACCGGAGTTAGCTTAATAGTAAGCGGAAAAACTTCACCGATATAAAGATGAGCAGGGACGTTAGAATGCTCTAAAACAACACTGCTACTTTGGGCGGCATTGTCAAAAAGAGAATTCACATCTGTAGCAGGTTCATCTTCAGCAGTTTGTGTCTCAGGTTCATTCGTAGCAGCAACTGATGGATCAGTGAACATAGAGGGTTCGCCCATGGCAACTTGAATGAGTAGCAATAAGAGAAAAAATATCTTTTTCAAGCGGACAAAAAGCCCTCTAGCATGTGACGACCATCACTTGAACCCAATAAAGATTCCATAGCTCGCTCAGGATGAGGCATCAAGCCAAAGACATTTTTAGTAACGTTACAAATTCCGGCAATACTGTCAACCGAGCCATTTGGACTACTTATGTTTCCGCTTTCATCGGTATAGTGCAATAGTACTTGATCATTGGCATAGAGTTCTTTTAAACCTTGGGCATCAATGTAAAAGTTTCCATCATGATGGGCAATAGGGATATTGACGACATCATTAACAGCGCATTTTTTTAAGAAAGTGTTGTTATTCGTCACTACTTTTAAATGATGATGACGCGAGATAAAATGGAGTCCTTCATTGCGCTTAAGGGCACCTGGGAGCAAGCCACACTCCGTCAAGACTTGAAAACCGTTACAAATCCCAAGTACTTTTCCGCCGTTAGCGGCATACTCTTTTACGGCTTTCATGATTGGTGACATCTTGGCAATAGCACCGCTTCGTAAATAATCACCATAGCTAAAACCACCCGCGACTACAAGCAAATCGGTACCTTCAGGTATACTGTCCTCTTTATGCCAAAGGATTTGTGTTTCGCAACCCAGCGCTGCAAACGCATTTTGGGTGTCGTACTCACAGTTGGTACCTGGAAACTGGATGATACCTACTTTGGTTTTCATGCTTGGATCTCTATTTCGTAGTCTTCGATGACGGTATTGGCCAAAAGATCTTCGCACATTTGCGCTACTTTTGCTTTTGCTGACACGGCATCGCTTTCATTCATCTCAATGATGATTTGCTTACCGACGCGTACATCGCTGACAGTACCGTATCCATGACTGCTAAGGGCATGCTCAACCGCTTTGCCCTGTGAGTCAAGAACTCCATTTTTTAAAAATACGTTTACAATCGCTTTCATGCTTTTCCTTTTATGCTCTTGGGTACTAGTTTAATATTCGGTTTAAAACTTCTTCGTAGGCGACTTTTAGACCGCCCATTCCTTGACGGAAACGATCTTTATCCATTTTTTCACCCGTTTCTAAATCCCAAAAGCGGCAGTTGTCTGGGCTGATCTCATCTGCAAGAATGATCTTTCCATTCGCATCACGGCCAAACTCAAGTTTGAAATCAACCAAGTTAAGACCTTTTGCATGGAAATAGGGGCGTAAGATATCATTGATCTGACGCGCCATAGCACGTAATTGATCCAATTCTGCTTCATTTTTTACAAGTTCTAAAATCAAGCAGTGTTGATCATTGAGCTTTGGATCACCGAGGGCATCATTTTTATAGTCAAATTCAACCAGAGTAAATGGAAGCACTTTTCCATCTGGAATCCCAAGATTTTTACTAAGACTTCCAGTGGCAACATTGCGGACAATTACTTCGATCATAATGATGTCGACTTTTTTGCACAGCATGTTTGTATCGTCTAGCATTTTTACAAAATGAGATTCAATCCCGTTTTGAGCCAACATCTGAAACAATGCAGTTGAAATCTTATTGTTAAGGGCACCTTTACCCGCTTCAGAATCTTTTTTGGCACCATTGAACGCTGTGAGGTCATCTTTGAATTCTGCTATGACCAAATTGGCATCATCCGTATTGAAAAGGCGCTTTGCTTTTCCTTCGTAAATGAGTTCTCGTTTTTCCATTATTATTTTCCTTGGGTAATGATGAGGGCTTTAATGATGCCGACACCTTCTTTTAGTTGAATGTCTTTTGTGAGCTGTTCTTTTGTGATAATCGTTTTGTTGGTCGCATTTACCTCTGTGACATCGACCATTCCATCCATTTTTTCAAGTTCTTGTTCTAGATGTTTTTTGAGATCAGCTTCTTTGATATTGTAGTTATTTTCATGTTTTTTGATCTCACCTGCGGTGACTTCCACATCGGGGACAACGCCTACTGCTTGTATAGTGCGTCCACTAGGTAGATAATAGCGTGCGATGGTGAGCTTGATGGCTTCTGTATCCGTAATGGGCATGACTACCTGGACACTTCCTTTTCCAAACGTGGTCGTACCTACAATAACGCCACGTTTAAAGTCTTGCATCGCTCCGCTAACGATTTCAGAAGCACTGGCACTGCCTTCATTGACCATGACGACAAGCGGAAGACGGCAGATAGTCGCTTTTTTGGTGGCACTGTAACTGATATCATCGGTCTTATTACGTCCTTTTTGGGATACGATCACCCCTTCATCGACAAATAAATCAGTGAGTTCTACCGCTTGGTCAAGTAACCCTCCCGGATTATTGCGAAGATCAAGGATGATTCCTTTGCTTTTTGACGCATGCTTGAGTAAAGCGGCTTTAACATCGGTAGCGACTTTTTTATCGAAACTGGTAACACGAATATACAAAATATTGTTATCAATGGTACGCGTGTAGACCGATTCCACAGTGATGATGTCGCGAATAATATGAAATTTCAGAGGCTCAGCTGCCCCTTTTCGAATAACAGTAAGATCAATGGGGGTCTTAGGTTTACCGCGCATAATAGCGACAGCATCATCAATGTTCATACTTAATGTTGCTTTATCGTTAATCTTTAGGATAATGTCTCCGGCTTGGATACCGGCCTTGTCAGCGGGTGTCCCTTCAAGAGGAGCAATGACAGTAAGCGCATTGTCACGCATGCCGACTGTAATCCCTAAGCCGCCAAATTCACCGTCGGTTTGGCTTTTGAGAGAATCGAAGCTTTTTTTGTCCATAAACGTAGAATGGGCATCTAGGTTGGATAACATACCTTGGAGTGATTTATCAATAAGTTGGTCAATACCCAGCCCATCTACATTGTATTGTTCGACAATACTCAGTACTTTGGTAAATTTAGCCAATGACTGAAGACGTGAAGCCTCAACAGAGGGTTCTGCAGACTGGGAAGTAGTGCTGCTTTTGGCTATTAAAGAGGTGGATAGCGTGAGAGTAATGGTTATCGCACTGATAAAACCGACTACTACCATTTTTTTATTTTTCATCGTACACCGACCCTTTTGGCCCATAAAATTAGATAGGCAATTATAGTTAAAACTCTATTAATAATCAATCTAGATGACCGTAATAGTCACATCACCGATTTGTAGGATATCGCCTTTAACGATTTTGGCGCGCTTACGGGTTTCAATGGTCCCATTACGAAGAACCAAACCGTCTTCTATAAGCATTTTAGCTTGACCACCGGTATCAACAAGATCAAGAAATTTTAGGAGTTTGTTGAGTTCTATAAACTCGCTGTTTAGTGTATATGTCATTTTTGATCCAATTATCTAGGGTAAATAAGGCTGAAGAAAAAGAAAGAGTGAAGGTGAAACCCCATACAGGGATTTCTTGTGATATTACCAGCGATCGCGTGGAGGGCGTGGTTCGCGTGGACGAGCTTCGTTAACACGAAGTGTACGTCCGCCAAAATCGCTGTTTTCTAGAGCAGTAATTGCCTTATTCGCTTCATCTGAATTAACCATCTCAACAAAACCAAAACCTCTAAAGCGTCCTGTTTCTTTGTCGTTTACGAATTTAACTGAACTAACTTCACCAAATTGTCCAAAAAGATCTTTAAGATCATTTTCGTCTTTACCGTAGGGAATATTCCCAACATATATTTGTGTCACATTGCACTCCGTGAAAAAATCGAACTATAACCAGCATAATCCTGTGGCTAATTTTATCGGTTGAAATCTTATGGCAATGTTAAAAAAGGTGTTTTTATCAATAAATAACAAAAAGAGAAGCAACCTGTTTCTAAATAGTGTACGCCAATGCTTTTTCCGGCAAGAAAAAAGGGGTTAATGTGGTGATATTATGCAGAATTTCCTCTTTTTTAATGGGTTTTGACAGGAAGTAACCTTGCAGAGTATCGATATGATTTTCAACTAAAAAGTTGAACTGTTTTTCGGTTTCGACCCCTTCGGCTGTCACGCTCATTTCTAAAACATGTGCAAGATTGGAAATGGCTTTGACAATATGGCTGTGGGAGTCGATTTCGCCTACGGTATCTATAAAAGATTTATCAATCTTCAGGGTACTAATGGGAAGCTGTGCCAAGTAGGCAAAGGAAGAGTACCCTGTACCAAAATCGTCAAGCGAAATCTCGACACCTCCTTCTTTAAGGATGTGCAGTTGACGGCTTGCAATCTCAATATTGTCCATGACCGCACTTTCCGTCAATTCGATTTTTAGATAACAGGGGTCAATTTTACGTGTTTTAATATAGTCTAGAAGCTCATGCGCAAAGTTAATTTGATGCAGCTGTTTAGCCGAAACATTGATAGCAATGTAAAAAGGTTCACAAAAATGGGACCGTAGCATATCTATAAAATCGCAGGCTTGTTTGATGACGATTTGTCCAATATGGATGATGTCCCCATTTTTTTCAGCTACCGAGATGAACGTGTCAGGGCTGATAAACCCATGGGTAGGGTGAGGCAGTCGCATCAGTGCCTCAAACCCTTGAAGTGTCATGGATTGGGCATTTACTAAAGGCTGAAAATACAGCTCAAAGAAATCATGCTTCAGTCCGTCACGAATGAGTGATTCAACGTGCAAGAAATTATGGATAGCACGTTGCATGGAACTGTGATAGTACACAAACTGATTTTTACCGTTCTTTTTAGCTTCATGCATGGCAGTATCCGCATGTTTGATTAAATCTTCACAATTACGCGCATCTTCCGGATAGACAGAAATGCCAAATGAGGAAGAGAGAAAGAAGGGAACTTCGTTGATCGTAAAGGGAGCTTTAAATATTTGATTAAGTTGTGCACAAAAAGCACTGATACGAATGGGGTCAGAATCATTTAGTAAAATTATAAATTCATCACCACCAAAACGTGAGAGGAGGTGTTGTTGATCACTTACTTCCCTTAATCTTCGGGCTACTTCTATGAGGATTTGATCCCCTATATCGTGCCCCATGGTGTCATTGATGTTTTTAAAGTTATCCAAATCAAGGTAAATAAGGGCAAATGAGACGAGTGGCGAATGATCCAATCTGGAGTGCAGTTGAAGTTTCAGCTTGGAACGGTTGGCTAGCATCGTCAATGGATCATAATAGGCTAAGAAGGCGATCTCTTCACTTTGCAGTTTGGATTCGGTGATGTCGCTGGTTATACCTACGAAGAGGTCCAGTTTCACATTATGATAGATGCGGCTGTTGAGCCAGCAGATCTCTCCGTTGACCCGATGTATGCGAAAGCGGATCTCTTGAGATGCTCCTGGAATCAAAGTTTCAAAAAATGATTTGACCAATAAGCGGTCATCGGGATGTATGCGTTGTTGCCATAAAGTAGGATCGGCTAAAAAATCTTCCTTAGTAAAGCCGAAAATAGCATCAATAGCACTATTAACGTATTGAATTGAAAGTGTTTTGGCATCAATATACCAAATAATTTGATCGATGTTTCCGAGGATCTCTTCTAGCTCTTGGCTCTTGGTTTCAAGTAAACCGGTTAATTCGATATTTTGGTGTTTAATTACTTCTTTGGCATCATTGAGCAATTGTGTGAGACGATTTACTTCCGAATTTTCCATGACCGCCCAACGATATGTAATAAATTTGTAACATTTTACTCGAAATAGGATTAAATGAAAATATGGGGATGATCAATAATACAGTAAGGACACTCTAAACTCGCTTTCGATATAATCGCGATATTAATAAACCTTGAAAAGAGCACAAGAGTATGGTACAAGTTACAAAATTAGCAATGCGTTTTGGAAGTCGAGTTTTGTTTGAGGGGATCAATCTCAAATTGGACAGAAACAAGCGCTATGGTCTTATTGGAGCCAACGGCGCCGGAAAAACGACCTTTTTGAAAATCCTTAGCGGTGAGATCAAAGAGTATGAGGGAGATGTCTCCATTGAACCGGGTCTGAAGGTCGGTATTTTAGGACAAAATCAGTTTGCCTTTGAAGATTTTACCATTGCTGACGCTGTTTTGTGGGGAAATAAGCGTCTTTACGATGCGATCAAAGAAAAAGAGTATCTTTATGCCAACGGTGATTTTGAGGACGATAAAGTCAATGATCGCTTAGCAGAATTGGAAATGATCAGCGTCGAAGAAGATCCGACATATGAATACGATGTTCAGATTGCCAAGATTTTGGAAAATGTCGGTATTTCAGCAGAGTTCCATCAAGAATTGATGTCAACCCTCCCTTCGTCGGAAAAATTCAAGGTTCTTTTGGCGCAAGTGCTCTATCCAAAACCGGATGTATTGTTCCTCGATGAGCCTACAAATAACTTGGACATTGAAACCATCGGATGGTTGGAGCGTGAGCTTCAGCGTCATGAGGGGACATTGGTGATCATCTCTCATGACCGTCACTTTATCAATGCCGTTGTTACGAACATCTTGGATGTTGATTTCCAAAAGATTCGTGAATTCACAGGGACGTATGACGATTGGTATGTAGCTTCCACCCTGATGGCCAATCAAATGCAGCTTGATCGTGATAAACAAGTAAAAGAAAAAGAGCAGCTTGAAGCCTTTGTACGCCGTTTCTCTGCGAATGCATCCAAAGCAAAACAAGCAACTTCTCGTCAAAAGAAGTTGGATAAAATCAACATCGAAGACATCAAACCTTCAAGCCGTCGTGACCCGAGTATCGTATTCAAAGCAAAACGTCCTATGGGAGATGAAGCGTTGACTATCGCGAATATTAATCATAGCTATGGTGATTTGAAAGTCTTAAGTGACATCAATATCGTCATCGCTCCGGGTGAAAAAATCGCGATTATCGGTGCAAATGGTGCGGGTAAATCAACGTTGTGTAAGATCATGATGGAAGAATTTGCACCAACGCAGGGTACTGTTAAATGGGGAGCTACGATCGAACCAAGTTATTTTCCGCAAGACACGGCTGATAAGATCAAAGGGACCGGAACGTTGTACGACTGGTTGCGTGGATTTGATCCTAAGCGTGATATATCAGAGATACGTAACTGTTTAGGACGTATGCTGTTTAACGGTGAGCAGCAAGAAAAAAGTGTTGAAAAAATCTCAGGGGGAGAAAAACATCGTATGATGCTCTCTAAGATGATGCTTGAGGGTGGAAACTTCCTCGTTCTGGATGAGCCTACCAATCACCTCGACCTCGAAGCGATTATCGCATTGGGTGAAGCACTGTTGGAATTTGAAGGAAACGTTGTGTGTGTGAGCCATGACCGTGAACTTCTAGATGCATTTGCAGGGCGTATCATTGAACTGCACATGGATGGAACGTATACCGATTTCCACGGATCGTATGAAGAGTTTGCTGAGGCGAAGGCAAATGGAACTTTATAAGAATTACGTCGGTTTTGGAATTGCCGGAAATTTTGCCCTCCATTTAGAGCAAGCGGGAGAGATCGAAGACTTCAAAGAGGTCATCACCGATGATCCTAATGGCCCCAAAGGGATGTTCCCTTTTTATATTCCCAATTGTGAAGGTTATTTGGGGGTATATCCTCTTAGCTGCGATACAATCATCTTGCCACAAGAAAAGTGTAATGTCCAAATCGAGCCTGAAGTAGCTCTGATTTGTGATCTCACCTATGATGCCCACGGCAACGTCACGCATATCATTCCAAAACAGTTTGGTGCTTATAACGACTGTTCATTGCGCAAAGAGGGTGTCCCAAAGATCAGCCTCAAAAAAAATTGGGGCCCTTCTTCCAAGGGGATAGCTTCAACCCTTTTCTCTATTGATAAGTTTGAAGATGGTGGAGTGATGGACACCTACCGCATCGCCTCGTTTTTGAAACGAAATGGGATGACAATGCGTTACGGTGAAGATGTGGAACTCAAGGGGTACAGCTATTTTTACGAAAAACTCACAGAGTGGATGGTCAATCAGATCAATACTCAAACTGATAAGGGTCCACTAGAACCCATCGGGGAGTATCTCAAAGATGCAAAATTACCGCAACAGGCGATTATTAGCATCGGTGCTACCCGTTACACCCATTTTGGGGAAACTTCGTTTCTACAAGAGGGTGATGAGATCGTAGTGGTGGTGTATGATAACACTCTTTATTGTATGAATCCGTTGCTTATGATGGTCAACAGAGGCGAATTAAATGTACCGGGTGTAAGCGCGTTGGTTCAAAAGGTTGTTCGTGCTTAAAATGGGTATTTATACTCACTATAAGGGTAATGAGTATGAAGTGATTGACATCGCAACACACTCAGAAACCGAAGAAAAAATGGTCGTTTATAGAGCACTGTACGGTGAATTTGGATTATGGGTGCGCCCATTGGCAATGTTTGATGAGATGATGAGCGATGGACGAAAGCGTTTTACGCTGACACGAGAAAAAAAAGATGTCTAAAGGTACGAAGATTTCATTGGATATTGGCAGTACGTGGGATGACGGCTGGAGTTTGGAAAATGAAACGAAACCAAAAGCAGTCATTATTGAAGAACCCTCAAAACATGCGTTGGTCTTACAAAAAGAGAAACGAAAAGGGAAGAGTGTAACTCTTGTAGGACCATTTTGCCTTAGTGACGATGAGGCTCAAAAAACACTCTCCGTTCTTAAGAAGAGACTCGCATGCGGCGGTGCGTATAAAGAAGGATGGATGGAGTTTCAAGGGGATATCGCTCCAAAGATACGCGAAGCCTTGGAATCACTTTCTTTTAGATTCAAAAAGCCGAAATAGTTTTATAAAGTAGTCGTAAATACCACTTGGTTGCGACCTCTCTCTTTAGCGGCATAAAGATTGGTATCGGCAGTATGTAAGAGTGTCTCATTATTCATGCTCATGGTCGGAGTGACGCAAATAGCTCCCAGCGAGATGGTGACAATACCGGTATTTTTATTTCCTTTATGTTCCATGTTGAGCGATTCAACGTTAAATCGCAGCCGTTCAGCGGTTTGACGAGCACTTGCGGCATCCGTATCGGTCAAAATAATACCGAACTCTTCTCCCCCTAAACGAAATGCAAAATCTCCCGGACGCGCGAGAGAGGTTTTCAGAATACGGGCAACGTTTTGCAATGCAATATCACCTTGAAGATGTCCATAAGTGTCATTGTAAGGTTTGAAATAATCGATATCCACCATGATAAATGTGATCGGTTTTTCAGAACGAGAAGCGCGTTTAAATTCGCGTTCATACACAAGATTGAAATAACGCCGATTGAAAATCCCGGTAAGTGTATCGGTATAAGAAGCTTGTTCCAGTTTGGTATTAAGATGTTGTAAGGCTTGAGTAGAATCTACCAGCTGCTGCTGCTGTAATTCGATTTGTGCGAAAATACGCCACGCAAAAGTCATTATCCCTAAGAGTATGATACTAAGCAAGACTGCAAGCTGCATGAGAGAATCTTCATAATGGTTCATCGTAATGGAGCGCTCATATTTAGCAACGGCTATTTCATAAGAGATAAGCTGCGCAATAGTGTTGTGTATGGAGGTGATATTGTCTGATAGGGTCAATATAGAGACTGAGGATGCTTTGGTATGCTGCGCAGCAAGTGTACGGATATCTTCAAAATAGCGCTTCATGACATCGATACGTCCATCGGTATAGGCGATATAGGGGACTTCTTCAGGACGTGTATGGTGGGAACGATAGCTGGCCCACAGTTGATCAATATTGGTAAGCCCAAACGTGATGTTACGCGCAAAATCTTCATCCGTAAGTGCTTTGTCACGCCAGCGGTAAACATTGGATTCGAGTTCATGATGATACGCAATATTAATAGAGCTAAGTTCTGTAAGCGGAACCATCGAACCAAAATAGAGGGTATCGACATTGCGTTTCATAGAATGAAGATTAAAATAGCCTACAAATCCGACAGCGAGAAGTCCTAATGCAACACTCAACAGTAAATACAGGAGTTTTGTCTTTAACTTCAGAGATTCCATAAAATAGGGTGTGCCTTTTGGGACTTAGATGACCTATCTAAGCAATTCCTATACCAATAGGTAATAAAAAGGGCGTGTTTAATATCCAGGCTTATAGGATTGTATAGGGAGTTTTTTACTGATTGCGTATTCAATTCCACCGGATAAATCGATGACGTTATAGCCCATGTTTTGCCCTAAATGAGTTCCTAATATTTTTGTACGGCTCCCGGTGTGACAGATGAGGGCAAAACGCTCCCCCTTTTTGATGGTTTTATCCAACTTACCCACAAAAGCTTCTAGATTATAGTTGCCGCGTTCGTCAAAAAACATAATCGGAATAGATCCTTTGATCAGACCCGTAGTTTTCCATTCACCAGGTGTACGGATGTCAATTATTTTGATTTTAGAATCAAGAAGTTTTTTATCAAGGGGCTGGACTCTGTAATCGGCCATCATAACACAAGACAGCAAGAGTAAAGAAGAGAACCATTTCATGAAAAAAACCTTTTGTGAATATTATTGATATAATTATATCTCCTAATCATTAACTGAGGTTTTATGAACGATTCTAAACTTGAAAGCTCAAAGCGTCTACGCTACATTCGTCTCTTGGGACGCTTTATCAACGGAATATTGTCCTATCTTGCAAAAAGTGAGGATGTGACGAAAGAACAGTACGATCAAAAAGTAGATATGAACTTTCGTTTTTTGGAAAAAAATGAAGCAGTCAAATTATATAAAGACGAGTATATGGCACTCGAAGCGTTGGGGCAAAAGATTCTCGATTATCGTAATAGCGATGAGGAGATAAAGACGATTAAAGAAGAACTTTTTTACGCTCAAAATCAGCTGGAAAAAAGGGTGAATGCAAGACGCTATAAAAAATCAAAGCATGATAATCACGCCGGTGATGGCTGGTGATTAAGGGATTTTTACAAGATTCTTATGCACATCACTCAAGCGTACAAACGTAAAACCATCGTTTAGCAGGGCTTCAACACCTTGAATAATTCCCTCCCGCGTACCACCTTCAGGGTGATTCATATGGCATATGATAATATCACCGCTTTTTGCACCAAGTAACTGCTGTACAACTTTGGGCGTACTAAAAGTGGCTCCTGCATCTCCTAATATCGAAAAACCACCGATTTCCATCCCCAAAGTATGCGCGATAGCGACGGCTTGTTCATCATAGTAGGCGGTTCCTGAGCGAAAAAATACAGGACGTTTGCCCGTTAGTTGCTCTATCTTTTCATTATTACCTTGTATTTCGGCAACTACTTCTTGCGGTGATGCCGTGCCGTGGATGCCATAGGCGCTTTTACCTTCTACAGAGAGAGGTTTATGTGCGGTTCCGTGGTTAGCGATTTCAAATAACGGATTTTGGGAGAGCTTCATAAATATTTCGGGATTGGAATCGATCCAGCGGGCATTGATAAAAAGGGTGGCAGGGATATGATGTGTGGTCAAAAACTCAATAAGCCCCTCATCGTACTGAGAACTTCGTTCACTTCCCCCGCATGCGTCAAACGTCAGGGCTATCTCTTTTTTTGTGGAATGAAATTTGGTGGTGACTCCTGTGACATTTTCGCCCCATTGCTGAGGGGGAGTGATGGCATAAAGAAATAGAGGTAGCAGAAGAAAGGCTAGGTGTCGGATAATCACGGTTAAACTTTTTTGCTGAGAGCTTCGACGTTGTTGCTGTTGCCCAATACGACGAGAATGTCACCCTTTTCTAAAATATCATCTTTTTCAAATGAGGTATGCCATTCTCCCTGATGTTTGTAAGCAATAGGTTTGACATCAAACTCATCTTCAAATACAGGGGAAAGGATGGAGGTCCCAATCCAAAACTCAGGAACTGTCATTTTGGCAAGTTTCATGGTGATAGAGAGGTCGATGGTCTCATAATGCATGTTTTTGACGATTTTTTTGACCAGTTTTTTGGCAGACTCCATCTCGGGATAGATCACTTTTGCCGCACCGAGTTTGGAGAGGATCTGGCCGTGCACTTGGGTGATCGCTTTGGCAACCACAGTTTCGACACCGAGTTCTTTGAGTGCCATGACAGTGAGGATACTAGCCTCGATGTCTTCACCGATACTCACGATGGCAACTTCTGCATCGGCAATACCTGCTTCACGCAAGGCTCGGATGTCTGTAGAGTCGAGCATGATCGCATCTTGGACAAATTCGCTTACATCGCGTATTTTTTCTTCGGTATGATCGAGGGCAATGACTGCTTCCCCCTGCTGTGCCAATCCTTTGGCAACGTTAAATCCAAATTTTCCCAATCCTATAACAACATACGTCATATAATAACCTTTCCTTCTGCATATTTAATGCGGCTTTGTACCGCTTTACCGACGATGACAACGGTGAAGGCAAAGACGCCGACTCTCCCCATGAGCATCAAAAGAATAATATTGAGTTTTCCTAGAGGACTAAAGTTTGCACTGTAGCTTAAAACGCCACCATTGCCAGTCGAGAGGCCAACGGTTCCAAATGCTGAACAGGTTTCAAAGAGGGTCCGTACAAAAGAGAGCCTCTCGCTCTCATTGAGCAAAACGGTGGAGATCAAAACATAAAAAGTTGCAATAAAAATAACTGCGTAGGCTTTGTTGATCTGATAGGCACTGAGGCTTCTACGAAAGATATGCGGATTGGTTTGTCCGCGCAGGGTATACCACACTCCGATGATCGCAAGCGCTACGACTGTCGTTTTAATACCGCCTGCAGTTCCTCCAGGGCTTCCCCCTATCATCATAAAGATGGTCCCAAAAAAGAGATCTGAATCATTCAAAATGGACAAATCGATGGTTTGAAAGCCTGCCGTACGATAGTTGACGGAAGCAAACCACGCGATCAAAACTTTGTGCCATCCGTCGGTATCGCCAAACAGTTTTTGATTGTTCCACTCCAGCGTGAGGATGATCACCATCCCAGCAAGAATCAGTAATCCTGATGTCCATAGGACGATCTTGGTGTGGGTTGAAATTCGGGTGAGTGATTTTTTTCGGTAGTTGTAAAGTTCTAGGAGAACTAAGTATCCAAGTCCCCCTAAAATAATAAGAACCGGTATCGCGAGATTGATGACAAGATCCCCTTTAAAGCCCATCATATTATCGCTAAAAAGGGAGAAACCGGCATTGTTAAATGCAGAAATAGAGTGAAAAAAACCAAACCAAAGAGCTTTTGTCAATGGCATATCTACCCAAAAACGCAAAGAGAGAATGATAGCACCTAGAAGTTCTATAATAATGATACTGGCAAATACGATTTTTAAAAAACGAAAGATTCCGCTCATACCGGGGTAGTTGAGAGATTCTTTGAGGATCAGACGATCTCGATAGGTAAGTTTTTGACGGCGCATCAGTGCCATAAAGGTAACTGCCGTCATGTATCCGATTCCCCCGATTTGAATCATAGCGAGGATGATGGCTTGTCCAAAAGTGGTGAAATCCACGGGGGTGTCTTTGACAATTAA
The DNA here is from genome assembly GCA_024637295.1 of Sulfuricurvum sp. Lineage (GTDB taxonomy): Bacteria > Campylobacterota > Campylobacteria > Campylobacterales > Sulfurimonadaceae > Sulfuricurvum. Next base: position 225,986 of record JAGXFL010000013.1, read on the forward strand.
ACCAGTCACGCATACGGCGGAAGTTGAGGTGAAAATTGCATCAATGAAGCTCAGCTCTCCATTATGGGCAAACGGAAGCATTAAGAGCAATGCTCCCAATACGATAAGTATAACAAAGCTCATAAAAATGATTTTAACGTCTTGAGATTGCGTGGTAAGTCCTTACTAAATGGTTAGCGAGATTATAGGCCACGAATGGTTAAAAAAAGAATAAAGTATGAATCCTCACTCTTTATTCTCTATCGTACTCACTTGATTTCTTCCATGTTCTTTCGCATGATAGAGGCCCTGATCTGCACGTTTAAAGAGTTCAGAAAAGCTATCGCTTTTTCTAAACGTACTAATACCAATGCTGATAGTTATATTGTTAACTCTAGGGAAGGTGGCATCTTCAACGGCCAAGCGTAATTTTTCCGCAAGTATTTGGATATTTTCCAAATCGGTACTCGGACACAGTGCCAAAAATTCTTCCCCGCCCCAGCGTGCAAAAACATCTAGCTTCCGTATATTTTCTTGTACGATGTTCGCCAATTGTTTGAGCACTTCATCTCCGGTATCATGCCCATAGGTATCATTAACAGCTTTGAAATGATCAATATCGATAAGTATCAGAGAAAGCGGAAGCGAAAATCTTCGTGCGCGCTCTGCCTCTAACGTAAAGAGTTCTTCAAATTTGTGTCGATTATAAGTGCCTGTGAGGTGATCGATGGTAGCGATACGTTGTATCTCTTGATTTAGAAGCGTTTCGTGCGTTACATCTTTTCCGGTGGTAATAAAACCAATGATATTTTCGTTTTCATCTTTGAGCGGGGTAATGGTTTTGTCTTCATAATACAAATCTCCATTCTTTTTTCTGTTGATGATTGTTCCTCGAAAAGTCTTTCCATTCAAAATGGTTTCCCATAAACTCTCATAAAATAGTTTATCATGACTACCGGATTTAAGAATACGTGATGTTTTACCAAGAACTTCACTTTTTGAATAACCGGTATGGCGCGAAAAAGCTTGGTTTATGTAGGTGAATGTTCCGGACTTATCCGTAATTGCTACGGTGTCATCAATTTGTGCAATTGCTTTTGAAAGTTTATCAATCTCTTGTCGTGATTTTTTGAGTTCACGCATATCGAGAATGATCCCGGAAATGACATCCCCATCAACGGTTGCACTTAGCATGATCGGTATCGCGGTAAAATATTTATCAAGGACTTCCAGCTCATAGTTATTGATATGGTTTTTTTTGTGGAGGATATGCGTTATTTTTTTCTGTATTTCGGGATTGTTGTACATGAGTGTACTGTCTTGACCAATTAATTCATCAGGAGTATTAAATCCCAGCATGTTAGCCAATGCCTCATTGACGTAAAGGATATTGCCAAACAGGTCTGTACGGTAGATGCCGATCATTGCATTTTCAACAAGATTTCTGTATTTATTTTCAGAAGCTTCTAAAATTATTTGGGTATTTTTTTCTTCCGTAATATCGAAAACAATGCCTGACATTTTGTTCGGCATCCCATTCTCATCCGTTTGAATCTCTCCCTCTTCTAGAACATGGCGCACCGTTCCATCCAGCCTAAGAATCCGATGCTCAATATGATAATCGGCGTTGTTTTCAAGTGCCTCTTTAACGGCATTTTCTACTTTATCTCGATCATCAGGATAAATGTGTTGGAGGAATCCCGGATACGTTGCTTCAAAGGCTTGCGGCAGCAGTCCGAAAATACGATAAATCTCGTCTGACCACCATAAATTATTGGTCTTCATATCCCATTCCCAGTTTCCAACATGAGCAATTTCTTGTGCTTTATTCAAGCTGTTTGAAACTTTTACAAGAGCTTCTTCGCGTTGGGTAATCATCTTTCGGCTGCGATAGAGATATCGCGTAAAAAGAATACTGCTTAGCAAGAGTGTAAAAATGAGTCCATATACGAGATTGATGATTTGTTGCTGATATGCTTGAAAAAATGTTTTAGGAAGATTTAAAAATTGGCTTTTAAATGCGATATCTTTGGGCAGTATAATACCTTTGGCTGTCAATACTTTTGCGTCAAAAATCCAGCGATTAGCATTTATCTCCACATGGTTAAGCGGTAATTTTGGATGTAACAGAATCTGTAACGCTATCCTTCCCGCCTCTTCTCCTTGTGCCTGACCGTCGACGCAATAGCCTCCAATCACCCCTTCTTGGAGGTAGGCATCTTCGAGTGTTAATACAACGTAATCACCTGCACGGAGAATACGGCGGGTTGCTTCTTTGATGGGCATTATATCGCCGTTGCGTGCTTTGAAGCCTCCAATAGTAGTTAAAATAATCGCTTTGCCCTTATACGCTTTGAGTTGGTCTAAAATGTGTTCAAAATTTTTATCATTAGCAAATTTTATTTTCATTTCTCGATAACGTAGGGTCTCTTTTTCAATTTCTGTGCGAGTCAGTTGCGCTGTTGATGAGTCATCACTGATGACGAGTACCTCTTTTTGATTAGGAAAAAGTGTTTTAATGAGTTTTAGATTAGGAAGGATCTCTTTTTTCTCAAAGATGCCGGCATACAAAGAGGGGTCCAAGGTCTCTTTTTTTGAGAGATCATTGATCCCCGAAAAAACGACCGGCACAGAAGGAAAAAGTCTCTTTTTGTAGGTAATCATAAAGTTTAGAGCATCATCATCCGTCACATAGATGATATTAGGAACATAAGCATTATATTTTGTGGACAAATAGTGAAGGACTTCTTGCTGATACTCTGGGTCAAAGTTCCGACGTTTGCTATCAAGATATTCGGTTGAGTAAAGGGGATACATACTTGTGGTATTGTTGATAATCGTTTTAAATCCAGTGCGTTGGCTTTTGGTCCAAGGGTATGTTTCATTATACGAATGTATCGTTACGATTTCAGGGTTAGCAAACAAAGGTGAAAATAATAATAAAAATAATAAAAATTTATTCAAATACACCCCTATGCTATTATATATTTATAATTATAGAATATAGAGTTGATAGAACAGTTGAAAATATACATTTGGAAATATTTTTTCAAGTAAAACAGGGGCACCCAATAATGCTTAGTGAGCTTTAAGATAAGTTATTATGAATAGGTTATAGGTCAATTTTATAGCCGATACCGTTATTGTTGGTGATAATATTCGGATAGGTTTTTTTGCGAATACCAAGTACCAAGGTGCGCAGTGAATCCATACTCATTGGAGAGTTTTCCCAAACAACTGTTTCTATTATTTCATAGGAGAAAATTTTTCCTTTTTGCGTCAATAGCAGTTCGATGAGAAGGTACTCTTTTTTGGATAACTGAATAGCATTTCCATTAGGATCAATGATCGATTTGTTAATTGGATCGTAACTGAAATTGTTATGTAAATGGGTGAAGGTTTGGACTTTGTAGGTAAAAAGTTTTTGAATGGCTATTTTGAGTGCATTGAGCAATTCATTTTTTTTGAACGGTTTAACCAAATAGCGGGTGACATCCAAATTTATGGCATCTAACAAAAACTCTTTATCGGTATAAGCTGTTGTGATGACGATAGGAGTTTGTACCTCTTTATCGCGTAAGCAGCGGATGAATTCCATTCCATTTTGATGAGGAAGGAGCAAGTCGGTCAGAATGATGTCAACTTTATTGGTTCGGAACAGATCACAAGCCTTTAGTGTGTCTTCGGTCTCTATGACCCCTAATCCGTTTTCCCGTAAAAAATCGCTAATGTTTTCACGAATTTGTCCATCGTCTTCGATATAGAGCAGGGTCAAATTTTGGGATGTAAACATTAATCTTTATTCTCTCGATGTTCAGATGTGATGGTTTGATTTCTTCCTTGCTCTTTTGCTTTGTACATGGCCCTATCCGCGGCTTCCATTAGTTCGTTAATGCTTCTGTTGGGATCATACTGACTGATACCGATACTAAGCGTAATGGATTGATCGAGACCAAAATCATACTTTTGGATGCAATTACGTAGTTTTTCTGCCAAAAGATAAGCGGAATAAAGATCGGTTTTTGGGGTAATAACGACAAATTCTTCCCCTCCCCATCGGCCAAAAAGATCGCTAGAACGAAGGGTATTACTAATAACTTTAGTGAATTCGACCAATACACGGTCCCCTTCCAAATGGCCATAGCAATCATTGATACGTTTGAAATGGTCCAAATCGATGAATAGGAATGAAAAAGTATAAGCATTGCGATTTGCCTGAGCCGCCTCATTGATAAGGAGGAGGTTGAATTTTGAGCGATTGTAGATTCCCGTTAAGGAATCTGTTGTTGCTTGGCGAACAAGCTCTTTTTGTTCAGTGATATCCGTGCGGATCGCGAGGTATCCTAAAATACGGTTATTTTCGCTAATGGGTTCAATATGAAGCTGACTCCAGTAACCATTTCCATTTTTATCTCGATTTTTAATCTCTCCGCTCCATGCTTTTCCTGTTGAGATCACCTTCCAAAGTTGTTTGTATGTCTCTTGTGGCATATCCGGATGGGACATGATATGATGGGTGTTGCCGATTAATTCTTCTTTGGAATAGCCAGAAATAAGTTCAAACCCTTTGCTGGCATCGATAATAACTCCATTTTCATCGGTGGTGGTAGTGATCAAAAGACGATCTAAAATTTCTGAATTGATCATTTTAATACGTGTAGTAGAATTGATCAATAGGCTGACCCTTCCATATAAGTTTCGGGCTATTCTAACGATATAAAATGAGATTTTAATAATATTTTAGGTGTAATGAAAAAAATGAGGATGAATAACGAAAACTTAAAGAAAAAAGTGGAGACCTAATTGGACACCCAGTAAAGCTTAAAATGGTTGAAAGTACATTGTGTAGGGAAAGTGTAGTGGTGACTCCAAGGGGATTTGAACCCCTGTGACCAGGATGAAAACCTGGGATCCTAACCGTTAGATGATGGAGCCACAACAAATGTGGAAAATAAACATGGTGTCCCGTGATGGATTCGAACCATCGACCCCTTCATTAAAAGTGAAATGCTCTACCAGCTGAGCTAACGGGACAACATACACTAAATCACTCGGTTAGCATGATTTGTGGACGGGAATTATAGTCAATATAAGCTTTTATGTCAATAGTAAGAAGGTCAAAATAGACAAAGTAGTGGTTAAGAGGAAAAAAAGAGAATTTTGGAGACAATAATCTAAATATATAAAGGGAAAAGAAATGAAAAAACTTTTTTTTCTGATGATGTTATTAAACACTTTTTTACAAGCTTCTCCGATTCAACATGATGAGCAATTCAAAACAGCAGTTGCCTCCATGGGAAGAGAAAACAAATTGGTCTTAATGATGTATACGACTGATGATTGTCCCGAATGTGCCTATATGAAGCAAAAAGTGTTTCATGATAAAACAGTGGAACCGTATATGCGTCAAAATTTTGTCGTGATCGAGAAGAATGTTCACAGAAACATACTTCCCGATGGGTACGATTTTTTCGGGATTCCTACGATGTTTTTTATTGATAAAACGGGAACTAAAAAAGAGACAATTGTTGGAAGTAAACGAGCAGGTGCGTTTTTGAGTGAGCTTCACCGTATCCGAGGGATCAAATGAGAAGTTTTTTGTTGGCGGCAGTTTTAGGGGTGAGTTTAAGCGCTTACGATGCGGCACATCTGCAAAAAGCATTGGAAGATAAAGAGTGTATCGGATGTGATCTGAGGGGAGCTAATCTCTCAAAAAATGATTTTAGCGGAGCCGATTTTCATGGCAGTGATCTAAGTAATGCCGATTTGCATGAGAGTCTTTTCGAGATGGGGGATTTGAGCGATTGTAATCTCAGCGGCGCTAACCTCGAAAAAGCTCTTTTTTGGAAGGGGACGATGAAACATTCCGATCTTAGCCGTATCCGTGCACGTGGGGCAAATTTCAAAGGGACGAATTTGCAACAGAGTAATCTGAGTTTTGCGAATCTGAGAGGTACTAAGAGTTGGAAAGCCAATTTTACGGATGCCCTTTTGAAAAAAACGGATTTTACCGATGCGGAATTGGGGGATGCTAAATTTGTCCATAACGATCTACGCTCTTGTAAACTCACAAAAACCCTTTTGTGGAAAACCCATTTTAGTGATGTGAAGATGACCAAAGCTCAATGTGCTCATGCCAAAAAAGAGGAAGCATTGTTGGATTCAAATGTAACCTGTCGTTAATGCTTTCAAAGATATGATTTTAACACTAAAAATACAAGGAAAAAAATGTTTAAAATAATTTTACCGGCACTGTTTACAGTTTCTTTATGTTTTGGGGCTGAACCGATGCCGATGCAAAAAATGGACGTAGTCCAAGATGGCGATACACGAAAATCCTTGGGGATCAAAGGGACTATGAAAGGGGCACATCAGCTCTCGAATATGCGAGCGCATATGACGGCCTTGGCCGACATCGTCAAATACATGAACAGCGACCAATACGATGAAGCATCCAAGGTGGCTAGCGAGAAATTGGGACTAACGGTGAGTATGAATTCGATGTGCGGAAATTTTGGAAGTAAGTCGTTTGAGACAATGGGTGTCGCATTTCATAAATCAGCAGACATTTTGGCGCAAACATTGAAAACCAAAGACCACGCAAAATCGATGATAGCTTTGGAAAAAGTGATGAATGGGTGCGTGCTGTGTCACAGCACTTTTAAACAATAGTATTGTGCTCACAAAAGAAGCGAAAAAGTAATCTGTGAATAATTGGCTCTTTAATCTTCCATGGATGTGGTTGTTGGTTCTGCCCTTGCTGTATTGTCTGTATCGCTGCAAGATAGCCGTTCGGCAACACTATTTTCCTCATCTGCACTTTTTTACCAAGCTTAATAAATGGCGCAATCTTGAGTGGCTTCTCAAAGCTTTGGTCGTGATGTTCATGGTCGGTGCATTGGCGACTCCTGTGATGATCGATTATTCCGATCCACGCAATCGCAATGGGGTAGATATTGTCCTCTCCATCGATGGGAGCGGCTCGATGAATGCATCCGGTTTTGGTGAAGAGGGGAGCCGTGAGAGCCGATTTGAGATTGTTCAAAAGATTGCAAGTGATTTTGTGATGAAACGTGCTTCGGATAACATCGGCGTCGTCGAGTTTGGCGATTTTGCGTTTATTGCCTCACCCATAACGTATGAAAAAGAGATCATTGCACAGATGATCGGATATTTGGGCTACGGGATGGCGGGACAAAACACGGCGATAGGCGAGGGGATTGCGATGGGGGTGCGTGCACTGCGCGATTCCAAAGCGGCATCCAAAGTGATCATTTTACTCACAGACGGGGAGCATAACAGCGGATCGATCTCTCCCAAGGAAGCCGTAGCGATGGTGAAAAAAAAGAATATTCGCCTTTACACGATCGGAATAGGGCCTAAGGGTGAGTTTGACAACGCACTGCTGGAACAGTTGGCACGTGATGGACATGGAAAGTTCTTTGCCGCAACGAATCAAAAAGAACTTCAAGACGTCTATGACGAGATAGATACCATGGAGCGCTCACGAATAAAAAGTGCGCACAACGTGTTGGAAGAGCACTATTTCCAGTGGTTTTTAGCACCTGCATTATTTCTTTTGGGGTGGTTGATATGGCGACGAAGGGGGGTCCTATGAGTTTTTTGACTCCTCTATGGCTCTTGGCATTGGGACTTATCGCCGTGTACTGGATGGCGGTTCGACGGTTGGGTCACCGTGCGGATGGATCGCAAAAATGGCTTTTGGTCTCGATTGCCTTGGTGATTGTGGCCTTAGCTCGTCCTGTATTGGAGCAAAAGCCAGTAACTATTGAACAAATGGGTTCCGATGTGATCATCGCCGTGGATCTATCCTACTCGATGCGCGCAACCGATATTGCCCCAAGCCGTTTGAGTGCGGCTAAAACGCTACTGGGTGATGTGGTGCGAAGTGATTCCAAGGATCGGTTTGGGGTGATCGGGTTTACGACCAGTGCCATCATCCTCTCACCGCTAACCAAAGATACGGAATTGTTAGAGCATCTTTTTGGCTCATTGGATGAATCTCAGATCATCACCAAGGGAACGACTGTGATGAGTGCGTTGGAGCTGGCGCGTAAAATGTCGTATGCGAAAGCGCCTTTGGTGATTCTCCTCACCGATGGCGGAGATGAAATATCGTATGCCAAAGAAGCCGATTTTGTACGAGAAAACAATCTGCGCTTGAACGTAGTGATGCTGGGAACGGCACAAGGAAGCACTCTGAGTGAGGGCGATGGAACGCTCAAAGATGAAAACGGTCACATTGTCGTAAGCTCACGAAACGATGCGATTGCAGAGATTGTGGAAGCTTCCGGTGGCAAAATGATCGAGGGTGCGGATACAAGTGCGGTGCTGGATCTCATAAAACAATCGCGTGCAGAAGATTTTCAGGGAAAATCGACGGTATTGCGGTATCAAGAACTTTTTTATATTCCTTTGGTCTTAGCGCTCATTTCTTTTATGCTCTCTATGACCTCTTTGGGAGAAAAAGTATCAAAAAGGATTTTGCTCATTTTAGCACTGATCGGCGTTTCCTCTCATGCAGGTATGCTTGATTTTGCGTATCTTTACAGTGCGAAAAAAAGCTATGAAGCAAAACAGTATGAACATTCCGCACAGCAGTACGCTCATGTCACAACACCAAAAGCCAGATACAATCAAGCAACGGCATTGTATAAAGCGGGAAAATATCAAGATGCCCTTACGGTGTATCAATCGATCAAATCAAACGATCCGATTTTCAAAGCGACCCTTTATTACAATAGTGCCAATTGTTACATACGCCTCCAAGAATTTGACAATGCGAGAGAGGCATTTTTGAAATCACTGACTTTGCACTACACCAAAGAAGCCGATAATAATTTGCGCTTTATTACGCAAGCACAGGAACAAAAAAATCTCAATGTCCGAAAAGAGAAAAAAGATAAATTTGAAGCGGAGGCAGGTTCTCCAAAAGGGGAATCAAAGCCTGCGAAACAAGGGGGCGGAAGCAATATGAAAAGCGATATGGCATCCGGGGGTGGAGGCGATGAGGGAAAAAAGGTAGAGAGTGATCCGAGATTATCGATGTCACAAGGCAAAGCCCGCTTGAGCTCGACGCAGTATGAACTGATCAATCAGAGGAGTGTGCATGAAACAAAGCCTTGGTAAGATAGGACTTCTATGGCTGTTGGTTGCAAGCTACGCATATGGGGCGCAATATACTTGGAGTGTCTTAAAAGCTCCCAAAGAACTTCATGTAGGTGAAGGGGCTGTTGTTCGATATCAGTGCCTTTTTGACACCAGTGCAGGGGATTATACGGTGGTATTTAAGCCCTCCAGCTCCCAAGGGTACAAAGCTTCCATGGTGACGCAAGATGACCACGTGAGCAATGGGAAGCGTATACTGCAATTTGACGTACTTATCACCCCAACCGCAGCAGGGGTTGTGACGGTCAATTTGGATGCGATGATCCGACATACCACCTTTGCATCAATTGAGGATGCATCCATCGGGCGGGACAATGTCCGAAAATATGATTTTAACGATGAAAAAGCGATATTGCCTACTGTAAAAATCACAGCACTGGCTAACACAGCGGATTTGAGCGGAGAAATAACGTTTGCAGTGCAAGTGGATAAGTTAAAAGTACGCGCCCATGAGCCGGTACACTTGAGCCTTTATATACGAGGGCGTGGGAATTTGGATCAGTTTGTTCCGTATGAGCTCAACATTAGTGGCGTGAAGAGTTTTAGTGAACCAGCCTACAAAGAACTTACCTTAAACGAAGAGGGATATGAGGGGGAAATTCGTCAAGAATTCGCTCTTGTAGCGGATAAAAGCTATGTTATCGCTCCTTTTAGTTTGAGTGTTTTTGATACAAAAAGCCACACGAACAAGCTGTTGCGTTCACAGCCCATCTCCATAGAGGTTGAAAAAGGGTATGTAGCAGGCAATCTATTGGATGCTCCTGATTTGAGTGATAAAAATGGTTGGAAACGGTATGGGATATATGCTCTTTTTGTAGTATTGGGGGGTATGTTAACCGAAGCTTCTCGATGGTTATGGGCTCATCGTCCCGTGAGAAAAAGTAAAATGTTTTGGGACACCGCTAAAACCGAAAAAGAACTTAGTGTGATCCTCTCATTACGGCCAGATACGCGTTATGAAGAAGTAGTTGCACAATTGGATGAGGGTAAGTTCACGCTCAAAGAAGCCAAAAAAAGATTGAACGAAATTATGAGTATAAACGGGGGAAAACGATGATAAAAATAATAGAGGCTATTCGCACCGAAATCGCAAAAGTCGTGGTCGGGCAAGAGAAGATGATTGATGGTTTGTTGATCGGGTTGCTATGCGAGGGACACATTCTCATCGAGGGGATTCCGGGACTGGCAAAAACGACGACGGTCAAAGCATTGGCGCAAACCTTGGGCTTGGATTTTAAACGGGTTCAATTTACCCCTGATTTACTTCCAAGTGATATTTTGGGGGCGGAAATTTATGATCCTCAAAACAATCAGTTTAAAATCAAAAAAGGGCCAATATTTACCAATCTTCTCCTCTCAGATGAGATCAATCGTGCTCCTGCAAAAGTGCAATCGGCTCTTTTGGAAGCGATGCAGGAACGTCAGGTGACATTATCGGATGAGAGTTTTGATCTTCCGTCACCTTTTTTGGTAATGGCAACGCAAAATCCGATTGAAAATGAGGGTGTCTATCCCCTGCCTGAAGCACAGCTTGATCGTTTTATGCTCAAAATAAAAGTGGGCTACAATACTCAAGAAGAGGAATTACTAATCGCCCGTCGTATTGCTTCTAAGAGTTCTGAACCTATTCATGCGGTTGTCAATGCACAGGTGCTTAAAGAATTGCAAGAGGCAGTGAAAACGATTCACATAGATGAAGAGGTAGAGCGTTATATGATAACGCTTGTCAGTGCCACCAGAGAGCCGGAAGCGTTTGGGTTGGAGTCCATCAAGCGTTACATTCAATTCGGAGCTTCTCCGCGTGTCAGTATCGATATGTTTAAAGCTGTTCGTGCCGTTGCGTTTTTAAGGGGAAAAGATTTTGTTACCCCCAGCGATATTGCAAGTATCGTCAAAGATTTGATGCGCCATCGCATTGTGTTGTCGTACGAAGCTGAGGCCGAGGGAATCGATGTGGATAGTTTGATTGAACAACTTGTCACTGCAGTACCGATTCCGTAAATTATGAAAAAGACGCACGAAATCCTCCTCAAAGCCCGCCGTCAAATCGTCGGTGACCGTATAGGCAATAATGCTTCTATGTTTCGCGGCGAGGGGTATGACTTTTTAGAACTGCGCGAATATGTTTTGGGAGATGATACCCGTCATATCGATTGGAACATCACGGCTAAAATGCAGCGTCCCTATGTCAAAGTCTTTCGTGAAGAGCGAGAGCTTAATGTGGTGAGTGTTGCGATGTTAAACGGTGCTCTTGATTTTGGAAACGAAACGCGTAAGATTGAATCGGTTGCCCAAGTAGTTGCCTTGATTGGTTACTCAGCAATGGGTAATGGAGATCTGTTTACCCATTATAATTTTTCGCAAGTAATGCGAGATGAGGTACGTGCCAGCAAAAAAAAGTTTGCCGTCCACCAAAGCGTAGAGAGTGTGATGAATGCATCGTTATTGAATCATAAAGCAGATTATGCGGCTATGGCACAATCCCTGTATAGACGGTTAAAGCGACGTTCTCTTATCATTGTGATAGGCGATTTTTTTGAGATACCTGACATGAGATTGCTGGCTAAAAAGCATGAAGTCGTAGCAGTTGTCGTGAGAGATCGCTTGGAAGAAAAGCCGGAGCCTTTTGGATTTACCGCGATGATTGATCCTGAGAATGGTGCCGTATTGGAAGGGGATTTTAATGCGGCAAGTGTTCAAAAATATCATGAAAAGGTTCGAGCGCATGATGGATTGTTGTTTGAACAATTTCGTCGCGATGGAATTCGTTACACAAAACTTTACACCGATGGTAATGCATCGGTGAGCTTGCGACGTTTGTTTGAAGGACGACTGTGAAGTCTATGGATATACCGGTACACGATATAGCACCTCTTTTGGAAGTGCAAGATTACTCTTTTTATTGGTTTATATTGCTGATAGTGATTGTGTTGGTAGGTGTTTTATCGCTTGGAAAGCAGATGAATATCAGGAAGAGACCGATAGTGGAGAATAAACGGCGCATGAAATATGAAGCATTAGCGCGCATCGATATGAACGATGCAAAAGCGGCTGCTTATGCGATAAGTGAGCAAGGTTTGTTTTTTATACATGACAGCGACGAGACACGAAGTGTCTATGAAAGATTGTTTGAACGTTTGGAACGATATAAGTATGCCCCTGTTGTGGAGGCAATGGATGAAGAGACGTTAGAGCTTTATCGTCTATTTCTTCAAAAAATCAGCATCTGATTTACGAAAAAATTTCCTGTAATTTATTGGCATTTTCCATTTCCTCATGCAATGAGGTATAGTCTTCCGCCAATAATGCTTCTTTCATCGTAGCAAGCTCACGTTCAAACAGTTCAACGGCACCTAGGACATTTTCTCGATTTTGACGAAAGATATCTTCCCACATATTGGGGGAGCTTTGGGCTAAACGGCTCATAGAGCGAAATCCACCTGCTGCTAGGGTGAGAATATTCTCTTTTTCTTCCTGAGCCAACACCGTATTGGCAATCGCATAGGAGATGACGTGAGGCATATGGCTGATAAAGGCTGCATGACGGTCATGCTGGTCTGCACCCATGGTATGCACTTGCATATTGATGGCGCGAAATAGCTTCAAAGCCGTTGCCCGCTGTACCTCTCCACTGTGCTCGAGGTCACACATAACGAGGACTTTATCGGTATAAAGCCCTTCGATTGCTGCATTAGGACCAAACTGTTCCGTACCCGTCATTGGGTGTGCGGCGACAAAATTTTTACGAATTGATTCGGGAACTGCTTGCACGATCAGGGCTTTGGTACTTCCAAGATCAATGAGGGTTTTATCACTGCCTGCTAGATCAATACAATTATGTAAAAGGCGTATTACCCCATCAACAGGTACCGCGAAAAAGATGACATCACATCGTTCTTTGAGGGTTTCGAAAGGGACGATTGCGTGGACCAGACCACGCTCTAGTGCAATTGTCTGATGTTCTAGATTGTGGTCACTTCCTACTACGGAAGTAACAAAAGGGAGCTTTTGAAGAGAAAGAGCTAACGAACCACCCATTAATCCAAGCCCGACGATTCCTATGTTCATTATGAACCTTTAATAATTATGCTTTATAAAGTGTATTTTAGCAGATTTTGGGTTATATTAATTATCGCAGTGCTAGAATAAGGGCTAATTTAACGCCATGGATTCTAACTTGAAAAAAATCACCCTTTCTCTTTTCCTCTCTTCTGCATTATTATGTGCTGCTACAGAAAATATTACCAGTATCAAATACGATGGCATGGTACATATCTCTGAGGCCGTAGCCAAGCAGCTTAATGAAGTTAAAATCGGAGAACCTTTGGATCCGATCCGCTTGGAAAAAACCATCAAAACATTTTTTGAGCAAGGTTATTTTGAAGATATCTGGGCAGACCAGGAAGAGGGAACCGTGACGTTTCACTTCAAAGAGAAACCGATTATCTCCAAAATTGAACTAAAAGGGTTCAAGGAAAACGATGAAGAGGAACAAAAAACTCTTTTACAAATAGAAAAGGGCGCATTGTATGATGCAAAACGAATCGAAAGTGCCAAAAAACGGATTGTCGAAGCACTGAATCAAGAAGGAAAAATCGATTCTGTTGTCGAAGTAGAAACTGAGAAGCTTGATAATGGCAGTATGAGTGTGAAGTTTTTGGCAAACGAAGGTGAAGAGATTATTATTCAGGAACTTCGATATAACGGAGTTTCGGGATTGGATCCAGACGATTTTGACAAAGTAGTTGCCAATAAAGAGCATGATTTCATGGGATGGCTGTGGGGCCGTAATGACGGTAAACTTAAAGTTTCTGAATTGCAATATGACCCATTGCGTATTCATGACTATTATATGCAGTTTGGGTATCTGAATGCAAAAGTGGATGCGCCGTTTGTTGCGGTCGATTTTAATAAGTACGAAGCAAAAATGGAATACAACGTTTTCGAGGGAGATATTTTTCGTGTAAGCGATATCCTTGTTTTTCAAGATACAGCGGTTATCGCTGATCAGGAACTTTTGGATGTCATCAAGCTGGAAAAAAACAAACCGTTTAACATTAAAACTTTCCGTGATGATGCAGACAGTATAAAAACGAAGATCGCCGATCTTGGGTATGCATTTGTACAGGTGCAACCTGATCTGCGTCAAGACAAAGAGACAAAAACCGTTGAAGTCATTTATCGAATCGTTCCTGGTAAAAAAGTTCACATCGGAAATGTCATCATCGCAGGGAACAATAGAACGCTTGACCGTGTTGTACGCCGTGAACTCTTCTTAGCACCGGGTGATTTATACAGTCTTACCAATCTTAAAGACTCCCGTAATGCGCTTGGACGTACCGGTTATTTTGAGACCAATACGATCGAAGAAAAACGTATTGATGATGAGACAATGGATATCATCGTACAGGCGAAAGAAGCACCGACCGGTAATATCCAATTGGGTGGCGGATACGGAAGCTTCGGTGGATTGATGCTCAGTGCCGCCATCAGTGATCGTAATATCTTTGGTTCGGGGATCACGGTTGGGTTAAACTTAGAAAAATCGACGCGAACTCAAAGTTATGGATTTAATATTTCCAATCCACGTCTAAACGATAGCGATTTTAGCGGTAATTTTGCGATCAATAACAATTCAACAGAATATGACACCTATACGACAACCTCTCGAGGACTTAGTGTAGGTGTTGGACACAGGTTTGACCGTTATTGGAGCGGCTATGTAGGTTACAACTATTCCCAAAATTCTTACAGTGATATGTCAGATGCTAACTTAACGGCAGAACAATTGCGTTATTATGAAAGTTACGCAAAGAGCTCTGTGATGACCTCTGCTATGTACGACAGCACGGACGATTATTATGTCGCCAGAGAGGGGATGAACTTCTCTCAAAGCTTTGAAAAAGCAGGTGTTGGGATGGATGCTGATTTTCTCAAAAGCCGTACGATATTCGGAGCGTACCGAGGGTTACAAAAACTGATTGATTTTGACATGATCCTAAGGTATAAAGCCCGCTTTAATTATGTTGCGGATACTGGGTACCTACCGATCAACGAACGATTTTACATGGGAGGGATCGGCTCGGTTCGCGGATACCAAAGTTATTCACTCTCTCCTATAACATACGATCTGTCGGGCAATGTACAAAAAAATGGCGGGACGAAAACATTTTCAAACAGTTTTGAGATGAGTCTTCCACTGGTACCGGAAGCCCGCATGCGCGCTACTGCGTTTTACGATTACGGTATGATCGGTAATAACAGTTTAACGGAAGTATCACGTAGCAGTTATGGTGTGGCACTGGAGTGGTTTTCTCCGGTTGGACCGCTTCAGTTAGTATTTGCAAAACCTATGGGTCAAAAAGAGGGAGATCAAACCGCCGTGTTTGAATTCACAATCGGTCAGCGCTTCTAAATCAGGAGCGTAACTGAATCGATAAATGTGGTGGCAGTGGAAGATTCTTGAGTTGCTCACGAGCCAGATAAAGTTCTTTGCCCTCAACGGTCAGTAAGCCACCTGCAAATGAGAGGGCGAGAGACGATGCACTGTTACGTTGCGCCAGTAAAATATGGGATAGCCAAAGAATGGTATATATGGCATCGATTGTTTTGGCATCTGGGAGAAGTGATCCGTAGCCGTTTTTTGGAACCAAGTCAGAGGATGTATTCCCTTTTTTAAACAACAACAAATGAGCTATGAGGGCAATCTGAGCGTGGCTCAAGCCATAATCCAATGCATTAAGAGCTAAATAATGGCTGTGTTTTTGGTAGGCATAATACCGTATCCCCAATCCAATAGGCAGCAGTTTTGCGGCTATGACAAGTTCGGTACGATAGTGAATGGGCAGATCAAGATGAACATGTATGAGTTCAAAAATACGTTTTGATAGGCTTGCGCATTCAATGCCATGGTTGCTAAATGTTGCATAGGTATCTAAGAGGTAACGTACTGATGGGTTGTAATTGCTTGGAAAGCAATCGCTGGCATTACGCAACAAATCACTCAGATAAACCCCCTCACGAACACCAACCCCGCTACAAATCAATGTTTTTACTTGTAATCGCATAGCAATACGTTGCAATATGAGCGTCCCCGGTTTGATAGTGTCGAAACGATCGGGTTTAATGTTGAGTGATTTCAGCTTTTTGGGCGATGCATCCATAACAGCATCGCCAAATGCATTGAAAATCTCTTTTGTGGTTGTATATCCATGCAATTTTTTAAGCGGATAATCTTCTTTTTTCATAAGTGCGCGAGTAAGTGCCCGAAACGTTCCACCTACTCCTATAAGTGTTTGAATTGATTCAAATGGAAGTGCGTCAAGGGCTTTATCGATGTAGCGCGAAGCTCCTTCAACATCACCTTGGTCCATAAAAAGCTCTTTGAGCCGTACTGTACCAATATTGAGTGAAAACATTTGGATGACTTTACCCTTGGAGATATGGGCAAATTCACTGGAGCCTCCCCCTACGTCTACGCTAATGGCCTCCATGGGGGGCAACAGATTGGCACATGCCATACCTCCCAAGTAGGCTTCGCGCGGACCGTCAATGACTTTGATGTTAAGGGAGTGTTCTTGACGAATGCGGGAGATAAACTCACTTGCGTTGGGGGCATCACGTAATGCAGAAGTAGCAACGCACAGAATCTTACGGGCTTTAAAAGAGCGTGCGATGAGGAGAAATTCGCCCACTGCACTTGCAGTACGGTCCATAGCTGATTTTTGAAGGTGACCACTGTTGGTATAAGCCGCTTCACTCAGACGTACAGAGCTTTTGACTTCATGAATGATATGGAAAGCAAAACGGCTTGTTTTTTGCACAACCGCCATGCGCATTGAGTTAGACCCAATGTCAATAATGGCGGTACATTGCGCCATCTATTCTTCTTCTTCAGTTAATTGTTTAAATTTAAAGAGAAGCTCTTGTGTTGTTTCAACATTGTCTTTGTCCGGGATGATACAATCAACCGGGCATACGGGAATACAAGCGGGTTCATCATACAAACCAACGCACTCTGTACAGCGATCCGGTTCAATAAAATAGATTGGATCACCCTCTTCAATAGCATCCATTGGACACTCTTCACGACATGCATCACATGCAATACATTCATCCGTTATGATTAGCGGCATAGTTAAACCTTGTATAGTAATATAGGATAATGGGCGATTTATAGCAAAATCTACCTTAATGAGAGGTTTTATTTTCGAAGAGGTAATAAACAGTAGAGTTTGGCAGGTAAAATAAGTCTTGCAATCGTACCGTCTACCCCGTCAATACGGTTTGTAATACTAATATCGGCACCAATGGCTTCTGCGGCGCTTTTAGCCAAGAAAAGTCCTAGGCCGACTCCAGACTTGCTTCCTTGACGTTTAAACGGAGCGAAGAGGTCTACTGTCTCATCTACGCCACATCCTTCATCGATGACTTCAATAATAATGTCGGTATTGTATAAATGACTTTGGAAAGTGATAGTTTTTCCCTCAGGGGTAAATTTCATGGCATTTTGTAAGAAGTTTTGGAGAATTTGGTTTAGAAGTGTCACTTGTAAGACAGCGGTAAAAGATTCCGGTTCGAAGTGTGTCTTCAATATTTTATTTTCACTGTGAGTCAGAAGAGCGAAGTCACCTGCCCATTTTTTTAAGATATGGATAATATCGGCCTCTATAGGCATCTCAAGTTGTGCACCCTCTTGACGCCCGATATTGAGAATGTCACTGACGATCTTGTTCATCTCATCAACACTTTGATTTGTGATTCGAATGGCTTCAATATACTCTTCATCGCTTCGTTTTTTGATAAGTGTCACTTGATTTTTGAGTTTTATGACAGCAAGAGGGGTTTTGAGTTCATGTGCAGCCCCGATAAAAAGCTCTTTTTGGTATTTGACAAAGTTTTGAATGCGACCCATCAATCGATTGATCGTTTCTCCGAGCGGTTCAAACTCTTCAGGAAGCTGATCAACTTTTATGGGACGCAAAAGATGCTCATTCATATTGGCAAGACGTCTTGTCAAAGCACTGACCGGGGCAATTAGCATCTTTGAAAAAGCGATGGCATAAAGAATAATAACGACAAATCCAAAGGCATTGATGATAAAAATAGATTTTAGAATTTTTTGCAGTAGCAATTTGGTAGCCGTAATATCTCGAGTAATTTTAAGATAGGTAGAATGTTCAAAATCAAACGGATAAATAAGCGTCAGTGTTGTTGCATCTTGACTGGTTGTTTCTGTAAATTCAAGTGAGGTCTCTTTTTTTTGGAGGACGATCAAATCAATCTTTAAGTCTGATGAGAGGTCTTGGTGTAAGGTTGTGAGTGATTTTGAAGCAGATATGTTTTGGGCTTTGGTGATAAGTTCTGTTTGTTTTTCATCGTAAATGGATTGTTTGATAAAAAGATAAAGAAAAGAGGAAAAAAGGATGACCAGTGCCGCCGAAGCGACAATAAGTTGAATTAAAAAGCGACGTCTAATACTTCGTTTAGAAAACATAGGACGTCCTTATTATAGGGAGGCTAAAGTTAGTTCACTTCTTTTGGGAAGCAGAATCTGTATCCACGACGGCGTACCGTTTCAATGGTGGTGATGCCCAATGGTTTATCCATTTTTTGACGAATCTGATTGATAGCAACTTCGATAACGTTTGGAGTTACAAGCTCAGGCTCTTCCCAGATCGCGTCAAGCAATTGCTCTTTAGAAACGATTTGGTCACGGTGACGTGCAAGGTGAGTCAATACTTCAAAAGGTTTACCCTTAAGTTCGATCTCTTTTTCTTTATAGATGATCTTCTCTTCTTCAGGGTTGATGATAAGATCATCGATTTCGATGATATTGCTTCCGCCAAAACGCAAACGCGCTTCAATACGAGCAATGAGGACATCAAAATCAAACGGTTTACGGATATAGTCATCCGCACCTGCTCGTAGAGCATCGATCTCACTTTGATTATCATCACGTGCAGAGAGGACAACAACGACTGTCTTTGGTGTGTTTGACTTGATGTCAGGAATGATATCGACACTGTTGCCATCAGGAAGCATCCAATCCATCAAAATCAGATCATAATTTCGGATATCTAGGTAGTACTCACCGTCTTTTAGTGTCTCTACGACATCACTTTGGTAACCAAACTCTTTGAGTCCCTCTGAAAGGGTTTTGTTAAGCGTTACTTCGTCTTCAATAATTAGAATGCGCATTTACGTTCCTCGAAAGCGGATATTTTGGCGAAATTATAACACAGTTTTAGAAAATCTTAAAGTTTTATTCAATTTTCTTTAAAAAATGAAACTTTTTTGAACACCAACGGTGCAGTTTTGGAGGATATCAGGTTTTCGTAATGTAAGTGAGAGTTTGTGAAGAGGAGCAAATTCTTTTTTGAGTGAATTGGCCAAAGATTCTAGGGCTTCTTCGATGAGAAAAAATTGCTCTTTTTGAATGCTGTTTTGTATGTGCATGGAAACATCGGCATAATTGATAAACGTATGTGGTGAGTAATCGTACTGTATGGTGCAGTCTACGATTACTGTTTGAGGAGTAATCCGCTCACTCTCCAAAATACCGATGATGGACTCAAAGGTGAGGTTTTCGATGAGGATGGTCATGCGACCCGTTTCTCTTCTCCCTTAAAAAGGCGGACGAAATTGGGGATGTGTTTGTAGAATAAAATGAAGGCGATAAATAACACCGGAGCATGAAATATGGTCGGCTGAAGGATAAAAGAGGCAACGACAAGGGCAGCAAGGCCCAGCATGGATGAAAGCGAAGAGATGCGGATAGTTTTGGCGGCAATTGCCCACACAGCAAGTGCGATAGCCGTTTCTAAGGGAAGCATTACGGCCATGACCCCCATGCCTGTTGCCACCCCTTTGCCTCCCTCAAACCACAAATAGGGGCTGAAACAATGACCGATGACGGCGAGCACAGCTACGAGCCAAACAACGGATTCACTCATACCGAAATATTTGGCGGCCAATACAACGGCAATCCCTTTGAGGGCATCGAGGGCGAGAGTTGCGGCACCCAGCTTTTTGGCTAATGCTGGGTTGGTCTCTTTGACCACACGCAATACATTGGTGGCACCGATACTTCCTGAGCCGGATTCTTTGACATTGACCCCTGCAAATAGCTTTGCCAAGATAAGACCAAAAGGGATACCGCCAAGTGCATAAGCCAAGAGATAAAATTGTACGTTTTGATTAAATAAAAATTCCATTGTGTTTGACTCTTTGTTACTAAATTTGGGATGCTATTATATTTCAAAAGATATAATAACATCCTAATGAGATTCAAGGAACCGTTTTGACATACAGTGCAGAAGAATTAAAACAAAAAATTATTGATCTAAAAAAGCGACTCAGTGTCACCGTTGTGGCCCATTTTTACCAGCGCGATGAAGTGTTTGAGATGGGGGATATTACGGGCGATTCGCTGGAACTTGCGAAACGGACAATGGCGGATGATTCTCAATATGTAGTCTTTTGCGGTGTCGGTTTTATGGGACAGAGCGTCAAAATCCTCAGCCCAAAAAAGCGGGTATTGATGCCAAAAGTGGCGTGCTGTGCGATGGCGCGGATGATTGACAGCCTCTATTTTGATGAGTCGATTGCCTATTTGGAAAAATACGGGATCAAAGCAGACGATATTCTCCCGATTACCTATATCAATTCCAACGCCGATGTCAAAGCCAAAGTGGGAAAGATGGGTGGGATGGTGTGTACCAGTTCTAACGCAAAAATGATCATTGAAAAAGCACTAAATGAGGGGAAAAAGATTCTTTTTGTTCCTGATCGCTGTTTGGGACAAAACATTGCCAACATGATGGGGTTGAAATCGTGCGTCATCGGGGATGATACGGACCCCAACGAAGCCGATATTATCTGTTATAACGGTTTTTGTGCCGTTCATCAGCTCTTTACCGTGGACGACATCGAGTTTTACCGCAATAAATATCCGGGTATCTTGATCGCGGTGCACCCCGAGTGTGATCCTGCCATTTGTGCCAAAGCCGATTTCGTCGGCTCGACATCCCAGCTCATCAAATACATTACCGAGCTGCCCGAAGAGCAAAAAGTGGCGGTAGGAACCGAGTTTAACATGGTCAACCGTCTACGACCTAAAAATACCTATGTCCTCTCAAGTACCAAACCGGAATGTCCGACGATGAATGAAACAACGCTGGAAGATCTGTATTTGACCCTCAAATCGATCGAAGACGGAAACCCTATCAATGAGATCGAAGTGGATGAAGAGACGGCGTATTGGGCAAAAATTGCCTTGGATAGGATGTTGGCGTTATGATGGAACAATTTGTACGTGACGTATTGGCAGAGGATGTCGGGCGAGGGGATTTGTATGCGCGTGTTTCCGCTCCAGTAGCGGCAAGCGCAAAAATTATTGCCAAGAGCGACGGAGTGCTTGCGGGAGAAGAGTATTTAACGGTTCTGGCCCGAATGGAAGGTTTTACAATCGTTTGGCATAAACACGATGGCCAGCGATTTTCAAAAGGAGAGGTGCTTTTGGAACTGAGTGGAGATTCGCATACGCTGTTACGCATCGAACGAACTTTGCTCAATATGTTGTTGCATGCCAGCTCGATTGCGAGTTTGACACGTCAATACGTGGATCTGATCGCACCGTATGGAACCCGGCTCCTTGATACGCGAAAAACCCGTCCGATGCTGCGCAATTTTGAGAAATATGCCACTCGTATCGGAGGAGCAACGAATCATCGTATGGGGTTGGATGATGCGCTCATGCTCAAAGACACCCATCTCAAAACCATTGAGAACTTAGAGACGTTTATGGAAGAGGCCCGTGCCAAAATACCGTTTACGGCAAAGATCGAAATCGAAGCGGAAACCATCGAAATGGCCAAAAAAGCGATGGAAGTGGGGGCTGATATCGTGATGTGCGATAATATGTCTATCCAGCAACTGCGTGAAGTAGTTGAGTACAAATGGGAATATCACAGCGGTGTACTGCTGGAGGCCAGCGGCAATATAACATTAGAGACGATTGAAGAGTATGCCAAAACGGGTGTGGATGCTATCAGTACGGGTTCTCTTATCCATCAAGCTAATTGGATCGATCTATCCATGAAAATGGATTAATAAATGGCAGACGATCAAGAAAAGACCGAAGAACCCACCGCCAAGAAGCTCGAAGATGCAAGGGCGGAGGGGAATGTCCCAAAAAGTCAGGATATCTCAGGCGTTTTAATTTTGGTTGTCGCTATTTTGGCATTATGGATGATGTTTTCATTTATTGCCGAACACCTTTTGAAGTTGGTTCGTTATTATTTTTCATTAATGAATCACCCTCTGGAAAAAACCAATCTTATTGATATCGCGTTTGTTACGTTTAAAGAATTTCTCATCATGGTATTGCCGATTACCATCATCATAGCCGTAGCGGGTGTTGCGGGAACGGTGGCGCAGATTGGATTTAATTTTACGACCAAACCGCTAACCCCGAATTTTTCAAAACTTGATCCGATCGCCGGACTGAAAAACATGCTGAGTTTTCAAAAAGTATTGGAATCACTTAAAATCACTTTTAAGTCGTTTACCGCTTTGGGAGTAGGGTTTTTGTTTTTTTGGTCGTTTACCAAAGAACTGCCGACAGTTGCCCTTTTTGGACTGTGGGCGCAGATGGATTGGTTTAAAGAAAAAGCGATTATTTTGGCTGCCGTGATGCTCGTGATATTGTTTGTGTTCGCAGTCATCGATTTGGTCATAACGCGTAAACACTATTTTGACAAGCTCAAGATGTCGATGCAAGAGATCAAAGATGAGTTTAAAAGCATGGAGGGGGATCCGCATATCAAGGCGAAGATCCGTCAGATTCAGATGCAAGCGGCACGAAAGAGGATGATGTCATCGGTTCCTACAGCCGATGTCGTCATTACCAATCCTACACACTATGCCGTAGCGATCAAATATGATGAAACCAAGCATAATGCTCCTGTAGTCGTTGCCAAAGGGGTGGACAATATAGCGATCCAGATCAAAAAGATTGCTCGTGAAAATGGGGTACACGTTGTACAAAATCCTCCGCTTGCACGGTCGCTGTATAAAGAGGTCGAGATAGACCATCCGATTCCGGACATGTTGTTTACTGCTGTTGCGGAAGTGTTAGCATACGTGTATAAAATGGGAAAGAAGCGTAAGGGCTGAGGATGATGCATCGTATAATAGATTTATTGGGAAACAAAAAAACAATCGCCGCAGTCTTTTTATTGAGTGTGATGGTATTGGGAAGTGTTTTTTGGTCTTTAAAACAAGAAGTGACTTCACAAACGCTTGAGCGTTTGAGTGATCAGCTTTCACTTGCCCTTAATAATCAGCTTGATAAGGAGCGTGAGACTGCCTTGCGCCTTGCATTGATTATGGGAAAAAACACAGCTCTTGTCGCGGCAGTGGAAAATGATGATGAAGATCTAGGGTTTAAAATTCTTTCCGAGGTGATGGAGTCGATTAAAACACACACTAATGCTTTTATTCGTTCTCAGGTGATAACTTCCGACTACATTATTTTTACACGAAGCTGGGATAGATCTTATGCCGGAATGCCGCTTGAGTATTTTCGTCCTGATTTACTCTATTTTCAAAATCACCACAACCCCCGTTCGGCGATTGAAGTGGGGCGTAAGTTAGGGGTCAAAGCAACGGTACCTATCTATCATAAAAATAATATGCTAGGTTTTGTGGAGGTGCTTTCATTTTTTGAGCCGACTGAAGAATATTTTAACCGTCTTGGGATCAATCTCTATGTATTAATGGACAAGCGATTTTATGAAATGGCTGTTTTTATGCAAGAAAATCCTAGCATTGGGAAAAAATATATTTTAGCGAATTCAAAATATACACAAAATGATATCAAGCTTTTAAATGAAATTGATTATCATATGCTTATCAATTCACATACGGTATTTCATGAAGGCAAATATTTTTTTTATGAGCCGATGAAAAATGGGGTAGGTGAGATCATCGGTGCGTTCGTTTTTTCGCTGACTGAAAAACAGATCAGCAATTATAGCCATTCGGAGCAAGAGGACATCTCTTTTTTGATTCCGTTAAGCCGTGATCAACTGTATGACACGATGGCCAAAGAGTCGTTGGGAAATGCCGTTTTTCAAACGATGTACGATAAGGAACTGCTTTACATGAAAGATGTTGTCGCTCCTGAAGACCGTGAACTCTATTTACAAGAGGCTCATGAGCGGTTGAATACTTATTCAAAAGAAGAGCTTATCGGTATTATGCTCAATTATAAAGTCTCTAAAAAAGTACAAGGGGAGATCCGATGAAGGTATTGCTTTTAGAAGATGAATACATGCTTCGCGTCAGTATTACTGAATTTTTAGAAGAACTTGGATTTGAAGTTATGGGTTTTTCTAATGGTGATCAGGCATTTGATGCTATTTATGAAACGCAGTTTGACCTTTATTTATTGGATGTGAATGTCCCTGGAATGGACGGTTTTGAACTGTTGCGGACATTGCGTAAAGAGGGAAATAAAACACCGGCCATTTTTTTGACCTCCATGGTCAATGTGGATAATCTGCAAGAAGGGTATAAGTCGGGATGTTGCGACTATATCCGTAAACCTTTTGATCTGACCGAACTGCAACTACGAATCATGCATGCCTTAAAAGATTATTATCATCATGGGGATCATTTACTGGATTTCGGGGATGGACTCATCTATGATACCGAAAAATTTGTCCTTAGCTTCAATGGGGAAAGCATAACATTAAGCAAAACAGAAAAAGAGATATTAGGGGTACTGCTCAAGCATCAAAACCAGATCGTATCGGTTGGCATGTTTCAAGATGAGATATGGGGTGAATACGTTGATCCGGCAAATATTCGTGTTCAGATCAATAATCTTCGAAAAAAACTTCCTGTGGAAATTATTCAAAATCGGCGGGGATTAGGGTACATCATTGAACGATAACCGCTATGCGCTGAAAAATGCTTTTTTATACACGATGTTTGTTGCTGTACTATTATTGGTACCGACATATGTGTATGTTACGTACATGAAATATGTCCAAGAGATTCAATATGAGTTTAAACTAAAAGGTCAATCCCATTTAATTATAAGTGCAATGGAAAATTTTGATCAAATAGAAAATAAATCGTTTGATTATCCCCGCTTTCAATCGTTTCAGTCGGGACTGTATGATGAACACTTCTCTACGATTTTCAGTTTGATCAAAGAGCCATTAAAGACGCAAAAAACCGGCTACCATGTCCAAAACGGTTATGCCTACTTGGTGATGTTGTTGCCAGAACGGCGATATTTTGATGCTACGTATCTTGTTGTCGGAGGGAAGATATCGTATGTACGTGTCTATCAGGACGTTATCATTATCTTGTTGGTGATTGCAATCTTGATTTTCATTGTCTCTCTCTTTTTTCTAAACCGGTTTGCACAACGATTTCAACGTGTCAATCAACGTCTTGATCGCTTTATCAAAGATTCGATGCATGAGATCAATACGCCCCTTTCGATTATCAATGTTAATATTGACCTTTATAATCGCAGTAATCCTACTAATAAATATCTGCAACGGATCAAAGCTGCAACCAAGACTCTGGCAACCATCTACAACGATATGGATTATCTTATTAAAAATGAACGGATTGCTTTTGAGTATGAGACGATCAATCTAAGTCATTATCTACGAGAGCGGATTGATTATTTTCAAGAAGTAGCAGCACTTCGAAATATTACTATTGTGTCAAACATTGCAGATAATATGGTTCTTTATTTTAATGCTACGCAACTGCAGCGGATTATTGATAATACCATTTCAAATGCGATTAAATATTCTTATGAAGCCGGGAAGATTGAGGTTTTGTTGGAAGCAGATCGTGATCATTGCGTTATGGTATTTAAAGATTATGGAGTCGGAATCAAAAATAGCAAGCAAATCTTTGAACGCTATTATCGGGAGAATAAAGAAAAAGGGGGTTTTGGTATCGGACTTAACATTGTTAAATCCATTATCGAACACGCCAATATCGATTTGCGCATTGAGTCCGAAGAGAAAAAAGGGAGCACCTTTACGTACGATTTTCCACCTCTGCTCTTTAAATCCGATGATCTTTAATTAATTTACATAAAATTTACAATGCTGATGTAGAATCTTCTCGATCAATAAATCAAGGAGAGCTAAATGCGAAAAGTAATCATGCTCGGCATAGCCACTTTATTAAGTGCAGCCGATCTTTCGACAGCTATTGAAAGTCCGGATGCAAAGGCGATCTTGGCAAAAGATGCCCTTCCGGCACCAAAGCTGTATACCATGCCAGCAGGGTGTATTGTTGAGGACACTGCAGCGATCGCGCGCGGAAAATATATTTTCCATAACCTAAACGGCAAAGATGCAAAAGAGAATCCTCCTGCGGGATTAACGCGACTGCTGCCCAATGGAAAAGAAAAACAAATGGGTAACTGTGTCGCTTGTCATCAAATCGAAGGATCAAACGGACACGGGAACATCGGGCCTGATTTGACCAACTATAAAGCGCTTTATATGGACAGCGGTGCTAGAACTGCGCAGTTTTTGTATCAGCAAATCGCTGATCCACGTTTGGAAAATCCAAACACCCACATGACGGTCAATTTGGCAAATGGGCTCTTTTCAGAGCGTGAAGTATGCGATCTGATGTCGTATATCGTTTCTAAAAAATAATAAGTATCAAGGAGAAAAAATGGAACGTAGATCATTTTTAAAAGGGTTTGGAGCAGCAGCAACGTGTGCAGCTTTGGTCCCTAGTATCGTAAATGCGGCAGATGAAGCTAAAAAAGTAGCGGGTCCCAATGAAATGAGTGTTGAATCGGCTATTGCTGCTATCACAGGTGGAAAGCCGGTAACACCATCGGCAAAAGTGACTCTTTCTGCACCTGAAATTGCAGAAAATGGAGCGGTTGTCCCGGTTAAAGTAAGTGTAGAAAGTTCAATGAGTGCAAATGATTATGTAAAAGCAATCCATGTCCTGGCGGTCAAGAACAATAACAGTCGATGTGCTAATGTCTATTTGACGCCTGCTAATGGAGAAGCAACTTTTGCAACGCGTATTAAGCTTGGGGCTACTCAAGATGTGTTGGCTATTGCTGAGATGAGCAATGGAACATTTTTGAGTGCAAAGCAAAATGTAAAAGTAACCATCGGCGGATGCGGTTGATTTCGTACTAAAAAAACAAGAAAAAATAAATAA
This sequence comes from Sulfuricurvum sp., assembly GCA_024637295.1. Taxonomy (GTDB): domain Bacteria; phylum Campylobacterota; class Campylobacteria; order Campylobacterales; family Sulfurimonadaceae; genus Sulfuricurvum. Next base: position 253,388 of record JAGXFL010000013.1, read on the forward strand.
GGATTTTGAGATGAAAACACTGGTAAAAATTAAACCAAAAGACTATAAAGTTGGAGATATCGTAAAAATCGATTTCATGGCAATGCACCCTATGGAATCGGGAATGCGTAAAGATAAAGATACGGGACAAATCGTACCGGCTCACTATATCAATGAAGTGAATTTTTTGTTCAATGACAAAGTGCTCACGAAAATGGTCACATGGGAATCCCTTTCGGTTAACCCTGTATTGTCTATCAGTCTCAAAGTTTCAGGTGCAGGGACTCTGAAGGTCCTTGCAAAAGACAACAAAGGCGACAGCGTAGAGACAAGCGCAGCCATTACTCCAAAAGGATAAATAATGCGTAAACTTTCTATTTGTGCAGCATTCTTCTCACTTGCTTTATGCGGTATCTTAAATGCCGAAGAAGCAATGAGTATGAATGCTGCGGATAAAGCAATGTATGCCGAAATGTTGGAAAATAATCCTGCAGATATGGATATCGCTGAGGGGGAAGAGTTGTTTAACTCTCTTATTGGTCAAGAAACTTATGCCAAGGTACTTGGGGTTAGTGTAAAAGACCTACCGGAAACGATTGCTGGGTTTCCTCGTATGCTGACAGCCATACCTAAATATGATTTTACGTTTCCAAAGACTATGCGAAAAGTCGTGACGTTGTCACAATCGCTGCAAATGGCATTGGCAGAGCGTGATAAAAAGGTTTTTAAGCTTAAAGACAACGAGATGATCAAAATGACAGCCTATGTCAAATCTTTGGCAAATGGACTGACGACAAATATTGACGTCAAAGCAAACAAGCAGATGGAAGAGATGGTGGTTCTAGGACAGCATGTTTTTGAAGAACGTCGGGGTGGTCGAGGTCTTTCATGTAATAGCTGTCACAGTGCTGACATCGTGGGATCACGCTTACGTATGCAAGTGCTTCCAGATTTAGGAGCGAAAGAGACGGCATCTGCTGGAACATGGCCGGCATACCGTATGACGCAAAGTGCGATGGTAACATTTGATAAGCGTATGCAGCAGTGTATGAAAAATGCGCTCTTGGCTGAGTTGCCATTGGGTTCAAAAGAGATAGTTGCCCTTGAAGTTTATATTACGAATTTATCAAAAGGCAATGCGATCCAGATCCCTGGTTTGAAGCGTTAAGGAAAACACAATGGATGTATCACGAAGAGACTTTTTTCACATTGCCGCGGCATTAGGGATCGGATTACCGACCCTTGGAGCTGCAGCATCAACACCTACGCGTCTCGATCAAGTAGGATTAAAAGATATTTACGGATTTAATGCGAAAGGTAAAGTGACGTTGCTGCATATTTGTGATCTGCATGCGCATGTCAAACCACTTTACTGGCGCGAGCCATCAACACTGATCTCGGCTCCAAATCTCACCGGAACTCCAGGATTTTTGTGCGGTGAATCATTTTTAAAACACTATGGGATGCAGGGTAAGACGCTTGATGCCTATTTTGACACGTTTATGAATTTTGATGTATTAGCACATAAATTTGGAAAAATGGGGGGGATTGCTCACATGAAAACCCTTATTAACCATATTAAAAATGAGCGTGGGGCGGATAATGTCTTGTTGCTCGATTCCGGAGACACGTGGCAGGGGACGGGTGTTGCGCTCAAAACCCAAGGTGAAGCGATTGTCAAAGCGCAAAATTATCTGGGTGTAGACGTGATGGTCGGTCACTGGGAATTTACCTACGGTAAACAACGGGTCAAAGAACTCATTGAAATGCTCAATGGAAAATTTATTTCTCAAAACATCGTAGGTGATGATTCTTTTGCCGATGATTATGAAGAACTGATTTTTAAACCGTATACGATCGAAGAGCGTGCTGGTGCCAAAATCGGTATCATCGGTCAATCGTTTCCGTTTACCTCCACAGCCAATCCAAAAGAGTTTACCCAAGGGTGGAGTTTTGGATTGCGTCTTGATACGCTTCAAACCTATGTCGATAAGTTACGCAAAGAGGAAAAAGTAGACTGTGTGGTTCTTCTATCACATGACGGATTCAGTGTTGACCAAGAGGTTGCGCGTCAGGTCAAGGGGATCGACTTTATTCTCAGCGGCCACACGCATGACCCTTCACCGCGTCCTACGGTCATTAACGGTACGGTTATCATTATCGCAGGAAGCCACGGCAAATATGTCGGACGTCTTGATCTCGATATCCAAAACCACAAAGTTAAAGGGTACGAGTATAAACTCATCCCCGTTGCCGCCAATCTTATCCCTGCTGATCCAGAAGGTGTCGAACTGGTCAACAGCCTCTATGCACCATATGATAGTGAGTTTGGAGAAGTACTGGGTGTGACAAAAAATATCTTGTACAAACGCGATACGTTTCACTCACCTTTTGATGAGTTGATCAATGACTCTATTATGGATGCTATGGATTCGGATATTTCGTTTACTCCAGGATACCGTTGGGGAACTACGGTTCTAGGCGGAGAGCAGATCACGATGGACGATGTGTACGGTATGACGGCAATTACGTATCCGAATGTCTACACGTTTGAGATGGGCGGATTGCAGATTCGAAATATTCTTGAAGATATCGCGGACAATGTTTTCAACCCTAACCCTCTGTACCAACAAGGGGGTGATATGAGCCGTCTTGGTGGTGTGACGTATAATATTAAGATCGGTGCTCCAAGCGGAAAGCGGATCACAAATATCATGGTTAAAGGTAAACCACTGGATGACCGTAAGGTCTACAAAGTGTCGTCATGGGGCGGAAACCTGCAAAATGCAGGGACCAATCTAAACGATAAATTGACACGTCCGGTTTATGATATAACAGCTGATTATATAAGAAAGCAAAAAAAGGTCGACATAAGCGGTAACAGCAATGTTCACATCTTAGATTACGACTGTGGCTGCCCTCGTAAGGGTTCAAAAAGCTGCTAACGCGGTTTTAAATTTATTCTGAGGAGATTAAATGAAATTAGTAAATCTTAGTATTGCAGCAGCTGCTGCATGTATGTTTGCAACGTCGGCGCATGCGCTTAAAACCGAAGATCGTGTTCTAAAGGGAAATTATCAAGTAGAATATACCAAAGCACCAGGTGCGGTAAACTCAATTGAAGAAATGTTTACTGAGGGTGAATTGTATGGCCGTTTACGTTCAAACAATTTTTTCTGGGATTGGGATACACAAAAAGATGGTACAACGGCTGACAATAAGATGATGGGTCTTGGTGGCAGTTTAGTCTATAAAACAGGTTTTTTTCATGGACTCGGCGCTACAGTAGGTTTTTATGGAACGACTCAGATGCTTGGTGACAATAAAGATGGGTTTAGCTCTACTACAAACTATGGAAAAGCCGGTAAAGATACCTATCGCACACGTGCAGATGGTACAGAAGCAAACATCGGTGTATTCGCTGAATCATTTTTAGAGTATAAAGCAGGTAAAACAGATGTAAAAGTTGGCCGTCAGGGAATTGATAGCATGATGCTGGCTACAAATGATACGAAAATGGTTCCAAATACATTCACAGCAGCGGTAGTTGAAAATAGCGATATTGCTAATACTAAACTTCGTGTGGGTTATATCATGTCACAAAAACTTCGTGATCATCAAACATTTCACAGTGTCATTGCATACAATCCAACTTCAAAAGTTGAAGAAAATGACGATTCTGGGGTTCACAAAGGATTGACTACGGATCTAATTAGCGCTGCAGGTGGAGATGTAGATCCGAGTATGGTTCTCCTAACAGCACAAAATACATCCATCCCTAATTTGAAATTGAATGCAGAGTATGTTGGTGTTGACGGTTTTGTTAATACTGCGATCGCTGAAGCCAATTATAAAATAAAATTAAGCGATGCATGGACATTGACACCGGGCGTACGATATTTGCGTCAAATGGATGATGGTGCCGGTGCAATCGGTGGTGCTAACTTGGCAGGAACCTTTAAAGGTAATACAGTGTATACGGGTTCTTCTTTTGGTTATACCGACCCAAACAGTGCAGACGGTAGCATTATAATGGCACGTTTAGTGGCAGCTAGCGGCCCGCTTGAACTCTCAGCAGGGTATTCTAAAGTTTCTGATGACGCCGATATTATCGCACCATGGCGTGGATTCCCAACAGGTGGATATACGCGTTCTATGGCACAAGTGGATTGGCTTGCTAACACTAAAAACTGGGCTGTAAAAGCCGTTTATGATTTTGATAAATCAGGGCTTGTTTCTGGGCTAAAAATGGCAGCAGATTATGAGAATATGAACTTTGATGATGCAAAAGCATGGAAATCAACTTTTACAGATCGTAATATTTTTCATGTTGACGCATGGAAAACGTTTAAAGCAGTTCCAAATACAGAGTTCAAGCTTCGTTTTGCAACTATTGATGCTGATCCCGCATACACCAGTGCAACAGCTCAGTCGAGTGTAGATAATAACTCATACGACGAGTACCGTTTTGAGATCAATTACCTTTTCTAAGGGATAATGAATACTTTGGATTGAGTTTTTGCTCAATCCATAAGCGCTGTATTAGTGTTTAAAGCGAGTTATGGGTTTGGATTCGGGTGATTATTGTTTATAACTCTATCATTGATTCTCCTTTCCGAATCCAAACCCATGCCTCCGATAAGCGGTACACACAAAGTGTGATTAGATAGTTGATAAGAAAATAGGGTGGATGAGATTACATGATGAAAAAGCTTTTTATTCTTTTGTTGTTGTGTTTTACCTCTTATGGTGAGACGCAGTTTGCCCAGCCAAAGCCTTCAATCGATAATCCGCGTAAGATTATTTTTTCTATTACAGCAGGTGATGATGAATCAATCAATCATGTTTTGAGTTCTGCCAATAACGTCCTTAAATTTTATGGTCCAGAGAATGTAGAAATGGAAATTGTGGCGTACTACCATGGTATAAGAACACTGTTAAAGAGTGAAAAAGATATTTCAGTTCGCGTTAGAGCTCTCATGCAATATGATGTCAAATTTGTGGCATGCGGAAATACGATGGAGACAAAAAAAATAAAACCTTCAGAGCTTATAGATGGAAGTGAGATAGTTACAGCAGGAATTGTAGAGTTGGTTGAACAAATAAAATCCGGTTCGACATATATCAGACCATAAGGGAATACAATGAAACAATGGTTATTAATTTTGAGTTTATCGGTATTATTGAGCGCAGAAGATGTCGTCCACAAGGTTGTCTTTGATTTAACGACAGGGAATCAAAAGGTATTAGAAAAATCAATCATTTCGGGTATTATTGCTCAGAAAAACTATTACGGAGACAAATTAGAAGAGCTTGAGGTAGCAGTAGTGATTCATGGGGATGCATACAAATTTTTCGTAAAAGCTCTAAGTTCGACTAAATATAAAAATGAGACGCTGTTACTTAAAACACGTGAAGTACTTGAAAAGCGGCTTCAGAGCTTAAATCGGGATTATCATGTCGAATTTTTGATCTGTGAGGTAGGGATGAAAAAAAATGGTTTGACAGAAAAGGATATTTATCCATTTGTCACTCCGGTTGCTAATTCAACTATCGGATTAATCGAAAAGCAAAACGAAGGTTATGCGTACATACCCGTACGCTAAACATAAAGTAAAAAAAGGAATAAAATGAAAAAAATAATACTCTTCACATGGATGATGTTGGGGATGATTTCTGTGTATGGGGCAGGTGATTTGCGTATCTTCAGTGCTGCAAATGCAGATGAAAAGATCAACGCAAAAATAATAGAAAAAGAACTTGAAGCGAGTGGTTTTGTCATTTCGGCAAATACGGACATGAATGGCCCGTTTTTAAAACAGTTTGGTAAAAGTGATTTTACGCAATTTAATCTATTGACGGTTTTTCATAAAAGCCTTACCGATTCATTGGTGAGAGCCCATACGGATGCAGGTATCTTTATCCCGATGGGTTTTGGTATTTACCAACGTAACGGCGATAAAAACTTTTACGTGTCCGTGTTGACGGCAGATGCTATGAAAAAGATTGCCGGATTTGATGCACCTGAGTTTGCATTGATCGAAAAAGAAGTTCTTGCAGTGCTTAAAAAAGCGCTTCCGGGGGCAAAAATGACGATGAGTGAGCCTGCTTTACCAGCGGAGGGACCTTTGCTGACTCGTTATGTCAAACCTACGGATGCAGCAAGTTGGGAAAGTGATAAGGGCGGTGTGGAAATGATGATTGAAGAGGGATTGAAGCCATTTGGATTTATACTCTCAAACACCACCGATTATAACTTGTATGTCAATGAGGATGTAGCCCCAAGTCCGTTTGATTTTTACGATACATATTCCATTTGTAAACTAAAAGTAATCAACACAGTTGCCAATACGCGTCCAGAAGCGGGGACATTCGCTCCATGTTCATTGATGGTATATAAAGTAAAAGGTTCCAACGAAATCGTTATGGGCTTTCCAAGTGTCTATAATTGGATGAGCAGTGCACACATCACAGATCCGGCTGGAAAAGCGGCACTCTTGCAAGCACAAAAAGATTTTGAAGAAGTATTGAAGTCTGTCACGGAATAAGTGTGGTAAAATCGCGTTTATAGTATCTTAAAATAAGAGTGCGCGATGCCTTTATCCTTGATAGATCAAGCCAATCACATTGTCCTCATTGCACATCAAGATCCTGATGCAGACTCATTAGGGTCTGCATCTGCTTTTTACTCGTATCTATTACGTTCTCAGAAGAAAATCACTTTTTATTGCGTCTCTCCTAATATTCATTCCCATTTATCGTTTATACCATGGACAGAGAAAATCACTGACCGATTTCCTGCGGATGCAGATTTAGCCATTAGTTTTGATTGTGGGAGTTTTGCACGACTGGGTGTTGAGTACAGCGGAGCATTGATCAATTTCGATCATCACATCAGCAATGAACTATACGGCACGCTTAATTGCATAGACACGCAGGCCATGAGCACTAGTGAAGTCGTTTATGCATGGTTTCTTGAGCAGGATATAAAAATCAATGGTAAAATAGCAAATGCGCTTTATGCAGGGTTAATGGATGATACCCAATGTTTTCGTGATCCCCGATGTACAATGACGATTTTTAGTATGGCGTACCGCTTACTTGAACTGGGTGCGAATCATGAACAATGTGTGAATGGACTTTATAACAGCAGAAGTCTGGCTTCTTTGAGATTACAAGGTGAGATGTTAAAACGCATGAAGCTTGTGTTGGACGGAAGATTGGCACTGTTTGAAGTGGACCAAGAACTTCTCACATCAACGGGGGCATCGCTTGGTGACTGTAAGGCAGTCCTTAGTGAAGCAATGGCTCTTAAGATCGTTAATTGTGCACTATTACTCGCCGTACGTAAAAAAGGCGGTATCAGTGTTTCATTACGCAGTGACGGAATGGTAAATGCGGCTAGTGTGATGCAAAACTATCAAGGTGGAGGTCATCGCGACCGTGCAGGAGCAAGAGTGGCAGATAAGTCTTTAGAGCAAATTAGAGAAGAGATATTAAACTATATCAATGAGGAGATTCAATGAGAAGACGAAACAATGGTTCAGGCATGACAGGATGGGTATTAGGAATTGCGGCGTTGGGGGCATTAGGATTTATGCTATATTCACCGATGTTTGAACGCAATGACCCTGTTGTCACTATCTCTCATCAGGGGTATTGGAATTTCCAAGAGCCGATTCGTGTTAACATTGAAGATGTAAGCGGATTGAAATCGTTCAAAGCAACTATATCAACAGATCATGATGATTGGGTAGTGGTAGATGATTCAACCAAGAGTCAAGAGAAAAAAAGAGTTTTCGATATCCTTCCGCCAAAAGGGCATAGAAGCGTTGAAGCACAATCAATAGTCTTGAAGATCGAAGCCGTGGACAATAGCTTATGGGGCTTGTTTATGGGTAATACCTTCAGCCGCGAGATGACGTTGGTTATTGATCAACGCCGCCCACTGTTGTCCGTGATAGCAAGCTCGTATAAGATCCAAAAAGGGGGATCGGCTATCGTTATCTTTAAAGCGAGCGATGCTCACATGGAAAGTGTGAAGATACATACCAATTTTGGCAAGACATTTACAGCACAGCCATTTTACAAAGCGGGCTATTATGCATCGTTAGTGGCATGGCCGGTACAAGCTGCAAGTTTTAGCGGAACTATCGTTGCACGGGACAAAGCAGGTAATGAAAGTAGAAGCTCAGTGCCTGTACGATTAAAGGATCATGCCTACAAAGTATCTAATATTGAGCTAAGTGATGCCTTTTTGGATGGAAAAATTGCGGAATTGGCTAACATTTATCCGCAAACCCTTGGTGTTGATGACCGACTTGAGCAGTTTCGCATTATCAATGAAAAAGTACGTGCCGATAATGAAAAAATCATTCATCAGATCACTTCCAAAGTCTCTACGGCAATGGTCAGCGATTTTAGACCTAATCCATTCTATCCATTAGTAAATGGTCAGAAGGTAGCAGACTTCGGTGATCATCGTATCTATAGCTATAAGGGACAAGAGAATGTGAGCCAAGCGTATCACATGGGATTGGATTTGGCAAGTGTACGCATGGGAGAGATAAAAAGCTCTAATAACGGAAATGTCGTTTTTGTTAAAAGCAATGGGATTTACGGAAATCTTCCGATTATTGACCATGGACTTGGGCTTTATACCCTTTATGGACATTGTTCTGAAGTGCATGTGCATGAAAGAGATAGGGTAGTGTCCCAGCAAGAGATCGCCAGAACCGGTATGAGCGGTTATGCGATGGGAGATCATCTTCATTTTGGTATCTTGGTTCAAGGAATCGAAGTACGTCCGGAAGAGTGGATGGATAGAAAATGGATTACTGATAATATAACCAATGTTATTGATTCGGCCAAAGTGTTTATCGACCAACAGTAAGAAAATGGCTATAATCACAATGAATCTCCTCAAGTCAAGGAAATAGTATGAAAAGACAGACAACCATCGCAAAAAGTGTTGAACTCGTAGGTATCGGTTTGCACAAAGGGGTACCTGTACATTTACGGCTAGAACCTATGGAGAGCAACAGTGGGATCGTTTTTTTTAGAAGCGATGCCGGAGTCTCTATTCCTCTGACACCATCCAGTGTTGTGGATACCAAGATGGCAACGGTGATCGGTAAAGATGGTGTTGTTATCTCCACTATCGAACATATGCTCTCTGCCATCTATGCGTACGGTATTGATAACATACGGGTTGTAGTGAATGCCGATGAAGTGCCGGTCATGGATGGTTCATCGATGAGCTTTTGTATGTTATTGGATGAAGCCGGAATCGCGGAACTTGAAACTCCTAAAAAAATCATGCGTATTAAAAAAGAAGTTATAGTGCAAGAGGGGGATAAGTATGTCAAACTTTCCCCATCGGATGATCTCAGCTACGATTTTACGATTAAATTTTCCCATCCCGCGATTGATAAACAAAGCTATGTATTGAAATTTACCAAAGAGAACTACAAAAAAGAGATCGCACGAGCACGTACGTTTGGATTTGTACATGAAGTTCAGTATCTTCGTTCCAAAGGGCTTGCTTTGGGCGGTAGTTTGGAGAATGCGGTGGTTTTGGATGATAAAAAAGTACTTAACCCTGAGGGCCTCCGCTTCACGGATGAATTTGTACGCCATAAGATCCTTGATGCGATTGGTGATATGTCATTGATCGGGATGAATTTTATCGGTAATTATGAAGCATTTGCAGGCAGTCATGATCTAAATCATAAATTGACACTTGAGCTTTTAAAAGATCCTGCTAACTATGAGATCGTAGAGCTGGTTACTGCAGAATCGGAAGAGTTGGTCAAAGCATATGCATAATGCGGTTGTTATCGCATTGGGAAGTCCTATTCTTGTCGGAATCTATGATGAGCAAGGAAATCTGCGAGAAGCAATTTCTAATGACGGATTGGGTTCAGATGTGTTGCCCTTGATTTTTGAGGATGTTCTCAATCGTTATAGCCTAAAAAACCTATTGTACGCAAACGGTCCCGGAAGCTTTATGGGAATTAAGGTAGCGTATCTTTTTCTAAAAACATTAGCGATTGTACGAAATATCCCTTTGTTGTCGATTGATGGGTTCTTTTTTAACGAAAACCACCCTATAAAAGCAGTAGGAAAGCTCTATTTTGTTAAAAATAGCACTATGATTACTTTGGAGCCGTTAGAGAATCCGATTCTTAAGGGATTTGAGCTTCCACAAACAATAGATGTAAAGAATTTTAATACTGACAGTGCCCCATATTATGGAATAGAAGCGGTTGGATAAGGAAATAGTGTGTTTATAAGTGTACCTGCTACGAGTGCTAATTTAGGACCGGGATTTGATTCATTGGGATTGGCTGTCGATTTACGTAACCGTGTCGAATTGGTTCCGTCTCGCTTTTTTACGGTAGCGATCAAAGGAGAAGGGGAAAATAATCCCAGACTAAAAGGGAATAACCTTTTTGTGAGTATTTTCAATGAACATTATCGCCGTCTCACTCAAAAGCGTCAAAACTTTAAATTCACCTTTTATAATCAGATACCTATGTCACGGGGTCTTGGCAGTTCATCAGCCGTTATTGTCAGTGCGATCAGTTGTGCTCATGAAGCAGCAGGGGTCAAAGTTCCCAAGCGCCGTATATTGAATCATGCCTTGATATACGAATCTCATCCTGACAACATCACACCTGCGGTCATGGGGGGATTCAATTCAGCAATGGTAGAGAAACAAAAAGTCTTTTCACAGCAAAAGCATATGCCCGATTATCTAAGAGCCGTAGTCGTGATTCCCAATAAACCTATCTCAACGGCGAAGTCACGTACGACACTGCCTCGATCGTATAGCAAGGAAAGCGCGGTCTTTAATCTGTCGCATACGGCAGTGACCGTAGGGGCATTTTTTAATGAAGATTGGGAAATGCTACGTTTAGCAACCCAAGACCGATTTCACCAAAGAATGCGGATGAAGATGTTGCCGGAACTTTTTGATGTCCAAAAAATGGCATACGACAACGGTGCATTGATGAGTACCCTTTCGGGGAGCGGGTCTACTTTTTTTAATATGGCGTATGATGAAGATGCCTTAGGTATGGCCGATAAGTTTAGGGAAGCATTTCCTGATTTTGAGGTGAAAGTTTTAAGGTTTGATAACGATGGATTGGTTATTGAACGGTAAGTAAAGAAAGTATTGGATATAATGGCGCAAATTGTAAATCAACCAACGCGTATGTGTGTGGTATGCCGTGAACGCTCTAGTCAATCATCCCTTATTCGGCTTCAATGTCGTCAGGGAATTTTGGAATCCCATAGCGGGATAGGGCGAAGTTTTTATCTATGTTCTACGTGTGTTGAACATAAAAAAACGCCAGGGTTTCTTGCCAGACAGTGCAAGAGCAACGCGCTTGAGATGCTTATGAATCGGTTAAAGGAGATAGTCGTTAATGATGGATAAAGTAAGAGTTCATGAAATTGCCAAGGAACTTGGTATCAATTCTAAAGAGGTTGTTGATAAAGCAACAGCAATGGGGTTGAATCTAAAAACAGCTTCAAGTACCGTATCGATGGAAGAGGCTGAAAAAATCATGAACTACATCATGAGCGGAGCAGCTGTTGAAAGCCAAGCACCAAAAGCGGCGGTTCAAGAGGAAGCAACAGCTTCACACGCAGAAGTAAAAGTACAATCAAAAGCAGCAGATGTTGTTGCAACGGCTGATCCAATAGCTGTCGTAACGGTTGCACAAATGGCACAAGAGCAAGCAAACTCTGAAGTTACCGAAGGTGAAGTACCAAAACGTTCCGGATTGAAGATTGTAAAAAAAGTACGTCCTGTTGAGGAAGTATCAGCTCCTGCTGTTTTAGTGAAGCATGAAAACGCTAATGTATCTCAATACGGTAAGGTAAGTGCGGAAGTACAGCGCGAGCTAGAAGCTAAAAAAGCTAAAAAAGCGCATAACAATGCACCGACTCAACGAAAAGACCAAGGGGTAAAGCTTGATATTTTCGGTGGAGATATTTCAAATGTTTCTATGGACTATGAGGAAAACCAAGTCGTTTTGATGGATTTGAATGATCTTGGGCAAAATCTTCCTCCAGAAGAAGAACAAAAGCCTAGAGAGAAGAAGCCTCCTGGACGCAATGCCGGTAAGAAACAAGGTGCGAATAAAGGTAAACCACGTAAGGTTTCCAGAGAAGCACGCAAAAAATATTCAAAAGATGCCAAAGAAGACGAAGTTATCACCCATGTTGAGATTCCGGAAGACGTTCGTGTCTATGAGTTTGCAGAAAAAGTGGGACAAAGTATTTCCAACGTTATTAAGGTCCTATTTGACCTTGGTATGATGGTGACAAAAAATGACTTCTTAGGCAAAGATGAAATCGAAATTTTAGCCAGTGAATTTGACGTAGAAGTAACCACTATTGATCCAAAAGATGCCTTTAATCTCGAAGAAGCATACGATGAATCGTTGGTGGGTTCAGAGAATTTGGAAGAGCGTCCTCCTGTCATTACTATCATGGGACACGTTGACCACGGTAAAACTTCTTTGCTTGATGCGATTCGCAGTGCAAAAGTGGCACACGGTGAAGCGGGTGGTATTACACAGCATATCGGAGCCTATTCGGTTGAACAAAAAGGGAAATTGATCACTTTCTTGGATACTCCGGGTCACGAAGCATTTAGTGCAATGCGTGCACGCGGTGCACAATTGACCGATATTATTATTATCGTTGTTGCGGCGGATGATGGTGTTAAACCACAAACGCGCGAAGCGGTACAGCATGCCAAAGATTCGAAAGTTCCGGTAATCGTAGCGATCAATAAGATGGATAAGCCGGGTGCTAATCCTGACATGGTAAAAGGTCAAATGGCAGAACTTGGTCTTAACCCTATCGAGTGGGGCGGAGACATCGAGTTTGTTGGCGTATCAGCAAAAGCGATGACAGGTCTTGATGAATTGTTGGAAGCGATTTTGCTGCAAGCTGAGATCATGGAGCTTCAAGCCGATTCAACGGCGATGGCAAAAGCCGTCGTTGTTGAAAGTACGTTAGAAAAAGGACGTGGACCGGTTGCAACGGTCATTGTCCAAAACGGTACGCTCAAAGTCGGAGATAACATCGTATGTGGCGGTTCATATGGACGTGTCCGTGCGTTGATCAACGATAGAAAAGCGCAGTTACAGCAGATCGGACCAAGCCAAACAGCCGTTGTTGTAGGTCTCAATGAAGTTCCACCATCAGGCGAGATCATGATGGCGATGGAAAGTGATCGAGAAGCAAAAGAGTACGCACAAAAACGGTATGAGTATGATCGTCACCGTGAACTGTCACTTAGTACAAAAACAACATTTGACGAGTTGACGTCATTGGTTGTTGAAGGACGCGTTAAAGCACTTAAAGTGGTTCTTAAAACCGATGTGCACGGTTCACTTGAAGCGATTAAATCGGCACTTGCAGAACTTCGTAATGAAGAAGTTAAAGTCGAAGTGATTTCCAGCGGTGTCGGCGGTATTACCGAAAATGACGTTGCCTTGGTAAACAACAGTGAAAACTGTGCATTATTAGGCTTTAATGTACGTCCTACGGGTAACGTCAAAGCAGCCGCAAAACAAATGGGCGTTGATATTAAGACCTATTCGATCATCTATGAGCTTATTGATGATATTAAGCTTATGTTGACGGGTATGATGGCTCCACAGTATCGTGAAGAGAACACAGGCCAAGCGGAAGTGCGTGATACCTTCCCGATGCCAAAAGGTGCAGGAACGATCGCAGGATGTGTTGTTGTAGACGGTAAGCTTGTTCGTGGTGGAATGGTTCGCGTTATTCGTGAGGGTGTTGTAATCCATGAAGGTGATTTGACATCACTAAGACGCTTCAAAGACGATGTAAAAGAAGTGACAAAAGGGTTTGATTGTGGTGTTGTTCTTAACGGATACACGGATGTTAAAGTCGGTGACGTTATTGAAACCTTCAAGAAAATCGAGAAAAAAGTAACCCTGTGACTCCAGGACAAATCAAAGTCAAACGAACGGAATCGATTCTAAAAGAGTTGATTCCAGAAGCACTCTCCCAGCTATCAGATGCACGACTACGTGAAGTCGATGTAATCGATGTTAAATGTTCTAAAGGGCGTAGTGACGCTAAGATCTATCTTGACCCCCATTCGTATACTCCTCAAGAACAAGCGGCATTTTTACGTATGCTTGAAAAAGCACGACCGATTATTGAAGAATACTGCTTACGTGATCAAGGATGGTTCCGTTCCCCTACATTGACGTTTGTATTTGACGATACGTTGAAGCGCAGTCAAAATATTGAGGCACTTTTTGCCAAAATCGCCAAGGAGAAAAAAGATGAGTCTTGAGAGTGATATCAAAAAAATGGTTCAATCTGTAGGGCTTGGTCTCTACGACATCGGTATTGTGAATGAAAATGAAAATACCATTTATCGTGTAAGCGTAACAGCTCCCGGCGGTGTAAGCTTGGATCAATGCGCTAATCTTTCACATTTGATTTCACCACTTTTGGACATCACAGCACCCGTAAGCGGTGATTACCGTCTTGAAGTAAGTTCTCCGGGGATAGAACGCCGTTTGAAATCAGCAGACCACTTTATCCAATCCATAGGTGAAAAAGTCTCACTTTCGACGTTAGAAAAAGAAAAAATCGAAGGTGAACTCATCAATGCGACGACGGAAGAGATCACGGTTCAAACAAAAGAAAATGGACTCGTCACTATCCCTTTTCGCTCAATCAGTAAGGCTAAGACCTATTTTGAGTGGTAATGAACACCGCTTCTAATCTTTCCCCTATGGATCTTGCGCTCAAAGCTGCGTGGGACTATCAACTTTTAACTTTTCCTAATCCTGCTGTCGGTGCTGTCTGTATTGGTTCATCTGGCGAAATACTCTCTATTGGCGCACATAAAAAAGCGGGTGGACCGCATGCGGAAGTGTATGCTTTGCGAGATGCCTATAGTGTGTTATGCGGTGATACTGCGCTTGAGCAATGCGATGACTCTGCACATATTCATGACTATCTGCGTTCGCATCATAACGGTTGCTTTGAGTCCGTTACTATGGCGGTCACTTTAGAACCATGCGCACATACGGGTAAGACACCCTCATGTGCGATGCTCATACGTGATTTAGGTATTAAGAAGATGACTATTGCTTGTAAAGATCCTAATCCGATGGCGGCTGGTGGATCGAACTTCTTAAAAGAGGCCGGTATCGAGTGTGTTTTGGATGTGATGAAAACACAGGGAGAAAATCTTTTGGCTCCATTTGTGGCATGGCAAAACAAACCGTTTGTTTTTTTTAAATGGGCGCAACGACTCGATGGGACTGTAGATGGTGGAATTATAAGTTCTGCGGTATCTCGAGAGCACGTTCATAGCTTGCGAGACAAGTGCGATTTGATCGTGATAGGTGGAAATACGGTACGCAGCGATCGTCCCACACTGGATTCACGAATGGTAAATGGCAAAGCACCCGATGTGTTAATCTATTCAAATCAGAGCCATTTTGACCTATCCATACCGCTGTTTAATGTGCCAAATCGACGCGTATATATTGAATCAAGCTTGGACCGTATCAACGATTATAAACTGGTGATGATTGAGGGGGGTGGCGAGATGATGGAAGCTACTGTTGGGATATGCGATTGGTATGTGTGTTATATCGCTCCAAAACTTGGTGCTGGCGTGGCAACAATGGGACATAAACAAGAGGATTTTGAGGTAATGAGCGCTAAAATTCAAGAAGATGTCATCTTATGGATGAAGAGAAAAGGGTAATCGTGACCAAACAAGAAAAAATAGTCTCTATGTTCGATGAGATCGCTCCAACATACGATAAAGCCAATCGAGTATTGTCAATGGGCGTTGATATTGTATGGCGTAAAAAAGGGTGTAAGCAAGCGTTTAGCTATTGTTCACAAGAACCTTTGCGTATCGTAGATGTAGCGTGCGGTACGGGCGATATGATGGGGTATTGGCAAAGTGTTGCGCGGGACAACAGTGTGGCGATCGAAGAGATTATCGGTGTTGACCCCAGTGAGGGGATGGTAGGAGTCGGACGTGAAAAGTTTCCAAATCTGACCTTTTTTATTGCCCCTGCGACTCAATTACCTCGTGAGGATGCGAGTACAGATATTATCAGTATATCCTACGGTATTCGTAATGTCATGGAACGCAAAGAGGCACTTTTGGAATTCAATCGTGTTTTAAAGCCTGGCGGTTTGGTAGTTATCTTGGAATTTATGAAAAATGAAAATCCATCTGTATTGGGGAAGATTCGTGATTGGTATATGGGCAATGTTTTGCCTCGTTTGGGAGGTCTGATTTCCAATAATTACGAAGCGTATAAATATTTACCCGATTCGATAGAAGGCTTTTTAACGGTAGCAAAAATGCAACAGGAACTCGAAGAATCAGGTTTTGAGATGTTGTACACCAAAAGCTTTTCGATGGATATTTCGACGTTAATGATCGCTCGAAAAAAATAGCTTATGGCTTCAACACTTAGCGTTAGCGGTCTCAATGAACAGATCAAGACACTTCTCGAAACCACGTTTGAGTTCGTCAGCGTAGAGGGAGAACTTTCCCGTATTACCAATCACAACAGCGGCCATATCTATTTTACCCTCAAAGATGCAGACTCCTCTATCAAATGTGTTATGTTTCGCGGCAATGCCGCACGTTTAAAGTTTGCCTTGACTGAGGGGGCGCATGTGGTTATTCATGGCGCACTGTCATTGTACAAACCCCGTGGTGAATATCAGATCAACTGTGTCAGCGCAGAGCCCTATGGACAGGGGGCGTTGGCAGTAGCTTTTGAACAGCTCAAAAAAAAGCTGGAAGAAAAAGGCTATTTTGACCTTTCACACAAAAAAATGTTTTCAAAATTTCCAAAAACGATTGTATTGGTGACATCGGCTACGGGTGCTGCATTGCAGGACATGCAGCGTGTGGCATCGCAGCGTTGGCCGCTCGTGAAACTCATTGTCATTGATGTATTGGTTCAAGGGACACAGGCGGCTGAAATGATCGCCAATGGTTTACGTTACTCGGATTCACTCAATGCCGATGCCATTATCGTTGGTCGTGGAGGTGGAAGTATCGAAGATCTGTGGCCGTTTAACGAAGAAGTGGTTGCTGATGCTCTCTACGCGCTTAAAACCCCCGTGGTATCCGCAGTAGGACATGAGATCGATTGGGTCATCAGTGATTATGTAGCGGATATGCGAGCACCGACACCCAGTGCCGCTATGCAGATGTTATTGCCTGATCGCAATGAGCTGATACAAAGCATCGATGAAATGCGGTACGGTGCGTATGGGATGATCATGCAAAGGCTTGAACGTAAGAAAGAGCAGCTTGTCAACATGCAAGAGTCTTTCAAGCGTCACGGGGTCGAGCATCGTCTAGAGGTGCAAAGTGAGCTTGTCAAAGAGCTAAGAGAGCGTTTAAATCGACAGATGACACAGCACTTAGAGCAAAACCGACGGGAGATTGTTCCGTTGATGGAGCGCTTTACGCAAAGCATAGAATCAACAATGAGACAAAAGCAATTTATGATTTCACAGCTAGAGCAAGGGTTTAATGCCAATCATCCAAAAAACAAAAACAAAAGCGGATTTGCCCAAATTGCCCGTGATGGCAAAGTGATCGATTTGGATGCGCTGGGTGTTGGGGATCGGTTTGATGCGATGAATGATAAACGGGTTATTCGGGCGGAAGTGGTGGAGATAGTTTCTATATGATATAATTGAGTTAAAAAGGTTTATAAATGCCTGAGATTAGCCGATTTTATGGAATCATTATTCGGATGTATCTTATTGACAGTGAGCATCCACCACGACACATTCATGTGAAATACGGCGAATATGAAGCTATATTTGAGCTTGCTAATTTAAATATTATCGAGGGAAGTTTGCCGAAAACATGCCGTAAAATGGTACGTGAATGGGCTGAGATACATCAGAGTGAGTTAATTGAAATGTGGGATACTCAAAATTTCCACTCGATTTCACCATTGGAGTAATACTATGAAACTCAAAGAAGCACAAAATATTTCAGGGTATAAATTTCTTTTCGTTTTTGAAAATGGAGAACAAAAAGAGGCGAATATCGAGCCGTTAATTTCGAAATACGTATCAAAAGAGGAGACAAATACCGCTCATGTTGATGAAGAGTGGGGATGTTTGGAATTTAAAAACGGGTCAGTCGATATAGAGCCAAAAACGCTCTATACATTTGTGAAGAGTGCGTAAGCGTTATTTCAACGTAATAGGTGGAAAATACATGTGAGCTAATGTTGCTCCCTCTGCTGCGAAGCGTTTGAAAAATCGGTCCATCGGATCTTCTTTGTTCCAAACAGGGTCTTTGACTTTGGTGAGTGTTTCTACCCGTTTTTTGGCATCATATTCGACACCGATTTTGTCCACTAGTCCTACGGCTTTTGCTTGATCTGCCGTAAAGATATGGGCATCAGCATAATCGCGGCTTTTATTCACATCAAGTTTACGCGCTTGCGCCACATCGTGAACAAAGAGATCGTAGGTCCCGTTGATCACCTTATCCAGCTCGGCGCGTTCAGCAGGATTCCATGGGCGGTCAAAAGTGCCTACTTGTTTGTAGGTTCCTGCATGGACAACTTGGGTCTTAATGCCCACTTTTTGCATTAACTCAGATACGTCGGCACCTTGCATGATAACGCCGATGGAGCCTATCATACTGCCCGGATTGGCGATGATCTCTGTTCCCCAGATGGCAGAATAGTACCCGCCGCTGGCCATGATTCCTGCGGCATACACAACGGTTGGTTTTGTCTCGCGTAAGCGTTTGATGGCATAAGCGATTTCGACTGAGGGGGCGACAGCACCGCCGGGCGAGTCGATGGAAAAAAGAACCCCTTTAATCTCTTTGTTTTCTCTGGCTTCATCTAACTGTTCGACGATGGAGGTCGCATCGAGGATGGGGCCAGTCAGCGCGATTTTTTCAAGATTGTACGAAGTGACTCCATGTTCATCTGAGGGGATAATGAGCCAAAGTACAAAGAGTACCAGTAAGGTTGCTTTGAAATTGGCTTGTATGAGCCGTAATCCAGACGCGAGCGTTGAAGCAATGTTTTTGAGTGTTTCCATTAGGTATTTCCTTTTACTTTTTGACCTTGGATGTAAACCGATTTGATGGTGCATGGTTGCAGCAGGAGATGGATAGGTAATTGTTCATTGATCGGATAATCAACATGTGCAACCAGTAAATCGGCGTCATAGTTTGGCGCGATTGTACCACAGTTTAGCCCCAGAGCATTTGCTGCATTGCTGGTGACACTTTGCCACAGTTGATAAGCAAGGGGCAGTAAATCATGGGAATAGTGCATAAAAAGGGCGATTTTCATCTCTTCAATGAGATCCAAAGCGTAATTGGAGCTTAATCCATCAGTTCCACATACCCAGTTAATATTGTGAGATTGGATTTTTTCTAGATCAATGGCACCGTTACCTAAGAGGCGATTTGAAATAGGGCAATGGATGATGGTGTGTTCACCATCTTTCAGTAGCTTTAATTCATTTTCTTTGGCATGGACGACATGGGTAAATAATGTTGGAACTTCTTGGAAATACGTTAAAAATTCTTTTGCGGTGTTAGCGGCTTGGTGCTGTTTTAGAAAATTTTCAAAAAAGGGCTTAAAATCACCGTTATTTTCATCGAGCCATTCGCGCTCTGAACTACTCTCCATAAAATGGGCAGTGACACGAAGGGCATGTGTTTTGGCATAGGAAAGAGCTTTTTGGATCAGAATACGATGGACGGAATAGGGAGAATGAATTGCGATGGCGGGATGAAAACCTTCTCGTTTAGTACTTTGCGAAGCAAAAAGGCGCTCTTGAAAATTGGCATACAAAGGATCTGCCATCTTAGGGTCGGAGCCGATGAGTTCATTGAAATAGACCACTTTTTGCGGTGCTTTAATACAGGCATCCAGATCATAACCATAGGAACTGACCGCACCAAAAGCCGTAATTCCGTTGGTGAGCATCGTATCGATCGCCGTTGCGATACACGTATCGTCACAGTCGTTGATCAACTCATCACGGTTAGCCATAACACTTGAAAGCCATGGCATAAAACCACCATAGGTGAGGCTGGAACGGTTAGCGCTAAATTCTAAATGGACATGCGCATTGATAAGCCCGCTCATGAGTATTGACCCAATGCCAAGTTCTTGGCATTGGTCACCGTATTGATGTTTGAGTTCTTCATTGGAAGCAATTGCAATGATCGTTTTATCAAAAACAATTCCATGATTGCGTAAAATGGAATCATGAGTCAAGATAGCATCAGCGAGAAGTATTTGCAAGACGATCCCTTTATGATTAGTAAATAAACGAAAGTATAGCGAAGGTAAAGATTTAATGTGAGAAAAATGCGATAAAATTGTTACAAAACTTACATTGAATTGGCTATGATGTCGTATAAGAAACGAGAGGGAACACGATGAAATTTTTGGTTGTAGATGATTCCAAATTAGCTCGTTTATCGCTGATAAAAACACTCAAAGAGTATGAACCTACGGCAGAATGTATTGAAGCTGAAAATGGGGCGGTTGCAGTAGAACTTTTTAAAGCAGAATCTCCGAGAGTTGTTTTTCTGGATTTAACGATGCCGGTCATGGATGGATACGAAGCGCTAAAACTGATGATGCAAATTGATTCAAATGCACAGGTGGTTGTTGTCTCTGCCGATATACAAACACAAGCACAAGTGCAAGTATTAGCATTGGGAGCAAAATTGATGGTTCCAAAGCCGATAAACTCGGATAAAATGTTGGGCATACTCCAACAGCTTGTATTTTAGAGGAATAAAATGAAGATAGAGGAATTTTCGAGTGATCATTTAGATGTTCTTAAAGAGTTGATGAACATCGCCATGGGTAATGCGACTGCCAGTATTGCTGATTTGCTTCAGGCATTTGGGACGATGCATATTCCTCACTTGACAATCACCGATATGGATGGGCTAAAAAGTCAAATCAATCATACAATTTCGGCTGATGAGAAGTACTACGTCACAAAACAGCTTTTTGGTGGGATAATCGGCGGGGAATTTATTTTTGTCATGACGGATGAATCGGCCGCAAATCTTGGACACTATCTTTACGATGTTTCCCAACCAAGTGATGCCGATATTATGGATGCGGTTATTGAACTGACTAATATTCTTAGTTCTACTATTATCAGTCGTTTGACCGAAGAACTTAACACCAAGGTGCAGTTCTTTGCCCCTTCGACACAGATTATTTCCGGCAACCATATAATCGGGCAAGATGAGACGCTCAATTATCACAAGATCATTATTGTCAGTACTGAGATGGAGTTTCAAAGCCATAAAATAAGCGGTTATATATTTATCCTTGCCAGAGATGAAACGATTACTCGCTTGAGGGAATTGATCGATCAAAAACTTGAAGAACTGTATGCATGATAGATACATTAGATCATTGTAATATTGTTTTTGATTCATTGGAGAATGGTACTCTCGTCGTAGATGAGGAGTGTACGGTCTGGTCATGGAACAAATGGCTTGAGATCAATACGGGTATTGTATCGGAAGAAATAATCGGGAAAAATTTAAAAGAGTATTATCCCGAACTGGATTACAAAGGATTTCAGCGTAAAATCCGTACGACACTACGACTCGCAACCCCTACGTTTTACGATGCATCACTTAGCAACCGTTTTATTACTATTCCTAGAAATAAGGTCACAACGTCGCTGTTGACGACTATGCAGCTTCAAGTAACGATTTCTCCTTATATCCCTACACTCAAACGAGTAATGATCACAATCAATGATATTAGCGATCTGCATGAGCTTAAGATGACATTGCAGCATCGTATGGTGGAAATCGCCAAGCTTAACAATGTATTGAAACAAGACAAGCAGATAATTGATGCAAATTTGATGATCGTTAAAACGGATTGTGGATGTTTGATAACCGATACTACTGAGGCATTTTGCCATTTCTTTGGGTATGAAAATGAAAAGTTAGTAGGGCGCTCTTTATCGAGTATTTTTGTGGCCAATAAACATGAAACAGAGTTTTTACTGATGAAAGATCTTTTGCAGAAGAAGCAAAAATGGTCTGGAGAGATGGAACTTCATAAACAAAATGGGGAACAAGTGTGGATGGATGCCGTTATTTCTCCTTATTTGGATGAGACAAATGAGATTGTCAGTTATACGGCTATCTATCATGATATTACAGACAAAAAGCGCATTGAACTGCTTTCCGTGACCGATCCTTTGACAAAACTGTATAACCGCCAAAAATTTGATGAAGTATGTGAACAAATGCTCATGCGTAAACATTGGACATCGGTTAATACATTCGGGCTTATTATTGTTGATGTGGATTACTTTAAAAAAGTGAATGACACCTATGGGCATCAGATTGGGGATGCTGTGTTGATTACTATGGCAGATACTTTAACAAAGGCCATTCGAACGAGTGACATTTTGGCTCGATGGGGAGGGGAAGAATTTGTTATTTTACTCCCTGATGTCGATATGGAAAAAGCAATTCATGCAGCAGATAAATATCGACAAGCTATTGAGCAGATGAATGTCCCGAAAGTAGGAACGATTACGGCATCGTTTGGTGTAGCGGTTTTTTCCTATGGGGATACGCAAGAGACAATGATGCATCGGGCGGATAGGGGTCTTTATCGTGCAAAAGAGAACGGAAGAAATCGTGTTGAATCGGTACTCTCATAACGTGATTTAGTTCCTTATAATCTATTACCGTTTATAATCTAGCCTTAAAAAGAAACAGTCAAGGTTTATGAATGAAAATAGCGGTAATACAGGGTCCTAATCTCAATATGTTGGGAGTTCGTGAGCAACAAGTTTACGGACCGATGCGTCTAGAGCAGATTCATGCACAAATGAAAGAGTTTGCTGAACAAAATGGGGTTGAAATCGAGTTTTATCAAAGTAATCTCGAGGGTGAGATCGTTGATCGTATTCAGGAATGTTATGGGGATACGGATGGGATCATTATCAATCCAGCCGCGTACACGCACACATCCATCGCGATTCGTGATGCGATCGCTGCAGTCAATCTTCCAACGATCGAAGTGCACATCAGTAATATTTACCGTCGCGAAGAGTTCCGTCAAAAAAGCATGACGGCTCCGGCATGTACCTCGTCTATTATCGGATTTGGACCGTTTGGATACCATTTGGCAATGGTAGGGATGATGCAAGTATTGAGTGAGATCAATGCAATGCGTGCTGCACAGCAAGGTGCACCACAAGAGTAATCGTAATGCCGTTACATCGCCCGCTGGATGAACGTCATTGTGTGGTGATCCAACGGCATTTTCCACACTATCGGACAAAACCGATAGGATATCGCCATCGTGTGATCATAGGTGTCGGTGGTAATGTGGGAAATACGCAGCGCCGTTTGGAACATTTATGGGTTTATTTACGTCGCCATCCACAGATCTATCCGATACAAAACGGTGTGATTGTTCGTAATCCTCCATTTGGTTACGAACAGCAGGGTGATTTTGACAATACAGTGATGGAAATCGCAACGTCTTTGACTCCACGAAGATTGTTGCGACGGCTTTGGAAGATCGAAAAACATTTTGGACGCAAACGAAGTTTTGCTAATGCTCCAAGAACGCTTGATTTGGATATGATATTCTTTGATAATCGGACGATGAATACGACGGAACTTACTCTCCCTCATTACGGATGGAAAGAGCGATTAAGTGTTCTTATCCCTTTGCGAAGTTTGGGTAATAACGCACAAAAAAGACGGAGAGACTATGAAAATCTTAACCTTTAGTGGTTCTACACCGGCCGAAGCGCTAAAAAAAGCGCAATTGGAAGTGGGTGAAGACGCAATGCTCATTGAAACCCGAGAGATCCAAAAAAAATCTCTTGGAAAAAATGCATTGTATGAGATTGTTGTCGGTGTTGAAGAAGAATCCATGTCCAAACCAATTCCAAGAAACAAAGAACCCTTGGCGCGCCAACAGCCACTGGCACAAAAAAGCAGTGATGTCCTTTTTAATATCTCAGAAGCGGCGAAACAAATCTCCAAGATTGCAGAAGTTACCGAAGAAGAACGCCCTTTAAAACATACTCCAGCCGCACCCAATGAAGATCTCAAACGGATCAAAGATGAGATCGAAAAACTCGGGGATAAAGTAAAAATTATTCAAAATATGTTTTGGGATGAAAAATCACCGAAGACATCCGTCGCAATTCCTCCGGAATTTGCGGAGATTTATCGTTTGGCTCAACAAAGCGGTATGAATCAAGAGCATCTTGATGAGATAATGCAGCTGACCTTAGAGCATATGCCCTCCAAAATGCGGGAAAACTCCGAAACCGTTAAGCGTTATTTTCAAGTGCTGCTGCGCAAGATGATACCGGTACGCTTGGAAACATCTCCCAAAATGGGTGGTAAAAAAGTGGTGATGCTCGTGGGGCCGACGGGGGTGGGAAAAACAACATCGATTGCGAAGCTGGCAGCACGTTATTCCTACTTGATGGAGAAAAAATACAAAGTAGGGCTGGTTGTATTGGATACCTACCGTATTGGCGCGGTTGAACAGTTGATGCAGTATGCTCGTATGATGAAACTAGGGATTGAAACGGTTGTGGATCCACCGGAGTTTTCTACCGCATTGAGTGCATTGCGTTACAGCGATTATATTTTGATTGATACCATGGGAAGTTCCCCTTATGACAAGGGAAAAATCGAAAAAATCCATGAATGTTTACGTTCCAATGACACGGATTACAGCGTTGATGTGGTTTTGGTATTACCAAGTTCAATCAAATATGAAGATCTAAAAGCGACCTATGAGAACTTTGCTCCATTGGGCATCGATACGATGATGTTTACGAAGCTGGATGAGACAAAAGGATTTGGTAATATTTTCTCATTGGTTTATGAAACCAAAATACCAATCAGCTATTTTTCTGTTGGACAAGAAGTGCCGGAAGATTTGGTGGTTTCTAACAGCGACTTTTTGGTGGAATGTTTACTTAATGGGTTTCGTAAAGGCGAGACATTATGACACATCAAGCTGCCAAGCTCGAAGCATTGGTAAATAAAAACAAGAGTACAACTCCTAAAAAAACCCGTTTTATTGCTATTACAAGCGGTAAAGGAGGGGTTGGCAAAAGTACGATCAGCTCCAATATGGCATACATGATGGCAAAACACGGATTGAAAGTCGGTATTTTCGATGCCGATATCGGTTTGGCGAATCTTGATGTCATGTTCAATGTTAAAATCAAAAAAAATATTTTACACGTTCTCAAAGGTGAAGCCACGGTCGAAGAGATATTGGTCCCAATAGAGAAAAATCTGGTATTGATCCCGGGAGAGAGCGGTGAAGAAATATTTAAATATGCTTCATCGAGTATCTTCGAACGTTTTATGGGTGAAGCTCATATTTTGGATGATTTAGACGTATTGATCATCGATACGGGTGCGGGAATAGGGGAGCATACACAACTTTTTTTACGCTCATGTGATGATGTGATTGTTGTGACCGTTCCAGATCCTGCGGCGATTACAGATGCATATGCTACGATCAAAATAACCTCACGTCTTCGTGATGAGATTCATGTTATAATGAATCAGGTTCGCAATGACAAGGAAGCCGCTGCATTGTTTGAAAAAATACAAAAAGTTGCTCTTGTCAACATTGGCGATAAATTGCGTTTAAACTATTTGGGACAGATATCCAATGACCCAAAAGTTGCGGTTAGTGTCAAAAAAAGGGCTTTGTTCGCACGAGAATTTCCTACTTCGAAACCGGCGACTGAATTAGAGATGATTGTGAAGCGTATAGCGAAGAAATTGGAACGAAATGTGCTAGTAAATCCCCAAGAGAGTGGATTGGGCGGATTGTTCAAGCGTTTAATGGAACACTTCTAATTTTATCAAGGCTGTTCATGCGTGGTTCGAATTTTGTTGCTTTCTTGACGATACAAGGGTTTATCGCGGGTATCATATTTGGACTATTGCAATCAGACAGCGCTGAAGACTTTTTGATATACACACTCCTGATTTGTACATTTTTTTATCTTTTTGCACATCTGTGTGTGGGCTTTTATTTTCAGACATTGGGAGTTAAAACCGATGCGTTTGCGAAGCATTCGTATGAAAAAGGGCTGGATAATTACGTACGTGAGATTAATAGACGTGAGCAGTTCATTGATGCGTATTATGCGCATAAAGACGAATTGTTGGGCGGCGATGAGAGGAGGAAGACATGAGCGGTGCCGGTATTTATTCTCAAGAATTAAAGCACATTGAAGACCAGCTCGCATTGCAATATCTTCCTGCGGTTAAGGCGATGTCTTTTCGTCTAAAAGAGCGGTTACCCAGTTCGATTGATTATATGGATTTATGTGCAATAGGAACTGAAGAGCTTGTAAAATTGGCACGTCGTTATGATGAAGTTCAAAATGACTCGTTTTGGGGATATGCCAAGACAAGAGTATACGGTGCCATGCTGGATTATTTACGTTCGTTGGATCTAGTCAGCCGATCAAGCCGAAGATTGATCAAAGAGATTGATCGGGCGATTGAGCGGTACTTATGTGAAAATGATACAGAACCTAGTGATCTTGAACTATCGGTTATCTTGGATATGGAAGTTGAAAAAATTCATGATGCGCGCCTTGCGTCCGATATATACACAATATTACCGTTGGATGACCAGCTTGGAAATGAATTCGATGGTGGAACGCTGGAGCGGATGGAGTATGAAGAGCTTGTGGATGTCATCAAAGATATTCTTACTCAATTTGATGATCGTGAACAGATGATCATACAGTTGTATTATTTTGAAGAGCTGACACTCAAAGAGATTAGTGAGATTGTCAATATTACGGAATCCCGAATTTCACAGATTCATAAATCGGTGATTCGGCGTATTAAAGAAGTGGTGGAGGGGTAGAAGATGGCAGATATTTTATCCCAAGAAGAGATTGATGCCCTCTTAGACGTTGTTGATGATGACGGTGATGTTGGCGGGCTAGAAGCAGAGGAGGAAAACAGTTTTTCCTCTCATCGTCAAATAACACTGTACGACTTTAAACGTCCTAATCGTGTATCTAAAGAGCAGCTTCGAGCATTTCGGGGAATACACGACAAGATGGCGCGCTCGATTTCTTCGCAGATCTCTTCCATTATGCGTTCCATTGTAGAGATACAGCTTCACTCAGTCGATCAGATGACCTATGGTGAATTTTTGATGTCACTACCCAATCCGACGAGTTTTAATGTCTTTTCGATGAAGCCGCTGGAAGGTAACGGTGTTTTAGAGATTAACCCCTCTATCGCATTTCCGATGTTGGATCGTATTTTAGGGGGACGTGGAGAGCCATTTGAGGCTAGCCGAGAGTTCTCCGACATTGAGCTTTCTTTGTTTGAGACGATCTTGCGGGTAATGATGAATACATTGCGAGAAGCATGGGGACCGGTTACTGATCTCTATCCGCAGATCGAATCCAAAGAGTCCAGCCCGAATGTTGTTCAGATCGTTGCCCAAAATGAGATTGTCGTCATGGTCGTCATGGAGATCATTATCGGGCACAGTTCGGGTATGATGAATATTTGTTATCCGGTTATTGCGCTGGAACCTATCTTGCCAAAATTAGCAAGCCGGGATTTGATGCTTAATGAAACAAGTTCGAAAAAAAGCCGCAATCAAGAGTTACAAGTACTGTTGGGTGGAGCACATGTTAATTTTGAAGTCAATCTTGGAACGGCAGAGTTGACGTTGCAGGAGTTATTAGACATTGAAGTGGGTGACATATTACGACTCAATGTTGCGGCCAATGATATTGTGAGTGTCAGTGTTGATGGAAAAGAGCGTTTTATTGCAGAGATGGGACTACGCCGTTTCCGTAAGTCGGTTCAGATAACTCAAAAAATCGATACGGAAAAAGATGCTGTCAAGCGGGCGCTAAAAGAGTTTGAACTGAAGCGAAAAATTCGTGCTGCCATGGCAAAAGAGATTGTAACTACAACTCAAGATGAGTTTGAAGAGGATGAGTAATGAGTGATTTTACAGGGCTATTTGCCCAGGAAGCAACGGCAACCATTGAAGGACTTACAGGGCAGGCTCCATCGGTAACCTTTAAAGAATCGGAAACTATTTCGATTGTTTCCAACGTTATCCCTCCTATCGCATCAGTTCGATTGAGCTTCTCAGGTGCAGCATCAGGAAAAGGGATGATTCTGGTCCCTCCATCGCTTGCAACCGCTCTAGGAGATATGATGCTTGGCGGTGACGGAGAGAGCAAAGAGGAGATGAATGACGAAGACCTTGATGCTCTAAAGGAGATCATTTCCAACATTACCGGTGCTATGAGTACGACTTTGTCATCTCAAAAAGAGTTACCGAAGTTGACAATTAAAACAGAAGATTCTCATTTTATTGCCGATAACGGTGATGTGGATTTGGATGCTTATGCTAAATTATTTGTTTTTACATTTAGCTTAGGAAGTGTTAATTCCTTGATCATGTTTGCCGTTGATAAAACTATTATGGAAGCATTGGAAGGACCAAGTACGCCTGCTGTAACTATTGCAGCATCCAATACGACGTCCAGCAGTGAAAGTTCAGAAAGTTATGCACGTAAACTTGATGATGCAGAGATGAAAAATATTGCTCTTATTATGGACGTAAAGCTTCCTGTGCGTGTTCGAATCGGGAAGAAAAAAATGCTTTTGAAAGATGTTTTGAGTATGGATATCGGTTCCGTTATCGAACTTAATCAATTGGCCAATGACCCTTTGGATATTTTAGTGGACGATAATGTAATTGCGCAAGGAGAAGTGGTTATTGTTGATGGAAACTTTGGGGTTCAGATAACATCCATTGGGACAAAACGCGACCGTCTTACGAAGTTAAAAGGATAATCTATGCCACACGGAAGAGCAAGAAAAAAAGAGTATTCAAGCAGCCGTTACGTCAAAGACATCAAGTCCGGTGACGTGTGGAGTGTTTTTAAAATCATTGCTGATTTCGTGCAAGGTTTTGATGAGCTTGGAGACTTAGGACCTTCTGTGACTATTTTTGGAAGTGCACGCGTGGATGAAAACCATCCTTACTACACTCAAGCAAGACAGTTATCGAGTATGCTTGGCGAGCGCGGCTATAACATCATCACCGGAGGTGGACCGGGAGTTATGGAGGCGGCAAATCGCGGGGCATATGAACATGAAAACGTCGAATCCATCGGCTTGAACATCGAACTTCCCCAAGAGCAAGACCCTAACCCCTACATAACCAAGGGACGCAGTTTTGATTATTTCTTTTCTCGCAAAGTGATGTTGGTCAAGTACTCGATGGCGTATGTCATTTTTCCGGGTGGATTTGGAACCCTGGATGAGATGTTTGAAGCGTTGACTTTGATCCAGACTCGTAAAGTATGGGGCGTACACCTCTTTGTCGTAGGGACTGAGTTTTATGCACCTCTTATGCAGTTTATCAAGGATAAGATGTTGGCAGAGGGGCTGATCGATGAAAAAGATTTAAAACTAATCACCCTCACTGATGATCTTGATTTTGTAGTGCATGAGATTGAAAAGTCATTGGTCGCACAGATGGCAACGCTGGAAAAAGAAGGTTTGGAAGATACGAAGTATTATAAGGTACTCTCCTCGTATTTTGACAATCGACCTATATACAATGTGGATGAAGAATAATGGCTAAAAAAGTATTGATCGGCATGAGCGGCGGAGTTGATTCGACTGTTTCGACATTGCTGTTAAAAGAACAAGGTTACGAGGTGGAGGGAGTCTATATGAAACTCCATTCAAAGCCGGGTTATCATGAGATTCATCAAGCACGTGCACAAAAAGCGGCTGAGTTTGCTGGGGTTAAACTGCATATTTTGGATTTACAAGAAAAATTTAACGAAAAAGTATTTACCCCTTTTATCCAAACCTATCAAGAGGGGAAAACCCCAAATCCATGTGCGCTGTGTAATCGTAATATAAAATTCGGGGCGATGGTAGATTTTGCGGATGAGATAGGAGCTCAATACGTGGCTACGGGGCATTATATACGCCATGACGGGCAGTATTTGCTCCAAGCGCATGATGACACCAAAGATCAAAGCTATTTTCTTTTTTACATCAATCCGGCATTAGTACCGCGTTTGCTTTTCCCATTGGGGGAAAAACACAAAGTGGATATCAAAGCGTACGCAGCAGGAATCCAAGGGTTAGAATCATTTGCATCACAGGGCGAGTCAAGTGAGATCTGTTTTGTAGAGACGACCTATGCCGATGTATTAAAACCGTATGTGAATGTGGATCAAGAGGGAGAAGTGCTTGATCTAGATGGCAAGGTGGTCGGAAAACATAAAGGGTACATGCATTACACCATCGGTAAACGTAAAGGATTTACGGTGAATGGTGCGCATGATCCTCATTTTGTGGTTGAGATTCGACCCAAGACAAATCAGATCGTGGTTGGTCCGCGTGAAGCATTAGAGTGTTATGAAGTTCAGCTGGAAAATGTCAATATGTTTGATAGCCGTACCCAGTTGGATTGTACCGTGAAGCTTCGCTATCGCACGGAAGCGGTCAATTGTCATGTTGTGATTCATGGTGATCATGCTACGGTCAAACTTGAAACTCCTGTTTTGGGTGTTGCTTCGGGACAAGCAGGGGTCTTTTACGATGGCGACAAGCTTCTCGGTGGTGGCTGGATTGTTTAATCCCAAGCAAAAGATCATTGCTGCAGGTATTATCGGAAACATCATTGAATATTACGATTTTGCACTCATCGGCTTTTTAGCTGTGATGATGGGAAATCTCTTCTTTCCTTCAACCAATCATTTTCTTTCACTGTTAGGTTCTTTTGGTGCATTTGCGGCAGGGATGGTAATGCGTCCGATAGGGGCAGCTATTTTTGGTCATATCGGTGATCGTGTAGGGCGAAGATTTGCGTTGATGAGTTCACTGGTCTTGATGGCGTTACCTACGTTTTTAATCGGTTTTTTACCTACCTATGCTCAAATTGGGATAATGGCACCGATTTTATTGGTAGTGTTGCGGATGGTCCAAGGGCTTTCTGTTGGGGGAGAATATGCCAGCTCGATTGTTTATCTTGTCGAACAGTCGGGTCCAAAGCGGCATAATCTGTATGGCTCGTTTGTCTCTGTAGGCGCTAAGATCGGTATGGCCCTTGGTTCAGGATTATGCGGAGCATTGTTATGGTATTTGGGTGAAGATGCTATGGGGCAATGGGGTTGGCGTATACCGTTTATCCTCAGTATATTTATAGCAATGGCGGGTATCTATTTACGTCGTGGTCTGGTTGATGACTATCGGCCAAATGAAGAAAAAACGATCCCTATCGTTGCTATCTTTCGCGATTATCGTAAAGTATTTGGACAGTTTTTGGCCGTTGCATCGATTGTCTGGATGTTTTATTATACACTTTTCATCTATTTACCTATTTGGCTGCAAGGCTATACCGGTTTGAGTAAAATGCAGTCGGGTCAGATCAATACTTTTTCGATAGTCATGGGGGTCGTTTTTATCCCGTTAATGGCTATGTTGGCCGATAAAATCGGATCCATACGAGTGATGAAAATAGCGGCGCTATCAACGGCAGTTACCATTTTTCCTCTTTTGTATGTCATGATTCACGGCGGGTTTATAGGTGCATTTATAGCTACGTTTTTGATGGTTGTCTTACTATGTGCGTATCAAGCGCCTATTTTTGCCGCTACGGTTGAAGCAATAGACCATCATGGCTACCGTGCTTCGTTTACCGCCCTTATCCTAGGAAGCGCTGCGGGCATTGTCGGTGGGATGACTCCGGCACTGATGACATCACTGGTAGAGCTGAGCCACAATGCGTATTCGCCGGCTTATATTATTGCAATTTCCTCACTAATCGCGTGGGGAGTACTGAAAAAAATCAAAGTACGCTGATTAAAAATACTATTTGTATTTTTTTTGCAACTCTTTTACTTTTTCAAAGCTCTCTTTTTGTGCCTCTACTATCTCATCAAACGCCAACCCCTTCATAACTGTTTTATAGAGATTTGGTTTGAATTTCTCCCAATTGTAAATCGTTTTTATATCTACGTTTAAATATCCCGCCATATCCCTTTTAGTCATAAAATGTACCCTTTTTAAAGAGTAATTTACAAACCTATAGGCGATAAAACAACATTAGAATTATTACATGATTATGTATTTAACTAGGGAATAATTCTATATAAGTATAATCTGTTTTGCAACTATTACTTGTAATAGCAAAAAATTAGGGAATAGTAATTTTTATGTCCAAATATGAAAAATATACAAAAGAACAATTGATAGCAAAAATTAAACAATTTGAGTCGAAAAAAAATTATGGTCTTGTCTGGGATGATGAAAATGAGCCTGAAAAAGTAGTGATAGAATGTCAAAACAATATTCCTATTTTGAAAAAAATTGACAACAAAACGATACATACTAATAAAAACAAGCCCAATAATATTTTAATAGAGGGCGACAACTATCACGCATTACAAGTGCTAAACTACACCCATAAAGGGCAAATAGACGTAATATACATCGACCCTCCTTACAATACAGGAAGTAAAGATTTTAAATATAACGATAGTTTTGTAGATAAAGAAGATGGATACAGGCACAGTAAATGGCTTAATTTTATGAGTAAAAGGCTCAAACTTGCTCACAATTTACTCAAAAACGATGGTGTGATTTTTATTAGTATTGATGATAATGAACAGGCGAGATTAAAAGTCCTTTGCGATGAAATATTTGGAGAAACTAATTTTGTTGCTCAATTTATTTGGCAGAAAAAAAAAGGTGGAGGGAACGACTCTAAGTATATTGCTACGGAACACGAATATGTTTTAATGTTTGCAAGAAGCAAAGACAATTTAAGCGGCTTATTGCAAAGTTATGATGAAGATTATGCAAAACGTTACAAAGAAGAAGACAAGGATGGAAGATATTACTGGGATACTTTCAAAAGAAAATCTGGAAAACAATATTATCCGATCACTTGCCCAGATGGGACAGTTTTAAAATATGACGAAAATGGAAACCCATTGAGCTGGCTAAGATCAGAGGCAAGGTTTTATCAAGATTTGACCGATGGAGAGGTTAAATTCGAGA
Organism: Sulfuricurvum sp.; assembly: GCA_024637295.1. Lineage (GTDB taxonomy): Bacteria > Campylobacterota > Campylobacteria > Campylobacterales > Sulfurimonadaceae > Sulfuricurvum. Next base: position 286,566 of record JAGXFL010000013.1, read on the forward strand.
AGAATAAAAATGGTTGGTCTGTTTTTTTTAAACAAAGAATGCCTGAAGGTAAAACACCAAGAAGTTTATTACTTGATTATGGAACAACAAGTAGTGGAAGTAATGAACTACTCGATCTTTTCAAACAAGAGGCGTTTCAAAATCCAAAACCATTAAAGTTATTAAAATATCTTGTAGAAATTGGAACAAGTAATAATGGTGTCATCCTTGACTTTTTCGCAGGTTCTGGAACAACAGGTCATGCAGTTTTGGCATTAAACCAAGAAGATGGCGGCAACAGACAATTTATACTTTGCACCAACAATGAAAATGATATTTGCACCGAGGTAACCTATCCACGGCTCAGTAAAGTGATAAACGGCTACAGCACTCCAAAAGGTATAGATGTGAGCGGACTTGCTGGAAATTTAGACTACTATAAAACTGACTTAGTACCCACGGACGGTATTGCAAACATATCGGATACTACGCGAGAAGAACTTACCAAAAAAGCGGGGAATATGATAGCTATAAAAGAAAATACTCACGCTCTGGTAGAACTAAACGATTACTATCAAATATTTTCAAATAAAGCCTCGTCCAAACAAACAGCGATTTATTTTACCGAAGATTTAAGCCACTTTGACGAGCTTATAGAAAAAACAAAAGGACACAAAATAAAGCTTTATATTTTTTCATTTGGCAAAATTGATAAATCATCCTATAAATATTTAGGCAAAAACTTTGAGATAGAAGACATCCCTGAGCCAATCATCGAAATATACAAAGAGATAAACAAAGAGGGTGTTTTATGATACTGATGGATTTTCAAAAAAAAGCAGTTGATGCACTTTCAAAAAGTTTTTTTGATCTTTGGAAAACGGGGAATTATCATCTTTCTCTCGTTTTCAAAGCACCTACTGGTGCGGGAAAAACCATCATGATGGCGGAATTTTTGCGAACACTGGATGGAAATTATCACTTCGATGATGATAAGGCTTATATTTGGATTTCATTTGGTGGGGATGATTCGTATATGCAGTCGAAAGACAAGCTCTATACCTACTTTAATAACGGTACTGATATGGCGCTAAAAGATAAAAATGATTTGTCATTAAAAGAACTCTCCAAAAATAATATCTTTTTTATCAATTGGTCAAAGATCAAATCAAGCACCAAAGACGGGAAAGTTTTACGCAAAGATTGTGAGATTACGAGTGGTGACTATGGTATTTTTGATGAATATATTCATAACACAAGGGAAAAACGAGATTTGGTACTTATCATAGATGAGGCACATACAGAGACAAATACCGTTTTGGCTGGGGAAGTTATTGAGCTTATAAATCCAAGAATAATTATTAAAGTAACCGCTACTCCAAAATCTTTGCCAAATATTAGTGATGTCACCCATCATAAGGCTGGATTTGTCGAGGTGCTAGAAGAGGATGTGGTAGAGAGCGGACTTATTAAAAAATCTCTTATCATACAAACACAAGAGGAAATTAATGCTATCGAGTCTCAGGATTTAAGTGAAGATGAGATGATGATAGAGTTAGCTATCCAGAGAAGAATTGAGCTAAAAAAGCTGTATGAAACTTTGGGACTTGATATAAATCCGCTTGTTTTAATACAGCTACCAAGCGATATGAACGAAAAAGAAGAGGTTGTTGCCAGCAAAAAAATGGTTGTTTTAAATTATTTACAAAACAGAGGTGTTTTGGATGAGCAAATAGCCATTTGGCTCTCAGGTGAAAAAGTGAATTTGGATTTAATCACCATGAGTAATAATGAGATTGATTTTATGCTTTTTAAAGTCGCTCCTGCGACAGGTTGGGATTGTCCAAGAGCTAGTGTATTGGTGATGTTTAGAGAGATAAAATCCCCCTCATTTCATACGCAGATTATCGGCAGAGTCAAAAGAATGCCCGAGGCAAAACACTATGGTCTCGAAGAGCTTAACAAGGCATATATCTATACAAATTATAATAAATCGCATATCAGAGATATAAAAGATGGTGTTGAAAACAAAATGCCACTCTATTTTTCAAAACTACGAGAGGATATAGAACCAATAATTTTAGAGAGTATTTATCATAATCGAGTGGATTTTAATACATTGAGCCCTGAAACTATCTGGCAAAAATATATGCTTAAAACTTTAGATGAAAATAAAGAAAATATTATTCAAAAAATTGATTTAAAAGTCATTACAGTACCTAATAAAATAGTTGTCGATGCCACGATAAACAGTTTCGACGGATTTATTGTGCAGTTGAAAAGCAAGGCGAACGAGACCGAATTTAATTTTAGTAGAAACGACATTGAAAAACTCTACAACCTACTGTGTTTTGAGGAGCTAGAGGCACAAGAGAAGGATGTGGCAAAATACAATCCCTCAAGGTCTTGGAGTGCGTTAAAAAAGGCTCTTAATGTCTGGTTTCATAAAAAGCTAGGATTTCATAGAGAAAAAATATACACTATTATCGTGAATGACTTATTAAAAGAGGATAGCTATCTGAAACAAGTCATTCACAAAGCATTGGTCGGATTTAGAGAAGAATATTCACTAAAACTAAAAGATACAGATGGAAAAGAATCTTTATCGGTTACTTTACCTCAAAAAGAGCTTGGATTTACGGATGATTTTGAAGAGCTAGCAGTATCAAAAAATGTTTATAATAAATTTTACAGTCGCAAAAAATATCTCGGCAAAGAAAATGAAGAGCAATTTATAAACTTTTTGGAAACACAAAAAAATATAGTATGGTGGCATAAACAAACGGACAGCGGAAAAGATAATTTTGCAGTAGAATATTTTGATACCCAAGAGAAAAAAGATAGACTTTTCTATCCTGATTTCATTATTAGCACTGCTGACAATAAGATTTATTTAGTAGATACAAAAAAAGATGCAACTGCAAAATCAATTGAAACAAAAGACAAAGCACAAGCTTTACAAAAATGGATAAAAGACAATCAAGAGAAGTATGATTTCAAAATCATTGGTGGAATTGTAATTTTTCAGCACCCAAGCTGGATGCTAAACTCAAAAGAAATTTATAGCTACGAAAATTTTGCTGAATGGGACAGTTTATTTGAATAAAACTCGCATGGAGTGTGCTTAATCGTATACAAGTATTAAAATGACGTATTACTCTCTGGATTAGAGGGTTCAGGGGAGAGTTGTTCACTTTCTCCTGACACATATCCCTCATTCTCTGTCGAAACTTCATCGCCTGGGATATTAAAGAGTGAATCCAAAGAAGTATTGGCTTCAGATGATTGTGTCACTTCTTCTTTTGGCACAGTCATCACCTCTTTGTAGATATTTTGGATAATGCCTCTACGTTTCATGATTTTTAATATTATACGGGAACGATTCTTGACGTATTTTTGATTGCCTGTCGGGTTATATCTGATTGGATTAGGCAATACTGCGGCGAGTCGTGAGGCTTCCTGTGCAGTGAGATTTTTGGCACTTTTGTGGTAATAGTGACGTGCCGCAGCTTCGATTCCGAAGATTCCATCACCCCATTCGGCGACATTGAGATAGATTTCTAAAATACGGCGTTTTGAGAGTGTTTTTTCAATTCTCCAGGTGATAATGGCCTCTTTGATTTTACGAACCGGATTTTTACTGGGAGAGAGGTAGAGATTTTTGGAGAGTTGTTGGCTGATGGTACTGCCGCCTGCCAGTGTCCCTTTTTTGATGCTGCGCTCGATCGCATTTTCCATCCCTTTGACATCAAAACCGTCATGATGGTAGAACCCGTCATCTTCACCGATCAAGACGGCCTTGATAATATTGGGCGAAATTTTCTTCATGCTCACCCATTTGTGGGTGATGTGCATGTCGCGGTTTTTATCTGCCCACTCCTCTTGGCGGTATTGCATAAAGGCCGTAGGCACAGGACGGGTCTCTTTGAGCGCGGCAATATCGGGATAGACAAAATAACGAGCGACGTCAATGGCCCCTAAGACTAGTAGGATAACAATGATTTTCCACATTTTTTTCATAAAATATCCGATGAGAGTTTGGGCAGATGCCATTGTTTATAATAAGCTAATAGGCGTAAAATAATAGCAAAGACAGCGATGGAAGTCACCTCTATAGTCTGAACTTCTAACAGCTTATTGCTAAGGAGAAGTAAAATCGCCACAATAAGTGCGATGGAGCCGTAAAAATCACTGATAAGTACAGAGGGGACCTGATTGATCATGGTGTCACGAAGTACCCCACCTCCTACGGCAGTGAGAAAGCTCAGTATTATGACCCCAAAAAAATTAAAACCGGCATCCATAGCCAACAAGGCACCCGTGATGCTAAAAGCAACCAGCCCGATGGTATCGCTGATGACAAAAAGCCATTTATGTTCGAGCTGCTCGCTTCGATACAGACGGAAAAGAAAAGCGATGGCGATAGTTGAGATAACAGTGATAGCAGGGTAATATTCAGTGAAGGCGAAAGGGGTACGGTTAAGAATCGCATCCCGAACGACACCGCCTCCCAAAGCCGTAATGGATGCTGCGATAATGATCCCTAACAAATCGAGTCTGTGGCGTACGCCTATGAGAAATCCACTGAGCGCAAAGGCAATAATGCCTAGAATATCAGCGACAACGACTAGATTGAAATCAGACATTGGGTGCGCGATAGTTTTCTTTGAACGCTACGTACCGTCTGGCTGAGGCATATAGTTCTGCCACCTCTTCATCGGTGAGTTCACGTACGACTTTGGCAGGACTTCCCATGATGAGAGAACGTGGTGGAAAGACTTTGTTTTTCGTGACCAATGCACCTGCACCTACTATGGATTCTCTGCCGATTACGGCACCATCAAGTATGGTGGCGCTCATCCCGATTAAACAGGCATCTTCAATCGTACAGCCATGCAGCATTACACGGTGTCCTACGGTCACATCGTTGCCGATGACGGTTGGATATCCATCGCTCATATCATCGAGCTTGTGATGGGTAATATGAATCATACTTAAGTCTTGAATATTGGTACGGTTACCGATGGTGATGTAGTGAACATCACCGCGTACTACACAGCCAAACCAGATACTGACATCCTCACCCATACTTACGCGTCCGATGACATCTGCTGAGGGGGCAATCCAAACACGGTCTTGCATCTGCGGTATAAAATGCAAATAGTTACTGATCATAATAGTTCCTTTTTAGCTCTCTTTGAAGAGACGGGCTGTGAGTTGTTGAGCATAGTTCGGGGTTTGTTTTCGAGTCGAGTTATAAACTTTATTAGTATGAGTCTCGACGATTTGATGACTATTGATGACACTGCTGCTTTCATGTGTGATCTGGAGATAACTGCCATCGGTTTGTAACTCATGAGCCAGCACATTATCAGAAGCTTGCAGTTGTAAAATCTGAAGCAGTTTGGCAGAAGCTTCTTCTCCGCTAATCGGTGTTAGCAACTCGATACGACGCAGCAGATTACGCGGCATCCAGTCGGCACTGCTGATGTACGTTTGCGGTGTAGAGTGTTTAAAATAAAATATTCGGGCATGTTCAAGATATTTCCCGATGATGGATATGACGCGAATATTTTCGCTGATCCCCTCAACTCCGGGACGTAGACAGCAAATCCCACGGATGATAAGTTGTATTTTAACCCCTGCTTGAGATGCTTTATAGAGTGCTTTGATAATGTCTTCATCAACAAGAGCATTCATCTTGGCGATGATGACACCCTCTGCTCCCATGCGTGTTTCATTTTGGATAAGAGAGAGGATCTTTGGCTTGATCTGTGTCGGAGCCATATAAAGTTCATGGAGCTTCCCTTTTTTGCTAAAGCCGGTCAGAAAGTGAAAAAAGCGGGTCATATCATGGGTGATGGCATCATTAGAAGTCATATAACTGATATCGGTATAGACGGTGGCAGTGGAAGGATTGTAGTTCCCCGTACCCAAGTGAGCATACTGTTTGAGCTTTCCATCGACACGGCGCGTGATAAGGGCTGCTTTTGCATGCACCTTGAATCCGGTAATCCCATAGATGACATGGGCTCCCGCACTTTCGAGCGCTTTGGCCCAGATGAGGTTGTTTTCTTCGTCAAAACGGGCTTTAAGCTCTACCATTACAGTGACTTGTTTACCCGATTCTGCCGCAGCAATGAGTGATTGTACAATGGTTGATTTGGATCCGGAACGATAGAGTGTCATACGGATGGAAACGACATCGGGATCTTTGGCAGCCGTCTGGATGAGGCGGACAACCGGCTCAAAACTTTCAAAAGGGTGATACAAAACGAGATCTTGTTTATCGAGGATAGTATACAAACTGTCTTCAGAATCCAAAGGGGGAAGATTGCGCGGTTTGAAGCTAGGACTCGTCAAATGGGCAAAGTCTTTGTTTCCGACGACCTGCCAAAGAGCACCAAGATTAAGATAGGTCTGGAAGCGATAAATGTCATCTTTAAAAACATTGGCGTGTCGGTTAAAGAAATTGAGCAGATCATCATCGGCATGGTTGCTAAGTTCCAAACGAACCAGCTCACCTTTTTTACGAAGTTTCAGCCCCTCTTCCAAAATCTCCATAAAATCATCCGCTTCCTCTTCCTCGATAGCAATATCAGCATTTCGAGTAACACGGAAAGCGGCGAATTTTATCAGTTCATATCCTGGAAAGAGATCATGAATGTGTTCAGAGACGATACTTCCGATAGGGATATAAATACGGTTGTCGATATCAACAAAACGGGGTAATACCCGAGGTATTCGTACGATACCGTAGCGCTCCATATTTTCATCGTCTTTATCACGCAGTTTGACAATAAGGCCAAAACTAAGATTGTTCAAATGGGGGAAAGGGTGGGTGGCATCAACGGCAATAGGGACAATAACGGGATAGATATTTTCATAAAAATAACGGTTAAGAATTTGACGTTGCGCTTGTGTGACTTCTTTATAAGATTTAAAAAAGATACCCTCTTTTTCGAGTCCTGTCATGATTCCTTGCAGACAATGTTCTACGGTTTGCTGTTCATTGTGTAAATATTGGCGTATTTCACGAAGCTGGTGTAGAGGAGTAAAGCGATCGGCTCCCGAAACATTTACTCCGGCGCTAAACAGTTTTTTGAGTCCTGCAACACGGATCATGTAAAACTCATCGAGATTGGTTGCGTAAATGGCTAAAAATTTTAATCGTTCAAACAAAGGGAGTGATTCTTCTTCTGCTTGTTTGAGAACACGAGTGTTAAATTGGAGCCACGAGAGCTCACGATTGATATAAAGAGCTGGATCTTTTAGGTTATTGAGCATTTTGGGACACCATTATTGTTATGTTTATGTGATTATATTATACTTTGATTACAAAAGGGAGTTTTATGAGTGTTTTTGCCATTATGATGTTTGCCGCGACACTGTATTTTGCGTATCAAATTTTTCGTCACGTTCAGTCTTTGGAAGATGTTTTGCCAAATAATGAAGCACGAGTAGTGAGTGTTGTCGATATTGACAGCCTTGTAGAAGAAGCGGATGAGGCTTATAGCCGAGAAGATTTGCAAACAGCACAGGAAAAATTGGGACAAGCCTATTTGCTGGAACCTCAAAACCTTGAAATCTTAAATAAATTAGCGTTTATCCATGGAAAACGCGGTGATGTTCAATTAGCGATTGATCTGTACAAACGTTCGTTAGAGATGGATGATAATGATGATTTGGTACACAATGCACTGGCTTCACTGTATCGAACAAAGGGCTCTTTGATATTGGCCAAAGAACACTACGAAAAAGCATTGAGCATTGACGCCAACTATGCGATCACTTATTATAACTATGCGAATCTTTTGGCGGATTTGGGAGAGAATGAAAAAGCCGAAGCGATGTATTTACGTGCCATAGAGTTTGATAGTGAGATGAACGAAGCGCGCGAAGCGTTAGAAACCTTGAGGAAAGTACAATGAACCAAAACCAAGCACGACTGGCGGTATTGATTGATGCCGATAATTCACAACCTTCTATTATTGCGGGGTTGCTGGATGAAATCGCATCGCATGGCATCGCGAGCGTCAAACGCATTTATGGGGATTGGACCGATACAAAACTCAAAGGGTGGAAACACGAACTTTTGACACACGGATTACACCCCATGCAGCAGTTTGCCTACACGACAGGCAAAAATGCGACTGACAGCGCTATGATCATTGATGCGATGGACTTGTTATACACCAAAAACTTTGACGGTTTTTGTATTGTCTCAAGTGACAGTGACTTCACCAGACTAGCGAGTCGTATCCGTGAATCAGGGGTAAAAGTGTATGGATTCGGGGAACAAAAAACACCCAAATCGTTTATCGGTGCATGCGATAAGTTTATTTATACCGAAAATCTACGCCGAACGCATACTGCGGTTACGCTGACGACCAAAATAAAACATGATGAAAAAGCTCTTTTAGCCCTTGTTCGAAATGCTGTTGAAGATACGACCAATGAAGCCGGATGGTCGTATATGGGCGCAATAGGCCAAAATCTCATCAATAAGTCACCGGAATTTGATCCACGCAGTTACGGGTACAAAAAATTAGTAGATTTGATTGAGGGACTGGGAGAGTTTGAATTCAAATATTCCGACCCGCTTTCAGGTTCTCAGTCAATACACGTACGATTAAAGCGCAAAAAGAGGAGTTATGAAAAATGACGGTAAAAGAGATATATAACTATTTGGATTCACTTTCCCCTTTTGCGCTTCAGGAGAGTTGGGACAATTCAGGATTGCTGGTCGGTGATTTTACGCAAAATATCACAACCGTTGTCCTCTCCATTGACATTGATGAAGCTTTGATTGAATCGATCCCCGATAATTCTTTGCTAATAACACATCATCCTATTATCTTCGGTGGATTGAAACAGCTCAAATTTAACCAATATCCAGCCAAACTCATAGCACCGATGATCCGTAAAAATATTGCCAATATTGCAATGCACACCAATTTTGATCAGACACATCTTAACGAATACGTCGCAACTAGCGTATTGGGATACGAGATCATTGCGAAAGAAGGCTTTGTAGCTTATTTGGGAGTGGATGAACCGTTTGAACTGTTTGCCCAAAAGATCAAAATGGCATTGGGATTAAACTACATACGTTCAGTGAAATGTCATGACCATATTCGCTCATGTGCATTGGTGACAGGTTCTGGAGCCTCATTAATGCGCAATATTGAAGCTGATTGTTTTTTGACGGGAGACATAAAATATCACGATGCAATGGAAGCAAAAACCCTTGGATTGTCGATGATGGATATTGGACATTATGAAAGTGAACGTTATTTTGGAGAAGTTTTAGCGACGCACTTGGAAAAATTAGGATTGAGTGTTATAATTTCACCATCGAAAAACCCCTTCACCTACCATTGAGTAGAGGGGACCTCCGAAAAGGAAACTTATGAATAAACATTTAGAACAGCTTATCGACCTTTCGTTGATAGACAAAGAGATCGATGCGTTCGAACCTCAGATCGAAGAAGCAAACCTCCAGTATGACGCACTTTTGGCAACCAAAAGTTCTGTTGTGAACGAGATTGCAACACTCTCTGGCGAGATCAAGGACGAGCAAATTAAGAAGCAAAAAAATGAGCTTCACCTTGCAGAACTTTCAGCAAAATTGGAAGAAAACAGCAAAAAAAGTGCAGAGATAAAAACAGAACGTGAGATGAAATCGCTTCAGCTTGAAGAAGAAATTGCCAAAGAACAAGTCAATTTCGCCAATGAAGAGATTGACCGTTTGGAAAAACTCATTGCCCACAAGCAAGCAAAAATCGATGAACTTTCTGCAAAAGAGAGCGAAATCGAAGGGAAACTTTCAGGCGTTAAAGCAGACGTTGATGTCAAATTGGCAAAGATTGATACCGACCGTAAGGTTATCTTTGCAAAAAAAGAAGTTTTGGTTGCCGCTATGAACCAAAAAGGTCTCTCTTTTTACCAAAAAATTCGTCGTTGGGCTAAAAACTCTACGGCAGTTCCTGTACGTAATCAAGCGTGTATGGGGTGCTATATGGCGCTTAGTGATAAAGTTTACGCTGAAGTTATTAAAGGTGAAGAGATTACAACGTGTCCACATTGCGGACGTCTTTTGTATCTCGAGCCTAATGCTGAAGAGATTGGGGCTTAAAGCCTTTCGTGAAGGTATTTGACCTTTTTTATACTTTTTTAGCCGCAGTACTTTTTATTGCGGCTTTCCCCTTTCTGCTTCTGCTCTCGTTTAAAAAAAAATATCGTCATTCAGTTCCCGCTCGATTTTTTTTATGGAAGAATGCTCCATTTGCTCCTCATGATATTTGGTTTCATGTTTGCTCATTGGGTGAAGCAAAAGCGATTGCCCCCTTGGTTGAATTGTTGAGTGATGTCAAAATAGCGATTACAACGATCACCCATACAGGTTATGATGCGGCATTGAAATATCCGGCGCAAGTAAGGTATCTTCCGTATGAGCTTTGGCTGTGGATTTGGATACGAACGCCGAAGGTCGTTGTGGTACTCGAAGCAGAATTTTGGTATTTGCTGTTTCGCATTGCTCACGCACGTGGGGCACATGTCATTGCTTTGAATGCACGTATTAGTGAGCGCAGTTTCACAAAATACTATAAGATGCGATGGTTTTACAAGCGCTTATTTACGCAATGTGATCGTATCTTTTGTCAAAGTACAGAAGACATGGTTCGTTTTATTGCCATGGGAGCCACCAATGTCGAAGTGCTGGGCAATATTAAGCTGGCACAGAAGATTGTTGCCACCAAAGAGTATCCAAAACCTACGTGTACATTGATCGTAGCCGCAAGTACGCATGAGGGAGAAGAAGAGTCTATTGTGAGAGGGTTCTTAGCGTATAGAGAACGTAACCCAAATACAAGACTTCTGGTCGTCCCGCGCCATCCGGAGCGGTTTGAAAAAGTCTTTGGATTGATTCAAAAAACAGCACCGCTTATGCGTCTTGTGCGTTGGAGTGATTCCCAAGCGATGACAAGCGATATTACCCTTGTGAATGTGATGGGTGAGCTGAACAATCTGTATGCGATTAGTGATGTAGCGATTCTTGGGGGCGCATTTGCCCCTATAGGTGGGCATAATCCGCTGGAACCGGCTCATTTTGGATGTAAAATTATTACGGGTGAACATATATTTTTGCAGCGGGAATTGTTTAAATATGTCCATCATGTTCAGTTTGTGACACCAGAAGGTATTTCAAAAGCGTTAGCAGATACACAAACTCTCCCACCTTCCCAAGTTGATGAAACGATTGACTTAAATCGTCTTGTTGATTATTTAAAAAACTAAATTGATTAGCTTTTGATCGGTGTTTTTCTTTTATAACCTTAGAAATTTTAGCCCGTTCGCCCTGAGCTTGTCGAAGGGTGGTTTCATGGTTCGACAAGCTCACCACGAACGGAGTCTTGCTTACGAAGTTTTTTTATTTATTCCCTATCTTGAATAAAATCACATAAATCAATTTCTAGTATTTTTGCAATTTTATATAAATGCTCAAGATTGAAATGTTTGTTTTCTACCCCTATTTCTGCTTTTGCAATACTGGATACTGAATTAAATCCCATCGCAAGGGCTAACTGTAATTGGCTTAACCCTTGTTTTTGTCTAAGCTGCTTTACTCTTCGTCCGATAAAACGATGAAATAATTCAATTTCTTCTTCAGATATTTCAATATTTAGGTTCATTGATTCACTACAGTGTAATTTTTATCTAAGCTTATAGTTTGTAGAATGTTCAACCAATTCACTATAGTGAATTATGAAAGAAGGTAGAATGATGAAAAGAAGAGTTATAGCTACAATTATTACTGCTGGAATAGTTCTGATGTTAAGTGGATGTGGAGAAAGTGCCATCAAATGTGATGATAATGATGCACAAAAAACAGTAATGTCAATTGCAAAAGATGAAATGAAAAATCAGTTAGCAAGAATGAACACTATTTACACTTATCAAGGACTGCAAGAAGCAGCAAAAACAACACCTGAATTAAGTAAATATATTGATAAAATTGATAACGATTATTTAACTTCACAGCCTACGTTAATAAATATACGTACTGAGGCTATGGATGATAATCTTCAGAAAAGTGAATGTGCAGCCGAGATTAGTTTCGCAAATGGAAATAAAATACCTATAAAATATAAGCTTTCAAAGACTAGTGAAGGCAAGCTTTTTGCTGAAGTTTTTGGGCTTTAGGGGAGGAATAGATGAAAAATATACTACTACTTTTGATATTTTCAGTTTCCTTATTGGCAAAATTCAATTATGGTGATACGTACTCTTGTGTGAGGTATGACGATAATAGTTTTCCTATGATAACGGATTTTAATCTGCAATCGCATGATGTCTTGTTGGTTGGATCAAGAAAGGTTCTTTTTTACAATGAATTTCAAGCGGAGCAACGATATGCTTATGTCATTTCTGGAAACACAGTGTCTGCAAAGAGTTCCGAGAGTGTGCAGTGGATAATAAACCAAAAAACCAATAAAGTATCTAAAATGCATATAAAATCTAAGAAGGTGTCAAGCACCAAAAATATTGTTGAAACAGAAACCTTTGACTATGATTGTTCCTTAAAAGGACACGGTCTTAAATATTATAACAAAGATGAGGATAGACCTGAAGAAGGGTGATATGAAGATTAGAGGATAAAAAAAAGAGTTATAATTTTGAAGACTGCTAGATTCCCGTTTTCGCGGGAATGACGAAATAAAGATTAATATCGAAGATGTTTTTCCGGTATCAATACCACTGTAAAAAATAACCGCAAAGAAAAAGCATACCGCACCTAAAAAATTGACTATCTTTAGATGAAGCACCTCGATGGTATAATTTCCCTAATAATAACGGATTGAAAATAACAACCTGAGGACGATACAATGAAAGAAAAAGCTTATAAATTATTATCAGCACAAGAGGGAATATCCAATACCGAAGCAAAGTCACTCATTGACCGTGGCTTGGTTTATGTGGGGAATTCAAAAGTAATGATCGCTCGCGGTGAGATTAGCCCGAAGACTTCTTTTATTATACAAAAGGTCGAAAAAGTACGCCCAATTTTTGAAAATGACGACATGATCGTGGTCGATAAACCGGCATTTGTTAACTCAGATGAGATTGAACGTCAATTCAAAGGGGCGCAATTACTGCACCGTCTTGACCGAGAAACCAGCGGTGTGTTGATGTTGGTCAAAAATGAAGAGTTTCGTCTCAAAGCGATTAGCGCCTTTAAAAAAGATGAAGTCTACAAAGAGTATGTGGCCTGGGTAGATGGAATTGTGAGTGAGCCGTTTATTATTGACCAGCCGCTGATCACGGAAAAAACAGGGAACAAGGCGTACACTAAAGTCTCTAAAAAAGGGAAGCCGGCTATTACCGAAGTAACACCGCTCATCGTATCGGGTAAAAAGACCAAGGTACAGCTGATCATCCATCATGGACGTACCCACCAGATCCGAGCACACCTTAAATACGCACAGTTTCCTGTTGTCGGTGATGAGAGTTATGGCGGACGTCCCTCGAAGCGTGTGATGTTGCATGCGCGTAAAGTGATCTTGATGGGGCGCACCTTTGAAGCGCAAGAGCCCAAGGTGTTTGACCACTTCGGCAATTAATTGACGACAAAGTAACACTTAGGTATAATGCGAAACTTTTTAGACCCTGTAGCGGCGCGATTTAGGAGCATATGTGTTTGAAACACTGACAGAATCATTTACATCAGCAATACGCAAAATTCGTTTTCATGACGATGAAAAAGCACTCACCAAAGCATTGGGAGAGCTTAAAAAAGCACTTTTAAAAGCGGATGTACACCACAAAGTAGTCAAAGACTTGATTGATTCGGTTGAAATCAAGACCAAGATGGCGGCTATCGGTAAAGATCAGTTCCTAGACGCCCTGCGCAGCTCATTGTATGAACTTTTGAATGTCAAAGGCAATGCAGGTTTTGTTTACGCACCTGTCTCTCCGACAGTTATTTTGATGACCGGATTGCAAGGTTCTGGGAAAACAACCACAACAGGAAAATTAGCCAACTTTTTAAAAGTACGTCAGAAAAAACGTGTATTGGTGGTTGCCGCTGACCTTCAGCGTCTTGCCGCAGTCGAACAGCTACGACAAGTGTGTGCGTCTATCGAAGTAGAGCTGTACGCGGATGAAACGAGTAAAAACCCGGTTGATGTGGTCAAAGCAGCGCTTGAACACGCTAAAAAAGCATTGGTAGACGTGGTGTTGATCGATACCGCAGGACGCTTGGCCATTGATGATGCGCTTATGGGAGAACTTGCCCAAGTCAAAGCGGCGGCTAAACCGCATGAAATTTTCTACGTAGCGGATTCGATGAGCGGTCAAGATGCCGTTCGTACAGCAGAGAGCTTCAATGCTAAAATCGGTATTGATGGAGTCATCCTCACAAAATACGATGGGGATTCAAAAGGGGGCGTTGCTTTAGGGATCGCCTCTCAGATTCAAGTTCCGTTGCGCTTTATCGGTGCAGGTGAAAAGATGGAAGATCTTGAGATCTTTTTACCCGATCGTATCGTCAACCGTTTGATGGGGTTAGGGGATATCGAAGGTCTTGCAGAGCGAACCTCTTCGATCATTGATGAGAAAAAAGCAAAAGAGCTGAACCGTAAAATCAAAAAAGGGGAGTTCAACTTCAACGATTTTTTAGAGCAGATGGAAAGTCTCAAAAAAATGGGAAGTATGAAATCGATCATGGGAATGATCCCGGGGATGAGCGGTATGGCCTCGGCTCTCAAAGATTTCGACATGGAAAACTCCGGTGAATTGAAAAAGATCAAAGCACTTGTTTCTTCAATGACCCTCAAAGAGCGTGAAGATCCGGAATTGCTCAACAATGCACGTAAAGCGCGTATTTCTAAGGGATGCGGATTGACAGTCGTGGATGTAAACCGCATTTTGAAGCAATTCAAAAATGCTTCTAAGATGGCCAAGAGATTTTCAGGTAAAAAAGGGATGCAAGACCTTCAAAACATGATGGGTCAAATGCAAGCAGGTCGTCCACAACGATAACCGGAGCGTTAAGCAGGGGATTTTTTCAAATCTCCGACTTAGCGTTCCAGCAGTTTAGAGGTTTTTTTTTGCTTTTGTGGGCAAAACACTCTTCTAAGGTACTGTGCGTTAAAACATAATTACAAAAGGATATAACATGGCAACAGTCATTCGCTTAACCCGTATGGGACGTAAAAAACAACCTTTCTACCGTATCGCAGTAACGGACAGCCGTAAGCGTCGTGATGGTGGTTGGATTGAATTGATCGGTTACTACAACCCAATGACAGAACCTTCAACAGTTAAAGTTGATGAAGAGCGTCTTGCGTATTGGATGAGTGTTGGTGCTCAATTGTCTGATCGCGTTAAAAAAATCACAGGTAAATAATCATGGTAGCCGACTTCGTCGCCGGATTCGCGCGATTAATCGCGTCTTATCCTGAAGAGATCAGGGTAGATACGTATGAGGGCGATGAAGTCACTGAGATTGTACTGCACGCTAATCAAGCGGATGTTGGCAAGCTCATTGGTAAAGAGGGCAAGATGATTGGTGCGATTAAAACCGTTATTTCCGGCTGTAAAGCCAAAGATGGTAAGAGTTACCGTATCAATGTCGAACCGATTTCGTAATTCTCCTGATTCCAATTTACTTCATGTCGCTACGCTTGGCCGTACGGTAGCTTTGAAGGGCGATATGAAGTTAAACCTCTTCACAGATTTCCCTGAACAATTTAAAAAGAATGCAACCTTTACTTTAGATAGTGGTTTGGTAATAACCATTGCCAGTTACAATCCAGAGCGTGAGCTTGTCCATATTGTGGGTTACGACACTCCTGAATCGGCCAAGACATTGACCAATGCCAAATTATTCACGACACTTGAAGAAACTCGAGAGAGATGTAGCCTCAAAGAGGGTGAATATTTTTGGTTTGATCTTATCGGATTGTCGATTTATGAGGGTGAGTTGTTATTAGGCAAATTGGATGAGATCGAACGTATCGGCGTGCAGGATTATCTGTCGATAAAAACGGATGCTGCATTGGTGGCTAAAGGGCTTCCTGAGAGTTTTTTAATTCCTTATATTGATGCCTTTGTCCTCAAAGCAGATTTAGAGATGAAAAAAATCACAGTTGAGGGCGGCTTGGATTTATTAGAAGCGTCGTGATGCATTTTACGTATGTGACTCTTTTTTCCAATTTGATAGAGGGATATTTTCAAGATTCCATTCTAAAGCGGGCAATTGAATCCGATAAGTTCAAGATATCTTTTCTCAATCCTAGAGAGTACAGTGCATCAAAACATTCAAAAGTAGATGACACGGCAGTTGGTGGGGGTGCTGGTATGGTGATGACCCCTCAGCCTTTGTTTGATGCCCTGTCAACCTTGGAAGATGATGCATACATCATTTTTGCGGCACCTGTGGGAAAGCCGTTTACTCAAAATGATGCAAAACGTTTAGCCAGTAAAACGCATGTCGTGTTTGTAAGCGGACGGTATGAGGGGATTGACGAGAGAGTAACCGAATCTTTTGCCGATGAAGTCTTCAGTATTGGAGATTACGTTCTGACAGGAGGGGAACTTCCGTCACTGGTGATGACCGATGCCATAGTGCGAAATATCGAAGGTGTTCTTGGAAATAGTGAGTCGTTGGAAATGGAAAGTTTTGAAACGCCACTTTTGGAAGCACCTTCTTTTGGAAAACCGCCAATATATAACAATTTGGGTGTTCCATCAGAATACTTAAAGGGAAATCACAGTAGAATTCAAGCACTAAAATTAGCTCTGTCTGAATGCAAAACAAAATATTTCAGACCTGAACAGCTACTAAAGCATAAAATAAGGACGTCTTATGAAAAATAAATACATTGCTAGCTTTGAGCAAGCACAAATGGAAGGCAAGAACATTCCCCTGTTTCGCGCAGGTGACACTGTTCGTCTTTCAGTAATCATTTCTGAGGGTGAGAAATCACGTATTCAGGTTTATGAGGGTGTATGTATCTCTATTCGTGGAGAAGGTACAGGTCGTACTATCACTGTTCGTAAAATCGGAGCAAATGCTATCGGTATCGAGCGTGTATTTCCTATCTACAGTGATAGCCTTGAGAAGATCGAAGTTCTTCGTCGTGGTCGCGTTCGTCGTGCTAAATTGTTTTACCTTCGTGATCTTGCTGGTAAAAAAGCACGTATTAAAGAAATTCGTCGCCCAAAAGCTAGTAACGTTTAAAACTAAAACGAATATCTTCTACAAAGTCACTCGCATCTTTTGGATGCGGGAGCAATTTATCCTCTTTAATTTCCCATACTCCAGAACCTACAAATACAATTGTAGAGGTAATTATTCCCCTTTGATGGCTCGTTCCATATCACGCTTGATGTCTTTTTCTTTGAGATCACTGCGCTTGTCGTAGAGTTTTTTACCTTTTGCAATGGCTACTTGCATTTTGGCAAGGTTACGATCGTTGAAATAAATACTCAATGGGACGAGGGTAAAACCCTCTTTTTCGACGGCTTTGAACATCTTGTCGATCTGTTTTTTATGCAAGAGAAGCTTACGGCTTCCACGCTCTTCATGACCGTAGTAATGGTGAGTCGTGCTTAGAACACCAATGTGTACATTAAAGAGAATTGCTTCACCGCGTACGATCTTAATAAAGCCGTCTTTGAGATTGACGCGTCCGGCACGAAGCGCTTTGACTTCACTGCCGTGCAAGACGATACCTGCCTCAAACTTTTCTTCGATATGAAAGTCAAAAAAAGCTTTTTTATTGGTGGCGATATTTTCACCCATTGTTGAGTTCCTTTAGTCTGTAGAAGCTGCTTCCGCTTCCGGAAAAAAACCATCCTTCTTTCTCGGAGAGTTCATCGTAGCATTCCAATGCGGCAGGATAGAGATCATTTGCCGCTTTGGGGTTCATGGTCATCAACATCTCAATGGATGGTGTTTGCTCTAGCTGTGCCGCTTCTTGCGGACTTATTGGGGCATAGAGGTGCTTGCGGTAGTAATTATAAACGGCAGGGGTGCTGATTTGTAGTTTTGGAGTAGAAATCTCGAATAAAAGCGGCTGTTCATCAAATTTTTCTACGATTTCTCCTATGCCGCGGACATTTGCGCTCTCGTAGCCATAAATAAAAAAAGGGACATCCGCACCGACATTTTCACCGATTTTTGAAAGCTCTTGGATATTCAATCCAAGGTCAAGTTCATCATTGCACATGTGCAAAAAGGTAGCGGCATCGGAACTACCTCCACCTAAACCTGCAAATGAGGGAATGTTTTTTTCAACACACACTGCATGGTTCTCAAAAAAAGCAGAGAGCTTGCTGGAATGTGTGGCACTTTGGAGGTATTTATACGCTTTGTAGATAGTGTTAGAAGCCACATCGCAATCAAAATTGCCGTGAATCTCGAATTCGGGAGTGGACTTTGGTTCAAACCAAAGGGTATCATAGAGATGACTCACCCGCATAAAACGCGAACTGATCGTATGATACTCGTCCCGTTTCCCGGTGATTTTGAGAAAAATATTGACTTTTGCGTAGGCGCGATAGGGAATCATAATTTGAATTTCTGTGCGAGTTGACGTAAAAGGGACTCATCTTGCGGTGTGGATGCGGCTTGATTGGAGTCTTTGACTGCATTGATCAATTCGCTGCGCAGTACACGAATATGGGAAGGGGCTTCGATACCGAGTTTCACACTCCCTTTATCAATAGAGATGACTTTCAAGACGATGGAATCTCCAATGAGGATAGATTCATCGAGTTTTCGTGAAAGTATTAGCATGCATCCACCTTATTGAGCAAATAGTGAACCCCATCATCGGTTAGTTCAATGATTGAGATGGTTTCACCGTTGTCGATCCAGTAAGTACCATTTTCCTGAACATCAAAATGTTCACGCAAGAGCGGTTGGCCTAACAGGACCGATTCATTGGTGCTATTATAGCAATTTTTAGGGATTCCTAATGCCGTTTTAATATCAATAGGGGCCTCATTATCATAAACAAATTGACCCTCATTGAGGCGCTCTAATGCACTTAATGCACCGTTACAACCAAGTCTATCGGCGATGAGTTCCCCTAATGAGCGAATATAGCTCCCCTCTGAGACGGTCGCTTCAAAAGTGATAAAGGGATGACAGTAGTGCAGGAGACGAATATCATAGACGGTGGAGGTCACACTTTTAAGTTCTACCTCAATCCCTGCACGGGCAAACTCGTAGGCCCGTTTGCCATTGAGCCGTTTAGCGCTGTATTTAGGGGGAAGATAGGTCAGTTCACCTTTAAGGGACTCAATGACTTGCTTAAGCGTTTCTTCTGGAAAAGGAGGTAAAGTATCGATTTGTTCGATTTGTTCAATGTCCAAAGTAGGGGAATAGGCGCCTAGCCAAAGTGTTGCGCGGTAGCGTTTGGGTGCTTTGTTTAAAAATCGAAACAGTCGTCCGTGATTGCCAAAGGCAACAATCAAAACCCCTTTGGCAAAAGGGTCAAGCGTCCCTGAATAGCCTGCTTTTTTTTCGCCGAAACGGCGTTTAATACGTCCAAGCAACTGATTGGAACTAATACCGGCGGGTTTGTAGGCTACGAACAGTTTTGATGACATGGATTAAAGCTTCTCAACAAAAGAGGCAAGAATATCACGTTTATTGCCGCCGAAGTTAATAAGCAGTTTGAACTCGCGCCCCGATTTACTCACCCCCTCGACACGTCCTGCACCAAATATCTTATGACGGACTAAATCCCCTTTTTTGAAGGAGGTGTTTTTTTCCAAGATCAGGGATCCCTCACATAGCCCCGCTTCATTAATAAATCGGCTTTTATGTAAATCTGTTCGCCGACCTTTATAAAAACGGCTGTTTACGCTGGAGACGGTGAGATTGGATTTTGCACGCGTAAAGGCAACATAGCCAAGCCGTCGTTCCTCTTCGAGATCGCTTCCATCCCCCACAAGCGGCAGAAATCCTTCTTCCATTCCGATGACGAAAAGATGGTCGAACTCAAGCCCTTTTGAGGCATGGATACTCATGATGTAAATACTTTCTCCCTCGACTTGATCCTGATCGCTTTGTAAAGTGATGTCATTAAGAAACTCAGCCAGTTCAGCGTCTGGATTTTGTTTGACATAATCACGAAACAATCCGTAAAACTCATCGACGTTGGATATTTTATCACTCTCATCGGGTAAACCGTGAAGGGTCTCTTTGATCTTAAATCGCTCCTCAAGTGCATCGATGAATTTATACATCGCTTCTGCAGCGATCGTACGAAGTTCATTGATCTCAATAATGAACTTACGCAATTCTTGGGTACTTTTTTTACGTGCTAGTGCTTCGAGTTCGCTGTCACTGGAGGTAGCGATAAATTCAAACATCGATTTTTCTGCTTCCATAGCACACAGCTCTATTTTTTCGATGCTAGCTTTTCCAAGTCCACGTTTTGGTTTATTGATGATCCGTTTGAGAGAAAAATTATCATGGACATTGGTGATGACCCGTAGATAGCTGATCAAGTCTTTGATCTCCGCGCGGTCATAGAAGCGTAATCCACCCACAAGTCGATATGCAATACCGCCACGGTTAAGTCCCTCTTCAAGTGATCGGCTTAGGGCATTGATCCGATAAAGGACAGCAATATCACTGGCGCGCACCCCTTTGTCAAGTAAGACACGTATTGCTTTTGCAATTTTTTTGGCTTCTTCGCTTTCATCATTGGAAGTGAGTGTTGTAACGTCATTTCCCCCTTGTTTGGTTGCGATCAGTGTTTTGCCAAGTCGTGAGCGATTATGTTCGATAAGGGCGTTGGCCACGGTTAAAATAGGCTGGGTAGAGCGGTAGTTGTACTCAAGTTTTATGACAGTGGCATCGGTAAAATCTTGATCAAATTCTAAAATATTGCGTACATGTGCACCGCGCCAGCCATAGATACTTTGATCATCATCACCTACAACACAGAGGTTATTATGGGAAGTACAAAGCTTCTGAAGTAATCGTAGCTGTAATTCGTTGGTGTCTTGATATTCATCGATCATGATGTAGCGGTATTTTTGACTGGTTTGAATGCAGAGTTGGGGATTTTCGTCCAAAAGTTTAAAAGTGAGACAGAGAAGATCATCAAAATCGACAAGATTATTCTGGTGCAAATAGACTTGGTATTCTTCATAGATTTTGGCAATATTTTTGTAGTTTGTGAGTTCTGCTTGCGAATAGGCTTCACTGGGGTCGATCATCGAGTTTTTATAGCGTGATATTTCACTGGCAATGAGGGCTGTGGGCAGTTCAGCATTTATTTTTTTGAGAATCTTTTTTTTGTCATCGGTATCAATAACGACAAAGTTATTGCTTCGTCCCAGTAGATGAATATGAAACTTTAAAAATAAAAGTCCAAATTTATGAAAGGTACATAATAACGGTGGAAAAGAATTTTGTGAGATCAATCCCATTGCACGCTCACGCATCTCTTTGGCGGCTTTATTGGTAAAGGTGAGGGTCAGTGTCTGGCTTGCAGGGATACCGACGGTATCAAGCAAATACGCCAATCGCGAGGTGATTGTCTTAGTCTTACCGCTTCCTGCGCCCGCAAGGATTAATAGAGGACCTTCTGTTTGTTCAACGGCTTGACGTTGCGCATCGTTGAGGCTATCAAAAATTTTATCCATAATAAGTGTGCGCCTTCATGCATGAATTGTTTTATTATATCCCAATCTTTCACAAAGGGATTTTAAAGTGTCAATCACTTGTAATCATCATAATAATGGGTTATAATACGGTTATATATTTTACTTATAGGAATCATTATGTTAAAAGACTTTGCGAAATTACTGACATTTTTAACAGTCATAAAAGAAAAGAGTTTTTCAAAAGCCTCTGCAAAATTGGGTATTTCTCAGCCTGCGGTCACTCAGCAGATTAAGTTTCTCGAAGAATATTTGGACACTCGTATCGTCGAGCGTAAGAAAAATGGTATTAAGTTGACAAAAGAGGGTGAAGATCTTTATCGCATTGCTCTTAAATTGGAAAAAGCGATTTTGGCCAGCGAAAAAGACCTGCTCAAGATCATCAACAAAGAATTCACCTTTGTAGTAGGAGCTTCATACGCGATCGGTAACTATGTTGTTCCAAAATATTTGGCACAAATAAAAGAAAAGATCAACAATGAGGTCCATGTCCGTGTAGGGCTTTCAGAAGAGATCGTTGATCAGCTCATCGATAAAAAAATTGACATTGGGTTGATTGAATCACCGGTATTCAAAGATGGGCTCATTTATCGAGAGTGGGAAGAAGATGAATTGGTAATTTTCTCAAATCAACCCATTCCAAAACAGCTTCGCAAAGAAGATTTGTATAAATTTGATTGGATCTGTCGTGATGAAAATTCCCATACGCGTAAACTGACGTCGGAAGTATTTGAAGAGATCGGCGTAGAGTGTGCGAGTTTTAATGTGATCGGGGTAGTCGCAAGTACGACAACGATCAAAGAGACGATCATGCATTCACCTAAAAATGCAGAGCGTCCCGTGGTATCGGTTATTTCACAGCATGTCATCAGCGAAGAAGTGGAAGATGGGCGTCTTTTTGAAGGGCGTATTAAAAATTATAAGATCAAGCGTAAATTGTATATTGCATACAGTAAAGAGCGCAAGCATGATGCGTTTATTGATAACGTTGTTACCTTCTTGCACGGGCTTAAACTCTAAGCAACCCTTTTATTTTTTTGAGGGCTCTTTAATAAACTTCTGATTTTCAGGATTAGAAAGAAAAGAGCTCATTGAATTTTGAACCCCTTCGTTACTTTCAATATTGATATTTGCCGATTGTTCTCTAGGGAGAGCAAGATTTACAAATGCCGGAGTATCGTCTATGATGACCTGGACAATGCTCAGTAGCGGTACACTGACCACACTTCCGATGTTTTCATGCCCAAATCCCGCTTCAAAATAGAGCATATTGCCTTCTAATCGGGCACTTTCAAAGGTATACCCTGCCAAAAAGAAAAGGGTCATCGCTCGAAATTCGCTGCTAATATTTATTGGAAGAGCCGGATCAAAGGTCAAGTGTTCGATTTTGCATAATATGCCAAAATTTTGGTTATTTTCAAAAAGGTAAACCAACATTTCGCGCACATGAGCTTCCATGAGTCGGGCAAATGAAGGATTTTTAATAATATCGAAGAGCATACCGGTCAGCCTATTGTGTATATTTTAGGTAATTATACCATTTTCGACTTCCACAAATCCCACCATAGCATTCATAATAGCAACTTTCTGTGCTTTATCGATGATATTTGGAGATAAAAGGGCAGGGAGCAAAAAGCCTTCATCCAGAAGTCTTGCCCGTGTTGTTCCGTATAAAAGGGGAGTTTGTGGAGTGAGCCATTGATCATCAACCAATAAGGCGATATTGGCAATGGTCGTCTCTTTGATGAGACCGTCTTTTACGATAAGGACATCATCACACTGCTCTTTGCGTTCAAAGAGCTGATTTAGATGATCGCGATGGGTATATTTGAGGGGATAGTGGATGGTATCATCGAATACCAAACGTAGTGAGCTTATAGGTCTAGGGGTATAAGGGTGGAACTCTATACGGTAATCGGTAGTATCGTATAAAAATCGGCAGCGATATACCCCTTTGCTTGGCGGAGTGATGAGGTCTTTGAGATGAAACGTATTTTCACAACCAAGGCATCGCAAGGATGAATCAAGTCGTTTTTGATGGTAGGGGAGGTGTTGAATAATACCATCTTCGCAACGGATGGTTTCGAAAAGAAGATCAGCTTTCAAACAATGCGGTGCTCAAATAACGTTCTGCCGTATCACACAACACGGTAACAATGGTTTTCCCCTGATTTTCGGGACGAGATCCTATTCGCATAGCTGCACAGACGTTGGCACCGGCGGAGATTCCCACCAAAATTCCTTCGGTTTTAGCAAGTTCTTTGGCCGTTGCGATGGCATCTTCATTGCTGATCGTGATGATTTCATTGTACAACGAGACATTGAGTACGTCGGGAACGAATCCGGCTCCAATACCTTGGATCTTATGAGGTCCGGCATTGCCTCCTGAAAGTACGGGAGAGTCTTTGGGCTCAACGGCGATGATCTGTATATGAGGAATAGCGGCTTTTAACACTTCACCCGTCCCCGTAACCGTACCACCCGTTCCTACAGCTGCGACAAATATATCAATATTCCCATCGGTGTCTCTTAACAATTCTGGACCTGTGGTCTCTCGGTGTATCTGTGGATTGGCTGGATTGGAGAACTGCTGAAGGACAATAGCATTTGACATGGTTGCTACGAGATTATTAGCTTCATCAATCGCCCCTTTCATCCCCTGGGATGCTGGGGTCAATACAAGGTTTGCACCTAAAGCTTTTAAAAGATTACGGCGCTCAATGCTCATTGATTCAGGCATTGTGAGGGTGAGATTCAAATCAAGAGCAGCACAAATAGAGGCTAAGGCAATCCCGGTATTCCCGCTGGTAGGTTCAATGATCATGGTATCGTTGTTGATCTTTCCCTCTGCCATTGCCGATTTGATCATACTAATTCCAATACGGTCTTTGACGGAACTCGTCGGGTTCATGAATTCGCATTTTCCTAATATGGTAGCACCGCAAGAGGCGGATTGGGCATTAAGTTTAACAAGTGGCGTATTGCCGATGAGTTCAGTAATGTTCGCAGCAATCTTCATTATGAAATCCATTTTTGACATATTATAGTGTTTATTTGAAAAAATCCAAAGAAATATAAGTGGCTTATTCAAGTATAAAGGACTAATTCGTTTTAAATGTTAAGTCGGTATAATCTCGCAATAAAATTCTATAAATTAGAGGTACCTGATGGAATGCAAAAAGATTAGCAAAGTTTTAATTGCAAACCGCGGTGAGATTGCATTGCGTATTATTCGAGCGTGTAAAGAGCTTGAAATTAAAAGTGTTGTGGTTTTTTCAGAAGCAGATGTGAACGGCGTATGGGTACGTAAAGCAGATGAATGTTATCCGATTATGGGTGATCCGATTGCTGCGTATTTGGACTATGATCGTATTATCAACTTGGCAAAAAAAGCAGATTGTGATGCAATCCATCCTGGGTATGGTTTCCTTTCTGAGAGTGCGGAATTTGCACAAGCGTGTGCGGACAATGGCATTATCTTCATCGGGCCAAAACCGGAGCATATTGCACTTTTCGGTGACAAAATGGCGTCAAAAGTAGCGATGCGCGAAGTAGGTGTTCCGATGCTTCCGGGTACCGATGAACCAATCGATAATATCAATGACGCTGAAAAAATCGCAAGTGATATTGGTTTTCCTATTATCATCAAAGCAGCATTCGGTGGAGGCGGACGCGGTATGCGTATCGTTGAAAAAGCATCTGATTTCAAAGAGATGTACGAATCAGCAACGAACGAAGCAATCCGTTTCTTTAACCGTGGAGAAGTATTTATTGAAAAATATCTCAAAAATCCTCGTCACATCGAGATTCAAATCGTTGCGGATAAATACGGAAATATCGTTCACTTAGGTGATCGTGACTGTTCAATCCAGCGTCGTCACCAAAAAGTGATCGAGATCGCTCCATCACCATTGTTGAACCATGAAGTTCGTCGTGAGCTTTATCGTGTCTCTAAAAAAGCGATGTACCGTTTGGGTTATGAGAGTGTCGGAACGATTGAATACCTGGTTGACCAAGATGATAACTTTTACTTTATTGAGATGAACACACGTGTTCAGGTTGAGCATCCGGTTACGGAACTTATCTCAGGTATTGATTTGATCCAGCGTATGATTAAAATCGCTGAGGGTGACAAACTCAAGTATATGCAAGAAGAGATCCATCTCCGCGGATACGCGATTGAATTTCGTATCAATGCGGAAAACCCTAAATTGGGCTTTGTCCCATCCCCTGGGCTTATTACCCGCTATCTCGCACCGGGTGGTCCAGGTGTGCGTATGGACTCTATGGCGTATACGAACTACCTTATCCCGTCAAACTATGATTCAATGATCGGGAAATTGATCGTATCTGCACATACATGGGATGAGTGTGTTCGTAAAGCACGTCGTGCTTTGGATGAATTTATTATCGAAGGTGTCCCAACAAACATCGCATTGCACCGCCAGATCGTTCGTGATCAAGACTTTATCGATGGTAAACTGGATACGGGTTACCTTGATGGAAAACTGCAAACTTTTAATCTTGATGCAATCCATAACATGGACGATGAAGAAGAGAAGATGAAACACATCGAGCAAGTGATCGCTGCGATCAATGCGAAAAACCTAACGGTTCGCCACTAATACACCACTCCACTTCCTCCGCCATTGGCGGAATGAAACACCATTGAACCATTTTTACGGGCATAAAAGCGTATCAAAAGATTTTGCAGTGTTGGCTCTATCGAGGGCTTGAACCAGCCGTTGTTACTCATCGCGATCAAATATTTGGCATCCGGTGTATAGAGTTCTTCTCGTGTTGCTTCATAACAGATTGCATTGCGAAACTTTACCCCTTTGATGATGAAATCAGTTGGTTTATCGGCGGTTACAAAATCAGAACCTCCTGCAAAAATATTACGGTTTACCCATGCTTTTAAAAAAGAGGGGAGAGGTATGTACTCTCCAAAGGGGACCAAAATCATTTTTTTCGCAACGGTGATTTGTCCTTTGTTAAATAAATATGAAACATTATAATGCAATGAGTCCTCTTCGTGCAGGGTCCCTGTTAAAATAGCGATTTTTTGGGAACGGCGGAGGAGTTCTTCTTCGAGATCGGGGTAATGATTCATGTAAACCACAAAGGCAGATTCAGGCAAGACAACAAGATCGTAGCCTTGAGCTGCGGCTATGTCGATTTGGCGTATGTTTTCAGAAATTATTTCACCGATTCGAGACTCCTGCCATTTGAGGTTTTGAGAGAGATCGGTTGAAATGAGTTTGATCCGTACATCGGGTTTTGGCGGTGGCACATAGGTGGGCTGCAGAGCAAAAAATAGGGCGAAAAGGGGGATGATTTTCCGGTATTTGATAAACAAAGCCGTAGATGCTAGTGTTGCTAAGATCAAAGCAAACTGCCATTTTTCAAATCCCATGTAGCTCTCAACAAAGATAAGTTCAGGTTGCATCCAGTTAAAATCCATAGGCCAAAAATAGGTAAGAGCAAAAAGAATGGCTCCGCGAAGAAACGGATTGTATGTGAGTCCAAGCGAGCCATAATAGAGGGCATAAACAACTCCAAAGCCTAATGCAACCCATGGTCTCGCCCATCCAAGGCCATAATATTGGAAGCTGTACCCTATCCAGTAGCACCACAGTAAGCCGATCCAAAAACCGGCGATGGGAAGGGTACGTTTGGGTGCGTGTAAAAGTCCATAGAGTCCACCAAGTCCCATAAGGGTATTAAGCGTTTTTGAGGTTAAGTGGAAATGCTCCCAATAAATAAATGCACTAAAAGCAATCGCAATAAGCAGGGGGAGAGTGAGAAGCTCGAAAGTTGTTTTTGATTGTAGTTTCATGGGGAAATTATACCGATGTTAATCTCTTTTGAGTATAATGCAATCATATTTTATTCAAGGAATTCCATGGAATTTGTCTCCCAATTACTCCCGTTTGCATTTCTGATTGCAATCATGTATTTTGTTATTATCCGTCCACAACAACAACAGGCTAAAAAGCATGCTCAAATGCTTTCTGCGTTGGTTAAAGGTGATAAGGTTGTTACCACTGGCGGTTTGATCGTCGAAATCAAGAAGGTAGAAGAAAATTTCTTTGCTGTTAAATTTAATAATGATGTCGAAGGGCGTTTGGTAAAAGACGCTGTGGCAAGAAAGTACGAGGATGAAGCTTAATTACCGCGTAGTATTACTGATTTTCGCCACAATTTTCGGGCTGGTTTTTTCGCTTCCTTCTTTGACACAAAGTCAAAGTGGTGCGAAGGTAACTTTGGGTCTGGACCTTCAGGGCGGTTTACACATGCTTTTGGGGGTTAAAACCGATGAAGCATTGACCTCTCAACTAAAATCCATTGCATCGGGTATTAAACACTTTACTGAACATAATGATATTTTAATTGATGGGTTGAGTGCCAGTAACAATACAGTCACGTTTGAACTTCTCGATGAAGATGATGCGGTCGTGATGGATGAATACTTGAAAAAAGTGGAAGGGACGGTGATTCACTCTGCGAAAGGTCAATACAGTCTGGCAATGACTCCTACAGCGATAGAGAAGTTAAAAGTTCAAGCGGTGGACCAAGCTATTGAAACGATTCGAAATCGACTAGATCAATTTGGACTGGCTGAGCCAACCGTAGCAAAACAGGGTGTTGATAAAATTTTGGTTGAATTACCTGGTATTAAGACCGCTCAAGAAGAACAGCGTGCTCGTGAACTGATTTCTCGTGCGGCAAAGCTTGAGATGATGGCGATCGATGAAGATCGTGCCATGCGTGCTAATGAAATGACTGAAATGGAAGCGGCTGGTTTTGAAGACAAACTTCTTGATGATGCTTTGGAACCGAAAGTCAAACATCTTGTCCATGAGATCGCTATTCTTGATGGTACGATGCTTACAAATGCGCAAGTTGGATATGATCAGAACAATCGTCCAGTCATCAATTTTTCACTCAATTCTGAAGGCGCTCAGATATTTGGTGATTTTACCGGTAAAAATGTGGGCAAGAGACTCGCTATTGTTCTGGACGGGAAAGTCTATTCGGCTCCAGTGATTAATGAACGTATCGGTGGTGGATCAGGACAAATAAGCGGTAATTATACTACTGAAGAAGCTAATGACCTTTCTATCGCACTGCGATCGGGGGCATTACTGGCACCGATTTACATGATGGAAAAACGCTCAGTCGGGCCAAGTCTTGGGGCTGATAGTATCAAAGCATCGTTAATGGCGTTGGTCAGTGGCTTTGGTTTGGTTATTTTGTTTATGATGTTTTATTATAAATTGGCGGGAGTGATTGCTAATTTCGCAGTTGTGATTAATTTGTTTATTATTTTGGCATTGATGTCGCTTATGGGCGCAACGCTCACGTTACCTGGGATGGCGGGTATTGTCTTACATATTGGGCTTGCGGTGGATGCAAACATCATCATCAATGAGCGGATTCGTGAGGGGCTTCGAGCGGGACTTCCAGCACGGCGTGCTATTACGGAAGGGTACTCTAAAGCTATGCGCGCAATTTTGGATTCGAATGTGACACAAATTTTGGCATGTACCATTTTGTATGTGTATGGAACGGGAGCAGTTAAAGGGTTTGCGGTAACACTGAGTATGGGGTTATTAGCTTCTATGCTTACGGCTATTGTGGGATCATACGGTATTTATCAGTTGTTTATGGATCGTATTGAAAAAAGTAAAAACTACTCGTTGTGGTTTGGTATGACGAGAAAGGTAGCGTAAAGATGGAACTTTTTAAAGAAGATAAGATTTATAATTTTTTAGGAAAAGGAAAAATATTTTTCGTTGCATCATTCGTTTTATTTTTCTTGGCTATCGGCCTTATTGCGATAAAAGGGTTTTCATTCGGGATTGATTTCACAGGTGGAACCGTTGTTCAAGTTAAATATACTAATGTGGCACCGATTGTAAAGATACGCGAAGCGTTGGCTAAAAACGAACTTTTTAAACATGCCAGTGTAACGGAGTTTGGTTCACCGCAAGAGATTATTATTAAAACAGCGGCTTCGACTGATGGGCTTAACAAAGACATTGGAGATACAACCAAGGAGTTACTCAAAGGGACAGGTGATTTTGAAATTCGTCGTGTTGACATGGTAGGACCCAAGGTTGGTGATGAGTTACGCACCAAAGGCTTAACGGCATTTTTATTGACCTTAGTTGCGATTATGGCAACAGTGACTTTTCGTTACGAATGGCGCTTTGCTCTTGCGGCAATCATTGCCATTGTTCATGATATTGTGATTACATTTGGTTTTGTTTCTTATTTTGAAGTAGATTTTAACATCGAAAGTGTTGCGGCATTGTTGATGATTTTAGGCTATTCCATTCATGATACGATTATTGTCTATGATCGTATCCGTGAACATATTGAAGAGTCTAAAAATACGGACTTTGTTATGATCGTCAATGAGGCTGTTTCTCGTACACAATCACGTACAACACTAACCTCATTGACCGTATTCTTCGTAGTACTAACCCTCTTTGTCTTTGGTGGCGATATTATGTTGGGCTTTAGTTTTCCTATGCTCATCGGTGTTATTGTGGGTACGTACAGTTCTATTTTCGTTGCGGCTCAATTGGTCGTTTGGACAGGATTCAGTGTTGATAGTTATCGCCAAATGTTGGCGGAAAAAGTAAAAAATCGTATTGAAAAAGAAAAAATGCGTGCTCAATTTGAGCAGGGCATTGTTTAATTAGGAGTTTTTTTGAATTACGTCCCCAAAGATATTGAAGCCAAATGGCAAAAATTTTGGCTTGAAAACAAAAGCTTTGAACCAAGTGAAGATTTTTCGAAAGAAAAAAAGTACATCTTGAGTATGTTCCCTTTTCCAAGTGGAAGATTGCACATGGGACATGTACGAAACTACACGCTTAGTGATACCTTTGCCCGTTATTATCGCCAGCAAGGCTTGAACGTTTTACATCCAATCGGTTTTGACAGTTTCGGAATGCCTGCTGAAAATGCGGCGATCAAAAACGGTTCCCATCCAAAAGGGTGGACGTACGATAATATCGATTATATGAAAAAAGAGTTTGCGTCATTGGGCTTTTCGTTTTCAAAAGATCGTGAACTGGCAACCAGTGATGAACTGTATACGAAGTTTGAGCAAGGCTTTATCATCGATATGTATGAAAAAGGGCTTTTGTATCGTAAAAAAGGGATGCTAAACTGGTGCCCGCATGATCTGACAGTTTTGGCAAACGAGCAAGTAGTGGACGGATGCTGCTGGAGATGCGATACGCCGATCGTTAAAAAAGATATGAATCAGTACTATTTTAAGATTACCCAATATGGGGATGAATTACTGGATGATCTTAAAGAGTTAGAGGGTGGTTGGCCTAAACAAGTCTTGACCATGCAAGAAAACTGGATCGGTAAATCAAACGGTTTGGCATTTGATCTGTTTTTTGATGAAGCGAGTAAAACAAAATTAAGTGGTGTATTTGAAAGTTTTGATGTCTTTACGACACGCCCTGACACTATCTATGGTGTTTCGTATACAGCATTGGCTCCAGAACACCCAATAGTGTCCTATATGATCGAAAACGCTTTGTTGAGTGAAGAGGTAATTTCTCAGATCAAAGAGATGAAAAACAGTTCATCGATCGATCGGCAAAAAGAGAAGAGCGGTGTAGCGCTGGGATTAAATGTGATCCACCCATTAACACAGAAATTGGTTCCTGTGTGGATTGCTAATTTTGTCTTGATGGATTACGGCAGTGGGGCGGTAATGGCGGTGCCTGCGCATGATGATCGTGATTTTGATTTTGCAAAAAAGTATGACTTACCGATTCATGCGGTTATTAAACCTGCAGAGGGTGAATTGGATTTAAGTAAAGCATACACGGAAGCAGGGGTTCTTTTTAATTCGCAACTTTTTGACGGTATCAATTCAAAAGAAGCACAAAGCAAAGTCATTGACCATTTTGAGAGTTTAAAATTAGGACAAAAAACAACGAATTATAAACTCAAAGACTGGGGTGTATCGCGCCAGCGCTATTGGGGTGCACCGATCCCTTTTGTCCATTGTAATGATTGCGGTCTGGTGATGGAGAAAAAAGAGAACCTTCCTATCGCATTACCGCATGATGTTGAAATCACAGGAGAGGGTAATCCGCTCGAGAAACATCCTACATGGAAACATTGTAAGTGTCCGCAATGCGGCAAAGATGCGATTCGCGAGACGGATACGATGGATACGTTCGTAGAGTCAAGCTGGTATTTCTTGCGTTTTTGTGCATCACCGGTAAATTGGGAGAAGGAAGCATTTTCAGCTGAGCAAATAAAATATTGGATGGGTGTCGATCACTACATCGGTGGGATTGAACACGCGATATTGCACCTTTTATATGCCCGTTTTTTCACCAAAGTATTTAGAGATTTAGGCTATGTCGAATTTGATGAGCCGTTTGATCGATTGTTGACGCAGGGGATGGTACTCAAAGACGGGGCAAAAATGTCTAAGTCTAAAGGAAATACCGTAGACCCGGACGCGATTATCGAAAAATACGGTGCGGATACAGCACGTTTATTTATTCTTTTTGCCGCTCCTCCAACACAAGAACTGGAGTGGAATGACAGTGCGGTTGAGGGGGCATTTCGATTTTTGAAACGTTTTGCGGATCGTAGTCAGTTCGCCCAAAAAACAGCAAGTTTGCCAAAAATTGATCAAGCAACGCTAAGCAAAGAAGAAAAAACAGCCCGTAAAAAAGTGTATGAAGCATTAAAACGTGCTCAAGAAGTGTACAATGAGCGTTATACCTTTAACACTATGATAGCAGGTGTTATGGAGGCTATGAATGCTTTGAGTGAGCAAAACAATACCAAAGTATGGACAGAAGGGTATTGGATTTTAACATCCATCTTAGAACCGATTGTCCCACATTTGTGTTGGGAGCTTTCGCATACTCTTTTTGGCGGTAAAAATTTAGAGACTCAAAGCGTTTGCGAAGAGGTTTTTGAAGTGGATGCTTTGATGCTGGGTGTCTCGGTTAACGGAAAGAATCGTGGCACTATCGAAGTAGGGGTTCAAGAGTCAGAAGCTGCGATTATTGAAATTGCAAAAGCTCATGTGGAGAAGTGGATAGAGGGTAAAGAGATCGTCAAGGCAATCGTCATTCCGGGTAAATTGGTCAATCTGGTCATAAAAGGGTAAACATGCGTATTTTGGCAGGGTGTATAATGGCAGTTATGGTGTTCACGGGATGTGGATATGTGAGCGCTGCTCATTATGCCAAGTCAGTTGTCGGAGAGAGTGTCAGTACGGAAGTACTGATCTCTATGGAAGACCCTCAGAATACGGTTATTATCAAAGATGCTGTGGATACGGCCGTGATTACCAAGTTTCGTACGACATTGACTTCGAAAAACCTTTCACAAACACATCTTAAAATCAAAATAGCTTCCGTTTCTTTTTCTCCGTTGCGGTATGATGTCAACGGATACGTAACGACGTATCGAACGACAGTCAACATGAATATTGATCGTATACGAGCTGAAAAAACACATAGCTACATGACTAAAGGGATGTATGACTTTGATATTCAGCCCAATGCTATCATTTCGGATCAGGCACGTTTTAATGCGATTAGTGTGAGTGCACAAAAAGCGATTGATGCGTTTATTGCAGCAGTTGCGGCTGAAGGTTCAAATCCAATCAAGGAATAAGCGATGACGATTAATCAAATTGTACGTAATACAATCGAGCGTTTGAAGACAGAAGGGAAGGTTTGGACCCCTGATCTTTACGCCGAAGCATTTTGTCTCGAAGCTAAAAAAGCGGGCGTCAAAGTGGAAGATTGTCAGGGTATTGACCGTTTTACTCCGTTGATGGATAAAAAAACGATTGATGAAGTGAAGCAATATCGCGTTAGAACAACCGCTGAATTGGTACGATTTTTAATCTCAAAAATGAATCGCTTGAATCCTAGTGAAGCATCGATACTCGTCGAGATTTTAAGTTCATTAACAAGAACCATAGCAATGAGTATCAGTACGCTCCATAATCCCGATGCTACCGCACTGGCTAAAAAAACGGTGACTTTGATCGATACACAAGGGGGGAAAACCCAAATCGAGCTTATCAAGCAGGCGTGGGAAAATTTTCTGGCTATCTATGATGACAGTTTTTTACATAAATTGTCCGATTATGGTGATGTGGACCCTTTAAATCTTCAAAAAACCATTGAAGGACTACGTATTGAGCCCTCTAGCGGACAAAACAACGATCTGGTCAGAATTGCGCAATTTCTAGTCATGGGACTCTCCCCTTCAATTGCACCAAAGATGGATGATAAAACAGAGAAATTGACGCAAAAACTCAGAGAAAACCCAAGCTATGTCTCCCATGAAGCGTTTGAGAAAGAGATCAAGGCTGCTATTGCAATGCGTATAGCACTGGACAAACAAAGTGTTGAAGAGATGGTCAAGGCTCTAGATACACTTTTGGAGAAACTCTCTGTTCAGCTGATCGATCTAATCGAGCGAAGTGAACATTCGACTACTGAAATACGGGGTGTGAAACGGGATCTTGAAGCGCTTGAATCGGATAAGCCAAAAGATTTTAAGACAGCACATAAGCGTTTGTATACGATTGCTACTGCGTTGGAAGAAAAAGTAGAGATTCTGAGCCATGATTTACGTTCTCATAATGAGAAGGTGAATGAAATGGGTCAAAAGATTGCGACACTCGAATCCCAATTAGCAGTTGCAACACAAGCATCCAGAGAAGATTTTTTAACAAAGTTGCTTAATAAACGTGCACTTGAAGAGATTATTGCGATTAAAGAAGCGGAGTATGAGAGACATGGGCGTAATTTTTGCATTGCGATGCTGGATCTGGATTTTTTCAAATCGGTCAATGACACCTATGGACATGAAGCGGGAGATGCCGTACTCAAAGCATTTGCTCAAATTCTCAAAGATGAAGCACGGATGACCGATACGATAGGACGCTTTGGAGGAGAAGAGTTTTTAGCCGTTATGGGTGATACCGAACTCTCAGGTGCACAAACGCTTGCTGAAAAAGTACGTGGACATGTCCAAGAGGCTCATTTTATGTATCAAGGAGAGCGTATTGCGGTAACAGTGAGTATCGGGATTGCACAGCGCATAGATTATCCTTCGTTGGAAACACTCAAAGTGGGTGCGGATGAACGGCTGTATGATGCTAAACGCAAAGGGCGCAACCGCGTAGAGGCATAATGGATCTCGAATCATTTTTAGCCTCCAAGCCCCTTTTTTATGACGTTATAGATTACGACAGATTTCCAAATACCTATGGCAAAATTACCCATTTACTACATCATCCAAAAATAATCCATCTTGTTGGTACAAATGGAAAAGGGAGCACGGGTCGGTTTTTAGCCACTGCTTTGAATCGTTTGGGTAAAAAAACGGGTCATTATACTTCCCCGCATATTACACGATTCAATGAACGCATATGGATCAATGGTTCGGACATTTCGGATGTTGATTTGGAAAATGCTCATCAAAAACTAAGTAGATTTTTGGATGCTGCTACAGCAGAGACTTTGAGCTATTTTGAATACACAACGCTGTTGGCTATGGTCGCATTTGAGCGTTGCGACTATGTAGTGCTTGAAGCAGGGCTTGGGGGTGAGTTTGATGCCACCAATGTCTTTGATAAGGAGCTGAGCGTCTTTACTCCAATTGATTTTGATCATGGCGCTTTTTTGGGGTCAACTATTGAGTCTATTTGCGGTACAAAGTTACGTAGTATGCAAACAATGGCCTTGTTAGGTGTTCAAAAACACGAAGAGGTTAAAAGTATAGCCTGTGAGATCGCATTGGCAAAAAAGTGCCGATTGTATCATGCGCAGGAATTGATCAATCCACGTATTCGATCGATAGGATTGCAGCTTGCCCTTAAAAACAGTTTGAGCGATTATTTACGTGATAATCTCACACTTGCAATGGTGGCGCTTGAACTATTGGGTTTTGAAGCTAATGCGGCGTTGTTTGATCAAAGCGCATTGTTCGGGCGGTTGAGCCAAATTGCTCCCAATATTACGTTAGACGTCGGTCATAACGTTCTTGCGGCAGAATCGATTGTACAAGCGTTTCACGGTAAAAAAATCACCCTGATCTATAACACCTATGCGGATAAAGATTATCGTGCCATATTGACTCTGTTGACTCCAATCATCGAATCTGTAGCAATAATCCCTGTAGAAGAAGGTCGCATTGTAGATCGAAGCGAATTGGAAGGGGCACTGGAAGAACTTGGACTCATCTATGGGTCTTTTGAAACCATAGATAGGGACAAAGAGTATCTCGTCTTCGGTTCTTTTAGCGTTGCCGAAGCATTTTTGAAGAGGATAAAGTACCCATAATGTCACAAGCCAGATTCTATGAATATCTTAAAAACAACCCTAAAAGCAGATGCGATGTCATCATCTGTGAAGATGCCAAAGAGGCAGCAGAACTGCTCGATGTTGCGAAATTTTTAAATATTGATACCGTTGTTTTTCCTGACTTTCGTGCGATGTATCTGGATGACTTACGTCCGTTTGGCGAAGAGTTATTTACCCTGTTTTCGGCACTTCGTTCCTATTATAAAGCGCACAAAAAACCGTTGGTCATTTCACCGCTTAAAACACTTCTGTACCCTATGCCCAACGAGGGATTATTACAAAGCATTGAGATCGAATTTGCTTCCCGTATTGATTTGACATCGTTAAAACAGACGTTGTTACGTTGGGGATATACGTTTGTCGATATGGTTGAGATGGAGGGTGAAGTCTCACATCGCGGAGACATTCTCGATCTTTATATTCCTGGTGAGGAGAATCCATACCGCATCAGCTTGTTCGATGATGAGGTCGAAGAGATCAAAGCATTTGATGTAGAGACACAGCGTACTCTTAGTGAAGAACTCGCTTCTATCAGTGTGACCAGTGCCTATTTCTCACTGAACGAGGAACAATTTGAGCGTTTTGAAAAAGAGATTGCAGCATCAAGCAGTGACAGTTTTGTCAAAGACATCGCATCGTTGGGATATTGGATACTTGGCGATGAGGGAAGTGATTTTACGCTGGGCAAAAAAGTGATGCGCCTACGCGAGATGAAAACTCTGTTGGATGAATCGTACGGGAGCAATTACCCTGTGTTGCCAAGAGAACATTTGGAGTGTATGATTATCCCTGAAGCGGCACACTATTCACCACTGATCGCTCCGAATCTGGAAACGCTTCGCAGTGTTCATAAAAAGAAAAAGTTTACCATCATAGCGGCCAATAAGATGCAGCTTAAAGCGGCTGCTATTTTTGATCTTACAGGATTAGAGATTAAAACGGCAGGAATTGTTCTAAACCTTATCGGTCCTGATGAAATTATTATTTCTCTAAATAAGCATGAGAAAAAGCGCCGTCGCCGTAAGACATCGATTTTGCTTGATGATCTTAAAGTAGGGGATTATGTTGTCCATGAAGAGTATGGTGTAGGGATATTTGAGGGGATCGAACAAGCAGAGATTTTGGGTGCGATCAAAGATTTTGTTGTTCTAAAATACATGGGGGATGACAAGCTTTTGCTACCCGTGGAGAACCTCGATGCCATTGACCGTTACATCGCTTCGGGTTCACTGCCTGTCCTTGACCGCTTGGGCAAAGGAAGCTTTGGTAAACTCAAAGAGTCTGTCCGCATGCGACTCTTTGAGATCGCATCCGAGATCGTAGGGGTCGCGGCCAGCCGTGCGTTGATCAAAGCTTCCGTGATGGAAGTGGACCCTGTTGAACTGCGACGTTTTCAAAACGCAGCAGGATTTGACTATACAGCGGATCAGGCAAGTGCGATTGCCTCTATCGTGAATGATCTAAGCTCCGGGCATATTATGGATCGTCTTCTTAGCGGTGACGTGGGATTTGGAAAAACAGAAGTGGCGATGAATGCTATTTTCACGGCAGCTCGTGGCGGGTATCAGACACTTCTTGTGGTCCCTACAACGCTGTTAAGTTCGCAACATTTCACATCGCTTAAAACACGGTTAGGAGCATTTGGACTACGGATTGCCAAACTGGATCGTTTTGTCACTGCCAAAGAAAAAATGGCAACGCTCAAAGCGCTTTCTACGGGTGAGATTGATTGTGTGGTAGGTACTCATGCCCTTTTCAATGTGAGTTGTGCGAAGCTTGGTTTGGTAATCATCGATGAAGAACACAAGTTTGGGGTCAAACAAAAAGAGAAGCTCAAATCGCTCTATGACAATGTCCACCTTCTTTCCATGAGTGCAACACCGATCCCTCGCAGTCTCAATCAAGCGCTTAGTTCGATCAAAACGATGTCGGAACTGTTGACCCCTCCAAGCGAACGGCTAGGGGTTCGTACGTTTGTTAAAAACTACGATGAGATGTTGATCAAAGAGGTGATATTACGAGAACTGCGCCGTGGCGGACAGCTTTTCTACGTTCATAATTCGATTGATTCGATGGTGATAAAAGCGGGTGAGCTCAAAGCTATCTTGCCAAATCTGCGTATCTTGATCCTCCACTCCCAGATCAGTGCAACAGTAACTGAAGAGGAACTCAAGAAATTTGAAGACCGCGAATACGATGTATTGTTGGCAACCTCGATCATCGAATCGGGGATACATATGCCCACGGTTAATACCATGATCATTGATGGTGCCGACCGATTTGGTATGGCGGACCTTCATCAGTTGCGTGGGCGTGTAGGGCGCGGACACATTGAAGGGTATGCGTATTTTATCGTCAATGACAAAGACAACCTCACCGAAGAGGCAAAAAAACGGCTTATTGCCCTGGAATCGAACTCATTTTTGGGAAGCGGTTCGATGTTGGCGCATCATGATCTCGAAATTCGTGGAGGTGGAAATCTCGTAGGGGATGCGCAAAGCGGTCATATTAAAAATATCGGTTATGCGCTGTATCTTCGTATGTTGGAAGATGCGATCAAGATCCTCACCAACCAGACCACAGCCGTGCGTGCCAAAGTGGATATTAAACTCACTGTCAGTGCCTTTATCAGTGATGAAGTGGTACGTGAAGACCGTTTGCGTTTGGAAATATACAGACGGCTTAGCCATTGTGAAGAACCAAGCGAGATCTATGAGATCGAAGAAGAGGTAGGGGATCGTTTTGGAAAACTGGATAACCCGACCAAGCAGTTTTTTGAGATCATGGTCATTAAACTGTTGAGCATTGAAAAGAAGATCAAGATGGTGGGCAACTACAATCAAAACATCACGATTGAGTATCTTAACGGTTCAAAAGAGACACTGCAAAGTAAGAGCAAAGATGACGATGATCTCATCGCAACCGTATTACACTATTTGCGCACCGCCAAGCCAAAGGTTTTATGATGAGTTTTTGTTCCTATTACGATACGCAAGTTTGTCATTCCTGCTCTTTGATCGATTTGTTTTATTCAGAGCAGTTAAGCGAAAAGAGTGCCCATTTACACAAACAATTGGATTCTTTTCACCCGCATGAGTGGTTAAAGCCATCATCCAGTCAGCTCAAAGGATTCCGAAACAAGGCAAAAATGGTGGCCTCAAACGGGGAAGAAGGGATCGTGTTGGGACTTTCGGACGAAGTGAGTCTCATCGGATGTCCGCTATATGATGTCAGTATGCAAAAAGTGTTGGAGCACACTCAAAACTGGTTGAGAGGTCTAGGGATCAAAGCGTATGATCTTAAAACCAAAAGAGGGGAACTCAAATACGTGCTACTGACACGCAGTTCGCATAACGGAACGATGATGTTGCGTTTTGTTCTGCGCTCATATGGGATCATTTCACGATTGCAAGGGAATCTGGAATCTCTAAACCTCCTTGCCCCTGATGTGCAGGTGATTAGTGTCAATATTCAGCCGGTTCACATGGCGATACTCGAAGGGGAGGAAGAGATCTTTCTCACCGAAGCGACATACCTTGAAGAAAAACTCAATGATATTCCCCTCTTTATACGACCTAAAAGTTTTTTTCAGACAAATCCCGAAGTAGCGGCAAAGCTTTATAAAACTGTGGCGAAGTGGACGGACGCACTTGAAGCAAAAACGGTTATTGATCTTTTTTGCGGTGTTGGTGGCTTTGCACTGCATGTTGCGACTCCCCAACGCAGCGTTATAGGCATCGAGATAGAGAGCGAAGCCATTGAATGCGCAAAAGAATCGGCGCAAGCTTTGGGTATTGAGACCCTGACGTTCAAAGCGCTCGATGCCGTGAGCTTTAGCACTGAGACGACCAAAGCTGCTGATGTTGTGATCGTCAATCCTCCACGCAGAGGTCTGGGTCAAGAGTTGTGCAAATGGCTGGAGAGAGTATCACCACAGGATATACTGTACTCCAGCTGTAATGCGGTGAGTCTTGCCAAAGATATAGAGTGGCTGAAGTCATATGAGTGTGTGAAAGTAGAGCTGTTCGATATGTTTCCACATACTGAACATTATGAGACGCTGGTTCATTTACACAAGAAGTAAAATATAGGTTATTTAACTATTATTAAAGTTCGCTACCATGTGGGTGTGATATGGTCTTCTATGCTGATGATATGACCATGATCATCATGATAAACCGTAATCATCTGGCTATTGGCACACTCTTGCAGCTGCGCAGTACCTATGTTGAAATAATGAGCATAGTCGCTTGATTCATAGATCACATGCTCACTGGGTGGCTTGAAGCGATTGAGTCTTGAGAGTATAAACAGTACGATCGGTGTTCCAATGAGCATGTATAGAGCATGCTCAACAGTTACACTGTGGATTTCACCAAAGATCCAATCGGACAGCTCTTCAGAAGGTGCATTGAGTGTTATGATTCTATAAAATACATGAAATACGGGTTTCCACAGATAGATAAATCCCAGCCACAGTAATAAGGTTGCGATGTCCCAAATAATCCTTTTGGTTTTAGGT
The DNA here is from genome assembly GCA_024637295.1 of Sulfuricurvum sp. Classification (GTDB taxonomy): domain Bacteria; phylum Campylobacterota; class Campylobacteria; order Campylobacterales; family Sulfurimonadaceae; genus Sulfuricurvum. Next base: position 327,156 of record JAGXFL010000013.1, read on the forward strand.
AGCTCACGTCGTTTATTGATGATCAATGTTTCCATATCGTTAAACCTTCTTTTTTAACTGCTGATGTGCACCACGATCCGGGCTCACCCATCTAGCACGACCTTTTTTAGTCAAGATGACTTTGGGTAAAGCGGTTACGGCAGTAAACAAGTTAAGTAACCAATAGACAAACGGATACCAAATCATCCAAAAATAGTTTTTCCCCAAACCTTCGTCATAATGGCCATCGAGCCATTTGCTCACCGCAAACTGCATTAAACACGCACCGATTAAGATAATGCTGGTCTCATCCGGCAAAATAGGTGAATGCTGGGGCATTAAATAACCAATCGGGGTGAACAAACTGATAAACCAGACTGAGAATACCAATACCATACTGTAAGCCCAAAGGGTACTGAGCATGAGCTCAACCATAAGTCCCCAAAGATGGGTCTGTTTAGGATGAAATAAAACGGTGAAGTTTTTAAACATGACCTGAACACCGCCCATAGCCCAGCGTAAGCGTTGTTTCCATAGACCGCTTAGTGTCTCCGGCATCAAAATCCATACCAAAGAGCGAGGTTCGAAGCGTACATCCCAGCCGTTACGTTGGAGTTTCCAGGTGACATCGATATCTTCGGTCAGGACATCGGGACTCCAATAGCCAACCTCGTGTACGGCCGCTTTTCGAAAGCCTGTGATCACTCCGGAAACGGTGAATATTCGTCCAAAACTGCGTTGTGCACGTTTGATCATACCGACAATCGATGAGAACTCACCCACTTGGATTTTGCCAAGTAACGTCGTGCGATTGCGTATACGTGGATTTCCCGTGACAGCAGCGACTTGCGGATAACGGATAAAATGTTTCACCATCCAATAGACACAGTTTTTGTCAATCAGGGCATCTCCGTCAATACAGATCAAGTATTCATGTTTTGCGAGTAATGCACCCGCTTGTAGCCCTAACGCTTTTCCCTGATTCTGGGCTAGATTGACCACTTTTAATTTTGGGTTCTCTTTGGCTAAACTCACCAAGATTTCTAAGGTATCGTCACGGCTGCCATCATTGATGGCGATGACTTCAAACTCGGGGTAGTCCACATTGAGTGCATAGGTGATGGTTTCGATGGCATTTTGCCCCTCGTTATAGCAGGGGATCAAAATACTGACCGGTTCCCAGCTTTCATTAGGTCTAAGAGGTGGAATGGTGTGTTTAGCATAGGGTCTTTCGTTCTTGTAATAAAAAAAGATGGCTCCCACTATCCATAACGTTGACATAAATAAAGGGTAATAGAAGATAAAGCCTAGCAGCGTATGCCAGACGAGATGTAAAAATATTGTGAACGTCATCAAAAATCCTTCTTACTCATTGAACAGGGTGTGGATGCATGCGTAATGGTTTTTGTGCGAAATCTTGTTTCATTATATCTGCATTCGGATTGTTTTTGTACACATTGTCGGGATAATAGGCAATATGATGAATCCCCATCCCATATAAGTCTTTGATGGTGCTGCTTAGTTCTTGGGATGAGATCGGTTCACTCTCTTTTCTCCAATCAACCGTTTGCAATTCCATGACGGTACGTTCGAGTCCGCATTGCTCTTGTTTGATGTTTTTCACGATGTTCTCATAAAACTTCTTATGGTCATCGGTTTGTTCCATATAAGGCATTGCCATAATAGCCGTATAGTCATAGTATTTGATCGATTCAGACAAACTTTGGGCATACCACTCTTGGGCATCCTTGTTGAGTGACACTTGGGCATAGAGGTTGCGTGCTGTTTTAAGCCCCGGTTGTTCGTCTCGTACGATTTGGGCTAACTGCATTGCAAACTCATCCAAATACTGGGTTTTGAGTTTTGTCCACTGATGAAATTGTTTTTTATCGGCCCGAATTTGGGTGACACTTGGTGCCAATCCCCATTTTTTATACTGTTTGTGTGCCGCGTCGCTGTCATCTTCGAAATCGGATAAAGTTACATCATCATGAAAGAGTATCCCATCGATGTATACAGATTTTGCCAAGTCTTCATAAATCTCTTTGATGACTTTACGCGCTTTTGGTGAAAACGGTGAGAGACGCGGATAGCCCATATTAAGATGGGTTGGATCAACTTGTAAAGTGACGACGGTATCGTTAACCGCCGGATTGTTTTTCGGTAACTGCCAGGCGATCATCGGCATCCATGCGTAGATGCGTTTGACTTGTGTGCGTGTCGAAATCTGCCAAGCTACACGATTAAACAAATCCGCACGCATCGGGATATTTCGGTTTGGAAAATAGACATAGTCCGCAGCACCATTGGCATCAGGATCGGCAAAGGCTTGAAGATAGATCGTGTTGACACTCAAATCTTTGATACGGTCCAGCAAAGCGCCCAGATTCTTTTCTTGCTGAACGGGATCTGGATCATAGATATAATCCAGATCGATGTGAGCGGCTTTAGTCGTACGGGCATCATCGGTAAAATTAGCATTGCGCACCCACATATTAATTTTTAGATCAGGGAGGGTCATCTTGTGCTCGACCAATATACGGCGTAAACCCCACAGTGGGGTAATAGCGGTATTACTGCCATCATCCAGCGTCAACCCGACCGGCATACCCAAGCGTTCGGCAATTTTACGGACCTCTATGTTGTAATGTCCATAGGGCCATACTATAACACGAGGGGCTTGTCCGGTATAGTGTTTTAAAAATGCGTTGTTTTCGGATAAATCATTATAAATGCGCTTTTCATAGCTCTTTTCATCTTCATAGATGTGTTGTTCAGACAGCCATTGACGGGTTCTGATTGCCGGCTGTAGATTTCCTTGAGGGTTACCTTGTATCCCTTTATGTGAAGCATACGAGTGACTGGCAACCTCCACCAGACCGCTTGCGATCATCTCTTTGATCTCTTTTTGGCTTAAAAACTCGCTGCGCGGAATCATATGCCCACTGAAATCTACTTTTTGTTCTTTGAGTAACCAACTACCGACCAATGCTATGACACTGGGAATTTTGTATTTTTTGAGTATTGGATAAGCGTTTGTGTAGACAGAGTGATACCCATCATCAAACGTAATCAAGACTGCTTTGTTTGGCAATGGCTTTGCATGTTTACGATAATTTATAATATCATCAACATTGACAAAATGATAGCCGTTATCCATCAGCCAGTGTACTTGAGCCTCAAAATTTGCAGGGGTTACGGCATACGTTGAGTCTAGTGTCTGGCTTTTATCGGCTATCTCGTGATAGCTTAGGATAGTAAACTCATTGGGGTTTTGATCTCGACTGCATGAATTAGGCAAACCATTGGCGCAAAGAGAGGTGCTAACAAAGGCCAGAATTACTAAAGCATATTTAACAATTAGGTTGAGTTTCAAGGTTGTTGATCTAAACATGACAGGATTGCTTTATTTTAAATTTCAATCTTACATTATACATTAGACCCTCTTCGAAATATCTATATAAGTGAGATAGAGTCGTACGTCAAATTCCAGTTGATGGTACTGCGGTTCGATATGGGTACATAGAGAATAAAAGGCTTTGTTGTGCTCTTTTTCTTTGAGATGTGCGAGCTCATGAACCACAATCATCCGCAAAAAGGGTTCAGGTACTTTTTTGAACGCATGGGAGATACGGATCTCATTTTTAGCTTTGAGCTTTCCCCCCTGGACGCGTGAGACAAAAGTATGTGTTCCCAGTGCTGAATGCAAATCCCGTATTTTGGTGTCGTAATGGACTTTGGTGATAGGGGGAGAATGACGAAAATGGCTGTTTTTGAGTTCCATCACATATTCATACAGGCTTTTATCGGTGGTATAGGTGTGGTTATCGGGATATTTTTTTTCCAGATGACTTCCCAGCTTTCCACTGTGGATAAGGTCTTGAACTTGCGTTTTTATGGTCTCGTTGTATCCATTGATGTACTTTAGCATAGGCAATTATACAAAAGCTTTGTTTCGGTACACTTTGGGAATTATTTGTATATAGGGCATAGACAGTGAAAATAGCGTTTATAGGTGATATCGTGGGTCGTCCGGGCCGAAGCATAATTAAAGAGCAGTTGAGAAAATTGCGAAAAGCCCAGGGGATAGACTTCGTTATCGGAAACTATGAAAACGCTTCACACGGGTTTGGGATGACACTCAAAAACGGTAAAGAGCTTTTTGAATATGGAATCGATGTTATGACCGGCGGTAACCATACATGGGATAAAAAAGAGATCATCCCTCTCTTGGAAACATTGCCGCTTCTACGCCCCCATAACTATCCTGCGGGTGTTCCGGGAACAGGGTGTAAAGTATTTGAAGTATCAGGAGAGAAACTTGCCGTGATCAACATCATGGGACACTACGGTATGCCCTATGTGGATAATGCCTTTCGCTGTGCTCGTGATACGGTAGAACAGCTCAAAGAAGAGGGGATAACCTCCATATTTATCGATCTGCATGCGGAAGCTTCGAGTGAAAAACGGGGGATGATGATGTTGTTACAAGGGCAGGTCAGCGGTATCATGGGGACTCATACCCACGTGGGAACCGATGATCTGCAAATTTCCAATGGGACAGCTTATTTGACCGATATCGGTCTTACGGGTTGTCGTGATAATGTGATCGGAATGGATGAAAAAGTACCGCTTGAACGATTTTTGACAGGGGTTGCAGGGAGATTTGAAGTCCCAGAAAAATGTAATCGAATCTTACAAGTCGCCGTTATGACGTTACAAGAGGGCAAATGTGTCCAAGCGCAGAAGTTTAAGATCTTTGATGATGGCAGAACGATTATCACCGATGCATGGATGGAAGAGTGACCGAACTTTCGGATTCATGGGAGCTGTATAAAGCCCTGGAGCGTTTAGACCTTTTGCAAAACTCACAGCCTCTTTGGTGGCCGCAACACGGTACATTTGAAGTAGTGGTAGGGGCAATCCTCACCCAAAACACCCAATGGACCCGTGTGACGGTATCGTTGAATAATCTTGTCAAATCAGACCTCATGACACTTGAGGCACTTTCACAAATTGACCCTGAAATCTTGATGGAGCTTATCCGTCCCAGCGGACTTATCAATGCAAAATCCAAAAATATCATACTGTTATGTCGCTCAATCATCGAGGAGTTCGGTTCGTTTGAAGCATTTAAACAGGATGTGACACGAGAGTGGTTGTTGGGTCAAAAAGGGGTAGGGCCAGAGACCGCTGATTCGATTTTGTGTTATGCGTGCGAGCGTAGCGTGATGGTGGTGGACAGTTATACTGCGCGGCTACTTCGTGCCTTTGGGTATGAGTTTGAGAACTATGATGAGCTTCAGGAATGGTGTGAGAGAGGGATTCGAGAACATTGCGATGAATTGATATTGCAACGGATGTTTGCCCATTTTCATGGGATGATTGTGGAGTATGTGAAGAGTAATAGTAAGGGGAAAGAAGTTAGTATCGAACGGATTAGTTCGGCTCCTTGATTTGTTATTCCCTAATCTCTATAGTCCATATAATTGATTTATATACTTATAGATTCCCATTATAGGATATAGTCGATTTTTGTTCATCTATTTCAACATCATTGCGAATTTCATTGAGTAATTTTAAAGCAAGTGTTCTAATTTCATTCCAATCGTATTTTTCAGAACCACGAGAAACTAATATAATTTTATCTATAAGTGCATCTTGAGCATCAAGTACACTTTGTGGAGCAATCATACCAAGATATCCATATGCTCTAAGACGATCTTGATTGAATGTATGGAATGCTTTTTTGCCATCTTCAGATGACATATCTCCAAGATGCCATTGATCTAGATCAGCTAGTATTTTTGATATGACATCAATAATAGTTTTATATGTTGCAAATTTTTCATTATGTTCTTTTATATATTTTTCTTTTAAAAGTGCCAGTTTATTTCTTTCATCTTCAAGTATACGGTTCGCCCATAGCTTTCCTAACCAGCTAGATAATGCGATTACAAGACCACCTCCTGATAATATAGAAAATAATACTGATCCTATAGTTGTAAAGACGTCCATTTTTTCCCTTATCTATAAAAGTTTATTAAAATTATAGAGGATACATTCTTTATATAGCTGTGTGAGAGCGAATACGCTTTCTCGCCATTCCTTTCTTTAAAAAAAGAAAAGGACAAGTTACGTGATGCTTTCCTCGTTCCCACTTTTCAAGTGGGAATGCTAAAGTTAAAGATATATACTCCCACTCAGGAGAGTGGGAGCGAGAGAAATCTATCTTTGAGCTTCCAACTTCCCTATGTATGGATAGAACCATATTTGCATATTTCCTGATACATACTAAAGGGAAAATATGACAATCGATGTAAACCTACTGCGTTTTGATGAAGACTTTTTTGAGAATCTAGATGAGATCATCGAAGATACGATGATACAGATCTTTATCACCCATCCAAAAGAATCTGATGAAATAACAAAAACCAAAGAGATAGCCGCAAAATATGAGAGTGTTTTCTACTCGGTACCATTGTTGCTACATGCACAAGCGGATGAAAACTGTGTCGCATTTTCTGTACAAGGTGATGAAGACCTCGCATTACTACCAAATTTGGAAAAACCGATTTTCATCGACGAATCGTATCTGGATGAATCCACCCTCAGCCGCCTCGTAGGGTGTCGTGGGGTACTATTGAACGCGACGCGCGAATATCCGCAGTTGAGCGGTTTTTATCTCGCTATGGGTGTCAAGAATGTCGGTTTGTTTGACAGTGAGACACTGGGTGCAATGAGCATGGATAAGATCGTACTGCAAAGTTGTTATCCTGACTACGGCTTTGAAGAGGTTACGGATGCCGTCAAAGTGATCTCCGATACGATGTTTCGTCCAGATCAGAGCATTATCGCCAGAGCGACGAAAAGTTCACTTGAGTTGTTTGGGTTCCGATAAAAAAGAATAACAGAAAAAGCGTTACAATACCGCATATTTTTTTAGGAGCTTAAATGCGTTTTTTTATTTTTTCGATATTAGCAGTTGCATTGTTTAGTGGATGTACGGTAAAAGAGTTCGGTGATGGTGTGAGTTCAGGTGTTGATGATGTTAAGCGGGTTGTTCGCGGGAATAATAACTAAAAGACTTCTTTTACTCGTCCCACTTCGCCGCTCATCAACCGTACTTTGATCCCATGGGGATGAGTAGGTGAATTGGTGAGGATGTCTCGCACGATCCCCTCGGTGAGGTTTCCTGAGCGTTGATCTTCTTTTAGCACGATGGTCACGCGCTTTCCTGATTGGATGTTTTTACGTTCTTTGCCGTCCAAAGTGGATTCTCCTTAGTCTCTAAGGTTGAGCCATGAAGGCGGATTATCAAAACACAATGCACTGCTGTTCCAGTCATTTTTTTCACCGTGACGAGAATGGAGTTTTCCGTCGATGTAGATATATTGCAGTCCGGTGACTGTACTTGTGAGTTTCTTGCCTGCTGCTAGCGCTGCTAGGACCGCTTCTCTATTTTCCATACAGTATCCTTTAAAATGGCTCTTTAAAACACCCGTTGGTGCCTTAGCGGAACAGATTAATACGTCTTTTTATCGTGTGTGAGTTGAATAGGGGTAGTAATAAGAGAGTGGGCAGATAAATCTGCCCAAGGTAAACTTAGAGAACAGTTACGTTTTCTGCTTGTGGACCTTTATCGCCTTGACCAACAGTATAAGATACTTTTTGACCTTCTTCTAAAGAAACACGACCATAACCAGTGTGGTTAATTTGACGGAAATGTACGAACAAATCTTTGTCTCCGTTGTCTTGTTGGATAAATCCAAAACCTTTTTCACTGTTGAACCATTTAACTGTTCCGTTTACTGTAGCTGCCATGTG
>JAGXFL010000003.1 GCA_024637295.1 Sulfuricurvum sp.
GTCAACGTTTTGAGATTGTCTCAAACCGTTTGACCTACTTAGTTTTCAATGATCGCAAACTCAAACTCAATGCCTTAACTCAAGGCGTCTCATCGTTTGTGGACGGGAATTATAGGGGAAAACTTCTTTATTGTCAATAGTATTTAGAGGGAATTTATAAAAAAGTAAAAAGAATTTACTTTCTACTTAATAAGCAACCGAAACGTAGCCTGTTTCTTCTGCAATAGTAATCGTAGCATTACCATCCGTAGCATGTTGTAAAACAATTGTACAACCACCTGCTGGTACAGGATTAGCATAAACATCAGTATAAACATCCATATAAGGACGTCCTAAATTGTCAAAAGCTATTGTAGGAAAAGCACCTCCAATTACACAGGTACCACCTACTGTTGCTATTCCATACCTTTTCGTTAAATTAACCAATGCCTTATCAGGTATTGCTGCTACTGCATTCAACCCATCTCCAATAGTTTGATGAGTTAATGGATCTACTGCTTCTTCATTTATATTTGAATTTCCCGCCTTATTCTCATCCCGAAATACTTCATAATAATAAACAACTACCCCATTTATAGTTGTATGTGGAAATCGTATCTGCCATCTTTTTTCATACCATGACGCATCATTGGGATCAAATTTATCCTCAACCATTGCAAGATGCTGTGCGTATCGAATATGGCCTGCAACTTGTTCAGCCGCATTTTGCAGAGGGTGCCCTCTGAAGTTTGGCATGGCTAATACCGCTAATATTCCTATGACAATCAAAACAAAAACAAGTTCTAATAAAGTAAATGCAGAACGTTTCATAACAATCACCTATTTAAAAATCAATTAACAGTGATTATAACAAAAGATTGAAAAAAGAAGAGGAAGAATATATATGAGGGGTTTCACCCGCAAATGCGGGAGAAAATTAAATCTCGTCTGCGAGTTCGACGTTATAAAGAATATCATCTGTCGGATGACGATACATAGGCATACCAAGACGTTTTTCATCTAAGATATGACCAATAAATCCGATTGAGCGACCCACAACGAAGAATGCATTTAATGCACCTGCCTCAATAAAGCCGTCAATATCTAACTCAGAATAACCAAGAGCACGCCACATATCGACCATCAAGATACCAATAGTACCGTCAACGTTCAAGATAAGGTTATCTTTTTTAGACGTTGTTAATTTTTCGACTTCAAGAGCAAAATCAAGCAATGGTGTGCTTGGAAAGTGCTCAGCAGCGTATTTTTTCAAACCTGATACACGAAGGTCAGGGTTACGAACGGATTTGATACGGTGACCGATACCAGAAATCGTTTTACCCTCTTTCTTCATATAATCAATAAACTCAGCCGGGCTCATACCACGATCATTTGCGTATTTGAAATATTTAGCAGCGTCATCAATCGCGCCACCAAAACGTGGTCCGATAGTCAAAAGACCAGTTACCAATGAACTGATAACATCTTTACCCGCACGTGCAGTTACTTTTGCATTATGCGCACCCGATACAGCTGGACCGTGATCGGCAACTGTTTTGATAACAGTCTCAAGATAATCAGTAGCCCATTTCGGGTAACGTTTTTTGAACCAAAGCAATGAGATAACATCACCGATTCCAAAACCAGTTTCTGGAGTCGCAACCGAACTGATTGGGTAACCCGCATAGGTCGCTTCATCACCGCGATCATCAGAAATCGTACAAATAAATTCTTTCTTACGACGTACTTTAGGTACTGCACGTAATTCTGGTTCAACGATTTCTTTGATAGTACCTTCCATAGTAAGTTTTGCATAAACTTCAGCGATTGTTTTTGGAAGATCATTGAAACTTGCAGGAACAAACATGCCCGCTTCTGCCATTGCAATGTTTTTAGCTGCAGCTGTTTCAGCATCAGCATTTGCACTAGCACCTGCATGACCGAATTGTACACCTGAACTGAAGTGCTTAGCAATCGTACCGATACACCATGCAATGATAGGTTTTTTGATCAAGCCAGATTTAACTGCTTCGATAACTTTATACTCTTCAGTACCGCCTACTTCACCAAGAAGAACCATATATTTAACTTCAGGATTACTTTCCATACGGATAAGATTGTCGATAAATACTGAACCAACAAAACGGTCACCACCGATTGCAACACCCTCTGCAATACCATCAGCATTGATTGAGATGATGTTAGAAAGTTCATTGAATAAACCACCTGAACGAGTCACAAGTCCACAAGAACCTGCACGGTGAAGTTTTGAATTAATGATATTTTCGATAGTACCACCAACGTTTGCGATCTTAAATGCGCCAGGAGCAATACCCCCAACCGTTGCCGGTCCGATTACGATAACACCAGCATCACGAGCTGCTTGGTTCATCTTACGTGCCAAACGCTCAGGAATTCCTTCAGCTGTAACCATGATCGATTTAAACTGCCCTTTGATTTCGATAGCTTCCATCGTAACATCATACGCTGTACGAAACGATGCAAAGTTCAAAAGAACATCCGCTTTTGGGAACGCTATTGCTGCTTCTGCAGTATTACGGAAAACTGGAACCATGATCTCATCTGGACCATAGAAAAATTTTTCAAATTTATTACCCGATGTTGGTGCAACGATGGCAGCAACAGAAGGCTTTTCACGGTTAATTACATAGTCATAGTCCAACATACGCTGAATAGCGCTTGCGTTGTTGTTCCAAAAAATCGCTTGTGTATCTTTGGTAAATAAAGCACCCATATTTTCTCCTTATTTCTCAAGCGCCATGCGCACGATATCAGTAACGTGTGTCTCTGGCCCATAAACTTCGATATAAAGACCTAAACGATCCGCTGCTTCTTTAATGTCTTTGAGACCTTTTTCATAGTTTGGTCCACCACGACGTACATAGATACGTGTATTGTGTGCTTTCATACGATCTGCATACACTTCAAATGCTTGAATGATACCTGTAAATGTTTTCGCAACATCGGTAAAGTTAGCAATTGCCCCACCAATGATCAAGATTTTATCTTGACCTTTTGGATCTTTATGACGTGTCATCAAATCAAGAACCGTTTCTGCATAAAATTTGGTTTCACCTGTAGTCGGTCCACCTGAATACTCACCATAGTTTGCAAGGTCAGCTACGTTACCTGAGAGGTCAGCAATCGTATCGGCATAAACAACCGATGCCCCACCACCTGCAACCATAGTCCAAATGCGCCCCATTGGATTAAGAATAGTAAGTTTCAATGAAGCACCTGATTTTGAATCTGCTTCAGCAATCGCTTTTTCTTCCGGAGATTGATCTTCCATACCAAATGCAGTAGGAAATTCAGCGCCGCACCACGCTTCACCCATCATGAAACCTGCTGTATCGTCAAGACGAGCAACAAGGTCAAGGATGTGCATATCATTACCAACCATAACGATTGGATTGATCTCTAGGTATGCGAAGTTTTGATCACGGTAAAACTTATAGAATTGCTCTGCAAACGCGATAAAACGCTCTTTATTTTCAGCTGGAATACCTGCAGGAACATTAGCACGGATCAAATGCTCGATATTGGCATCATCCATAGTGATCGGGATAGTTACTTCGTTAACTTTTTCTTCCCAACCCTCTTCTACTTCCATACCACCCTCTGCTGATAGATAAAGGACATCGTCTTCACCGACCGTTGTTGCAGAGATATAGTACTCTTGATCTTGAGCGTGTGGTGTAAATGGCTCAACGATGAAATGAGTCAAAGTACCTTTTTGTCCCGTAAGGAGAATGGTTTCATGAGCGATTTTTTCATCAATCCACTTTGCAGCTTCTTCTAGCGTAACGTCACCAGGTTTATTGGTTCTGAATAATACGAGATCGTTTTTCCCGCGCTTACCAAACAACATGTCCGGTTTTGCTACCAAAGCTTCTTGCTTCAGCCATTCAAAGCCGTGTTTTTGTGCGCATGCACGTAGTTCATCACCACTGGTAACCAATACCGATTTAAATCCATAATGAAAACCGCTGAAGTATTTTTCCCAATGTTTTGAGAAAATTGCTTTACCGTCGTATTCACGAATCGCTCTTTGAGCCATTGCAACTCCTTCGAAAAATCTTTTGGCGGTAATTATATCAAACAGGAGCTATAGATTTACTCATTGTTATCGTTTCCAATAAACTAGAAGCTTAATTGTGTATTTTAGTAACATATGTCGAATATATTGGGATATGATTGTAACGTATTGTAACTTTATGTGACGTACCAATCGGATAATTACTCAATTTAACACGTCTACACTCTCCTATGTCATAAAAACGAAGTCTAAGCTGTAGATTTTCATCATGCGCATCCACACATGATATATTTTTTTTATGCAATGCATGAGCTAATTCCTTTACAACATGCATTGGATACGAAAAATGACGGGTCGGATCTTTAATTAGTCGGTATATATGTTGGTTAAAAAAGACTGCCAATGTATTTAAAACCAATATTGCTAATGCCGCATAAAATAACATTTGATACCGTCGGCGAAAAACGCGTAAACGAATACGATAGGTATGAAAAAAAGTTTGTGCCGCCAATGGCAATATCAACATCAAAAAGGGGGCAAACGACTGAATTTCAACCCGCTGGCGAAATGATAACAACACCGATATAATAAATGCAACCGATCCGATTATCCATAATAGATCACGTTCACTAGTAATGAAACGACGATACATGACATAAAACAGATATAAAAAAACAATCGGTGAAAAAATGGCAGCGTAAATACCTAAAGCATCTAAAAAATGCCCGTGTGGAAAACCACCGATATCAAGCCCTGATCGAGCATAGGCAATTAAACTTAGCACTATTCCTAATACGGCAACCGGATATTTTTTAATCATGAATCCATATACCATGACTGCAACAAATAATGGAAAAAAAGAAGCATCTATCCATAGATAAAATGGTAATAAAGCGTATGCATATGTTCCATATCGTAAAAAAACATACCCGAATAGAAAAGTGAGTGCTATTTTTAAACCTGCAGGGTCTACTACCAAAGCTGCGCTGGTTATCCCCGGCAAGAGAACATAAATAAGCATTAACCAAAGGCGATCTGAGTCTCTGAATAAATAAAATCGACTTATACCGTAGAGCAAGAAGAAGGACAATACATGCAATGCAATCATTGGTAAGCGTAATGCTAAATCATTATGCGGAAAGTAGTTGACAAAGAACCGGATATACTCATGTAAAAAACCACTACGGTGGTAAAGTATAGTAGCCTCGTTATAACCGATGGATAGACCATCGATCTGAGCTATAAGAAGTATGCTATGGAGTAATATTAAACAAAGAAGAAGGATTTTTTGTTTCATAACTTTAAAAAATTATTGAGAATCTCATGCCCGTATTCACTCATGATCGATTCAGGATGAAACTGAACACCGTAAATCGGCTTACCTTTTATTTCAAGAGCCATAATTTCATGATCATCTTCACTGTATGCTGTTGGGATGATAGCTTCTGGAAGATTGTTTTGTTCCACAATCAATGAATGATATCGGGTTGCCGTAAACATCTCAGGTAATTTATTAAAAATAGGGGTATCGCCCTGACGTACCATTTTTGACGTTTTACCATGCATCATCTTGTTTGCGCGGACAACATGCCCGCCAAAAACTTGAGCAATACTTTGATGTCCCAAACAAATCCCTAAAATAGGTATCTTATCTGAGAAATATTGAATTGCCTCAAGCGTTATCCCTGCATCATCAGGTGTTGCTGGTCCTGGAGAGATAATAAGCTTTTCTGGTTTTAATGCTTCAATCTCTTGTACGGTCATTTCATCATTACGAATAATCTTCAGATCTGCGCCTAATTCAAGGCAGTACTGAACAATGTTATAAGTAAAACTGTCATAATTATCAATCATTACTATCATACTCTGTTCCTCTTACCATGCTTTTATAACATTATACAAACTATCACGCTCAATAGGTTCAAATCCGCTGTTCTTTATTAAAGCAACATACTCATCGAGCTGCACTCCATGTGCACTCTTAGCCCCTGCAGCAGAGTTGATAGACTCTTTTTCAATCGTTCCGTCAAGATCGTTCGCTCCAAACTCTTGTGCCACTAGTGCCAAATTGACCGTAGAAGTAACCCAATACGCTTTTAGATTAGGGACATTATCCAAAACGATTCGGCTGATCGCCATTGTCTTCAAAATCTCATGTGCTGTAATAAATTCTTTAACGTTTAAAAAATTGTTTTCACTTTGATATACCAGTGGGATAAAACAGTTAAATCCACCCGTACTATCTTGCAAATCACGTATACGCATCATGTGATCTACTCTATGATGACGCTCTTCAACATGACCAAAAAGCATCGTGACATTGGATTTCATCCCTTTTTCGTGCCATTTTCGATGTATTTCCAACCACTGTTGTGAATTGACTTTCCCTTTGCAAATATAGTCACGAACGGTTTCATCAAAGATCTCAGCACCGCCGCCCGGCATGGAATCTACCCCATTTGCAATCATCAGATCCAATATCTCATCGTAGCTTTTACCATACTCTTGGGCTAAAAAATGTACTTCGGCAGCAGTAAGTGCTTTAATATGCAGCTGTGGATGGCGTGCTTTGATTTTTGAAAAAACTTCTAGGTACCATTCTAAACCTGTCTCCGGATTATGAGCAGACACAATATGAACTTCTGAAATACCGCGTGAAGCGATATCATCGGTAATGGCTAAAATCTCTTCATGACTCATCGTATACGGTTTTGGATTTTTACGGCTTGCGCTGTAGGCACAAAATTTACAGACATCTTTACAGATATTCGTCGGATTGATATGGCGGTTGATATTGAAAAATGTTTGCTTGCCATGCAATGCTTTACGTCTATTATCTGCAAGTTCTCCCAGCGTAAATAGATCTAAATCAAATAATGATGTAGCTTCTTCTTGCGTTAAACGTTCGTTACGTTTCACTTTTTCAATAATATCCATTTAAAAATCTTTATCACTTATTTTTTGGCGCATTATAGCGAAAGAAATGTTGATGTTCTTTAGTAAAATCATCTTTTATACGATCAACAATCCAACAAAACCGTGCAGTTTTTATTGGATTTTTTGGCGCAGAAAAGGGCTTTGTCCGCGCGACCTAAAAGCGTATCAAATGTATCACCCAATTGATGTATGGTAACTCCTACACTAATGGTCATATAAACGCTTTGCCCCGAATACAAGAGATTGCTTTGCTCTATTTTTGCTCTGATCTTATCCGCAATTGCATAAGCTTGTGTCTCATCACAGCGACTTAATACCACGGCAAACTCCTCCCCTCCGTAACGATACACTTTATCGGCGGTTCGAATCATCGTCTTGACCGTTTGTGCCAGGAAGTAAAGAATCTTATCACCGGCCAAATGGCCATGTTCCTCATTAAGATATTTAAAGTTATCGACATCAATCATGATCAACACCATCGAAAGCTTTTTGCTCTGCCCTGCTTCGATTGCTGATTCCAAATCATCCATAAAGCCTTTTCGATTAGTTATTTTCGTTAGAGGATCTATTGTTAGTGCTGAAAGCGCTTCTTGTAAATCAATCGTAAGATCATTTATTTTCAATTGAGCTTTGTTCAACTCATCTGTTAAACTTTTATTCAGTACGCTCAAACCCTCATTAAAAGCAGTGTAGTTTTCAACTGTATTCACAGAAGAATCTATATATTCTTGCTGTTCAAGCGCCACTGAGGCAATATCTGCATGAGACTCAGTAAAAGACATTACAGACCGCTTCGCGATATCAAGATACTTCGTTACATCATCTTTTGAGTTTCCGAGTACTTTTTGCTCAGAGTCCAATTGATCTTTACGTAGTTCTGCATCCGCTATTTCCAAAAACAGTTTGTCAAAAAATTTCTTATAGTGTGAAGGGTACGGGGGAACTTTCATAGAACGAATAATGCCCATCACCTGATCATGGATCTCAAAAACTTTTTGATAGACACTTGTATTATTCATTGCGGCCTATCCTCCTGCTTTTTTTGATTATTGTATCATGATTACAGTAACTGCTTATTTTTTCGCTCCATTATCCTCTTCAAAAAAATCATTTTTCGCTACAATTAACTAAAAAAGCAGTCCCCATGAACATAACTGAAAATATTGAAGACCTCATCGAATCCAATGCCAGTGATTTTGAGATTTCAAAACTCTTTAAGACATTTATCAATGACTATAAAAGTTCATTAACCGATGTATTTGAGCGTAATCAAGGCAAAGACTTCTTGGTAACCCATACTCGGACACTGGACACCATTATCGTTCTTATGTACAAAACCGTATTACGTCGTATGTTTGGTAATTATCTCCCGATGCGTAGTAATATCCCTATCGCACTTATTGCACTTGGAAGCTATGGGAGAGAGCAATTATGCGTTCACAGTGATATCGACCTTATGATCGTCTATGAAAACGTTTCAGGCTATAACAGTTCAGCGATTATTGAGAAGTTTCTCTATCTTGCTTGGGACTCTGGACTAAAACTCGGGCACCGTGTTCATGAATCAAGTGATTTACTCAAAGCATCACGAGAAGACATCACGATAAAAACAGCTTTAATGGAGTCCCGTTTAATCATAGGTTCCCCATTTACATGGAATTCCGTCCAAAATCGCCTTACTCAAATTCGTCATGATGATCCAAAAACCTATGTATTGGCAAAAATCGAAGAAGCAAATATACGCCGTACTAAATACCCGTTTTCGATGCAGCCTAATATCAAAGAAGGAATTGGTGGCTTGCGTGATTCTCAACTGCTCTATTGGATTGCCAAAACACTACACGGCGTGGGTACGCTCAAAGAACTAATCGGTGTTTTATTCGATGAAGAACAATACAGAGAATACCGCATAGCATTAGAACTGCTCTTCCGTGTTCGCAGCGCATTACACCTTCTAACCGGAAAACAGCAGGATCAATTGGTACTTGACTATATGCCAAGAATCGCCAAGATGCTTGGATTTACCGATGAACGCCGTTTGATCACCAAACTTCTCGAATCGCAATGGCGCATCAATAATTTCACTCAAATTTACGTTAAAAAAATGGCGAGGGTCTATTTAATCGATGGATCACAAATGACAAAACTGCGTACTGCCCGTATTCGTAAAGGCTTTTATGCCATGAATAATACACTCTATGCATCCTATAATCTGGTAACTCCAACGATTGATTCCTTATTGGAAATACTCATCGCATTAGAGGATAAAGAATGGGAATTTGATTCAAGCGTACTGGCTCATTTTACTTATTGTGCTATTACCCACCCGCTCAAAGCAAAAACACATGCCCTCCTACGCAAGCTTTTCGAACGCGATCATCTCTATATCATTCTTAAACTTTTTTACGATGCCGGAATACTTCACCATCTTATCGGTGCTTTCAAAAAAGTTCTTCATCTGCCACAGTTTGACGGTTATCACCATTACCCGGTTGATTTTCACTCCATCAAATGCATTCAAGCACTTGAATCCATCAATGATCCCCATGTCGAAAGCTTATATAAACCGTTGAGTCTTTCTGACAAACTTCTTCTAAAAGCAGTAATCTTACTGCATGATACAGGTAAAGGACGTAAACAAGATCACAGTGAAGTAGGGACAAAACTTATCATTCCTTTTGTAAAAAGCCTAAAACTACCACCGGCTCAATATGAGCGCGCGGCACTTCTGGTACGCCATCATGTCACAATGAGCAATGTCGCCTATCGTGAGAATATCTATAATGAAAAAACACTCTATCAATTCATGTCCAAAATAAAAACACCCGAAAACCTCAAGCTACTGTACATCCTTACCTATGCAGACATTAATGGTGTAGGACCTGGAACCTATACCAGTTTCGGTGCGAATTTATTGCATGAGCTTTATGAAGCATCCGTAGAGATATCATCACAAAATGCCCGGCTAACCGATGCTGTCAAACGGCAACATAAAGAGCGCAGACTAATGCAAGATCCTGAGTTTGGCCTTCTCTCTAAAACAGAACAAAAAAAATTGCTCTCTATTGAATCCAATTTTTTCTTTTTTAAACATACCCCAAGTGAAATTATCAATATTTCCAAAGAAGCCTTCGAATGTCAAACCTTTACCTATCAATTGAACATTGATGGAGGTCTAATAGTCCATATTTTTAGAAAAATTCCTCTCAACTTGGGATATCTCTTAGGTAAACTTAGCTATCTCGATGTTGCTTCTATGGATATATTTACCCTTTTTGATGGTATTAAATATTTCAAAATCGAGTTTTTACAACGTCCGAAAGATGGAACCATGCAACAAATCGAGCTCATCGTAGAAGATGCGTTCGATATGTCTAAGAAGCTTGAACTGCCTAAGCCCATCATCAAACCAAAAGAGATTACTTTGGATTGCGAACATTCGATCAACTATGCGCAGCTCAATCTCAATACGGCTAATCAACGTGGATTACTGGCTTATTTTGTACAACTCTTTGACGAAGCGGACATCAATATCGCTACTGCCAAGATTCACACCAATAAAAACATGGCACGAGACCATTTCTTAATCGAAAAACAAAACAGAATGTGCGATAATGCACGTCAAATTATTGCCAAATTGGTAGGAGAATAAAATATGTGCGGAATCGTAGGATATGTTGGAAAAAAGCCTGTTAAACAAATCTTGATTGACGGGCTTCGCGAGTTAGAATATCGCGGCTACGATTCTGCCGGTATTGCCGTATTACAAAACCACCAATTTTCCCTTTTTAAAGCCGTTGGAAAGTTAATCAATCTCGAAGAAAAAGCTCATGCTTTTGAAACGAACGGTTTCTCGATAGGTATCGGGCATACACGTTGGGCCACCCACGGAAAACCAACAGAACTCAATGCTCATCCACATCTGGGTGAAAACTCGTATGTCGTCCATAACGGTATCATCGAAAACTATCAAGAGCTCAAGACCATGCTCTCAAACCACGGTGTTCAATTTTTAAGCCAAACCGATACCGAAGTCATCGTTCATCTATTTGAATATCATCTCAAGAGTGCTGCTACCCCTTTTGACGCATTTACACAAACACTGGCACAACTCTCAGGTGCTTATGCCATCTTACTGGTCAACGCCTCAGTGAATGACACCATCTTTTTTGCAAAACACGGTTCACCTATGATCGTAGGCAGAAATGCAGAGGGTGAGACCCTTTTTGGTTCTTCGGATGCAGCCCTTATCGGTAAATGCCACGAAGTCATCTATCTTGAAGACGGGCACTACGGCTATGCGTCAAGTGATGGAATTTCACTCTTCGATGAAAAGCATGCATCTGTGAAACTTCATTTTGCCCCCTTAAGTGAAAACAAACTTTCTGCTCAAAAAGAGGGTTACCGCTTTTTTATGGAAAAAGAGATCTACGAGCAAAGTACTGTTTTATCTGATACCTTGCTTGGAAGATTGAGAGATGACAGTATCAATTTTGAGGAATTAAACCCCAAACTTTTTGAAGGGATCAATGAAATCAAGCTGTGTGCCTGTGGGACAAGCTACCATGCAGCCCTTAGTGCCAGCTATTTATTAGAACGTCATGCAAAAATCCGCACTTCCGTTGAGATCGCCAGTGAGTTTCGATACAGAGAGCCATTTTTAACCCCGGATACCCTTTTTATTGTCATCAGCCAAAGTGGAGAAACTGCCGACACTTTGGAAAGTCTCAAAATGGCTAAAAAATTCGGCCTTAAGACCATGGTCATCTGTAACGTAGACAACTCATCTATGGTCCGTTTAGCAGATGCCAGTATCCTCACGCGTGCCGGTATTGAAAAAGGGGTAGCTTCAACCAAAGCTTTTGCGACTCAAGTATGCGTACTGTGGATGCTCAGTCTTTTTCTAGCCACTGCACGTAAAACGCTTGAAGGCACAGAGATAAAACGCCAGATCCATCTTCTACGTGCCCTTCCCTCAACTGTAGCAGTCGATCCTGCATTGCACGAACAATTGCGTCGTCTTAGCAAACGCTACTTACATGGGCACGGATTTTTCTTTATTGGACGTGATGTATTTTTCCCTCTAGCCCTCGAGGGAGCTCTTAAACTCAAAGAGATCAGTTACCTTCATGCAGAAGGTTATCCAAGCGGTGAGATGAAACATGGTCCTATTGCACTTGCCGATCCTGAACTTTTTACCATTGCCCTGCTCCCACAGCATAAACTGTACGAAAAGACCAAAAGCAATATCGAAGAACTCAGTGCACGTGACTCAACCATTTGCTCTATCAGCCCCTTGGATTTTGATAAAGCTGATGATCATATCCGTACGAAGATGAGTGAAGATTACATGCTCGAATTTTTTGAGATGATGGTTGTCTTGCAGCTTCTGTCGATGGAAATCGCTATCCGTTTAGGCAACGATGTTGATATGCCACGAAATCTTGCTAAAAGTGTTACTGTAGAGTAACATTTTTATAAACGATCTCTTCTTTTAAATAATTTTAACCTTCATTTGGATAACCTAATCTTTCTATTTTATATTATTTATATTTATGACAAACAAGGAACTCTTCACGCATGAAAACCAATCACAAAATTCTTTTTATTGTTGCACTGATGCTTATTGGACTTGCAATAGCTACCATTACAAACGTCGCACTTAATTTTCGTGAATACGGCTATAGCAATGCAATAGAAAAGTCAAAAATGACTGCTGAAATTGTTCGAGACGGATTGACCGCACACATGGTAAATGGCGTTATGGATAAACGTCAATTTTTCCTTTCTAACATCGAGCAGTTGCAAGATGTCCAATCACTTTGGATAGTTCGCTCTGAAAACGTGATTGCGCAACATGGAATGGGGATAGCTAATGAGCGTCCTAGAGATGCGATAGATGCAAAAGTACTCAAAGAGGGTATATCAGCCCAAAAAATAACGGAAGACTCTCAAAAAGCAATACTACGTGTCACGATACCTTATGTAGCATCTGCAAATGACAGCCCTAACTGTCTAAGTTGTCATAACGCTAAAGAAGGAGAAGTCCTAGGTGCTATTAGTATGGAATTTAACATCAATGATGTACGTCAGACAGGGGCAATGACCATTGCAAAAATCTTTGGTATCAACCTCCTCTTTTTGATTGTTGCACTGTGGGTCACGAATCATTATTTCAAACCCTATATTCATCTCTTGGAAAATTTACAACAGGGGATAAAGCGCGCCCGTACAGGAGACTTTTCTTACCGTTTTCAAACAACTCTCAAAGATGCCGGTAGTGAAGTAGCCGAGCAAATGAATACCCTTTTTGAGAGAATGGAAAAAACTTTTGTAGGGATAAAACAAGATCTCAGTACTTTTATGTCTCGTTCCAATATCTCCTGCTCCGATCCTCTCGATACTACTGGAATCATTATCAAAGAACTTTCAGATGTCTACAAATTTAAAAAAACCATTGAACTGGACAACAGTAAAGAGGCGATCTATGATCGATTTATCTATGTCCTTAAAGAGCGATTTAATTTCACCCATTTTGCCTTGTATGAAGTAGAAAAAAGAAGCAAAGAACGTAAGCTAATCTACATTACAGATCATAAAAGCTTCTGTCTCCCAACAGTGGACCAAGATGCCAATGAGTGTCGTGCATATCGTACCAACAGCGATATTTATTCAACCGATTTTCCTAATGTATGCCAAAGTTGTTCCGCTGTTGAAGAAGAATATACTTGTATTCCTTTTAATATCAATGATGATCTTGCCCTCATCCTCTCATACTCGTCTCAAGATACTGCCGAGATTGAAGCACTTAACCACGCCCTTCCTAGTATCAAAAATTATTTTGAAGCAGCAAAAGCGGTGATAGAAAGTCGAACCCTTATGGATAAACTTCGAGATTCTTCACTACGCGATGGAGCAACACACCTCTATAATCGCCGATTTCTAGAAGAGTTTATTGATAAAACAGCCCAACAAGCATTACGATCACATATCAATTACTCTATATTGATGATTGATATTGATTATTTTAAAATGGTCAATGATACCTATGGGCACGATTCAGGGGACATTGTCATTAAAACATTGGCTGAAATCCTACAGCAAAGTGTCCGTAAAGCAGATCTTCCAATACGCTATGGCGGGGAAGAGTTTTTAGTTTTACTGCATCATACAGCACCTGAAGGCGCCCTTCAAGTGGCCGAAAAAATACGCACCACTTTTGCTGCTAAAAAATATCAGTTTGGAAACGATACCATTGAGAAAACTTTGAGTATAGGAATTTCCCATTTCCCTGGCGATGCTGATTCAATTTGGAAAGTGATTAAATTTGCTGATCTTGCGCTCTATGAGGCCAAACATACAGGGCGTAATCGCGTCGTAGAATTTGAACCAAGACTCTTTACTGGCGGAGATGCGTTCTAAGCTTTAATACACTCCTATGCGCTTCTTACAGCGCACAATATTCCCACTTTTTTTATCTCTTATATTTATGTTTATTTCACTGTGTTTTTACCATGATTAAAAGACAAGGAGAAGAGTAACGAGGAGAAGATTCTAATCCCCCTCTGTAAATACTTAATTAGATTCAAGCAGTCTTGTATGAAATTTAACGCTCAGGTTTCCACCCTCACTTTTTGCCTCATTCATGGCCAAGCGAGCATATGCAACACACTGTGCTATGTCTTTATGTTGCTGAGGGAATATTGCTGTACCGATACGTACCGTTTTAATAAAGCCGCTTTCATTTGCTTTTAGTTTTTTATTTGCAAAAAGTGAGCGAATCTTTTCTCCGACATTATTGACATGCATAGGATCACAATCGTAGAGTAATACTACAAATTCATCCCCAGAGAGGCGAACAATCGTATCACTTTCCCGCAAGGAGTCCAAAAGTGTCTGCCCAATAATGCGTATTGTTTCATCCCCTACCTTTTCTCCAAATACCGTATTGATAGTTGTAAAATCATCTACGTTTATCATCATTACACCATAAGGAATTGCAGTACGCTTAGATTCTTTGACAATCCTATACATCCGTTCAATTAAAAAATTCTTTGTATACAGTCCACTTAACGGATCAATACGCTGTAATTTTTGATTTTCTTCACTCAACTGATGATGTGCTATTTCTCCTCTTATGGCATGGAGCGTTTCATCCACAATGTGGGTATTTGCACGCACACTGTTAAGAGCGTTCTTTTTGTCACTTACCATCGATACTACAAATGTAGACCCGCTGTTGATTGAATAAGGGACACAAACGTATTGTTCATTAGGGATGATCATTTTAGGGCATATACCGTCAGGCTTAGAAGAATCGACGATCTCCCCCGTACGTGCCGCTCTACACCCGCTTTGGGCATCGCATAAAATCGCCCTTTTTTCATACACGATCTTCGTTTCTTGCGATAATGGATTACAACTAATTAAATTGATGTCATCTATCTTAAATTGATCCGAAAAATGATAGGCAATATGCTCATACGCTTCATCGGTATTTGTATCACGACGAAGCGTCTGAGTAAAGAGATTCATATCATTAAGACGTCCACTCCCATCACGTAACGCTTGAAGCGGATCATCGGTAGTGTCAAGCTGAATGATCCCTGATAAATTGTCTTCGATCGTTTTCACAGACGTTTGAAACTTATCCATCAGTGCATTCAAAGCTCTTGCATCGTGATCTTTACTCAATTCATCGGGTATACGGGCATTCAGATCCCCATTATGGACATCACGTGCACATTTTCCCATTGCATCAAAACGATCAAAGTAAATCAATATTTGTTTATGAAGAAAATAAACCATTGCACCAAAAAGGATCAACAGTAAAACCGTACCAACAATAATGTTGCGATAACTCAATGCCTTCAAGTCATTGGTCTGCATCTCTATGGAAATAACCCCTAATGTATCGCCAGCTTTAACATCATGGCAGCTTAAGCAGTCAAGCTTCGTATTAGAGATAGCTTTATACGGAACAGAAACACGTACAGTTGCATCTTCAAAAATAGCCCCCTTGCTTTCAATAACCGATTCACCGCTTTCCAACACTGATTTATCAATACCGTCACGGGCATCTTCCGCAAAAGGACCTTTTCCGTATTGATGCGACACTTTTGAAGAACGTACCAACCATAATTGTTTCATATTTTGTAAAGAAGTGACCTGATTCATAAACGTGTCACGCTGATCCATGGTCCCTGATATCATATGGGCGGTAAGTCCTGCCTCAACAACTTTTGCAGTTGCCAGTGCTTGCGATTCGGCACTTTTCGCTGATGCATTACGTAGATCAACAAGAGTGTTGTAAAAAATTGCGGCAAATAAAAGTAATAAAGAAGAATAGAGTAGGAGAGAAATTTTAGTTTTTAACTTCATAGATAATCACCCTTCATAAAGAAGGGTAGATTATAAACGTTTTAAAATAAATTTTGGGTAAAAGCTTAGTGACAACCACAGCCCGTACCACAGCTGCCACCGCTTGAAGCCGGAGCTTCTTGTTTTGGAGCGGCAGCTGTTGAACATGCAGATACGCCCGGTGGGGTATTTGGCTGAATCGCTTGATTATCAACGCCACCCTCTGCATTGATTTTTTCAATCGCTGCCCAAACATCTTCTGCCGCTTTCATGTAGCGTTTTGCTGTCTCAGATGTTGGTACACAATACGTCACCGGCTTACCTTCATCCCCACCTGTACGGATAGATGGCTCAATCGGGATTTGTGCCAAAATAGTGGTATCAAACTCCTTGGCCATCGCTTCGGATGTCCCTTTTCCGAAAATGTCATATTCAACACCCGTATCCGGAGCAATAAATCCAGACATATTTTCAACAACACCCGCGATTGGAATGTGCAATTTTTTGAACATATCCAAACTTCGGCGTGAATCGTCAAGCGATACTTTTTGCGGTGTGGTTACCGTAATACCCACCGTAACCGGAACACCTTGTGCCAGTGTCAACTGCGCATCACCGGTGCCCGGAGGCATATCGATAACGAGACAATCCAAATCAGACCACATAATATCGCGCAAGAACTGCTCGATGGCTTTCATGATCATCGCACCGCGCCAAATAAGAGATTGTCCCTCTTCCATCAATGAGCCCATAGACATCATCTCAATGCCATACGCCTTAATAGGAAGCACTTTGTTCCCGACAACCTCAGGTTTCATCCCCTCAACACCCAACATTCTTGGAATATTTGGTCCATAGATGTCCGCATCCAAAAGACCAACTTTTTTACCCTGCATAGCAAGTGCTACTGCAAGATTAACGGATGTAGTCGATTTGCCGACTCCACCCTTACCTGAACTTACCATGATAAAGTTTTTCACTTGCGGTGCAAGATTTTTACCCTTCGAAGAGCTCTCTCTTGGCATTTTTGGTGCTTGAACATTTATAACAACACTTGAAGCTCCCGCGAGCTTAAGCTCATCCGTTGCTTCCGTCGTGATTTGATGAGCCACTTCCGGCGCACTTGAGGTAATATCAACCGTAACACTGACATTTTTTCCCTCGATTTTGATCTCTTTTACAAATCCAAATGCAACGATATCTTTTGTAAACCCTGGATAGGTTACTTTTGATAAGGCTGATTTTACAATTTCTTCTGTCATGTTTTTTTCCTTAAATATTTTAATTTACTACAGCAGCAGTTAGCTCTTCAGCCGCAATCCAAGCCATTGATTCTGGATTATCCATAATTTGCTGTGTTATCTTGTAACTACAAAACTTCGGTCCGCACATGGAACAAAACTCCGCATCTTTGAAAACGTCTTGAGGCAATGTCTCATCATGATACTCACGGGCACGTTCAGAGTCCAAAGACAACTCAAATTGCTTGTTCCAATCAAATGCATAACGAGCATCACTCATCTCATCATCAATATCACGTGCACCCTTACGTCCACGAGCGATATCTGCAGCATGTGCTGCTATCTTATACGCGATGATACCGTTACGTACATCTTCCGCATTCGGAAGACCTAAATGCTCTTTTGGAGTCACGTAGCACAGCATGGAAGCACCATGCCATCCACCCACAGCTGCACCAATGGCTGAACTAATATGATCATATCCTGCCGCGATATCGGTAACAAGAGGACCGAGAATGTAAAACGGCGCTTCATGACAATATTCACGTTGAATCTTCATATTACGCTCGATTTGATTGAGAGGAACGTGTCCCGGACCTTCGATCATGACCTGAACATTTTTCTCCCATGCGCGCAATGTCAGTTCACCCAATACTTTGAGCTCACCCAATTGTGCCTCATCCGATGCATCTGCCAAACAACCCGGGCGAAGAGAATCTCCTAAAGAGAGAGAAACATCATAACGCGCACAGATATCCAAAATATCATCAAAAGCGGTATAAAATGGATTTTCACGATGATAATGCATCATCCAAGCAGCCATTAGTGATCCGCCGCGGCTGACAATCCCCATTTTACGTTTTGCTACTTTTGGCATTGTTGATAGTAAGAATCCAGCATGAATGGTGAAATAACTCACACCCTGCTGTGCTTGACGTTCTAATACTTCAAGCATTTTTTCAATACTCATATCTTCAATCTTGTTATTAACATCATGCAAAATTTGATAAATCGGAACGGTACCGATAGGAATCTTTGAGTTGCCGATAACTGCACGGCGAATCTCGTCCAAATCTCCGCCCGTTGAAAGATCCATCGCCGTATCGGCTTTGTAGTGTTGTGAAACTTGAATTTTTTCAATTTCCCCTTGAACATCTGACGCAATCGCCGATGAACCAATATTGGCATTGATCTTACAGCGAGCTGCAATTCCGATGGCCATAGGCTCAAGGTTTGCATGGTTAACATTTGCCGGAATAATCAATCGTCCGCGTGCTACTTCGCTGCGGATCAGTTCAGGGTCCAGGTCTTCTATTTTTGCCACGTATTGCATCTCTTCCGTAATAATGCCTTGCTTGGCATAATACATCTGAGTACGAACAGCGTCATTTTCTCGTTTAGCGACCCATGCGGTTCTCATATTCTCTCCTTGGTCTTACATAAAGCTATAGTGCACTTATAAATAATACCCCCTAAAAGGGTCGTATCAGTTTCAATGTATGTTAAAAATTTCAAGAACATTATAGGAAAACAATTTGCTTCATTATGCATTCATGATTTCTTTAAATTTATCATAAACAAGATAAAAAAAAGCTTTTCGAGTGTATAATTTCGTAACAGTATGTAAAAAAATAGGATATAAATTGTCTGATTTGACACTTATTCTTCTCGCAGCAGGTAACTCTAGCCGTTTTAAAGTTCCAGTCAAAAAACAATGGCTTCGAATCGGGCATGATCCGCTTTGGTTGTTTGTTACTAATCGTATCATGAAAATGGTCCCGTTTGCAAAAGTAATCGTAGTTGCCCATCCCCAAGAACAATCCTTTATGCAGCAGATGTGTGACGCCACTATTGTTGCCGGCGGTGAAACACGTCAGCACTCTTTACGTAATGCGCTTACACATGTGGAAACTTCCTACGTACTTGTCAGTGATATTGCCAGAGCATGCATTGATCCAGACCTCATCTCTCGACTTGTTGCTGCAAAAGAGTATGCAGACTGTATTGTACCGACTCTAGGAGTCAACGATACCATTATTTTTGAAGATGAAACCATTGCGCGCGAGTCCATTAAACGTGTTCAGACTCCACAGCTTTCTCGTACGGATGTATTGCGTTTAGCTCTTGATACGTCACACGAGTATACGGATGAAAGCAGTGCCATTGTGGCGCATGGAGGAACTCGTTATTATATAGAGGGTGATATTCGTGCCGATAAAATCACCCGAATCGATGATCTAGCCGCACTGAAGTGTTTAGGCGTCCCTTCAACGATGAGCTTTACCGGAAACGGATTTGACGTCCATGCGTTTGAAGAAGGAAAACCTATGGTCTTGGGCGGAGTAGAAATTGAAAGTCCGTTTGGCTTCAAAGCGCATAGTGATGGTGATGTTGCTATCCATGCATTGATAGATGCCCTGTTGGGAGCTGCATGTATGGGAGATATCGGTATGCTCTTCCCCGATACGGATAAGAGCTATAAAAACATCGATTCAAAACTTCTTTTAAAACGTTGTGTTGAAAAAATTCACCATTTTGGTTTT
Source organism: Sulfuricurvum sp. (assembly GCA_024637295.1). Lineage (GTDB taxonomy): Bacteria > Campylobacterota > Campylobacteria > Campylobacterales > Sulfurimonadaceae > Sulfuricurvum. Next base: position 20,121 of record JAGXFL010000003.1, read on the forward strand.
GTCATTGCCCATGCAGACATCACCATCATCGCGCAAGTACCAAAAATCAGCCCCTATAAAGAGCAAATGCGTAAAATTCTAGCTCCACTGATGAATCTAAGCCCGGCACGGTTAAATATAAAAGCGACCACTACAGAACATTTAGGATTCATTGGACGCAAAGAAGGAGTGGGAGTCATTGCTACTGCTTCGTTACACTATTATGATTGGATAAACGGATGAATATATTAATAGTTGAAAACGAGATTTATCTCGCGCAGAGTATCGCTTCCAAACTCAGCGATTTAAGTCATAATTGCGATATTAGCAGTTCAACCAAAGAAGCACTCAAGGGTATCCCCTACGATGTCGTTCTTCTCTCTACAAACATCAATGGACATGATATTTATCCCGTCATCGAAGCCTATAAAGATGCCGTTGTTATCTTGATGGTCTCTTATGTAAGTAATGACACCGTTTCCAAGCCTTTGGCTGCAGGGGCAAAGGATTATATTCTTAAACCGTTTATGATCGAGGAACTCATCCGTAAAATTCAGCACTTTCAAAATCATGAACGCCTACGCCACCAAAATCAAACACATGAACGTTACTTAACCCATATGTTTAACGGTATCAAAATCGATGAAGATTTCGACAAGACAGAACTTCCTGTCATGATATGCAGCGGATACCAAAAATATGCCGATGCTTTTGCATTCCGATACGCCCAACACAAAGACCAAACACTTCAGTTTATCTCTCTTGGTTCCAGTAAAGCGCTTCAAGATATCGCTTTATTACCCGTGCATAATATCCTCTATCTTACTGATTTTCAAAACTTCAAAAAAAGTGATTACAAGGCATTGTTTGAACTGTTAGAAAAACGTCAATGTATCATTTCCAGCACCGATTACATCGATCACGCCCCATTTCGTATGATTGAGGTCAAGAGTGAAAATCATTTGTTTGATCAAGGCGAGATATTACCAATTGAAGAATACGTTAAATACATCATGATCAATTTTCAAAACCGTTTTCCAGACACAGAATTATCCAAAAAACTAGGTATTTCACGAAAAAGCTTGTGGGAGAAAAGAAAAAAGTATGGCATCGTCAAGAAAAAATAGAGCTCTTCATATTGACAGAGAGGCTCTTTCTGCCCTCTCATTACTTAAGTCGGGTATCCTTTCCCCCGTACAAGAACTCATGAATGAGCAGCAATGTTCACAAGTGCTTCAAAGCGGTATGTTTAATGGAAGTACATTTCCCTTTCCTCTTATTCTTTCTCCCAGCGGCAAGACCAATGAAAGTGTCTTGTTAAGTGCACAACAAGGAGAGATACTTAATCTTATCTGTGAGCAAGAGATCGTCGGTGAAATTTGTGTCGATGAAGTCTTTGCGATTGATCCCGCAAAACGTTTACAGCAAATATACGGGACCGAAGATCTCTCACATCCAGGAGTAAATGCCACTTTCAAACGCCTTGGCAAATATGCTATTTGTGGTCACTACTCCATAGATGTCAGCCCAATTACTTCTATACGCCAAACCATTAAAGACGCACAAGACCAAATTGGGGCAAAACATACAACGGCTATTTTCATGGCAGCAAATCCCCTTCATCGCGCCCATGAACGTCTCATTCGACAAAGTCTAGAACGTACCGATTTAATTGTTATCTTTTTACTCAAACCTTACAATAATACCGATTTAAACTATGAGCTTCGGCATGAAGTCCTTCAGTTTTTCATTAAAAACTATCTCCCTTTTAGTCGAGTCATTGTCGTTCCACTTGAAAACAGTTATATTTTTGCGGGCAGTAATGAAGTCATATTAGATGCTATTGTCGCTAAAAATTATGGCTGTGATCGTCTGATGATAGGACAAAACCATGCCGGTATCGGAATGTATTATGACCGAAACGCTAATAAATCAGTAATCGATCGTATGAGAGGGATCAACATTGAAGTCTCTATGTCCAGCGAATACGTTTACTGTAATATGTGTAAAACACTTGTAAGTATTCAAACCTGCCCCCATGGACACCATCACCACATCTCTTACCACTCTGAATCAATCCTTGAACTCATGAAACAAGGTCTCCTTCCCCCTGCCGTACTCGTACGTAAAGAGATCTCATCACTGATCGTTTCCTCTTTATATCCGGATCGATTTAAAAACTTGGCAAAACTTTACTATGACATCATGCCCGTTAATGGACTGCTTGAAGAGCACAGTGAAACAGACTTTTATGTCGAACTCATGAAACTATATCAGACTACCTCACTTACCTAAGGCGTATCTATGAAACTCAACTGGTTCTTTCTTACCCTCTTTTACAGCGGACTCTCTCCCAAAGCTCCTGGAACTATAGGAACACTTGTTTCCCTACCAATCGGAGTAGCTATTTTAATTTTTTTGGGACCGCAAACACTTTTTTTGCTTACTTTACTCATCACACTCATCGCCATCAAAAGCATTGATCGCTATGAAGCACACAGCGGTATACATGATAATCAAAAAATTGTGATTGATGAACTCGCAGGTATGTGGTTTGCCCTCAGCATCGCTCCTGGTGTTATGTTTTCTCTGAATGATTTATCAGTATGGGGAAATGGTATCGCCGTTCAAATTCTGCTTAGCTTTATCTTCTTCCGTATTTATGATATCAAAAAACCCTCTATCATCGGACGTATCGACCGTAATACAAAAGGGGGATGGGGAGTGATGGGTGACGATATTATTGCAGGATTTGCAGCAGGAATTTCTTCTGCTTTAGTATGGCAACTGATTCTTAAACTATCAGCTTTTTAAGCCATAATCCGGTTTCGCCCTCCGTTTTTAGCAGCATAAAGTTTCTCATCGGCTCGATGGAATAGATCGTCCGCTTCTTCTACAGGATTAAACTCCGCAACGCCAATAGAACAGGTTAAATTATGAATCGTATCAAAATTTTGTACCTCTATCCTTTGACGTAAAGCTTCCGCCATCTTAATGGCTGAAGGTAATGGAGTATCCGGTAGTAAAATCATAAACTCTTCCCCTCCCCATCTCGCAACAACATCGCTTTCACGAATTTGCGTACGTAATAGCATACTTAATGCTTTGAGGACATCATCCCCGATCAAATGCCCAAATCGGTCATTGATCTGTTTAAAATGGTCAATATCCAATAAAAGAATAGAAATAGGTCTCTTGTATCTACGTGATACCGAAAGTGAATGCTCTAATATTTTATCAAACTCAAAACGATTCGCCACTTGAGTCAATCTATCCAATGTTGCTAACTCATTAAGTTGAGTAATATCACTAAAAACGACAACATAACGAAGTTGTTCATCATACTCCATCATCTGAGCATCAACTGTAAATATCGATGTTTTGCCATTCACAGTCAATCTGGCTTTATGCTCCATCTCTTTGTGGGCTACGATATACTCAGTCCATCGCATTCCATTCATTTCAGGCTGTAGATAGTTGTCGGTCTCCGTAGTTTCAAAGAGATAGCAAATGCATTCATAATCTTTACGAAAATCTTCTAAAGTTTTATAATGCAAAAAATCAAAAAAAGCATTATTGACATAAATAATCTTTTTTCCATCTGTTACAACAATAATATTTTTTTGTGAATTCAAGATTGTAGCAACGTATTCATCCTGAAAATTCATCTTCTTCATAATACGTTCAAAAACAATCTCTAGTGTCACTACCAATATAACAACGATCAATAAGGTAAGTAATATACTCCCCAGAATTATTTGTATTATTTCCTTATTCTTACCGCTTACATCATTAAAACATAGCAACATGCCCACTGGCTTATGCTCACTATTTTCAAGATGTACATGAAAAACATCATAATTTTTATTTTCCAAACTTATAGAACGCTCATTGAAACCAGGGTTGTCTTTTACATAAGCATCAACCAATGGAACTTGACTCGGGCTTAGATGACTAAAACGATATCCGTGGTATGAGATCGGGTATTTTAAAGCATCCGCTGCAGCCATATGTGTCTCATGCAGCATAAAAAGGGTCTCAATTTTATTTGCTTTGAATAGTTTGCCCATAATATAATCAGGGTCAACTCCAAACTCTACTGCCCCGATATATCTATTATGCTCAACAAAAGGGACTACAACACGATAAGCAATCCCTTCAATACCTCCTTCAAAGCCTTGTTGCGTTTCACGCAACTTATGAACTTTTCGCAGCATTGGACGTCGTGACGCGATATCATCTCCAAATTTCTCTTTACGGTGCATTCGTAGAATAGATTTTCCATCGGGGGCATGAAACTGCATCAACATGAGATAAGGGTTTTCTTCTCTAAGGGTTTTGTAACGCGGAAGTGTAAGATTATAAAGTTTTTCGGTATCTTTATTGGTTATTGCTTCTTCTACACCTTGGGAACGGACATTCGAATAAGCTCGATACGTATAAAAATATTTCAGATCCTCAGTGACAAGATCGTATCTGTTCTTAACGTCTTCAACTGCGACACGCTTATTTTCATCTGAACGTTGATTTTCATGATGAATATAATAACTTGTAAATATTATTGATAAGAAGATCACAAAAAGTGAAATAAAAACTTGTACTTTTCGCTTAAAATTCATTCTTACCCCTTAATAAAAAACTAGATCATCATCGGCTCATCAGTAGGCTCAATCTCTTCATAATCTTCAGCGATTTGATCTAACAATTTCTGTGTCTTTTTGATTTTAGCGATATTTTCTTCAAAAATAGATTTTGAGGCTGGAAATGCCTGTGCAAGTTCTGTATAGATCAAAATACGTCCGCCAAAGTGACGATTAAACTCATCAAATGCTCCGCGAAGATATGCTTTACGGGTTGTATGTCTAAAAAGGGCTTGAATCATTCGCTTACGTTCTTTAATCGGAATCGATTCATCGATAGCTTCTGCAACACGTTTGATATCCAAGCGCGATAAATAAACACCACTGTGATACGGTGCTAGAAGTTTATCCGTTAATTCATCTACAAATCCTGGGACTGGCTCATTATCAGGGTTATTGTCACTACTTGTATCACAGTCTGCCGTATCGCATTTATCACGGACAAATTGGTCAAATTCTGCTCTTAAATCACTAAAATCACTTTTATTCATAGTACTCTCCTGTAGTTAGTTCATAAAAATAGCGTGTCATTGAATTGAGTGCTATGTCATCTTGGAAATCGTCACTTTGCGCAAACTTTTCCAATGCCGAAGGCATAATGAGTTCCCCGATAAGCTTTCCATCCACGATACGGATAAAATCACAATATCCCGAGGCTTGAGCTGTACTGGAAGCATCATCCAGCAGTCCAAATACCTCTTCTTGATACTCCATTCCTATCACAGCACCACTTAGCTTAGAACTGCGCATTTGAGAAATCGTAAACGTAACATCATCGGGGCGTATATTCATCGGAATGATCATAGCATTGACATCATTACCTTTAAACAGCTTGTTAACTATCGCCGAGAAACGGTTGCTGTGCGCTTCTTCTGCTATGTATCCATAAAGTGCTGTTTCCACTGTTATGGAATTATCATTATTCATCATTATAACCCCCAAAGTTCACGAGCTTCTTCCTCTTCGAGGCGACAGCGGCGACAAATTTTTTCTCCACCGATTGAACTGAACAAACCATCACACTCATCACATCGACGCACCAAATACGTAGCCAGATTTTGAACTTTTGGAGCATACCACTCTTTCAAATTATACGATGATGAAAGTGTAATAGCATCCGGTTCACATACATCATGACACAAATGGCATTTAACACATAAAAAAGGATCAAAATCAACTTTCGAATTACGCATATCCGAAGTCAGCGCACCTGTAGGACAAATTCGATAACACATTTCACATGCCGTACAAAGTGACTCATCTAATAACTTTTGTGACGTAAAGACAATTTTATCACTTTGGACAACATGAAACTCAGACGGTACATCAAAACGTTTCAGTGCGGTAAAAAAGAGTTTGCGTCGATCCGTTATTTTTTTAGTTCGCAATGCTTTGGTATGTGAACTATCCGTCGTATATTCTATAAATTCATCCGTAGTGCGTTGTATCTCTTTTTCAAAATCACCGCGTGCTTTGCCAATACCTCGTAAATGAAAGTTCTTAAAAAAATCGCGTCGATCCGGTTTTTGATCCGCATCGTCGCAGTTTACATAAGCAATATTTTCACATTGAACTGTGTATTTTGACTCTATAGCTTCCAGTAAATAATTACTGTTATCAACCGTAGCCGATATACTGGTTAGTATACTCTCTCCAATATCACATCCGCCGCAATGTCCGGTATCAAGAACAACACCTTGCTTCATTTGAACAAATGAGATCAACTGCTCACTGCTTAACGCTGCGATACAAGGAATATTTTTTTGACAGGAAAGAATATTTTGCTCATCCGATGCAAATGAAAAGAAAAATTCAGTAGCACTAAAGTCATCAAGTTTTAATGCCTCCGCAGGGCATACAGCAACGCATCCTGCACATCCGACACATTGAGCTTGATTGATCGATGGAAGGCGTTCCGTGATGCTTATAGCTCCCGTAGGACATACATCACTGCAATGGGTGCAAATCGAATTGACACTCAGCGCTCGGACACATGAACTAGGAGACAGAATTAATAGACTCATGGAGCTTTAGCTATATCCGTAGTCAAAGTTTCATTATCGGATAAAATAAACTCCAATGCCATCTCAGCCGCATCATAATACAAAGGAGTACGGGACTCATATTTCATATTAATAAGATACATCGGTGCCCATTGAAGCAGATGGGTATTTAAAAAACGGTGCTGTACTGCTTGCAGTTCTGTAGCAGCATCAGTATCACCCTCTTGTGTCGCTTTCATTTGTGCTTGACACAAGTGATGCATAAACTCAAGCTCAACCCCAATATGATCAGCAGATACAACACGTGCAACGGCATAATCTACAATAAAATCATAGGCACTGTATATATCGGTAACCGGGTTTGCTCCCCCTGTCTCAACCATTTGATCAGCACGGGTATAAAATGTCTCATAGGGGACTAAATGTAACAATGAAAGATTTGTGAAATCAGGATTCAAATATTCTTCTAAAAGCTTTTGTGGGGCAACTGAAGTACGCTGTTCCCATTCGTTCCAATGGGGCAAAAACTCTAAAACGGTTTTATCATTCATAAGTGTATTTAAAATTTCAACGTCAAGCTCCTGGAGCATTATCCGAGAAAGAAGTCCATAAATATTACTGCGTGCGGTGAGTTCATCCATTAATCAGACCTTTAAATAGTGATGGGATTGTAGCTACTTCGACTGAAAAGTACATGAGAGAAGAAGATTAAGAAAAGGTATCAAGTCCTAAGACTTGATATGTACATCGTATGCAGATGGGTCAAGAGATACCCATGGGCGCTTGATATGACGAGGGCGACGAATCGTAGAATTTGAATCCAATCCACGAGACAGCTGATCTCTCCATGCTTGATAAACTTTTAGGTTGTTATCATAGTTGACAAAAATATCACCAATCTTATCACCTGGCTGAGCAGGTTCTAAGATAACTTTATGGTGCCAACAGTGCATACCTGAAATTGGATCCGGATGTGGAGCTGCTACGGCATTTTGCCATGAACCACTCAAGCCGTCCCACCAGATATTTTCAGAGTCACGATTATACTGAGCAAAACGTTCAGCCTTAAATCCTTTGATCCCCTCAACGTATTTGAGCTTACCGACTTTTCCATCCATTTGTAGCTCAGCCACAGGTACACCGAAACTATTGATACCTGATGTACCGCTATAGTCATCAATCTTTGTTTGTGCTCCTGCTTTACCGATATTTGCCGGTGATTCGTTAAGGAACTCTTTGTTACTCAAATCACGTGGTGCAGTAGACGGATCAATTTTTCCATCACTTACACCGTTTGGAATTGTCACGTGGTTTGTCAACTTCCAACGTCCACCATGATGTGAACACGCTAATGTTCCTGGCATAACACCTTCAGTTGGAACTGCCATAGCTACAAAATAACCGCTATCAAGACCAGAAACAGTATCCACAATCTTAACACGCATAGCATCACCACGTTTGAATCCAAGACGCTGTGCATCTTTGGTATAGATCCAAATAGGGTCATGGTTTTGCGAAATCTCCATCAAATGTTTTGAGTTCGCAGAACGTGTATGAATGTTGTACGGTAAACGGAATACCGTGTTAAGAGCAAATGAGTTTTCCTCTTTCATGTACATGTGATTAACATGCGATACAAGATGAACCATCTCTGTTTTCTCTTTGTCATTACGCGGATAGAACGGCATTGCGTACTCTCTCCAATGCCAATCCGTAGCCCACTGTGTAAAGAACTCAAGCTTACGAGTAAGCGTTTCAAACCCTTCCATCTTTTTGCCGTCGATTTCAATACCGATTTTCTTCTCTTTGCCTTCATGGTCTTTTGCAGAAATAACACCTGCAGCACCAATGCTCATAGAGCCGGCATCAAACTTGTGCCCATGAGAGATGACTTCGCCATCTTCAAACTTAAGTTCGCGCTCCATTGCATTATAGATTTTATCTTCTTCCATCCATGCACCGTGATCACGCAAATAGGCATAAACCGGGAATTCTTCTTTACTGTAACGTTCATCATTGATGGCAGTTTCTTTGAGTTTTGGCAAGTTGTCACCAAATGCAGCATCATACCACTCAGCAATTGTTACCGGTTTACCTGGATGACGTTTGGACTCCCACATTTTTTTGATACCGAGACTACCGTCTGGATCGATGTAGTTTACACACATATCAAACCAGAACTCATTTTCTTCCCAAACCTCACCAAGACCTGCTTTGACGTGTGCTTCGAGAGTTGCTCGGTTAGGATTTTTCGCTTTCCAACCCGACTTTTCTAGTGCTACGCGCAATACCGGCTGACGGAAAGAGGTCCATCGTGCCGGGAATGTTGCCTCAGAGTGCTGGTCATGACGCTCACCTGCAAGTCCAACCGGAAGTACATAGTCCATATACCAGTTTGTCTCTGACCATACCGGAGAGAGATTCATAGTGAGTTCCATTTTTGTTTCGTCTTTAAGCACTTCGATCCAACGGAAACCGTCCGGATTAATCCATACAGGGTTGTACATACGTGGGATATAAACTGCAAGTTTACTTGGAACTTTCAGTCCACGATCATTCCATTTTTTCTGCCATGCGGTATCCGTAAGAAGATGCGGTAACAAATACGACATTTCATAGGTTGACAATGGCCACTCAGGAGGCCAAGTAAGCTCATTCCATACTTTAATTTTTGGAACATCTGCTCCACCGGCACCCTGACCTACTGTTGAGCTTCCGCCCTTACCCGAAACAGAGATAACATGCCAATGGTGGAAGAATGTACCACCCTCAGTACCGATAGCACCACGTAGACCAATACAAAAATAGGCCGCACGTCCACCCATCCAAGCACCACGGTTACCCGCAGCAGCTGCACGCCAAATATACGTAGAGATCGCATCCCCAGCCCATATAAACATCTCATACAATTTTTCAAGCTTGTAAGCAGGTACATGAGTCTCTTTGACCGCATACTCTAACGTATACGGAGCATACATATCTTTGAGAAGGTCCATATAATCATCAAAACCATTACCTGTTGGAGCTTTAGTGATTTGACCTTTTTGAAGCATAAAGTTCAAATGCTCTTGATCGTTCATCAAGGTTTCCCAGTTGAACCATTTTTTAACAAATTTTTTGTCTGTCATGTTTTCGTTCAAAATGCGGTTAGCCAAATAGAGATAGATAGCCGCTTCCGTACCAGGCCAAGCAGCGATCCATAGATCGGACATACCCGCAGAGTTGGACATACGAGGGTCCATTACGACCATCTTCGCACCTTTTTTACGCGCATCTGCAATAAAACCGGCTGATTGTTGGAAATAGTGTCCAGCATCTGCTGCATGAGATGAATTCAAGAAAATCAATTTAGCATTTGCCCAATCCGGGCTCGTACGGTCATCATTTGCTGTCCAAATCGTTGGTGTACGACCATTTGATGAACAGATGTTTGTGTGAGAGTTATAAGAGTCAAGACCCAATGTTTCCCATACCTGTGGTACGAAACCGTTTTCATTCGGTCGTCCAACGTGAAACATTACTGATTTTTTCGAAAGGTCATCGCCTTTGCGAATCGTATCCCCCATCTTTTTACCGATGGTAGTCATCGCTTCATCCCATGTAGTACGGATCCACTTACCCTCACCACGTTTAGAACCAGGTGCACGTTTAAGCGGGAACGGGATACGATCCGGATCGTACATCTGCGATTGAACCGCATACCCTTTTGCACAGTTACGTCCACGAGAGCCTGGGTGTAATGGATTACCCATGTATTTTTTAACCGTAAATGTCTTTTTGTCGACCCATGCAGTCAAACCACATGAAGCTTCACAGTTTGAACATGCCGTTGGTACGATCATAAAATCGTTAACTAAAATACCATCTGGATTTTCTTCACTCTGAACACCATGACGATCGATACCGCCACGTTTCCAATCCGTACCATCAAGCTCTTGGAAGCTATTCCATTGATCCAACGGTGGATAAAATGAGAGGCTGTCAGGTGTATTGGTAAATTTGCTGTTCTCTACAGACTCTGCAGCAGCATCAGTTGAGAATACGCCCTTTACAATGGCAGCACCGGCAACCGTAAACGCGGCACCTTTTAAAAATGTTCTTCTACTTTCTAAATACATCATCTACCTCTTTAGCTCATGTTTAACAATTGTGGGATAACTAACCATACGTGTTTGGTAATCCACAATCCGACCAACGCTGACACTGCAGCGATTTTCAACAAATAATACGATTTATCTTTGATACTTTTGCATACCAATGCCATAGGGATCAAAAAGGCTACGATCTGTCCAAGCCAGAACATAAACGTATACTCACCGCCCTTTACAAATTCCAAAGTAGCGATCACTTCTTCTGCTTTCATCGGACCAAAAAACAGCTCTAACATGTACATAATAAACGCTGTACCGGCACTAAAGCCTAGGATTAGTGCTAGATCTTTTTTAATCGTGTCTGAAAACTTGTTTCCGCCAACCAAAAGCATTGTTGCAGATCCTGCAAGGAAAGCGGCCAACATCATTTGAATTGACTCTGTAGGCATTTGCCACAATTCACGTGCCGTTGATTGTGCCATCAAACCAGCGGTGTACAAAGTAACCGGAACGGCTAAAACAACGCCATACACTAGTAATTTATCATACATAGCTTCGTCTTTTTTCATATAGAGGAAATAGGCCATAGCCAAGATGATACCCACAAAGCCTGTTGCCAACCATGCACCGATCGTGATCATTGATGTCATGTGAGGGTAGAAAAAGATATGCCAAAATCGAAACATCTGATGCAAATCAATAACGGTAAAAAATAAAAACAGGTGAATAAATACAATTGATATCACTACCGAAGGCAAACGGATAAATCCGGTTTGTTCAGGATATTTTTTCAACAAATAAAAGGCGATGAAGATGATACCCGTACCGATACTTTTTGCCCACATGTTCATGGTGATAATCCAACCCCATACAATACCTGGAAGAGCTACGTCAAGCGTAACAACAGCATTGGTTGCTGCAATAATCTCGTGTGCCATTAGTGGTGTCCTCCTACAGGTAAATGAGTCAGGTTATTGAAAAGGTTGTGACCTTCACCACGGAATGATGCCAATGGGTTAAGAGTAACGTTACCGCCACCAACATAAAAGTGATGTGGATCTGTCCCTTTTTCAGGCTTGCGTACTTGAACGTTACCTTGGTGCTCTTGGATATACTTACTGATGTTAGACATTGGATCGTCCAAATCACCAAAGATATTAGCCTCTACCGGACAAGCAACAACACACGACGGCATCATCGCACTGGCGATACGGTGTGCACAATACGTACATTTATCTGCCGTTTGTGTTTGAGGATCGATATAGATAGCTCCGTACGGACATGCCATAACACATCCCGCACATCCGATACAACGATCTTTGTCAATATTCACGATACCGTTTTCAATGTAGTGCAATGCACTGACCGGACAAATACGCTCACAAGGCGCATTCGCACAGTGATTACAACGAAGAGGAGTAAATGTTCGTTTTGTTTCCGGAAAACTTCCTACATCCACATATTTTACGCGAAGACGCCATGTACTAAGAGGAACTTCATTCTCTACTTTACATGCGATCTCACAGCCCTTACAACCCATACAAAGGCGAAGGTCTACCAAGAACCCTAATTGCATTTATTCTCCTTGAATTCCTATTGCATAACACAATAATAATTGTTTGACGTACTTATAGTAAACCACAAATGGCGTTACTTCTGGCAGTGATGGTAACTAATTATTGATTAATAGATTCTAAATAAAAACAATATTTACGTCAATTGTTACGTTATGGAACTATTTTGTTTTATTAAGAAACACATGATGAAGAAAGAAATATTTTAGACATCACATACCGCATGGGTATTATGATTCTAGACGGCAGCGTACAGAAGCTTCATGGGCTCCCAATCCTTCAGTATTTGCAATCAACGCACACGCTTCACCAATCTCGTTGATCGCTTGACGTGAAAAGGCAATAATAGACGATTTTTTCATAAAATTTTCAACCCCAAGAGGTGAGTAAAAACGTGCCGTTCCCCCCGTCGGTAATGTATGGTTGGGACCTGCGACATAATCACCGATCGCTTCAGGAGTGTTGTGCCCCAAGAAGATCGCTCCTGCGTGTTTAATAGAAGCTAAAAGTTCAAAAGGATTATTCGTTGCGACTTCTAAGTGTTCAGGGGCAATTTGATTCATTAACCCCACGGCTTCTTCCATCGATCCGGTGACGATGATTGCCGCACGCTCTTCAATCGATTTGCGCGCTATTTCTTCACGCGGAAGCTTTTTCAACCACAGTTCAATCTCAACCGCACAGGCATCTGCAAACTTTTGCGAAGGGGTGATTAAAATCGAGCTTGCCATCTCATCATGTTCTGCTTGAGAGAGTAAATCAATCGCGATATGTTCAGGATTGGCACTATCATCCGCCAATACCCCGATTTCACTGGGGCCTGCGATCATATCGATGTTCACTTCACCAAAGACCATTTTTTTAGCTGTAGCCACAAAAATATTACCAGGACCGGTAATCACATCTACTTTGGGAATCGTTTGTGTACCGTACGCCATTGCCGCGATTGCGCTGGCACCGCCTACTTTAAACACTTCGCTCACGCCGCACAAATGGCATGCTGCCAGCAACAGGGCATTGGGTTCATTATCAGGGGTCGGAGTACAGACGATGATCTGCTCTACTCCCGCTACTTGTGCCGGAATGACATTCATCAGCAAAGAACTGGGATACGCGGCTTTTCCTCCTGGAATATAAAGCCCTGCACGATCAACCGGCGTTACTTTTTGTCCTAGTATTGTCCCGTTGGCTTCGGTATCAAACCAACTGCGAGGGAGCTGTTTCTCATGATACGCACGGATACGATCATATGCCAAATGCAGTGCTGATTTTAGCTTCGGTTCAAGTGCCTCATACGCAGCTTTCATATCACTGGTTTGGATACGTAAATCGGTACCGCCCTTAGGCGACCAGCGGTCAAATTTTTCGATATGCTTAATCAATGCCTCGTCTTTTGCTACACGAATATCGTCAATGATATCTTTGACAATCACCGATACATGCTCCATGTCCATTTTCCCACGATTCAATAAATCACTGAAAACCGTTTGAAAATTTGCATCATTGCTTTGGATAATAGTCATGATCTCCCTTTCTTACTTTTTCGTTGACTGTTTTTTATACTCAGCAGTCACAATATCAAGTCCCTTTAAAAAACTAGTGGTATCAATAGCACCCATCAATGGTTCAAACAAAGGCTCTCCATCACTTTTCAAAAACCAAGTTGCAGGGGTTCCTCCTACATAAAGCTCATTTGGAAAGACAGGGTTTTCATCCACATATGCCGTAACAGCGACATAGTCGCTATTTAACTTTTGGACTACTTTTGGAGAACTTAGTGTGGTCTTTTCAAACTGAACACAAAAGTGACAATTATGGTTTGATACAATAAACATGATTGGTCTGTTCAATGCTTTAGCCTGTTTAAGTGCTGTTGCATAATCTTTTTCCCATTTAATTCCATTACCAAATAGTGCAGATAAAGCAACCAACAGCAGGAATACAATTCTCATCATTTCTTTACCTTTTTTAAAATTTCTTTTGCAATCTTTTTCACATCTTTATTACTCACATCTATGACGATATCCGCAACTTCCAGATACTTAGGAAGCCTCTCTTCATACAACATACGCGCTTTATCAATATCTTGAAACAAAGGACGTTTTTTAAGTTTTTTATCCGCATCCGGATGGGTCAATATTCGCTCATAAATCGTCTCAAACGGGGCATTAAGCAAAACTACCGTACCCACTTTTTTCAGAGCCGGGACTTTAAAAAATCCACCACCTGTAGAGATGATCGTCCCCTCGACTTTTTTCTTAAGCCATCGTGCTGTTTTGCGTTCTAGATTGCGAAAGTATTCTTCACCCTCTTTTGCAAATATCTCTTTGACAGAACGATTTTCCATACTCTCGATAACATCATCAGTATCCAAAGCCATCATAGCCGTTTGTTGAACCATTGCACGGGCGACAGAACCCTTGCCTACTCCCATAAAACCGATAAGTACAATATTTTTCATGATTTAGGACACTTTAAATTATAATGGTGCAATCATAACACGCATAAACTTAGGAGTGACTCGTGAATATCTATACCCTCAAAAACCCTAAGGCCGATACCGAAGAGTTTGTAACCCTTCACCAAAACAATGGTATCAAAATTGAAGCCATACGGTCTCATCTCCTCCATCCAGGAGAAGTTTATAGTCAAAATGAAGATGAGTGGGTCATTTTAATTCGTGGAAGTGCACAATTAGAAGTTGAAAATAAGATTCTCAATCTTAAAGAAGGAGACTCCCTCTTTCTCCCAAAGCACACGATACATCAAGTATTAAGCACCTCTGAGGATGCTCTTTGGTTGGGTGTGTTTAACTCTTAAACTCGTTAATATGGTCTTGAAGCAGTTGTGCAACACGCAACAACTGTCCTGAGTCCTCTTCGATTTTTTCGACACTTTTTTGATTTGATCCGGATACATCATTGATTTGCGATATTTTTTCAATAATCCACTCTACATGACCTACCATTTCAACCGAATCTCCATGAGAACGTTTTGCTACAATAACTGAATTTTCCATCTCTACAGAGGTCCTTGAAATTTTTTCTTCTACTTCTCTTGAAATATCTGTCAATCCATTCATACTGATCGCATTTTGCCCTATTTTATCGCTAACATCATTAATCGATTGGACGATTGTCCCTACACTAATCTCGATTTCCGTTAGACTTTTCTGTGTTCGTTCTGCAAGTTTGCGTACTTCATCTGCAACCACCGCAAATCCGCGTCCATGTTCTCCTGCACGTGCGGCCTCAATAGCTGCATTAAGTGCCAAAAGATTTGTTTGATCAGCAATGTCTTTAATAACCCCTAATACATTTTTGACCTGTTCCGCATCGTTACGTAGCCCTACTAATTGCGATGACATTTCATGTTCAGCTTCAATATATCCTTCAACTTCACTTACCAAACGATCCAGTGCATCTTTTGCCGTTACTAATTCTGCATTTGCATTAGTGATATTGCTTTGAGTTTGTTCTGATATTGTAATTGCGGTAGAAAGGGTCGCTTTAATTGAATGACTTTTTTCCGTGGTAGCCTGAACGATCAATCGCTCTTGCTCAACCCCTTGTGATATGTTTTGAGTGGCTTGAGTGATGGTAGTGGCAATCGCATTATTTTGTTGCCCAAGGGATTTGACTTCATTGACTGTCTCTTGAATCATCTCTACAAAATTATTAACAGCACGTGCTGCTTGAGAAAATTCATCTTTTTTAACCACTTCAAGCCGTTTGGTTAAGTCTTTGTCTCCACTTACCAATGCTGATATACGATTGCGTAATTCATTCAACGGAGCTAAAACTTCCTTACCGAAGAATAGATTTAATATAATCACAAATGCAATAACAATGATTCCAAGAGCAATCAACAATACATCTTGTGTTTTATCAATAGCTTGATCATTTTGTTCCATCGATACGACTAAATCCATAACCCCTAAGACATCACCTGACTTAACATTCGTATGACATGCAAGACATTTATCCTCAGCGACTAAAGGTTGAAGTAAACGTATATTATGCCCTTTTTCACTGTTCTCGATAACCGCAGGTTGTCTAGTCTCAAAAACCTTTTTGATCATAATATCATCGCTTATTCGCTTATGATTGCCAAACGATTCATTGACTGCTGAAGAGCGTTGTACCTGAACCTCTACGATACCGTCAATCTCTTTTGCTTTTTCGATAGTCTGAGCAACAACATTTGGATCTCCAGCAAGCATACTTTGGGATAAAGTTTGAAAAATTGACTGACTTAGCATCGTCAAAGAACGCTTTGAGGTCTCATTGGAAAAGTCATGAAATGTCATATTTAAGTAGCTGTAAACAGCCCCAAGTCCTAAAACACCAAATATTAATGTTGAAAAAATAATTTTAGATTTAACCGTATCAAACATGTAAAATGCTCCCTCTTATTTCAACGCTTATTGTACCGTATAATAATCCCCACATCTAGGACAAGTAACAATTCCTGCCATTGTTTGTATTTTTACTGGCAAGTTCATGGGTCGGCGCATCGAAACAGGGTCAACTTTGCTGACGCTGAAATGAAGATGAGGAGCTGTCGTATAACCGGTATTTCCAGAATACGCGATCAATTGACCCTTAACAACTTTATCCCCAATGGCAACAACCGTTCCCCCTTGTTTTAAGTGATAATAATTACCCATTGTCCCATCATTATGTTCAATAATGACATAATTTGCATAGAGACGATACTGCGGACTTGGACCGCCAAAAGTATTGGAAACTTCAACCCCCACAACTATGCCATCTCGAGCAGCAAATATAGGAGTTCCTATAGGAAGTGGAAAATCGACGGCATACGCAGAGAGACCTATATGAGACGTGTTCCCATTATACCCTTGTGAAACACGCACAGTTGAGCCTTTAGCAAAAGGCAATGCGTAAACAAACTCGTCATTGTGTTTTACAAACGGTGATCCCCGCACCCATCCATATGATGAGCGATAATCCACTGCTTTTCTTTTGTCAGTAGGATGTAATACTAAAACTTTCTTTTTACTGTAGCCGACAAGCTCTATACTCAAAGGGAGACGAATCGTTGTTGTAAGATTAGACATATTTTCAATATCAAGGGTCAATGTGACTCGATAGGGATTCATATTTTCTGCTTGAAACTCTACATCCCCATTTGAAGCCGTTTCTGCTGTCATAATGACACTGTTACGAGAGCCAACTTTTGTCTTTTTACGTAATTTCTGTGCTTCTGAGCGTTTTAAAATACGCAAATGTTCTTCATATGCCTGCTCTTGTTCCATCATAAATCGGATACTTTTTTTCTCTAAGATCTCTTCATCGCACAAAAGATCAAGATTTTCAATTGAATGGCGTGGAAAGTTCTTTTGATAATAAGCAATCGCCTCTGCCCGCACACGAGGTTGATGCAAAGGCTCTAGCTCAATAGAAGTCAAATGTCTAAATCTTTTGTTGTCTTGGGTATGTATCGCATCCATCAAAGAGCTGCGATATAGCTGATTAATTGATTCTTTTTGGGAAGCCAACACCCTTAATTTATTGAGATATTCTGCTAAAAGTTCCGGTTGTATTTTAGAGGATTTGGACAACTCTTCACCCTTGGATAACGTCTCTTGTACCCCACTGTAAAAATGCTCAATTATTTCTTTTTCAGAAGTGTTTAATGCCTCTACATCAATTTTTTGTATCTTCTGCGCATGAGAAGCAAGAGGATCGGCAAGCGTGCAATAGGGTAATGGTTGTTGCCCATACAACAACCAAGGCAGACATATAATAGACGCTAGAGCTTTTAACAATGTCGTACTCCTTGCCACTTCTACTGTTCACATTATATCTAATATGGAAATATGGGGGCAAATGCTATAATATCCCATATTTTTTTTTGGGGTAATTCATGTCCAAACGTATATTAGAAGTGATTAAACCTGGGGTTGTGTTTGGTAAAGACCTTAACACCTTATTTGCTATTGCAAAAGAGGAAGGCTACGCACTGCCAGCTGTTAATGTCGTGGGAACCGACTCTATCAATGCAGTTCTTGAAGCAGCTAAAATAGTCAATTCGCCCGTTATTATCCAATTTTCAAATGGCGGAGCGAGTTATTATGCGGGTAAAGGTCTCAGTAATGAGCATGAAAAAGCCGCTATTGCAGGTGCTATCAGTGGTGCTATCCATGTTCATATGATGGCAGAGGCTTATGGTCTTCCTGTCGTACTGCATACCGATCATGCTGCACGTAACTTTTTACCGTGGATCGATGCTCTTCTGGATGCGGGAGAGAAGCATTTTAAAGAACATGGAAAACCATTGTACAGTTCGCATATGCTAGACCTCTCGGAAGAGAGTCTTGAAGAGAATGTTGAAACATGTGTCCAGTATCTCAAACGTATGTCTAAAATCGGCATGACGCTGGAAATAGAACTTGGAGTAACAGGCGGGGAAGAAGACGGTGTTGATAATACCAATATTGACAACTCACTGCTTTATACACAGCCTGAAGACGTTGCTTATGCCTATCAAAAACTTATGGAGGTGAGTGAAAACTTCACCATAGCGGCTTCTTTTGGTAATGTCCATGGGGTCTATAAGCCGGGTAATGTCGTATTGACACCTATAATCTTGGACAACTCCCAACGCTATATTCAAGAAAAATTTCATACTGCACCAAAACCTGTCAACTTTGTATTTCACGGCGGTTCAGGCTCAAGTCTCGAAGAGATCCGTGAAGCCATCAGCTATGGTGTTATCAAGATGAACATTGATACCGACACCCAATGGGCAACATGGGAAGGGGTCAAAGATTATTATGAAAAATACAAAGATTATTTGCAAGGTCAAATCGGAAATCCTGAGGGTGAAGAGAAGCCGAATAAAAAATATTACGACCCTAGAAAATGGTTACGTGATGGACAAAAAACATTAGTTGATCGTGTAAAAGTAGCGTTTAATGATCTCAATGCAATAGATAGAAACTAACCCTTCTCCTCGTCATCCCGTACTTGATACGAGATCCAGCTTTTGTACTCATTAATAAATCTCTTTACGATGTCCGATACGGATGATCGTAATGAGAATTTTTTCTTCTGTAATCCGGAAAATCACCCGATAATCTCGTACCCGCAAGCGAAATTTTCCACTATATTCCCCTTTGAGTGCTTTGATATTGTTTTTGAGCTTATCGGGATCGGTTGCGAGTAAAATGATTTTTTCTTTGAGTTGTTTTTGAATGACACGATCCAACTGCGAAAGCTCTTTTTTTGCAGAAGGCAAAAACTCAATCGCATACATCGTTTACAGTCCCAACTCTTTCCATACCTCTTCAGCACTGATCGGCGTGACCGAGCCTTCTGCTACCTCACGTAAACGTTTATCAGAGAGTTTCTCGTCCAACATATCAAAATACAACATAAGAGCATTCTCTATCAAATGACTTTTCTTCTCATTTAGCTCTTTCGCCATCGCATTCAACTCATCCGCAACGCTGTTATCGAGGGTAATACTCATCTTGGTTACATTAACATATTTATTCATTACGACCCCTTGTCCGATAATTATATGGACAATTATACTGCTAATTATATTTTAAAGTCAATAAGATATTTACAAGTAACAATTTCCCGCATAACGCGGGAGAAATATAAAGAGATAAAGGAAGATTATTTAGAATAGGTGATTTTTGCTTTTGCTTTTAGAGAGTTCATTTTTTTCTCCATAGCTGCTTTAAACTTATCCATTTTTAAACGTTGTTCAATAAAGTTTTTCACTTCCTCAAAGCCCATTTTTTGTGCAGGTTTTTTATCTTCAAGATAGATAACATGGTATCCAAATTGACTTTGAACCGGCTCTGCTGAAATCGTTCCTTCTCTCATAGCAAATACAGCATCGTTAAACGAAGGTACCATTTGTCCACGTGGAAAATAGCCTAAATCGCCACCTCTCGCAGCACTTGGTCCCGTTGACTTTGATTTAGCCTGAGCTATAAACTCTGTTTTTAGCTTATCACCCGTAAGCGCTTTCATACTTTGAATAACAGCTTCTGCATCCTCTTTTGTTTTCATCAAAATATGACGTGCACGGACCTTTTCTTTATCTACAAATTCATCCGCATTAGACTCATAATACGATTTAACTTCTTTTGCATCTACATTGATTGAGTCAAATTGCTTTTGCTCCCAGACCTTGGCTGCGAGTTGCATCTTCATCCGTTCCAACAATAGTTGAAATTCTTGTTTGTACTCTTTTGAATCTAAAACACCCGTTTTCTTAGCATCTTCAAAGACGAGTTGTTGTGCAACCATCCCTTCGATGATACGTTGACGTAATTCATTTTGTTTATCTACAGGAAGTGAATCAAATCGTCCTTGAGTCCCTTCCATCAGTACTTTAGTTACTTCATCCGAAGTGATTGCATCACCGTTGACTGTTGCCAGAACTGCTGCACTCGCAACTGAACTGCTTAATAATACGCCTAATACCCAAATAGAAAACTGCCGTTTCATTGTTGTCCTTATTTTATTCTCTTGAACTCAAGATTTTTCATAGCCGAATTATAATACAAATAAGAGAATAACAGATACAAATTAATCAATAATAAACGCTTTCTTCAATTTTTACTTTTATGCACTATTTTTAGATAGCGTTCAATTGTCTGAAGCAAGAAGTTTTTATCAATTGGTTTCGCAAGGTGGGCATCCAATCCAGCCCCTATAATTCTCTCTCTATCTCCGATAAGTGCGTGAGCCGTCAATGCAATCACCGGTATAGATCCTCGATTGTCACGTTTATCAATCTCTTTGATAAGACGATTTGCTGTCAATCCATCCATGATCGGCATATCAATATCCATAAGAACCAAATCATATGGCTCTTTTAAATAGGCATCAACTGCTTTTTGACCATTATCAACTGCCGTAACTTTAAACCCTTGCTGCAATAAAATCGTCTCTAATAACCGTAAATTAATCAAGTTGTCTTCAGCTACCAATATTTTGGTTTCTTTTTCTCTAGGGGCGAATGTTACATTGTCACTTACTCTAATGTATTCTTTTGGCATGGTATTCCACACCACCGAAAGTGTTTTATGCAACGACCGTGGAAGCAATGGCAATGTGATGACTGCTTTTACAGCTTCTAGTAAAAGGTGTATCATTTCCATACTCACTTTCGACAATAGGGACAACTTCTAATTCCGGATAGGTCATTTTGAGCGATTCAATTTGTGATTTTGAGATATGAGGGGTGTCCATAAAGAGTACATTTGACTCAAAAAGAACTCTATTAACCAATGTTGTTATCGGAGTTACTTCCACATTGAACAATTCAAGATACCTCGTGAGCAAGGCTGTTTGTGCGGAACTTTGCTCCTGTGAATAAATAGTTGCCCTTGTCCCTTTTAAAAATTCAAAACTTCCTAACTCATTAATTTTATGACTAATTCGAAATGAAAAACGTGAGCCCATCCCTTTTTGGGAAGCCAACATCAAATGGGAATTCATCATATCAATGTATTTATGACTTAGACTCAGTCCAATTCCTAATCCGTCTTTTCCTCTTCGCTGATTTTCCCATGCTGATGCAAACGGTCGCAGCAGTGTTTTCATATGCTCACTGTCAATACCGATGCCCGTATCACTGACTGCATACTCTACTTCAATACTGCCCGTATCCATTTTCAAAATAATTATTTCTACTAAAACTTGTCCATTATCATTGGTGAATTTAAGGGCATTTTGTATTAGATTTCGTAAAATTCCCAATATTTTGTCCTGATCGCCCAAAATAGTCTTTGGTAATCTAGGGTCAACCAAAAGCATCAACGTGATATCTTTGCTTAATGCTGAGGCTTTGAACTGTGTTAAAAATGTTTCATAGACTTCTAAAGGGGCAAAAGGTTGTATCGCCGCGTGTATATTTCCACTTTCCACCTGCATCAATTCAAGCAGATTCTCAATATTTCGCATCATAGAAGATGCACTTCTACTGACCATATCTACATATTCTTGTTGCCATGAGCTCAAAGGGCTTCCCTTGAGTAAATCCGTAAACCCGATAATGGCATTCATAGGAGTTCTAAACTCATGCGACATATTCATCAAAAATTTCTTTTTGAATTGATCAAAATAACGTTCAGCCGCACGTGCACGCTCTATCACAGAGGTATCGCGCAAAACAATTGCTACGATAGGCTCATTATCTACAAGAATTACTTCTGAACGTATCCCTATATCGTATTCTTTTTCTTGTGCAATTATTTTTCCACGATACTCACCCGATTGTGATAAAAGAAAAGATAATTCTACCCCTTGTAAAATCAACCATTTCTCTATAGCGACTATGTCGATAACACGCTCTTTTCCAAAAAGTGACAATAACGCTTTATTCACACCCAGGATCTCTCCGGAAAGATACGTATATAAAAAAGGATCACTGTGTAAATTAGCACAGGAGGTCAACATTCCAACCGAAGCAAGAAATTTTTCTCTAAATAAATCCGTATAGTCCATTGGGTTCTATCCTATGCTGTAACTTGCAAATATTTATGTAAGATGTATTCAAGCTTTTCTCGGGTCAAAGGTTTAGAAATATAATCATCAAGCCCTTTGGCAAGAATATATTCTCGATCACCTTCCATAGCCAATGCGGTCAATGCGATGATAGGCATTTTTCCACTGCGACCAACCCCCTCTTGTGCTTTGATCTCTTGGGTTGCTAAAATACCGTCTTTAATCGGCATATCGATATCCATAAAGACAATATCAAATTTTTGATTTCGACACGCTTCAACACCTTCATCACCATCCGATGCGGTTATCACATTAAGTCCATATTCCTTGAGCAAAAGTTTGATCAATCGTTGATTAATCAAATTATCTTCAACTACCAATGCATTTATGCCACGTTGCAAATGAGGTACTACGGCAACATCTTGTTTTTCCAAATTTAAAATATCGATTAAATGTGTCAACAAATTGGTTGGTAAAACTGGCTTTGAAAGACCAACGTCAATAACATGCATAGTGCGAGCGAGAAGCTGTTCATTTGAATCTAATAACAAAATCGTTTTGCACGTACGCTTCATTGTTGATAATTTCAAAATCCAATCGCTTTTTTGTTGTGATGCGATAAAATAGACCATATCCGTTGCATCAAAAAGGGTGTCGTCAATGAGATGCGTTTTAGTGACATTGACCCCAAAACTTCGAAGATAGTTAGTAAGGTGATTTGCATCGTCCAACCTTTTTTCATCCAGCAAGACAACTTTGGCCGCATGCGCATTGATCATTCGCATTGCCTGATCGGATGAGCCCTCTAGCGTAAACGCAAAACCAAAAGAAGAACCTTTTCCTTCTTCGCTCGTGATTTTTAACTCTCCGCCCATCAAATTGATCAATCCATGCGACAGACTCAAACCTACACCCAATCGATTATCAGCATGATCCCCTGATACAAATGGTCTTGTGATATAGCTAAGTTCACTTTTACTAATACCCTTACCCGTATCTTTGACGCTGAATCCGATATTACAGGTTCCTGCAGTATTTCGTTTCAAAAGCTTTACTTCTATGGTTATACGCCCTTGCGGTGCCGTGAACTTCAGCGCATTATTATACAGATTACTCAAAACTTGCTTGATTTTACGACTGTCTCCAATTAAATGGGTAGGAAGCTTAGGATCAATAAAGAAGTGAACAAATATCTCTTTTTCATCTCCTAAAGAGACAAATCCACGTGCCAATTCTTCCATTTCTGTAATAATATTAAAATCTGATTTACTGATTGTCAAACGTCCTGTTTGCATTTGAGCCAAATCAAGTAAGTTTTCAATATTGGACATCAAATTAAGGGCTGATCCCTGCACGGAATGGATGTATTCAAGCTGTGTTTCAGTAGGAGTCGTTTTGGCAAGAAGGTCAATAAATCCTAATATACCGTTCATCGGCGTACGAAACTCATGTCCGATATTGGCTAGAAATTTTGTCTTCATCGTCTCAACTTGCACTACTTCATCCTGTAATGCCACTACGTTACTGCGATCTTCCAATCGAAGTAAATACATCTCATTTGAACCTTGATTCAACAAGGTTGATGTTGCCATCATTGAATGGCGATTACCTTTTGTGTCCATGATACCCAGACCGTATCCATTAGGGCAATGAGTGCGAATATAATCAAGCCAACTCTTATCGTATTCGGTAAAAACTTCTTCGTCTTCATCACTAAATAACTCACGAATACTTTCATACTTTGTACGTAATTCTTCGATTGTATTCACTTGTACTAAAGTAAAAAAAGCTTTATTAGCGCCGATCCATCCACTTTCTTTGGTAAAAAATAAAATTGCGCACGGATCCGTGTCCAAAATTTTATAAAAAAGATCTTTATCTATATTATACTCAGCGGCTTCCATCGTGCCAGTGGATTTTCCACCTATGAGACTCATAACCCATTTTTTGAACTCCAAACCTACGCTCCCAAACCTAAGATAACACTTATAAACATAAGTTATACTCATATTATTGTAACACAAGTATACCATGTGAGTGTTTATCCCTTAATGCTATAATCTGCAAAAATGAGTTGTTCCATGAAAAAAGCCACCAAACAAGAAATTGAAGCTATAAAGTCTCTCCTTGTGGCACGTTACGATGATGCCGTCACTGAGCTGACTTACAAGAATGTCTATGAGCTTGTTATTGCGGTAGCGCTCTCTGCTCAATGTACCGACAAACGTGTTAATTTAATCACTCCTGCCTTATTTGAGATGTATCCTACCCCTCACGCATTGGCACAAGCTGACTTATCGGACATTAAGACACTGATCCAAAGCTGCTCTTTTTTTAATAATAAAGCCGTTAATCTCATCGAGATGGCAAAACGTGTCGTAGAAGTTTACAATGGAGAAATCCCTCTGGATGAAAAAGAACTCATAACACTCGCAGGAGTGGGGCAAAAAACGGCACATGTCGTCTTGATCGAATACACCGGAGCGAATTTGATGGCCGTTGATACCCATGTCTTTCGTGTCAGCCATCGGCTAGGTTTAAGTGATGATCTCACCCCTGCAACGACAGAAGCGACTTTGGTCAAAAAGTTTAAAAACAATCTTCATCAGCTCCATCAGGGGATGGTACTTTTTGGACGCTATATCTGTACAGCACGAAATCCAAAATGCGATGATGGGTGCTTTTTAAAAGAGTACTGTAAAACCAAGGAAAGTTTTAAACCCAGATAAGGTAAAATCGTCCATGATGAAACAATTACTACTCTTTTTAGCAGTGCTAGTGTTTACGGGTTGTGTCAATGAACGTGGGATTAGCTTGCGCTACTATAACGACTGTGAAGAATACTACGATATGCAAGGATACTATCATAAAAAATGCGATGAAAATATCGTTGATTACAGTGATGTCAAGCAAGCGCTGACTCCGCCTGCCAAAGTTGCTGATCCAAAAGTATGGTGATTTAACTACTTAGAGGCAATAAAGGTTGCGAAGTTGGCCCATCGAAATAAAACGTCGCAGCTTGAAAAACCGCTTTTTTTAGCCATTTCGATATTCTCAATCATCGTATAAGGTATCAGTACGTTTTCAAGTGCCTCACGTTTCTGCATAATCTCATATTCGCTGTAACCTTGTTCTTTTTTAAAACTGTAATAACAGTCGATCAGCTGTTTGTTCAGCGTTGCATCCTCACTGATCACTTTCTCACTGAAGATAAAGACACCACCCTCTTCCAAAGAATCATGGATTTTACGCAACAATGTTTCTCGTACCATGGGACGTATAAACTGCAATGTATAGTTACAAACAATCACTTTGGTACGTCCAAAAGGATATTCTAAAATATCTCCCTCAACCAAAGAAATATTAGACCCATATGCTTCGATTTTTTTGTGTGCATGTTCAATCATAGCACTTGAGTTATCAATACCGATTAATTCAATTCCTTCGGTAGATTTCAAAGCACGTTCAATCTCCAAAAGCAAAGATGCCGTGGAGCATCCAAGATCAATAACACGTCCGCCATTGTACAGCGCATTGATCGAAAATTGTCGAGTCAGCTGCAATGATTCTTTATAAAAAGGGACCGAACGGTTGAGCATATCATCAAATACTGCTGCAACATCAGCATCAAATTCAAATTGTTTGGAAATTGGTTTGGTAAATACAGTATCAGTTTTCATAAGCAGCATTGTAGCCAAAAGAGTTGTTTTAAGAAAAGGTGGCGTGACGAAACACCATTTGCCCCTTTTCTAAAACGTTAAATATCTAGCAAAATATGGTCCATATTTAAAAAAGAGTAGGTACTGTTTCAACCGTTTTTTTCGTTTTTACGACGCTTGACTTACTTTCTCCAAAAAACTCAATTTCGTGCTCCCGCAATATACGGATTGTATTCGTCGTACCCTTCACTCCTACAGGATCCCCCGCAGTGAAAATATAGGTCTGTGTTTTATCGATTATTTTACGAGCTAATCCACGCGTTATGATGTCACGCATCATATCTTCCAACTTTCCTTTTTTGGTCAAATAGGCAGGGACAACACCCCAAACCATAGTCAATATTCGGGCCACCCTTTCATCATGGGTAGCAGCATAAATCGTCATCTCTGGGCGATAGCGTGCGAGCTTAATTGCAGACTGACCTGATGTAGTCATCGCAATAATTCCTATCGCGTGCAAAGCATCTCCCAAACGTACCGCAGACTCATGAACAGTATCCATAGGATCATGATGCTTAAACTCTAAAAATTTATCAAACGGGTAAATCTCTTCAATCGATTGAATCGTATTTACCATTGTTTCGACAACCAAAACCGGGTTATGTCCAACAGCTGATTCCTCAGATAGCATCACTGCATCCGTTCCGTCCAAAACAGCATTAGCGACATCACTGATTTCTGCACGCGTTGCCGTCTCTTTTTCTGTCATGGACAAAAGCATCTGTGTCGCCGTTATAACAGGCTTTGAAGCCTCATTTGCTTTACGTATCAACATTTTTTGGATGGTCGGAACACGATGATACGGTACCTCAATACCAAGGTCTCCACGTGCCACCATCAGGCCATCCGAATATTCTAAAATCTCATCAATATTCTCCACTGCATCAAATTTTTCAATTTTTGCGAATAATTGAACTTCTCCATTAAGTGCGCGGATAATCTCTCGTGCTTCTATCATATCTGCTGCATTTTGAACAAAAGAGATCGCCATGAAGTCAACGCTATTAGCAACACCCCATGCCATATCCAATCGATCTTTTGGGGTTAATACATCAATACCTAATCGTGTATTAGGAAAATTGACCCCTTTTTTTGATCCTAGCTTTCCTTGGTTCTCGATGCTGATACGTACATATTTTGCTTCGCATGCAATGACACTGGCACGGATGTTGCCATCATACAGATAAATCGCATCTCCAACATTAAGCATTTTTAAAATCTCACCTTGATTTAAACACGTTTGAAAGTGATGTTCCCCTATTCTCTCCCCTTCAATCTCTTCATAATATAAATCCAAAATATCCCTAGGATGTAAATCGAATTCCTCTTTTAAAATACCTATACGAATTTTTGGACCGCTTATATCTTGCAATACACCTACAATAAGACCTGTCTCACGCATTGCTTGACGGATGTTATTCAATACTCCAAGATGATATTCATGCGTTCCGTGTGAAAAATTGAGACGAAAAACATTGACTCCGGCGCGAATCATTCCCGATAATATCTCTACGCTCTCTGACGCCGGTCCGACCGTTGCCAAAATTTTGGTTCGTTTTTGCATACCATTTCCTCTAGCTATATATACTATTATATTGATGCATAGTAACACACTTTAATTACAATTTTATTATTTTTGCCGATATTACAACGGGCATCTCAGTGATTATAGAGGTGAATTTAACTACAATAAATAACCTATACACTAATTGGAAACTACCTAATTTATGCAAAAACGAGCCATTGAAACCGATATCGTTTTGATTGATATTATTGACTTTTCACGTCTTGAAATGTCTAAACAACTTGAACTCATTACCTTTCTTTCTCAAAGTTACAAAAAAATGATCCGAAAAATGTTGGAAAACTCAGACATACCTCTAGAAAAAATGCTACAAGGCATCATCCCTACAGGGGATGGCTTTTATTGTATCTTGCACCCTGACCTTAAAGGTTTCGGCCCGCTTCTTGGTTTGTCATTTATCCATTTTTCCGATTTTATTTCAAAAGAATATCCCTATTTTAAGGGTATTAGAGTAGCGGTACATACTGGAAAAATACATCGTTTTGAAGACATATTAGGACAAAATAATTTTGTAGGAGACGGATTAAACGAGTGCGCACGTTACGTAGAGATTAAAAATATGGTTGCCAATACGGTTTTTATCTCTGAATCTGCTTTTAACTCACTACAAACCTTTTTAAATAATCACAATGACTTTTCTGAACTATTAAAAAAATGTGAGTTTCGGCATAGTACTTTGCATACTTTTCATGACAAACATGAGATCCAGCGCAATGGTTATTTGATCTGGATGCGCCAAGGTGGGATAATCCCTCCTCCCAAACAAGACTGGCTAAGCAAAAAAAGGAGAACCCATGCGATTTAGTATTGATGAATACGCAAAAACATTTAAAATGTCCAAAGAGATGATACAAAACAAAATTCGAACCAAAAGACTCAATTACATTATTGAAGCGGGAGTAACCTATATCATTGTTCCCCGCAGTTCTCTAAATGAAGAAAAACATCGCGAGATCCAAGAATCCTCAAAACAAACAGTCACTGCTAATACTGTGGCAACATCCTCTCCTAAAACAAGCGTTGGAATGGTTATTTCTCTTTATCAAAAGGAAAATCACCATCTCAAGCTAAAAGTCAAAGAACTTGAAGCCAAGATTGATCGACTGACAAACGATAAAGAGACGATGCTCATAGCAGAACGAAAACGTATAGAAGAGATCTATACCACCAAAGACGAACAGCTCAAAAGTATTTTAGAAGTACTCAGTACTAAACTCATGCTCTCTAGCAATTCCAATACCGTACATGACGTTGATGTGACCCAACCTAGCACGATTACCATTGAACCAAAAGGGATTATTGAATTAAAACGCTATTTAAAATTCATCGGTATTGGAAGTGAGCAGCGAAAACTGATACGTCGCCGTTTTACCGAACGTTTTGGAAGTGATGTCCGTATCATTCAACGTGAAGGGGAGTTTTACGTCGATTTATCCAAATACGACTATACCGATCTTCTCTAGGACGCTTATCTATATTTTATACGATTTAATGTATAAAATATCCGCTTTAATGTTTACTTTATAAACTTCCCATTACAATTGAGTAATGGAAATCAATGATATTTTTAACCTTCTTCATAATGCCGTTGAGGCACAACACAATGGTAAAAAGATTTCCCAAAAAACAATGTCCGAAAAATTGGATATTTCGATGCGAACCTATCAAGATTGGAGATTAGGAAATGCAAAACCTCAAGCTGCCAAAGCAGTTTTGGAAATGCTCGCAATGCTCGAAGACGATGAGATCATCAGAGTTATCCGAAAAATCAATAAAATAGGAAAATTAGCATGAGTATTTTAAGTGAGCAAGAACGCGATGGCTTAGAAGATGTTTTTTTATCCATCTCATCACAGCGATTTTCACCCCTGAAATGGTCATTGTCTCAATACTATTGCTATAGAGTACTTCACCTAAAAGAATCACTTCGTAACTTTTCAAATGACCTTTTGTTCCTAAAAAAGAATAAAAATAGTCTAAAATGGACAATTTTTCAAAAGAATTACAAAAAAGCAGAAAAACACAGATAAATTTAAGCTAAGAGATATTAAAGTATTCGCGTTTGAATTACTTTCCTCCGTGTTTCCCGTGAAGCAGGAGATTGAAGTGAATGTCATCTATCTAAACTTAAGGGTAATAAATGAACAAAGCACAATTCGTAGAGTTGGTACAAAAAAACGGTGGTTACAAAACTAAAATTGAAGCAGAAACAGCTATCAAGGCTTTCACAGAAGCAGTAACAGAAGCACTTGTTTCTAAAGAAGAAGTTTCATTGGTAGGCTTTGGAAGTTTTGCAGCATCACTTCAAAAAGGTAAAAGTGGTACAGTACCAGGTACAACTAAAAAATATACGACTTCTGACAAAATGGTTCCTAAATTCAAGCCAGGCAAAAGTCTTAAAGACAGCGTTGCTGCAGCTAAGTAATTTTTCCACACTGTTCCTAAGGTTCTTCCTTGGGAATGTTCAACTTCACTCTTCACTTTTCATTTAATCAAATAGGTTATAATTACTCATTATTCAGTATGAGGGTTTATTTTGATTTTTGATTTTTTTTCCCGTTTTGGCTCATCAAAAACAGTATCTCAAGAGATTCAAGATGACTCTATTACAACCTTTGATGATTTAATACTTCATGACCAAGCCGTATGTTTAACCGATGTTACACTTTTCCATCATGAAAACAATTGTACTATTGACCTATTACTTTTTCTTCCCTATTATGGACTTTACTTAGGAGAAAAAATTCTTTGGAATGCACATGAACTTGCTAAAGGTAGCGTCAAACGTCATGTACGCCAAAGCCATGCAGCATCTCTTATACAAATAGAATTCAAAGAAAAAATGATTTATCAAAAACTGCAAGACGTGCTCTCTTTTGATTCCACACCACTGGAACGGATCTTTTGGATGAAAAATCTCACCGATGCCGAATTTGAGACCCTTCATCCCTCATTTCATCATTTATTGCCCAAAGAACGATTAATTTTTAAAAATGATACTGCAAGTGCTATTAAGCGCAAACTTCAGACACTATGTGAATATCAACCAGATCCATTCTCGCAACTAAAAGTCATCGGTTCACTTAAAGCCCATGCACTTTTACTACCGACTGTTACGGAAACGTTTGGTTCATTTCTATCATCACAACAAGAATCCTTCTTAGATATTCCCATAAAAAGTCGTTCTACACTCCTCTTGTGTGCGCCTTACAGTAGTGGAAAAAGTACCGTATTAATTCGAAAAGTGATCGATTATATGCTCGCTAATACTCATCAATCCACCCTTATAATGACACCAACACGATTAAGCGGTGAGTTGCTACGTAATGAGTTTATTTCCCTAATCGAATTTGCAGCAGTTAAATGTGACTTATCCCGCATCCATTTTTATACCCCCTCACCAGAGAATCCATTTAACGAAATAGCCCGCATATTCCAAGAATGCAGTCTAATTGTTTGTGATGATGCCCATTTAATTTCTACCAAAAATATAGAGTGGATTCTAGAACATAAAGGTTCACGATCGCTTCTTCTTAGCAGTGTTACTAATCCACTTGACATCCAAGAACACACCTTGACTACCATTTATCGAAAACCCACTCTCAAGACCATCAATTTTTCCCATACTAAGGGAGCTCTTTTTACATTACTTACCGGTTTAAAAGAGCATTTAGAGACCATAAGCAGCAATCTTATTATGATCATCTTGCCCAATCATAAAATGCTAATGCACTATAAACAAGCCATCGAGGAACATTTACAAGTACAATGCAGAGTTTTAAACGATACCTTCAGTCTGCAATACGATGATTTGGATGAAATCACCCTAACTACTCCTGAATATATTAGCGGCCTTAATGTGCCTCATAGCTATGTGATTAATATGGATAAGCATGATCCACTCTATTATCCTTTAGCATTAAGCCGTGCATCAGATACGGTCACTATAATCACCGAATCTAATTTAGAGGGACAAGTATGACAAAAATTATCAAGTCCGACAGCCAATGGCAACAACAATTATCGCCAGAAGCTTATTATGTTGCACGTCAACATGGAACGGAACCGGCATTCAGCGGTGAATATGCCAACTACAAAGCCGATGGAATTTATACGTGTATCTGTTGTGGTACACCACTGTTTGATTCTCGTGCCAAATTTGACTCTGGAACCGGATGGCCTAGCTACTATAGTCCTGTAAGTCCTGAGACCATCACAGAGAAGCGTGATACAGCTCATGGTATGATTCGTGTTGAAGTGCTGTGTGCAGCATGTGACGCTCATCTGGGACATGTTTTTCCGGATGGCCCAAAGCCGACCGGTCTACGCTACTGCATCAATTCTGTCTGTTTAGATTTCAAACCACGATCATAGGAGTTATTTAATGCGTATACTACTTTCTTTAGTCCTTGCCTCAAGCTTTCTCTTAGCTGCCCATCCGAAGGTTTCGCTACAAACTACCCAAGGTGAAGTCATTCTAGAACTGTATGAGGACGTAGCACCTCTTGCCGTTGAGAACTTCACAACATTGACAAAAAATGGCTATTACAATGGTCTCACTTTTCACCGTATCATTAAAAACTTTATGATTCAAGGTGGCGATCCAACCGGTACAGGTGCGGGTGGAGAATCGATCTGGAAAAAACCGTTTAAAGATGAGTTCAAATCAGGAGTAGTATTTGATAAAGCCGGTATTCTTGCCATGGCAAATGCCGGTCCAAGAACCAACGGAAGCCAGTTTTTTATTACTACGGCACCCACACCATGGCTTAACGGCTATCATACGATCTTTGGGAAAGTTGTTGGAGGGATGGATGTTATCGGTAGACTCAATAATGTTCAAACCAGTAGCGATAAACCGATTCAAGCTCAAAAGATACTCAAAGCTACCGTTCTACCGTAAAAGTAACTTCCTCATTTTTGAGGAAGTTTTGCCAATGAATCCAAAACACTTTTTTGCTTTTGTTGATCCAGTTTTTTATCATTGGAAACAAACATGTAAAACTCAACGCGTCTATTTTTAGCACGATTGGTCTCACTTGTATTTGCCGCTAACGGTTTTCCTGCTCCAAATCCTGCACTTGAGAGTCGTTCAGCCGCTACACCGTTTTGAATGAGTTCACGCACGACCGTTGCTGCTCTAGCACTTGATAGATCAAGATTGTCACGATACTGTGTCCCTTTTGGGAGAATCTGATTGTCTGTATAACCTCGTACCGATATATCAACCGTTGGAGGCAGTGTATTGATAATGTCTGCTACTCTCTTAATGAAAAGATGCATCTCTTGATCATCAATATTTGCATTTGATCCTCGAAATGGAATTGTTGCCGGAAGTTTTAGCAATACCCCATCCATCGTTTGATCCAATGCACCTTCTCCGACAGAAACATTTTGTCCCTCTTCATCTTCGTTCTCAGTACTGCTTGCTACTGTTGTCCCCTCACCTGAAGTAGGTGTAGTCTCCAATATAGCCCCACCGCTAGTGACCGGCATTTTTCCGCTGCTTGATTTTTCAGACTTTTCCGTTGATTCCGGATTCATCGGCAAGACCGGACTGATCTCCTCAGGTGCAGGTGCATAATCGTATATTCTGACAAACTCTTCTTTGAGTGCGCGTACTTTTTCTTTATTAACCGACGCAAGGGCATAAAGGGCAATAAACAGTGCCAACAAAAGACTGAAAAAGTCAGCGGTCGGAACTGCCCATTTCTCTCCTGCAGGACATTCAGGACATTTTTTACACTTATGTTTTTTAGCCATTTAAACGCTCATCAATTAAACTGACTGTGCTTTTCTTCCGCAGGCGAAAGGAAATTTAATAATTTAGCTTCGAGTGTACGCGGATTGTCCCCGTGAACGATCCCGATAATCCCTTCAAGCATTACTTTTTGCTCTTTAATAATATGATGAGACTTAGCTTTCATTTTAGCCCCCATCGGACCAATCAAAACATATGCCCCGAAAATCCCTGTAACGGTCGCGGTAAATGCACCTGCAATACCTTCCGCCATCTCTTTTGGATTATCCAATTTTTGAAGCGCCAAAATCAGACCCAAAACGGCTCCTACAAGCCCCATAACCGGTGATGTTTCCCCAGCTAGAATCCAATAATGGGCACATCCATGCCAATAATGTTCGGTCTCTTCAATCACCGCTTCCAATGTTTCAGCAATGGTGTCAATTTCATTCCCATCGACGGCCATACTAAGACCTTGTTTGAGAAACTCATTATCTAACTCTGAGACCTTTTTTTCAAGAGAAAGAAGCCCGTCACGGCGTGCCATAAGTGCCAATTCAACAATCTCTTTGATCCGTTCTTCGAGATTAACGGATGATTTCTTGAAATTCATTCCGACACCTTTCCAGGCACCTTTAATATGCTCAGGATCAGTACTAACCATGGCTGCCATCAAAGTAGTTGGAATAATAATGATCAGAGAAGTAATGTGAACAACATGAACGGGATTTCCCCCCTCCATCAAGTCCCCAATGGAAATAGAAGCCATCGCCCCTAATATCCCTAAAATCGTTGTTAAGTCCACAAGAACTCCTTTTCTTTTAGCTTAGCGCAATCTTTGCATTTGAAATTATCCATTAAATGCTCGATTGTACCTTTTTTTCACTGAAAAGCATTATTCTTTTAATTCTTTAGGATAAAAATATGCATGCAGTATTTTAATAAGAATCATTAAAAAAATACTACTTCCCATACTAGCAACGATAAATGTATAATATTCATCATGGGTAATTGCATCTGCTTCAAATCCAAGTGTTGCGATAGCTACCATAAATGTTAATGGCATCGAATCACTCAATGCAAATAATATTGTATTTTTAAATCCTAAATATCCAGAATACGCAACCATCGAGCTAATCATACGTATCCCAATCATCACCCCTGAAAGAAAGAGTGCCATTTGCAATATACTATAATCGCTAAATGCATCTAAAGAAACGGTCGATCCAACATGAATAAAAAAGATAGGAACCAAAAATCCAAATCCAAATGACGATAGTTTTTCAGGTAACTCCGTCTTGTGTTTAAAATATGTAGCAATAAATGTCCCTGCCAAAAATGCTCCAAGAACAACATCTATTTTTAAATACAGCATCCCCGCTACTAAAATAAACATCAGAGCCATTGAAAAACGAATATCTTGATCCTTTCCATCATCATGTGGCATTATCAGTGTTTTAAGCCCAGGATACCACCAAAATAAAATGCGAATTCCTCTGAAAAAGAGAATGAAACCTACTAGAAAGGCAAAGAGTCCTCCAAGCGTCATTGCAAATTCGCGATTGTAACCATACTCCAATCCACCACTGAGAATAGTCAATGCCATAATACTCATCAACTCACCAATAATCCCTATATTAAGTGCCAATGCAAGCCATGGCTCATTTTTTCCATATTCTTTAACTAATGCCATCAACATACCCAAAGAAAAAATTGGGAAAAGAACAAGATACACGGCACTTAAATCAAAATATAAATATATAGTGAAAGAACAGCCATACAACATTGTAAAATAGATAATTGTTCGTCTTAGCAAAGATGACTTTGCAAATCCAAACTCTTTGAGATTCACTTCCATCCCTGCCAAAAACATCAAATATAAAAATCCGACTTTTGCAATGATCGTAAAAAGCTCATTTTCAACCAAAAATCCAAAATAACCGGCGATACTCCCCAGTAAAATCTCTACAACGACAACGGGGATTCTCGTCACTTTCGATAAAAAAGGGGAAAACATAATCAGCAACGACAACGTTACAATAACAACACTATTACTCATCATCATCCTCTTAATGCTTGCCACATTGTAATTGCTTGCATGTGTTCTTTGACATCATGCACTCTTACTATCGTAGCGCCTTCATCGATTGCTTTGAGATGAAGTGCCAATGTACCGCTAAGTCGCTCATCCGATTCGCTGTGGACAACTTGATCAATCATCGATTTACGACTCGCTCCCACCAGCAATGGTTTTCCAAAACGTAAAAAATGTTTTTGATGGGTTATTAGTGCCAAATTATCCTCTAATCGTTTTCCAAACCCGATACCGGTATCCAGAATTGTTTTTTTGATGCCAAATTTTTCTGCTTTTTCCAGACGTTCTTCAAAAAACTGCCCTACTTCATGAAGGACAGAATCATAATGAGGATTGGTCTGCATTGTTTGAGGGTTCCCCTTCATATGCATGATCACTGCCGTTGCCTCATAAGAGGCACATAACCGCGCCACCTCATCATTTGCAAGCCCCGTAATATCATTGATAATACTAAATCCTTTTTCAAGGGCATAGGCAATAACCAAAGGCTCATAACTGTCCAGACTTAAACGAACTTTATCATGCATACGCTGTGCATACAACATATCAATAATCGGACGGACTCTGGTCAACTCTTCTGCCGCACTTACCTTTAGGCTATTTGGACGGCTTGAAACACCTCCGATATCAATAATCGCTGCACCCTGAAGTATCATCATCTCAATTTTTTCAACAGCCTGTGCTTCTTTAAATCGACTTTGAGCGTAAAAACTGTCGTCGTTAGCATTGATAATACCCATCACTTCAATTTCCAGACTATTGTTTTGATGGCAATAACGTTCCAACTCACTGGCCAACAACTTCAAACCAAACGGCTGTGCTTTTTCTTTTTTTGCCAATAACTGAAGCTGTCTTTCGTTTGCAATCAAAATGGCATCAACTCTGGGTTCAAGAGCAGTTACCGTACCTCTGGGAACAGCAAGATCAGCTCCAACACTCAATGCATCTTGCTTGAGGATATTAGCCGCACCCACATGCAGATCAACAATTTTGATCAGATGTATTTGCCCCTTGTCATGTAAAATCGATACCCCGCCGACATCAACGTTTAATTTTTGAAGAGCCGTTTTAAGGTTTATCGTACAGGAGAGATGCTCAACGTACACGTTTTACCTCTTTGAGGAAATTCATCAATATCATCACAAGAACACTCTGCAACCGTCCATTCAGCTCGATGAGTCTGAATGCTTTATCAAACCCTTCTATTTGAATCGTTGTCAGGGCCAATCCCTCAACATGGACCGCATGATAAAAAAGATGCTCTATCAATGCTTTGGCTTCATGCTTTTTCAACTTTTCATGCTCTTTTACCCATGAAAACATCCCCGAAAGGTCTAATGTGCGTAAACTCAGAGCAATCGTCTCATGGTCTCTTGCATTATGCTCTTGCTTTAGCGATAAACGTGAACGCACCGTAGGTAAAAAAGTACTTTTATTGGGAGCGAGAAGGATAAAAACAATATTAGGAGGCGGTTCTTCCAAAATTTTCAGCAAAGCATTCTGTGCCGGAATCGTGAAACTTTTAGCACCTAAGATCAATGTCTTCGTTTGCGATTCACTTTTATAGGCTTCACTAATGACCTCTTTGGCATCTTCTATCTTAAAATCTTCCCGTATAAAACGGACACAGCGCAAAGGCAAAACCTCGTGTTCTATTTCTAGTGATTTCTCTTCAAAATGCTCTGTTATTAAAATAGAGCCTCCACTAGGCGTGAACATCGATCTCCCCAAATAAAACAGCAGAAAGAGTTTTATCAAACATCCGATAGAGCTGTAGAAGTTTGATGTCGATCAAGGAATCATACGACTTCAATGCAAGAGCATTAGGGTAGTTTTCATCCATAATCCACATCAATGCATTATCCGTACGCTTAACAATATCCGCACGGCGTTCATCACCGCCTTTACCGATATACCAAAAGAAATATTCCCCTTTATAGGAGAGGTCAAGCATATCGCTAAGGGTTTCCATGGCCTCCGCATCCACCAACTGATCGATATGGGGATAAAGACCGTCCAAATAGACGATTGGGATCATCGGACGCTCTTTGAGTTTTTTATTGATTGTTTCAGTAATATAATGAGAGAACCAGCGACGCTGAGGATCGGTGACAAGGACGATAGTTCGCCCCTGCATGATCTGATCCATAGCACTGGCTATTTGAGGAATCCATTCATAACGCTGTTCTTCAAACCAACTCATCGATGCGCCCTCAGCTCTGATTGTGTCTAAGGTCCATCGATCAAATTGATGCATTATTGATCCAACGAATACGCGCTGTGAAGTGAACGTACGGCCAATTCCGCATACTTTTCATCAACTACCATCGAGACTTTGATTTCAGAAGTGGAGATCATCATGATATTGATGTTTTCACGTGCCATTGTTTGAAAAGCTTTTGCCGCTACTCCGGTATGGGATTTCATACCGACACCGACGATAGAGACTTTACAAATACACTCATCGTAACTCGCAGTCCCTATCTCGCCTTCAGCGATAAACGTTTCTACCACACTTTTAGCATCCAACAACTCTGTTTTAGGAACCGTAAAATCCAAATGGGTCTTACCGTCGTGTCCTTGTGTTTGAATAATCATGTCAATATTTACACTGTTGTCCGCCAAACGAGTAAAGATATCCGATGCGATTCCCGGACGGTCGATGACTTCGAGTAAAGAGACACGTGCTTGATTTTTATCCAGTGCAATGCCGCTAACAAGTGGTTTTTCCATAATATTCTCTTCCTTTGTTATAAGTGTTCCCTCTGCTGTCGTAAAGCTAGAGCGGGTTACAAGATTTACATTTAATTTTTTAGCCAACTCTACTGAACGATTTTGAAGGACTTTTGCTCCCAATGAAGCCAATTCCAACATCTCGTCATAGCTGATACGATCCATCTTGCGTGCTTTTGGCTCGATACGAGGATCCGTCGTATAGATCCCATCAACATCAGTATATATCTCACATAGATCGGCTTTCAAAGCTCCTGCAAGAGCTACAGCTGAAAGATCTGATCCTCCGCGTCCCAATGTCGTTACTTGACCTTCTTCACTTACGCCCTGAAAACCGGCCACAACGACCACTTTTCCCTGAGCAAGCTGGGCATGCATGGTTGAAGGATCAATACTCTCAATGCGTGCTTTCGTATGAACACTGTCCGTCACGATACCAGCTCGACGACCGCTCATAGAAGCTGAGGGATGTCCCATCGCATTAAGGGCAATTGAAAGCAATGCAGCGGTAACCCGTTCACCTGAACTTAACAGCATATCCACTTCGCTACGCTCAGGGCTAGCGGTATAGTGTTCCGCATAGGCAATCAATTTATTGGTCTCACCGCTCATTGCGGAAACAACGACCACAACTTGATGACCTTCTTTGATCGTTTGAGAGACACGGTTAGCGACATTTTGAATCCGCTCCAAATCTCCGACACTGGTTCCACCGAACTTTTGCACGATAAGCATTACAGATACCCCTTGGCTCTAAAATGTGAAATGACGACTTCATAAATCGGTTTTTTAAAATGGGCGATTTTTCCATTGAGTTCTTCTAATCCTACAAAACCATATTGCATAAATTCTGGATGTTTTGTGTCCAAATTGATTTTAGCATTGTCTTTGAGGCGAACCAAAAAATAGCGTTGTTTTTGTCCTGCAAACGGAGCCATCTTAGCCGCTACGTGTGCCGGAAAGTCATACGATATCCACTCGGGATACTCAGCGATCACTTCCACTTTATTCGTTCCTATTTCTTCTTTTAGTTCACGAAAAAGAGCCTCTGTAGGAGTTTCTCCCTCATCGATTCCCCCTTGCGGAAACTGCCAGACTCCTACTAGATCACTACGTTCAGCAATGAAAATCTGCTTCTCTTGCGGATACGCATTAGAGACAATAATAGCAGCGACATTTGGACGATAAAACTTTTGTTGGCTCATTCGCTATCTTTTTTCCTATAATTGTAGGGTAATCACCATTAAAAAAAGTATAATTCGCCATGCTTTTATACATTCATATCCCTTTTTGCGACAGCAAATGCTCTTATTGTGCTTTTAATTCCTATGTTGACAAGTTTTCGCAGCGCGAACGCTACATGAACGCACTGAGTGTTCAACTCGAAACCGAGCTCAAACGTTTTAACGTCAACCCTTCAAACCGCATCGAAACGGTTTTTATCGGTGGCGGGACCCCTTCAACCGTTGATCCAAAACTCTATGCTCCAATATTTGAGCGTATTACCCCCTTTTTACAAAAAGATGCTGAAATCACCTCCGAAGCCAACCCTAACAGTGCTACGTATGAATGGCTGGAGGGGATGAGAGCCTTGGGTGTTAACCGTATCAGTTTCGGGGTTCAAAGTTTCAACGATGAAAAACTCAAAACCCTCGGACGTGCGCACAATACAGACCATGCGATAGAAGCGATTAAAAATGCCTCACTCATAGGTTATGAACACCTTTCATTAGACTTAATATACGGTGTTCAAGGCGATACCAAAGATCTGTTACTCAGTGATATAGACCAAGCCTTCCAACTGCCTATCGATCATATCAGCCTCTATTCTCTCACCATTGAGGAAGAGACCGCATTCGAGAAACTACCTGAAATGGCAAGTGAACAACTTGATCTCACCCAATGGCTTTTTGATGAAATATCTATCAGAGGCTTTGAACAGTATGAAATTTCGAATTTTGGCAAATATAAATCACAGCATAATCTAGGCTATTGGAAACATAAACCCTACATCGGACTGGGTGCCGGAGCTGTCGGATTTTTAAACTCCATCCGCTTTTACCCAACCACCGACATCGAGGCATATATTGATGCACCACTAACTATCAAAGAAGAAATTTTGACCGATTCAGAGCTATTCAATGAAAAACTTTTTTTAGGATTCAGAAGCTGTGTAGGTGTAGAGGAAATCCTCCTATCAAAAGCGCATCTCTCACAAATAAAGACACTTGTGGACGGTGGCTTTTTAGAGTCTCGAAATGGACGCTATTACAATCAAAACTTCTTACTGGCAGATGAAATCACCCTAAGAATTGAAGGGTATTAGAATCCTCCTTTAAACATAATTTTGATAGAATCGCTCCAATTATTTAAAAATTAAACAATAAGCAGGCAAATACTATGTTTGGAATGGGCATCACAGAAATTTTTCTTATCGCTATTGTCGCTATACTCTTTTTAGGACCCGACAAACTTCCTTCCACAATGGTCGAAATCGCCAAATTTTTCAGAAGCGTTAAGGGAACTATCAATTCTGCGAAGGCAACGATCGAAGATGAAATCAAACTGTCAGGTATCAAGGATAGTGTCCTAGATTACCAAAAAGAACTGACCAATGCAAGTATGGAATTGACCAATATGACTGACTTCAGCAAAATCGGTGCCGATGTAACCGAAATAGGCAAAGATTTAACCCTTGAGCTACCTGCCTCTGCACCCGCCGCACCCAAAGAACCCGAAGTTGTAACCTTCGCTCCGAAAAATAAAGAGGAAGCTTAATGTTTGATGATCTACGTCCTCACTTAGTAGAACTGCGTAAACGTCTTGGTATCAGCGTTGCGGCTGTTATTATTATGTCCATTGTCATGTGGAGTTTTCATGATGCTTTACTTACATGGATTACACAACCCCTTATCGATGCACTAACTGCTACAGCTAAAGTCTCCCGTAAAGCCGCTCAAGGGATGATCGTCACACGAGAACTATCCGAAGCTTTTTTCGTTGCTATGAAAGTCTCTTTTTTTGCAGGACTTCTCGCGGCACTGCCGATCATACTCTCCCAGATATGGCTTTTTATAGCACCGGGCCTTTATGCCAATGAGAAAAAAATGATGATCCCAATCGTCGTAGGCGGAACAGCAATGTTTTTAATAGGAGCATCGTTTGCTTACTATTTTGTAACCCCTATGGGATTTGCGTTTTTTATCGAATTTGGAAGCGCTACGTTTGTTCCAATGTATAACATCTCAGAGTATGTAGAGTTTTTCACCAAAATATTATTTGGTTTTGGACTTGCCTTTGAGCTTCCCGTTTTTTGTTACTTTTTGGCTTTGATGGGGCTTATTGATGATCGTATGATGAAAAGTTTCTTTCGCTATGCTATCGTCTTGATCTTTATTCTAGCGGCACTTTTGACCCCTCCGGATGTCCTTAGCCAAACGATGATGGCAATCCCCCTTATCATTCTTTACGGTATTTCCATCCTTATTGTTGCTGCTGTCAATCCAGCACCAAAAGAAGAGTTAGCAGCATTAGAAGATGAAGAAGAGACGATTGACTAAAGACCCGCTTCTGACTTCCAGTTATGAGTACCATCTTCCAGACGGTCTCATAGCGACCCACCCCGTTCACCCAAGAGACCATGCAAGACTTCTTGTCTACAACCGAAAAGACCGTTCCATTACCCATACACGCTTTGATAAATTGAATGATTTTTTACCCAAAGAGTGTGCTGTTATTTTCAATGACACCAAGGTAATAAAAGCCAGACTTTATGGAAAAAAAGAGAGCGGTGGTGCTATTGAGCTGCTCATCAACCGCCCCATCGACGCTTACACCATCAATGTCTACATCAAGGGACGAGTCAAAAACGGTACGTTCCTGCACTTTGACCACAAAGTGTCGGCTACAGTTACAGCACTGCACGATGACGGATCACGTGAGGTGGAATTTTCTCTAGAAAATATCCCTTTACGCTTCGAAGATCTGTTACCCCTGTTGGATAAAATAGGTCATATCCCTTTACCACCTTATCTTGGACGTGAAGATAACTC
This sequence comes from Sulfuricurvum sp., assembly GCA_024637295.1. GTDB lineage: Bacteria > Campylobacterota > Campylobacteria > Campylobacterales > Sulfurimonadaceae > Sulfuricurvum. Next base: position 62,831 of record JAGXFL010000003.1, read on the forward strand.
TGAAGATGAACGGGAATACCAAAGTGTTTTTGCCGCTTATGAAGGGGCAGTTGCAGCTCCTACCGCGTCATTGCATTTTACCGATGAACTTTTCAATGAGTTATGCGAACAACATCAACATGCCTTTGTAACCCTTCATGTAGGTTCAGGAACGTTTAAACCTGTTGAATGTGCCACCATTACCGATCATCCGATGCACTCAGAGTATTTTGAGATAAGAGATAAAACACTTGACCTAATCCAAAGTCCAACACCCTTGTTATGCGTAGGGACAACATCCACACGCACCGTTGAATACCATGTCCGAACCGGTGAAGCACATGGAGAAGCCAACCTCTTTTTGCACCCCCATAATCCCCCCTTACGAGTTGATTATCTACTCACAAACTTCCATCTTCCCCAATCAACCCTTCTAATGCTGGTTGCCTCTTTTATGGGACTGGAAGAAACACATCGCCTCTACCAGTGCGCAATTGATGAAAAATACCGCTTTTTTTCCTATGGAGATGCGATGTTAATACTATGATTTTGTCATAAATGTGATAAAATTACGTAATATTAATTAAAGGGACTATTTATGGACCAATCTTCACGAAGAAATTTTCTAGGTGCCAGCCTTATTCTAGGTGCCTCAACTCTTTTTGGTAAAGAAACCGCTAAATCTGTTGCAACAGAACCTAAAGCATTCGTTCCGCCTATGATTGCTTTTCCAGAAAAAAAACCGATGAAAACGATCTCTGACCGTCCTCCACTCCTGGAATCCTCACGCGACATCTTTACACAAGTAATTACTCCAAATGATCAATTTTTTGTCCGTTGGCACATGCCGGATATCCCAACGTATATTGATTTGAATACCTTTCGTCTTGAAGTAAAAGGAAGTGTCAAAAACACTCTATCCCTTAGTATCGATGATCTAAAATCTAAATTTGAACCTGTGGAAATCACTTCCGTTCTTCAATGTGGCGGTAATAGTCGAAAATTCTTTTCAGAGAAAACAGGTCAAGCAACTCACGGTGTACAATGGGGTCATGGTGCAATGGGCTGTGCTGTTTGGAAGGGTGCTCGTCTAAAAGACATCCTCAACATGGCTGGAGTCAATGCGACGGCTAAATATGTCGGTGTTAATGGACTCGAAAAACCTGCCATGGATGAAACACCTAAGTTTTTCCGTGAAATGGGAATCGATGAGGCTCTTACGGATGAATTGATCGTTGCGTATGAAATGAACGGTGAAGATATCCCTTATCTCAACGGTTTTCCTCTCAAACTGATCATCCCTGGTCATTTTTCAGACAGCTGGGTCAAAATGCTCTCAGAGATCACTGTCATGGATGAATACCGAAAAACCTTTTTCATGGATGTTGCCTATACCGTTCCTGATAATGACTGCGAATGTGTCATCTCTGGAAGTGACTTCGAGTACAAGCGTAAACCCATTACTCAAATGAAAGTCAAATCGGTCATCGCTTATCCAACACCAAACAGTGTCATCAAAAAAGGGTCACGTATAAAAGTAAGCGGTATAGCTTTTGACCAAGGCAAAGGAATAAAAGAAGTTATGATTTCCCTCGATGGTGGCAAGAGCTGGAGTAACACGGAATTGCAAAAAGATTATGGTAAATACGCGTATCGCCAATGGAACTATTCGTGGGAGCCAAAAGCCAAAGGTGAATACATCATCATGGTACGTGCCATCAACCGTATCGGTAATATCCAGCCCTTACCAGGTGACATCGGATGGAACGCCGGCGGATACCAATATAATGCAGTTGATACTGTTAACGTAAAAATAGTGTAAGGGAAACAAATTATGAAAATAAAACTACTTATTGCCGGGATGTTATTAAGCTCAACAGCCCTTTTTTCACAAGTAACGAAACCTATTGAGATGCCTTATGTTGATTATCCAATCGAAGCGGGAGACCATGACGAAGTGGTGCAACAATACTGCCTTGTCTGTCACTCATTTGGATACATGCTTAATCAAGGAAAAAAGAGCCGTCCGTACTGGACAGGTACCGTTGCTAAAATGGTCAATGAATTTAAAGCACCGATTCCAAAAGAAGAACAGCAAATCATTATCAACTATTTCGTTAAACATTATGGTTACGAGAGCACTTCAGGGCATTAATGCTCTGTTGGTTTTTATACCACTACTACTCTTCCGTTTCGAACATCAATCATACCGCTTAATTCTGCTTCAAAAATTTCACTTGGATATTTTATCATCACCTCTTCATAACTGGGAGATGTTCGGCAAAATGCCAAAAACGGGGTATCCGTAATCGAGTTGACTGCTGTTTTGGATATTTGTGCCACAAACTGATCAATATTTTCTATTGCAACCGCTTTACCTTGCGCTAAGAGTTGATGAGTTCCCTCACTCTCTCTTATTCTATGAGGTAAGACATATATCTGCTTTCCCATTTCAAGCGCATATTCTGCACTTCGCATACTTCCACTGTCTATATCGGCTTCCGTGACGATCAAACACTCTCCCAAAGCAACAACGATCTCATTGCGTACCACAAAACTCCATCCTCTAGCTTCAAAGGAGGGTTCAAATTGCGACAGTATCAACCCGCTTGTTTCAATGGATTGGATGAGTTCAGTATTTGCTTTGGGATAGCACAGATCAATGCCGCATGGAAGCACTGCAATGGTATTCGCGATACCTGCCCCAAGATGTGCCCATGTATCCACTCCTGCCGCAGCACCACTAACTATGACAACGCCGGCTAATGAAAGTTTTTTAGCTAATTCATGCGTAAGTGTACGGGTATATGGATTTGGTCGACGAGTACCGACAATGGAGATTTTAGGGCGCTTTAACAGCTCCAAAGAGCCTTTATAATACAGACTCTTTGGATAGTGAGCCATCAGCTCTAGTTCGTCAATATGACAAGGGATCGTATCAAACATTGCAGTCCAGCCTATAAAATATTCATTACAATAACTTAATAGGCTAAGAAGAAGAATATATATGGCAAATTGTCAGATTTGATCGATCTTTACGATTTGGACTTGATTTAAAAGATCTTTGGACTCTTTAAGCGCTTGAATCGTATCGGGGCGCGGATGCCCTATTGCTATAGCACTTCCATGACGCTTAGCAATAGCAACAGCTTCACGGATCTGTTTTTTAACATTGGCAACACCGTCTTGATGATCTAAAAAAACATCACGTCCTAAATAGCGCAATCCGTATTTCGCATCGACTTTTTTTGCTTTGCTTCCTGCGATCGTCTTACTGTCTACAAAAATAAGGCCATTGTCCTTCATGACTCCAATCAGTCTCTCCATTGCTGCTTCATCTGACGTAAACTTCGATCCTGTATGATTATTGATATATTTTACATTTGGGTACAAATGCTTGATCAAAGCAATCTGTTTGGCAATTGTTTCTACAGAATCTGTAATGCGAAGCGTTACAGGTTCTTCTTGATTGTAAGCAACCGCTTCCATTGGTAGATGAACCATGTATCCTGTAACACTCTCCGCAAGCTCTGCTGACTCCGGATGACGTGGGCTTGGCGGTAAGAACGACATAACAAGCGGTAAACCCGTAGAACGTATTGCAGCTACATCATGCGCATAAGAGACATCATCCATGATGATCACCAATTTTCCGCCACATGCTTTTGCCGGAGGTTCTGTTCGTGGTTCTGCTGGAGGGGGAAGTGCATCTTTATCTTTGGGTGCATATTCATGTCGCGCACTAACCGCTTCATGTTCCAGAACTTCTTTGAGCTCTTTTTTCAACTTTTCAGCTTGTATATCATGCAATTGGGATTTTATCACTCTTTGAGATAGATTCGAATCTACCTTACTAATTGCTTCAATCTGTGCCATAAGACGCTGAGTCTCTTCTCGTTCCTGATCCAATTTCTCCTGCACTTGATTAAATCCCATAAAATAACCGATCAATACCGCAAGTATGATAGCAATGACAACCGATAAAATAAGGATAAGACTTTTTAGTGTGAAAAATTTTCGAAAAGAGAAAGGAGGCTTATCCATTTAGATGCACTTGTATTAGAATGGGGTGAAAGCCGCTTAAGGCTTTCAAGAAGAAAATTAGTTTGTGCTTTGGTTAACGATTTTGTTTTTAGAAATCCATGGCATCATTGCACGTAAACTTACGCCTGTACGCTCGATCAATGATGCACGAGCATTAGTACGCTCTGCATTCATACGTGGGTATCCAGCTTGACCCTCTAGGATGAAGTCTTTGGCAAAACGGCCGTCTTGGATCTCTTTTAAGATCTCTTTCATTGCCGCTTTTGATTGCTCATTGATAACACGTTTACCGCTTACGTAGTCACCGTATTCCGCTGTGTTAGAGATAGAATAACGCATATCCGCGATTCCACCCTCGAACATCAAGTCAACGATGAGTTTCAATTCGTGAAGACACTCAAAGTATGCCAATTCAGGAGCGTAACCCGCTTCCGTCAATGTCTCAAAACCCGCTTGAACGAGAGAAACCGCACCACCACAAAGAACCGCTTGCTCTCCGAAAAGGTCTGTTTCTGTTTCGTCTTTGAACGTTGTTTCGATGATCGCCGTACGTCCGCCACCGATAGCAGATGCATACGAAAGTGCTAGCTCTTTTGTCGTACCGCTTGGATTTTGCCCAACAGCGATAAGATCAGGAATCCCGCCGCCGCGAACGAACTCACTACGTACTGTGTGACCTGGAGCTTTTGGAGCGATCATTGTTACGTTGATGTCTGCCGCTGGTTTAACACGTCCGTAATGGATGCTAAAACCGTGACCAAATGCGATAGTCGCACCTGATTTTAAGTTTGGAGCGATTTCATTCGCATAAATTTCTGCTTGATTTTCATCCGGCAAAAGGATCATTACGAGATCAGCGTATGCAGATGCTTCAGCAACAGTCATAACTTTGAACCCTTTTGCTTCGGCTTTTGCCCATGAACTACCGTTTTTGCGAAGTCCTACAACCACTTCAACACCGCTATCGCGAAGATTTTCAGCGTGTGCGTGCCCTTGTGATCCAAAACCGATCATAGCAACAATTTTGTTTTTAATTAGATCAATATTACAATCTTTATCGTAGTAGACGTTCAATCCCATCGAGTATCCTTAAGTATGTGCCATAAAAGCGCAAAATTTCGCGAATTATATCCCACCTTTCCAAAAATTAATATTAGCGACCCCTTATAATGAAAGGGTAAATTTTACACAGAGCTTCAAGGCAATTTATCCATGGTAAAATTCACCAACAATATGGAGGTCATTAGATGAAAAAATTTAATCTGTTTAAAGAGATCATTGTCGTACAGCGTACCGATTTTATGCAGGCCGTCAATTCATCCAAACGTTTTGCCATTAGCTATGATGGAAAAATTGTATATGAACCTTTTGCACCGAATCTTATCTCGATTTACGAAGGTTCTATTGCCCCTATTTCTCCCCTCAGCACTAACTTGTCGCGTCCAATCACGGCGATGTTGGGTGATAATTACCGTATTGTTGAAGACGATGATCGTATCCTCATCAAAGCCACTGCGGCATGGCAATCGATTATCGGATTCAATCGCAACAGAGCGCTTTATGATGATACTACCGGTGATGGTATCGCTGAATTTGCCGATAAAACCCTCGAGGATATCGGATGGCACGCAACCGAATTTAATATCCAGTATCGTGAAATCGTCGATATGTTTGAAGAAAAATGTGATGGTGTTTTAATCTGTATTGAGCAAGAAGAGCCGTATCAGTTTAGCGGCCTTGGATTTGTCTTTGATATTGAAGAAGCGCAAAAACTAACGTGGGATTATTGTGTCACTGTTATCAAGGATAAAATTGCTAATGATCCTGATTTTGCAACACTTAGCAGCGATGAAGAAGAAGCGGCGGAATATTTCAAATTAATCTAATTAATTATATTTTGGTAAATTTTATACAGACACTTGTAGAATAAAATAAATTCTCAAGGAGTATACAATGCAACATATATTGATGCAGCTGCCTTATGAACAAATAGCGCTAGAACCTTATATTTCTGCCGAAACCGTTTCTTATCATTATGCAAAGCATCATGCAGGGTATGTCACTAAACTCAATGGCCTTATTAATGAAACCACATATGCGGATAAACCACTTGAATATATCGTGCAAAATGCCGATGGCGCTATATTTAATAATGCGGCGCAGGTTTATAATCATAACTTTTACTGGTATGGACTCTCAGCATCTCCAGAGTTTCCATCACTAGAACTTTCTGACCTTATAAAACGTGAATTTGGCTCAATGGAAGAGTTTAAAGAGAAGTTTTTCTCAACAGCCGTTGGCTTGTTTGGCTCTGGCTGGGTATGGTTGGTTGTTACAAAAGAGGGCAAGCTTGCCATTGAACAAACTTCCAATGCCGATACTCCGATACGCCATGGCAACATTCCATTACTAACCTGTGATGTTTGGGAACATGCTTATTATATCGATCGTCGTAATAGTCGACCAGACTATTTGGAAAACTGGTGGAAACTGGTAAATTGGAAATTCGTATCTGAAAATTTGTCTAAAGCCTGAAATATTTGTATGGAAAGTGGTAGTTTAATGTTAGTGTATTTGAAGATAGCGTTCCAAAATAATCTTTGCTGACAATGAGTCAATCCGTCCGTCACGTTTGTAGCGAATCTCACCCTTCATCAGTGCTTCGGCTTCTTGGGAGCTGTGGGATTCGTCTTGATAGGCAATTTCGCCTTTGAAATCCACCAAATTCATAAAATGCTCTACTCTGCGACGCATTTCATCCTCGGTGGTGCTTCCCATGGGAATACCGACCACTACTGTAGTCGCTTCGTATTCGTTTAACACTTTTTTGACGTCATGTGCGGCTTGGTTACGATTTTTACGCTCAACAGCCTGAAGCGGTGTTACAATCCCTATCCCAGAACTCAGCGCAAGACCGATCCGTTTAAGCCCCAAATCGATCGCGATAATAGAATCCATCATTTCCCCAAACAAAATTGACCGAACATCTTGTCAAACATCTCATCGAGTTCGTACGGACGGGTCAATGAGGCGATGGAGCGGATAGCTTGGTTGATGTGAAAGGAGAAAAACTCCAACTCACCACTTTGCAACGGCTCATGTGCGTCCTCAATAGCTCCGAGGGTCTGCTCTGTCGCATTGATTTGACGCTGTGAGATAAGCATCATCGATTCGCTATCATTGTCATAGTCCATCAGATGAGTTAAGGTATCAACAAGCGCTTGTGTATCTGATTTACAACTCAGTTCTATGGGCGAATATTTTTCCAAAAGTGTCGTTTCAAATTTTTGAGGCAAATCGACTTTATTGAGGATACAAATAAAAGGTTTTGTTACAGAAAATTGTTCGATAAGCTCCATAATAGCGCGATCCTCTTCGTCACATTCACGGCTGTTATCGAATAAGGCAATCACCAAATCCGAATTTTCAATCGCCGCAATAGAGCGCTCAATACCGATTTTTTCTATTTCATCATGCGCATTTCGTATCCCTGCCGTATCAACCAAGCGGATCAAATGCGTTCCCAAACGGACTTGTTCTTCGATAGTATCGCGTGTCGTTCCCGCTATCTCGCTCACAATCGCCCGTTCGTAATCCAAGAGGGCATTGAGCAGTGAGCTTTTCCCGACGTTGGGTTTTCCGATGATGGCAACACGGTACCCTTGCATCAAACCACTGCGTCTGCGGCTGGACTCCAATGTTTTAGAGAGCTCTTGGGTAATTTTTTCCAGCTTAGACCCAATTTGATCCACAACATCTTGGGGTAAATCTTCTTCAGCATAATCAATCACCACTTCCGAATACGCCAAAATCTCAAGTAGCGAATCGCGAATACTCTCCACATACTCCCGCAACTCACCCTTCATCTGACGAGCCAAGACACGCGCGGCATCATCGCTTTTTGCCTCAATCAAGGAAGCGATTGCTTCTGCTTGAGTCAGATCCAAACGACCGTTTAGAAATGCCCGCTTACTAAACTCACCAGGCTGTGCCAAACGTGCTCCGTGAGCTACACAAGCACGTAAGACAGATTCAGCGACAATCATTCCGCCATGACATTGAAACTCGACTACATCTTCGCCTGTGAAGCTTTTAGGCCCTTGAAAATAGATCACAATCGCTTCATCAATTAACATTCCGTTTTCATGATGTAAAGAGGTTAACGTAGCGTATCGGGGTTCAAGCGTCTGCTTTTGAGAAAGTTTTAGGGAGATAGAAAGAGATTGTTCACCACTAAGGCGAACAATAGCGATGGAACCCACGCCATGCGCCGTAGCAATGGCGGCTATGGTTTGATGCATAAAGACTTAATACTCGTGATAGCTGTTGATGACGATAAATTTACCGCCATCACGGGTAGAACGGATCGCCACATAACGATCAGGATAACGGTCTCGAAGCTGTTTGAGGGCGATTTGAACCAATACGCCATCAAGTGTTTTCGTCTGACCACGGCCATCACGTTCGATACTTTCACAAACACCTACTAGATAACGGGAAATAGACTCTTCTTGATTTTTCAAAAACTCGGCAATTTCAAGACGAAGTTGCAAACCATACGCTGCATTGATCCAATTAAACAGCATATATGAAAGGGCTTTATAACGATACCCCTCTTTTCCAATCATGAGTGCTGAATCAACTCCGGTAATCTCTATAAGCAATGTACTCTCATCGTATGCAGAAACATCAATCTCATGAAGATCAAAACAAATGGATTTAAAGAGCTCATTTATTTTTTCTTTGACTTCGAGTGCGCACTCTTCTACCGTAAATTCTTCATAATCGTCTTGATCGTCATAATCTCCATAGATGTCTTCATCGTCTTCGTCCATCTCATCTTCTTGAGCGGTTGCAAACGATTCTGATAAGAGCACATCATTATGCATTGAACCATGAGACTCTATCTCTTCTTCGTGGATCTCTTCATCTACTTCTTCTGCCCTACTCGACATCGGTGCACTTTTTGGCACAGAAGCTGATGCAGGTAAATTTGCTACGATAATGGCTGATTTTTTAAACAGCCCTAAAATCCCTTTTGAAGGGAATTGAATGATCTCTACTTGTAATGCGGTAACAGAACATTTAAACTCTGTCGCAGCTTGCGCATAGGCAAGCTCAAGAGAAGGTGCTTCAATCTTTTTCATGATGCTTCTCCGCAAGATGCGCTTCATGTCTAAGAACACGTGCGGCTGCGAATTGTCGGTTTACGAGATACTGTTGTGCGATCGAAAAAATATTGTTGATGAACCAGTACAACACAAGCCCTGATGGGAATGTAAAGAAAAAGAACATAAAAATAACCGGTAAAAATTTGAAGATCTTCTCTTGCAACGGATCGGTAAAGTTACTTGGTGTAATCTTCTGCTGATAGTACATCGTAGCACCCATCAAGATTGGCAAAATGTAATAGGGGTCCATGCGTGACAAATCGGTAACCCATAGAAGCCATGGTGCACCTTGAAGTTCTACGGCATTGAGTAAAACACGATAAATAGCAAAGAAAACCGGAATTTGCAATAATAGAGGAAGACACCCACCAAGCGGGTTAGCTCCGTGCTTTTTGTACATCTCCATAACCGCTGCATTCATACGCTGCGGATCGCCTTTGTATTTCGCTTGAACTTCTTTGATCTTAGGAGCGATCTCTTTGATCTTTTGCATAGAGACCATTCCCTTTTGCGTCAAAGGGTAAAGCATCATACGAATAAGCGCCGTAAGAGCGATGATCGACCAACCCCAGTTTCCTAACATCCCGTGTAACCACATAAGGACTTTAAAAATAGGTGCCGCGATAAACGTAAACATACCAAACTCGATTGAATGGGTCAAAACAGGGTCTATCGTCTCTAATGCTTTATGCTCTTTTGGTCCTACATATCCTTGGAAAACAAAGGCTTGCGTCCCTTCCAAATAACTAACCGGATTATCATTGATATCACGTTCAACATAAACCGGCGTTGCTGCATCAAAGCCGTAAAAAATCGTCGCATAATACTGATCAAATGCAGAGACGAGATGGACATTACTGAACCCTTCTCTTCCCTCTACATCACCGTCTTCAAAAATAGTGGTCTTATTGTCTCCGGCATATACCATTGCACCCGTTACTGTCATCATCTTCGTATTGATCTGTGGATGCTGTCCAAGATAGACAAAATAACGCTTATCATCTGAAAGATTCATCGCTGCATCATAATGACCATCTGCATAAAATGTTACCTTTTTGGTAACGCTTAACCCATTAAGCGATTGTGTCAACACAACTTCTGCTTTTCCATTTTCACCCAACACGATATCATCTACATTACTAGAATACGGTGTTTTTTGTGCCATTGTTTCCAACGCTTCATCGGCAAAACGAACTTGCAATGGTTTTGGACCCGTTGGAGAGATCAGTTCTGCTAATTTTCCTTCTTTGTTATCGTGTTTTGCATTTTTTAATACAATGGATGCGATACGGCCCAAGGTGTCGATTTTAAGGGTAAATTCTTTTGAATTAATCGTTGTTAATGTATCGGTTTTTACCGTTTTTACATCACTGATAGTTGTTACAGGTTCAGGAACATCTTTTGATAGTGAAGTAGTTGATTTTAAAGCAACTTCTGCAGACTTATTTGTATCGCTACCATTGGGTGCTTTTGGAGGGAAAAGAGTTGTATAGCCGACAAAAAAAGCAAATGAAAGTGCAACGGCCAACAACAAACGCTGATTTGGAGTAAATTTTTCTAACACTGTTATCCTTTATACCTAAAATTTTTAATCAGAAAATAATTCTGTTGATGAGGAACAAACCAATATTTTATCGTAATTATCGAAAGTTTGGTTGGTTTACCAGTTGGTTTAGTGATTTTTGGATAATCTATTCCGCCACGAAAAAGTTGATTACATCGACAAATACGTAAAAACGTAGATCCAAAAGCATAGGGGAGAGAATTGCATTCAAATTGCCAAAGGGCATATTCGGAACATGAGGGATAGTGACGACACGACCCGCGTGTCACCAAAGAGAAGGAGTGCCGATAAAACCATAGGAGGCTAAGAAAGAATTTTCTTATCATTGTCCCTCGCTACTCATTATCAAAGCACCTGTCCGTTTTAAAACATATTTACAGTCTCGCCGCACAATTTCAAAGTCATTGCTATGCAACGGCTCTTTGGCGACCAATACATACCATCCATCTGAAAGCTGATCAGACAGTTCAGTAAAAAGAGCACGGAGACGGCGTTTGCAATGATTGCGAACGACAGCGTTTCCCACTTTTTTACTAGCGGTATATCCAACTGTTTTTTCTCCCGTTACAGGAAGATAAAACAACGCGACAGAAGTACTATGAGCACTCTTTCCGCGTTTATAAACTCGCTGAAACTCTGAGTTGAGTTTCAGCATAGAAAAGCCGTTTATACAGCCAATCTGCTTCTGCCTTTAGCACGACGAGCATTGATAACTCGGCGACCATTCTTTGTAGACATACGTAAACGGAAACCGTGCGTACGCTTACGTGGTGTATTATGTGGTTGGTATGTTCTTTTCA
>JAGXFL010000004.1 GCA_024637295.1 Sulfuricurvum sp.
AATTTTAGTTACAAGGGAATAGGCATGGCTTTCGATAACGAAGCATTTGAAGAAGAAAATTTTGCTGAAATGCTGGAGGCATCGTTCAAAGAGCAAGAATCCACACGCATTACAGAAGGTGAAGTAGTAGAGATCCAAGAGGGTGATAACCGTGCGTTGGTAGGCGTTGGTGAGAAACTTGAGGGTATCCTTTCATTGGATGAAATTCGTGATGCAGCAGGAAATCTTCTTTTCAACGTTGGCGATAAAATCACCGTAATGGTGATTGGACACTACAATGAGCGTCCGAAGATTTCATATAAAAAAGTACTTGAGCAAGAGAAAACATTGGCATTTATTAATGCCCACAAAGAAGACTTTGAGTCGGTTGTCATCGAAGCATTGGTTACAAAGAAGAACAAAGGCGGCTATCTTCTTGAAGCGGACGATGTTCATTTCTTCCTTCCTCGCTCACTTGCAGCGTTTAAAGATACGGATCAAGTTGTCGGTAAGACCATCAAAGCACAAGTAGTAAAAGTAGACGCGGCTGAAGCATCTATCGTTGTCTCTCGTCGTAAGCTTTTCAATGATGAGCGTAAGCGTAAAAAAGAGGTGATCGACGCATTGATGGAAGAGGGTAAAGTTATCCAAGGTACCATCAAGAAGATCACAAGCTACGGTATGTTTGTTGATGCAGGTGGGATTGACGGTTTGGTCCATTACAATGAGATCAGTTACAAAGGTCCTGTTAACCCTTCTAAACTCTACAAAGAAGGTGATATCGTTAACGTCAAAGCAATCGCGTATGATAAAGAAAAACGTCACCTTTCACTCTCCATCAAAGCGGTTCAATCCGATCCATGGAAAGAAGTAGAAGAAGCACTGGACGAGGGCGATACTATTACCGTAACGGTTAGCAACATCGAGCCATACGGTGTGTTTGTTGACTTGGGTAATGATATTGAAGGCTTTTTGCACATCTCTGAAATTACATGGGATAAAAACATCAAGCATCCAAAAGATTATCTCACTATGGGTCAAGAAATTGACGTTGAGGTTATTGAGATCAATTCGAATACCCATAAATTGCGTGTATCCTACAAGCGTCTTCAGCCAAAACCTTTTGAAGAGTTTATGAAAAAAACCCATGAAGGTGATGTCCTTACGGGAACAATCACTTCATTGACTGATTTTGGTGCATTTATCAAAATCAATGGTGTTGAAGGACTGTTGCACAATCAAGACCTTTCATGGGATAAGAATGCAAAATGTAAAGAGACCCTAAAAGTCGGTGATGAAATCGAAGTCAAAGTTGCGAAAATCAATGTTGACGATGAGAAGATCTCATTGAACCGCAAGTCATTGGAAGAGAGCCCAATTGACAAATTTGCTCTGAATCACAAGATGAACGAAGTGGTCAGCGCGACTGTTCGTGATATCAAAGATTTCGGTGTTTTTGTTTCATTAGAGGGCGGTGTTGATGCATTGATCCGTAATGAAGATCTCGCTCCTATGGAACCGGAAGAACTTCAAATCGGTCAAGTTATTGATGCTGTGATTATGGTTATTGATCCTAAGCGTGATCGTATCCGTCTTTCGGTACGTAAGTTAGAGCGTATCAAAGATCAAGAGATGCTAAACGAAATCAATGATAACGATGCACACAGTCTTGGTGATTTGATTAAAGATAAATTTAAATAATTTGTGATGCGACGATACGCTTATTGGCTTTTCCCGATCATAGCTATTGGGGTAGCTGTTTTTATCGTCGTATTTATGGTTGAAATCAATCCTGTCGCACCTACCATTGGGCAGGATGTTGCATTGGATGAAACTGCAAAACCGATTGCTTCGGAAGAGAGTTCACCTGGGTGGATTAACCATTTTAACATCAGCAACGAACAAGAGTATTTCTACCCTGTCAATGAAGTACGCATTGAGCTAGATGACAATGAGACTCACAGTAAAGCTCAACAATATCATCTAGTCGTTCCTTTGAATAATTCTTATGAGTTCTTTTGTCTAAAACAGGAACTTAAAAACAGTAATCTTTCTTATCTTTTGAATCAGGATAGAGGAACCATGACGGTGTTGATTGACTCAACCGATCAGACAAAGCTTACAACCCTTGTAGCGAAACTAAAAACGTATCAAATTTCGGCGACTTTATCGTCGTTAAAAGAGGATTAAACCTATGGAAAAATTTAAAATCGTAGTTTGTGATCATATACATGAAGAGGGTCTTAATCTCTTGCGTGGCGATGATCAAATTGAGATGATTTTTGCGGCAGATATGGATAAAACCGCTTTATTAGATGTTGTTGCAACGGCTGATGTTGCTATTACGCGAAGTTCAACGGATGTCGATGAGAAGTTTATTCAAGCGGCACGCGGTAAGCTCAAAGCGGTTGTACGTGCCGGTGTCGGTGTTGACAATGTGGATATTCCTGGATGTTCAAAAGAAGGGATTATCGTTATGAATGTCCCTACGGCCAATACGATTGCTGCGGTTGAATTGACGATGACGCATATGCTTTCTTGTATGCGTATGTTTCCGTACTCTCATGATCACTTGAAAAATCAGCGTATCTGGAAGCGTGAAAAATGGTATGGATATGAGCTTAAGGGGAAAAAACTGGGTGTCATCGGTTTTGGGAATATCGGTAGTCGTGTAGGTATCCGTTCCAAAGCGTTTGAGATGGAGGTCATCGCGTATGATCCGTATATCCATCCATCAAAAGCAACAGATCTGGGTGCTAAATACACCAACAATTTTCAGGATATTTTAGATTGTGATATTATCACTATCCATACTCCTAAAAACAAAGAGACTATTGGGATGATCGGTGCAGATGAGATCGCTAAGATGAAAGACGGTGTTGTCCTCATTAACTGTGCTCGTGGCGGATTGTACGATGAAGAGGCTCTTTACGAAGGACTCAAATCACGTAAAATCCGTTTTGCGGGTATTGATGTATTTAACAAAGAACCTGCGACCGATCATAAACTGCTTGATTTGGATAATATCTGTGTTTCACCCCATTTAGGTGCGAATACATTTGAGTCTCAGTTAAATATTGCTTTGGAAGCGGCACAGCAGGCAATAGAAGCAGCCAAAGGGATCGCGTATCCTCATGCATTGAATCTTCCAATTGACGAGACAAAGATCCCTTCTTTTGTGAAACCATTTTTAGAGATGAGTCAAAAAATCGGATTTTTAGCGTCTCAGATGAACAAGGCACCGATTATCTCGATCAAAATAAGCGGTCGTGGTGATATTGCTGAATATGTTAACTCTCTTGCTACGTTTGTAACGGTAGGCGCATTGGCAGAAATTTCTGGCGAAACGATCAATTATGTGAACGCTGACTTTGTGGCAGCTGAACGTGGTATTAAGATCGAGACGGAAGAACTTCCGGGTAGTCCTGTCTATAAAAACCTAGTTACGGTTCGATTGACGACAGACAAAGACGTGATCGAGATCAGCGCTACGATGTTTAATGATGATGTTCAACGTATTGTCGACATTAATGGATTTGGCGTTGATGTTGAGCCAAAAGGGAATATGATCCTTTTCAAAAATACGGATGTCCCTGGTGTCATTGGTCATGTTGGTACTACCTTGGCGGCACACGCGGTCAATATTGCAGATTTCCGTCTAGGTCGTAATAAAAGTGGTCAAGCATTGGCTGTCATTATTGTTGATTCTGCTGTCAGTGAGAAAACACTCAAAGAACTCTCTTCTTTGGAAGCATGCATCAGCGTCTCATACGCACGACTTTAATATCTTACTTGCCTTTTTGAAGGCAGGTTCTTCTCTTTCTGCACCAAGTTTTCCCCATATATGGATTTTA
Source organism: Sulfuricurvum sp. (assembly GCA_024637295.1). Classification (GTDB taxonomy): domain Bacteria; phylum Campylobacterota; class Campylobacteria; order Campylobacterales; family Sulfurimonadaceae; genus Sulfuricurvum. Next base: position 3,834 of record JAGXFL010000004.1, read on the forward strand.
TACTCCCCCTTTTTGTCTTATTTTTATACTAATTTAGTCATTTTTTCTTTTTAATCAGCTTAGAACATAAGATATAATACATGAGTATAGAAGGAGAAGTGATGGCTGGAAATGAGTTGACGTTTAGTGATAATGAATTTATTGTTTCAAAAACAGATTTGCAAGGGCGCATAATTTATGGGAATGACCTTTTTATAAAAATTTCAGGATATACAGAAGAAGAACTTCTGGATAGACCGCATAAAATTTTACGGCATCCTGATATGCCTGCTCTTATTTTTACATTATTATGGGAAAGAATTCGAAAAGGTGAGGAAATTTTCGCGTATGTCAAGAACAAGACAAAGCAGGGAGACTTTTATTGGGTTTTTGCCCATGTCACAGCCTCTTTAGATAATAGCGGACAAATTATTGGTTTCCATTCAGTACGACGACATCCGACAAATGAGGCACTGTCAGTGATCAAACCTCTCTATGCAGATTTATTACGCGCTGAAAAATCAGGAGGCGTTGATGCCTCTCGTGCACATCTGCAATCTATCTTAAATCAAAAAGGGGTCGGTTATGACGAGTTTATCCTCTCTCTCTAGAGTTCAGTACGCCAATCTTATTTCTCTTGGGATTTTCACACTTGCCCTGATTGTTGAATTTGCAATTGATGGGTTTAGCTGGGTTCGAATGTTTAATATAGCCAATTTTGCATTGGCGTGGTTTATGTATATTAACCTTAGAGAAGCAAAGCAAACGATTCGCAGTGTCGCCTCTATCATCGACGGAGCTAAACATGGAAATATGGAGGGGAGAATTACCAATATAAAAGACCATGGTGAGCTCAAAGATCTTGCATGGAACATTAATAATCTCCTCGATCAGCTCGAAGTTTTTATTCGGGAGATCAATGCCAGTATCGATCATGCCAGTAAAAATAAATTTTATCGACACATGATTCCTAAGGGATTAGCAGGGGCATTTAATTACAATACAATTCTAATCAACAAAGCCATTCATGCGATGGAAGAGAGCCATGAACACATTCAACGTGTTGCTATTAACTCAACGCTAGGAGAAATTGGGCGGGGTGTTTCAGGAGGTCTTGAAGTTATTCAAAATGATCTTGAACAAAACATTAAAAATCTTGATGAAATTGTGGGCGTGAGTAAGATCACGGCAGATAATTCCAGTCGCACTGTTGCTGATATTGAAGTCATTATCACCAAACTTTCTTCACTCACTGAACTCGTTGGAATTTCTAATGATGCGATTAATGCCCTTAACAATAAAACAAATGAAATCAATTCAGTGCTTGATCTGATCAAGGACATTGCGGATCAAACCAATCTACTGGCTCTCAATGCTGCTATCGAAGCGGCACGAGCGGGTGAGCATGGACGAGGATTTGCGGTGGTTGCGGATGAAGTACGTAAATTGGCGGAGCGAACTCAAAAAGCGACAGGGGAGATAGGAATAGCTATACAGACGCTTCAGCAAGATGCATCGGATATTCAAAATAATTCAGATGAGATGAGCATCATTGCCAATGAATCCAGCAATACTATTGAAACGTTTCGAGATACACTCCATGCGTTCAATCGTGATGCGCTTTTAACCGCACATGAAGCAGACTTGATCCAAAAAACAACTTTTGTCACTTTGGCAAAAATCGACCATGTTGTCTTTAAATCCAATATCTTCAGCGCAATCTTCCAAGGTCATACCAGAGAGACTTTCACGGATCATCATAACTGTCGTTTAGGTAAATGGTATGAGACCGGAAAAGGAAAAGAGATGTTTTCACATCTTCCAAGTTTCAAAACTCTGGAAAAACCGCATGAGCTTGTTCACTCCAAGGCACATGATAACCTTGTATTTATAGAAGGGGGTGATAAAGTTATTGCTAATAAAGAGGCTATTATTCAGAATTTTGAAGATATGGAAAAAGCCAGCGATGAACTTTTGGTCATCATAGATAGATTGCTTGCCGAATCAGCTGCCGAAAATCACTCAAAAGGGTGATTGATCGCTCATTCTTTATACTTTCTTTATACTTTTTGCCAATATCCTGAGATTTCACTGATACTAAATCATTTATAATGTACATCTACAAATCCTAGTTTAAAGGGACGTTATGACGTTAAAAGAACGTATTAAAAGTGAGATGATGGTCATAAAATCACTGGGTGTGGTGTATGGGGATATTGGAACCAGTCCGATTTATACCTTTGCCGTTATTTTGTTGTTGGTACAACCGACAACCGAGACAATCTTTCAAATTTTATCGATGGTGTTTTGGACGATGTTTATGTTGGTCACCATCCAATACGCGTGGTTGGCAACGAGCCTTTCCAAGCGAGGTGAGGGGGGGACAGTCGTGTTAGTACAGCTGTTACTGCCGTATCTCAAAGGGGCTAAAATTACCGCATTAGTTGGGGTATTAGGTTTTATCGGGATATCGCTGATGATCGGGGATGGGGTCATTACTCCTGCCATCAGTATTTTGAGTTCAGTTGAGGGGATTGCGTTGATCCCAGGCTATGAAAATACGCCAAAGCTGATTTTACTTGTCATCGCAGCTGGAATTGCGTTTGCCCTCTTTGCCGTCCAGAAAAAAGGGGTCGAAAAAGTAGCCAGTGCGTTTGGCCCGATTATGGTCGTATGGTTTTTTGCCCTTGCATTGGGAGGCGGTTACTATCTCCTCCAATCGCCAGAAGTGTTAAAGGCTATCTCGCCACTCTATGCGCTTGAATTTATCATCCAACACCCTTATATCGCTTTTGTTGTATTAGCTGATGTATTGCTTTGTGCAACGGGGGGTGAGGCATTATACGCCGATATGGGGCATTTGGGACGTCTTCCGATACTTAAAGGGTGGTTGTTCGCTTCAGTTGCATTACTCATTTCTTATTACGGTCAAGGGGCTTTTTTGCTCTCCCATCCAGAAGCGGCGAAAAGTCCATTTTTTGAGCTTTATCACACTCTCGTTCCTGACTTGTATGTTCCGATGTTATTGTTGACCGTCCTTGCAACGATTATTGCTTCTCAAGCGATGATCAGCGGGATTTTTTCGGTTCTCTATCAGGCGATGACGACTCGTATTTTTCCGCACTTCAATGTGAACTATACCTCTAACGAACTGCGCAGTCAAATCTATGTTGGTTCTATCAACTGGTTTTTGTTCATTTGTGTCGTCGCAATGCTCTTTATCTTTGGAGAATCGGGAAAATTGGCAGCGGCGTATGGTCTTTCAGTTGCTGGGGCGATGAGCATCACGGGCGTACTCATGAGTATGATTTTTATGTATAAACGTCAATATCTAAAAATGGGTATTTCCATCATTGCTGGATTGACCAGTTTGGTGTTTTTCATCTCATGTTGGCTCAAAATTCCGCATGGCGGCTATTGGTCACTCATTATTGCATCGGTTCCTCTTTTTATCGTGATTCTTTATACGCAAGGGCAAAAACGGCTCTATGCTTCATTTGTACCGATTGACAAAGAGCTCTTTTTAGCGGAATACCTCAAACGCTATGCGCAAGGGTTCTATGTAGAGGGGACGGCACTTTTCTTTGCCCGTAATGCCGATGCGATTCCTGCGTATATCTCTAAAACGATGTTTCAAAATGGGATCATGTACGAGCGCAATATCATCGTGACCATTCACCCTTCGTATGAACCTCATGGGATTACCAGTGAACTCTCCCCAATAGGAGAAGGGCTTGATCTGCTTAGTATCAAACCGGGATATATGGAGACACTGAATGTCGAAGCGATCTTACGTGAACGAAATATTGATGAACGTACGATCTTTTACGGAGATGAAGAGATCGTATCGGAGAGTTTTATATGGAAGATCTTTGCCTTTATAAAAGATGTATCTCCTAATTTTGTCAGCTTCTATCATTTTCCGCATGAGAAACTGATCGGGGTTGCACGTCGGGCAGAGATTTAACGATGGATGGTTTATAATTTAGTTATGTACCCGATTATCCCACCCTTTTTACTTTTGATCACTCTTGCGCTGATTTCCAAACTCTTTAGTGAGGAGCTTCAACTGGTCAATATTGGGATGATTCATCTTATCCCTATCCTCTATGCGGCAATGCGGCTGGGGCGTAGAGATACATTGATCGTCTCGGTAGCTTCTGTCCTTTCATTTAATTTCTTTTTTATCCCCCCAATGTTTACTTTTACTGTGCATGATGTTCGTTATGTTTTCAGCTTTGCCATTATGATCGCTGTCGGGCAGATTGTTGCATGGTTGAGCGAACGGGCGGCGATTGCTAAAGAGCTAGAGACATCCGAGAAGCTCCAAGAGACTCTCTTGGGATCACTCTCTCATGAACTGCGTACACCCCTTGCAGCGATCATGGGGGCATCATCGGGACTGCTCACTGAAGAACTTAATCTAAACAGTGAACAAAAAAAAGAGCTTTATGATACGATAGATCACGGTGCCCATCGTATGCAGCGACTGATCGACAATCTCCTCGATACCGCTCGTCTGCAAAGCGGTATGTTAAAACTTAAAATCCAAGAGTGTGATATACGCGAACTTTTGGGAAGTGCGTTATCAAAAACAGAGCATACTTTTCCCGCAACGTTAACGCTTAAAGAAGGTATTAGTCCGGTTCAAGGGGATGCCGTTTTGATTGAACAGGCACTGTTTAATCTACTTGAAAATGCCTTTAAATACGGTGATGCAGTCAATGTAACAGTAGAAAGTGATCTTATCGGGATTAAAATTCGTATCTGTAATACAGGTTCCATCCCATCTGAGAATGAAGCCTCGATGGCATGGAAGCCGTTTTCGAGATTGAGCAATGTTCGAGGACAAGAGGGGATCGGATTGGGGTTATATGTGGCGTATCGAATCGCCAAAATGCATGGGGGGAGTGTAGAGACGATGAGCGATGGCGTACAGTTTTGCGCAATACTGCGACTATTACATAGGGGTGAGTAATGAAAGAGACGATATTAATCATCGATGATGACAGTGCGATTCGAAAACTGCTCGAAGTAGCATTAGGCGCGGCGGGGTATCATGTCTTAACCATAGCTACTGGAAAAGAGGGATTAAACCGTGCTGCAATCGAAGCTCCCGCATTGGTACTGTTAGATTTAGGATTGCCAGACATGGACGGCAAAGAGTTTCTTAGTCGTTTTCGCCAATGGAGCCAATCCCCCGTCATCGTCCTCTCTGCCCGCTCCCATGAGAGTGAAAAAATAGCGGCGTTGGAAGGAGGATGTGATGATTATCTCACCAAACCCTTCGGTACAGGAGAGCTTCTAGCTCGGATCAAAGCGGCACTTCGCAGGCGTGGCATTGGTATGGGTGATTCAACTTCAGGTTTAATAAGCGGCAATCTCTCTTTGGACATAGCATCGCATACGGTGATGTTGGATAATGAAGAGTTGAAACTGACACCCAAAGAGTTTGAACTTCTCAAGATATTGATGCAAAACAGTGGAAAAGTCCTCACACACGCATGGCTGCTCAAAGAGATATGGGGTATCGGATATCAAAATGAGACCCACTATTTAAGGGTTTTTATCAATCAACTGCGTCAAAAAATCGAAACCGATTCTGCCCGTCCCAAGCGTATCATTACAGAAACAGGTATCGGGTATCGGTTTGTTGAATAAGAGAAATCCTTCTTTTAGCCCCTCTTCGTTATAATTTAGTACTTTTTATACAGTGGAGTTGGAATGAACATCGAAGAGATCGGGGCGTTGTTACAAAACAAAAACAAGCTCCTCTCCGAAACTTATTTTGAACTCCAAGCCGCCTGTGAAGCCAAATACGGTCCCGATACTCTCGTCATTATCGAGATCGGTTCGTTTTTCGAGGTGTATGAGGTCAATAATGCTGACCTCAAGATCGGAAAAGCGAAGGAAGTCGCGGAGTTTTTGAACATTCAGCTCACCCGTAAAAACAAAACGATTCTTGAAAACTCTGTCCAAAATCCTCTATTAGCCGGGGTTCCTACCGTCTCCATCGAACGTTATCTCAGCCGTTTGGTACAATCCAAAAAATACACCATTGTTCTCGTACGCCAGCAGGGAGAGCCTCCTCATGTCAAACGCTATATTTCCAATATTATCTCTCCGGGTACCAATTTTGATTATATTGCTGAAGTGAGTGAAAACTACATTGCGTCACTTTTGATCGATCAAAACAACGGTGTCTATTCGGTTGGGTATGCTGCTATTGATGTGGGTACAGGGAAAACGCTTATCAATGAGATTCACGGTACACGTGATGATAAAACGTATGCCCTCGATGAGATCTTTACCCTTTTGCAAAGCTATCAGACCTCTGAAGTGGTAGTGACCTTTTGTGACAGTGAAATCGACGTCGAGGAAGTCAACCGTTATTTGGAACTCAAAAGCCATCATCGCAGTAATCGCAATGAGAAGAGACTTCGTGTGGACTATCAAAATGAGTTGTTTGAACGTATCTACCAGATACGCTCACTCCTTAGCCCCATCGAGTATCTGGACTTGGAGCGTTATGCGTATGCTTCGGAGTCATTGGCACTGCTGATACATACCATCATCGATCATGATGCTGCGATCATTGAAAAGATGAATAGGCCAACATTCTTGGGGACCAACCGTTATATGTATCTGGGGAACAATGCGGCGGAACAGTTGGGAATCATCTCCAGAGATCACGATGAGATGACGTTGCTGAAGCTGATCGATAAAACCTCCACAGCGATGGGAAAACGCTTGATGCGTGAACGGTTACTTAACCCTATTTGCGATTCTAAATTACTCAATGAGCGGTATGATCTCATCGAGAAGATGCAAGAGCATATTGCCCCCTTGGAGACAAAGCTCAAAGAGGTCTATGATCTGGAACGGATTTTACGCCGACTGAAACTTGGTAAGTTGCACCCCTTTGAACTCGCTTATTTTCATGCTTCATTGAGTGCAGCTGAGAGTCTATTTGTGGATGCTAAGCGTTTAGGTATCGAGTACGATAGCAGCAGTGCCATAGAAGCTGGGTTATGTGCCAGTGAGTTGAAACGTATTTTTGATATCGATGCGTGTGCTAAATACCGCCGTGATCAGGTGAATGAAAACTTATTTAACGAGGGGATAGATCCCACGATTGATGCGTTAGAACGGTTACAAGAGAGCAATGAAGCGAAGTTACAGCTGATTATCGATCATATCGATACGTATTTTGAAGGGGGAAGCAGTCCGTATGCCTCTATCGGGTGGCTGGAGAGCGAAGGATATCACCTGCTTATGACCCGTAATCGTTATGTGAATGTTGAGGAAGTGCTTCATAACAGCTTTTTCACCATTGAGGGGACTCACTATTTTTTCCGTGATTTTCAGATACGAAAACTCAAAACAGCTGTTAAACTCACGTCGCCATTACTGGATGAGCTTTCCATCGAAAACGCAGGGGCAAAATCGCGTATGTTGGCAATGGTCAAAGAACAGTATCGCCAGAACATGGAAGTCATCGAAAAACGATTTTCCCATGCGATTGAACACTTGATCTCTTTTTTAGCCGTTGTTGATGTGAGTTTAAGTGCGGCGAAGGTGGCGAAGCAATACCGCTATGTCCGTCCTATGCTCGTTGCCAATGAGTCCAAAACGTTTATCGAAGCGGTAGGATTGCGTCATCCGTTGATCGAATCGCGCGAAGAAAACGGTATTTTTATCCCCAATGATCTGTTTTTAGGGGATGGGGAGTATCACACGTATGCAGAACATGCTACGCTTGAAGATGCCAAAGAGGTCAACGGCGTATTGCTGTACGGGATCAACTCCAGTGGGAAGTCCTCCCTGATGAAAAGTATCGGGATCGCTGTCGTGATGGCGCAGGCGGGATTTTTTGTTCCGTGTGTACAACTGAGGTTCTCCCCTGTAGACAAACTACTTACCCGTATCGTCTCCAAAGACAACCTTTACAAAGGGCTTTCGACGTTTGCGGTAGAGATGTTGGAGTTACGCAATATTTTTAACCGTGCTACCCCTAACAGTTTGATTTTGGGAGATGAGATCAGTCATGGTACGGAGACCGAATCGGCATTGGCGATTGTGGCGAGTGCGATTTTAAAATTGCGAGAGATCGGGAGTTTGTTTATCTTCGCCACACACTTGCATCAGCTTTCAAGTCTAAGTGAAATTCAAAAAGCCAAAAACATCGTATTGCTGCATTTGGGTGTTTACTACGATGAAGCTACGGACAAGCTCGTCTATGACCGCAAACTCAAAAATGGGAGCGGTAGTACGCTGTACGGATTGGAGTTTGCCAAATCGTTGCATATGGATGAGACTTTTATTCAAAAAGCGTATGAGATACGAGGACGTATCGGGGATATGAAAGGTGAAGTCACTCAACTCAAACGGGAGAAAAAAAGCCGCTATAACAGCAAGCTGTATCTGACAAAATGCGCGTTATGTGATGAAGCGGTGGATGAGGTACATCACATCATCCCCCAAGCCAATGCCGATGAGGGGGGATCGATCGGTCATTTTGGTATGAACCATCGTTACAATTTAATTCCATTGTGTTCAAAGCACCACAGGCTCGTGCATGAGGGCAAAATCGCTGTTCATGGGTTTGTGATGAGTGAGGATGGATTGCGCCTTAGTTATTCAGAAGCCTAAATGAAACGGAACGAACAATCATGAAAATTTTAATTGTTGATGACAGTTTGACCGTTCGCAAGATTGTTATCCGTTATTTATTGAAACATGGTTATGATCAAATCGACGAAGCAGTTAATGGTGAAGAAGCGATTGCATTGCTGACACAGTATGAATATGGGTGTATTTTTTTAGATATCAATATGCCGGTAATGGACGGTTTTGCAGTCTTAAAATGGCTGAATGCTGTGTCGTGGCGTAATGATATTCATGTTGTTGTGATGTCTACGGAAGTGGCGTTGTACTCCCCTGAAAAAATACGTGATATGGGGATTAATACGGCTATTGCAAAGCCATTTACGGGAAATGAATTTGAAAAAATTGCCGTTTCCTTATTGAATGTGATTGCTTCCAAAGAAGACTCGATAACATTGGTCTATGACGGTCCGATATTGATCATTGACGACAGTATGGCCATGCGTAATATCATCCGAAAGCAGCTTTCAAACCTGAATTGCTTGAATGTCACTGAAGCGGTTGATGGAAAAGATGGATTAGAAAAAATCAGTGAATGGGCTATGCTGTATGAGGAAGAGGAGAAAATGGGAATTGTTTTCCTTGATCTTATTATGCCTAATATGGATGGGCTTGAACTGATCGAAGTATTAGAAGAAAAAGGTCTTCTCTCAAAGTTGCAGATTGTATTGCTTTCGGGAAATATTGAGATGGCGTTGGATATGCTCGATGGGATCTCTATTAAAGCTGCATTGCCAAAACCTTTTGAACATACCGCATTCGTGAATGCTTTACGACCGTTGATCGAAGATACAAAAGAGATATTAACTCATACCAGTATTCCTGATATCCAGCTTTTTTTTGATACAGAGCAACCAAAAGCAATGGTGTTTTCATTGATGTCGATTCGTCCTGAAAATATTGATGAACTGGATGACTATCTTTTCTCACAATTTGAATCGATTGCATTGGAAACATCCTTTCCTAAAGAACGGTTTCGGGAAATCAATGGAGAAAAGTTTGGATCATGGATATCTTCGGTATATCGTCCAGTGCTTTTGATAGACCCTAAAATCAGCACCTATTCAGAGTTGGAATTTCTATATGGTCGCATTGAAGAATCTACTCAACATGAAACGGCTCTCGGTAGCATTGGGAATGAAGAGATTGAAGAGTATTGTAAAACAGTGCTTATTCCAAGGCATAAAGATTATATCGGTTTAACAACAGAAATCGGTCGTTATAAATTGGCAGTAAAGACACGTATCGAAGGGAAAAACAAATTACTACAGCAGTATAAAAGTGCACCCTCTAGTGAAATCAAAGAAGCCTATGAAAAACAAGGACATGATCTTCTAAATTACCGAAAAGCGTTGGAAAACCATGAAAAACTCCGTGAGGAATTGGTCGATTCTCTTGAAATCGAGTATAAAGGCAAGGTAGATACGATACTGAAGCTTCAGTGCAATCGTATGGCTTTGCTCTCAAATCAGATGCGAGCTGCTTTTGATCGTGCATTATGGCGCGGAATGTCTAGTTCGATTCGCTTTCGAGCGTATTGTAACACTCATAGCAGACACGTAGCCTTATCGACACAAAGCTGGCTTGAAAATGAGGCTAATAAAAATTTTACCGATGAAAGAGCATATTTTGAAAATAATTTTTGCACTTCCATTTTGATTGTTGGCTTTAAAGATAGTGAGAGTGGTCGGCTTCGAGAAGAGTTAAAGAAACTATTCCCTGTTTACAATGTGCAAGCTTTTTCTACATGGACGATTAAAAATTATTCACTTCCGTATGAACCGAGTCTTTTGATTTTCAACCGTGAATCCAAAGAGCTAAATATCGAAAACTATGTGAAAGAGATTGCAGACTATTATGAGACTGTACCCAGTGCACTAAATACCCTTATTATTTATGAGGGCTCTATCAAAAGTGAAGAACTTTTGGGTGATAACAGTTTGTATAATCTCAAACTTAAAAACTATATGAAAATTCCAAAAAATAGCAATGAGTTTGCCTTGATGGAGATAAAAATAAAATCACTTATTTTTTAGCTAAGATAATTGAGTTGAACCGAAACCTAAAGGAAGCGACAATGAGAGAATCACACATTTATGATCTACTTGGAAGCTATAATCTTAAGATAACTCCCTATATCTCTTTTGCAATCGACGAAACACCGCACATTGATTTTTTCCCTGTCGTGCTTAAACTAGAGTCTCCAAAAGTCGTCCATAAGAGTGATTTTGGCGCGGTGCAACTTAATATCAATTCATACGATGAGCTCAAAAATGCCAAGGAAACCATCATAACCAATGTGTCTGCAAAAGGGATACTCTTAGACTCTGATGATCGCTTTTTAGCAGCCCAAATGCTTAGTGGCATTGAACTGTATGCGGGATTGGTGGATGATCCTATCTTTGGTAAGACGATACTCTTTGGCAAGGGCGGTATCGAGCTGGAGCTTTATAAAGATGTCTGTTACATCGATATCTATGCCGATGAGGAAGAGATCAAACGGGCGATTAACTTAACGACTATCTCAAAAATATTTCACGGGTTTAGAGGATTTGAGTATGACATAGAGATGGCAGTAGAATTGATTCACTGCGTTCAAAAGCTATCACGTGATAACCCTGAGATAGTTGAGCTTGATTTTAATCCTGTAATTTTGACCAATGAGGGTCTTAAAATTGTTGATGCCCGGATAAAAAAGGGTGAAGTAGTTGTTGAAAATTTGGGAAGTTTGCGAAAAAACAGACCCCATTTTTTTACCAATGAACGTGTGGCTTTGATCGGGGTATCCTCAGACCCTACTAAAGTCGGCTATGCCATTGCGCACAATGCATTAGATTTTACCGGGGAACTCTTTTTGGTAAATGCAAAAGGGGGAGAACTTTTCGGTCATACCTTGTATAAAAACATTACGGAAATAGTGGGTGATATCGATACCGCTGTCATTATGATTCCGTCATGTTTTGTTGTAGATACGATTAAGGCGTTAATTGCGAAGAATATTAAGAATGTGATCATTATCTCGGCCGGTTTTAAAGAATCAGGCGATTTTGAGAGTGAAAATATCATTGCTAATTTGAGTCAACACTACAATTTCAATGTCATAGGCCCCAATTGTCTGGGATATTTGGAGAGTTCCAAAAAACTCAATGCGACTTTCGGAATAGGGGGGTTGCAAGGTGGAGAATTAGCGTTGCTCTCACAATCTGGCGCGGTCCTCTCAGCACTGATGGACAAAGCGTACGATGCGGGGATCGGTTTTTCGCATCTTGTCTCATGCGGAAACATGGTCGATTTGGATTTTGCCCAGATGATAGAGATGCTCAATCGTGAGGAGTCGTGCAAATACATCTCTATTTATGTCGAGGGGATACATCAGGGCAAAGAGTTTTTACGAGCCATACGAGAGAGTCACAAAAAGATCTATATTTTTAAAACCGGAAAATCAGCACAAAGTCAAAAAGCCGCTTTTTCCCACACGGGAAATTTGAGTGGCAACTATAGGATGTTCAAGGGACTGATGGAGTCAGTGGGAGCTAAGATGGAAGATAACATCGAAGCGTTGTTATTTAATCCGTTTAACGAAATCAAAAATATTTGTGTGGTGACCAATGCAGGTGGACCTGCTACGATATTGACCGATTATATTGTCGATCAGGGGGGGACACTGTATACGCTAAGTGATGAGGAACGTGAGAATCTCAATAGCATACTTCCCTCTAATTGGTCGAAAAACAATCCGATTGATATTATCGGAGATGCTATGGCAGATCGCTATGAGATGGCATTGGAAATAGTGAGTACGTTTAAAGAAGTCGATTTAGTTTATGTGATTATTACCCCTCAATGTATGACCGATACACTCAATATCGTCAAGCTCTGTGAAAGAGAGGGAGCACAAAAGATCTATCCGATCCTCTTGGGCGGGCATGAGATGGAAGAGGCGCAGCGTTATCTTAGAAGTAAAAAAATACCTTTTTTCAAAACACTGCAATCCGCCACATCGTTTTTATAGTTGGGTTAAGCCATTACCCGGCTTAATGGACGTGCATAGGGTTGGATCAGCTGGGCATATATTTTCGGGATGTCGAGAATAGAGATCATCTCATTTCCGAAATCTTCGGCACGGTCGGGAATAATAACCGCTTTGGTCAATGAGTTTTCATTCTTTAGTACATTGCTGTAGTGGCTGATTGAGCGCAGTGGAATCTCAGGGCTACTGTAGATCGCATCGACAGCGAGACCCAGATAGACTACTTGTTTTTCGATGACTGCTTTGACGATAATGATCGTATCGTTTTCTTTGTTGTATTGTTTGTCGATTCCTAAAAGTTTGGCGAGTGATATGACACTGATCATCCGTTTTTCATAACTGATTACCCCTAAATTGTATTCACTGGCATGGAGTATGGAGGTCAGTTCTTGATGTACTAATGAACAGACAACATTTTTTGATTCGACGGCAAACAGAGATTTATGAATAAAGAAAGTCGATATCTCACATGTCTCTTCCGTACCTGTTGCCTTTGGATAGACGTAGGTTCGTTTTGATGGTGCTTCATTGACCAATGCACTGCACATACCGATAGGGCGATAGAGTACGCAGATGATGTCATTGCTGTATCCATCACTGTGTTTGTATTCACGATAACCGCTGGAGCATGTTGCTCCAACCGTGTAGTAGGCCCCGTTATATTCGATCATCTGAGCGTCGCTTTGCCCGTTTGAAAGCTGCAAGATAGATTGGGGAAGGGTAATCGTTGAACCGATGGCAATGGCTTCGCTTGTTGACGAAATAACCTGCCCGTAGCGATCGATGAAGAGGGCAAACATCCCGTCTTTTATCTCGTGATCTTCATTTTTAGGAAGGACATCATGAAGCATTGCTTCAAATTGAGGTTGCGAATCAAAGACAATGGCTATACCTCCGATAGGGGCACCTTCAAAATCTTGGATACAAGCATTGTAAATGTAGGTTGAGCGATTGTCGTAGAACATGCTTGGTTCAAACGGTGAGACAATGTACTCTTGAGTCGATTCCAGTCTTAGCGTCTCAGTTGCCCAGCTGTAACCGACTCGTTTACCGATGTAATGACTTTCGCTTGGATTGGATACGGCTACTATGAATCCGTCACGGTCATACACAAACATAGAGGAATAGACGGTATAGAGATCGTTTATGGTACGCAATATCGCATTCATCTTTTCGCGATCACTTTCGCTTATTTGACTTTGTGAAAGTGTTTGACGGAAGGTAGTCGTCAATGCCCACCATCGCGAATCGTTCGCCCGTTCAAACAGGTTCCTATCCATAATGTCGATTGCCAGAGAGGATTGAAACTTTTGATCTTCCAAGTATCGTGTGAGCATGGCAGTGTTGAGTTGCGCTACGGTATCGTCAAAAACGAGTTTGGTCTCTTCTCCTGTTTTTGAGATCTCATTGAGCAATGCTTTAGTAAACGGATTTTCATTGTTGGAAGCATTCGCGATCTGGACATTTCCATTCCATACGGTTATATCCAGTTCTGTTTGTATTTTTTTAGCTTTATCCAAAATATCGGTGAGCTCTTTTGGAAAAAAGACCGTTGCGTTGGCTACGGTATCAAAAAGATCATTTTTAGAAAATGAAGGGAGGGCAGAAGAGCGAAAAGCAAGATGCAGTGGCACCATCGCATGGCCGATCCATCCCGGTCCAAAGTACCCTTGATATCCGGTGGTCTTAACGGCTTTGTAAAGATATTCAAACCCTGCATAATAGGTTTGGTGCGTTTCACACTCACGTGTTTGTAGATACGCACCTACAGGGACATGATGAGAGGAAGAAGAGGCGATTACCTGCTCCTTTGGGCTGAGCAGTTCCAAGGCTATGTAGGGGTTTTCGCGGGTTAGTTTATGAAAAATACTTTTCAGCTCATCTTCAAATTTAAACATCAGACATAACACCCCTAAAGGTTCTTCTGTTTCGGGGTGATCAACACGATAGGAATAGATAAGTGCAGGTTTGTTGTGAGTGAGATCACTGGTTCGAAAGGTCTCGACATATCCTTGATGGGTTCTTAACGATTCTTGGATAAGAGGGTCTTTGGAGATACTCACTGGATTTGCTTCATCGAGCTGTACGAGTACTTTGCCCTTGGTATCGAGTAAGATGATGTTCTCATAGACACTGTATTTGGCTACATACTCTTGGAAGTGTCTTGAGAGTGCCTCTTTTTTTTCGATCTTGAGATGACGCATCTCATCCGAGCTGGACATATCGGTAGTGTTTAAAAAAATCAGATAATTGCGTATGTCATCATCGGTTGCCAAAAAACCGATATCAGCAGTGCGTTCGAAGAGATTACGGATCAATATATCGATTGCTGATTGGGCTTTTGATTCCAGTTCATCGATACTTTTGTGGAATGTCTCTTGTGTCAAACGCATAAGGGGTTCATCGAGGAGATCTTCAAATGCTTTTCTGGTCTCACTGGTATCCATCCCGATATTGGACATGGAACCAAGCAGTGTTAGAAGTTTCCATTTATCGGAGAGTGAACTCATGTTTTTTTCAAAGTTTTGGACATCGGACATATAGCCGATCAGGTGCTCATAATGCATAAATACTCCTTATAGGTATTATAGGTAAAAGGCTTGATTAAATAATGACGATAGTATAGAGGATACTTTAGTATGAAATATGCATTTAATGATTAATATTTAAGCAAATAATAAGAGTTTTTACTCTTATTATGATGAGCAACTGAGCTTTAAATTGGTGTGGTGCGTAGGTGTGGTCAGTGCATAGCGTTCAAACTCAGGATGTTCGTCATACGGATTTTGGGCGAGATTTAAGAGGTTGTTAACGAGGGTGAAATCGTCTTTTTGCGCCAGATCAATGGCTTCTTGCAAAATGTAGTTTTTGAGAACGTATTTTGGATTGCAGTTGACCATTTTTGCGTGGCGTTCTTGCGTAGATGAGATATTGTTTTGCAAACACGCATCGTAAACATCCAGCCATTCGTTGAGCCCATTTGGAGCTAGGGTCAAAGCCAATAAAGCACTTCGATCGCCGCTGTAATGACTAAGGGTACGAAAGAACGGTGTCATATCGACGCGTCCGTTTTCCATGGTGGTAAAGAGGGAGCGAAAGAGGGTACTGTCATCATCGGGCAGGGCATCCAGCCCCAGTTTATCTTTGAGTAATTCGAGCAATTTTGCGGTGAAATAGTCTCCGTATTTTTCCAATTCATGGGCGGTTTTTTCGGGTGAGACCAGCGGTGAGAGGGCGCGCCCCAACTGGGCAAGGTTCCAATGACCGATACGGGGCTGATTGTCAAAACTGTAGCGTCCCTCATGATCGGTATGGTTACAGATATAGCCTGCCTCAAAAGTATCCAAAAACGCGTAGGGGCCATAATCGATAGTGATACCAATGGCGGACATGTTATCGGTGTTCATAACGCCGTGATTGAATCCTACACTTTGCCAATGGGCGATCATGTGGGCCGTACGTTTGACGATCTCACCGTACATTTTGGCATACGCATCCTCAACCCCTGCAAGATGGGGGAACGATTCTGTGATTAAAAAATCGGCAAGTGATTCAAGCTGGGCGTGTTTATTAGAATGAAAAAAATACTCAAAACTTCCAAAGCGTATCCATGAGGGGGAGAGACGTAGAACAATTGCCCCTTGTTCCCAAGATTCGCGTGCTACTTTCTCATCTGAGCCAATAAGAGCTAAAGCTCGTGATGTAGGGATACCCAAAGCGTGCATCGCTTCACTCATGAGATATTCGCGTATGCTAGAGCGTAATACGGCACGGCCATCGCCTTGGCGTGAATACAGCGTTTGGCCTGAACCTTTGAGCTGTAGATTCCAGCCGTTTAACAAGCCCAGATTGATAGCACGCCCATCACCCAGTCGGGGAACGTAATACCCAAACTGATGTCCTGCATAGCACATGGCATAGGGGCGTGAACCATTAAGTAGATGCGTACCGTTGAGTATGTTGGTCACAATATCGGGAGAAATTTTATCGGGGTCCAATCCTAGTAATCTGGCCGCTTGGGGATTAAAGCTGACAAGTCTTGGATTTGTAAGGGGGGTTGGATGAACCTCATGGTAGAAGATCGGGTCAAGATCAAGATACGGAGTCGTAAGGGATAGTGTTTCTATTTTCATAAGAGAGTTTTACTCCAAAAAACTGAAATGTTCATGGCATAGAAAGATCAGCTCTCTTTTTTAAACTTTACTCTAGGATTCAAAAAGGAATTTTTTCTCATCCCCTTCTTGTTGCAGTCGGATATGTGTAATACGCCCATTCGGGGTAATAGAATGGACTTTATGCGTTTTTGGATCGATAAATCGGATGCGGGTATGTCCGTCATAGGGCTGATGGTGAGTTATGACTGCTTGTAAATCAGCTTTATAAAGGTTGTCAAATTTACGTTCAAACGCATGTATCGCATCTTCATGCGCCTTGATCATGACCTCTTCACTCTTGAGTGACGCAATGGCACTTTTATACTGAGCTAGACGTATTTGATCCGCTTTCATAGGCTCTTTATTTTTTCGAATAGCGTTATTGATATTTTCTAGGGTTTGTTTAATATGATTTTGCTGATCTTTTAGAATAATCTCTTTTTGGAGATATTCTTTCCCTTTTCGCTGCAGGTCAAGCTTTTTTTTAGCCAATTCACTCTCAAGAGTCGTGATTTGATCTAAATAGCTTTGGACCGCCCTCGGATTGATGATGAGTTCATTCCCATTACCTACGATCTTTTTGATCTCTATCGATTCCAGTGCCGTAATCTTGGCATTGGAATGGAGCACATCGATGACAACACGTTGGGCAATGATCTCTCCTCCTGACATGTTTTTGACGTAAACACTTTGCGCTTCTATGGTGCCTGCTTCGAGTATATCAACGGTAGCATGTTTGGCTTTTAGACTTCCGCGATGCAGATGAATGGTAGCATTACCCTCTACTTCGATCAAAGACTTTTTATGCGTTTGTGCCCCGATGGTCAATTCAGAGGCTTGGATTTTGGTGTTGCTGCCAACGGTCCCTTTGACATCCAGTGTTTGGACGTCGATATTGACACCGGACCCTACCGCATCATCACCATCTTGACCTGCTCCTATCTTGATGTTGATCTCTTTTTCTTGACCCGCTTCGAGTGATCCGGTCCCTTTGTAGCTGGCACTTTTTAGATGCAGATCCTGACTGACAGTGAAAACACCATTTTTTCGTTCGACAAATCCGGATCGGATTGCGTAAAACCGTATAGAGAGATGATCTGTCTGGGCTCTGATACTTTCAGAATCGGTTTTTATAGCGTTGGCGTATCGAATCAGCGGACTGCCTACATGGATATGCTCTCCCGCACAGTTTCGCCCGTCAACTCCCTCTTTTGCAAATATATATTCGATGATAAGGTCATCTGTTTCAACGCCGTGTAGTATATTATTGGAACGCTGTATCTTTTTATAATGCAGTAGGATATTATCATTGGTCGGGGCGGAAGGGGGATAAAAATGGGCGATGGGCAATCGGTAGGGTTCTATAAGGGGGCCTTCTTTTTGGATCTTGAGAAGCATCGCATTGATCTCTTGTTCTAAGTTCCCGTCGGTTATCCCAATCATAAAACCGCTGCGCAATTTTTTACGGTAGATAGTCTCTTTTATATACTCTTGCAACCCCTTTTTGAGCGGAAGTTTGGAAGAGGGGTCAATAACGGCTACGATCTTGGATTTGTACTTATCCGAGGCCATAGTGAATTTAAGATCAAAATAGGGATTAAGTATGTGAGGATGGACTAAGAGTTGATATTCCTGTTTGATCATTAATAGCGGTGAGCGTATTTCCACTTCAGTGGTGATCTCATCGAGATTGTTACCATCAAATGTACGCCAATCTTCATCAATGGCTCCCTGATACAGTGTCTCATACGAAAGCAAGTCAAAATCAATAGCATCGAGAGGAAGATTCCACTGCTGTGCAATTCTTTTAAGTTCATTGACAATGGTAAAAGTTTTTATTTTAATTGCGTGCAAAGTGTCTCATTGTGTTATAAAATATAATTCTTGCTCATTAGGACTCAAAAAAGAATTTTTTCTCATCCCCTTCTTTGTGTAGCTTAACATTCGTTACACGTCCATTAGGGGAAATGGCATGGACTTTGTGCGTTTTTGGATCGATAAATTGGATACGGGTATGACCGTCATACTCTTTATGATGAGTAACGACTGCATGTAAATCAGCATCATAGAGTTGCTCGAGTTTACGCTCAACCGCATGAATAGCTTCTTCGTGTGCTTTGATCATTATCTCTTCATTTTTTAGGGTTTCTACGGCATTTTTATACTGCATCACTCGTACATTATCGGCTTTGAGCGGTTCACGGTTTTCTCTTTTTGCGGCAGCGATATTGTCAATGGTGCGTTGTATGCGGGTATGATGTTCTTTGAGTGCGATCTCTTTGTCCAGATATTCTTTCCCTTTTTGTTTCAATTCGAATTGTTTGCGTGCTAATTCACCCTCTAAAGCAGTGATCTGATCATAATAACTGGGAATTGCTCTAGGGTCAATGATGAGTTCATTACCATTGCCTTCAATGCTTTTGATCTCAATGGACTCCAGGGCTGTGATCTTGGCATTGGAATAGAGGACATCGATGATGACCCGTTCGGCAATGATCTCTCCACCGGACATGTTTTTGACATAGACCGATTTGGCTTCTACGGTCCCGGCCTCAAGAATCTGGATAGAGGCATTTTTGGCTTTTAGATTTCCACGATGGAGGTGGACAGTGGCATTCTCTTCAACTTCAATTAATGATTTTTTATGCGTTTGCGCCCCGATGGTCACTTCACACGCTTGTATTTTAGTATTGCTGCCAACCGTCCCTTTGACATTCAAGCTTTGAACATCGATGTTGACTCCTGAGCCTATAGCGTCATCACCCTCTTCGCCGGCGCCTATATTAATATTGATCTCTTTTTCGCTACCCGCTTCGAGTGAGCCGGTAGCTTTGAAACTGGCACTTTTTAAGTGAAGATCTTGACTGACGGTGAATAGACCGCCTTTACGCGCAACGTATCCTGATTTAGTCGCAAAAAAACGGATTGATTGATGATCTTCTTCGGCTCGCATGGTTTGAGGATCGATACCTATGGCACTCTTATAGCGTACAAGCGGTTCAGCGATTTGAATGTGCTCACCCGTACAGCTGCGCCCATCCATACCTTCAACGGCAAATGTGTATTCAAAGATAAGATCATCTATATTGACACCGTCAACCAAATTGTTTTCACGCTGTATTTTTTTATAGTGCAAAATCAAGTTGTCATCAATGGGAAGAACAGGGGAATAAAACGTTGCAATCGGTAATCGGTAGGGCTCTTTTAGTGGACCCTCTTTTTGGATTTTAAGAAGGAGTGCATTGATCTCTTGGCTAAGTGTTTTATCGGTAATCCCGACCATATAGCCGTTGCGCAGTTTTTTATTGTAGATAGTCTCTTTAATATACTCTTGTATCCCTTTTTTGAGGGGAAGCTTGGAAGAGGGATCGATAACGGCTACGATCTTGGTTCGATACTTATTAAAAGCCATACTAAAGCGAAGATCAAAATGGGGGTGCTGTACAGCAGGTCGGATCTCTATTTGGTACTCTTGTCGAAGGAGAAAGATCTTTGATCGGATCTCTACTTCAGTCGTAACATCTTCGAGGTTGTCGCCATCGATCGCTTGCCACTCTTCATCAACGACTCCCTTGTATTGAGTCTGATAGGAGAGTAGGTCAAAATCAATCGCTTCCAGCGGGAGATGCTCTTGCTGTGCGATGTTCTTGAGCTCATTTAAAACATTGAAAGTGGATATTCTAATGGATTGCAATTGTCTCTCATTTTGTTACAAAAATACTACTTTATGATGGACACCATTATAGTACAAAATTATAAATAATGTTTGTTCATATCCATTTTTTGGATTAATTTAGTATTGAAATGATGTTCCAAATCCGAACTATCGATCAGAATCGGGACTACGATCAATGAGGCGATTACTGCGGCGATCGTACCAAAGATCAGTGATACCCCTAATCCTCCAAAAACCGCATCGCTAGCCAGCAAGGTAGAAGCGAGGATAATCGCTGCAGCGGTCAAAAAGATCGGTTTAGCTCGGGTTGCGGCAGCATAAGCGATCGCCTCTTTTTTGGGCATCCCTTTTTGAACCATGAGTGTTTTGGTAAAATCAATAAGCAGCAGGGAATTACGTGAACTGATACCAATGAGGGCGATAAAACCGATGAGTGAGGTTGCGGTGAGAAAAAAGGTATCGGCGGTAAAAAGGTTCATGATGAAATGACCCACGATAACACCGATAATGGAGAGAAAACTCCCCAATAGGACAATCCCTGAGAGGGCAAAACTTTTGTAATAGACGACCATAAGTAAGAAGATGAGTATCAGCGCCGCGATAAATGCACCACCCAAGTCGACAAAGGTATCCAGCGTCACCTTCATCTCTCCATCCCATTTCAGCTCGTAATGCTGATGGCTCTTTTTATCGACCAACTCCAGATCGAACAATCCGGTTTTATGGATCGTGTACTCGTCGTCAAGTTCTTCTAAGATTTTTGTACGTGCTTCCATCAGGGGGTAGACTTGGGAAACCATATCGGTTTGGGCTACGACATTGCTCATCTCTCGCAAATCTTTGTGCATGATGCGGGGATTGGATTTTACGGGGACGATATCGATTACTTCCGTGATAGGGACCATCATCCCCATAGTGTTCATCAAGTTGAGGCTGGAGAGTTTCATGATGATTGCTTCTTGCAACCGAGAGTCAAATTTTTTATTTTGAGGACTCAATGTCAGGAAGATAGGGATCTGCTCGCTGGCATTTTGACTGTTTTTGACTGCAATGTTCATCCCCTCAAACGCCATATACAAGATGTCGTTCACCTGCTGTATGGTCAGACCGGATTGGGTGATCTTGGCACTGTTGACATGCACTTCAAACTTATCAATGATTTCGTCTTGCATGATGTCTACATCAACGAGCCCTTTGGTCTTTCCAAAGACCTCTTTGATCTGTTGGCTTAGGTGACGGATCTCATTGGTCTCTTCACCGTAAATTTCTGCAACAACCGCGGCCATTGTCGGAGGCCCTGCAGGAGGTTCTGTGAATTTGATGCTGGTTTTGGCAATTTGCGTTTCACAGTTTTGGAGGATTTGGGGACGAAGACGTTGGACCATACTGTAGGAAGGTTCATCGCGATGATGTTTTTTGGTCAAGTTGACAACGATCTCGGCAACATTTTCAGAGTTTTTAAAATGAGACCCTTTGATGAGTCCCGCAAAGTCCAAGGGAGCACCACTGCCCAAGAAGACTTCGGTATCGATGACCTGTGTCTCTTTTTGCAGTATTGCACTGACACATTCACTCACACGGGAAGTTTGTTCTATGGAACTTCCTACGGGAAGATCGATATAAACGGTGTAGGTATCGTTGTTTTTTTCCGGAAGCATCTTGGCCAACACGATTTTAGAAGGGATGAGAGCAACAGCAATCATGAATGCGGCTAATGTTCCCCAGAGAATCTGTTTTTTCTTTTTGGGTGTTTCGAGAACATTGTGTAAATACTTTTCAAATTTGTGATACATCAGTGAACCTCACAGTTATGATCGGGTTTTTTCAAAAGGCGCACTGCCAAATAAGGGGTGAAAATATACGCTACAAACAGCGATGCAATAAGGGCTACAGGGACATTGGCAGGGATGGGGGTCATAAACTGTCCCATCATCTGTCCGACAAAAGCCATAGGCACCATCGTGAGGATGATCGCCAACGTCGCGATATTCGTCGGTGCACCTATTTCGTCAGTGGCTTGCGTCATAAGCTCATCAATATCCTCATCAGCGGCACCGGGAGCATGAAAATGGCGATGGATGTTTTCAATAACGATGATCGCGGCATCCACAAGCAGCCCCAGACTGAGTAAAAAGGCGAAGAGGGTGATACGGTTGATCGTTTGTCCTGTGAGATACGCCACAAACAATGTGATCGCCAAGATAGCGGGAACGGTAAACGTCACGATGAGAGACTCTCTCCATCCTAGTACCAGTGTCAACAAGATGGCGATGATGACAATCGAAAGCAGCAGATGAAAGACGAGTTCATTGACGGCTTCATCGGCTCTTTCACCGTCATTGCGAGTGATGACGTAATTGATCCCCTCGTTTTTGAGGGTCTCTTTGTATTTTGATAACTCTTTTTTGACTTCGTCGGCGATAATGACCGAATTGGCCCCTTGGAGTTTGGATACCGTCAGGGTGACTTGATGCATAAGAGGTGAAAAATTGCCATCGGGTTTTTTGACGCTAATGAGTGCGGATTTGAAGTTTTGGATATCTTCCCCTTGGCTGATCGTTGCTACATCGCGCAAATAGACAGGGGCCCCCATAGTTTGAGAGATGATGATATTACCGACATCTTCGGCACTTTCAATCGCATTTTTAACACCGATCATGACGATCTCATTGGAAATCGTTTTCCCTTTGATCTCGGGGACATTGTAGGAGAGTGATTGGACACCTTGTACGATTTGTCCCAGTGAGAGGTTGTAGCCGCTTAAGCGTTCCATATCAACGGTCACATTGTATTGGTGCTTTTTACCCCCCTTGATATTGGTTACGGCAACGTCATTTAAAGCATTGATACGGTGCTGAATGTTTTTGACACGATCATATAAAGTAGTCGGGTCCATAGACGGATCATTGGCATAAAAAGCAACCGATACGATGGGGATGTCAATATCGATATCCAGCGGCTTGATGATGGGTTGCATGGCGCCTTTTGGCAATATGTCCATATTTTGCATGATTTTGTCATAGATTTTTAGATTGGAATCTGCTTTTGACTGTCCGATGTAAAAGGCCGCATTGAGTACTGCCACATTGTCCATGGAAACGGAGTAAACATGCTCAACACCTTTGATCTCTTTGAGTTTTTGTTCCAAAGGCTTGGAGATGACCGTTTCTATTTCTCGCGCGGTTGCTCCGGGCAGGGCGATGATGACGGTTGACCCACTGACGACCATCTGAGGATTCTCTTCACGCGGCATCATCTCTAGTGCTAGATATCCGATGATAAGCAAAAAAAGTCCTAAAATAGGGGTGAGTGGATTGCGGATAAAGGTCTTGGCCAGTTTGCCCGCGATGTCTTTGGGCTCTATATTGTGAGAAACAGACATGGTACTCTCCTACTGGATTTCGACGAGTGCGTACATGCCGGGATAGACAGCCTGTTTTGCTTTGAATGAAATTTTGACTTTGAATGTATGGGTCATAGGGTTGGAACTAGGGATCACAGAACTGATCGTTCCAATCCCGATATAGCCAACAGATGGGATAGAGACTTTTACTCTTTTACCGATTGGGGTCAATTTGAGATTACTTTCAGCAACGTCGATGTTTATCTTTAGATCACTCATGTCTGCTAAGACCATAGTAGGCATCCCAGGCATCGCCATCTCACCCACTTTGATACTTTTAGAGATAATCACACCGTTATTAGGGGCAACGATACGCAAATAGCGGTATTGGTTATTGACCTCTTTGAGACGTGCTCTTGCTTGTTCCACTTGATGTTGAGCAATACTGATGGAGTTTAGGAGGTTTTTACGTGCAAGCTCTAGATTCTCAACTTCGTAGCGAGAGACCATGTCTTGTGCTAAAAGGCGTTTGTTTCTCTCTAGATTGATGTCGACATTTTGATATTGGTTCTTATACATCTGAAGCGAAAGTTCTGCTTGTCCAATCGCGGATTCGACCTGAGCTTTAGACGAATCGATCTCTTGAGAATCGATGGTGTAGAGCAAATCTCCCGTTCGTACACGTGAACCTTCTGAAACATTGACTTGTGTCACAAACCCCATGTTACGGCTGGTGATCATTTTTTGGTTGTCGCTAAAAACACTTCCGGAGAGGCTCAGTCCTGCTGCACTTACAGCAGCGCTTAGGGTATAAAATAAGATCCATGATTTCATTGTTTAGCTCCGGAAATAAGTTTTTCGAGGGCGAAAAGACGCTCGTTTCGTTGGTTTTTGATGGTTTGAAGGGCTACTATTTTTTCGATTTGCCCAGAGTGCTTGATGAGAACATCGTTCATCGATACAAGATTTTCGCGGTAGCGTCCCTCATAGTTACGATAGATCTCTTTTGAGAGTTCAAGCTCTTGGCTTAGACTTTGGATCTGTGCATCATCATTTTGTATTTGGGTGTGTATCTGATCGTATTGCAGTACAACCCCTTTTTGGGCGAGCTGAGTTTGCGTTTTGCTTTTGAGATGTTCCAAACGTGCTTTTTCTATTGCTTGATGGTCGATGCCGCCGTTGAAAATATTCCAACTCAGACGTGCTCCGATGGTGTAAGCTTTGTGATCACTTAGATTAGTCATAAACGTATTGTCCGCAGTAGCGGCTTCACCAAAGACACCGATCTGAGGCAGATAAGAGGCATTGGCAACATCGATCATATGTTCTCGTATCTCGACCCCTTTGGATGCTTTTTGTAAATCCAGATTGGAAGCGATCACATCAGCTTGGGTGATATTGGTCTGAAGCTCTTGAATATTTGGGAGGGTAATTTCGGTCACATCTTGATTAAGCAAAAAACTCAAAAAATGGTAGATGAGCTGTTGATTGTTTTTCATCTCTTGGATCATGCGTGTGACGTTTGCTTTTTTTGCTTGGACTTCAAGTAAATCCACTTTTTTAGCATATCCTTCATGAACCATAGCGGTTACGGTTTTTTCCAATGTCGTGATATTGTTCAAAATAAGATTCATTTGTGTCATAGAATCTTCGATCAATGCCATATCGTAATAGCTTTTACGGGTTTGGTATATTTTCTCTGCCGTTACACTTTGGGTATCAAGCTGTTTTATGGTTTCCATCTCATGGGCAATTTTTTCATAGCCGCTTAGCTTGCCGCCCGTGTAGAGGGGAAGTGTATAGGTGAGTTTGGATTGGTAGTAGTTTTGATACGCCGGGTAGTTGAGATATTGTATTCCAAAATCAGCAGCCTCTACTTCTCTCGATGTGAGTTTAGATCCAAATACAGTCAATGCATCGTTGGAACGACTCGCGGTTTGGGTGAAATCCAGTGATCCGTAGGAGTATCCTTGGGCTACTTTGCGATCACGCTGGGCACTTTGTGCGTCCAGTGATGCTGTTTTGATCTCTAGGTTTTGTATTTTGAGCAGTTCGATGGCGTTATCGAGGCTGAGCGGTGCAGCGTGTAACTCAAGAGATGCAAAGAGTAAAGAACACGATAGCAGTGAGCGAAGGATGATGGGTGACATGTCGACAAGATCCTTTTTTATTTTTTATACTTATTGTTATTATAAGTAAATTGATAATAAGTATTTTACCTAAATTTATCTATTTTTTACAATTGTTTACGGTTAGATGATAGCACAACTACATTATGTTTGGAATTCAAAGCGGTTTGCGGTAAAATTCGATTAAATATAGTATTCACGAAGGAATAAAGCATGGCAACAATCGGCATGGGCGACATCAAAAAAGGGGTACGTCTCGAAATCACGGGCGTTCCTTACCGCGTAGTAGAATTTCAACACGTTAAACCGGGTAAAGGGGCGGCATTTGTCCGTTGTAAAGTAAAAAGTTTTATGAACGGTAAAGTTGTTGAAAAAACGATTCACGCCGGAGATAAGTTTGAAGTACCAAATATGGCACACAAAACGATGCAGTTCTTGTATGACGATGGCGAAATGCTTCAGTTTATGGACAATGAGTCGTATGAGCAATTGGGTCTTACGTACGAGCAGTGTGAAGATGCGATGAAATGGATCAAAGACGGTACCAATGTCGAGATGATCTTCCACAACAACAAAGCGATCAGCGTTGACGCTCCTGAGATCATGGAACTTAAAATCGTTGATACCCCACCAAACTTCAAGGGCGACACGTCAAGCAGCTCTAAAAAACCGGCAACATTGGAAACAGGTGCTGTTGTGCAAGTTCCTTATCACGTTTTAGAGGGTGATGTCATCCGTGTCAACACCGTTGAGGGTGAATACATGGAAAAAGTGAAGTAATTCACGCTCCTTTCCTCCGTTCGCCCTGAACTCAAGGAAACATCGCTTCACGAGCGGTACCCTTGTTTTGTCGAAGGGTAACCTCTCCCTCATTCCGTGCTTCGACACGGAATCTATCTCTATTTTCTTTCAAAATATCATTTTCTCTCACACTTTTTCATAATTTTTGTATAATAGTCGATAACAAATACTATAAAGAAGCCCAATGATAAGTCTCTCCGAAATCCGAAACTATTCCGTAAAAATAGCTTTAGCAAATATTGTTGATGGAAACAATAGCAAGAATCAAAAATAATAAATGGAAAATTTTATAATTAATAGTAATTTAACTGAGCCAAATATATTGAAGTATTCTCTACCAGAAGAAACTTTGTCTGGATTGGAAACTTCACATCATTTAAGTGATCTTATTCAATTTGATAAACTTCTTATAGAACGTGGAATATCTACTGAAAATACTAGAATAGAGAGATACATAAAATATCTAAAGTTGCATTTATCAAGAAACTCTCAAGAGCTATTAGACTATAAAGAAGTATTAAATATTTTTAAAAATTCAAAAGATTCTCCATGTGAAAATTCCTTATCTATTCATTTATATATCATGCGAGAAGTACATGAATTAATGTGGATATACAAAGGTCTGATTTTTCATATTCCAAAAGGAGTAGATGAAAAGTTAGAAAAAATAGTCTGTGGTAGGGATTTTGCAGCATTAGATTCAGATACTGAATCTAGAAATACACAGTTTGAACTGAGAATTGCAAGTTATTTCTGTCAAACAGGCTGTGATGTTGATGTTTCTACAGAAACAGATGTAATTGTTTATACAAAAAAAGAAGCATTTTATATAGAATGCAAAAGAGTAGCAACTATAAATAAGCTTGCTTTGAGAATCAATGAAGCTAAAAAGCAACTTCAAATGAGAATGCCAAAAAAAAGTAATTCCAGAACAATATTTGGCTGTATTGCAATAGATGTTACGAAAGTTGCTTTTAATCACAATGGTTTAACATGGGCGATGACCCCTGATCATTCAAGAGATATGATTAGAGAGAAGCTAATAGAGATTGCTGGTGATCCAGCTATGAAAAATTTATTTGATATAAAAAAAGATAAAAATATATGCAATTGTTGGTTTCAAATTCATATTCCTGCATTGATACGTTATCCATATACGATTTCCACAAGATTTTCATCATTTCACATTGATAATGGAGCGCTAACTCGAAAGCAGAATAGAGCATATACGGCATTTAAGGAGATTTTTGAGACTGCATCATATGGACATGATGCCAGATTGGAAAAACCAAAGCAGTTAAAAATTAGAAATAGAATAGAACTTCCCGCTGGAACTACCTATATGATCGATGATGATTTAGTACAAGCATTTTATAATAGTGATGAACTAGTAGTAATGGATCAATTTAAAATTATTGGTTCATTAACTGTTGATGGAATTATGCATGAATTTTGCTATGAAGACTTTGTGTATGTATTTCACAATATGGATGACACTACAAGAGAATACTTTAGAAAAGATATAGATAAAGCACGCTTAGGACTTCTACTTTTAATATATCAATGGAGATTTCCTTATGAGGATACAGAATAATTTTTCACCCTGCCATATTTTTTCTCATTTTTGAGCGACGGGATACAATGAAGGCAAATAATTTGAGGAGTAATCTCAATGGATGAAACATCATTAGCAGTATTCGAGAGTAAGCAGATACGGCGAAGCTACGATGAGAATACCGAAATATGGTATTTTTCTATTATTGATGTAGTAGCAATTTTAAGTGAGAGTATTGATCCTCAATCGTATTGGCGTAAACTCAAAGAGCGTCTAAAAAAAGAGGGAAATGAAACCGTGACAAATTGTCACGGTTTGAAAATGAAAGCAAGTGACGGCAAAATGCGGCTCACCGACGTGGCAACAGTCGAACAGCTTTTACGCCTGATACAATCTATCCCATCCCCGAAAGCAGAGCCTTTTAAAATGTGGCTTGCTAAAGTAGGACATGAACGGCTCCAAGAGATGTCCGATCCTGCCCAAAGTGTAGACCGCGCCCGCGAATACTGGCAACAACAGGGACGAAGCGAGAAGTGGATACAACAGCGGATGATGGGGCAGGAGACTCGAAATAAGCTTACTGATTATTGGAGCGAGAACGGTGTAGCCAAAGGGGATGAATTTGCGATGCTCACCAACATCATCCACCAAGAGTGGAGTGGGCTGAGTGTAAAAGAACACAAAGAGACCAAAGGGCTGAAATCTCAAAATCTCAGAGATCATATGAACGAAGCGGAGCTTATTTTTACTGCATTAGCCGAACTCTCGACACGACAAATCGCTGAATCAGATGAAGCTAAAGGGGTCGTTGAAAATGCCAAAGCGAGTAAAAAAGGTGGAAATATCGCTAAAAAGGCCCGTCTCGAACTCGAAGATAAGACGGGTAAAAGCGTCGTAACAGGTGAGAACTTTTTACCACCGAAAAAACAGTGAGTTGAGCTATAATTTAGAAATCGAGTAAATAATATCTAGGAGTCTTTATGCCACGAGTTTTAGTCCCAATAGCAACAGGTTTTGAAGAGATCGAAGCGGTGAACATCATCGATGTACTGCGTCGAGCGGGTATCGAGGTCATCATGGGTTCATTGGATGAGAATCTTTTGATCAAAGGTGCTCATGGAATGATGATACAAGCGGATCGTTCTATCAACGGGATCACAGCGGATGATCTGGATATGATCGTTTTACCCGGAGGCTGGGGCGGTACAAAAGCTTTGGCACAAGACTTAACGGTTCAATCACTACTACAAGAGATGGATGCGAAGGGGAAAAACATCGGTGCAATCTGTGCCGCTCCGTTTGCTCTTGATGCTGCGGGTGTTCTTAAAGTAGGGTACACATGTTATCCAGGTATCGAGGAACAGATCAAGGTCGATGGTTATCAAGGGGACAAAGCAGCGGTAGTGCAAACTGACAATGTTATGACGTCACGCGGTCCTGCAACTGCAATCTGTTTTGCTCTAGCTATCGTCAAAAAGCTTGTCGGTGATGAAGCGTATGAAAGAGTTAGTAGTGGATTATTAGCTGGATATTGTAAAGAACTTTAGATGCTTTTTTACAAAATATTGTATACAAGGTTCTTTTAGGTCAACTAGGAATATTATAAACTAAGAACTCTAGTATTTGGATGTTTTGATGTTTTCAAAAATTAAACAAAGTAAAAAAGAGATTTGGATCGTTTTTTTTGCGTTTTTTATACTGATTGTCTTTTCGATAGGCTCACGCCTTTATGCACTTAATCAGATCAAATATATCAATAATATTACCACCGTTATTACACAACATCCTCTTCAAGTTTCCAATGCCGCGTTGAATCTTCAAATCCAAATCTATCAATTCAGAGAAGATATTATGCAGATTGTCTTTTTCCCGGATAAAAGAGAATTGGCTCGGCATTTAGATAATATTCATTTACATGAGGAAGAAGCAAAAAAGAATTTAGAACTGATCAAACATCAGATATTGGGAGATCAAGGTAAAGCACTCGTATATGAAACGGAAATATTATTTAATGAGAGAAAAGTGGTACGCGAGCAAGTAATACAGTATGTTCTAAATGATGATATGCATGAAGCGCAAAAACTGTTTAAATTTAATGAGTCATCCTATAAAGAATTGAATGATATAACTACAAAACTTTATCAATATTCACGAAATAAAGCAACTTATTTTCAAAAACAAGCTGATGATCTATATGCGAATTTTGAACAAAAGAATCAGGTTATATTGATCGGTCTTGTAACTGTTTTTGTACTACTCATGTATTACGTTATACATCGTATCTCTAAATATATTTATGCCAATGAAGAGCTGACTGAAAGTCTTAAAGAAAAATCAGATGAGCTGGAGCGTATTGCCACAATCGATAAACTCACGGGTGTCTATAATCGTCACAAGTTTGAAGATATATTGATACTAGAGATGGAACGATCACGACGATTTTCACAACCGCTATCGTTGATTTTGATCGATATTGATCATTTTAAAATCGTTAATGACACATATGGGCATGATGTAGGGGATGAGGTGCTTAAATATTTGGTCAAGATTGTTCAAGATACTATTCGACAAATCGATGTTTTTGCACGCTGGGGTGGAGAAGAATTTCTTATTTTAAGTCCGAGTACCGATTTGGAAAATGTCCAACTCTTGGCAGAAAAATTACGTTTTTCAGTTGAGCATGCTGATTTTCCAAAAGTCTCCCATGTTACGATCAGTCAAGGTGTCGCAATGTTTGAGGAAAAGGATACTTTTAACGATGTTTTCAAGCGTGTGGACAAAGGTCTTTATTGGGCAAAAAAACATGGACGTAATCAAGTAGGTGTTATAACAAGCTAAAGGATTCTTGGAGTAAGATAGATCAATTTATTTTGGGAGTATACCTGTGACGAACGATAATGCAATCAATGAAGAAGCCCTCAACTATCATGAGTTCCCACAACCGGGAAAAATAGCAACCCAAATCACCAAATCTTTTTCATCCCAACACGATTTGAGCATGGCCTACACTCCGGGTGTCGCAGCTCCGTGTCTAGCAATCCAATCCAATCCTCTCGATGCTTACCGTTATACGTCCAAAGGCAATTTGGTGGCGGTTATCTCTAATGGAACCGCTGTTTTAGGTCTGGGAAATTTGGGTGCATTGGCATCTAAGCCTGTTATGGAAGGCAAAGCAATCCTCTTTAAAAAATTCAGCGGTTTGGACTCATACGATATCGAGGTGGATGCGACGGATATTGATCTTTTTTGCGATACGGTTGCCGCGATTGCACCGACCTTTGGGGGAATTAATCTCGAAGACATCAAAGCGCCTGAGTGTTTTGAGATTGAACGCAGACTCATCGAGAGATTGGATATCCCCGTGATGCACGACGATCAGCACGGTACGGCTGTGATCTCATCGGCTGCTATTATGAACGGCTGTCAAATCACTGGCAGATCGTTGGAGAATATTAAAATTGTGATTGTCGGAGCGGGAGCTGCGGCGATTAGCTGTGGACGAATTTATCGATTTATGGGAGCGCGTGAGATTTATATGTGCGACTCAAAAGGGCTGATTCATGCAGGGCGCAATGATATTAATGCTCAGAAGCAAGAGTTTGCGGCACGTGAGGGGATGACGATGGAGATGGCATTTGAAAATGCAGATGTCGTAGTAGGGCTTTCAAAGCCGGGGAGTTTTACCATTGAGCATATTATGCGTATGGCTTCTAATCCCATCATTTTTACCCTCGCCAATCCGACTCCCGAACTTTTTCCCCAAGATGTTAAAGAGGCTCGTCCTGATGCTATCATTGCGACAGGGCGCAGTGATTTTCCTAATCAAGTGAACAATGTGTTGGGCTTTCCGTTTATTTTTCGCGGAGCGATGGACGTGCGTGCCAAAACGATCAACATGGAGATGAAAGTAGCCGCCTCTATGGCATTGGCCGCATTGGCACGTGCCGAAGTCCCTGAATATCTCAATGAGCTATACGGTACAAAGCTGGTATTTGGAAAAGAGTACATTATCCCTAAACCTTTTGATAAGCGTTTGATTGTCGAAGTTTCCAGCAGTGTGGCCCAAGCGGCGGTCAAAAGCGGCGTAGCACGTATTGAGTCATTTGACTTGGAAAATTACAAGGGTGAATTAGCACAGCGATTAAATAATGACGAATAAATAAGTTTTTATAATATTTTTACACTTCTCCTCTATACTTGCAAAAAAAGAGGATGGTAGACAATGTCTTACTTAGAATCATTAGAAGCTTATGAAGTTGTCAATATTTTTGCTTTTATGATAGGGCTAACGTATGGAATCGTAGCTCAAAAGACACAATTTTGTTTTAGCGGTTCTATCAAAGATTTTGTACTGACGA
This sequence comes from Sulfuricurvum sp., assembly GCA_024637295.1. Lineage (GTDB taxonomy): Bacteria > Campylobacterota > Campylobacteria > Campylobacterales > Sulfurimonadaceae > Sulfuricurvum. Next base: position 36,526 of record JAGXFL010000004.1, read on the forward strand.
AGTCTACACGCAGAAGTGCTTCAGTTATCATGGCCATGATAACAGCCATCGTCTCCTCTCAATTTTTAGCACATCAGTATGGGGTAGATTTGGCTAAAAGTGTTTATCTGCAAACAGATCTCAATTATTTTTCGATTCTCTTGGGCGGGGGATTGTTTGGTATAGGGATGATGTTGGCTGATGGATGCAGTAGTCGACATTTGGTGAAATTTTCACAAGGTGATCTGTACTCGTTGGTAACCATTATTTTTATTGCCGTATTTGGATATATTACCGCAAAAGGGATATTGACAATCGGTCTTGAGCCGATTGTCAAAAACGAATGGTTACTGCGTGTATCGGGATGGATTCCTAATCAACCAGTACCACTTTATGTTGTAATTGCTCTGCTTTTGGTGGCATTGTGGAAAGTGGTTCCGAGTTTCAAAAACTTGCTAAGCTGTATGGATGGAGTGATCGTCGGATTGCTGATCGCAGGTGCATGGTATGTGACGGGAGTGTTGGGATTTGATGATTTTGAACCGCTTCCTCTTGAGGCATTGAGTTTTGTCTTTCCATCGGGTAAGACATTAGAGTATTTGATGTTTTTTAGCGGCAGTACCCTTTCCTTTAGTGTCAGTGTTATTTTTGGTATGGTAATAGGGGCCTTTGTGATGTCTTTTTTCAATAAAAAATACCGTTTTGGATGTGTTATATCGCAAAAAAGCAATAAATTAAAAAACGGTATTATCGGCGGTATGTTGATGGGTATTGGTGGAATACTGGCAATGGGATGTACTGTAGGGCAAGGACTTAGCGGAATTTCAACATTAGCGTTTGGTTCTTTATTGGCAATCACATCTATAATGGTCTCAGCGTATTTTACGGCTAAGTTTATGGATAAGAGGGATGCTTTGCCTAACTGTTTTAATTTTGATTGGAGGATATAACGTCTTTATGCGCTTAAGAATATTTGCTTATAAAGTACTAGGTTAAATTTCGCTATAATACGGCTATCAAAACGGAAAAATCCGTAAGCCGCTCAATATCTGCACATTTGGTTTTCACTTCCTCTGCATTGTTTGTCTGCTTGAACCATCCAAAGGAATATTACTAATGTTATTTACAGATCTAAAACTTTCAGAGCCGATTTTAAAAGCGATCACGGATCAAGGCTATACTACTCCATCACCCGTCCAGGCGCAAGCTATTCCATTTATTCTAGAGGGTCGCGACATGCTCGCAGGCGCTCAAACGGGTACGGGAAAAACCGCAGGGTTTACGTTGCCGATGTTGGAGATACTAACACGTACCAAAAACGTCAAAGGTCCTCGCAATATCCGCGTTCTTATTTTGACACCGACACGGGAGCTTGCGGCGCAAGTGGGTGAGAGTGTTAAAACCTATGGTAAATATTTACCGTATAAAAGTGCGGTTGTCTTTGGAGGGGTTGGAATACAGCCTCAAATTACTACTTTACGTAACGGTGTTGATATCTTGATCGCCACTCCGGGAAGATTACTCGACCATATGTCACAGGGGACAGTGGATTTACGCCATGTAGAGATGTTGATTCTCGATGAAGCGGATCGTATGCTGGACATGGGTTTTATCAAAGACATTCGCCGTGTTATCTCAATCTTGCCTCAAAAACGACAAAATCTTCTTTTCTCAGCGACCTATTCGGATGAGATCAAGACGTTGTGTGAGTCAATTTTACGCAATCCTGCGATTGTCGAAGTAGCACGTCGTAATACCTCCAGCGAGCTTGTGACACAAAAGGTCATCTTGGTGGACTGTGCCAAGAAAAGTGCCCTTTTCGGTCATTTGGTCAAAGAGAACAAATGGGAGCAAGTGTTGGTCTTCACTCGCACAAAGCACCAAGCCAACAAGCTCTCCGATTATCTTCAAAAAATCGGGGTCAGTGCTGCAGCGATCCATGGTAACAAAAGCCAAGCGGCACGTACCAAAGCGCTTGCTGATTTCAAAAATGGTTCGGTAAAGATTCTCGTGGCTACCGATATCGCAGCGCGTGGTTTGGATATCGATCAGCTTCCGCATGTTGTCAATCTAGAATTGCCAAACATCGCAGAAGACTATGTTCACCGTATCGGGCGTACTGGACGTGCAGGTAATGAGGGTGAAGCGATTTCTCTCGTGTGTGTCGATGAGTATGATTACCTCAAAGGGATTGAACGTCTGATCAATCGTAAGCTCGATCGTGAGGTTATTCCTGAATTTGAACCTGATCCATCCATCATGGCAATGCCGATTATGCAAGGACGTGGCGGCGGAGGCGGACGCGGAAATGGCGGTGGCGGTCAGTCACCAAGCGGTAAGCCACAAGGGCAAAAGCGCGACAGTTCAAGCCGCAGATCTGAAGGCAACCGTAGCGAAGGGCGTAGTAACAGCCAACGTCGCGAAGGCAGTGGTAGAGGCAGATAAAGGGCAATGAAAATTCTCGTCGATGCGGATGCGTTTCCCAACGCACTCAAAGAGATTCTAATGCGCGCGGTTCTCAAGCGCAAAATCACCACCATCTTCGTCGCCAATAAAAATATTTCCATTCCAAATGTCCCTTTTGTCTCTATGCAAGTCGTTGAACAAGGTCCTGATGTGGCCGATGATCGTATTACCGAACTTTGTGAACCGCAAGATCTGGTAATCACTGCCGATATCCCGCTTGCGGATCGTATCGTCACAATCGGTGCTATTGGGCTAGACCCACGAGGGACGATCTATGATGAGAACAACATCAAGCATCTCCTTGCTATGCGCAACTTGATGGAAGAGTTACGCAACTCGGGAGAAATCACGGGAGGACCTGCTGCCATTGGAGCCAAAACCGTTCGAGAATTTGCGGACGGGCTTAATAAAATATTATCGAAATGTAAACTTTAAAAGCTCCCCTTTACCCTCTAAACACTATAATCTTTTCATATTTTTCCAAGGTTTTTGAATGAGCATCCCTCCGTTTACCCATCTGCATCTGCATACCGAATACTCCCTCCTTGACGGTGCCAATAAAATCTCGGCATTGGCGGCGCGGGTCAAAGAGTTGGGTATGACGTCGGTAGCGATGAGCGATCACGGGAACATGTTCGGAGCGATCGATTTTTATCATCAGATGCGCGATGCGGGAATCAAACCCATCATCGGGATGGAAGCGTACATCCACAACGGTGAGGAACTAGGAGATAAAAGTATCAAACAGCGTTTTCACGTTTGTTTGTTTGCCAAAAACGAAGTCGGGTATAAAAACCTGATGTATCTCTCTTCGCAAGCCTACATCAACGGCTTTTATTACTTCCCCCGTATCAATAAACAGCTTCTTCGTGAGAACAGCGAGGGGATTATCTGCACCTCGGCATGTTTACAGGGTGAAGTGAACTGGCATCTCAATCTCAACAGTGAGCGTAATGTCAAAAACGGGGCTTTAGGGTACGATGAAGCTAAACGTATCGCATTGGAGTATAAAGATATCTTTGGGGATGATTTTTACCTCGAGATTATGCGTCACGGGATTGCCGATCAACTTTTCATCGATGAGCAGGTGATTCGTATCTCCCAAGAGGCAGGGATAAAACTTGTCGCTACTAATGATACCCACTATACATTCCCAGGTGATGCACAATATCACGAAGCGTTTATGTGTATCGGGATGAATAAACTCTATGACGATCCCAAACGGATGCGTCACTCGGTTCATGAATTTTACGTTAAATCGCCTGAGCAGATGGCGCTATTGTTTGCCGATATCCCCGAAGCACTCTACCATACGCAGGAGATCGTCGATAAGTGCCAGCTGGAACTCAATCTGGGCAATCCTACCCCTCCCAATTTTAAATTTACGACCGAATATGCCCTCGAAGAGGGACTGGTTATCGAAGAAGACTCTGAGTATTTTATCCACCGTTGCCGCGTAGGTTTGGAAGAGCGTCTAAAACACGTTCCAAAAGAGCGTTATCAAGAGTACCGTGATCGCCTCGAATTCGAAATAGGGGTTATCAATCAGATGAAGTTCCCGGGCTACATGCTCATCGTTTGGGATTTCGTTCGTGAAGCCAAACGTATGGGGATCGCTGTAGGTCCTGGTCGTGGTTCGGCGGCGGGAAGTCTGGTCGCGTACAGTTTGGAAATCACCGACATCGATCCGATGAAATACGATTTGCTCTTTGAGCGTTTTCTCAATCCTGAGCGTGTGTCAATGCCCGATATCGATATGGACTTCATGCAAGCACGCCGTGGTGAAATCATCGACTATGTGGTACGCAAATACGGACGTGAACAAGTAGCGCAGATCATCACCTTTGGTTCGCTGTTGGCCAAAGGGGTTATTCGTGACGTCGCGCGTGTTCTCGATATGCCGCTCTCCCAAGCGGACATCATGGCAAAACTCATCCCTGACGAATTGGGCATTACCCTCAACGGTAAAACCAAAGGGGGAAAAACCGAAGATGGTGCTTACCAAAAAGAACCGAAGATTCGAGAGCTCATCGAGGGTGATGCGTCTGCGATGCGCGTTTGGGAATTTGCCAAAAAACTTGAGGGTCTAAAGCGTAATGCGGGGATGCACGCGGCGGGGGTTGTTATCTCCAATGAGCCGTTATGGAAGAAGACACCGATCTATAAGCCCTCAGGTGAGGAGACGTTTGTCACCCAGTATTCTCTGAACTATCTTGAAGATGTCGATTTGATCAAATTCGACTTCTTAGGACTCAAAACTCTCGACGTCATCGACAGCGCCATCAAGCTGATCAAAAACCGATACGAAAAAGAGGTCGATTGGCACACCATCGATGAAAACGATCCCGAAGTGTACAAGGTGATCCAAAGCGGTGATACGATCGGTATGTTCCAGATCGAGAGTTCGGGTATGCAAGACCTCAATAAACGGCTTAAACCCAGTTCCTTTGAGGACTTGATCGCGGTCTTGGCACTGTATCGTCCGGGACCGATGGAATCCGGGATGCTGGATGATTTTATCGAGCGTAAACACGGACGTCAGGCGATCACCTATACGTTCCCTGCGATGGAAGCGATTCTCAAACCCACCTACGGTGTCATCGTCTATCAAGAGCAAGTCATGCAGATCGTTCAGACTATCGGTGGATTCAGTCTGGGGTACTCGGACATTATTCGTCGTGCAATGGGTAAGAAAAAAGACCTCTCGGCCTACAACGATGAGTTCAGCCAAGGGGCAGCAAAACAAAGCTTGGATTACAAAAAAGCCTCCGAACTCTTTGACCTGATTGAGAAATTTGCGGGATACGGGTTTAACAAATCCCATTCCGCAGCCTACGCGATGATCACGTTTCAGACGGCATGGCTCAAAACGTATTATCCGCAAGAGTTTATGGCGGCATTGCTAACGAGTGAAAAAGACAATACCGACAAAGTGGTCAAATACATCGATGAAGCCAAACGGATGAAAATCTTTTTGGGAGCGCCCGACATCAACCACTCACAGCTCGAATTCTCAGCCATCAACAAAGATGGTCAAGATCAGATTCTTTTTGGTCTAGGGGCGATCAAGGGTGTTGGCGAAGCGGCAGTCGAATCAATTCTCGAAGCCAGAGTTGAGGGTGAATTCAAAGACATACAAGATTTCATCAACCGCATTGAGCCACAAAAAGTAAACAAGCGGGTGATCGAGTGCATCATCAAAGCAGGGGGCTTGGACAGTTTCGGTTATTCACGCCGTGCGCTCTTGGAGCAAGTAGAGATGATGGTGGAGACCGCTAAAAAAAGTTCCACTCTGCAAAAAGATGCGCAATTCAGCCTCTTTGGGGATGATGATGAGGTCATGACGGTTGAGCTAACCCTCAAAAACTATGAGGAATACGATCTCAAAGCGCTTTTGGAATTTGAAAAAGAGACCTTGGGCTTTTACGTCTCAGGTCACCCCCTCGATAACTTCCGAGAAGCCATTGACAGTATCAACTACACCCTCTCATCTGAATTGGAAAACATCGCGGATGGTTCGAGTGCGATTTTCATCGGTAAAGTCGAAGAGATCAAAGTCAAGATGTCGAAAAAAGGGTCACAGTTTGGCCTCGTGAGTCTCATGGACTTTCACGGCAATATCGAGATGATGCTCTTTACGGATAAACTCGAACAGCTCGAAAAAATGGATCAGGACGAACCCATCGCGTTCAAGGTAAAAGTGACCCACACTGAGATGTTCACCCGTATCAGTGTGACGAAGATCATGACTCTCTCTGAAGCCAAAAAAGAGGCGAAAAAGGTCGAAACGAAGATCGTCGAAGCACCGCAAGAGCCCTTGGTGCTACGTATTCGCCTCAGCGATAACCTTGAACCGTTAGAAAAACTTTATACACTGATTCGCCGTAATCCTGGACGTCGCGCGATCAAACTCATCATCGTATCAAAACTCGCTGATGTTGTTATCGATTCAGCGATACGGGTCGATAACAAGGTACTTGAAGAGTTAAGTGCTTTAGAAGATGTTGATGTACTCTAGGAGAAATAATGCGTGAATTTAACGAAAAACTAATCCAATTTATTGATGCTTCCCCGACACCGTTTCATGCCGTGGCACAAATGGCAAGTGAACTTGAAGCCGCAGGGTATGTCAAGCTCGATGAGTGTATGAAATGGTCATTGCAAGAGGGGTTATCGTACTACGTTACGCGTAATGACTCTTCTATCGTGGCATTTACCTATCCACCATCGTTGGACAGAGGGTACACGATAGTTGGGGCGCATACCGATTCTCCTCATCTGCGTCTAAAGCCCAATCCGGTGACCAAGAGTGCCGGAGTGATCCGTTTTGGTGTAGAACCGTACGGTGGGGTATTACTCAATTCATGGTTTGACCGTGATTTGAGTTTAGCGGGACGGATTGTCTATTTGGATGCAGTGGGTGAGCGCCGTGAGAAGCTCGTGGATATCAAACGCCCAATAGGGATTGTCTCCTCTTTGGCAATACATCTTGATCGTGAGGCAAATACGAACCGTTCCATCAATGCCCAAACCGATATTGTCCCGATGATGGCGTGCGGTGAAGAGTTTGATTTCGAGTCGTGGATATTGGAAGAAGTGGGAGAGAGCAGCGGAAAACTGCTGGCGCATGAACTCAGTTTTTATGATGTACAGAAAGGGTCATTTTTGGGGATACATAACGAGTTCATCACCTCTGCACGTTTGGATAATCTATTGAGCTGTTATGTAGGACTTCAAGCGCTGATGGATACCAAAGATCCGATGATGCTTGCGTGCATGGATCACGAAGAGGTGGGAAGTGATTCGCATGTAGGGGCAGGGGGAACATTTGTCGAAGACGTACTGCGCCGTATTGCAGGTGATGATTTCTCTACTCTTATGCGTCGTTCACTCATGGTATCGTGTGACAATGCCCACGCACAGCATCCTAATTTTCCCTCAAAACACGAGAGTGAGCATGCTCCGTTGTTAAACAAAGGAGTTGCAATCAAGATCAACTCCAATCAGCGTTATGCGACTAGCTCACGGACGATGGGACGGTTTGTTCAATGCGCTCAAAAAATTGGGGTTGCAACACAAACCTTTGTCACCCGCAGCGATATGGGTTGCGGATCGACCATCGGCCCCATCACTGCAACGCGACTGGGTGTGGAAACAATCGATGTTGGTGTCCCGACATTGGCAATGCACTCGATTCGGGAGTTGGCAGGGACAGAAGATGCGTACGGTCTTTATCAAATTCTTCTCCATATCGGGGAAGTGTAATGTCTGAAACAATCTCTCCAGAAGAGCTCAAAGCCCTTATCGATCAAACCTACAAGGTCGAAGAGGAATATGTAGCACTTCGTCAATCTTATGACCATTTGCAATCAACGATCGAACAGGTCATCGAATTTCTACCCAATGCGATATGGATTGTTGAGAATGACGGTTCGATTTTTTTGCAAAATTCCCAAGCCAAAGCCTTAGGAAACTTGTTTGAAACATTGCGCTGGGATGAGCAGGATTATGAAGTGACTTTTACAGAGCGCTCGTATTTGATCAAATCGGCACTGCATAATGAAAAACAGCTTTTTAGTGCAACCGATATCACCGAGCAAAAGCGCAAAGAAAACCTTGCCACCATGGGACAAATGGCGGCACATTTGAGTCATGAAATCCGTAATCCGATCGGTTCGATTGCTTTGTTAGCGTCAACGCTCATGAAGCGGGTCAAAGAGGAGAACAAACCCATCGTTAGCGAGATCCAAAAATCGCTTTATCGTATCGAGCGTATTATCAAAGCGACGTTGATGTTTTCCAAAGGGATCAGTACCCAAAAAGCTCCTTTGCAATGGAGCGTGATTCGCAACGAGCTGGAAAATGCTATCGGTTATTACAGCTATGCCAAAGAGATCCAATTTGTCTTTCCTGAAGAGGATTTTGAGTTGCAAGGGGATTTGGATCTGTTGGGGATGCTTTTTTCCAATTTTATTTTCAATGCGATCGATGCGATCGAGCTGGATGATGAGCATGAAGAGGGAAGTGTAGAGATCGTGTATTCTCATATAGAGGGTTTACACCGTTTTGCCATCTACGACAGTGGTATTGCAATCGTCAATGAGAAAATGCTGTTTGAAGCGTTTAAAAGTACCAAAGAAAAAGGAAATGGACTGGGGTTGGTTCTGGCCAAAAACATTGCGAGCGCTCACGGTGGAAATGTGGAGCTTTGCACTAGTGGACGCAAAGGGTTTATTATCACCCTTAGCTAGGAGTGTTTTCCAATTCTACAACGAGTTTCCATGTCTTGACGATAGAGTCTGGATTCAAAGAGATAGACTCTATTCCCTCATTTACCAAAAATTGGGTGATTTCGGGATAGTCCGAGGGTGCCTGTCCACATATACCGATGTATTTTCCCTCTTTTTTACAGGCGTCTATCGCCATTTTTAGCATTCGTTTAACCGCTTCATTACGTTCATCAAAGATAGACGAAACCAGAGTGCTATCACGATCTACTCCAAGGGTGAGTTGTGTCAGATCATTGGAGCCGATGCTGTAGCCGTCAAAAATTTTCAAAAACTCATCGGCGAGAATGACGTTGCTGGGAATTTCACACATGGCGTAGATTTTCAAACCGTTTACCCCTTGTACCAGCCCTTGTGTGTTCATAATCGCAATGGCATTTTTACCTTCTTGCGGTGTACGGACAAAGGGTAGCATTAACTGCATGTTGCTAAGCCCCATCTCATCACGTACTTTTTGAAGTGCTTCACATTCCCATTCAAATGCTTTTCGGTACACTTGAGAGTTATAGCGCGAAGCCCCTCGGAAGCCTATCATCGGGTTTTCTTCGTTTTTTTCATACGCTTCACCGCCTATCATATGGCGGTATTCATTGCTTTTAAAGTCACTGGTGCGGACAATGACCGGTTTGGGATAAAATGCGGCACAAATAGTTCCGATTCCCTCCATGATTTTTTCTTGAAAAAAGTGTTTTGCATCTTGATAACCTCGCATCAGGATACGAATATCATCTTCATTAGGGGGTGTCTTCCCTTCCATCATATCGATTAGTGCAAGCGGATGGGCTTTGATGGTGTTGTTGATGACAAATTCCATACGTGCAAGTCCCACACCATGATTGGGTAATTGTGCGTAATGAAATGCGCTTTGAGGATCACCTATATTGAGATATAAATGGGTACGCGGTTCCCCACAATCACTTAGATCAAGGGAATTTACATGAAAAGGGAGTATCCCCTCATAAACGTATCCTACCTCACCTTCTGCACAGCTAATGGTTACTTCTTGACCGTCAACCAATTGCGTCGTAGCATCCGTTGTGCCTACTATGGCACTTACACCGATCTCGCGTGCAATGATGGCCGCATGACAAGTTCTGCCTCCTCTGTTGGTGATAAGGGCAGATGCTTTTTTCATGACCGGCTCCCAATCAGGATCGGTATTATCGGTTACGAGCACTTCGCCCTCTTGAAATAAATGAAATTCACTGCTGTCATGGATGACTCGTACACGTCCGTTGGCAATCTTTTCCCCTACGGCAGTACCCGTGAGAAGTTTGTTTTTGATGGGCTCACCGTCGAATTGATAGGTTAGAAGTGAAAAATTTTTTCTCTTCAGGCTTTGCACTGTTTCAGGACGCGCTTGAACGATATAGAGCTGTCCATCAAGGGCATCTTTTGCCCATTCAATATCCATCGGAGTCTGACATCCTGCAAGAGTGGAGTAGTGTTGTTCAATGCTTAGGGCATTTTGTGCGAGGGAGATGATCTCTTCATCATTCAAACTAAATTGATACTGCAATGGTAAGGGAGTATCAATATTCAGTGTACGGGTGAGGTTATTGGGATCATAGATCATCTGCAACCGTTTACTTCCCAATGTACGTTTTAGAATAGTCTTATAGGAGTTCAATGTCGGTTTAAAGACTGTAAACTCATCCGGATTGATCTTACCGCCGACGATGTTTTCTCCCAATCCCCAGGTTGAGTTAATGATGATGAGAGTGTTCGATCCGGAATCAGGATCGATGGTAAACATGATGCCGCTGCTGGCTTGATCACTGCGGACCATTTTTTGGACACCCACACATAAGCTGACGTGCATATGGTCAAATCCATTTCGATGACGATAGCTGATTGCGCGGTCGGTGAAAAGGGAGGCATAGCAACGCAGTACATGCTCAAGCAGACGATCCTCACCCGAGATATTTAAAAAACTCTCTTGTTGCCCTGCAAAACTGGCGTTAGGAAGGTCTTCAGCCGTTGCAGAAGAACGAACAGCAACACTTATGTCTTGGAGGTTGTAGTGGGTACTTAATGTCCGATAAGCGCTTATAATAGCTTCTGTTAAGGATTTTGGTAACGGTGCATCGAGAATAAGGGCACGGATCTTGGCAGCAACCTGAGAGAGGGAATCCATATCATCAGGGTTTAGCGTCGATAGCAAGTGCGTTAGCGGCTCTATTAACCCACTTTCGGTTAAAAAAGTACGATATGCTTGTGCGGTGGTGGCAAAACCAAAAGGGACACGTATCCCTTTTGATGAGAGATTACAGTACATCTCACCTAAACTGGCATTTTTACCACCAACGATACTCACATCTTTATTGGATATTTCATCAAAAAATCGGATAAATGGCATGCTTTTTCCTTTAAAAATCGTAATTGAGAATAAAATTTTGCTGTATCAGTCCATTTTTTCGAAAGATATAGTTATATTCGCTTGTACCTGCAATTTGATAAGTCTCCCCACGGGCAACTTTTCGTACTAACAAATATTCAGCTCGAAGCCCTTTGAGTGGACCGCTAAAGCGATAAAAAATATCGATGTTCCATTGGGCATAACTTGGTAGTCCATACTTGTTGTAAATCCATTCTTTTGCATCGGTCTTAGTATATTCACCATATCCTGCTGTCATATCTAAACCATTGATCCCTTCTTGTGCAAAATCATGTTCGAGTGTCGCCAACCATGCATGGCAGTTTCCGCTTCCATCACTGCGTTCTCGTTTTTGAAACGTATATAGGGGTTCCTTACCCCACTCTCTTGGGAATAAAAAACGCCCTTCATCACTTGTCTTATTGTAGGCCAAGGTGAATTTTGATTTTTGGTATTTTACAGATGTTTTAGCACCGTAGGTGTTGCTTCGCTCACCTTCTTGCATGTAAGATTTTGCTTTGAGTGCATCAGAAGGTGCTGCAATGTTATCTTCGCTATTGCCCCCATCACCTGCTTGCTTCTGATGAATGTATTGTAAAGCGTAAGAGAGTTCTAGAGATCCTAGTAGATGCGTGTATTGCGCTTCTGCATAAGATAGATTAAAAATATTTTGCAAATAATAGTCCCATATATCCAAATGTAATCTCTTATTAGCTTCATAGCGAATATTGGCAATGTACAAACCGTTGGTAGAGGTATTACCATAGTAGTTCCCTGCTACTGGTGCTCCAGCAATCGCGCTATTCCCCATTTCATAGCCATATCCCAAAGAGTCTTCAACACTTTTCCATTTAGGTGTGTTGCGATTCCAAAAGGCATTGATAAAGCCCGTTTGAAGACTCACTGTATCGCTTAATGATGAAGTGGCCCATATACCTTGCACAAAAGTAGGGATCATCCGTCCGTCTTCGGGATTGACGAAAGGTGTATCGATTTTCATCCGCCCTACGGTAAGGGAATTTTGATCCAAACGGTATCGAAGATACGCTTCCCCGATATTTGTGATATCCGATCTGTCATAGTTAGTTGAATCTACCAGTCCGACAACGTAGCGTGAGTTTTTATTGGAAGCAAGCGGTTCCGTATTTTGAGTGAAAATATTGTCGGTGATGAAATGGGTGGTATAGGCACCTATGGTTGCTTGCCAATGATTCCATAGAGGCGTAGTATAGAGAAGCTTTCCTCCAACTGCAGTGCCTTCATAGTCATGTAAAGGTTCTTGATACTCTTCGGTCATCGTAAAAGCGCGAACTTGTCCTTGTATTTTTCCAAATGTACTCTCATAACAGTGTGCTTGAATCGGAAGTAGCAGTAAAAAATTACACAGTATGGATAATGTTTTCATGCTATTTATCCTAAGAATTAAATATTCAGTAAATGCATAGGCTTTGGTTCGCTGAGATAGTAGCCTTGGCAATAATCGACATCAAGTTCAAGACATTTTTGATACACCGATTCGGTGTGAACAAATTCAGCAACTGTTTTAAGACCAAGCTGTTTCGAAAAATGGACAATAGCTTTGACAATGGTTTGTGCATTGACATCGGTATCGAGGTTTTTGATCAGCGAAGCGTCAATTTTGAGTAGATCAACATTGAGGCGCAGAATATGGGCAAAATTGGAATAACCAGTTCCAAAATCATCAATAGCAATACGAACGCCATACTCTTTTACCTGCTTGATAAATGAAATGACTTCTGTATAGTTATCAATTCCTTCACTTTCCAAGAGTTCAATTATGATTTGATCTGAATGTAATGTATTACGAAGTTTATAGAATAAAAACTCTCTTGTAGGGGTATCTAAGATGTCATCAACTGAGAAATTAATGGAGACACTGGCTTGTGTTGCTTCGATAAATGAAAATGCGGTGCTGATGACAAACTTAGTGAGGTTTGCATAAAGATTTGAGCGTTTTGCAGCCTGTAGGAAATAATAGGGACTTATTACGGAGTTATCCAGTTCGATCATTCGAAGTAGGGCTTCGTACTCTACAATTTTTCCATTGGAATTGTAAATAGGCTGATAATAGAGAACAAAACGGTCTTCATTAAGAGCATCATTGACCTTTTTACTCCATAAAATATTGTCATGATACTCTTGTTTTATGTGCATATTTTCATTATAAATGAGATAGTTTTTATGCCGTTTTTTCGCTTCTTTGAGTGCCATATCGGCATTGATCAACATGGTTGACAGATCATCGGAATTGTAAGGATGAACAAGCATATTGATCCCCATGGTGAGAGTCATGTGTATATGGATACCTGCAAAAATAAAATCGGTTGTTTGAATATCATTGAGAATTGACTGACTGACACTCTCACATTCATGGCCTGACATTGGTTTTAATACAGCGATTGCATATTCATCAGAGGGCATTTTATACAGACGCATCGGATATTTTTGGATCTCATTTTGAATAGTATTGGTGATAGATATGAGAACTTGATCTCCGATCTCATGGCCGTAAAAGTCGTTGATCTCCTTGAAATTATTAATATTAAGGAGAATGATTGCATAAAATGATTCTTGATTAAGGTCTCTTAGAAGTGCATGACGGTTTATATATCCTGTCAGATGGTCTATGTACAATTGGTGGGATAACTGTTGGTTAAGTTCTTCTTTGATTTGTATGTCTTTATTGATTCTTTGAAGTAGGTGGGAAAAGCCGGTATATAAAATCAAAGCACCAACAGCGATGAGTACGATCGTGATAACACTTAGGTGAAAAATATCAGTTTGATAGGTCTGCTCATTTTTTGTAATGTCAAAAGAACAGAGTATTTTGGCAATGGGTTCGTTTGCATAGGTAGTGAGTTCTTTAGCAACAATGATAAAACTCTCACTTCCTAGATTATGGCGTAATGATTCTTGAAACGTATAGTTGGATGGCAGATTTTCAAAAAGAGTGTCATTTGATGAGATGATGGCATATGAAGCGTATTCTTTTAAAGAGGTGTTGGGTAAAAGGGCATGGATCTTTTTGGCATCAAAAGCCAGGGCACTTTTGATCCCTGAATGGAGGTTTAAGCGTTCTTGGAAGCGTTTAATAGTGGAAGAAACCTGCAATATCCCCAAAAATTTCCCCCCATGAAAAATCGGGACAATACTGACAAATGAAATATTGTAAAGAGTGACATCCATCGAGGTCATGGGCTTTTGTTCTGCCAATGCACGTGCAATCATCGGACGTTTTTTGGCGATATCATCCCCAAATTTTTGAGGATCCGTGAGGCGTAAAAAATGATGGCCGTCACTTTGGATAAATCCGGCTAGATCAACATCTCCATGTTCATGTGCTTCGTTAAAGTAAGGAATGGCTAGATTATACAAAGCATTTCGATCATGCGCTTCGAATGTTTCTGCTATAGCATGATCGGACATGAGTTTATAGGCAAATTGGTTGAGTGTTTTTTCAGTATCCAACATGGCAATTCTATAGGAGTTGTCAATGAGTTGACGATGTGCAGCAATTTTTTCGTCCAAAACGTGTTGCTTGTCTTGTACGATGGACATGAAGAAGAAGGCGACTAGGAATAAAACTAGCGCAAGTGTTAGCAATAACGCTCTATTGCGTACTTTTTCCATCTAGCAAATCCTTGTGAAGAGACTTCTGTAAATTATAGCCTAAATATTGTGCAAAAAATAAAATATCAAGGATTAATTTAATTAAGCGGCTTTGGTTCGCTTAGATAGTAGCCTTGTACATAGTCGATACCCAGTTCAAGACATTCGTCGTAGATGTCTTTCGTCGAAACAAACTCGGCAATAGTCTTAATATTTAAACGGTGGGCGAATTCAACAATAGTGCGAACGATATCTTGAGCGCTGAGATCAAGATCGAGACGTTTGATGAGGGAGCCGTCGATTTTAATGTAATCAACATTGAGTTTCATAATATGGGCAAAATTGGAATAACCCGTTCCGAAATCATCGATGGCAACTTGGCATCCGTATTCTTTTACATGGTTAATAAATGCAGATACTTCTTGATAGTTCTCTATCCCTTCACCTTCCAAAAGCTCAAAAATAAGTCGGTTTTCCACCGGGTGTTCAGCAAGAAGTTCATAAAGAATGGTTTGCATTTTTGGATCAAGAATATCATCGATTGAGAGGTTGATCGAATAGCGGTGAGATGTCGTCGCCAACTGTTTAAAAATATTGCGTATCACAAACTCTGTGATATGGGAGTAAAGGCGTGATTTTTTGGCAATATCCAAAAACATCCCGGGAGCTACAACGGTACCGTCTTCCTCGATAATACGTATCAGAGCTTCATACTCGAAGATATTTTGGGTACGTGACTCATGAATCCCTTGGTAGTAGAGAGCAAAACGGTTGTGGTTAATGGCCTCTTTGAGTTTTTTGCTCCACTCAATATTTTTATGATACTCTTCTTTAATATGAAGAGAATCGTGATATTTAACAAATGTAAACCCTTTTTTCTTGGCAGTTTTTAGTGCCATATCTGCACGTCCGAGTAAATCACAACCCTCATCGAAGCATATATCAGCCCCCATACTAAAGGTAATAAAAATGGTAATGTCATCGATCTCACAATTGACGGCATGAAGACGATCAAGAATCGTCTGGCACATAGCTTCGAATTTTTCAACATTGATATAGTCACTAAGTGCCAATGCATACTCATCTGAGTGCATTTTATATAGTTTTAGAGAGTACTCTTCGATGATGGTTTGGATTGATTTTGCCATCTCTTGCAATATTTGATCACCGATCTCATGGCCATACAAGTCGTTGATCTCTTTAAAATTATCAATATTGAGAAGTAAAATAGCGATATGATTTTTTTGCTGAATATTTTCAAGCAATGATTTTCGGTTTGGCAAGCCTGTAAGAGTGTCGGTATGCAGTTGGCTATCTAATTGCAGTGAGAGCTTGGCCGAGAGCTTATGAACTCGATTTATGAGTGCTTTAAAACCGATTTGTAAAATAATACCCAGAAGCAAGAGCAGCAGTATACTGATAAATAGAATATTAGTAATCTCTTTTTCGTATGCAAGCTCATCATCGGTGATATCCAATGCGCATATCATTCGTGCCAGCGGTTGGTGTGCGTAAGTCGTTAATTCTCGAGAAGCAACGATATACGTCGTATTCATATAGGTATGGCGTATGGAATCCATAAAGGCATAATTTTGAGGTAACTGCTCAAACAACCGATTATTGGAAGAGATCAGAGAGTAGGGACCGTATTGTTTTGAACGATCATTGGGCAATACTTTATGCAAAGCGACGGTGTCAAAAGCAAGGGCGCTTTTGATCGCAGAGTGGGCATTGAGACGCTCTTGTATTCGTTTAATATCGGCAGATACCTGCACGACGCCTAAAAATTTATGATCCTTGAAAATCGGGATAATGCTGACAAGAGATATATTGTATTTGGTAACATCCAAAGAGGTAAGAGGCTTTTGCGTTTTTATGGCAAGGGCTAGCATAGGACGCTGCTTGGTAATGTTGTCCCCAAATTTTTCCGGTTCTTGAATACGGAGGAAATGGTATCCGTCACTTTGGATAAAGCCCGTTAAATCAACATCGCCGCGAAGGTGTGCATCGTTAAAATAGGGGAGGGTTAATGCATAAAGAGCATCGCGGTCGCGTGCTTCAAAGGCATCCACAATATGATGATCCGACATCATCTTACACGCAAAATGATTGAGCCCTTTTTCAGTGTCTAATACCGAAATCTCATAGGCATTTTTGAGTAAGATTCGGTGTGCATAGGTTTTTTCATCCAGCACCCGTTTTTTATCTTGGAGAATTGAGTAAACAAAATAGCCAACAAGGATGAGGACAACTCCCATCGCAAATAATGTCGCCCTAATCCGTATTTTGTCCACATTTATCCCTATTAAAATATTACATATATGTTACCATAAAAAGTAAGATTTCTTATACAAATCTTAAATAACTATTTTTGTTTAAAAAGGATTGATCCTAGCCGTACGAGGTTTGAGCCGCATTTGACAGCGAGTTCAAAATCACTGCTCATCCCCATGGAACATGTTGTGGCATTGGGGAGTTTTTCAAACAATGATCGGGTCGTTTCGAAGCTTTTTTGAACAATAGCGTGATTATCAGAATGTGCACCGATGCTCATGATTCCCTGAAGCTGGAGGTTGGGACACTCATGTACGATCTGTGCGTATCGTTCGAGGAACTCTTCGGGCATAAAACCTGATTTTGTCTCTTCGTATGCTGAGTTGACTTGAACCAGTGCGCGCAGGGTCTGACCCTCTCTGGATAAGCGTTCTTGGAGAGCCAGCGCAAGTTCGAGAGTGTCAATAGAGTGGATCATATGCGGACGAATACTTAGGAGCTGATTGATCTTATTTTTTTGTAAAGTCCCTATGAAATGCCATTCTAATGGCAATTCTTCGAGCAGATCTGATTTTGTTTTGAGGTCTTGTACTTTGTTTTCACCAAAAGCACGCTGCCCGATGGAATACAAATCACGTATGGCATCTGCATCCACGTATTTGCTTGCCGCTACGATTTTGACAATGTGGTGTTCACTGACACGGATACGGGCTCGCTCGATGCGTTCGATAATGGCATCAAAATGACGTTTTTGTTCTAAGGTATTCATTGCATTAATCTCGTTATATCGTTGTACAGTCCCAATGTCATAAGTCCCAGCAAGATGACCCATCCTCCGATGGTAAGTTGGGTGATAATTGCTTCACTTGGGGCTTTTCGACGGATCATCTCGTAGAGATTGAAGACGATATGCCCTCCATCAAGCGCGGGGATTGGGAGAAGGTTAAGGACTCCGAGATTGACAGAGATGAGTGCCGCAAAGAAGAAAAGACTCATCCACCCATACTGAGACGCATCTGCTGTAAGTTGAACGATGCTCACCACTCCTCCAAGCTCTTTGGTAGGCACTACTCCTGTGATCAGTTTTTGGACACTTTGAAAAATCATCAACGAGGCATCAACGGTCTGCTTTGTAGCATATCCAATTCCTTGGATAAAACTAAGATGCAATGTGTGCATTTCACCCGAAGGGGCGATACCTACCATCCGTTTATAGATCTTTTCTTTGAATATATTGGTGCTTTCACTGACATGAGGAGAAAGGGTTGTGAACACAAGTGCATTTTCACGCTGGATTTGCAGTGTTAAAGTCCCTTTTGATGAGACGATAAAATCGGATAGTTCATCCCACTGGGTAATACTTTCGCCGTTGATGGAGAGAATCCTATCATCTTTTTGAAGACCTGCGAGTTGCGCCGGTGAATTTGGTGAAACTGCACCGATTACCGGAGAGAGTGCTTTTGGTCCACCAAGGGCAATAGCGTACAACAATAACCACGCGAGTAAAAAGTTGGCAAAAGGGCCTGCTAAGAGGATGATAATACGTTGCCATGGTTTTTTGGAATTGTAACTGTCGGTATCATTACTGATTGCACTTGGGTCAAGATCGTCCTGCCCTTTCATTTTGACATAACCGCCCAGAGGAATAGCGGAAATTTGCCATTGTGTGTCAAGCCACTTGAATGCAAAAAGTTTTTTACCAAATCCAATACTGAAGACTTCTACATAGACACCGAAAAAACGGGCGGCGGTGTAGTGACCCAGTTCATGGAAAAAAATAAGGGCAGATAAAATAAGAAGAGCGATCATCCAACTCATACGGTTTCCTTGGTACGATATGCTTTCGCAAACCCTACGACATATTCAACACCTGAATAGATTGTAAGTGCAACGGCGATCCATAGTAGTAACTCTCCACCCATCCAGTGCATGAGTAAAAAACCGATGGCGATCATCTGTGCGACAGTTTTGACTTTTCCTGTCAACGACGCACTGATGTCGATCCCCTCAGACAGTGAGAGGGTACGAAGACCTGTGATAAAGAGCTCACGTCCTATGATGAGATAGATGGCCCATGCCGAAGCCTCACCGTTCATCATCAGACCTAAAAAGGCGGCCAATGTGAGCATCTTATCCGCAAGTGGGTCAAGTATTTGCCCAACGATGGTGATTTGATTCAGTTCACGAGCGATATAGCCGTCAAAAAAATCGGTAACGCTTGCGAGGACAAACAGCAATGCCGCGGTGTAGTAGCTCCAGCTAACATGCCAGCCGTTATCGGTAAAGAGTTGCGGAGTGAGAATCACCCAAAACATCACGGGTGCTGCGAGAAGGCGGGAAAGTGCGAGGAGATTGGGAAGATTGATCATCTAAAAGTTGTTCCACCGTCAACAACGATCGTTTGACCCGTAATCCAGCTTGCCTCTTCGGTACAGAGAAAATAAACGGCACCTGCGATGTCGTTAGGGCTTCCCATACGGTTCATCGCAGAGCGTCGGATGGTCTCAGCTTTGACCTCTTCGTAGTTGGTAAACGCTTTGAGAGCATCGGTGTCGATCGGACCGCCTGAAACGGCATTGACACGGATGTTCATCTCACCCAATTCTACGGCGGCATAACGGCTCATCGCTTCAACCGCAGCTTTGTTGGTTCCGTGACCCGCATAGTTTTCGATGTAGATCAGATTTCCCGTACTGGACATGGTCACAACGGCACCACCGCCTACTTTTTCCATCCGTTTTGCCGCTTCTTGGGTTCCCACGACAAAGGCATTGACGGTCGCGGTATAGATATTGTTAAGACCACGCGGTTTAAGGCGCATGAACTTACCGTATCCCCCAACGACAGGACGGCCATAGATCATCGCATTACTCACAAAAAAGTCAACACGGTCAAAATCGGCATCAATGGATTCAAAAAGAGGTTTAAATTCGTCTGTTTCTAAGATGTTTAGAGGATAAGCGCGTGCTTTGATGCCATATTTTTCTTCGAGTCCTTGTGCCAATACGGCTGCAGTTTCGGCATTGGAATTGTACGTAAATGCAATATTGACACCGTTTTGAGCAAATTTTTCAGCGATGGCTTGACCGATCCCTTTTGTGGCTCCGGTAATAACCAGTGTTTTGCCTTTCATATTTGTCATTATTTATGCTCCTTGAATTGTATAGTTTTTCATGATCTCTTCGATCGTTTTTAGGTTGGCCGCACTTGGTGCAACAAGAGGAAGGCGATATTCGAGCGTATCAATAAGCCCTGCAATGTACATAGCGGCTTTGATCATCACAGGATTGGATTCTAGGAATAGGGCTTTGTTAATAGGGTATAGAATATCATTAATGGCTTTTGAGGCCGTAAAATCACCTGCTAATGCTTTAGCCACTAAGGTGCTTTTCATATCAGGTAAGAGATTGGACGTCACAGACGTAATACCCGCCCCACCACAAGCGAGAATAGCGTAGTCAATCGCATCATCGCCTGAAAAGACTTTGAGTTCAGGTCGTCGTGAAAGCAGCTCGATTGTACGCTCAATACTTCCTGTCGCTTCTTTGATGCCGTAAATATTTTCCACATCATCAAAAAGGCGGATAACGGTATCGGCACTGATGTCCACAACGGTACGTCCCGGGACATTATAGAGCATGAAAGGAAGATCACCGACCGATTGTGCGATGGCTTTGTAGTGCTGATACAGACCCTCTTGAGACGGTTTGTTGTAATAGGGTGCTACAGAAAAAATCGCGTCGACTCCGCATTTTTGAGCTGTTTGAGCTGCTTTGATCGCTTCAGCGGTTGAATTGCTGCCTGCACCAGCTAGGACTTTGGTATTGGTTCCTTTGCATACTGCTACAGCGATTTCCATACAAATACGGTCTTCATCATAACTGAGGGTTGCACTCTCACCCGTTGTCCCTACAGGGCAAACGGCATTGATCCCATGATTGATCTGTCTTTGAATGAGTTGTGCGTATTTTTGCTCATCCAATTTTCCGTTTTTAAAAGGGGTAATCAAAGCAGTTGTAGATCCTGTAACTAGATTCATTTTTGACCTTTTCGTAAAATGAGTGTGGTCGATTTATCCATATCGAAATAGCGTTTAGCGGTTTCTTGTATATCGCTAGGGGTTAGAGCGTTAATAGAAGCTTCATAACGTTCCAATGGAGAGATGTCCCCACGTGCAAGGTAGCTTCCGAATAATTCGGCAACCGAGGTCGAACTCTCGAGGGAGTAGATAAAATCAGCACGGGTGCTGATCTTGATCTTGTCCAATTCTGCTTTTTTGACCGGTTTGGTTTGTATCGCTTTGATCTCTTTGTAAAGCTCTTTCTCGATTGTCTCTGCAGTGACACCTTTGTTGGCGATGGCTAAAAACAAAAAGACACCCGGATCGATCGTCTCCATATTGTAAGCATGGATTTGGTTAACAAGACGCTTTTCATCAACGAGTTTACGGTACAAACGTGAACTTTTGCCCGAGCTTAGCAACTCACTGATAGCGGAAAGTTTTGGTTGGTCAGCATGTTGGAAATTAGGGATAGGAAAAGAGATGGCCAACATCTCCACTTCACTCTCTTTATTGACAATGACTCGTCGTGCCCCGTCTTGTTCAGGCTCAACGATCTTCATGGTAGGGATATCAACTGTATTTGGGACTGTGTCAAAATATTTCTGGGCTTCCTCAAATACCGTTTGAGGTTTGATGTCCCCTGTTACGACGAGAATGGCATTTTTTGGCTGGTAATAGGTCTTATGAAAGTCTTGGATGTCTTTGAGCGTCCATGTCTGAATGTCGTTCATAAAACCGATCGGAGTCCAGTGATAGGAATGGTAGATATAAGCGCTGTTAAAGAGGCGAAAATAGAGGTAACCCATCGGATTGTTATCGGTTCTCCATCGGCGCTCTTCTGCCACAACGTTACGCTCTGGTTGGAACTCTTCGTCTTTGAGATTGAGGTTTTGCATCAATTCAGAAAAAAGGCTAAGTGATTTACCGAGATTTTCGCTGCTGGATTTGATGTAGTAGTGGGTATGGTCAAAACCTGTGGAAGCATTGTTGAGTCCACCGATGCTTTTGACCTCTTCGTCAAACTCACCCGCTTTGAGATTCTTAGTCGATTTGAAGTTCATATGCTCAAGCATATGGGCTATACCGCTTTTACCCATGACTTCGTTACGGCTTCCTACTTTATAAAAAATATCGGTTGAGATAACTGATGAGTGGTTATCCATAGGGATAGCAACGACTTGCAATCCATTGGAAAGCGTTTTGGTTTCGTAATGAGGCAGTGATGAAGCCATTAAAGTTCCTAGCGTAAAAAATAATACCGTGAGCGATTTCATTAGCGATCGGCGCCGATGGCCTGGGTAATAGAACTGTAACCATCTTGAGCGAGCAGATCAATAAGACCGCTGTTGATCTCTTCGACCATCTCAGGCCCTTTAAAAATAAGAGAGCTGTAAAGTTGAACCAATGATGCCCCGGCACGAATACGGCGATAGGCTTCTTCAGGAGTCGAAATACCGCCTACGCTTATGAGGGTTGTCTTTCCGAACAACTCACGTGCAATGGCATCAAAGATGTAAAAACTGCGCTCACGCAATACTTCTCCACTGATGCCACCAATGTCTTCGGGATCGGTAAGAAGCGAATAGTCAACAGTGGTATTAGTAGCGATGATACCGTCCGCTCCGCTGTTCACAGCATGGACACACAGTGCTACCGCTTGGTCTTCAGACATGTCCGGAGCAATCTTGAGGAGGATCGGTTTGGATGTGAGTGTTTTGGCGGTTTGAAAAAGCTGGGCAATAAACTCTTCATTCTGCAGATCACGCAATCCGGGAGTATTGGGTGACGAGATATTGATGACCATGTAATCGGCATACGGATGGAGTGCTTTGATCAGTGTCGTGTAGTCTTTGAGTGCATTTTCTTCGGACGTGAGCTTGTTCTTTCCAATATTGACACCAATTGGGCTGCTGAAAGGGTAAATGTTTTTTAAACGGTGAGAAATGCGAAACAATCCGTCATTATTGAATCCCATCGCATTTTGCAATGATTCTTCCTCGATATGACGCCATAGACGTGGACGAGGATTGCCTTCTTGAGGTTTTGGGGTAAGGGTACCGATTTCGGTAAATCCAAATCCCATTGCCAAGGTTCCCTCGATCATCGTGGCATTTTTGTCAAATCCTGCGGCAAGTCCTACTGGATTGAGAAAGGTGCGCCCAAAGAGTTCTTGGGTCAGTGATGCGTGGGTGACAAAGTATTTAGTGATAAAATGGTTTAAAAGAGGTGGACAGAAGCCGGCACCGCGTAACGCAATAGCCCCTAATGTATGTGCATTTTCGGGCTGGAGCTTGAATAACCACGGTTTTAATGATTCGTAATCGATCATAGTAGTTGCCTTCATGGGATAAATTGATGCGATTATACTCTAAAATGGTTTAAGGGTAAAAATTAAACCATCTCACCGGCCAAGCGACGGTATGCATCGGAGGTTTCCAAAAGTTCTTGATGAGTTCCGCGTGCGATGATATGACCCGATTCAAAATACAAAATAGTGTCGGCATGGATAATGGTGCTTAGGCGGTGTGCGATAGTGATGGTTATCTTGTCTTTGGAATACTTGTTTAGAGCGTTTTGAATCCGCTTTTCACTCTCATTGTCCAATGCGCTGGTCGCTTCATCCAAGATAAGCAGGGAAGCGTGTTTATAGATGGCACGAGCGATCGCAATGCGCTGACGTTGACCACCGGAGAGATTGGCTCCGAATTCTTGCATCATAGTATGAATACCTTCAGGAAGGCTTGTTGCAAATTCATAGGCATCCGCCATCTTAAGCGCCTCTAGCACCTTTGCTTCATCAATATCACTTCCGTAGGCAACATTGGCTGCAAGGGTGTCTTGAAAGATATATACCCGTTGAGATACGCTTGCTATTTGATGTCGCAGAGAGTTTTGTGTGTACTCTTTTATATTTTTATTGTTGATGGTGACTGTACCTTCATCGGCATCGTAAAAGCGTAGTAATAGGTTGACAAGAGAACTCTTTCCACCGCCGCTTTGTCCGACAAGGGCAATGTTTTGCCCTGAATGGATCGTAAGGTTTAATGCTTCGAGAGCATTTTTTTCTCCAAATTTGAGAGTGACATTTTCAAATGTTACACTGGATATAGCTTCAGATAACTCACTAGCCCCATCGGTGATGGCATTGTTGATATCAAAGATATGAAAGACACGCTCGCTAGCGGCTAAGGCATCTTGGATCTTGCCATAGATGGAACTGACACGGCGAAGAGGTTGAAAAATAAGACCTACAGCAGTTAAAAATGCGGTGAATTCACCCACACTCATCTTACCTGCATACACTTCGCGTCCTCCGACATAGATCACCGCTGCTAATCCGATGGCTGCAATGATTTCCATGAGGGGGGAGACGAGTTCATTGGTATAGGTTGATTTCATATTGATGTTAAAAAAGTGTTCATTGTCTTGCTTGAAGCGTGTCAGTTCATACGATTCGGTCGCATTGGCTTTGATGATCTCGCTATTGTTGAAGACCTCTGTCAATCGTGTCATGACATCGGCATTTTTTTCTTGAGAATGGTGAGAAAGTTTTTTGAGCCGTTTGGTGATAGAGATAAGGGGAACGATAATGACGGGCATGACAATAAGAGACCAAAATGCTAAGACGGGATTGAGCCACACTACATAGCCGACCAAAGCAATAACGGTAATGCTCTCACGTATGAGCTCAGGAAGCATAGATGAGACAAAATACTGGACACGGGCGAGGTCATTGGTAATGCGTGAGATCAGTTCACCGCTACGGTTGATGTACAAAAAGTGCATGTCCATATGGATGATTTTTTCCAGTAAATCTTCCCGTAATCGCGAAATAATATGCAATCCGATGTAATTGGTGTAGACCGATTGGAGATATCTTCCCAGTGATTTGAGTACATAGATTCCGATGAGCAGCAACGGAATGAAGATAAGCATTTGAGGGTCTTTTTTGATAAACATGTTGTCCATGATCGGCTGCATAATATGAGCGGTTCCTGCCGTTGCGGTCACCGTTAACAATATGCCGATGAGAACCATCAAATAATGGAATTTATACCCTTTTATGTACGGCCAGTAGCGTTGATAGATCGCTTTCAATTACTCATCTCCCAAAACGTACCGTTTGCCGTATCCATAATAGATACATTCATAGCGGTCAACTCATCGCGTATAGCATCGGAAGCGGCAAAGTCCTTGAGGGCTTTAGCCTCGGATCGTTTAACAATGAGTTCATTGATTTTTGCCTTACTCTCATCATCAAGACCGAATTGAAAATACTCATACGGGTTTTGCCCTCCAAATCCCAGTACTCTTTCAATCATAAGAAGAGAAGAGAGTAACGTTTGGCGGAAGATTTTGTCTTTGGGATTAGCATCGAGGGCATCATTGGCAGAAGCTATGAGCTCATCGATGAGGGCATACGCTTTGGAGACGTTTAAATCATCGTTTAGGACTTCCAGAAGTGCAGTGTTAAACTCGGTAGCAACGGTTTGGGTTGTAAGTCCAAAAAGTCGTTTTTTAAGACGGTAAAGACGATCCAG
This sequence comes from Sulfuricurvum sp., assembly GCA_024637295.1. Taxonomy (GTDB): domain Bacteria; phylum Campylobacterota; class Campylobacteria; order Campylobacterales; family Sulfurimonadaceae; genus Sulfuricurvum. The sequence goes on from JAGXFL010000004.1 coordinate 62,143, forward strand.
CCGTTTTTTAGAAGCGACCAAATCCTCTTCATTGAAGTTGAAATCACCGCGGTAATGGGTGCTCAGGAGATAAAAGCGAAGCACTTCGCCATTGTATGCTTTGAGGGCATCTTTGAGGAAAAAACTGTTCCCCAGACTTTTGGACATCTTTTCACCATCTACATTGATAAAGCCATTGTGTACCCAGTAGCGTGCGAGATTGTGATTGGTAGCACAACGTGTTTGTGCCGCTTCATTTTCATGATGAGGGAACAGCAGATCTGCACCGCCGCCATGAATGTCAATTGCAAATTCACACCCCTCAATCGCCAAATACTGCTCAATCATTGCCGAACATTCCAAATGCCAGCCGGGACGTCCCGGACCAAAAGGGGAATCAAATGAAATGGTGCCGTCATGCACCGCTTTCCAAAGGGCAAAATCAGCCTCGTTTTTTTTCTCACTTACTGCAGTGACCCGACTAATGTTTTCGGTGCTTTGTCGGTTGGAAAGAGAGAGATAGCTCTTATCGCTTTGAGTATCGAAATAGACATCGCCATTACTGATAACATAAGCGTGTTTTTTTTCAATGAGATGCTCAATCATGCGTGTCATAGCAGGGATTGATTCGGTGGCTTTTGGCTCTAATGTTGGGGTACGTACTCCTATAGCTTCCATGTCGAGACGATAATTATTGGTATAGTGTGTAGCAATCTCTTGCACACTTTGTCCTGTCTCAGTTGCTTTTTTGATGATTTTGTCGTCTATGTCGGTGATGTTGCGTGCAAAAGTCACTTGATAGCCATTGGCTTCCAAAACACGACTTAAGAGATCAAAAGTTAATGCACTTTTAGCGTGTCCCAAGTGGGCATCATCGTAGACCGTTGGTCCGCAGACGTACAGGGAGACTTTACCCTCGATAAGCGGTTCAAACTTGCATTTGGTTTTTTGTACACTGTCGTATAGGAACATCGTTGCTCTTTATCGTATGAAATTAAGTAAAAAATGGTTTAGAGTGTAAAATAATACTCCAAAAATCCCCACACCGAGGATAAAGTAAAAACTGTATTTGGTTTTGAGAAGATTTAAAACGATTCCAAATCCTATCTCACGGGCTGTGAGAATGAGTTGTACGACACCTCCAATACTCCCAGCCAACGCCAATCCGGCAGCTCCCATAGGTTTCATAAGCAATAATGAAAAGATGAGATTGACAATCAGCGATGCTCCCGCAATTTTGGCAGCTTTCATGTGTTTATGCTGTGCATATAAATAGAGAGAAAAAAGTTTTGCCAGTCCAAAAGGGACGAGTCCCACCATGTACATCATCAGTACATCAGCGGTGTTGTGGGTATCTTGCATTGTGAAATTCCCTCGCTCAAACAAAAGCCAGATGATGGGTTCAGCCAGAAGCATCCCCCCTAACACCGATAGCCCTAAAAGGACGCTAAGCAGCCAAAAGGATTTGTGGAGGTTTTTATAAGCAAGTGCATGGTTCTCATTATTGATCGCTTTGGCGATTGAAGGAAAAAGCGCAGTGGTGATGGCCAATGCGATAATGGCAAACGGGAGTTGAAATATACGGTTGGCATAAAAAAGATAGGATACCGAACCCGCAGCCAAAAATGAGGCCAGACTGGTATCAATAAAAGAGGCGACTTGTGCGGTAGAATTTCCTAATAACGAGGGGAAAAAGAGATTGGCAAATTTTGATTCTTCTTCTTTAACATCTTTGATTTTACGGTATTTCCATCCACCTACGAGAAGCTTTAAAAGTCCTTTCTCTCGTATGGAATAGATATGAGTAGCAACTTGCAGTACTCCTCCGATGAGAATGGAAAAACTAAGGGCATAAACTATGGTTTTAGGATCACTGTGTTTAAAAAGCAGTAGTGCGACGACCATAGCGATATTGAGCCATACAGTAGAAAAAGCAGTCGTAAAAAAATGTTCTTTATGCTGTAGGAGTGTCCCTAAAAAGGTAACGATAAAGATAAGGTCCAAATACCAAAAATTGATCATGGTTAAAGGGGCTGTTTTAGCGATGAGATCTGCATCCCAATCCCATGCCAAGAGTTTTGTGGAAAATTGAGGGAAAAGGGTAACCAGTAAGGATAAGAACACAATAAACACCATAAATCGGATAAATATGGCTACAGCAAAAACACTTTTTTGGTTTGATGCGACGTAGGAGGGGAGAAAGCTTTGAGTAAAAGATCCCTCGGCAAAAATGCGTCGAAAAAGATTCGGAAACTTAAACGCCATGAGGAAAATATCACTCCACATATTGGCGCCCAAAACAGACGTCATTAAGATATCTCGTGCTAAACCGCTGATACGAGAGATGAGGATACCAAATGAGTTAGAAAAAATCGATTTAAACATAGATAAATAGAACCAGTATTAAATTTTACGTGAGTTTAACCGATATGTGATTAAAATAGGTAATCAATACGTCTAAGGAGGATAAAATGGCAGATTTACCGCACGATGCAGTTGTATCTGAAAACACTGATTTTTTCCCTCCTTTTATCATTCGTACGAGCAATGTCGCAAAAGAGCTGATGCAAGCTGCGGCCAATCATAATATTTCGGTTCATGCTTTGGATTTTAGGCTGTTAGAAGTGCAAACGTCGAGCCTTATGATCGGTGAAACGAAATCCGATTCAGATGAGTGGGCAGAACTTTCACAATCCGATATTGATGCAATAAGCAATGAGCTTTATCTTAATCTGAAGTTTGAGCTTAAACAAGTCTATGATGTAGAAATCTTTCAAATTCTAGAAGTCGGCAAATTTGATCATATCGAGTTGTCTATTGCCGGCAATGCAACTTTGTGTAAAATTTATCTGACTGTTAAACCGGGCAGTGAATTTAAATATGACGATACTTTTGAAAGTGATTTTTTTGAGCTAATCAATAAAAAGAAACTACGTGCCAACCTGATGATCGGTATTTTTGATTCCATGATGCATGCTAATTTGGCAGAATTTATGGCAAAGATCAAAGTCAATGGAACGTACCGTGTGGAAGCCTTGGAACGTTTTGTTGTAGGGCAGAGTTTAGAACCTATGCCCACGGTGGATGACCAATTGATCTTACACTATGAAAAACAAGAAGAGGATATTAAAAGTTCGCAGCATGTAGATTACGCAAAACGAGGATACCTCCATAGTGTTGTTGCCAATGACCTATTGATAGAGTACATAAAGCCGCAAAAAGGGACCAATGGGCGCAACTGCAGAGGAGAACTTGTTGTACCCAAAGAGCCGATAGTCCGGAATGAGCCCACATTTACCATTGGTGAGAATATTCAGCGTGATGAGAATGACACCAAAATCGAATTTCGTGCCAAGACAGGGGGTTACGTCACTTTTGAGGGGGGAATGTATGATATCAAAACCGAAATCGATGTTACGGAAATAAGTTTTCGTTCCACCGGCTCGATTGATACGCAGTTGGATGCCGATGTATCGATCAATGTCAAAGAAAAAGATCCGCTCAAAGATGCTATCGGTACCGGTATGGAAGTCACCGTCAATAACATTAATATCGACGGTAATGTAGGGCCGGATGCAAAAGTTACAGCGCATAAAGCGGTTGTAGAAGGACAAGTACATAACAGTGCAACGATCAGTGCGGATGATTTGACGATCAATGTTCATAAGGGTAAAGCGTATGGGAAACAAATCCATATCACACGTCTTGAACATGGAACCGTAGACGGTGAATCGGTTCACATTGCACAAGCAACGGGCGGTATGGTCAATGCCAAAGAGATCGATGTGGAGCTATTGGGTTCTCATACAAAATTAACCGCATCACGGCGCATTGAAATTCAAAAGCTGCAAGGCGGAGAAAATATATTGACCATTGACCCATTACTAAATGAATCGCGTGAGTTTTTAGAGGATGAGATGAGTTTAATGATCGAGGTCAAAAAAGTGATCGATGAGGTCAAAAAAGAGCTTTCGGGTTATGAAATAACGATGAAAGAGAATGCCGCTGCTTATGATGATATAAAGCAAAAAATTATCAATTATAAAAACAACGGAATTAAAATTCCCGCAGCATATGCTCAAAAATACATGCAGTTTCAAGAATTCAAAAAGAAATTGGATGTGTTGCGAAAAGAGTATCAAGATAAGTTGGATCACTATGCTTTTATCAGTGGACGGCATCGGGCATTACAAGATGAGATATTTGATGCACGTGTGATCAATCATGATCGTTGGAACAACTACAATGAGATTATCTTTAAATTAATCGATCCTCCTATTGATGTCACGTTTATCCCTCCTGAGAATAGTGAAGGTGGAATATTTGGTTTATTTGTAGATGAAGATGGAATATATTCAATTAAGGTCTTGCCAAAATGATTATCGGATTAGAAGGAAATATTGTCCATAAAGAACCATCTGCAATGCATCTGGATGTTAATGGAGTAATATATGAGGTTTTTATTTCACTGCATACTTACAGTGCATTAAGCGGTGAACGCATTAGAATCCATACAACCCATATTATTCGTGAAGATGCACAGCAATTGTATGGATTTACCCAAAAAGGGGAAAAAACACTCTTTGAGGGGATGCTCAAAATCAACGGAATTGGTCCTAAAGCAGCCCTTGCAATCTGTAGCACCTTTACGCCGGAGCAGTTTGCGGGTATTATTTCATCTAAAGATGTCAATGCACTTAAAAAGGTTCCTGGAATCGGTCCTAAAAGTGCGGGACGCATCATGGTAGAATTGGCTGGTTTTGATGCAGTGCTTCTTGGTGGTGATACTACTACCAGCAGCGCCTCTTCAGAAGCATCTTTGGCACTTGAGTCCCTTGGTTTCAAACGAGAGCAGATCGCCAAGGCTCTCAGTGCTTCCAGTGCTACCGATACCGCTTCTTTGGTAAAAGAGGCATTGAAACAATTACAAAAACTTTAAAAGGAAATTAGTGAAATTAGCGATTTTATTCGGTGGTGCCAGTTATGAACATGAGATCAGTATTGTCAGTGCCATTACGGTCAAAGGGAAGCTCTCCAATTTTGATCTGAGCTTTATTTTTTGTGATCAGGATCACCGTTTTTATCTGATTGACGCTTCAAAGATGAAAGCGACCACGTTTTCACGAGGAGAACATCGTAAGATGCCACAATTGACATTGGTCAAAGGTGGATTTGAGCAAAGAGGACTTTTTGGATCAAAATTACATGCAATGCCTTTGCTGAATTTGATACACGGTGGTGATGGCGAAGACGGTTCGATTGCTGCGTTATTAGACTTTTACGGGGTAGCTTTTATTGGGCCGCGTAAAGAGGCATCGATGCTGAGCTTTGACAAACACTATACCAAGTGGTTTGCGCAATCTTTGGGAGTACAAACACTTCCATATCAAGTGATCACGAGAGATACGGTCAAAGAGATCAACACCCCCTATCCGTTTATCATCAAACCATCATGCCTTGGAAGCTCTATTGGAGTCAGTATTGTTCGCCATGAAAGCGAGCTTGCTTATGCTTTGGATGTCGCTTTTGAATTTGATAATGTTCTTTTGATTGAACCGTTTATATCTGGTGTCAAAGAGTATAATTTAGCCGGTTACAGCTGTCGAGGTGAAATTACGTATTCAATTGTTGAAGAGCCGCAAAAAGTAGAATTTTTGGATTTTGAAAAAAAATACCTCGATTTTTCCCGATCGGCGAAAGTTGCCGAAGCGGCCGTTTCGGACACACTCGTAGAACAACTGCGAAATGCATTTAAAACCCTTTATACTCCATTGTTTGAAGGGGCGCTTATCCGATGCGACTTCTTTGAAATCGATGGGGTTGTCTATCTCAATGAGATCAATCCGATCCCGGGATCGATGGCAAATTATCTCTTTGAAGATTTCAGCGGTGCTATCAATGCGCTTTTAGGGTCATTGCCTACTAAAAAAGAGATCCGTATCCAGTACGATTACATCCACTCCATTTCTCAAGCAAAAGGGAAATAAGAGTGGCAGTAAAAACGGTTCATTATAAGGGCGCAACGTTTTCTATTAGTTACGAAATTCTCAATCCCAATCAATCCTCTGATGTTATTTTTTTGCATGGGTGGGGCTCGAATAAAAACCTCATGAAGCAAGCCTTTGGTAAAACACTTCCCTCTTTTCGCCACATTTACATCGATATGCCGGGTTTTGGCGCAAGTAATTGCGATATTGCTCTTAAAACAACCGATTATGCCGCTATTATGGAACTTTTTTTAGCTCAAATCGATGCTAAAAAAGAGGTTATTCTAGGGCATTCCTTCGGTGGAAAAGTTGCTACACTGTTAAGCCCAGAGGTATTAGTTCTGGTGGCATCTGCGGGTATTATCATCCCAAAATCGTTCAAAGTCCGTACGAAGATAGCCCTTTTTAAACTGCTTAAATTTACCGGTCTGTCAAGCTTACGATCACTGTTTGTAGCCCCTGATGCGCAAGGATTATCTGAGTGTATGTATCAGACGTTTAAAAATGTCATTAATGAAGACTTTAGCGATGTATTTAGGGGTTATAAGGGCAAAGCATTGCTGTGTTTTGGGGATCAAGATACGGCAACCCCTTTGTGGAGCGGAGAGGTCATGGCGGATTTGATTCCTGATTCACGTTTGGTGGCGTATAGTGGAGATCACTATTTTCTTTTAAAAGAGGGTGCTTCTATTGCTCGTGAGATTGAACAAGATATTGAAAAATTAAAAGCAACGTGACGTATTTATATAAATTGTACTTCTTTTGAAGTATAATGTGCATAAGTATAATCAAGGAGAACACTATGGTAGCCCGAAAACAAACCTCGATTAAAGTCGATCCTATTGCATGGGAAAGTGCGAAAGAAGTTTTTAAAGAGTACAACTTAACCCTCTCCGATGCGATCAATATTTTTTTAAATAAAGTAAGACTAGAACAGGGAATGCCTTTTGATATTAAAGTCCCATCAAAACAGTTAAAAATGGCAATGGAAGAATCCAAAAACAATGAGGGTTCATTTCACGATACGTTAGATGATTTGATAGACGATTTGAAGCGATGAAGCTCCGACTGTTTAAAAGCAATCAATTTAAGCGGTCTTTTAAAAAATTGCAGCTCTCCGATAGTGAAGAACAGGCATTCATTGACGTTGCCTATAAGCTTTTGAATGCTATTGATTTGGAAGAAAAGTATCGGAATCATTTTTTAAAAGGTGAATATGCAGGGTGCAAAGAGTGTCATATTAAGCCCGATTTATTGATTATATATACGATTGTAGATGATGTTTTACAATTTATTGACATTGGTACGCACAGCGAATTATTTGATTAAAAAGAGTTTTTAATGCCCCAAATCACCACCTATCTCGATAATATCAACCAACGCAACTGAATATACCTTTCACGGTGACTTACAGCATCTCATCATAGCACTTTTTAAAACAGACAGGATAATGAAAGAAATTGATACAATTACGGTAATTAAATAAGGATCAATAAAAAATGGAAATGACACAGTTAATCGCTTTTGGTGCGAATCTTCTATTTGTTCTCGCATTAGGATGGTATCTTATTACCAATTTACAGTGGTACGATTATCGTATCGAGCGCGTTGTGTTGCGTCACCATAAGACATGGTGGCATGCTTTATATTTTATTATTCCGTTTATCCTTTATTATGCACTTGGCGTGTATGGACCGTTTGTTTTGGTCGCGTATATCCCTTTCTTATACCTTTGGCATGCTAAACTTGATAAAAAGCTGGTATTGACGTGGCGGGTAAAACGTTTTTTGATTCTTTTGTTTTCGATAACGTTATTTTTAAATATTTTACTTATGCTCAAAGGGCTAAGCGATATCTATAGCGTTTTTATTCCGCTGGCTCTTGCGTATTTAGCTTCATGGGGAGTAGAAAAATTCCTATTTTTGATGTATAAAAGAGAGGCAAAGCATAGGATAGAAGCTATGCAGGATCTGACGATTATCTGTGTCACGGGAAGTTATGGAAAAACGTCGATGAAAAACTTTATCGCACAAATACTGGATGAAAAATTTAATGTCTATGCAACACCTCGCAGTGTCAATACATTGGGCGGAATCATCCGGGATGTCAATGAATCGCTTCCCTTGAATACGCAAGTGTATATCTGTGAAGCAGGGGCTCGAGAGATAGGTGATATCTACGCGATCACGCAGCTTCTAAACCCGCAGATCGTAGTGGTGGGAAAAGTAGGGCCGCAGCATCTGGAATATTTTAAGACACTGGAACGCATTAAGCAGACCAAGCTAGAGATTATCCATTCCAATCGGCTCCAAAAAGCCTTTATCCATACTTCTGTGACGGATGTACCGCACGATAAAGTGACGTTCTTCGGTGATGAGATCAAAAATCTTGATGCTACTTTGGAAGGTACTGATTTTGATCTCTCTTTAGACGATGTTAACCACCATTTTCACACCTCTGTCTTAGGTGGATTCCAAACGATGAATATCAATGCGGCAATTTTGATTGCACATGAATTGGGAATGAGTGTTGAAGAGATTGAAAAAGCGGTGTATCATCTGAAAAGTGTCGAACACCGATTGCAGCGTATTGATGCCGGCGGAAAAATCATTTTGGATGATGGGTATAACGGAAACATCGATGGTATGTTGGAAGGAGTGCGATTATGTTCTTTGCATTCAGGGCGCAAAGTGATCGTAACGCCTGGTCTGGTTGAAAGCACTGCAGAACTCAACAGCCAGCTCATTGAGGCGATTAATGGTGTGTTTGACGTTGCTATCATCACGGGAGAGCTCAATGCCGAACAGTTTAAATCAGAACTGAAGGTCAATGAAGTCGTAATGCTCGCGGACAAAGGACAGTTGGTTAAAACATTGGGTGAGGTGACGAGAGCAGGGGATATTATCCTTTTTGCTAATGATGCACCCAATTTTATCTGATGAATGATATCCTTTATGCCCCATGGCGCAATGAATACGTAGCAGGTGCTAAGTGCGAAGGGTGTGTATTTTGTCACATCAGTGAAAATGAGCTACTGGATGAAGAACATCATGTCCTATATCGTGATGAGTATTGCTTTGTCGTTATGAACCGTTATCCGTATACTCCAGGACATTTTATGATCATCCCTCATTATCATACAGATGCTCTTGAGGCTCTTGATCCAGTAGTTTGGCTGCATATGAGTGCTTTAGCTCAAAAAGGGGTTAGAATGCTTAAAGAGGGGCTTGGCTCGCACGCGGTAAATATTGGTATGAACTTGGGCCGTGAAGCGGGGGCAGGGATTGCAGAACATATCCATATGCATCTGGTACCAAGATGGGAGCGTGATACTAATTTTATTACTACCATCGCGAAAACACGTGTCTATTCGACCGATTTTGAGCGAATTTTCAAGAAGTTAAGAGAGCTCACCCCGCAGTATCTTTCTTAAAATAAGAGAGTCTTCACTTAGCGAATTTGGACGTCGATACGTCTGTTTTGCGCTTTCCCTTTTTTAGTTTTATTACTGGCAATAGGTTCGGACAACCCTTTACCTTCGGTTGTAATCCGTGATTCGGAAATACCGTTTTCAATGATTCGTATTGCGAGAGCATCTGCTCTTGCTTTTGAAAGACCTAGATTATAGGCAGCATTTCCGACATTATCGGTGTGCCCGATGATGGTAATAGATGCCGCAGGATTTTCTTGTAAAAAGGTAGTCAGCAGATCAACGTCTTTGTAAGAAGAGATAGGGATACTGCTTGAACCCGTTTTGAAGTTGATGTGAAGTGTAACACTTTTAGGACATCCTACCGCGTCTACCTTATACCCTTTTGGCGTATTTGGACATTGATCGATTTCATCTATCACTCCATCATGGTCGCTGTCAATGGCTACGGGAGGCTTTTGGATAATGACAGGTTCGGGTTTTGGGACAACAACGGGTTGAGGTGCTGTAAAAGCTGTTGGTTTAGGTTGATTAGCAATCATCTCATGATAGGTAACTGAATATTGGGTCGGTATTAGATGTTCAGGACATATTTCATGGCCATTGACGCATCGTTCATCTATAGCTTGAAGGCTTGTTAGTGTTAGAGTGAATGCGAATAAATATTTAAGTATGTTGTAGCGGTGCATCCGAATGATCCTCTTTAATGATAAATCGTATTATTACAAGTCACGAATAAAATAAAGTATAATAACAGTAAAATAATACAATATAACTATAAATCGATACATTTAGTAGCATATTGTTATGAATAGTTAAGTATTAAGAATTTCTACCATTATAATATAATACTATTATGGGTAATATTAAGTATTTTAATAAGGTGAGTTAATGAGTAATAAGTGGATTTTTGTCACAATATTTTCTATATGCACGTTTTCCTCACTGCATGCATTCAGTTTACAAGAAGGGACACGCGAAGTGATGACAACGCATCCGGTTATCTTAGAACGGTTGCATAACTATCGAAGTACGCTCGAAGATTTACGAACAACGGAATCTCAATATTTACCGAGTGTTGATTATACGGCTACGTATGCACGTGATAAAACAAAATCTCCATCAACAGCAGGGCAGAACATCTCTCTTAACAGCTATGAGAACTCTTTACAGATAACACAAAATTTATTTAATGGTTTTGGAACACGATACGAAGCCGATTACAATAAAGCACGTATTGTTTCTGCTTCATACCATTACGTTGAAAATGTGAATGATGTTATCTATAATTTTGTGAGTGCCTATATCAATGCGGTCAAATCACGCGATATTATGATGGTCGCCCTGTCAAATGTCAATTATAACGAAGAGATCAAAATTAAGGTCGAGAAAATATTTGATGCGGGTTTGACAACGCGATCTGAAGTAGAAAAAGCAGATACATCCCTTTCTCTTGCAAGGTCTAACTATGTGGTTGCTCAAAACAATCTTGATGATGCTCTTTTTACACTCGAATACATTTATGGTAAAAAGATTACGGCTACTGATTTAGACAATGTGTCATTTACAGGAGAATTACCCGATTCATTGGAGTCTTTAAGAGAATATGCTCGTTATCATAACCCTTCAGTTTTGGTCAGTAATTATAATATAAAAGCAGCAGTTGCTCAAAAAAACAATGCCTACAAAGGGTATTACCCTTCTATCGATGCTTTTGCTCGAAAAAGCTGGGCTAATGATGTTGGTGGACTTGCAGGAAGTGATGATCGTACAAAAATGGGATTAACGTTATCATTCAACCTCTACAAAGGCGGTGCAGATGAATCGCAGATACAAAAAAATATGAGTAAAATAAACCAAGAAAACGAGTTAAAGCGCAATACGATTCGAAAATTAGACGAGCAGGGAGCTTTGGCCTGGGCTGCCAAAAAGAATTTGACCAATCAGATTATTCATTTGAAACGATACGAAGAGACCAGTATAAAAACGCTTGAGTTATACCAAAAAGAGTATGATTTAGGACGACGAACGTTATTGGATCTATTAACCGCTCAAAATGATCATGTTGCAGCGCAAACACAGATCATTAGAGCAGAGAATGACTTGATGTTAGCTCATTTTCGCATACAAGATGCAATGGGAACTATGGTGTCGAGTATTCTAGGAACTCAAGAAGATGCGGTTTTTAGTACTGTTGGACTTAAAGCTTTGGATAACCGGACAAACAATGACTCAGCTCTTGAAAATCTGATTCTTTCAGATCGAAAAAATGGAAAATACAAACGAGATAATTAGCATTTAATGAGTTTATGATGGTAGTATCACGTAACTTTAGACAAAGGCAGCCGATAAATGGATAACAATAATGAACGTATGAGTGATCCTGAAGGTGTTGCATTCGGTGTAGATTCATTACTTCAATGTTTGGTTTTGTTTACTCAGATTTATCATAAGCCTTATACTGCGGAAGCGTTGATGGCAGGTTTACCTACTTCCCCCTTTGGTGGAGCTTTACAACTTTTTAACTTGAAGGCATCTAAAGGGCTTTTTGCGCGTGCCGCAAGTCGTGCAGGATTAAAAAGTACCCTTATACACCGTGATTTGAAGGATATATCTCCTTTGCACCTACCTATGATCTTATTGCTGGAAAATAATCATGCGTGCATCTTGGACTCTTTTTCGCAGGATCGTAAGACATGTAAAATCATCCTGCCAGCGCAAGAAGCAATCGAGGAGACGGTTCCGTTTGAGCTATTGGATCAAGAATATACGGGATATTCTTTTTTGATCAAAAAGCCTTTTGTGTACGATGATGAAGATTCTTTAACTCTTAATGTGAAGCACAAACATTGGTTCTGGGATACGTTGAAACTCTCTAAAAATATTTATCGTGATGTGATTTATACGACAGTATTAGTCAATTTGTTTGTGTTGGCTACTCCTTTGTTTACCATGAGTGTCTATGACCGTGTTATACCCAACAATGCCACCGAGACGTTATGGGTGTTTGCTATTGGTGTCTTGATCGTATATGTGCTGGATACTTTTTTGAAGTTTACGCGAGCGATGTTGCTGGAGAGTGCGGGTAAAAAGAGTGACGTCATTATGTCTTCTATCATTTTCGAAAAAGTACTTGATCTAAAAATGTCCTCACACCCTAAATCGGTAGGATCATTTGCCAGTAATCTTAAAGATTTTGATTCGATACGTTCGTTTTTGACCAATGCGACTTTAACGGCATTGGTTGATTTTCCTTTTGCAATACTCTTTTTACTTTTGATCGGTTATATCGGCGGATGGATTGTTGTGGTACCTATTGTAGTGATGCTGGCGATTGGTGGATATGCCTTCTTCATCCGAAATGCATTGCGCGAAAGTATTGAAGAGACGCATAAAGCCTCAGCGGTTAAAAGTTCGATCTTGATTGAGACACTGCAAAACATTGAGACGCTTAAGACATTGGGTGTCTCTGGACATATGCAATGGCATTGGGAAGAAGCAACAGGGGAGATTGCGCAAAAAAGTCTGAAATCAAGACTTATTTCAACATCTATCTCTACGGTAACCGGATTCTTAACGCAATTAACGACGGTCTTGTGTGTGATAGTGGGTGTTTATTTGATCGGTGAACATGAACTAACGATGGGTGGATTGATCGCTATTGTTATGATGGCGGGTCGAACGGTGGCTCCGATGGGACAAGTGGCAGCAATGATAACGAATTATTCAGATGCAAAATCTGCCTATGATGCTATTGATACGATCATCTCTCAGCCGACAGAACGTCCTCATGGTAAGAAGTTTATTACACGTCCTGAGATAAAAGGGGAGATTGAATTTAAAAACGTTGATTTTGCCTACGATGACTCTGAATACAGTGCATTGAAAAATGTCTCTTTTACCATTAAACCGGGCGAGAAAGTGGCTATTATCGGTCGAATCGGTTCGGGGAAAAGTACGATTGCCAAATTGATCCTTAATTTATATCAACCAAGTCATGGATCTATTTTGGTAGATGGGATTGATATTAATCAAATTGATCCTGCGGATTTGCGCAAGAATATCAGTTACGTCTCTCAGGATATTCACTTGTTCAAAGGGAATGCAAAAGACAACATCACCTATAAAAATACACGGGTTACGGATGAACAGATGTTGCGTGCCGCTGTCGTATCGGGTGCCGATGAGTTTATCCGTAAGCATCCAAAGGGGTATGAAATGCCTATCGGTGAACGGGGGATGGGACTTTCAGGGGGACAGCGTCAGAGTATTGGGATTGCGAGAGCGTTATTGCTTGATACTTCGTTTGTCATTATGGATGAACCGACCAATGCCATGGATCAGCTGAGTGAAAATCGATTGATCAACAATCTAAAAGAATCAATGGAAGATAAAACGGTCATCATCATAACACAAAAAAATACCATTCTTTCGATGGTTGATCGTGTTATAGTGATGAATGAAGGTCAAGTATATCTCGATGGTCCCAAAGATCAAGTGATCGCAAAACTCTCAGGAGGGACAGTATGAAGCTTAAAAAGCGTTTTAGCTTTGATGCATTGGATTACGAATTTATGCGTAGCCTTTCTGCTGCGATTCTTGAAGACACACCACAAAAATTACGTCAGGTATTGTTTATCTGGATGGGGACTATCTTTATCTTTTTATTATGGGCGGCACTTGCCCCGATTGATGAGATAGTGCGTGGCGACGGTAAAGTCATCCCCGGTGGTGAAAATCAGATGATTCAGCATCTTGAGGGCGGGATGTTAAGTGCCATCATGGTGAAACAGGGGCAACATGTCAAAGCGGGTGACACTCTTTTGAAAGTCGATAATCTAAAATCTTCTTCGACGTATGAGAGTTCACAGTTTAAATCAGCAGAGTTGCGGGCTAGAATTGTTCGTTTGCGTGCGGAATCGACAGGAGGGGCATTTTCCCCAAGCAGTGCTGATTTACAAACCATTCCGATGCAGATAATGCAGGAGAGAAGCCTTTATACATCAAATCAAGAAAGTCTGCGGTCTCAACTTTCGGCATTGCGTGACCAATATCTGCAGAAGCAAAATGACAAAATCGAAGCACAAGGACGTATTTCAGAACAAAAGCGTGCACTGGCTTTTATTAAAGAAGAAGTGGCAATCTCAGAACCGATGGTTGCGCAGGGAATTAAACCGCGTGTAGAGTTTTTGAAGCTGCAACGAGAGCTTAGTGATGTTTCTGAACGGTATAACGCTATTGTTTCTTCTATTCCGCGTCTTGATGCTGCAATTAATGAGATCGCCAGTAAGATACGTCAAGTGAATTCTGAATTTACCAGTAAAGCACGATTAGAGCTTAATGAAGCAGAGACGGAGTACAGCCGAGTTGGGACTGAAAGCTCGGCTCTTGCCGATCAAGTGACCCGCACCGTTATCAAATCCCCGATTAATGGTATTGTGCAAAAAATCTATGTCAATACGGTAGGTGGAGTCATCAAACCGGGAGATAACTTGATTGAAATTGTTCCCACTGAAGGGGGTCTTTTAGTTGAAGCGAAGGTCAAACCCTCAGATATTGCTTTTTTATATCCGGGACAAAAAGCGGTTGTGAAAGTAACTGCATACGATTTCTCAGTGTACGGGTCTATGGATGGCGTGGTATCAACAATCAGTCCCGATACGGAAACTGATGAGAAAGAAAACGTCTATTATATTATACGTATACAGACGAATAAAAAATATTTGGGAAGTCAAGAAAAACCATTGAAAATCATACCGGGTATGATGGTAAATGTGGATGTCGTTACGGGTAAAAAAACAGTATTGGAATACATCCTCAAACCTTTGCTAAAAGCAAAACAGTATACTTTTTCGGAACGTTGATGAATCTATATTTAGTCTGTGATGATATAGATGTGCTCGAGCATTGGAAGATAGCTTTAAGTACCTTTAATCCGATTGTATTGGAGACGATGAATGATCTTACTTCAAAAGATTCAGGAATCGTTTTTATAATGGATATTTTATTACGGGAGCATATGGAGAAATATCCTGAGTTACGTTTTATGATTTTATCGACTGTTCCTGATTTTACACAAGCCCAGACCTTTTTACAAGAGGGAGCAATGGGATACGCAAATGCAAGGATGCATGAAAGCCATCTTCAATCTGCATTTCAAACTCTTGAAGAAGGTAATATTTGGTTGTACCCTGATTTTGTAACACGATTAATGGCCAATGCCCGTAAACAGAGCACTGATAAAGAAATCATGGTACATCGCTTGGATATTTTAAGTGCGCGTGAACGGGAAGTGGCCCTTTTGTTAAATGAAGGGAAAAGCCATCTGGAAATCTCACAGAAATTAGATATTACAGTTCGAACTGTAAAAGCACATTGTTCTGCCATTTATGAAAAACTCCAGGTCAAAGATCGCCTGGCTTTGGCACTTCTTCTGCACTCTTAATCATCTGTACCTAGGTACAATTGTTTCTTTTCTCCATAACAGCTAAAATAGTATCAGCAATGTAAAAAGTAGGGATTATTATGGCAAAAGTTATTGGATATGTTAAGTTATTAGCTCAAGGTCAGTTTTTTATAAAAGACGGTCAGGGAAATGTTCATGAACTCAAGCTTGGTGATCCCGTACATGAAGGTGACCTCGTCTACGGTGCCAGTGGAAATCCAAAAGACGCTAAGATTATTGTGGATATTACCGTGGATGGAACGGGTGATCTAGTTATTGCGGGTAATAGTTCTCTTTACTTTGATACAACGTTGCTAAAATCTGTATTTACCAGTGACGATGCTGTTGTTAATGTAGATTCCATAATGAATGCTTTAAATTTTCAACCAAGTAACGAACCTGTTAATCTTGATGATATCGCGAAAGAGGGTGAAACAGCAGCGGGTCAAGATGGGCCAAAAAGTGAAAGAGGGTCATCTGATCAATTTGATGATAGATCGGGTGCTATTGGGGATGTCACTACTTCGTTAAAATCAGCGGGGTATACTGCAGATGGTGGGATAAAAATTGATGATGGTTTTCGTCCTGTTGTCCTTGCTACGCAACAAGATGTGCCAAACGATAAACCGACCTTCAACATGGGCAGTGACTTCACCGTCGATGAAGCAGCAGGGACGATCACCTTCACCGTCACTAAAACCGGTGCGACCAACCTTGAATCCACCGT
>JAGXFL010000005.1 GCA_024637295.1 Sulfuricurvum sp.
GGAAACAGCACTCGTTGAAGGTCTACAAGAACGCTATATAGTATTTTCAGGTGATCGTGTACAGCAAAAGACCAGAGAAATATTTCTTAAAGAGTCTAAAACAGCCAAATCAGAGTGTGATGAGACCAAATGTATGGAAGATATCGCCATCGCATTTCAAGCAGAACTTATTGCTGTTGCAAATGTCACTAAACGCCCAGTCGGGTATTTCCTATCCATCAGTATTCAAAACATCTTTGATAATAAAGTAGTCTATTCAAAGTCTAGAGCATATGAAAACCAAAATGCATTTCAAATTATTGATAAACTTAGAGAATTGATTACTAATACTACAAGAGTCATGACGGAACAGCCAGTAAATAATATCAAAGGTATTTATTTAGATTTATCAACTAATCTCATGTGGCAGGATGAGGAATACACGCGAGAAGAAAAAAATCATTATGATAATAATAGTGAAGGTGGAAAAATATTGCACTTTGAACATGCAAAAGAGTATTGTGAAAACCTTAACTTCGTAGGATATAACAATTGGAGATTACCTACTAAAGATGAGCTTTGGGAACTTTATCATAAAAAAAGTAGATTAAAAAGTATAGGATGGAGTTCTAATAGTGAAGAGTTAGGTGGCGTCTATTGGTCTTATTCTGAGTATCTTCCTGATAATATCAGAGGGCATGGAGTCAGTTTCAACAATGGTTATACATTTGGAAATACTAGATCTACGAGTCGTTATTTAAGTGGTTATGTTCGTTGTGTACGCAGGTAAATTATATATGATAAATAGCAGGAGAAAATATGGAAAAATCTATTAGTTTACGTAGTGATCCAATCATTGCGCTTGTCATTTTAGTTGCTCTTACTGTTGCATATTTTTCGACCAATTCGAAGGCAAAAGAAATTGAGGCGAAAGATCCGGTGGTGGAAAAGCCAACAGAGCTTGGAAATCTTGTTTTTGAAGATACGTTTTACAATTTTGGGGATGTAATGGAAGGGGACATCGTCAAGCATACTTTTGTGCTTAAAAACACAGGTTCTGGGACTCTGAAAATCCTAAAAACTGAAACATCATGCGGCTGTACGACTGCTACAGGCGCGATTCGTGAGTATGCTCCGGGAGAATCGGGAACGATGGAAGTTGTTGTCGATACTGTCGGGAAAAAGGGGATGGTGGTTAAAACCGTCACTTTAACCATTAAAAACAACGCGGTGCCTACAAAGCAGATCTCGTTGGCGATGAACCTCATTCCACAACCGCATCCGATGAAAAGACCACTGGTCAATCTCAACACAGATGCGAAGTGTAAAACATGTCACTTAGAGAGTGCAAAAGGGCAAATGGGGATATTCTTGTATCACCGTGTATGTTCACAATGCCATGGGAAAAAAGGGACAGGAGGGCATGCAAGAGCACTTAATGACCCTATGTGGCAAAGCAAGATCAGTGATGACTATCTCAGAGAAAAAATCAAAAAAGGGTGGCCACAACACTCAATGCCTTCATTTGTTGAGGGAGTAAATCCACCATTGGAATCAGATCAAGTTGAATCTTTGGTAAAATATCTTCGTCAAATGACCGTGAGGGAAGAATAGTGGGATATCCAATAATAAAAAGTACAGTAATTTTATTGACAGCTGTGGTACCTGCTTTCTCTTCATGTGAATATGCGAGTAATACACCTAAGCCGCAATGGCTTAATGGCGGTTATTCAATTCCAGGTTACCATGTTGGAATCGGCACAGCTGAATCAAGCGGAAAAACTGCAAAAGAACAGAGAGATGACTCAGAAAATGACGCTAAAAAGCATCTTACGGAAGAAATTGAAGTAAAGATTGTTTCTAACTTCGAAGATAAATTTGTCGTTTCTAACAATATAGTTGATAAGTATGCGAGCCATTCACTAACATCAAAAGCAGAATTGGTACTTAATAATTTAAAAGTTCAAGATCGCTGGACGGATAAAACGAGTTGTACTATGTATACGCTTGTGATGATAAGTAATGAAGAAGCATCAAAAGCTATCGAGGAAAAAAAAAGAAAAAACAATATAGAAGATAGCAGAAAAGCGTTAAGTGCTATGAAAGTTCTCATAGCTATGGGGACGGATAAAAATAAATATAAAGAACCAAAAACACGTAAAGGATATATCGAGGAAGCTCAAAGTATCTATAATACGATCCAATTTGATCTCTTAAATGAAATGAATAATAAACCTGTATATTCAAAACGAATGTCGGATACAATTTTAGGTATCAATAATGAAATATCTCAATCCAAAGGGCGTATTGCATTATTCGCGATCAACCCAGATGGAAAAATTCCTTCTGAAGTTATTGGAAAAATGCTTGATATGCTTCGCGCAAGTAATACAAAAGCCGATCGACTTATGGTTACTTGTTCAGCCGCTACTGAATGTATGGATAAAGCAAAAGAGGGTGGATTTGAGCTGCTCACATGGCTTAAAATTGATGGCCGCGTGGAAACAACCAGTATGGGTGCATTAAAAGGAACTATTGCAGTCTCAAAAACTGATTATGATGTTATCAACAAACGTATTATAAATAAACCGGCTAATGCATCTTCTCAAGTTCTAGGATGGGGAAATGATCAAATAAATTGGGATATTGCGGCAGAAAAAGCTATAGAAGATTTACATTAAAAGAGTGAGAGGTATTTAGATGTTTAAAAAACATATAATGAACAGTATTGTCATCATGCTGTCATTAAGTCAGGATATATGGGGACAAAACGGACCGAATATTGGAGATGAATCGCCCAATATTATGGGAAGAACACTGGACGATCATTTATATCGTCTCTCTAGTGATACTGAAAAGCCAAAAGTGATCAGTTTTTTTTGGACACAATGCGGTCATTGTAAATTGGAGCTTCCAGAATTGGCAAAACTTGAAAAAAAATATCCTAAAGTAAAATTCATAGCAGTTCACAGTAAGCCTGAATCACCCGAGGCGGTTAAAAAGTTCTTACGTACTTTACCTGCAGCACCTAAAATGGTTATGCTCACTACAGGTTCGGTACAAGAAGAGTTCTTATACCAAGGATTACCGCATACAATTATTTTGGATGCAAACAATGTTGTATTGGCAAATTTCTCAGGATATACCCCACAAAATGTGAAAGAAATGGATACGCTTGTAAGTAAACTAAACAAATAACAAAGGATGATCATGAGAAATAGTATGCGGTATATTATCGGAATTGTTTTGATTTTATTTTTCATACCTTCGGCTTTTGCTAATGAAAGGGCCGTATTATTGCCATTGTCAGGGCCGCTTACCCCTGATGAAAAGACAAACTTGTCTCAACAGATTGCAGAAGTATTAGAGAGTAAATATACTGTTGTTTTTGGTCAAGATGTTGATCGTGTTGTCAAACAGGTATTCCTAGATGAAAGCCACAAATCAGAGTGTGATGAATCGAGATGCTATCGCCGTATAAGCGAATATTATCAAGCTGATAAAATCATTGCATTTCGTGTGACAAAGGTGACAAAATCACGATATTTGATCACCTACAATCTCTATGATGTACCAACAGGAGAAGTAGCACAAAGTCGTAGTCAAGAATGTAAAGAGTGCTCATTTGAAAAGCTTAAATTACTCAGCAGCAGTTTAATATCCATTGAAAAGATCAGATGAGATTTTTTAAAACTATATTGGATAGAAAATATATTTGAAACATGTTAGTATTATATAAATTACTTCTATAAGGAGTCGATATGAGACTCGTTCTTTTTATTTTTTTAGCGCTTTCATTACACAGTGCGCCATTAGAGTTTAAAGCTTTTGGTACGACAGAACGTGAAGCAAAAGAGAATGCTTTATCGGATCTTTCAAGTTATTTAAGTGTCAAAGTAGAAAGTGATTATAACAGCTACATAGATTCTACCGGAACTGATGATGCTTCTCAACATCTTCATATCTCATCTAATCTTCCCCTTGGCGGAGCACGTGTTTCGGTCGAAAAAATAGGTCGTGACTATCAGGCAGTAGCTTCACTTGATCCATCTTTTTCTCTAAAGTTTTATGAATCTACACTCAAAACTCTGAAAATTCAGATTGATGGACTAGCAACAAAGCTACCATCCCAAAATGGAGAACTCAAAGAGCAAACACTGGAACTATTAAATCCACTCGTGATCGATTATGCCAAATACTTAGCGGTTTATAAACTACTGGGTGGTCCTGATCTAATAGAACCATCCATTACATCGGCTGAGATCACATCACAGCTCGCAGGATTGAACAATGAAGTCAATACAATCGATATGGCGATTAAACGTCTCACAAAAGATCTAAAAGTCTCTCAAGTCTATATTTCACCTGTTACACCCGATAGCTCACACATTCCTACACCATTTAGCGGAGTTTTACAGGATAAATTACTTGCACATCTTCATGGCATCACGAATCAAAACGAAGCCAAAGAGCTGTTGACTGGTCGCTATCGTACAGACGATCATGGGATGCAGCTTACTATCTTTATAACTAATGCGATTGATGGTAAAACCCTTGATACACGTACCATTCGATTGCTACCAGAAGCGTACAACACCTATACCTATCAAAGTGTTGACAGTGATTTTGACAAAGCTATGGCCTCGGGAACAGCTGTGGATAGTAGTTTTCATGCGATACTTTCGACCAATAAAGGATCTAGCGACCTATTATTCAAAGCAAAAGATGAGATAAAGATAGGGGTAAAAGTAAATAAACCGGGATATTTTTATATCGTAGCTCATGTTAAGAATTCTAAAGAAGAGATGAGCTATCTTTTACCTATTTATGATAATGCAAATGGTAATGATAGATACATACGCTATGTTCCTGCCAATGAAGTCAATCGTGACATTAATTTGGGAGAGTTTACTGTTGAGCCGCCTTATGGATTAGAGAGTCTACAGCTAATCGCTTCAACTATGCCTATTACAAAGCTTCCAGAAACTACAATCAAAGATGATTATGCTGTATTGGAAGAAAGTAACATTTCAAGTGCCGTTACCCATACAAGAGCACTCAAGCCAAAAACTAGCACCCAAGCTTTATCAGCAGAAGCAACGTTAAGTTACCTAACGACGCCAAAAGAAGCAAAATAAATATATTGACAAGAATTCCATATAGGGAAGGTTGTGAAGTAGTGATTCAATATCAGGCATTAGTGATGACGTTAGGGTGTGAGATCCCTATTATGACTCTATTGCTTCGTACAAATTCAATTTTTCGTGTTATCATAGTCTCTACAGCCGCATCCCTTATTACGCATCCTTTTGCATGGTATTTTGCCATGCTTCTATCACCCTCACAATACTTATTTGGAGTAGCTGTTATTGAAGGAGTCGTTATTGTAGTTGAAGGGTTAGTGTATTGGAAATTTATCCCATTACCTATCTCTCGTGCAATCCTTTATTCAGCTATTGCCAATATAGGTTCTTTTCTTATAGGCGGGTTGATATTATCATGAGTGCTATACTATTTATAAAACAGCATATTCTCTTAATTGTATGTTTGTATTTTCTTGCTCTTTATTTACCACTACCTCTGTATTTATTTTCTCTGGCACTGTTTGGAATACCGCATGTTGTGTGGGAGATGGGATTTTTACGCAGTCGTTATGGTGCCAGATGGCCATTAAAATGGTGGTATATGCTCTTTGGTGTATTGCTTATCCAAGCCTTCTATCGTACTAATGTTTGGCTTGACCCTAGTTGGGGTGAAAATAGCCAAATCATCGATATGGTCACACTTGGATTATTATTCTTAATTGTCGCTTTTGCACCAATGCGTGTTGGATGGGTAGTTCGAAGCGTAGGATTATTATTGGTATCTGTAATCGTATATTTATTAGGGCAGGGGAGTATTCTTCTGGCATTATTGGTGCTGTCTATTGTACATAATTTTACTCCATTGGCAATGGTGTGGGATTTGAGCCGTAATGATCCTATATTTCAACCCTTGGCATGGATTATGAGCGGTCTGTTTGTACTGCCATTGTTTCTGATAATGAGCAGTACAAGTGATGTACCTATTTCACTATTTAACTCATATAATCCATTGCTCGATACACAGCTTCCAAGTGCTTGGGGCGGAACATATCGAAATGGTATACTATCCGCAATAGTCTTATCTCAGTGTCTCCATTATTACAGTGTTATCTACTTACTTCCAACTGCTGAAAACGTACGAGTTGAAACGCCAGTCATAACTAAAACCATTCGCATCGTGACGGTATCATTAGTAGTCTTGATACTGGGATATTATATGAGTGATTATGCATCTGCACGTAAACTGTACGCTATTGCATCAGGTGCACATGCATGGTTAGAGTGGCCGGTTTTATTGATGGCATTTTTGGCTATCAACAAACAAGATAGTGAAGTATTTTAAATAGAATATATATTATGTTAACCAAAGTTTAATTATTATAATAGTTAAGTTATAATTCTATCATGGAATCGTCAAATAAAGAGCTTATCACTGATATACAAAACCTTCTAAACCGTTATGAGGGTCTAACGCCAACTACCATCAACCCAGTATTATTAGAATTCATGGACAGAGAGACCCTTTTACAAATTATTTCGTCAATATTAAAACAGCAAGAGAACACAAATATAGACAATCTGGAATGGCTTGAGCAGTTTAAACAATATCAATAACTATACATTATGTATCAAATAACTTATTATCTATTGATATTTTCTTCTTCTTTAAGTTGTTAATAATAGTTTTGTTATATAATTTCACTATATAACACAATGATATTAATTATATAGGGGGAAATATCCATGTCAAATGTTGATTTAATCCAGTTAACTGAGCAAACAAAAAAGCTCACTGCAATGATCGTAGAAGATGAAGTTGTTGCTAACGACCTTCTAAGTTCCACATTTAAAAACTTTTTCGCTGATGTTACATCGGCATATAACGGTGCTGAAGCACTGCGAATGTATGAAAAAGTTAATCCTGATATCGTATTTGTTGATATCGTTATGCCTGAAATCGATGGTATCGAACTTGCACGTCGTATACGTTCTATTAATCCATCACAGATCATTATCGTAATTTCTGCAAGTAATGATATTCAAAAGATCTCCGAATCGATTGAAGTTGGCGTTAATAGCTTTATACAAAAACCAATTGATACAAAGAAAATCCTAGAAATGCTTCAAAATATTACAGCAATGATCGCAAAACGTAAAAAAATTGAAACAAAAACATTTTCTATCTCATTACCACTTGATGTGTATGAGCTTGTTGATGATAATGCAAAAGCTGAGAGTATCTCCAAAAATGCCGTAATTATCCGCGCATTGCGTTCGTTTTATAACGACTAATATCACTCCCCTCTTCTCACATACTGATGCCTATAGATTTCTATAGGTTTTAGTTTTTTTTTAGTTATTATTTACTATAATTTCGGCTCAGGAATTGATCCTTCCTTATAAAACCACGTTCACTTTTAAGTGGCTCCATCATCTAACGGTTAGGATCCCAGGTTTTCATCCTGGTCACAGGGGTTCAAATCCCCTTGGAGTCACCACTACATTTTTCTATTTAATCACTAAAATAATCAAAACATAAATACAATTGTTATAATTACCTTAAATAAACTGAAATTTAGTCAATATCTTTATTAATTTCACATATATGGTGAAAAATAGAGTATTATTCTATTTACATAATTAAATTTAACTCTGATCGAAAAGGTTATCATAATAACGCATGAAAATTAAAAAAGATGATCTTATTACAATTGAAAGTCCAAATGGAAGAACATTGGGTGAGTGCTTACACGATGAGTTCTTATCAATACGCATGATTCATGGACAATTTGTCTCCACACTCCATATTAAAGATAAACCAAAACGCATGCAACGTGAAGAAGCTTTGGAGTATTACACAAAAAAACTAAAATCTGCGTGGGAAAAGTAATTAAGGAGCATTCTTTTTTATAGATTCGCACAATACTAAAAATTCTTCTCCGTATCTTTCAAATTTCACATCCCCTACTCCGCCTACTAGCAACATTTCACTTTTATTTTGTGGAAGTCTTAGTGCTATTTCTTGTAGTGTTTTATCATTAAACACCACATATGGAGGAACACCGTTTTTCTTTGCTATGGATAAGCGTAATGTTCTGAATTGTTCAAATGCCTCATGGTTTTCTTTATGGTTTATTTGTCCTTTACTGGAATATTTTTGATGCTCTATTAGTCGATGAGTATGTATGGTGACTAAAATCGATTTTTTTATGATATCCATCCCAAACTCATCCAATTGTAATACCCTGTAATCACCCTGCCTTATTGCTTTAAGTTCCAATAACCGATCTCCAAGGGTCAGCCAATAGTGTCGACTTCTATCTTTACCAATGCCATAAACACTTAGGGTATCATGTTCGTTTAGCACTATCTTATCATTGATAATACCTAATAATACATCTACTACATAATGAAGGCCAAACCTCTGTTTAGTTCGGTATATACAGGACAAGAACTTAAGAGCATCCTGCGTGATATCACTACATTCTTTATCTGATTGTATACAATTATCGCATTTTGATATACATGCATTGGAAGTGTCATCAAAATATTCGGCTATGAGTACATGGCGACATATTTGTGATGAAGCGAATCTAGAGGTAGCTTCCAATTTATCTAAAGCTAATGTTTTATAAGTTGAATCAATTTGTGAATCAATCATACGTTTTCTGTCTGAAAAATCAGATGCCGAAAAGAGCAATAAGGTAGCTGCATCCAATCCGTCGCGACCGGCACGTCCTATTTCCTGATAATAGTTTTCTATCGTTTTTGGCAGTGTAGTATGGACAACGAAGCGTATGTTACTTTTATCAATCCCCATGCCAAAGGCCACCGTTGCAACAACAACTTTGATCTCATCATTTAAAAAAGCATGATAGGTGGCATTTTTTTGTTCTGTTGCTAATCCTGCATGATATGCTTGTGCAGGTATGTTTTTAGCAGTTAAAAAATTGGCAATATTTTCCGCTTCTTTTCGGGTAAATGTATAGACAATACCGCTTTCATTCTCATAATCAGAGAGAAATCTTAGTAATTGATCTCTGCCGTTACCGTATCTGTGCATTGTTGTGATATGCAGATTATCACGACGTACCTTGGCTCGGATAAGGACAGGAGTATTCAAGTGAAGTTGAGTGAGAATGTCTTGTTCTACAGGATGGGTAGCAGTTGCCGTAAAAGCGGCAATAGGAACAGCAGGGAACAGTTCGCGCAATCGGTGCAGTTGACGATAATCTTCTCTGAATTCATGTCCCCATTCACTCACACAGTGAGCTTCATCTACCACAAAAAAGTTAATAGAGATCTCTCGCAGAACACGAATGAACTCTTCACTTTTAAGCCGTTCTGGGGCAATGTATAATAATTTGAGTTGAGATTTTTGTGCACGATTGATAATCGTACGGATCTCTTGGGGGGTTTGCATCGATGAGATCATTGCAGCTTCTATACCAAATGCACTAAGTGCTGTGATTTGATCATGCATCAATGCTAATAGTGGCGATACAACCACGGTAATCCCATCTATAAGTAAAGATGGAAGCTGATAACATAACGATTTCCCCGCACCGGTTGGGAGGATCATCATCACGTCACGACCGTTTACGATGGCATCCACTGCCTCTTCTTGAAATGCCCTAAATGAAGCATGTCCAAATACGCTTTTGAGTAGTTGAAACTTCTTCTCCACCGATTTCCTTATTGCTGTAAACGTAAACGCTATACTATCGTAATCTATGAATCAATTCATCTTTAGGTTCACCAAAATAATACCCTTGAGAATAATCAATATCAAGGGTCTTGACCATATTAAATACTTCTTCACAGCAAACAAATTCACCGATTGTTTTTATACCGGTACGTTTTGCAAAATCAACAATTGTTTTAACCACTTCAACTGAATCTTCATCTTTGTCTATATGTTTGATAATCGATCCATCAATCTTGATAAAATCAGGTTTGAGTCGAAGTAAATACTCGAAATTGGAATAACCGGTCCCAAAGTCATCTATGGCAATCGTACACCCATGTTTTTTTGCTTTTTGTATAAAACTGATGACTTCCTCGAAGTTCTCAATCCCCTCAGATTCCACCAATTCAATTACAACACGCCCCTGAACATCATAATAATCCAACATATTAAAGAAATAGTTATTGCAATCAATGGACAGGATGTCTTCAATGGTCAGATTGATAGAAAATGAGACACTTTCTGTCTCAAATTTTTTAAATGCTTTTTCTATGACTTTTTTGGTGATTTCATGATATTGCTTAGATTTTTTTGCAATCTCTAAAAATATAAATGGTGAGACAATAGTACCGTCTTCATCGATGAGGCGCACTAAGACCTCGTATTTTTCAATCATACCATTAGCGTTATTAACGATTGGCTGACAATGGATCACAATCCTGTCATCCTCAATTGCTTTTTTGATTTTAAGTGCCCACTGAATATTGTTTTCGTATTCTTTTTCCAAAGAGAACTCTTCGGCATAGACAATAAACGGTCGCTTCCGTTTTTTACCGATCGTCAGTGCCATGTCTGCTGTTGCAATGATTTTGTCCGAATGCTCAAAAGAGATTCCGATGGTTGTCTCAAGGGGTATCAGTTTTTCTTTTATAATGAGCGGTTTAAAACGTATTTCGGCAGCAATTTCATGTAAAACAGTTAAAAAGACTTCTCGATTCATCTGATCACACATCATAGCAAATACATCCGATCCCAATCGATAAATATTCATCTTTAGACCGGTAATGGATTTAAGAATATTACTAAGTTCCTTGATGACTTCATCTCCGATGCGTTGACCATAGAAATCATTGATTTCACTAAAATGATCGACATCGATCAATGCCAATGCTGGATTTTCAACGGACGTTAATGCACTAACCAGCGCAAAGCGATTTCCAAGTCCGGTAAGTGCATCCGTTTTAGCAATGCGTTCTAGATTTTCTCTTTTTTCAATCAGCTCTGTAATATCATGCCTTACAGCGATATACTCGACAACATCTCCGAACTCATTAAACATAGGAGCGATATAGGTGTCAAGAAAATAGGCAGAACCATCTTTATGACGATTCTGCAGGATTCCTCTCCAGACCTTTTTTTGGGTTAATAATCCCCACATCTCAGTGTATACATTTTGGTCAACATCAGGATGCCGAATGAGAGAATGAGACTGCCCTATGAGTTCTTTACGCGTGTAGCCACTCACTTCACAAAACTTATCATTTGCGTAGGTGATGATCCCATTGAGATCACTTTTGGTAACGATGTTGTGATGATCCAATACCTTTTTATACCGGTCTAACTGCTGGAGAGTATTTGTGAGGTTAATATTGCTTTTTTCAACATGGTCAATGAGTATTCCAAGCCAACGTCTAAGAAAATAAAGCAGTATCAAGGCCAACATTAATGCAACAATACCGTACAAAAATACTTTCAAATATACTGAATAGACTTTTGCGGTGTTGTCTCGAATAAATATTGCCTTAGCAACCTCTTGATTTTGATAATTTTTTAACGGGACAACGATTGTATTGTATCGATAAAAATTGTTTGGTATCTCTATCGTATTAGCGATACCGAATTTTGATTTTTTCAGCTCATCATACATATCGGATGATAATCCGACATCTGCTTCGAACCATTTATTGAACAATGTTCGTTTGTAAAGTCCTTTTTTTAATAACGGATCACGTGGCATGAGTATAAAACCGGATCGATTGATCAAATCATGAAACTCTGAAGTCAGACGCTTGGGGTCTGAACCGATTTCGAGGGCACCCTCATATTTTCCATTTATTATGATTGGGACTGCAACACGATAGGCCAAACCGTATATCCCAATCTCAAATCCGGAGTTTCCGATATGTGATTTATGAACAGCTGCAATCATCGGACGTTTTTTGGAAATCATATCACCGTAATGGTTTTGTTCATGCATTCGTAGCAAAGAGTTACCATTAGCTTCATGTAACTGAAGTATGATAATGTTGTCACCTTTTACTGCTTCCCAGCGACTATTCCACAAACGAATTATCTCAACACGATCACGCTTTACAAACGCTTCATTAAAACCTGGTGTATTGATAAAGTCATTTAAGATGGAGATGTCATTTAATCGTTGTCTCTCAAAAATTTGATTATAGGCAAAACGGGAGTATTCAATATCATTTTTTTGCAAGTCAGACAATGCATTATATTCACTGTAAACAAACAACCCGCCCGCGCTCAGGGCAAAAACAATCATTGCCCCAGTGACTAAAAATAGAGCTTTGTCTTTAATCGATTGTTGCATACGTCCCATAATAAGCCTCATGATTTTTATTATATTGTGTTTAAGTGTAATACCAATAAGCTTAATTATCACATTAATATCACATTAATATCGTTCAATTATTAATTTAATCTGATAAAGTTCAGAATATACTTGAGTAAGATATCATATCTTCGGTAAAATGGCGAAAACAAAAGGTTGTTCAATGGAATTTACTATAGATGCTACCTGTGGTAAAGCACGGGCTTGCACAATAACTACAGCCCATTCCACTATTCAAACACCTATATTTATGCCCGTAGGAACTGTAGGCTCTGTTAAATCATTGGATATGTTTGATATGAATGATATATTGGGTGCACAGATCATCCTTGCAAATACCTATCATACTTATCTTCGTCCTGGCGATGAGACCATCGCTGCTATGGGTGGACTGCATGGTTTTTCAACGTATCCTAAAAGCTTTTTGACAGACAGCGGTGGATTCCAAGCATTTAGCCTCAGTGATATCTCTAAACCTACCGAGTCAGGTATTGAGTTTAAAAGTCATCTGGATGGGTCTCGACATTTTTTTACACCTGAAAAAGTGATTGATATTCAAAATAATCTTGGCAGTGACATCATGATGATACTAGATGATCTTGTTGCACTACCAGCAACGCAAGAGCGTATCCAATTGTCCATTGAACGAACAACGCAATGGGCGAAACAGTCTATCGAATATTTTAGACATAAACAGTCCCTTGGGATCGGCACACATCAAAACATATTTGCTATTATTCAAGGAGGCACGGATCTAAACTTTCGAGCTCAATCTGCTAATGAATTGTGCGCGATGGATTATGATGGATTCGCGATTGGCGGTCTTTCTGTTGGAGAATCCAACAACTTAATGTATGATACGGTGGAACACACCACACCGCTTATGCCCGTTGATAAACCACGTTATCTCATGGGTGTAGGGACACCGGAAGATTTAGTAGAGAATATTGAGCGTGGTGTCGATATGTTTGACTGCGTTATGCCAACACGCAATGCACGCAATGGGACACTGTTTACCACATTTGGAAAGGTCAATATCAAAGGAGCTAAGTTTAAACTAGACTCTCAACCCATTGATCCTGAGTGTGAATGCTATACGTGTAAACGTTATAGCCGTGCGTATCTTCACCATCTCTTCCGATCAAAAGAATTGACCTATTTTCGTCTTGCATCATTGCATAATCTCCATTATTATCTATGGCTCGTTGGTGAAGCGCGAAAAGCGATTATTGCAGATAAATACAGCGATTTTAAAAAGGATTTCTATGCTCGTAGACAAGCCTAAAATTGACTTAGGGGTCAATATTGATCATATAGCGGTATTACGAGAAGCTCGTAAAATAAACGATCCTGATCCACTTATGGCATTGGCTATTTGCGCACAATCAGGGGCAGATCAGATCACGATCCATTTACGTGAAGATCGTCGTCATATCCATGATGATGATGCTCGTCGTATTATTTCATCCTCTCCCATCCCTGTAAATCTTGAATGCGCTATTGATCCAGATATTATTACTATTGTCACTGCGCTAAACCCACACCGTGCGACACTTGTACCCGAAAAACGAGCAGAAGTTACCACAGAGGGCGGATTGGACGTCATGGGAAGTTATGATGCAATATTAAATACTATCAATATACTCAAGGATTCAGAGATAGAAATATCTCTGTTCATCGACCCAACGATCCAAGCTGTTGAACTTTCTAAAAAACTAGGAGCGCAATGGGTTGAATTGCATACGGGAACCTATGCCAATCTATATGCGATGCGATACAGTGCCCTGCCCCATTCTCATCATGCTATAGATGAGCTTCGAGCTACTCGAGGTGAGTTGGACGTACAATTACAAAAGGCATTGAATGATATAAAAATCGCTGCTGATCATGCACATAGCATTGGATTAAAAGTAGCAGCAGGGCATGGACTTAATTACCACAATGTGACTGCAATTGTTTCAATGAACAATATCACAGAGTTAAATATCGGTCAGAGTATTATCGCACGCTCTATATTTACAGGCCTAGGTAGTGCTGTAAAAGAGATGAAAAGTTTATGTCAACGCTAAAGAGAATCGCCATCAGTGTCGGCGATCTAAACGGTGTCGGATTTGAAATCATCCTCAAGGCGCATGATCATATAAAAACATTGTGCGAGCCGATGTACTGTATTAACTATACAATGGCACATCAATCAGCAAGATTGCTCAAACGACAGATTCCCAATGATTTTTATATGTACAAGGTATCCGGAGAATTTACCATCATTCCTGGTGAGATCAGCGAATTAAGTGGAAAATACAGTTTTGATTCATTTATGAGTGGCGTTGAATTAGCACGCAGTGGTACAGTCGATGCGATTGTCACGCTACCGATACATAAAGAAGCATGGAAGATGGCAGGAATCAACTATGTCGGGCATACAGATGCACTCAGAGATCTCTTCAAGCAAGAAGCCATCATGATGCTGGGATGTGAAAAAATGTATGTAGCACTGTTTACAGAGCACGTACCTTTACGTGATGTTATCAAACATATCAATGTCGAAGAACTCAGTGATTTTATGATCCGTTTTTACGGCAGTATGGCAGCTGATACCATTGGTGTTCTTGGATTGAATCCTCATGCCGGTGATAATGGTGTATTGGGAGATGAAGAAAAATTTATAAAAGAAGCGATTAGTAGCGTCAATACTCATTTTGGAAAAGAAATATTTATAGGCCCGCTTGTACCCGATGTTGCTTTTACTGCACATCAACGATCACGCTTTAGGTATTTTATTGCAATGTATCATGATCAGGGATTAGCGCCTCTTAAAGCACTCTATTTTGATGAGAGTATCAATGTCTCGCTTGGGCTTCCTATTGTTCGTACATCGGTGGATCACGGAACAGCTTTTGATATTGCCTACCAACATAAAGCAGCAACGGCAAGCTATATTAATGCCATTACAGCTGCCATTGCATTTATAAAGGATTAACCATTAAACCTAACGCTGTCACTGCCATTGTAGATATATTAAAAGCATACTTACCTACCAATCTGTATGCATTGGATTTTACGGTTGAACATTACAAATCTCTTCTTAAAGCACTCAAAATTACTGACAACGAAGAGCTCTTTAATCTTAAAAAAGGGACATTGATTGATGGTTTAGTTGAATACTTCAATCTATCTTTTCAAAATATATCCGTTGACCTCACATTTACTGATTGTAAAATCACCAAACATTTTCTCGATAAGAGTGTTTCTGAAACTTTAGACAGAATGATGCACAACAATTCTAAAATACTTATTGATATTGCACAACGGCGTGACGAGTACCGTGTATTGCCGTATTTATTATCCGTACCTGAGGAGACAAAAGAGCTTTTATTCAAAGGTTATATCAACAACAATGAAGATATAAGCAATGCACGTATGCTCATGCGGTTGCAAATCCAACCTATTTTAAATGCTGGCGATCGTGATATTATTTTCTTCTTGCGAGGGCGTATATGGATCCGTTACTATATGCCACCTAAAAAAGTTTTGGATGGAGAGGAGAAGCGGTTTGCCGGAGAATCAGTAGAATCTCTACAAGCAATGTATGATACCTATTTCCCAAAGGGGATGTGGGATGATATTGAATCGATATTAAACGATGTGCTTGACGAAAAATTAAACTTTTCTCTCATAAGTAGTGAAATATTTAAAAAAACATTTATTCCGGTGTTTCGAGGAATGATAGAAATATTGTTAATTGATGTCATTAGCCCAAATGAGCGCGACAGAATTGAAGGCTTTACGGGATATGTGTTGCGTAAGTATTTTGATCAGATTCTCCTTTATACTGCCAAAAACCTATTATTATTTGTCGAAAATAGAGACAAAAATGCGGAATTGTTTATCAAATCTTTTTCTGACACTTCAACAATTGATGCAAATGGAAATAAAACAAAAATATATCCCATAGTTGATACTAAAAATCAAACATGGAATCATGTGACAATATTATCGATCTTACTCCAATATAAACAAGCAAAACAACGGATGGTTTCACAAAACAATATTCTCGCAAGCATAAAGGAACAAATTCACCAATCCGATATGAATCTAAAGTCTGAAGAAAAAATCCAAGAGACACAAGAAAAAAATATTGATCAATTAATCAAACAAATCGCTGACGATGAGTTAAGTAATTTTAAAAACAAAAAAAATGCTGATCCGGTACGAGTAAGACGATATGAAGAACTTTTAACAAAAAAGAGAACAGAAGAAAACGAACTCTATTTGATCAAAAATCGTATTGCCAATTTTATAATTGAATTAAAACGACAAAAAAGCAAGCTTAAACACGAAACTGAAGCTAAAAACACCCTTATTGAACAGACAGAACCACTCAAAGAGACCTATGAGCGTATTGCTCATGCACTTGTACTGGTCCTATCCAAACGATAGGTCAGTGGATACTTTCTCACGATAAACGATTTTTATAATCTTCATACCCAAATTCATGAACGATCTTTAGCTGATTGTTTTTTGTCCACACTGCTAGTGTCGGTAACTTTACACCGTTAAATGTCGTATTTTTGACAAAGGTATAATGAATCTGATCTTCAAATATAAGCTTGTCACCGATGCAAAGCGGTGCATCGAATGAATAGTCCCCCATAATATCCCCGGCAAGGCAAGTGTTACCGCCCAAACGATAGGTATGGGCTTTTTCACCCGCTTCGCCAGAGCCTCGGATCATGGCACGATACGGCATTGCAAGTGTATCTGGCATATGCGCTTCTGCAGAGGTATCCAAAATGGCAATATCCATGCCGTTGTGTATGATATCGAGAACAGATGTAACCAATGGGCCCGTTTGCCATCCAACCGCCTCACCAGGTTCTAGATATACCGTTATATTGTTGTGACGCGCTTTGAAGTCTCGGATGACATTGATGAGACGGTCAACATCATAGTCAGTACGTGTAATGTGATGTCCTCCACCAAAATTGACGTATTTTAATCCATCTATATACGATCCAAATTTAGATTCAAAGGCTTCTAATACCCCTTCTAATGCATCAACGTTTTGTTCACACAATGCGTGAAAATTCAAACCATCCAGTTTACTCACAATAGATTTATCAAAATTTGCTATTGTCGTTCCCAAACGGCTGTAAATACCGCATGGATTATACAAATCAACGGGAGAGGATGAATATTCAGGATTGACACGTAATGAAACACTAATGGAAGGGTTAATGGCTTTTACACGATCATAATAACGGTGAAACTGTCCGGGTGAATTAAAAACAATATCGTCACTGATACAGGCGATCTCCTCGATTTCATCTTCTTTAAATGCTGGAGAATAGGTATGCACTTCTTTGTTCATTATTTCACGTGCAAGCTTGGCTTCATGCAGACCACTTGCCGTACACCCATGCAAATATTGTCCAACAAGGTCGAACGTCGACCACATTGCGAACCCTTTTAGAGCTAAAATAACCTTAGCACCGGATTCTTTTTGGACTCGGTCTAAAAGTTGGAGATTTTTTTCTAAAAGTGCTTCTTGACAAATATACATTGGAGTGTGGGGAATTTGGGAAAAATCGATGTCGGCCATTCGAAGGTCCTTGGGTTTTAGTGGCATGATTGTACCATAAGAGGGGTATCAGGCGGTTTCGAATCCACCGGTTACTTTGATATGCCATGGCTCATAACGAACGCCAAATAAGTTATTTGCCGTATAGCGTATGGTAATATACCCACCGTCATACAATTTTTTAAAAACATCCGTTTCTTGAAATTTTTCAGTAAAGTTATATTGACCGAGACCTACTTTTCCGATGTCAAAATCTCCAACGCTGTGAAAAGTGAATCCAGGAGGAGCTATTGATGTAGAGGCGACTCGAAGATCGCCTCCTGCGTTGGCCATTTTTCGAACAAATAATAAAAGCTGTTTAACCGGTAATCTCACACCAGAGGTGAGGACAAGATTGTTACCGATAAGACGTTTTATTTGTGCATACTTCTCTGTTGCAGCACCTTTCATAAGAAAATGTCCCGTCTTATTAACGTATACAACATCTTTTTTAGGGGTAACAACCGTTAATTGTGGTACGGTTCTCTCACCAAAAAATCCATATTTGCGTGGATCACCATAAAATATAGATTCAATAAAAGCAATTTCATCTTTGTTAAGTGGTTTTTTACATCGAGCTGCCGTTTTAAGCAGTTCATCAAAGCTCAAGATATTAAATTGAACATATCCCACTTGATTTTGAACAATGGTAAGTTTTTTGAGTAATGAGACAACAGTCGAATTAACACTTCCTCCTGTTACGGTAGCATCAATCTCCTCCATCGTGCCCCATAATGTACTGGTGGCAGTTAATGCACTCAACGCCATAAACGTTCTTCTATCCACGGTTTGATATCCTCTGCAATCATAATAAAGTGTATTGTAGTGTAAAAATAACGATTTATACCTACATGTAAACTAATAAATTATCTATAAGTAAAAAAGCTTAGCAATTTCGGTTCCATAATAGTTTTAAATCATAAATTATGTTAAAATATACAGATAATGGAGGTAAGGATGAGCAAGCGCACTATGCATTTTGCAGACGTATTATACTCATCTAATCCACAACACATACTGGATGCAATACATGGTTTTAACCATATGCTTGAAGAGACACCGGAGATAAATTGGCGTCTTGATATGTTCGTTACCTACGGTGTTATTGTTCCGCATGGAAGCTGGGATTTTTCAGGATTTACCGCGAACATGGCCTATCGTGTTTTGGCAGGTTCTCCGGTTGATACCGTTGTAGTTATTGGACCCTCTCACCACACAAGTTTGAAGGGAATAAGTATAAGTGATGATGAATCGTTCGAGACTCCTTTAGGAGACATTCCTATTGATAATAATCTTGTCGACTATATTAAGCATAATTTTGACGTAACCAGCTTTTCATTAGCACATGCAGAGCACAGTACAGAAGTGCAGATGCCCTTCATTCATCACTATTTACCTAATGCAAAAGTTGTAGAATTGGTCTATGGATTTGCAACTGCTGAATCGCTGCAGCCAATCATCACATATATTTTGGAAAATCGGCGATATGCTGTAGTCATCACAACTGATCTTAGTCATCAATACACACTTGAGGATGCTAATGCTATTGATACAATCTGCATTGATGCAATAACGCAAGGTAATGTTGATCTATTAAACGATGGTTGTGTGGCATGCGGGTCAATTGCAGTTGAAGCAATTTTAAAAGCTGCATACGAAGAAGACCTTGAAGGTATCTTACTTGATTATTCTACCAGTGCAGATTCCAATGGTGATTTCACAAGCGTTGTCGGATATATGAGCGCTATCTTTCAAGACAAACTATCCTTGTAATAATTAAGAATAAGTCATCTATAATAATAGAATCTAATAAGGAGTGTTGATGGCCGAAACAGATATTTTTATTGGAAGACAGCCTATCTTAAATTTAGACGGTAAATGTATCGCCTATGAACTCCTTTATCGTAGCAAGGGAGATGTTGAAGCTGTCTTTTCTGACGATACAAAAGCAACTACGAGAGTCATTATAAATTTAGTACATAACATTGGTGTACAGTCAATTATCGGGGATAAAACAGGCTATATCAATGTTGATGATCATACACTTCTCAGTGATGCTCTTCTCTCTGTACCAAAAGAACAATTCGTCTTTGAAATATTAGAATATACCAAAATGTCCGTTGCCATTGTAGAGCGCGTACGTCAACTTCATGATATGGGGTATCGCTTTTCTTTGGATGATTTCTCATGCGATAATGAGAACATTGAGTATTTTAAATCACTTTTTCCCTATGTAGATATTATAAAAATAGATTTAATGTCAACGGATATAACTAAGATAGATGAAATAATAGCAAAGTTCAAGCCTTATAATTTGATCATGCTAGCTGAAAAAGTTGAAGATATTGAGATGTTCGAATTGTGTAAAAAGGCCGGTTTTAACCTTTTTCAAGGCTATTTTTTCGAAAAACCCACCATTGTAATAGGGAAAAAAATCGAGCCATCCGTTACCAACGCTATGGATCTCATCAATACCTTGTATACTACCTCTGATATGGATACAGTAACGCAAAAATTTTCACTCTATCCGGAACTTACTTTTAATTTATTACGATACATAAACTCTTCTAAATACAATTTCAAAAATGAGATTACCAGCATCAAGCAAATCCTTAATCTTTTGGGACCATCACGTTTACGATCATGGCTTGGATTATTTTTATACGGCAGTAAACAAGACCGTTTGTTCCAAGATGCGATAACAGATGCCGCAACATTTCGAGCAAATATGATGAAAGAATTGGTTATTGCTCATGGAAAGGCTGAGCTTGCTGATGAAGCCTTTTTAACGGGGAGCCTCTCTCTTATTGACACTTATTTACAAGTAGAGATGCACGATATCATCGAAAAAATTCAATTGAGTAAATCAATGCAGGATGCCCTTATAGCGAGAGAAGGTTATCTTGGTAAATTTTTATCTATTACGGAAAAGCTTGAAAAAACAGACCGTATACAAAGCATGATCGAATATTTGGCGCCAAAAGTTAATTTGGCACCGTCTCAATTGTATACACTCTATTGTAAAGCTAATGATTTTGAAGTAGTATCCATCGCTTAAACGCGATGAGTTTTTAGGATTCCATCTCAATGACATTCCAAGGCAATCCTTGGATGTTCATCTCTTCCATAAAGAAATCCGGATCGAGTTGTTCCATATTGAATACACCTTTACCGCTCCATTTACCCTCGACCATCAGTTTTGCACCGATAACTGCAGGGACACCTGTCGTATAAGAGACACCTTGTGCTTTTACTTCGGCATAACACTCTTCATGATCTTTGACTTGATAGATATAAATACGACGTTTTTTACCGTCTTTTAAACCCTCTGCTACGATACCGATATTTGTTTTACCTTTGGTGCGAGGTCCTAATGATGCAGGATCAGGTAGCAATGTCTTCAAGAACTCCATAGGAACGATCTTCATCCCTTTGTGTTCTACTTCTTTAATTCCTAACATCCCAACATTTTCTAGACATTTCATGTGCGTAAGATAGCTTTGACCAAATGTCATAAAGAAACGGATACGTTTAAGACCTTTGATGTGCTTTACAAGCGATTCCATCTCTTCATGATAAAGCAAATAACTGTCTTTTGGCCCTACTTCAGGATAATCCCACACTTGCATAATCTCCATAGGCTCGGTCTCGATCCATTTGCCATTTTCCCAGTAACGCCCTTTTGCACTTACCTCACGCAAGTTAATCTCAGGGTTAAAATTGGTTGCAAACGCATACCCGTGATCTCCTGCATTACAGTCTAAAATATCAATCGTGTGAATCTCATCAAAATAGTGTTTTTGAGCATACGCACAAAAGACATTAGTGGCACCCGGATCAAAGCCGCTTCCCAATAGTCCCATTATCCTAGCATCTTTAAATGCCTGATCTTTTTCCCATTGGAGTTTGTATTCAAACTTTGCTTCATCGGGATGTTCGTAGTTTGCGGTATCCAAATAGGGTGTATTCGTTGCGATACACGCATCCATAATTGTTAAGTCTTGATATGGAAGTGCTACATTGATCAAAATGTCAGCATTGACACGTTTGATAAGATCGATTACTTCTTGGGTGTTATCTGCATCTACAGTTGCAATTTCGAGTGCACCTTTTGGCAATTCACTTTGTATCTCTTCACAACGTCTTAGAGTACGGCTTGCAAGAATAATACGATCAAATGTACTGCCGTTCATGACACATTTGTGCGCAACGACACGCCCTACTCCACCTGCGCCGATAATCAATACTGTTGCCATAAATAACTCCTAAAGTGATAATAATAGTGAAGAATTATAGTCTATCCTCTCTTACGATAGTGTTACACACCCAAATGCAGCTGCCAGTGTCAAAATCCAAATAAACGTCAGTAACGCTAAGGATACAAAGACCAATGCGGCACCGGCATCTTTGGCACGTTTTGCCAATTCATGATGATCCAGTGTCACTAAATCCACAACTCGCTCGATCGCGCTGTTAGTGATTTCTGCAATGATAGGAATAAAAAGGGAGGTTGCCAAAATAGCCTTGTAATGATATGCGATCGGTAACAGCCATGCCGTAATCATTCCACAGACAAAAAGAAGTATCTGCAAACGAAACGACGGTTCATTACGGGTTACCTCGACAAGCCCCTCAAGTGCATAGCGGGTATTTTTAAACAAAGTGTATTTGGGTTTATTTAGAGACATTGGATTCCTTTAATTGAGTAATCGCATCATATACTGTTTTCGCATCGCTGTCCATACTTATCGGTTCTCCATAAATAATACGGATACGACGACGCAGGAGATTTGACATAGGTACATGGCGCTTCTTTGCGCGTGAAAAGATGCTTCCGTATATTCCGTCAATATAAAAAGGGACAATCACCCCTTTCGAGCCTTGCGCTATGATCTGAAATCCAGGATATAGTTTTCCTATCTCTCCATCATGGCTAATACTTCCTTCAGGAAAAATAGCGATAATTTTATCTTGTTGTAACCGTATCTTAGCCGATTTAAAAGCATCTTTGGCGGCTGTTGATGAAACCGGTATAACTCCACCTAGTTTCATAATAGGACGAATAAAACGCTTTTCGTATATTGCACGCTCCATCATGTACCCAATGCGGCGCTCAACCCCGATTTGAACCAGAATCCAATCGATCCAGCTTATATGATTCCCCAATAAGAGTACGGAACCGTCTGCTGGAATGTTATGCAATCCAATAGGTACTATTTCATACCGTAGTGCTAAGGTCTTCTCAAAAACAAGCCATAAAAGATAATCTGCATGACGGACTATTAACCACAGACTCATCAGTAATGAGACAGTAAACATAGCCCAAAACAGGGGAATACTATCATACCCTTGTATAGCTACAAATGTGGTAAGAGTAAGAAACACTATCATCACTATATTTTGTATCCAATTGTTTCCGGCGAGGATAAACCCTAGTTCATCCTTGTTTGCACGCGATTGTATTAATGCATTTAGCGATACGATCATCAATGCACCACCGATACCAAAGCAAAAGAAAACGATCCCAATCGACAATAAAGACTCACTTAATGGTAATAGGAAAAGAGTTATGGTCAGGACAATTGACCCCAATGGAATCAATCCGTAATGCAAGTAATATTTACTAATATAGGAAGCCAGATATGAACCTAAAATAATTCCAAATGCGGCCAAAGCCATAAGCCCTTGCACAACGATCGTATTTTCTTCATGAAGCGTTGATTTCGCATAAGCCCCGAAGGTAGCCAAAATAACTTGCGATATTGACCAAAAAAGTGCTAATAATATAATTGCTTCGTAAATATTTTTGTTAGTTCGTAGAATCTCCCAATTTTTTCGGAAATAAAATCCACGAATATAACTTTTAAGATCAAACGGCTTTTTATCGACTGCATAGGTATGAGGCAAACGCAGTGTCAATAGATACTCCAATACTGATCCGGCCACCAATAACCATCCCAAAGGTGCAATTTGGCGTAAAATATCAGATTCAGTATTGTAAGCAGTGACCAGTGTTGTTTCAAATAATAGCGTATAGACCATAATACCGGAGAGAATGGCTACGGTTGTGACTGACTGAACGACACCATTGAGTCCACTAATACGATCAGTACGGACCAAATCAGTTATATAGCCGTATTTAGCAGGGGAGTATAGAGCACTTTGTGCACCTAAGACAAATGTCAATGCAAAAGCACACCAAAACCACCCTTGATAATAGGCAAGTGTAATCCCAAGTGTAATCAATACAGCAAACAGTGCCCCATATTGCATCACCCGTGCTTTTGAAAATCGTTGGGATACATAACCTGCCGGAGTCAATAATAAAACAAATGGTAAAAGTATCAATGCATTTAAAATCGAAGTCAGAGCAATTTGATCATGGCCGTCATAGATTTTAAATACCGTATTTTGAATAATGATTTTATGCCCTAAATCGGTAAACGCATTTAGAAAAAGAGCCAGCGTGTAGGGAATGACTCCCTTATGTCTCCAAAGGGAAGTTCTCACCCTAATACCGTACTCCACCCTTCGTAATTACCGTGTTCTTGTAGCACAGCATCATAAAGCATCAATGTGGTTTCTTTGACCTGTTCAGGCAAAATAGACTCTGTTTTGATCACAACGGCACCGTACGTATAATCACTGTCATTATCTTCTACATACTCTTTGAGACTAAATCCGTATGCGCTTAACGATTGTAAAAAACGTTCCAGTGCGCTCTTCGTCTGGAAGTAAAAATAATGTTCAACTTCTCGCTCAAGCGATAGATCATCCCCTGCTTCTAACAAAGCCTCAACAGTATGTCGATTTTGTATCGTCAAAGCTACATAAGGATCGGGATAAAGACGTTCTAAATACATTTCCCATTTACCGTCTCTCGTGGTTGATCGCTCATATGCATACGGCTGATGTCTTCCCATAGTCTGTGCCACTAAATTTTCAAATACTTTAGGCGTGTCAGCATAAAAATAAAGTTCACACCATCCGTCTTTGGCTATGGTTCCGGCATAAGACGCGTTAAGTTGTGTTTGCAATGTATCAATCAAATCATTGCGAAAGTCAATAAATTGATTGTCCAATGGGTCACTGTTTTTGACAAAAAGCCACAGTAGATAAGGTTTTTGTGCTTGAGGTGCATCATCAAATAATGATAGATCTACCTCACATCTTGCTTCATGCCCTTCTTCGTCTGTAAATTCATAATATTCTATCATTCATCATTCCATATTTTTGTGATATTTTATCCAAAGATCTGTTATTCGGCGGTGTAGCTTTGTCGTAATTTAACCTTATGAGATAAATCTAAAACCTCTTGTGGCGATACGTTGTGATGGTGCTGTTCTGTAATAGTTTGAGTAAACAGTTTCATCTGAACGATTGCTTCATTGGCCACATTTTCTAAGTGTTCACGAAGTTCACGATTTTCTTGTTTCTCATACCCCTCAAGGGTCACTAACAATTCGGTCAATTTGCTTTTTGCGGTGATGAATTCTTTGTGCAGTAGTTGAGCAGAACTAAATAGGTTTCCTAGTGGTTTAATCGATTCAGTAAGTTCTTTGCTATTTTGACTCATCTCACGCATATGATTAGACGATAAAACCATTTGCTGCATAATAAGTTCGCTTTGTTCTCTAGAACCTTTGAGTATTTTTTCATTTTCCAATAATGTCGTAACTATTCCCTCACTTTTTGAGCCTATAGTTTGTATGTGGTGTGAGAACTCATGAATAATACGGGAAAGTTCATGTTCAATATGATCGATGATCACTTCATGGGACTGCGATTTTGCTAACCTTTCAAGGACAACTTTGACTTGTTCCAGCTCTTCTTGATACGCTTTTTTCTCTTCGGTTGATATCTTTGCGGCATTTTTTAATTGATTAAAATGATCTTGCTCTGAAATTCTTAAAAGATCAATATGACGATGTACGACATTATCCAAACTTGGTAGTTCATTAAGGGTGAATTCTTCAAATTTCTCCATTGAAACCTGTTGCTTAGTCAAAATAGATTCGATTTTTTGGATAAAAAGTTTTTGATTGTTTTGTATAACATTAAGGGCATCTATCTCCTCTTTGAACAAGGCTTTTAGCTGTGCTTGAGTTGTGTCTTCCATTTGTGTCACTTGACCCAACTTCCCATTGAGTGCAGTAAAAAGGTTTTTTAGCGATCCGACTTCATCATCGATGTTCTGAATACGTTGATTATCATCATATTGATTGGCAACATGCTGTGTTTGACTCATGACACTCATAATGGCAGAAAAAACTACCCCGACAATAACGGTCAGCAAAGACTCACGCAATGCAAGTAGCCACCCTTCGCCATCACCTGTCATAACAAAATGAAGCAAACCGACTATGATGCCGATTCCAATTACAACTGGAGTATAATTGATTTTATTACGATCTTTATATACATTAATATGACGTAAAAAAAGTAACGACATCAACACGATAGCTATCAGTAAATCCGATTCAAGCATTGCACATCTCCTCTAAAATAATCGCGGAAAGCTGGGAGGGATCGGTAGCCAAATAATCACCCTCTCCATTGTCGCTAAATCCCCATGCGGCAAAAATACCTGTAATGTTAGCAGATGCCGCTGCATCCATGTCTTTTTGATTATCACCAACCATCCAAGCGCGATCTTGATCAGGGACAAATCCATGATTCACCAAGTGAAATTCAATCATTTGTGGATGAGGTTTAGGAAACTCTACATTATCAGCCCCGATAACATACGTGAAATAATCAGAAAGATTGAGATGAGAAAGCATGCGGTTTGCAAATGGGCTAGGAGCATTCGTAGCAACCCCTAAGATACATCCATTTGCATGAAGGTCTCGTAAAACCTCAGAAATACCATTGTATGCACGGACATTTTGGATACACTGCATATGATAATGCTCTTCAAATAATGCTTTTGCTTTTTCATCATAATGATCTGTTTCGTAAAAAAGGTGTGCAAGATTGCGCTGTGTTGCGTTAATTGAATCGATTACAAATTGCTCTGATAACCCGTCTAAACCGTAGTACTGCTTTCGAACATAATTGATTGAAAGTGTGATGTCTGTAGCGGAATCGATCAACGTCCCATCCATATCAAAGATCACAATACGTTTCATTATCGCATCTTTTCAAAAAGCTCTTTAAGGGTTTGCACAAATAAAGGATGATCATTTGGGCAACGGCAAACACGATATTCTTGGAAGCCAAGTTCATGAGCAATTTCGGCATATTCAATTGAAAGTTCATAATCCGTTTCGGAATTATCAATCGTAAATGCAATAGGCATGATAATTACTTTTTTCTTTGTTAGTGAGTTGAGCATCGTTTCTAACGATGGTTCCAGCCATTTCATCGGTCCAACCTTTGATTGATACGCGAGATGAACACCACGAAAATAGATCCCTTCTCGGTGAAAAATATCTTTCAGTATCTCAACATGTGCCGCCACTTGGCGCTGATAGGGATCACCTCGATCTACAATCTTTTGGGGCAATCCATGTGCTGAAAAGACCAGTTCAAATTCATGTGAATCATCTTCTCCAAGTGCGTCTTTTATGAGAGACAAAAGACATTCATTATAAGTTGCATTGGTAAAAAAGTGTTTGATTTCAACAGTAATAGGAAACCAACCTATTGAACGTGCAGTAACTTCAAAATCATCAATAGAAGATGCCGTTGTTGTAGATGAATACTGTGGATACAATGGAATCAAATAAACTTTTTGAATCCCCTGCTCCTTTAATTTTTGACATACTTCATACGCCATTGGTGGTGTATACCGCATTACAAAATCAACAACAACTTCTTCCCCGACTTCTGTTTGAAGTTTATTGATCAATGCTTTTGTATGGTCTACAATAGGAGATTTTCCGCCGATACTACGATATATTTCTTGGGATTTTTCTGTACGGGTCAACGTAATGATTCCAGCTATAAAACG
Organism: Sulfuricurvum sp.; assembly: GCA_024637295.1. Lineage (GTDB taxonomy): Bacteria > Campylobacterota > Campylobacteria > Campylobacterales > Sulfurimonadaceae > Sulfuricurvum. The sequence goes on from JAGXFL010000005.1 coordinate 27,958, forward strand.
GCGTAGCAAATTACTCTTGGTTTGTATTATGGCAGGATCATTAAACATATTAGTTAAAAACATCTCTACTTCACGTAGATTATTGGGTCCACCCATGTTCAAAAGAACAATTGCTTCTTTCATCTTGCCTCATTAATGGTTTGTTTGTACTCGTAGTGTACCATAACGCACTATGAATTTTATAAACTATAATAAATGATAAAGCTTTTTAGCCTATAATGGAATAGAAGCAATGCATGTAAACTTTATAAAGCAGGACGGCGTATGACGAGTAGGTGGTTGATACTTTCATTCTTATTCCCCATAACTGTATTATTCGCTGACTCTAGCGTACGACGAGAACCTTCACTTTTTTTAGAATATGAGCGTGCTGTTGCCAAAATGGGCGACGCCAATCAAAATGATACCAATCCATTTAAAAAAATACTCTCTCCGATCACTCCAAAACCTTCTGAGGCACGTCCTGTTTCCTCTGTAGAAATTGCAAAAGTGCAATCATCCGTTGCTAAACCGGCAATCGGAGCAGATGATTTACCGTATTTAGTCATCAGCAAACCGGTATCTGCATCAAATACGACACCAATCAGTTGCCCAGATCCCGAAATCACCAAAGATAGTATTGCTAAGACAGAGGATAAATCAAATAAATCCCTAATTGAAAATATACATTCTATAAAAGATCGCATTATGGCACGCGCTAAAGCTTTATTAGGGACACCTTACGGATACGGTGACAAAAGTACATCACAGACGGATTGTTCTGGATTTACACAACAGGTATTCAGCCAATTTGGTATCTCACTTCCGCATAGTGCAGCTGAGCAAGCCACCTATGGTAAAGAGGTAGATAGCAACGATTTACAAGTAGGAGATCTAATGTTTTATCATACCTATAAAAATGAACCTTCTCATGTTGCTATATATGCGGGAGACGGCCAGATTATTCATGCATCCTATGCGAACCGACGTGTTCAATACGATAGTATTAATAAAGGGTATTACAAACAACGCTTTATGTATGCAAAACGTCTTGCCCTAAATAACAATGATAATTCTAATGAGTGATAGAGGGATATAAAACAATGTCAGCTCTTTACTCACTTCTCGATAAACATTGGCTATGGAAAGAGATAAACAGTAAACTTGAACTCAGTAGCCCGGCTTATAGTTATTGGAATGAGAGTCGCCATATAAAGTTGAATCGGTATGTCTTTATCGAAAAAAACACGCTTCCTAAAAAATATGAGTACATTGAGCCCTCACTCACGGATCTATCGGGATGGCTCCCAACCAATTACGCGGCCTCAAGCCTTAGTATGGACAGTCATATCTTTGCGTATAAAAAAATGCGGCTATACAGTCAGTTTGAATACAAATACGTCAATGATATCAAATTTGTCAATCTCAAACGTTTTTTTACCGAAAATGGGATTGCTCTTACCAAAAAAAGCTACGTCCACTTGGGACGCTTGAATGATTTAGCCATAACCATCGACTCACGTTTTTACCGCATCGATGATAACTATGGGGTTGTGGTTTACGATTGACCTTTTTTTCGTTTTGCCCAGCGTGGAAAATAGCGTGATGGTGAAAGAGTATCATCCATAACAATCCCATCTACTAAACACTCTTTTAGCCGTTTTCCAAGGTATGGTGCCAATACAAACCCATACCCTCCTGAGCCATTTACCATCGTCAAATTAGGGTAATAAACGAATTCTTTGGGATCGACGGCTTTACCGTGCTGTAAATGGGGATGCAATGCCAATGTTGCGTCAGCATCTACCAAACTTCCCAGCATCGGCATATAATCGTTCGATCCACTTCGTAGTCCCATGCAGTCTTTTACTATATTGATATTATTTAATTCTAATGTTTTTTTGGCTTTTTTGATTAACTCTACACGCCCTGCTTGTACATCATATACGCTATTTGGTTCAAAAGGAGAATAATGGACATCATGTGTTGCACCTATGGCGATAACACCCTCTTTTAGCGTTGGTGAGATAGAGACATATTCATGAAAAATATGGGGAACATCACTGGAGGTCGTAATGTCAATGCGGTGTCCCCAGATACCACGTAAGCCAACGTATTCAATAGGTAAGATTTTAGGATACGCACCTATCGTTAATACAAGATGTTTCGACCGTATATCTCCACAGTGCCATTGATTGTCATAGTATGTCGGTGATTGCACATCAAAAATATAAAAATCAATTCCCTCAGCCAACGTTTCACACGCACTACGTGCATCAACGATAGCACTACGTTCGAGATATATTGGATCTTCACTATCGTCTTGACTTATATGTAAAAGAGGCTTTATGAGAGTATGAGCAGCTAACACGGTGGTATAAAAAAGGATTGCTTCTTCGTATGCCAGATCCAGAAGTTCTTTGAGAGGACCTTGTTTATTAAACTTGGGAGAGATAAATGCCCCTGCCGCACCGCTTCCGCCACTGGCAATACCATTTTTATCGACTAAGGCTACTTTCAAACCCGCTTGGTGAAGAAAATAGGCACATGTACAGCCATTGATTCCTGCACCAGCGATGATTACATCATAATGTAATGTTTTTGATGTCAGCAATGGCGTAAATCTCTTGATAAATCATTCCGACAAGGGCTTTACGGTTAGCTCGGACGCTTAAATCCTCTGCGTTGACCATCACATTGTCAAAGAAGGTATCCAAAGGTGTTTTGAGGGCGAAAAGTGCATCCAAACGCTCTTCCAGCGTTTCATAGTGATTGTTCATAATCACTTTAGCTGATGAAAAGAGATTGCGTTCCGCATCGTCTTCGAATAAGGATTCATTGACATTAAAGGCTTTATCCATCGCTTCGTCTTTGAGAATGTTACTGACTCGTTTAAATGTAGAGAACGCTTCAACAAATGACTTGGACGATGCGATGGCAGTAACTGCCCGGATTTTACGGTCAATTTCTAGAACATTGAGTTCTACTGAAGCGTCTTTGGCAACAACCGCTTGGATGATAGATGGATTAACCCCTGGGTAAGCACCAGGTAAACGTTCAATAATGAATGTTTCAACGTTCTTTTTATACTCTTGATCTTGTGGATATATAGAGGCAAGCTGATCGATTAGAGTAGAAAAATTTAAAGGAATTTGATTGGATATTGCAATTTGGACTATTCCATTTACTGCACGTCTCAAAGCAAATGGATCACGTGAACCGGTCGGAATTTCTCCGATACTAAACATTCCAATTAGCGTATCAAGTTTTATTGCCATAGCTACAATGGAGCTTAAAAGCGTTGAAGGTAAGAAGCTATCTTGCCCTGTCGGTAAATATTGTTCTTTAATCGCAATTGCTACTTCGGTTGGTTCACCCAATGCAAGTGCGTAATAATATCCCATAAGCCCCTGAAGCTCGGTAAATTCATAAACCATCTCACTCATCAAATCGGCTTTTGCCAACTCCATGGCACGCTCTAAATGATCAGTATTAATATTATCATATATTAAATTTGCAATAGTAGATGCAACTACTTTTTCTCGTTTAATTTTTTCCGATAATGTTCCCAAACCGTTCATAAACACGACTTTCTCTAGCCCTGCCGTACTAAGACCTTTTTTTAGATCATTACGATAAAAGAAGAGAGCATCGCTAAGTCGTGGACGTAAAACTCGTTCATTCCCCTCAATCACTTTACTAAAATCATCACATAAGGCATTGGAGACAACACAAAACGCATTGATCAGTTTCCCCTCTTTAAACACCGGAAAATAGCGCTGGTGTTCTTTCATAGAAGTGATAATGACCTCAGGAGGGAGCTCTAAAAATGATGCATCAAAAGTGCCGATCAACGGTGTAGGATGTTCAGTAATTGCAACGACTTCATCCAAAAGATCAACATCGACTTCGATCATAATCCCATGCTGCTTTTCTAGCTTTGCAAATGATGCTAATATGTGTTCACGACGCTCTTGCGGAAACAACGTAACTGACCCCTCTTTGAGCAAATCGAAATAGTGGTGGATAGAATTGACGGGTTTTGCTTCAAAATGGCTAATACGATGTACATGCGTGGCTGCTTTTGACGCTACACCAAAAAGCTCAACATCAACTATTTGCTCACCCATCATCACATTGACCCAGCGAATCGGGCGTATAAAATTCTCTTGATTTGAACCCCAGCGCATTGATTTACCAAAACTGAGGCTTTTGATCCATTGGTCGATCATCTCACCTAAAATTTCACTGCTGGGCTTTCCTGCAACCGTACGACTGAAATAAAGGACTTCTTTGCCCCCTTTTTGAGAACGGGAGAGTTCATTGAAATCAACACCGCATTTTTTAGCAAAACCAAGTGCCGCAGGTGTAGCTATCCCATCTTTGATTGCCATTTCGACAGGAGCACCAAAAAACTCTTCTACTTTATCATCTTGTTGTGTTTTAAACTCACGATGCCATAGGACTAAACGTCTAGGAGTATAGTAAAATTCAAACTGACCGAGAAGACCGTTTTTTTCGAGCAAAATGGACCATTTTTTTTCAATTTCGCTTAATTCTTTGAGTAATGGTACCGCTGGAAGTTCTTCTACACCGATTTCTATCAAGAGTGGTTTCAACATAATTATTCATCCAAATATCATTTTAATTAGAGCTTTATTTTACCGCTACAATGGTTAAAAACGGCTGTTGCTTTGATATAAATTAAATAAGATATAAACAATCCTCTTTAGAGAAATTTAAAAGTTTAGCGGTGTACAATGCACCATTCATAATAAAATAAAAACAAGGAATTGACATGCCAACAATTAACAAGTACGTTGATATTGACACAGTAGAAAGAGAAGCCAAAAAAGATCTTATCGATCGTCACTCTCCGTTTATTACGGTTCAAGGTGAAGTAAAAAAAGGTGAAATGCTTGCAGTAAATGTAAAAATGGGTCAAGAGTACACTCACCCGGATGATTTTGATCACTACATCGAAAGCATCACTCTTTTCAATGGTGAAACTAAATTAGCAATGACCACATTCGTACCAGGAACACTTGGTAATGAAAAATCTCATGCAGAAGTTACGTTCAACATTCGCCCAATGGGTAAAAAATTGACACTTGTTGCACACGGTTACTGTACTAAACACGGTGTTTGGGAATCAACTCCTGTCATCGTAGAAGTTGCTGAAGAAAGCACTTGTTGCGGCGGCGGACACTGCAGCTAAATCCTTGACCTTTTTGGTCAAGCATACTCTCATTTATTACTCGCTACAATCTCCCATTAACCCATTATCAGCATTGAATATATTTCGCTTTTAAATGAGACTACATGGATTTTCACTTCATTGCAAGACAGCCCCTCATTGATTATGATGGTGATATTTTTGCCTACGACCTTCATTTCTCTATTAGCGGTGACTCCCCTATTTCACTTAGAGCATCCGTTTCCACATTGATTTCAACTTTACTGAGTACTTATGGCGTTAAAAATATTTTAGGTGAACGTCCAGGTTTTATTCAAGTCGATCACACTGTACTGCTAAGTGACATGGTACGTTCTATCCCCAAAGAACATTTTATTTTATCCATCAATGATTCAACAACACTTGACATAGCGGTATATAATAAAATCATCGAACTCTTTAACGAAGGGTATCAGCTAGCAATGCATGATATAACGTTAAATTCAATCCCAAAATTGAAAAAATTGAAATTTTTATTTCCCTATCTTACCTATTTTAAAATCAACATGAAAGAGTTTTCCGAACAATATCTAGCAAAGCTAAAAGATATCATCAATACCCACCCTATTCAAGTAATCGGCACACATATCGAAGATTATAATCTCTACGGAAGAGCACTAGGTCTTAGTTTTCGATACGTACAAGGGAATTACTTTTCTCAACCCGAAACATTTAAACACGAAATTCAAGATAGCAATACCTTTACGATCATCCAGATCTACAATATGTTAATGTCTGATGTGGAGATCAAAGAGTTGGTTCAAATATTTGAAATAAATCATGAATTAACACTCAAATTGTTGCGATATGTCAACTCACAACATTTTAATCTCCAAAATCAGGTCTCGTCAATCCAACAAGTCCTCACCTTATTGGGCCGTAAAGCTCTTGGAAGTTGGTTAATGCTTCTTATTTATGGAAAAGGGATCAACAATTCTAAATATCAATCCCCTCTTATGTTGATGGTTCAAAACAGAGTTGTCATCATGGGGAAACTCTTCAAACTTATACATCCAAATGCTACAAAAGATGAGGAGAGCAAGGTCTTATTTGTAGCCATCATGTCACTATCAAGTGCCGTAATGTCATTGCCTTTATCTCTGATACTAAAAGAGATGAATCTTTCTACAGAACTGATCGATGCGTTACTAAATCATGAAGGGTTATTGGGAGAATTGTTGTTGTTAACGCAAGATATCGAAAAACTTGATGTCAAAAAGGTTCAAAACTTCACAAAAAAATATCATTTAAAACCAGAATCTGTTTACACATTAATGCGTGAAGCGATTATGAGTGTCAATACATTTGAAAAAGAGACAGAATCTAAATAATTGGTACTTAAATTGCTTGTAGTAATGTAATATATATTCTTACATTGGAGATGCATAATGCTTTTAAGTGTTTATAGCGTTTATAGTCTGGTTTTAGAAAATGCGGAGTATCAATTTCAACTCTTGGCTAATAAGATTTTTTAGTACACTTTACTATACTGTTTGAATCTAAACTTTAAAGTATATTTGTGGACTCATATCAAAATTTAGCATTACTCGAAAACCTCTACCGACTAAAGTCATTGGGCTATAAGTATGTCGATCCTATAAGCCCTAATCTACCAAGTATTTCAACCGCACTGCCTGCTTCCCTCTCACAGCTCAATCAAACTATCAAGCAATGCCATTTGTGTGATCTATCAAAGTCCCGCCGTCAAAGTATGAACGGTTATGGCAGTATCAATGCTACAGTATTATTTGTGGATGCCTATGTTTCTGCAGCTGAAGATGAATCAAATAGTTATTATACTGGACGTTCAGGTTCAATGCTGCGCGATATGATCGAGAAAGTTCTTGGTCTTACGATAGATCAAGTCTATATTACCCATGCAGTCAAATGCAAACCTTTTGGATTTCAGACTCCTTCTGTCAGCGAATGCAATAGCTGTTATCCTTACCTTGCTAAACAAATAGAGATGATTTCTCCAACCATTATCGTTGCCCTTGGAAATGATGCGTATTCACTGTTGCAAGACGGCGCTGAGGATTTTGATCTATTACGTGGACAGTTGATTCCCTATGGCAATACATTGCTCATACCCCTCTATCATCCAACATTTTTATTGCGAAACCCATCCTATAAAAAAGATGCTATGCGCGACCTACAAATGATAAAAGATACTCTAAAATGAAATACCTAATACTACTTATCTCTATTTTTCTGATCACTGTATCAGGGGTCGAAACGAGTAGTCTTACACCTAAAATAAAAATAGCACTCATCTCTTCTCCTTTGGTTATCGGTAAATACTCTCAATCGACGTATAACGTTGCACTAGCAACTCTTTTAGCATCACATGATTCATTTGAGCTACTCGCATATGAAATGCCGAATGAATCATATGAAACAATATTAACTACCGTCGAGAAGATAATTAATGAAGGAAATATGGCTATTCTAGCCCCATTGACACTGGATGGAACACGCCATCTTCTGAATATTCCAATCCGAGTTCCGGTGTTTATTCCAACAGTGCATAAACGTGATGTCGGTCCTGCAGGTGACAACATTATCTTCGGTTCCATTGATTATGAAGCTCAGATAAAGGCTTTGGTCCCGTATATGGCAAACTCATTAGCAATATTTTACGGTGATTCTCTTGTGGGGTCTGTGTTAAGTAAAACTACTCAGTCCGTCGCATCTGAGTCTAACAAAAACATTAAAAACTTTTCAACCTATTCGGTAGATCTAAAAGGTTCCAATATTGTTAAATATTTGTCCAGACCTGCTGCGTACAATAAAAAAAGCGTTGTCACGCACTTGCCAATAGTAAAAACATCTATGTTGTTGTCTCAAATGACTTTTACAGGAGCTCATGAGAAAAACATACTCTCTACACAAATCAACTATGACCCTGCACTACTCACATTGACACAGTATCCCGATCGTAAAAATATGATCATCGCTAACTCCATTGTTGAGCTAGCACCCACTATCTATGAGGCAAATGCACTTATGAATAATGACCTCTCCTTTGATTGGATCAATTATACGACCAGTGTTGGTGCCGATTATCTTATTTCTTATCTCGCTGGGCATCATCGTGCCTATTCAATGCCACTTATCGATCATCAAATCATCTATCCTGTTGAGCTGTTACATCCTACAGAATCTGGATTTGAACCTTATATAGGTAAACCATAAATAATGTTGGAAACGATAGAGATATTCAGTCATCTCTCGCCCGATCAGATTAAACGTCTTGATGCCGCATCAATATGTCGAAATTATAATTCCAATGAGATCATATTTTATCAAGGTGATCAAAGTGATTATTTTCATTTTCTAATAGAGGGTGAAGTCTCTTTGTCCAAGTCCAATGACTATGGAACCTTTGAAGTCCACCGTATAAAAGCACCCTCAATGTTTGCAGAGTCTCCTACCTTGCAGGGGGTAGCTTTTCCAGCGACTTCAGAAACACTCACTGCTTGTCGCATTATAAAGTTGCATCGTGATGCATTTTTAACACTTCTTCATGAAGATACCGGATTAAGTATCGCACTTATAACTTCCCTAGCCAATAAAATAACTTCATTGCAACGACTGAATGACCAATTAAGTGCTCCGGATGCTTACAGTAAAATTGTTCGCCTTATGATGGATCGCCCCGATATTTTTTCTACGTTAAAAGGGATTGAAATCGCTAAAATAGCAGGAATAGCCCCTGAAACCCTTTCACGAATAATGACTAGGTTTAAAAAAGAGAACTTGATCGCATTTAAACCAAGAAGGATTTTTGAAATTCTTGATTCAGACGGATTAATAAAATATCGATAATTAAATTACGAGTTAGATATGTTAAATTGAGGATAAAAATACTTTTTCCAAATCCGGTATTTTAGACACATTACCGGAAAAGTTGATATAGACTAATACTATCGTCATTTTAAAAAGTTCCTCTTCACCACGGAAGACTTGCTGCAACAACGTAAAAGAGGCATTTTTGAGCTCAATGAGAGTTGTCTTAATGTCCAAAACATCCCCGAATTTTGCACTTTTGAGGTAATCGGCTTCGAGGTGCTTGGCGACAAAATGCCCCTCATCCAATATGGGTGATCGCCCTGCATCAAAAAAAAGCTGACTTCTCGCCCGCTCACAAAAATTAAGGTAATTGGAATGGTAAACAACACCACCGACGTCTGTGTCTTCGTAATAAATTCTAATTGTCATAAAAGTCCCTATTTACCAATGTTTTAGCGTGTTACACAAGAAACACGAATATAGTAGTTTTTACTTGATCACGCACCAAGCAATGATTCATAAGGTACGTGCAACTTAGCATGAAGATTACGAATCATTGCAATAGAAAGCTGACGTTTGTGATTTAGTACTTCAGATACTTTAGAACGTGATCCGATAATCGGTGTCAGGTCTTTCGCTTCAAGTCCCATCTGTTCCATTCTAAATTTAATCGCTTCAACAGGATCACATACTGGCATCGAATAGTGTTTAGCTTCGTATGCCTCGACCAATGTAACTAGGATATCGAGCTCATCCCCTTCTGGCGTTCCAAGTTGGGCATCCATTAGCTGATCAATGCGTACCAATGCCGCATCATAATCATTTTCGGTTCGAATAGGAAAAATATTCATCTTTATATCTCCTCTGCGTTTATTTTGTCATATTGGGCATGCGTACCGACGAATCGAACATACACCGTGCTGTAAGGATAATTTATCTTTACAATCAAACGATATTTGTTTCCACCGATATTGAACACTACACGATTATCCCGTAAAAAGCTGGCGGTTTTATACTGAGTCTTAATATCCTGTGATGACTGCCATGAAGCTTTCATTGTCTCGGCGTACCATCCTGCTAATGGATTCATGGAATCGGAATGAATATTCCAAAAATCTTGTAATGTTCGCTTACTGATGACTCTCATGAAAGTATTATAGCAGATGTTTCCCAAAATGGGAAACTTTTTAAAAATTAACGAAGATATTAAAAAGTATGTCGGAAAACTAATGTGTCTATAAAACGGGGGTCATTCAAAAAGTCCTGAAACGATTATACATAGATACAAACTAAAGAGAAAATAAAAAATCTTTATTACCGCACATTTCAGCTATTTTAATATAGCTTATAGGCATGTCTATTATTAAAATTATCATGATATAAATGCTAAATATTTTTAGACGTGTTGTTCTTATAAAAGAAATGATAAAGTAATCTAACTTATTGCAGAGCCAATAAGAGGAGCGTCATATGCGATTACTAATATTGATGACATTTTTAATAACTTTTTGTTTGGCAGATGATTTGTCAGCAATTGATGCTAATAACTCTTGGCAGCTAAAAAGAACAAATTTTTACTTTGACAATGATGGTTTTATAGGAACTGATAAGCAGTACACTTCAGGATTTAAACTATCGAACTTATATTATATACCTGCATTAGAACCTGCTTGGCTTAGAATACCTTTTATATACAATGAAAAAGGTGAACATTTTATATCTATTGGTATTTCACAACAAATCTATACACCTGATACCATCACTTCTTCTGCTCTTATACAATCTGACAGACCTTATGCAGGCTGGTTATATGCGGAATTTAGTTCGCACCAAACTTCTTTAACAGACCTTGATTCTTTAAGTCTACAAGTAGGCATAATAGGAAAGGCTTCACAAGCGGAAATGACACAGACTAAAGTACATAAATTTTTTGACGGTATTAGACCAAAAGGCTGGGACAATCAGCTTAACAACGAGCTGGGAATAAATTTGATTTATGAGCATAAATGGCGTTTAGTACCTGAGCCTTTATTTGGAATACAAAGCGATTTTATTCCATTTGTCTTGACAAGTTTAGGTAATGTAAAAACAGAAGTCATTTCAGGCACGAATCTGCGGTTTGGTTGGAATATATTAAAAGATTTCGGTCACTCATCTATTGATTCTGGCACTGAAAATAGAATTCCTTCTATTGCTAATTATTATGATATTGAACCATGGAGTCTTAGTTTTCTTGTAGGCGCTGCAGCTAAAGCTGTTGCCAGGGATATTTTTTTAGATGGAAATACATTTGGCAACAGTCATTCAGTTGAAAAAGAAAACTTTGTCGGGTATGTTTCAGTTGGAGCAAATCTAAGGTATCGTAGGTTCACTGTTGAATATATAAGTAGAAGATATACAAGGCAATTTAAAACAGAGAGCGGAACACATGCTCTCGGTTCAATTTTTATTTCATATATATATTAGTTAATAGTATAATAAATAATGTTTGCTAATCTGTAAGCATCCCATACAGAGCCGTTAATGAGTTTAATAGAATGGAAAGCTGCAAAGAGTGGAAATGTAGAAGTTCTTAATGATACAGATGATTTATACATATTAAATTCATTTTAAAATTTCAACCACTTACATAACCAATGTTTTTCGTACACTTACATTGATCAAGCATAAAACCATCTAACAAACTGCCATAAAATATACGAAAAACACTGTCAGTAATTATTTCTAAGTGATAACTATAAAATACGGTATTTTCGTAATAGACTCGTATTTTCACGTTAAATTTCCTATTTTCTGAGAATTTATTTATGCATACCGGTTAAATTAGCATGCAAATTATACCCATACAAATAGATTATATTAAACGTTTATTCTGTCTGAAAAAACTTTTTTGCGTTGACATCATTTAGAATTTGCGTTGCTAATCCTGATACGTCCTCAGCAACACTGTCGGTCTTTTCAGCTATTTGTGAATTTTCCTGTGTTACTTTTTCGAGTTCCCTGATAGCTAGGTTGATTTGTGTAATCCCTGTCATTTGTTCGTTTGATGAGTGTGCTACTTGTTCTACAATTTTTGCCGTATCGTTTATTTTAGTATTGAGAGTATCGAGCCCTTTAATCATTTCCTGAGATATTTTTATGGCATCATCAGACTTATCATACGCAAATTCACTCAAATCCCGAATGGTTTTAGCGGCTTCTGCACTTCTGGCGGCAAGTTTGCGAACTTCTACGGCTACAACGGCAAATCCTCTTCCTGCATTTCCGGCACGGGTCGCTTCTATCGCTGCATTGAGGCTTAGGATGTTGGTTTGTGATGCTATGGTATCGATGATTTTCAGTGCATCTCGTATCTCTTTGGTCGCACTGTTAATCTCAGTGATCGCTGTAACCGTGTTTTTTGCCAGAATGGTTCCATTATCAGCTGATGACTTCGCTTCATTGGCGATGGTACTCATCGTTATTGTACTTTGTGTATTATCCTCTACTCTTTGTGTCAGCTCATTAATAGAGGATGCCGTTTGGTTCAGAGCTGTGGCTTGCTGTGTTGATGCAGAGCTGAGGGACTGGGTCGAATGTTTGAGGCTTTCGGCTGATTCAAAAAGTGCCAAGCCATTTTTATGGGACTCTGAGAGCATGAGATTGATTTGCGCGCACAGACCGTTTATCTCTTCGACAAGTCGCAGCATATCTCCCTGCCAAGCGCCCTCACCCACAACAAAAGTAAAATCGCCCTCTTTAACCGCTTCTGAAAGAATACGTATGTCTTGGGTTGTTTTTTCCATCGCATTGACGAATCGGTTGTAATAATCGATTATTTCGGCAACCATACTCGTATTATCCGCTTCGGTGTGAATTTTTACAAAATCCCCCTGCTGGAGGGCAAATAGCCCCAATCCTAGCTGTCCGAACATTATATTATCACTGTTTCGTTTTGCTTTGTACGCCGCTGCGCCCTTTTGGAGAAGGGTATAGAGCTCCATGTATTGAGCCGTTTTGGGGAGTGCAGAAACGGCAGGGATTTCGTTTATCTCATCACAGACATAACGGTTATAATCGGTGATTAAATTCTTGATAATCTCAAACTCGTCCATTATTTACCGGCCTCACTCTTCATGGTTTTGTATAGCTGCGTATAGCGTTGAACTTCGTCATTCGTCGGTTTACGGCGAATTGAGAGATAGTGGTTGGAGCCATCGGCTGCCGTGATCGGTGAAACGGTCGCATAGACCCAATAATGGTCACCATTTTTACATCTATTGCAGACGAATCCATTCCATATAGACCCTGATTTTACGGTTTTCCACAAATCCCCGAATGCCGCAGAGGGCATATCAGGATGACGAAGGATATTGTGTGGTTGCCCTTTGAGCTGCTCATAGTCATATCCACTCATAGTGACAAAATCTTCATTGGCAAAGGTGATAAAACCACGCTCGTCGGTCTCAGAGATGATCAACATCTTCTCTGTCAGAAATTTTTCTGCCATTCTTGTTCTCCATGGGTAATTGATATATTGTAAGAAATATTGTAAGAAATATTGGAGTGGTATTGTACCTATATAGCAAGGCCATCATGGTCATATAAAATATCATAAAAATGACCAATATGTGACCTAAATCTTTACTCTATGATTATTATGGGTTATTTCTTTTGATTATAATATCTTTCTGCCGCTACTACAGTATTTTTAAGCTCTAATAAATCATCCAGTAATTTGATGAATACTTCGTTGTTTTTTGAATGTTCCTCACAATCAAACCAAGGGTGCTGAGTTGCCAGATCATCAAGCTCTGCTAATGCACTTTTTATATTATTATTGATTACTTCAAATGCAGCTATTTCGTCGATTTTGTTCACTGTTTTTCCTTTTTTTAGTGTTATTGTCTTAATCTTGCATATTTTCACGAATGGTTAAAAACTGATCCAGATGCTCAAAAAACAGATGTATCATTTTGGGATCGAAATGTTTTCCACGTTCGTCTCTAAAGAGTTCAAGAATTTTCTCTAGCGGCCACGCTTTTTTATAGACACGATCGTGACCTAACGCATCAAATACATCTGCAATAGCCGTGATACGGCCATAAATGGGAATATCCTTCCCTTTTAATCCCCTAGGGTATCCGCTCCCGTCCCATTTCTCATGATGCGAATATGCGACAATCGCGGAAGTTTTTAAAATTGGACGTTCAGAGGATTTGAGCATCTCGTATCCGAGCTGGGCATGTGTTTTCATAATATCGAATTCATTTGACGTCAACTTTCCCGGCTTATTGAGAATATCATCCGGAATACCCACTTTTCCGATATCGTGCATTGGGGATGCCTCTTTGAGCAATGTTGCTTCTTCTTCACTCAGACCGACTAGTTTAGCCAACACATAGGAATACTCGGCAACACGTTTGACATGCAATCCTGTTTCATGAGAACGGCTCTCCCCAATCGTCCCCATTGTTGAGACAATCTCTCTTTGGGTATTGATGATCTCTTTGTTTAGATTGGTTATTTCGGTCACATCGTGCATAATTTGCATGTACTCGATGACGTTACCCTTAAGATCACGAATAGGATAAAAAAGGTTATTGACAACGTATTCATGATTGTCTTTGGCAATATTGGTCATTATTTTTTGAACTGTTTTTTTCTTTGACAGCTCATCGCCTGTTTGCTTACAGATTTCTTCTAATCGCTGTTTTTCATGACTTAATACCTCACAGTTGCGTCCGATAAGCTCTTGGGGCACGTATCCACTTAGATGACAGAACTTATCATTGAGGTAGGTAATAGTATTGTCTGTATCCGTTTTTACAATAGCCGTTGTCGAATTAATAGCTTCTTCATATTGCGACGTATAATGGAGTTTTTCTTCGAAATTTTTGCTGGTGATGTCTAGCTCATGTTTTAAAAACAACTTGTACTCTTCAAGTTCAGTCACATCATGACGTATGGCGATTAACTCAAAAATATTGCCGTTTTCATCAAGAATAGGATTAATTACCGTATGAACCCAATACGTTGTTCCATCTTTTTTACGATTTTTAATAACACCTTCCCATGCTTCCATATTTAGTACGTTTTTCCAGAGTTCTTTGAACACTTCGCCTGACGTATCGGGGTGTCGAATAATATTATGGGGCTTTCCGATTAGTTCTTGTGTGGTGTATCCTGATATTTGAGAAAATTTTTCATTGACAAAAGTAATGATCCCATTTTTATCTGTTTTTGAGACAATGACACTTCGATCAACCGCATCTCGGTATTCGTGAAATAATTTTTGTTCACGCTCGATATTACGAAAGTCATGTTCCATATTCATACCTTTATCAAAAAAACTCAATCGATTCGCCGTGATTAGGGTCTATTGCATTACCACTAAAAGCATCACGCTTCTCTTTAGCTGTTTCCAGCGATTTAACAAGTTTAGAAGACAATTTTTCGATACTGTTTCCCAACAGATTTTGGTCTTGCCTAACGGCGTGAAGATAGACGGATATGTTTTTTTCGATCGACATAATCGCTTCACTGACTGCTGTAAGCTGCTGAGTAATGATGTCTTGGTATTGAAATCCTTCCAATGTTTTACTATCAGGAACCATGTTGTTTTCCTCGATAAATTGGTGAAAAGTGACTGTGGAGCGCTCGGAGAGATCCAATACCTCTTTTTGAACATCTTGGATGTGTTTTAATATATCCACGATAGAAGAGAGGACATCTTCTGTTTTATTAAATCCCATTTATATAGCCTTTTGATAAAAATTAAAAAAATATGAGATCATCGCTATCATCCGCTGCTACAGCAGGGGTGAACATCGCGACAATCGTCCTTGTATCACTTAGAATTGAGTCATTAAATAATTTTGGATTTTCTGAGTTGTTTTCCCATACTTCCGCCATAAAAGTCTGCAACCCTGAACAAAATGCACTCACTAATAGTTCAAAGTTTTTTGCTTCACCAACGACATGATCGCACTCGTCTATAATCAGTTTACCAAGCTCCAATATGGATGTCCCCATATCGCTGAAAAATTGATAATGGAGCAATACGTTGCCATAACGCATTAACGACGACCCGAGTCTGGAAATATAATGAACATTAGCACCATCGTCAGAAAACGCATTGTATAGGGTTGCATCGATTTCATTTAGCTGATCTGTCAGCTCTTCTTTGTCATCGTGTTCCAAATAGCTGTAATAATCCTCATACATCGAGTTATCTATTTCTAAGCATGGAGAATCGAAACTCTCTTCAAACAAGGGGAAGAATTCGAAATCATCATCCTCTTCTACAATCGATGTGGTTGAGATAGCAGGTGCCAGTAGATTGTTTGAAACAGAAGCGGCCATTTCATCATGAAAAATAGCGTCTGAGTTTAGATACTTTGTGTGTGCCAATGTGAGCGGATTAACACGTTGTGTATTGGCGATAGCCTGAGAGAGAACTTCAATTTCCCGTAAATAGGTGTGCATCGCTTGTTTATCAAGGGTCTGATCACAGATTTTACCAAGTACTTCATACATATCATTCGTTGCTAACTCACCACTTAGGAAACCGTCGACATTGGCATTTAAAAGTTTGCAATCCGTGTTAACAGAACCATATACAACAATAGATGCATAGAGGCCATCTAGTTTTTTTATCTCGTCGATGAGTCCATAGGTATCATCCCCAAGCGTATCAACGTGTATTATCACCAAATCAGTTCTCTGCTGACGGTAAAGAGCTACAGACTCTTGTATATTTTTAGCATGGTGGATTTGCTTGAAATAACCGTAAAGCGATTTTTCTAAAGTAGTATTGTCTCCTGCAATCAAAAGTGTCAGTTGTGATGCAGTTTCTTTTAATATTTTTTGGTACACCATTACCCCCTTTTGATGGTTTCTATAATTTGATCCGGTGTTAGTACAGCCATGGATGCCCCGATCTCTACGGCAGCTTTTGGCATACCGTAAACGATGCAGCTTTCCTCATCTTGCGAATAGGTTTTTGCTCCCCGTTCACGCATCTCTTTAAGCCCCTTGGCTCCATCATCCCCCATACCTGTGAGTAAAAACCCTACGGCATTATCTCCCGCTTCATTAGCACAGGAGCGGAAGAGGACATCGACACTGGGTTTATGACGGCTCACTTTTGGTCCGTCTTTGATCTCAACGATATACGAATTACCGGAGCGTTTGAGGGTCATATGTTTGTCCCCCGGTGCGATCAATGCCCGACCCGTTAGTAGTTTGTCCCCGTTCTCTGCCTCTTTGACACTGATATGACAAATACGGTTGAGCCTATCAGCAAGTGATTTTGTAAACCCTACTGGCATATGTTGCGTTATGAGAATCGGAGGTGTTTTTTCCGGCAGATTGGGGAGGATTCTCTCCAGCGTCTGTACTCCCCCTGTAGAGGAACCTATCGCGATAACCGTATGGGTACGAGTGTGCGATACGTTCGGTTTGAGCGTGAGAATCGAATCGGCATTTAGGTTTGCCGTATCGGAGACTCTGGTGTGTTTTGTAACTGCTGGGGCTAAAGAGCGTTTTTTCATCCCCGATTTTGAAGCGTATGCCGCTTTGATCGCATGGATAAGTGTGTAGTGCGACTCTTCCAAAAAGCTTTTCAGCCCCACTTCGGGTTTAGCGATTACCTCTACCGCACCCAGGGAGAGTGCCTCCATCGCGTTACGGCTCCCGTTTTGGGCTACTGAGGAGCAGATAATAACAGGGGTGGGATTCTCACGCATTATTTTACGTAAAAAGGTTATCCCATCCATGCGTGGCATCTCGATATCGAGAATGATGACATCGGGCCAGCCAATCCGTTTAAATTTCGCCTGAGCGAGGATCGGATCAGAGGCACTTCCATGTAGCGTTATGTCGTTTTCACCCTCTACCATGGCGGTGATCGTTGTTCTGGCTATCGCGGAATCATCTACGATAAACAGGTTGATTTTATCGCTCATCGTCTCTCGTTTTTATAGATTGTCGGGCGAATCTGCCGTACGGAATCGGTAATATGTCCAATCGTCTCTGCATGGCCGATAAAGAGGTAACCGCCCGGTTTTAGCACACGCAATACATTTTGGACAATTCTTTTTTTGTTGTCATTATCAAAATAGATGAGCATATTACGCAAAAAGATCACATCAAATTTGCCCAAATCACTTGGTATCGTCTCCATCAGGTTGGCACTGTGGAAATGTACTTTACTTCGGAGATAGTCGTCGATCAAAAACTCCCCTTCATATTTTCCCGTCCCACGAAGACAATAGCGCTTGAGATAGCTCTCGTCGATCTGATCAGAAAAACGAATCGGATAGAGCCCTTCTGAGGCTTGCTTGAGTACTTCGGTGTTGATATCAGTGCCCAGCACTTCCCACTCGATAGCTCTTTGAGTAAGGGCATTGTCTAACTCCATTGCGATACTGTACCCCTCCGCCCCGATACTCGCCGCTGCACTCCAAACTCGAAAAGGTGCAGTTCTAACGTGTGGCAAAATCTCATCGCGCATAAAATCAAAATGATGCGACTCTCTAAAAAAGCTGGTTTCGTTGGTCGTGATGGTGTTAATCATCGTTTCTAGCTCTTCAGGAGAGGCGATGCAGTGATCGTGATAGGCTTCGTAATCTACGAGATTTAGGTGTCGAAGCCTCTTTGAGAGGCGTCCGACGACGAGCTGTTTTTTCGAGTCAGCGAGGTGAATCCCGCTGTGGTGTTTGACCAAAGCGGTCAGTTTTTCAAATGCACGGTTACTAATCATAATTCAAAAACCTTGTTTAAACACGTGCGTACATTTGAATTTTTTGCTGTAAATCTTCAACATCGAGTTTATGGATGACGTGGTCTACCCCGTGACGTTTCGCCTGATCGATGATCGAGGGGTTTGCCATGTTGGTGTTCATCACAAACGGTATCGAACGAGTCGAGGCGTTATTTTTCACTTCACGAAGCAGTGCCATACCATCCATCACCGGCATCTCAATATCGCTGAGGATGAGAGCGACATCGTCTGCATTTAGTGTGTTAAGACGATCTAACAACGTTTTACCGTTATCGAATACCTCAAAATCGAGGTTCATTTGCGTCATTGCCATCTCGACCGCTTTTTGGATGATTTTACTGTCATCGCAAAAGAGGATCTTTTTTGTAATAGCGAGATGACCCAGTGAGCTGATTTTGTTCATCTCATGCGCATGCGATTCAGGGAATACCTCGGTTAACAGGGCATCTGAGTTGAAAATAATGCACAGTTTGTTTTCACCCGCGATACTCATCTCTGTAATTTGTGCACTTTTGGGATCACGCGCGGAGTTATCGATCAGTTTTTCTGCCTCGATGTTTTGGATACCGATGACATTTTTGATGATAATCCCGACACGCTGATGACCGAAGTTACACACAATAACCAGTTCATAATCACACTCACGATTTTCTCCTTTTCCAAGCCAGCGATCGAAATGGATGACGGAACACATCTCATCACGTATCTTTGCCGTACCCAGAAGGGTTCCGCTGTTTTCGGAATTGATCGCGATGTTGAGCTCTTTGTTGACGATCAGCTCTTCAACTTTGGCAACATTGATGGCAAAAAGTTCATCATAACCGTTGCGGAAGATAACGTATTGACTCGTCACATCGGCATTGGAGGTGACCAGACGAATCAGTTCATCCGCACTGTCGATTTGACTGCTCGCGTTATTTCTATCGTTTTCTTGGTTCATCCTTGATCCTTATACGTTTCGTTTTCGTGTAACGCGAGAGAGTTCGACGATGTCGAGAATCCCCTCCATATCGAGCAGCGTGATAAAACGATCCTCAACCTTTGCCATCATCTGCATAAAATCTTTTCGGATTTTGGAGCCGAATTCCGGTGCTTCCATCTTGTGTGATGGATCGATGTCGTAGACCTGATCGACCATGTCAACGATGATCCCCACTTCGGTCTCTTCATCTGCAATGGTTGTTTCGATGGTGATGATGCAGCTTTTTTTGCTGATATCGCTAATTCCCAGTCCTAGACGTCCTGAGAGATCGAGGACGGGAATGACATTACCGCGAATGTTGGTCACACCTGCAATGAAGCTTTGCATCATCGGCACACGGGTGATCTGTGTGTATTCGATGATCTCGCGGACATAGCCGACGTTGATTGCGAACATCTCATTTTTAAGGTAAAACGAGAGGAACTGATGCCCCTCGTTCTTATGCGTTATCTCAGCCATGGGTGCCCCGTTTTCAGAATGTTTTGAAATCTTTCTTATCTACCGCATGGGCTTCGTGCGCTACTTTTGTCTCAGGAGCTTTTTTAGCTGGAGCGATTACTTTTGATGAAGATTTGCCATTGCTATCATCGACGACGAAGAACGACATCATCGCTCTTAGTCCCTCTGCCTGAGCCGTCATCTCTTCACTAGCGCTTGCGAGTTCTTCGCTTCCTGCCGCATTTTGCTGTGTTACGCTGTCCAACATTGCCATTGAGCCGTTGATTTGCTCAATCCCTGCGTTTTGTTCTGCTGATGCCGCTGCGATCTCTTGAACGAGTTCCGCGGTTTTACGGATATTTGGGATGATCTCTTTGATCAACTCTCCCGCTTTTTCAGAGACCTTGACGCTATCGCCCGTGATTTTACCGATCTCTTGTGCCGCTACTTGTGAACGTTCTGCCAATTTACGTACTTCGACCGCAACAACCGCGAATCCTTTACCGTGTTCACCTGCACGTGCCGCTTCGATCGCCGCATTGAGGGCTAGGAGGTTGGTTTGATACGCGATGTCTTCGATAATGCTGATTTTTCCTGCGATCTCTTTCATCGCATCGACAGTTTGATCGACCGCACTTCCGCCGTCTTCCGCCATTTTAGAAGCGTTAGACGCCATCTCGTCGGTACGTTTTGCGTTCTCTGCGTTTAGGTTGATACTGCCTGTCATCTCTTCGATGGCTGCTGCTGTCTCTTCGAGGTTGCTTGCTTGTTCTGTCGCACCGTTGCTGAGGCTTTGTGCTGTACCGCTTACTTGTTCACTAGCTGAAGTGATTTGGAGCGCTGCGTTTTGCGCTTCGATGATAATATCTTGGAGTTTTGACCCCATATCGTTGGTTGCAGTTTTGATCGCTACAAGATCGCCTTTGAAATCGCTGCGGATACGAGCACGTAGATCACCCTCTGCCATTTTGCCGAGTACTTCACCTGTTTCACCGACTGCACCTTGTACTGCAGATGCCATATCATTGACGGCACGTTTAAACACATCGTAATCATTTTTATATGCTGTCGTGATGCGAGTAGAGTAATCACCCTCAGAAATTTTAACCAATGCACTGACACCGTCGGTAACCACTGCCGCATAGATGATATCGAGCATATTGTTGACACCGCCGACAACCTCTTGGTATCCACCTTTAAACTGTGAATCGTCCGCACGGAAGGTCAATTTACCCTCAGTTGCATTGTTAATAAGGGTTTGTGTTTCGTTACCCATGTTGTTAAGTGCCGACATAACGTCATTGACCGCTTGTTTGAACACATCGTAATCGTTTTTGTATGCCGTCGTAATCGGCTGTTTAAAGTTACCCTCAGCAAGACGTACCAATGCACCAACACCGTCATCAACAACCGCCGCATTAATAACCGCTAGCATTTCATTGACACCGCCGAGGATCGCTTTCCAATCCCCACTAAACTGATCCGCGTTCGCTTTTGCGCTGAGTTTTCCGTCTTTTGCCGAATCGACAAGCATTGTGAGCTGTGACTGCATTCCACGAATCGTCTCAATCATCCCTGCCATCGCTGCCTTGAGCTGACCTGTCTCTTCTGTCGTATCTGCCGTGATTTTGATATTCAAATCTCCTGCGGCAATTTTATTGGCAGCATCAAGGGCTTCGCTCAACGGTGCAGTAATGCTACGGGTGACAAATATACCGATTCCAATCCCCAAAATAGCGGCGATAATAGATAATACAATCATCAAATTACGTGCGTTGTTGTAGTCTTGTTCAGCTTTTTTTGCAGCATCGACTACCAGCTGTTTTTGATAATCATTCAGTGAATCGAGCGCATTGTAATATGTTTTCTGAACATCACGCACTTCGGTAGACAGTACGCGATAGGCTTCATCATTTTTGTTTACTGTCGCAAGTTCAATCACCTTTTTAGCTGCCGGAGAGAAAACGGCACGTGCATCTACCACTGCTTGGAGTAACTCTTTTCCTTTCTCGCTTTGTATTTCATTCCCAAGCTTATCTAAGCCCTCAGTGATTTTTTTATTACGTTCAGCGACCTCATTGTTAATTTTTTGTGATTCTGCTATGTCGGTTGTAAGTATAATATTACGCATAGCAGCTCTGTTGTCATTGGCAATGCTTTTTATTTCGTTCACCATTGCTACTTTAGGGAACTGTTCTTGTGCAACGTTGTCCATTGCATCGTTCATATCACCAAGCCGCATAATCGCTATGATCGCTATGATGGATAGTAGTATCAGTAATGTTCCAAATCCAAGCCCGAGCTTGGCACCTATTTTCATGTTTTTAAACATCTGTTTTTCCTCCGTGTTTCTATTAATTTGAACGCCAAAGGGGCAAAGCCCCTTCAGCTACGCTAGCCGCTATGGCACTAAAGCTAGCCGCGTGCGCGGCAGAATCCTTTCTACTTTTACGCACTCTTCATTTCATCCGAGCCCCCCTTGAAGCTTAGGATGTAACTCACCAGCATCGGAACATCGAGGATGAGGGCGACTTTGCCGCTGCCCAATATCGTAGAGCCGCTGATACCGTGCAGATCCGCGAAGATTTTCCCCAGCGGTTTGATAACCGTCTGGAACTCCCCAAATAGTTCATCCACGATAAAGCCGTAACGACGTCCTGCATAGTGGACGACGACGATGTTGGCACGTGCGTCAGCGGTTTTTTGCTCATCGAACAAATCTCCGACATTGAGAAGAGGGAGAATCGTACCGCGCAAGTTGATGTAGTTGTTCCCGTGCATCTCCTCTTTCTCGCGATCAGAGAGTTCGATACACTCCACAACCATATCCAGAGGGATGACGTAGAACGTCTCACCCACTTTGACCAAAAAGCCGTCGATAATCGCCAATGTAAGAGGAAGTCGGATGATGAAACTCGTCCCCTCCCCTACGCGGCTTTTGATCTCGATGTTTCCGCGCAGCGCTTCGATGTTTCGTTTCACAACGTCCATCCCGACACCACGACCAGAGAGGTCGGTGACGGCAGGTGCTGTCGAGAATCCCGGTTCTAGAATGAGCTTGAAAATCTCTTGTTGAGAGAGATGCGCTCCCTCTTCGATGAGCCCTTTTTCGATCGCTTTGCGATAAAGCATCTCATCATCCAGACCCTTACCATCATCAGTGATTTCGATGACCACCGTCCCTGCATCGTGGTAGGCGTTTAGGGTCAATGTCCCCTTGGCACTTTTAGATCCGCGATCCGAGGGCATTTCGATCCCGTGATCGATGGCGTTGCGGATGATGTGCACAAGCGGATCGGTGATTTTCTCCGTCACCGTTTTATCCAGCTCGGTTTCCGCACCCTTTATAACGAGTTCAATATCTTTGCCCAGTTTTTTGGAGAGATCCATCACGATTCGTTTGAAACGGTTGAACGTCTCGCCGATTTGTACCATCCGTATTTGCATCGCGCTCTCGCGGATATCTTCAAGCATCCGTGAGACGATGGAGACAGATTCGATGAGTTCACCGTTTTTCATGTCGATGGATTGTTGGACGACGTTGGCATTGGCGATCACCATCTCACCGATCTGGTTGATGAGCTGATCGATTTTTTCGGCATCGACGCGGATGGTGTAGGCGTTTTGCGCCTGTACCTGTGTGTTGGCACTTTGGGCGGAGATTTTCTTCGGCTCCTCTTTGTTCGCTGTTTGCGCTAGCGCCGCAGGTTTAACCTCGGCTACCGCTTCGCTCAAAAGTATCGTCGTATCGTCGCGGATGAACTCAAACACGTCGAGAATATCTTCGCGACTGAGTCCCGTCGTAAAAGAGATGTCAAACGTGACGTAACACGCTGTCGGCTCCAGTTCCTCCATGAGAGGAACCGCCGAGGTATCGACATGCGATTCAAACGCGGTGGAGTTTTTACGCAGATGCGCCAAAAAGCTCGCCGGTTCAAACCCCTGCTCCATCACCTCTCGGGCAAAAGAGAGTTTCATCGTCCAGTTTTTATCCGCACATACCTCGATTGCCGCTTTGGAAGTTTCCCCACCGTGATGGTGCATCTCTTCACCCAACGTCGTGCACAATGCCTCACCCAGACGTGCCGTCGTGTCGGTAAGCTCCGTTGTCGGCGCCTCCTCATTGTTCGTCGCGACGGCGAACTCGACGAGATTTTGCATGTGGTCTTTGCACTCCAACAGCAGTTCCCCCAGCTCATCGGTCATCTCGATTTTGCCGTTGCGCACCTGATCGAGGAGATTTTCGGCGATGTGGGTAAACCCGACGACGAAGTCGAGTTTGTACATCCCTGCCGCCCCCTTGATCGTATGGGCAGCACGGAAGACAGCGTTGATCATCTCATCGTCCATCCCGTTCTCACGGATGCTCATGAGTGATGTCTCCATCGCTTCGAGCAGTTCGAGAGACTCCTCACGGAACTCTTTGGCAATATCGCTAAAATTCATACCTGAGCTCATAATTCACCTTTGCATTGAGCATCCCATTCGTATCCGAAGAGAGCCATAAAATTTTCAACCGAACCGCCGACCCCATCCACACAGCACTCTTGGCCGGAGGCTTTGGTGCTTTTGGTGAGTGAAACGAAAAGCTGAAATCCTGCCGTATCCATTTTGTCCGTTACGGTGAAATCGATCACAACTTCTTTTGCCTCAGGAAGAAATCCTTTTAGCTCTTTGAGTGTCTCTTCAACCTGATAGATCGTGAGTTCACCCTCGGGGTAAAATCGTAAAGTTGAACCCTCCATGGTAACCATATCTCTCACCTACCCTAACAGTTTTGAGACAGCGCCCAGGAGTTTGACCTTGTCAAACGGTTTGACCATCCATGCCTTGACTCCTGCCGCCTTGCCCGCTTCCATCTCGCTTTGACCTGTGACGGTCGTGAGCATGATAATAGGGACAAATCGGTACGACGCCTCTTCTTTGATCAACCGAGCGAACGTCAATCCGTCCATTACGGGCATATTGACATCACAGATGATAAGATCTACCGGTGTAGCCTTCGCCCTATCCAATGCTACTTGGCCGTTCTCCGCCTCGATTACTTCGTATCCGGTCTCTTTTAAGATCGAGCTCACCGTCATACGCATTACGGTAGAGTCATCGACAATTAGCAGTCTTTTTGACATTATTTCCCCTTCTTGGTTTCTTTTTGACTATTAAAAAATTGCATATGGAATAATACGACAGCGGTGGTCTTCAATCGGTCACGAGTAATAGTGTATATATGACCAAAATATGACTTAACAGA
This sequence comes from Sulfuricurvum sp., assembly GCA_024637295.1. Lineage (GTDB taxonomy): Bacteria > Campylobacterota > Campylobacteria > Campylobacterales > Sulfurimonadaceae > Sulfuricurvum. The sequence goes on from JAGXFL010000005.1 coordinate 53,402, forward strand.
GGTTTTATCTAGAGAGAATATGCTATTTGTTTAAATAATAGGCAATGATTGCATACGAGGATTGTAGTCATGCAAAAATTGCATCATATCGGGTGAGCGTTTTCTCATAAGTCTCATTTCACGGAAATAATCTTTCAGCGTCATCCCATATAAACGTTTAAAGTCATTTAGAAAATGGGACTGGTCATAATAGCCATTATCCTGTACACTTGATAGGTCATACCTGCCATGCCCCATTGAATGAATCATTTTTTTTCGTCTCAGGGTGACAAGATAGGTTGACACATTGATACCGATGTATTTTTTAAAATAGCGCAACAGAGTACTTTGAGAAATAGCGAACTTCTTTGCGATAAACTCACTGGCATTTGAGGGGAGATCGGTAAAATTTGCATCTATGTAATGGATAATTTCTTGCGTGGTTTTATAAGGCTTGGATTCCCATTCTTTATCCATCATCGTTTCAACCCATTTGATCGAATGATCCCTATGCACATCTTCGGACAAGTCAATACTGATTTTAGATCCTGAGGTGATACTGTTGACCAAAGTGGAAATCGGAATATCCGTTAGCTTGAACATCCCGTATGGATTGAGTCGGATAACGGTTAGTTTTTTTGAGGTATTTTTAAAAGTGATTTTTATTTTGGGAGGATGGGTAAATTTGCCGCAGACAACATTACCATCAGTCATAAATACTTCGCTGTTAAGCTCAAACGTTATGAGTGCGCATTCTTGATTAAGGATAATGTGCTCTTGAATCGTCGGGGTCCCTCTAAAATTGAAATCTTGTTCTATCACATACATTTCTACTGGAATATAATATATTGAATCTATAAATGGGCTCTCATGTAATATTATGTTCATTAAATCATCCTTTGTGAACAGGCATAATAAAATATTAAAATGGTGTATGTCTTGTAAAATTCCGTCAATAAAAAAGTGTACTAAAATTTTATAATGGCTCTTTTTTTAAAACTGTTGATATATAATTAAACTTATTAACGTATGGTACATTTACCACAGGGCCAAAGTAATCTCATTGTGATACGATTATATGACCGATATGTAACCACAATGATGCTAGAATGTACTGTTTTTATAATAATAGGAGTTATTATCGTGATACAGAATATGTTACTACTCAAAAATAAAAGTGTCCTATTCGCCGATGATGACATTATCACTCGAACTCAGATGACTGAGATATTAGAGATTCTTTTTGACAAAGTTTATACGGCTCATGATGGTGATGAAGCCTTGATTATATATGAAGATGAATCACCCGACATTGTCCTCACTGATATCAAAATGCCTAAAAGAGACGGTCTTTCTCTCATCAGGCAGATACGCCAACAAGATTACAAGACACCTATCATTTTGCTTACCAGTTTCGCCGAACAAGAGCTACTGTTAAACGCTGCCAATCTCTCGATAGATGGTTATCTGGTCAAGCCCGTTGAGCTCGAAAAATTGACCTATACGATCTGCAAAGCGATCCAACGTACAAACAGGGAGATGGGTGTGGTCGTGCTGGCCAAACAACTCTATTACAATACTGCGACCAAAGAGCTCTATTTCAACGGTACCGTCGTCATGCTGGGGAATAAAGAACAGGAATTATTGGCTTTGCTCATCAACAACCGGCATAGAACGATCACCAAAGAGGAGATAAGCAGAGCTTTGTGGCCGCTTGACACAATGTGCGAATCGGCAATCAAAAACATTATTTTACGATTACGGAAAAAAATGGAGATTGACATCATTATCTCCGTAAGGGGAATCGGCTATCGACTCGATACCCGTGAAGTTCCAAGACCAAGTATATGATATGGAGATTTTATTATTAGCCGCAATAATTGTAATAGTGATCCTCTCCTACAAAATCAGATCACTCATACATGAACGCGATGTTGCCCTCAAAAAGCAGGAATCCGATTCTAAAATTCTCTTTTTACAATCACGCTATGCCTCGATGGGAGAGACCGTCGGAAACATCGCCCACCAATGGAAACAGCCGCTTAATGCCATCGGCTCTATTCAAAATAGCATCAAAGCTTCACTGATATTCCAAGGTGAAATTTCAAAAGAGAAACTTCTCAATTCTGTTGATACCAGCTTTAAGCTGCTGCAACATCTGGCCGAGACTATCGATACCTTTTACAGTTTTTTATCCTACAAAGAGAGCAGCAGTTTCGTCCTATCCGACGAGCTCGAAAAAATCCGCAAAATCACCGAATACTCCTTCGAAAACAGTAACATCACCTTGCAATATGAACTCAATATCAATCCCACGATTCAAGGAAATGCCAACGAGTTTACCCATTCCATGCTCAATCTCATTTTAAATGCCAAAGACGCATTTGATGAAAGCGATTCGCATTCCCCCACGATCATCGTCAGAGTTGATGATGGAAACGGCAACTGCAACATAACGGTCTGCGACAATGCCGGAGGAATACGTATAATGCCCATCGAGATGGTTTTCGATCGACATATTTCAACCAAAGAATCAGGATCTGGGCTGGGATTGTTTATGACCAAAAACATCATCGAAAACCGATTTAGCGGTACCATCTGTGTCGAAAATAAATCCGGTGGCGCCTGTTTTACTATCGCTTTGCCTTACGCGCAATACAACGAAAACTTTCCCCTATTAGAAACGACGGATGAGAAACTGAGTTTAGAGCGGATCAATCAACTCTCCCGCAAAGTCATCGAACTCGAAGAGATCGAAAAAACCCTCAAAAAATGGGCTGAAATCTTTGAACACGCACATTGGGCAATTACCATACGCCTCGCTAATAGTAATACGCTTGAAATGACTAATCCTGCTTTTAATGCACTTTACGGATATACGACCAATGAAATAAATACACTAAGTGTACCGGATCTTTTTGCACCACAGAGCTTAGAGATATTGCCAAAAATACAAAAAGAGGCTTTTGAAAAAGGTTTTACCGTATTCGAAACGATACAAAAACGTAAAGACGGTTCTTATTTTCCTGCATCCGTTGAGCTCATAGTCATCAAAGATGCACAGGGAGAAGTCTTATATAACGTCGCTAATATCTGGGATTTGACAGAGAAAAAAGAGGTAGAGGAGAGACTTAAACTTAAAAAATTTGCACTTGAACATATTCAAGAAGCAGTATATTTAATCGATAAAGATTCAAAAGTTCATTATGTAAATGAGAAAGCCTACACCTCTTTAGGATATACCCAAGAGGAATTGCTGAGCATGACAACTTTGGATCTTAATTCCGATTTAACAATGGAATTATGGAATGCACATTGGGAAGACATCAGAAAAAATGGTTCAGCTAAGGCTCTAATAGAACATAAAAGAAAAGATGGAGTAGTTATACCTGTAGAAGTAAGCGCAAACTATTTTGAATATAACGGTGTAGGCTATAATCTTGCAATTTCACGTGATATTACGGAGCGCCTACTCCTTGAAGCAGAAAAAGAGACCAGAGCACTCAAAACGATTGCCGAAAATATCCCTGATAATATCGCCCGGTGGGACACAGAGGGTCGCTACCTCTATATAAATCCGACACATGAACGCACTCTGGGAATCTCTAATAGCGAGATAATCGGCATGAGTATTTCTGATGAACATACAGAGGTAAAAGAGGCTATCGCAGAAGTGATCACTGCCAAACAAAAAGTAATCGTACATCAACAGGTGCTGAACGAGAATGGTGAAAGAGAGATGCACGATGTCACTTTAGTGCCGGAGTTGGATACTGATGGAAAACTCATCAGTGTACTTGGAATCGGTAAAGATATGACCGACATCTATCGCATGCAAGATACCATTTCCGCACGAGAGAAAGAGTTCCGAACACTGGTTGAGAACCTACCGGACAATGTCATCCGTTACGACAAAGAGTGTCGGGCTATCTATGTGACTCCACACATGGATAAGCTCCACGGAGAAGATACCGCACTTACGCTACTAAGCAAAACGCCGACGGAAGTTCACAGTGATTTTGTTGAAACAAGAGAATATCAAGAAAAAATAGTACGTACTATCGCGACAGGAGAGACGAATGAGTTGGAACTGACTTTCCCTATCCATACAGGTGAAATACGCACCCACCATATCCGCTTCATAGCCGAACGAGATTTAAATGGTGAAATATACGGTGCGTTAGCAATCGGCACCGATATCACAGAACGCAAAATGCACGAAAATCTATTAGTTCAAAAAGAACAAGAATCTCGTGCATTACTCAACAATCTGCCAGGCTATGTATATACGCTTAAACTTAGCCCTGAGGGAGAAATGAATTTTATTTATCTTAGTCCAGGCGTTGCAGAGGTTTACGGCATAAATGCGGAAGAACCATTGGATGATATGGTAGCAACTATTCATGAGATGATACATCATGATGACCTACAGGAAATTGAAGCTAAAATCATTCAATCAAGCCAAGAATTAACCCCTTTCTTTGTGGCTTATCGTATTCATCATCCCACAGATGGTGAAAAATGGCTTGAGGCACGTTCTATTCCTGAAAAATTACAAGACGGTACTATTGTATGGCATGGAATCGTACTTGATGTGACTAAGCGTAAAAAGCTTGAAGCTCTATTAGACAAAGAGCGTAAATTCTTAACCGATGCACAGAGAGTTGCACATACCGGCAGCTGGTATCTAGATATCAAAGATGGTGTTCTCACATGGTCGGATGAGACCTATAGAATCTTTGAGTTTGACAAAGAGGATATAGACGATCTTCATAAGACATTCTACGAGTGTGTCCATCCTGATGATCGAGAAATGGTAAATGCACCTTATTTAGAAACTTTAAAAACAGGAAATGCCTACGAAATAGAACACAGAATTGTTATGGCCGACGGTAGAATCAAATATGTAATCGAAAGATGTGCACATACATACGATAATGATGGAACTCCTCTCTACTCAATAGGAACAGTACAAGATATTACTGCACGAAAAGAAGAAGAAGAGATTATGCAGCAGAATCGAACTCTCTTACATGCCATTTTGGAAAGCTCACCTGATGTCATCACCTTTGCCCTCGATACGAATTACCGCTATATCGCCTTCGACTCCAAGCATGCGGAAGTGATGCGCACGATTTTTGGTAAAGAGATAACTATAGGGATGGATATGCTGGAGGTAATAGGGTCAATTGCCGACAGGAAAATCGCAAAACGTAGTTATGACCGAGCACTTGAAGGAGAGAGCTTTATCGCCGAAGAGGAATACGGCGATGAGAGACTATCACGAAAGTTCTGGCAGATATCGTACTCCCCAATCTGTAGTAATGAGGGTAAAATCATCGGACTCACCTGTTTTAATCTCGACATTACACAGCGTAAACAGGCCGAAGAGTACATCCATAACCTGAACATGACACTTGAAAAACGGATCCATGAGCGGACGGTGCAGCTGCAGGAGGCTGTCACGACGCTGCACCAAGAGGTCACTGAACGTAAAAATACCGAAAAACAGCTCAAATTGATTGAAACGGCGATCAATAGCTCTGATGAAGCGGTCTACATCATAGACGATACCAATCGCATCATTTTTGCTAGCGACGCAGTAAGCACAATGTTGGGATATACCAAAGAAGAGCTGATGGAGATGACTATATACGATATTGATGTACATCTGAGCTACGAAGATGTGTGCAAAATTTTCGAAAATTTACCGGTCGAATACAGATTTACATTTAAGACCAAACACCGAACTAAAGAGGGGCGTATCTTTGATGTAGAAGTCAATACGACCTGTTTCACGCATCAAGGAATAGGTTTTGGAATATCGATCATCAAAGAGATTGGGGGGAAAGATAGTTAGGAGGAGATCTCACAACCATCTCCTTTTATGAGAGACTCTATCTCTTGTTTACATTTTTCCAAGGCCGCTTGATTTTGAGATTTGAGATTATTTTCCGAATTTTTCATTTCTTTTATCGTATTATACATCTCATCAAATGCCAGACAAAACTCACTGTATTCATCTTCATACTCCATAATGACTCCCCCTACCCACAACATACAACTGCAATAGAAAATTTTACTTTTTCATCGGTCACAGAGTGGTACAAATTTGAGCATCAGATGTGACCGATATGCGACCGCAACATTGCTACTATTCTATTCATAAGTGTAATTAGGGTTATTCCCCGATTCGATTTTTTTACTTTGTCACTTAATATGAATATTACGGAACCGCATATGGATAAATTAGAGTACATTTTTGATAATGCCAAAGAGGACATTGCTGTCGGCAACGCTCAGGATAACACCAATGTAAAAAGAAATGATGATGACATCGTCAAAATCACGAGACAGCTCACTTCACTCGTTTCCACCATTCCCGATTTGCTGTGGGTTAAAGACATCAATGGTGTGTATCTGACCTGCAATCCTGCCTATGAACGTTTTATAAATGCCTCAAAAAGCGATATCATCGGTAAAACGGACTATGACTTTTATGAGGCAAATGCGGCAGATGCCTGTAAACAATCCGATCTCGACGCCATTGCCGCTGATAGCGTCACCCTCAGCTATGAAACCTTTTTCGATCACAATACCGGTGAAGACTCTACATGGGAGGTGAGAAAAGTTTCCGTCACAATGCCAGGAGGAGAGTCGATGGGGGTATTGGGTATCGGGCGCGATATCACACAACAAAAACAGATGGAAGCATCCCTGCATGATGCCAACGAACGCTACACCCATATCCTCGACAACAGCATCGATCCTATCTATCTTCTGGAAGTGACAGAGGACGGACGGTTCATCCATATCGAAATAAACCAAGCATTTTTAGATGCCACAGGGGTACCCAAAGAAAAAATCGTAGGGCAATACGTCGATGAGATCGAGAATGAAGGGTTCAGAGAGATTCTCCTCCGAAAGTACGGCTCATGTCTAGCTGCGGGAGTAAAAACCGAATTCACAGCCGAATACGACCTTCCCGACGGACTTAAGACCTATCATTCCATTCTTACTCCGATTCGAGACGAGAGCGGACGGATAGAGAAGATTTCGGGTATAGCCAGAGATATTACAGAACAAAAAAAAGCAGAGTTAGCTCTAATAGAAAGCCAAACTAAACTGCAAACCATTATCGAAAATGAACCGGAGTGCATTAAAATCATCGATGCCAACGGGCACTTGGTCTATATGAATCCAGCGGGTCTGGATATGATTGAGGCTACACTGGATCAGGTGCAGGGAAAAGCAGTTCTTGGCGTTGTTGTTGAGGAATACAGGAATTCTTTTGCCCAGATGCACCAGCGGGTCATTGCCGGTGAAAAAGTTAATTTAATCTTTGAAACCATTGGATTAAAGGGCAAGCACTGCTGGCTAGAAACCACTTCGGCACCGATGCAATTAAACGGGGAACCTGTTTTATTGGGCGTTACGAGAGATATTACCGATAGAATAAATAATGAAAAAGAGCTGAAGAAAAATGAAGAAGCTCTTAAAATTAGAGAACAAGAGTTTCGTTCTCTAGCTGAAAACTCCACCGACCCTATTTTCCGCTACGACCTCGATTGCCGTCGTATCTATGTCAATCCGACGGTTGAACGGCTCAGCGGAATCCCTGCATCCGCATTACTTGGTAAGACTCCTTCGGAAGCGACGACTGTCCCGACGAAAGAAGCGCTAAAGATAGAGGAAACAATCAAAAGGGTAATACAAACGGGAGAACCAGAGATTTTAGATGTACTCTTTGTCGCACCAGATGGAAAAGAGCACTATTTTCGAAACAACCATATCCCCGAGTTTGACTCTGATGGAACTATCACGAGTGTCCTTGCCATATCGCATGATATTACCGCAGTCAAACAGCAAGAAGGGTTGCTTGAAACGATACGCAAGAGCGAGCAAAAATTAAACAATCTGTATGCGCTTTCTCCACTTGGTATTGCCTTAACCGATATGAATGGGAAATACATCGAATTCAATGATGCATTTTGCACGATATGCGGTTATACACTAGATGAACTAAAAGAGCTTGATTATTGGGCTTTAACACCGATTGAATATAAGGAGCAAGAGCGTGAGCAGCTTGAGTTACTTAAACGAACCGGACGCTATGGTCCGTATGAAAAAGTATATCGCCAGAAAAATGGAAATCTGATCCCGATCCAACTCAATGGAGTATTGTTTACAGGAGATGATGGGGAGCAATATATATGGTCAATTGTTGAAGACATCACCGAAAGAAAACGTGCCGAAGAAACCATCAATTCAAAATCCATTCTTCTTCAATCGATCTTGGAAAGTTCACCGGATGTAACCATGTTTGCGTTGGATACGGGGTATAACTATCTTACTTTCAATCAAAATCATCGTGCAGTAATAAACGAAATATGGGGTCATAATATAACCATTGGTATGAATATGCTCGATTATATAACACGTGAAGATGATAGACAAAAATCCAAAGAATTCTTTGATAAAGCGTTAGGCGGGGAGTCTTTTGTCAATGAAAGCGAATATGGTGATGAAAATTTCTCTCGTAGCTATTGGGAGACCTATTATTCTCCGATGTATGACGATAACGGTGAAACGATAGGATTAACCTGCTTTAATCTCAATATCACCGAACGAAAAGAGCAAGAAGAGCTATTACGTCAAAAAGAGGCGGAATTCCGATCTCTTGCCGAGAGAACTCCCGATACGATTGCACGTTACGACCGTGACTGTATACGCACCTATGCCAACCCATCTCTGGCTTCAATGATGGGAATCGCTACTGAAGAGCTACTGGGTGAAAAACCTACTGCTTACAACTTCTCCGTTCAATCAGTAGCCTATGAAGATAAGATGAGTGAGGTAATGCAAAACGGTTTCGAGGGGGAATTCGAATACACTTGGCCCGACAAAACGGGTCAAATGATCACCAGTCACGTGCGGATCATCCCTGAAAAAGATGAAAATGGTGTAATTTGTAGCGTATTAGCAATCGGACGTGACATCACAAGTATCAAAGCATACGAACAGCGCTTAAAACACAACGAAGATCGTCTAATTAAGGCTCAAAAAGTCGCAAAAATCGGGAGTCTTGAGGTAGAGTTTCCAGGGCTTAAAATCGCTTTATCTTCTGAAACCCTCAATATTTTTGAAATTGATTCAAAAGTTTCAGCATTTTCGTATGACCATATTCTCGACGTTGTCCATCCCGAAGATCGAGTGGCTGTTGATGCACAGCTTGGTGTTGCAATTGCGAATAAAACACCCTACGAAATCGTCCACCGCCTCCTCTTCCGTGATGGCAGAATTAAATATGTCGAGCAAAAATGGGAAACTGTTTTCGACAAGAGCGGTACCCCTATTCGCTCAATCGGAACGGTGCAAGACATCACACAGCGTAAACAGCAGGAACTCCTGCTAAAAGAAAAAGAGAATGAATATCAAACGCTAGCAAATAACTATCCTGACATTATTATCCGCTATGACCGCTCTTGCCGCCGCGTCTATGTCAATTACAATTTTAAAAAAATCTTCTCTTATGTGGCCAATGAATTTCTCGGAAAGAGCCCTATAGAGGGTTCTGGGCTGGTTGCTCCACAATATTTTATGGATGAAGTAAAAAAAGTGATTAACAGTGGCCTATCTAGTGAAATCGAAATAGCAGCCATTAATATACAAAATGAGATGAGATGGTATTTAGCCACCCTCGTCCCGGAATTTGATGGCAACGAGGTAAGCGGTGTATTATGTGTTGCCCGTGATATTTCTGATTCCAAAGTATACGAATCAGCTCTCCAAAAAAGTGCCAAATTGCAAAAAACTTTATCGCGTATGGCTGGAAGTATCCCCGGGTTTGTATTCGTGTTTAAACGCTCTTTAATCGATAAAATGACCTTTACCTATGTCAGTTCCGGCATTATGGCACTTTGCGGATTACATCCTGAAGAATTGGCAGACGATGCAATGCCGTTTTTCTCTCTGATCCATCCCGATGATCGACACAAAATCGACAATGCTATAAGCATCTCTGCAATAAACATGTCTCCATTATATGAACAATTACGAATCTATGTACCGGGTGGAGAGATTATGTGGCTTGAGGTAAAAGCCACACCCAAGATTGATACCGACAATGATGGGATTGCATGGTACGGTGTTGTACAAGATATTACCCAACGAATCCAACAAGAGCGTAAACTCTCTATGATGGAGTATTTTCTTGATCATATCAATGAAGAGCTTTTCTTGATGAGAAATAAAGGTGAATTCGAATACATCAACGAGGCGGCCTGCCGTACCCTGGGATACAGCCGTGAAGAACTAAACGGCATGGGAGTTGGTGATATAGACCCTGACTATCAGCCACAGCGTTGGGATGAACATTGGGAATATATAAAAGAAAACACTTCGCAACTTCTCGAAACATCCCATACAACAAAAGAGGGAAAGGTCATCCCAGTAGAGATACATGCGAACTATTTCGAATACGACGATACGGGCTACAATCTGGCCATCACTCACGACATCACACAACGTAAAGAGAACGAAGCGAAGTTAAAACGCAAAGAAGAGAGGCTCAAGGAGGCACAGCGCATCGCCAAAATGGGGAGCTGGGATTGGGATATCGGCATGGATCACATCGAATGGTCTGATATGGCTTACGAAATATATACGCCTGACAAGCATCCTACGGAGATAGGCTTTGAGGATTTCGCATCATCGATTCATACTGATGACAGGGAGCGGGTGTCTGCGGCAGTCAACTCTGCATTAGAGCACGGTACACCATTTAACGTAGAGCATCGCATTGTTTCAGACAGCAAAGGGGTATGCATCGTGCATGCACAAGGCGAGGTATTTAGGGATGTGAATGGCAAGCCAGTCCGGATGATCGGTACAGTACAAGACATCACCGAACAAAAAAACGTCGAGAAAAAAATAGAGTATATGGCACATCATGATCCACTGACGAATCTCCCCAATAGAATCGTGGCAAAAGAGAGAGCCGATCATGCAATTTCCTTTGCAAAAAGGAATGAGACTAAAGTCGCCCTCCTCTTTATCGACCTTGATGGATTTAAAACAATCAATGATACATTAGGCCACTCCGCAGGTGATACGATGCTCAAGATAATCGCATCCCGTTTGCATGAAGTGATTCGAGAAACCGACACCCTAAGCCGTCAAGGTGGAGATGAGTTTTTACTTATAATGTCCGACATAACAGATGGTTCAAAAGACATCACCACAATTGCCAACAAGATTCTACGCGAGCTTGAAAAACCGTTTAATATCGGTGGGCATTCGCTCTCTTCCTCGGCATCTATCGGAATAGCATGTTATCCTGATCATGGCGAGTCATTCGAAGCACTCCTGCAAAGTGCCGATACCGCTATGTACAAGGCAAAAGAGACGGGGAAAAACACATTCTGCTTCTATGATGCGCAGATGAATCACCGCCTTATGCATCAGTTCAAAATCCAGAATGATCTTAAAGGTGCCCTCAAAAAGAGCGAATTTATATTGTACTATCAGCCACAAATCGATCTTGGAGAAAATCAGATCATTGGTGCCGAAGCTCTCATCCGCTGGAACCATCCGGAACTGGGGATGGTAGCACCCATGGATTTTATCCCTGTAGCTGAGAGTAGCGGACTAATCGTCCAGATCGGACAATGGGTTATTGAAGAAGCGTGCCGCCAGGCCGCACTGTGGCACCAGATGGGGATTAAAATTACCATAGCCGTTAATATCTCCTCTATCCAGTTTAAACGGGGTAATCTCGTAGCGATCGTCGAAAATGCATTGGCCTCTTCGGGAATTGATCCGCAATATCTCGAACTTGAAATCACCGAATCGGTCATGATGCATGACATCAATGATACTCTCAAAGCAGTTCAGCAGTTAAAAGCACTAGGAGTTAAACTCTCCATTGATGATTTTGGCACAGGGTATTCAAGTCTGGCATACCTTAAACGCTTCGCCGTCGATAAACTAAAAATCGACCAATCGTTTATCAAAGACATCGTTGACGATCAAGAGGACGCCGCCATCGTTAGTGCAATCATCCAGATGGCCAAGAGCCTCAACCTTAAAACGATTGCGGAAGGTGTTGAAAATTCTGATGTATTGAGTCTTATTGATGGTTTTGGCTGTGATCAAGTTCAAGGATACCATTATGCCAAACCACTCGAATCAGCAGATTTTGAACACTATTACACTCATCTACATACATTATCAGAGAACACATAATCAATATGAGAGCATATACCCCATCATCACCGCAAGAAATCGCACAGCAATATTATGAGATATTCCAGAATAGCGCCGATCCTATTGAAGAAATTTCTCGTGATATTACTGAGCGGATCTGTTATGAACAATCACTCAAAGATACCGAACGATTAGGGCATGAAAAACTGATCCGGCAAAAAGAGCTAGAGTTTAGGATGCTTTCTGAAAATTCTCTCGACAATATTGTCCGATACGATCTTGAGGGCCGTATGATCTACCTGAATCCGTGTACACTCGAGGTTTTAGGTCTCACAGAACAACAAATGATCGGTAAAAGACTCACTGAAGCCATTCCTGGCAATCTATTCAAAGAACTTGAAAATTCCCTCCGGCAGGTTATCACAGAAGGAAAAGCAACTGAACTTTATCAAACTCTTCCAAGCGAAGATGGGGGATCATTGCATTACCATATCCTCGTCATGCCTGATAAAGACGGTGATGGCTCTATTGTCGGAGCCTTCATTATCGGACGCGACGTCACGATGCAGCGTAAGCTGCAAGAATCACTGGCCATACGGGAACTAGAATTTAGAACCCTGGCAGAAAATTCACCCGACGTCATCGTCCGCTACAACAAAACGCTTCATCGCACGTATGTTAATCTGGCATGGGAAAAACTCAATGAAATGCGCTCTATTGATATTGTCGGTACCAGACCTGCAGAAAAATCGACCTCTGTATTACCCAATGGCGATGAATATGAGGTTCAACTGCGTAACATCATCAAATCTGGAAATAACGACCGCATCGATATTCAATGGACAGATGATGAAGGACATAGACGCTTTTTAGATCAGTTTATCATCCCTGAACGCAATCCAAAGGGGGATATTGTCGGGCTACTCACTATCTCACGCGATATTACACAGCAAAAACAGTTTGAAGAGATTCTAAAACGCAATGAAGAACGACTCAACGAAGCACAGACAATAGCCATGGTCGGTAGTTGGGAAATGGAATTTCCAGGACTTGCTTTCTACTGGTCAGATCAGATTTATCGACTGCTTGAACTCGATGCTTCAAACCTGACCCCCTCCTACGATCATTTCCTAAATCTTGTCCACCCAGATGATCGTGAACTTGTGGATATCTCCTTTTCCGAATCATTGAGCTCCAAAACCCATTACGATATCGATCATAGAATGCTACTTCCTGATGGGAGAATAAAATATGTTCGAGAACAGGGACGTACCTATTATGATGAATCCGGTAACCCACTACGTAGTATCGGAACCGTTCAAGATATCACCGAAAAAAAAGCGGCTGAACAAAAAATCGAGTATATGGCACTCCATGACCCGTTAACAAAACTTCCCAACCGTCTCCTAGCCAAAGAACGCCTAGATCAAGCAATAAAATATGCTGATAGCAGTGAACTATCCGCTGCTCTTTTGTTCATTGATTTAGATGGGTTCAAAACAATCAATGACACGCTTGGTCACTCCGTGGGCGATGAGATTCTCAAATCCGTCGCTACGAAGCTTAAAGTCTGCATTCGCTCAACCGATACGGTCAGCCGTCTGGGAGGGGACGAATTTGTTATCATCCTCTCAGGGATTGATAAGAGCGAAGATATTCTAAAAATTGTCAGAAAAATCTTTCATGAGTTTGAGGTTCCGTTTCATGCCCTAAACCATCTTCTTTCTGTATCAATGTCCATCGGAATCGCCCTTTATCCTGACCATGGTGATGACTTTGCTTCTCTACTTCAAAAAGCGGATATGGCTATGTATCAGGCAAAAGCAGCTGGAAAGAATGACTATCGTTTCTTTGATCCAAAAGTAATTAATACGATGCATATCACGCAAAACACTAAAATAGTCTCATAAATATAAAAAGGAATTCTATATGTTCGGAAAAAATAAACGAATTACTCAATTGGAGAATGAATTAGTCAATATAAAAAAAGCACTAGAGGCTGAAAAAGAGATCACTCAGGCACTTATGGATGAAAATAAATTTCTTTCCCTAGAGCTTAATACCAAAGTAGAATCTCAAAATGCAGAGGAATATTTATTCAAAAACCTGATGAACGGTTGTGTTGAAAATCTCATTGCTATCCAGTCTGACCTTTCATCATCGGTACAAAATATAGAGGAGATGAAACTCTCATCAGAAAAAAATACCTCCTACGCGAATGACACTCAAGGGGGTATGGATGGTGTCAATGAAGGTTTATCAACAATGACAAGATGCACAGGAGAGTTAGATGTCATGGTAAACGGAGCTGTTAATAGTATCGATGCCATCTCATCTGTCATATCATTGATTAAGGATATCTCCGATCAAACAAACCTTCTAGCCCTTAATGCCGCGATCGAAGCGGCACGTGCGGGTGAACATGGCAGAGGATTCGCTGTGGTAGCCGACGAAGTACGCAAGCTGGCTGAGAGAACACAAAAAGCTACAAAAGATGTAGAAATGAGCATTATGACACTTAATCAAAGTTTTTCAGACATACAAATATCCACTGAATCTATGGCAAAAACCTCAGATGAATCAACAAAGTCGATTGCTCTGTTTTCAAATGAACTCTATGGAATGATTGAACTATCCAGTATTATTAAAGAGGACTCTACCAATGTATTAAATTCCACCTTTGTGGGGTTGGCAAAGCTGGATCATCTGCTGTTTAAAGTCAGAGCTTACAAAACTATTTTTGAAAAAAATCAAGATAATTTTCAAAACCACCACGAGTGTCGACTCGGTAAATGGTATGAAAGTGGGATAGGTAAACGAAACTTCTCCCATCTTCCTAGCTATATATCCCTTGATACACCACACAAAGAGGTACATGAGTACATCCAAAAGGCGGTAGAATTGATCCGAAACAATACGGAAAATGAGAACCAAAAAAATATAATCGATTTAATCTCTAACGCGGAACAAGCAAGTAAAAAAGTGATGCAGACGCTCGATGCACTTGTTAAAGAAGAGAAAGATAATCGTAAAACAAATAATTCCCAAGATGCGATGTTTTTTTAAAATGCAAAGTGTCTACTGTTTGGGGATCACATTCCAATTGGTTTTAAATTGATTCATAGGATAAAGCTTATCCAAATAACTGTGAATGAGATCCAATTCGTGTTAACTTTAAAATCTCATCTTCGATGCAGTAGATGACCAAAAGATCCCCCGAAATATGAAACTCACGAAAATTTTCATAATCACCTATTAAAGGATGATCTTTTGCTTCAGGCGGAAGAAGCTCTTCTTGGAGAAGTAACGCCAAATACTGAAGATATTTAGCGTAATGGGTATCGGATATTTTTAGTTTTGCATACTCTTTGAGAAACGTTTTAGTACGAAATAATCGCATTTTATCTCTCAATATCTGCAAGTGTCGTAAATTCACCTTTTAGCTCTTTAGCTTCCTTCATAGCTGCTATTGTTTTTTTGTTTGGAATTTTGGGTTCAAAAGGTAATCCATGATTCAGTACAACCATACGGTTAAACATGTTAATTGCTTGTGCATAGCTCATACCAACAAACTCCAAAATTTCTCGTGCTTGTTTATAATCTTCTTCTTCGAGGCGTATGGTGGTTTGCATTTTTGACATATCATCTCCTTTTTCTAATTGTATCCCATTTGGGATGCAGATGTCAATATGATTCACATACTGTTTGTAATCAAATCTTTTTCGTGCACTCTACTCTTTTAGAGCATGCTTCACAAGGAGGTTTGCTACTTCAAAGCTGGCATCAACAAATTCTAAGTCCACCAAATCTCTCAAGCTCTTGCGCTCTTCCGCATTGTCAATTTTGATAATGATATTTGCTTCTTTACTGTAGCCAAGTATGGCTTCACTGATGAGTCGTCTGTTTTGTTCGCTGCTCATGGTGATGATGATCGCTTTTGCCTCTTTGACCATCAGTGATTCCAAAACCGGCAGTTTGTTCAAGTGTCCGAAATAGGCCATGTAACCCAATTTTCTAGCATGTAGGACGTGTTTCAAGTTATCCGAGATAACGATAAAATTGGCCCCTTTCGCCTGCAATGATGCAGCAACGATTTTACCCAGCATGGCGAAACCGGCAACGATTATGTGATCTTTTCGCTCAATAGGGGTGATGACGTCGGATTCAAAGAACTCTTTTTCAAAATAGGAGGATAATTTATAGATATTAGCGACAATAAACGGGGTTAAGATCATAGAGATAACACTCACAAGGATCAAGAAACTCGCCATCTCTTGACTGATGAGTTTTTGCCCCCCTGCAAGGGTGAATATTGCAAACGAAAACTCCCCTATTTGGGCAAGTGACAATGCTGTTTTGGCAGAGGTGTTTTTATCCGAATTTCGTCGTATGATCATGTATATGACGACTGCTTTGAACAACATCGAAAACGCAAAGACAAAGATGATGATGTGTATGTTTTCTAAAAAATAAAAAATATCGATCTTGGTCCCTACCCCAAAGAAAAAGGCACCCAATAAAATGTCTTTGTAGCTCGCGATATCGGATTCGACTTTGACGTTATAACGTGTATCAGCGATAATCATCCCTGCGATAAATGCCCCCAGTGAATAGGTAAACCCCATACTGTGCGCTAATAATGAGGCACCTATGAGTATCGAGAATACCGAACCTAGAAAAAGTTCCTCCAGCTCTGTTTTTGCTGAGAACTGCAAAAGAGCATTGACGATCTTCTCCCCCAGCGTAAACATAAACACCACGACAAAGATGGCCGAAACAACCGTCTGCATCAATACTTCAGCAAGGGAAAGGGTGTGGTTAGATAAAAAACTGATGAGCAATAAGATCGGGATGACCGCCAGGTCTTGAAAGATCAAGATCCCCATCGATTTTTGTCCATATGGAGTATGAATGTCTTTGGACTCTTTGAGATAGGTCAGCACTATCGCCGTTGAGGAGAGTGAAAATGCCAATGAGACGATAAGTGAGGTGTTAAAATCAAGACCTACAAGAGTGTAGGAGAGAAAAAAGATAACGACAACACTCAACAGCACTTGAAGAAGTCCGTTTGTGAGGAGAATCTCTTTCATCTTTTTGATCTTATCGAGACTCAATTCCAGTCCGATTGTAAACATCAAAAAGACGATCCCAAATTCCCCGATCAGATCCAATGAATCGTTTCCATCTCCATTGAACCCAAAAAGGTAACTGATAATGGTACCTGTGGCGATATACCCTATGATGTGGGAAATCCCGAATTTTTTGAGTACGATGTTGAGCACTGTGGCAATACTCACCGTTAAAAAGATCGATAAAAGAAGATGTTCCATATAATGATTATAGTGGATTAGAGCCTCTTATTGTGTTTAAAATTTGCACAATAAGAGGGAAATCAATAACTCCCCTCGCCTACGGCGATGACATAGTTGTCATCCACTTCAACGGCTGTAAACGAATGTTGACCGCAAAAGCTCTCATTCATCTCTTGCGCCCATGCACGTGCAATACGCATTGCGTTTTCTTTGTCATCCAAGGTCTTGATCTGTGGCATTTGTTTTCGTCGTGCGCAGGCACATAGTTTTTCAACAACAACATGATGTTCCATGACTTACCCCTTACTTACAGCCACAGCCGCCGCCGACCATACCTATAACAAAATTGTCGTCAACTTCAACAAGTTGGAATGTGTGTTTACCGCAGAAACTTCCATTCATCATTCCCATTTGAGCTTCAGCCGCTGCTAAAGCTGCATCTTTGGCATCATAAGTAGAAATTTGTGACAATCCCTCTTTTTTTGCACAGCTGCACAGTTTTTCGATGACTACGTGGTGTTCCATGATAATTCTCCAATTGTGATTTGAAGTAAAAATGCATAAGGTGTT
This sequence comes from Sulfuricurvum sp., assembly GCA_024637295.1. Classification (GTDB taxonomy): domain Bacteria; phylum Campylobacterota; class Campylobacteria; order Campylobacterales; family Sulfurimonadaceae; genus Sulfuricurvum. The sequence continues at coordinate 71,470 of JAGXFL010000005.1, forward strand.
CTAGATGCGTATAACGTTATCAATCGTCTCGGTTTTTGTTACCTCGACCATGCCCCTGTTTGTTGTTGTTTTTATGTTGATTATAGTCACGTTTTTCATGCTTATATTCTTGACGATTTCGATTTTTATTATGCTTTTCAAAACGGTAATCGTCATCAATGTGCATATACTGCTGTCCACGGCTACGGCGATCGATAATATCATCTACACTGACACCGTAATAATTGGAGAGAAATCGGACATTGACCAGTTCAACGATCTCAGAATCATTAAGGTGATGTCTTCTTCCATATCCATAGGCTTTTCCATATGGAGGTCCTGAATGTCTTCGGCTGTCAACGACATAAAGTGTATGCGGATTTAGTCCGAGATGAACACTGATGTCCCACCAATTCATTCCATGCGATCGTAGATTGGTGACATACTGAGGGGATTTATGCGAATGTCGTGCCAAATAATACACCACACTCGTTTCATCATTGGGAACAGACCGCTCGATCATAATGATCTCTTGTGCCGGAACACTGTAATAATTTCCAATTGAAAGCGAAAAGCCATTTATACCACGATCTGAACCGGAAATTCCGATATCGTAGTTCGCAGCGCCAACAGTTATACTCATAGAACCGACAATCAATGCCGTACAAATCATCTTTTTCATGTTAGCCTCCAGGATATTTATCCTATTGTAGCTATTTATAGCATTAAAAATAGCTATATAATATTATTATTTATTTTATGAAAGTGGTGTGGTCTGAAATACGAAGTAAAGTTCGTCCTTGAGGATATTGAGGTGTTTGATGACATTGTCACGGCGGATTTCATCGAGTATAAAATGCTGTTCTATCGAATCGTATATCTTATCGATATTGGCATAGGCTTCTTGCAGTAATTCGGTTTTGATTTTATCTTGAACAGACATTGTGAGATCTTTTTGTAAAGTTTTCATTTCTAATGCAAGAATCATGCGAGAATGAATGTAGCAATACCTTATAACAACAGTATTTTCATACCTATCCTATAAGTTTTCTCACTGCATCAAGAAGTTCATCTTTTGCAAATGGTTTAACCATCCACACTTTGATCTCTGAGTCCAACTCTAACTTCTTAGTCATAGTAGTTAACATGATGATGGGAACAAAATGATACTCTGGTTGTTCTTTGATTAAGCGGATAAACGTGTGGCCATCCATTACTGGCATATTAACATCACAGATAATCAGTTTAACTTGAAACTCCATCGCCTTTTCAAATCCAATTTGACCATTTTCAGCTGCAATTACATCATATCCTGCCTCTTTTAATATATTAGTTAGCATCATACGCATTACAATAGAATCATCGATAATTAACAAGGTCTTTGACATTTTCACACCTTTATAAAAGTTCAATTACCAGTAATTCTACCATCTTAATAGAGACTAAACGGTTCCATATTTGTCTTATTTAGTCACTCATATATGACCATTGTGCTGTTAAAATTGTAAGTTACACATAATTGTATTTTATTGCAAATACAGAAGAAAAAAAGGGACATAATGTTGACAGGATACCTTTTGGTACTTAAATCAAAAAAGATATTATTCATAGATTACAGTGCAAAAAACAGCCAAGTTGTAAATATGTTAGCAATACTGTTTAGAAAAGTTTTTGTTGCTGCTAACAACCAAGAGGCTATGACATTTTATGATGAGGAAGCCCCTGATCTAATCATTAGTAATATTAAACAAAACCCTCTAAACGGAATCAAATTAATTAGACATTTACGTGCATATGATTACAAAATTCCAATAATTATCTTAGCTGAAATGCATGAGGATAATTTATATTTGGATATCGCTAATCTTTCGGTCGACGCATATCTATATGAACCCTTAGACAATCAAATATTTATCAATACCTTATGCAAATCAATTAAGAGAAATATTAATGAAGATGCACTGGTTATGCTAAACCAACATCTTATATTTCACATCGCTAGCAAACAGCTTTATTTAAACGGTACTGCTCTTGCTCTTGGAAGCAAAGAGTCCCAACTCCTCCACCTTCTAATCACGAATCGTACTCGAACACTTACCAAAGAGGAAATAGAAAAAAATCTATGGCCTCTTGATTCTATTAGCGATTCTGCCCTCAAAAAATTAATCCACAGAATACGTAAAAAAACGCAAATTGATCTCATCGTTTCTGTTAGAGGTGTCGGCTATCGACTCACACCTAAAAATACGCTAGATAGCATTTCTAACCTATTATAACCACCACAACTCAACAACCTCAATTGTTTATATAAAAAGGAATAATGATTGATAACAGACATACTGTTTCTTAAAGACAAAAGTATTCTTCTAGTTGAGGACGATCCACATACACGAACTTATATGGAGGAGATTCTAGTAATGTTATTCAGTAAAGTGATATTGGCATCAGACGGTGAAATGGCATATAAGCTATATAAGGAAGAATTACCGGATATAATCCTAACCGACATCAAAATGCCAAAAGTTGACGGACTCAATCTGATCAAACAAATACGTATAAATGACTATGGAATCCCGATTATATTACTGACAAGCTTTATCGAGCAACAACTAGTAAGCAATGCCATGAACCTATCAATTGATGGGTATTTAGTTAAGCCAATAGATCTCAAAAAACTTCTCTATACATTATGTACGGCAATGCAACGTAGCAATAGCAGAGGAGGATTGATACCGTTGGGGAAAGATATTTTTTATAATATTGCTTCGAAAGAGCTGTATCATAACGATATTGTTATAGACCTTGGTAGTAAAGAGCGAATATTGCTTTTACTATTGATAAAAAATCGTCATAAAACAGTTACAAAAGAGGAGATAGGCAAACTATTATGGCCATTTGACTCAACATCAGACTCCGCTATAAAAGGGATGATTGTACGATTACGCAAAAAGCTGCATACAGATTGCATACTATCGGTTAGAGGGATTGGATATCGCTTTAATACAATGATGGCTAAAAAGTAGGTTTTGTCCCGCATAGGGGACAAATGTTTAGCGGATAAGGTCGAAGAAATAGTCGGTTGTTGCGATACCTTTGGTATCTTCATCCAACTGGTCAAGAACTTTGTTCGTGATCCAAGTAAGAAGGTTCAACGCACCGTCGTAACCGCTGATTGAATAGCGGTGTAGGTGATGACGGTCAAAGATTGGGAATCCGATGTAGATCAACGGAGTACCAGTATCACGCATCAACTCTTTACCATAGCTATTACCGATCATGAAATCGACAGGCTCAGTGAAGAGAAGTGAACGCATGTGCCACAAATCTTTTTCAGCCCATACATTCAAGCTGTCTTTTGCAGGAGAAGTATCAAGCATTGCTCTCATCTCTTCTTCCCAGCCCTTAGGAGCATTGTGACAAAGGACGTGAGTTGGCTCTGCACCCATCTCTAACAAGAATGATACTGCACCGATTAGGAAGTCAGGATCACCCCAGATAGCGAATTTTTTACCGTGCATATACGGATAGCTGTCTTGCATAGCATCAACCAAACGGCCGCGCTCTACTTTGAGCTTTTGTGGTACTTCTGTACCAGTTAATTCTGCAAGTTTCATGACAAACTCATCAGTCCCTTTGAGGCCGACTGGGTTAGAGAATCCACCCTTGTGCTTCCATCGTTTCTCAACCATTTTCATAGTCTTAGATGTAGCATATTTTTGCAATGAGATCGTTGCGCTGGAGTTGATACAATCACGTGCATCATCCAATTTTGTTCCGCCTTGGAACATCTCGTATTGACCTGCTGGCATATCCCACTGATCAGAGTGGTCACCCAACATGATATAGTCAGTGCCGAATGCTTCAACGATCGTTTTAACTGAACGAAGGCTTCCGATATACGTCTCAAAACCAGGGATAATATTGATACGTTGTTTTGTTTCGCCTTTTTGACCTTCAGTAAGCTGAGACATGATACCGTGCATCATGTTGTCGTATCCAGTGATATGACTTCCTACGAATGAAGGTGTGTGTGCATAAGGAATTGGATATTCTTCAGGTAAAAACTCACCTTTATCTTCTTCTTTAGCAGCGATGATAAATGCCATCAAGTCGTCCCCGATAACTTCTGCCATACAGGTAGTAGAAACAGCGATCATTTTAGGCTTATAAACTGCAGCACAGTTTTTAAGACCCTCTTTCATGTTTACCAAACCACCAAATACCGCAGCGTCTTCTGTCATAGAGTCAGATACACATGGTGTAGGCTCTTTGAAGTGACGTGTAAAGTATGAACGGAAATAGGCAACACAACCGTGTGAACCGTGAACGTAAGGCATAGTACCTTCAAATCCAAGGGCAACCATTACAGCCCCAAGAGGCTGACATGCTTTTGCAGGATTAACAGTAATAGCTTCACGTGCAAGGTTTTTCTCACGGTAATCCCATGATTCAGTCCAAGCTTGAACTTCTGCTACTCTTGCAGGGTTAATTGCAAGCATAGAAGATTCGAATTGTTTTTTGTTTGCGAGTACATCTTGGTACTCAGGGCGTTTAAACAGGTCTTTCCCGTTTACGATTTTTTCTACTTCTTGCATGACATCAACCTTCCTGTTCCCATGGTGCTTTTGAGTGCGCCCATACTGGTGAATTAATTGCTAAATCCATATCTTGTGCGAAAATCGCGAATCCGTCGTATCCGTGGTATGGACCGCTATAATCCCATGAGTGCATTTGGCGGTATGGGAGACCCATCTTTTGGAATACATACTTCTCTTTGATCCCAGAAGCTACTAGGTCAGGCTGAAGTTTTTTAACGAATGCTTCAAGCTCATACTCGTTAACGTCATCATAGATAACGGTTGAACGGAAGATCTCTTCTTTTGTACGTTTGTAGTCGTCATCATGAGCGAACTCATAACCAGTACCGATTACTTCCATACCAAGATCTTCATAAGCACCGATAACGTGACGAGGGCGTAATCCACCGACGAACAACATTACTGTTTTACCTTCAAGACGAGGCTTGTATTTTGCGATAACCGCATCGATCATCGGCTGATATTTTGCGATAACTTCTTCACATTTAGCTTGGATGCTCTCATCAAAGAACGCCGCAATCTTGCGAAGAGACTTAATAGTCTGTGATGGTCCAAAGAAGTTATACTCGATCCAAGGGATCCCGTACTCTTTTTCCATATGACGGCTGATGTAGTTCATTGAACGGTAGCAGTGAAGCAAGTTCAATTTCACTTTTGGTGTCAATGCCATCTCTTTTAGAGTCGCATCTCCAGACCATTGTGCTACTACACGAAGACCCATCTCTTCAAGAAGGATACGGCTTGACCATGCATCACCACCGATGTTATAGTCACCGATGATAGCAACATCATATTCTGTTGCAATTACATCGCTTGTGTCTACGTTGACTTTAGCGTCAAAAACATAGTCACGAACCGTGTCGTTTGCGATGTGGTGACCCAATGACTGAGAAACCCCACGGAAACCTTCACAGTTTACCGGAACGATCGTTTTATCGATCTCTTTTGCTTTAGTCTTTGCTACTGCACCGATATCGTCACCGATCAAACCGATCGGACACTCTGACTGAACAGTGATACCGTTATTCAATGGGAAAAGCAATTCGATCTCGTCGATACATTTACCCAATTTTTTATCTCCACCGAAAACGATGTTGTTCTCTTGGAAATCCGAGCTAAAGTTCATCGTTACAAACGTATCAACACCAGTTACACCGATATAATAGTTACGACGACCTGCACGGCTGTATTGTCCGCATCCGATTGGACCGTGAGAGATGTGGATCATATCTTTGACAGGACCCCATACAACACCTTTTGATCCAGCATAAGCACAACCACGTTGACTCATAACACCTGGAACGGTTTTTTTGTTTGAACGGACATCGCCGCAAGTTTTTTGTGTTTCATCGTTCGGAGATCCAACACCAAGGTGCTTTTCACGGTTCTTTGCCGCTTTCTCCGGATACGCTTTTAAGATCTCTTCAATGGCCGCTTTTTGCTTGGCTTCTAGTGATTCTGGTCCCATAATACACCTCTTCCTTACGCGACTTCAATACGGAACTGTTCCATATTATCGAGGTGATGACACAATTTCATTGTCTCATCATCAGCTGCATCAACACGCTTAGAGATTGCTGACATTTGATAACGGTTCATGTAGATCATGTACTTTTGCAATTTTTCTGGATTCTCTTCTTTGAAGTAATGAACCATTGCTCTAAACAAAAAAGTATCTTTATTTGTGTAGCTCAACCACTCTTTATCTCTCTCTTTTGTACCCATCAAAAGTTTGATCTCTTTGACATCACTGATATCAACATCGGCAATTTTTTCTGCAACTAATTCGTCTGGAACTTGATTCCCCATTGAAGCTGGGAAGTGAAAACCTAATACAAACATCTAATCTCCTTTTTCTGTTGTTTTCTTTTCATTATTAACAAGATGTTATTGGTCATTTTCATGACGGACATTGAAGATCCCTCAAAAGAGGAACCTGTTTGTTCTTTACGCTTCTGCCGCTTTACCGACTTGAGACTCATCAACTTCATCTTCAAGACCGAATGCAAGAAGTAATTCTTCAAGCTCGTCCATTGTGATTGGAGTTGGGATGATTTTCATATCGTTATAAACGATTTTACGAGCAAGCTCTTTGTACTCACGAGCTTGGTCAGAGTATGGGCTGTATTCAACAACCGTCATACGACGAAGTTCAGCATGCTGAACGATATTGTTACGTGGTACGAAGTGGATCAATTGTGTTCCAAGGCGTTGAGCAAGCTCTAGTGCCAAATCGTACTCTTTGTCTGTCATACGAGCGTTACATACAAGACCAGCAAGACGAACTCCACCAGTGTTTGCGTACTTCAAGATCCCTTTAGAGATATTGTTAGCCGCGTACATCGCCATCATCTCACCAGACATAACGATGTAGATCTCTTGTGCTTTACCTTCACGAATTGGCATAGCGAATCCACCACAAACAACGTCACCAAGAACGTCATAAGAAACGAAATCTAAACCTTCTTCATCGTAAGCACCCTCTTCTTCGAGGAAGTTAATCGCAGTAATAACACCACGACCTGCACAACCTACTCCTGGCTCTGGTCCGCCTGATTCAGTACAATTGATCCAACCGCCCGGAGTTTCTTTGTCAAAAAGACCTTTTCCCCAAAGACGAGCTTGTTCCATCTCAACATCTTCAATAGTTCCCATTTCTGCTGCAAGAGAAAGAATAGTATCTTGTGCTTTCTCATGAAGAATCAAACGAGTTGAATCCGCTTTTGGATCACATCCGACGATCATAATATTTTTATCGAAATAGTGTGACATTGCTGCCAATGTATTTTGAGATGTAGTAGATTTACCGATCCCACCTTTTCCGTAGAACGCGATTTGTCGCAAGCTAGCTGCTCCAGCCATGTTATCCCCTTATTTTTGAACTTCACTTAGGTTGATGCAAGGGATGTTCTATGGTTTTTTACGACATTTACTGAAAGAGCGCGACAAAATAGGTTTTTAATGACAAATTTGTAGGAATAGGTTTTGCAGGGATCGAATACATCTATTTTCTAGTATTTTGTGTAAACACATAATATCCCCTTCCATTATCCCAAATCTTTATAAGAAAACACTCTCTTTAAACCTTTTTTATATATTGAGAGCTATACTGCCCTTTATTAATGCTACTAAGTATCAATAAAAAGGATAAAGGTGATGAGAAAAACAATAGTACTGAGTATGGCGGCAGTGGTTGCGATGAGTGCATCGAGTATCGATAAGGCGTTCGTAGCGGGAAAAGCGAGCGGCGTGATTCGAGCGGCATACGTGGACAAAGATAATAAAGTCGATACCGATACCTACGGAACCTCTATCGGAGGTATCTTGAAATACGAGAGTGCCGATTGGAACGGATTGAAAC
>JAGXFL010000006.1 GCA_024637295.1 Sulfuricurvum sp.
GTGTTTGAGGGAAGTGAGAACTTCAGTGTGGCCATCTCTAACCCAACCAACGCAAAACTGGGTGACTTCACCCAAATCGCCACCATCGTGGACGATACAGATCTTCCAAAAGTTTCGACGGTGATTGCAGATACAGTAGTTGAGGGAATATCGAGCACATTCACAGTAAATCTCTCTAATGCGAGTGTGAATACAACGACGGTAGATTTAACACTTACAAATGGAACAGCAACAATTGGAACAGATACCGGCACTGCTTTTAGTGTTAGTTATGATGGTGGAAAAACCTATACAACTTTGTTAGGATCTACAGCGACTGTACCAGTAGGTGCAACATCTTTCCTAGTAAAAGTAAATACGATTGATGATACGCGATATGAAGGAAGTGAAAACTATACGTTAAGAGCAACAGCAAATGGCGTGAGTGCTAGTGGAACAGCTATTATTACGGATAACGATTTTGCCCCACTTATTTCAAGCGTCACAGGTGATGACGATAACGTTAATGAAAATAGTGATACTAATGCAGCAAATAATATTATTCAGGTAGGAACAATTCAAAATGTTGCTAGCACGGATATTATTACCCTTTCAGGTGCTTCGACAGGCATTACCTCTAATAATCAAGCAGTATCGTATGCTTGGAATGCAGAGGCTAAAACTTTAACTGCATCAAGTAGCGAAGGAACCGTCTTTACTATTGTTGTGAATGTTGATAATACTAGTTATTCATTTACACAGCTAAAAGCAATCGATCATTTACCGACGATTCAAGGTGAAAATGAGTTGAAAGCATTGAATTTCAATCTAGCTGTCGAAGGGGGCATAAGTAATGTACCGTTTACTGTCTCAATTTACGATGATGCTCCTAGTATATCAGGAACGACTTCAATTGTAACGGCGAATGATGGCTCATATACAGAAACAGGATATTTGTCTCAAGCAACAGTATCCAATGATATCACCTCTGTAAAATGGAATACTGCAGGACTTCCTACTAATTTGGTTTATGAAGGTCATGCAATTACTTATGTGGATGATGGTAAAGGAAGTTTGATTGGTAAAGCCAATGGAACGGATGTTTTCAAAGTCAATATTGATACATCGGTGATTAACGCGAATGGAAATCCAGAGTATACCTTCGAACTTTTGAATTCTCTTGGCCGTATTGGAACTGCAGGAGACACTAGTACATATACGGTTATAAGCGGTGGAAATATTGATAATTTAAAACTTGGATTTGGTAGCTATCTGATTGATTCAATGACATCGGTTGATGGAACTGGAAAAGTTTCAACCGTTAATACCAACAATAGTTGGATCGGCGTTGGTGGCAACTGGATTGACAATGGCGATAAATTGTTTATGTCATTTAGTGATCCATCGGGTAAAGACGGACAAGTCAAAGGGATGAATATGCTTGTCGAAGGGCAAGGAAGCGGTGCTTACACGCTGAATTGGACGGTAACTGCTGCTATCGACATCGCCGGAAATACGATTACTTATTCAGGTTCGGCTGTGGGAAGCGGAAACAGTGATGTTCCATTTACGATTCCATTGCAAAATGGAGCCATTTATTTTACCGATTTAACAATCAGTGCACCACCGACAACATCAGATGAATTTAGAATAGCATTTTCGATGATAACATCAAATGACTATTTTTCTGATATACCTTTGACCTTCGGGTATTCTTTAGTCGATGCAGACGGGGACAGTGCTGCTGGATCGATTGGTGTTACATTAACATCTCCCGTTCTTCCGACGACGAATGATACGACAGCAACAGGTAATGAAGATACGACCATTGCAGTAACTCTATCAGGAGCGGATAGTGATGGCAGTGTGACAGGATACAAAATCTCTGAATTGCCGCTCAATGGAGTTTTATACAAAGATGCTGCAATGACACAAACCCTTAATACAGGGGATGTGGTCTCTACCTCAATCGTTTATTTTAAACCTGCTGTAAATTGGAATGGAACAACAAATTTCAAATACGCAGCAGTTGATAATGAAGGGAATGTGGATATAACTCCGGCAGTTGCCACGATTACGGTCAATCCGGTTAACGATGCTCCGATATTTGGAACAACTACAGCAACAGCAACTGTTTCTGAAGAAGGTTTAAGCGGAGGGGTTAGTGATACATTAGGGACCAGTGACACAACGAATGCGACAGTTGCAACAGGTACGTTTAGTATAACGGATGATATTGCAGTTACATCGGTGTCTTTGGGAACACCATCAGCAACACTTATCTCTAGCGGACAGACTATCACATGGACGGGTGTTAACACTGGTCATCTCATCGGTTCAGCAGGTGGCAAAGAGATTATTGATATTTCTATTAACAACACAGGTGCGTATACGGTAACGCTCAAAGGCCCTGTTGATCATGCTACAGCTGGTGCTGAGGACGTCAAATCATTCAATGTCGGTGTTACGGCATCGGATGGCACATTGTCCTCCACAGGGACATTGAGTGTGAATATTGAAGATGACAGTCCTGTTGCTGTCTCTTTGATCTATGGTGTTGAGATTCCAAAAGTAGATCATAATCTACTGATCGTCTTAGATATGTCTTACAGTATGCTTGGTAATAACCTTACGGCTGCAAAAAGTGCTATACAATCTTTACTTACAAACTATGAAAATATGGGAGAGGTACGTGTTCAACTGGTAACATTTGGTACTAATGCCCTCAGTTCATATTTAACATGGGAAACAACTGCGAATGCAAAAATAGACATACAAAATTTGGCAGTTGATACTAGAAATATACAATATACAAACTATGATGCGGCTATCGAAAGTGCTATGAATGCTTTTGTTACCAGTGGAAAATTAGTAGGAGCCAACAATGTATCCTATTTTCTTACTGATGGAGAGCCAACAGCATGGGTAGGCAACAAGAATGGAACTATCATCACGCCTAATGCTCTTTACGATACTGATGGATCGGGTAGTACGATTAAAACTTATACGGACAACACAAATCCACCTGCAGATGCTGGATTGGAAGATAATGAAGTGGGTTCAAATGGATTGACATGGACACAATTTTTAAATAATAATGATGTCAATTCGTATGCGATTGGATTTGGAGGCGCTGCGGGTGCTCAAGCTCAATTGGCTCCTATTGCTTATAACGGAACAGGAGTGGGGTCTGATCCGGCTGGAAATGTATTAGTTTCTCCGAGTCTTAGTGATTTGACTAAAGTGTTGTTATCAACATTACCGGTTGCGGTAAGTGGTAGCCTTTTAACCGGCGTTACACCTGGATCGATTGGTGCTGATGGAGGATTTGTCAGCTCATTGTCTGCGAATGGTAAAGTTTATACATGGGATCAATCTACTGACACGTTTAATGCATCTGGTGCAACAAGCAGTAATTATTCATGGGATACTACCACCAATACAGTGTCTATTAATATGACAAGTGGTGGAAAGTTTGAAGTTGCGATGGATACGGGAGCGTACAAGTATTGGACACCTGCATCAGGAACGACAGACATTGTCGGTTTCACTTTAAAAGATAATGATGGTGATACAAGTAGTGGCAGTTTGAATTTGGTTTCAAGTAATTCAAAAGTGCAGATATTAACGGGAACTTCAGGAGATGATGTTCTTATTGGCAATGATGGTGCTGACACTCTATTAGGTGGCGCTGGAAATGATACTCTGATTTTTGATGCAGCTGATACTTTGATCGATGGAGGACTAGGAAGTGATACTTTACAATTACTTTCTGGTACGAGTATTGATTTTAGCATTTTGGATAATAGTAAAATCAAAAATATCGAGATCATTGACTTAGGACATGGTGGAACTGCCGATAATCACGCGTTAACTAACCTATCGGTTCAAGATGTGATAGATATGACCGACGGATCAAATACATTGACTATTTTGGGTGATACAAGTGATACGGTTACTTTAGCACAAGGGACGGATGCAAATCATTCATGGACAAAAACACAAGACAACAGCAGCTTAAACGGGCATATTGTAGATATCTATCAAAACGGTGATAAAACGGTTACCCTCAATATTGAGGATACTACAACACATTCTATCGTCTAAAATTACGCTAAGATTAGGGTATGAAAAAATCATTTTCCCTTTTTTTTCTTTTGGTGGTGTCCGCCACCATCCTCATCAGCTCTCCCGAATTTTTTATTGCCAAAATATTTTTGGATAAGATCGAGAAAGAGTACGGTCCGTTTGCAAAACGGCGTGCATTATCGCTGGTTCAAACGATGAACAGTGTTAGAGATTCTGATGAAAAAGTGAAGTTAGAGAGTGTGAATGATTTTTTTAATCAGACACCGTATGCTTCGGATCAAAACATCTGGGGTGTGAGTGATTATTGGGCGACACGACTGGAGTTGATCGGAAAAGATAAAGGTGATTGTGAAGATTATGTTATCGCCAAGTATTTTACCCTCAAAGAGCTCGGTGTCTCTCCTAAAAAGCTGTATATGACCTATGCTAAATCATTGCGGTTTAAAACAGCCCACTTGGTATTAACGTACTATGAAACACCGCGTTCGATTCCATTGATTTTGGACAATATCAATTTAAAAATTCTCCCTGCAACACAACGTAACGACTTAGTTCCGATTTACAGTTTTAGCGGTGACGAATTGTTCAATTCCAAACAGGCACAAATAGGGAAGATCGCTCCGGCATCTACTCGGCAGACACGTCCGTGGGACGAACTGATTATCACACAACAAAAGGATTAATGCATGAGCTTATTTAAACAACTGTCCATTATGTTAACGCTTTTTTTGGCCGTTATCCTCACATCCGTGATGATACTCAATTTTAAAACGGCTAACGAGTTTATCCAAAATCAGCTCTACAGTGATGCCAAAAACACTGCCCACTCGTTGGGCCTTTCTCTCTCAAAAGTAGCAGACCCCGATGATACTTCCAGTATGGATACGATGATCAATGCGATATTTGACAGTGGGTATTATGAGCGTATTGTGCTGCGTGATTTGGATGGAAAAGTGTTGTATGAGCGTATAACGGATGTGAGAGTCAATGAAGTTCCTCAATGGTTTATTAAATCGGTTGCGATTCATCAAGCTAACGCTTCTACCGATATTATGATGGGCTGGACACGGTTTGGCTCACTGGAAGTAAGCAGTCATACGGGTAATGCGTATCGACAGCTATATACGACGTTAATACACCTTTTGGAAACGTTTTTAGGCATTGGATTGGTCGTTTTTGGATTATTACATTTGCTTTTATCCGTTAGTTTGAAATCCTTGAATCGCCTTGGTGAACAAGCTAAAGCAATTAGTGAAAATCAGTTTATCATCGAAGATAAAATTCCGTTCACGACAGAGTTTCGTTCAGTCACGGTTGCTATGAATGCCATGGTGACAAAAGTAAAAGATATTTTTGACAGAGAAAATGAGACCCTTAGTCGTTATCATGAACTTTTGTATCGTGATTCTGAAACCAAATTATACAATCGTCGCTATTTAATCGCTATGCTTCCGGATTATTTGGTGTTGTCATCGGGAACGTATGTCATGTTTAGTTTTAGCGAACTCGATCGATTAAAGCGAGAAAGAGGATATGAACAGTATACAAAAGTCATTGACTTTTTTACGCAGCATCTTGGTAAAATGTTTGAGAACATCCCCAATACATTGATTGCGCGGCTTAATGAGAGTGATTTTTTTGTGGTTGTTCCTACGGATCAGAGAGAAGAAATTCATGCAATGGTACAAGAAGCGATGCAAGAGTTGAAAGCTATGATTTTAGGGTTAGATGACGGTATGGACAACTACGTAAATCTAAGCGTTGCGATTGGTGAATATGGAGAATACGATAGCGTTAAGTCACTCTTTTCCCGTGCCGATTATGTGGTTACACGATCAAAACTTGAGGCAAATTTCACGATACAACTGTGTAATAATTGCAATGATCAGCTAATCCCTGGACGTGAAGAGTGGCGAAGTGAATTAATCAAAAGCTTGGAAGAATCACGGATTTTACTTGCATCTCAAAAAGTAATACAGCATGATACACAAGGAGATAAAACACTTCATGATGAGATATTCTTACGTTTGAAAGATCGAAAGGGGACGATACACTCTGCCGCGTACTTCATACCTGTGGCAACCAGTTTGGGAATTGTAGAGTCTCTGGATCGCTACATGATCGACAAAGTGATTGAGGATATAGCCAACGGAGTCCTAAAAACATCGGCTGCCCTAAATCTGAGTGCCGATTTTGTCAAAAAATATGAGAATGTGGAATGGCTTAAAAACAAACTTGAACAATTCCATAAAGATTATACAGTCCCTTTGTGGTTTGAGGTGAGCAATACGATTGCTTTGCAGGAGTTTGAAGCGGTACACTCAATATGTGCTGTTGTCAAATCATTTGGGGATAAATTCGGAATCGATCATTTTGTAATGCCTCAAAAAGGTGCCGAATATTTGCAAATCATTCGACCTGATTACGTTAAATCCAACAGTGCCTATCTCGAAGATATTCTGGGGGATTATGAGAGCGGAGATGCGAGAGAAAGTCTGATCAATATTGTGACAAGCTTGGGAATTACGATGATAGCTATTGCTATTGAAAGCCAGGAGCAGATTACACGCTTTACCAAACATGGAATTTCTCGATTTCAAGGTGTTTATATCGCCCCTGTAACCTTAGTTTAAGGGGTCTTTTTTTGACCTCAATACATAAAAGACAAGTGCTAAAATAGCAGCCATCAAGATCAGATTGGTAGTGCTTTGAGCTAGATTTTCCATCTATTCATCCCTTTTTTAACGGTTCAGGCTTACCTGTGTAATAGCCTTGTGAATAATCAATACCATGTTTGATGATGGCATCATAGATCGCTTTGTCACTGACAAATTCAGCGATTGTTTTCGCTCCGATTTTTTTGGCAAAGTCGATAATGGTCTCTACGATAATATTATGACGGCTGTTGGTCGTGATTCCACGTATGAGGGAACCGTCAATTTTGATGTAATCAACATTGAGTTTGAGAATGTTTTCAAAATTGGAGTAGCCCGTACCAAAATCATCAATGGCTATTTTTGCCCCAAATGCTTTTACTTTGATAATGAATTTAGCTACTTCTTCGTAGTTCTCAATCCCCTCAGACTCCAAGATCTCGAACACAATACGCGATGCGGTACCGGTTTTCGTAATGGTGTCGATGATCTCTTTGACTGTATTGGCATCACGTATGTCGCTGTCTGAGAGATTGATTGAAAACTCTTCATCTCGTGTGGCAAAAAGCGTACATGCTTGACGTATTACTTCACGTGTTATTTGAGGGTATATCTTGGTTTTCTTGGCAATGGATAAAAACTCCATTGGCGGGATTATATTGCCTTCTTTATCTACCATTCGTACTAGGGTTTCATATTTATCTGTTTTACCGGTTAAAAGGTTCACAATAGGTTGATAATGACAGATGATTCGTTTTTCGCTTAATGCTTGTCGTATGGAGGAAGCCATGGCGATATTGTTGCGGTATTTTTCTTCAACGTTTTTTTGTTCTTCATATACAGAAATCGGAATTTTCTTTTCTTTGGCAGCGTGTAATGCGATATCCGCACGGGTAAGCAAATCTTTTTCACCGGTTGCGATACCTACGGTCATACGCAGAGTAATCATTTCATCTGCGATTGTAAAGACTTTTTCCTCCAATAAAGCCAATAGCGCATTGACACGGCACAATATCGCATCAAGAGGCATATCGTCATAAAAGACGATTGCAAATTCATCGCCCCCTAGACGGTATGGAAACCATTGTGAAACTTGACGTAGAATTTCATCACCGGCAGCTAATCCGAAGAAGTCATTAATCTCTTTGAAATCATCAATATTCAAAATCGCACATCCGCTTGGCGCTTTTGTCGTCAAATCAGCAGTAATCTTTTGACGATTCGGCAATCCTGTAAGCTGATCGTAAAATGCTAAGTTCTCGAGTTTTTCTTGAGCTTCATGCAACTGCGTTAAATCAGTAAAAACTCCTAAATAATTTTGAATTTCCTTATCATCGTTTTCAACAGTGCTGATACTCATCCATTCAGGAAAAATTTCACCGTTAATTCGTTTATTCCAGATTTCACCACTCCAGTGCTTTTCGTTGAGAATGCTATTCCACATCGTTTCATAAAATTTTTTATCATGTTTTCCTGATGAGAGTACTTTTGGATTTTTGCCTAATACTTCATCCGCACTTTTATAGCCAAATGTACGGATGAAAGCTTCATTGACATGGATGATATTGTTGTTCAAATCAGTAATGATCATCCCATCGGATGCATTCTTCATCGCGGTTCCAAATAAAGTCAACTGTTGTTGACTCGCTTTTATTTGTTCCTCATGTTCGGAGCGTTTGAGTACGATATTAACAATAAAGGCGCAGTTTTCTAATAGACGTTTATGAAAACCGGAGGGGGAACGATGTTCAAATGAGCTAAGGGCAAAACTACCAACAGCATGTTGTTGGATATCTCTGATGGGCATTGACCAGCAAGAGCAGAGATTAAAATCATAAGCAATTTGGCGAATATCGGTCCAGCGTACATCGGTTTTGGTATCTTTGACGTATTGGGCTTCGTTTCGAAACACGGCATTACCGCATGAACCACCGCCAGGTCCTGGTTTAAGACCTGTGAGAGCATCATGACCTACTTGCGGGATAGAGGGGGCGGAGACAACACTCATAAGCCCTGTAGCGGGATTTAAAAGCATAACAGAAGCGACAGAGTTTGGGAGTAGTTTTTCAGCCATAAGGCATAGAGTGGAAAGAACCTCTTTCTCATTATGCCCGACGGTTAAGAGTTCAAAAATAGTATGTTGAATATCGAGGATCTTACTGTATTCAAGAGGGGTCAAAACGACTTCTTCATCTCCTTCAAGTGATAAACAATTCGCTGCTGTCTCAGTCATCTGCTTTTCCTTTGAACCTAACCAACTAACTTAGTATATAGTACATAGTATACAGTATTTCTGTCAGATTTTTATTACAAATATATTACAAATATTACTTTAAAAATTGTGGAACATTTTTTGCGCCCTTATGTGTCTTTTAGCTTTGTTAACCTACAATTGAGGCTTCAAATTAATATGATGGACTTTTTTTGCGTATCGATAAATTTCTCAATGCCGTCAATCTCACCAAGCGTAGAGCCATTGCTCAGGACATGATCGTTGAGGGTGTTGTATTCATTAATGACAAAGCGGTGAAGGCTTCTAAAAACGTGGCAGTAGGTGATGTGATTACTCTGGTATATCTTGAGATGACGTTGCGATATGAAGTGTTGGCTCTTCCAACGATAAAGTCGACGCCCAAGTCTCAGCAGGCTTTATACGTGAAGGAGCTGGTGTGAACCCTACACGAAGTGATTTTGAAGCATTGTTTGAACACCGTCTAAGCGATGAGCAGATGAGGGAGTTTTTACTTTCGCTTCCATTGAATGAACAGACGTCATCGTCGATGATAGCAACAGCGGCTGAAGTGATGAAAGAGCATGCTGTTGCCCTAAATGTCTCTCCTCAATTACGAAGTAAGTTGATGGATGTTGTCGGTACGGGAGGGGATAAAAGCGGAAGTTTCAATGTCTCTTCGAGTGTTTCGATTTTACTCTCAGCATGCGGCGCTTATGTTGCCAAGCACGGCAACCGTTCTATCACCTCCAAATCGGGAAGTGCTGATGTTTTAGAATACATGGGTGTGAAACTTGATTTGAGCATGGAGCAAACAGCGGTTTTGCTAGAAGAGACCGGCTTTGCATTTTTGTTTGCTCAGTATCACCATCCTGCCATGAAGTTTATTATGCCGGTACGGCGCAGTATTCCTGAAAAAACGGTCTTTAATATTTTAGGACCTCTCACTAATCCCGTAGGACTGTCGAAGATTTTATTAGGGGTATTTGATGAAGTCTTTGTCCCTAAGATGGCAGAGGCGGCACGATTAGGTGGGATGAAATCGGCTATTGTGGTCAGCTCAAGAGAGAAAATGGATGAGATCAGCATTAGCGATATTACTTATGCGGCACAGCTTCAAAACGATGTCATTAACTATTTTGAGATAGATCCTCAAAGATATGGAATCAAGAAAGCCCAATTTGAAGCGATATTGGGAGGCGAAGCACCGCAAAATGCGCAAATCATGTTGGATATATTTAATAACCGCTCCACAGATGCCCAAAGGGATATTGTTCTCATTAATGCTGCGTATGCGTTGATAGCGGATGGTATGGCACGGGATGTTCAAGAAGGGCTTGAGATCGCACGTGATGGATTGTTAAGCGGTAAAGCACGCGATAAGCTTAAACAAATCATAACGGTATCTTCCAAGCTATGATGCAGCTTTCTCTTGATCTGTTACCGCAATTGTGTGAGCATATAGTCAATGAGATGCCAAATGGGGGCGTTATTGTGTTACAAGGAGATCTCGCAAGCGGTAAAACGACATTTACACAGGCTTTTGCCCGTTTTTTGGGAATCGATGAAGCGGTTACATCGCCTACGTTTTCGCTACAGCAGCGGTATGGCGAAAAATTGTTTCATTATGATCTGTACAACTATGGGTGTGAGAAGTTCTTATCCATGGGAATGCTCGAAGAGTTGGAGCAAGAGGGATATCATTTGATCGAATGGGGTGATGAGACGCTGATCCAATGGCTGAAAAAAGCAGGGTTCGCATATCTAATCGTAAAAATTACAAAAAATAATAATGAAACACGAAACTATGAGGTGCGTCAGTGACTGAAAAAATACACGAATTAAAAGTTCATAAGCTTATAAAGACCATCAAAAAACATGAGATTGTACGCGGTATTAGCCTTGAATTACGAACGGGTGAAGTGGTAGGACTATTGGGGCCTAACGGCGCGGGAAAAACAACCACGTTTTATATGATTTGCGGTTTGGTGGAAGCCACGGGTGGTGAAGTCTATATTGATGGCGAAAACGTCTCCAATCTTCCGTTACATAAACGGTCTCAAATGGGGATAGGCTACTTGCCGCAGGAAGCATCGATATTCAAAGATCTAACAGTAGAAGAGAATCTGATCATCGCGGCAGAAGCAGGGAAACTCTCAAAAGAACTGGCTGAACAGCGTATTGAAGAGTTACTGGAGATGTTTAATATCGAACCAATTCGCAATCGTCGCGGAATCAATCTAAGCGGTGGTGAGCGTCGTCGTGCCGAGATCGCACGCGCTTTGGTTAATAAACCTCGATTTTTGCTGTTGGACGAACCGTTTGCAGGGGTAGACCCGATCGCGGTGACGGATATTCAAAACGTTATTGCGCAGTTAGTCGAATACGGTATTGGGGTGTTGATCACCGATCACAATGTTCGTGAAACACTTGCGGTATGCGACCGTGCCTATGTTATCAAAAGCGGAGAACTCCTCGCATCGGGTACCAGTGATGAAATCGCACATAACAGTGCTGTACGTGAACACTATCTTGGCGAATCGTTCAAACTGTAAACCATGGCAGCATTAAGGGTCAGAACCAACGTTGAGCTTAAGAACAAGCTTTCCAACACACTTCGCAATTGGCTTCCGATCCTTCATTCGAGCCTGAGTGATTTGGGGGATGCGATGTCTCCGTTTGTGGAGTCCAATCCTCTTATCGAAGTTCGTTCAGGATATGAAGAATCTTTCAGTGCTAGAATTCCCAAAAAAATCCAATACGGCTATGTCCAAAACTCTCATTCCGAAGCCATAGAAGCCCTCACGATTGCCTATCGAAGTCTTTACGATGTGCTTGAAGAACAAATAGAGGCTCCTTTGTTTCCAACACCCCTATCGCAAGCGATTTCCCGTCATGTGATTGAAAACCTTGATGAAGGGGGATACTATGAGGGGGACAGTGATGCTTTCTGTGCTCAAGAAGGGATCACGCTTGCACAGTTTGAGCAGATACGAGGACGTTTTCGTCACGTAGACCCTGTAGGTATCGGGGCACGTACGTTGCAAGAGTCCTTTTTGTTTCAGCTTGATCATGCGACAATCAGCGATGAGGCCTATCCTCTAGCTATAGAGATGATCGAACATCTTGATGCATTGAACCGTTTCCATAAAGAACCTCAGTTTCATGAGGTCATGCATGTTATCGGGACGTTTAAAAATCCTCCGGGTATTGACTATATGGAAGAATCGGCGCAAGTCATCCCGGACCTCATGATCTACAATGATCCTGAAACAGGGATTGAAGTCTCACTTAATGAACGGTATTATCCTACTATTTCTATCGATTCAGAGTATGGGGTGGATCATGCGTTTGTCCGTGACAAGATCAAAGAGGCCAAAAGCCTCATAGATGCGCTGGAGATGCGCAAAGCGACGCTGTACAAAGTAGGGTTGATGATCGTGGAATATCAGTATGACTTTTTTACCGGTGGCGCTATCAAGCCTTTGACTCTCAAAACACTCGCAGATGAGTTTGGGCACAACCCCTCGACGATTTCACGTGCTATTGCGAACAAATACATCGCATGTGACCGCGGTACTCTTCCTATGAAAGACTTTTTTACGACGGCAATTGATGAAGATGTCTCCAATGCCGCCATCAAAGAGTACGTTAGTGAACTGGTGAAAAATGAATCCCATAAAAAACCGTTGAGTGATATGAAATTGCTGGAGATGATTCAAAACAAATTCAAGATTACGATGGTACGTCGTACAATCGCAAAATACCGTTCTCAGCTCAATATCGCAGGTTCATCCGAGCGTAAAAAACTGTATCAGTTAGGTCGATGACAGCCCTTAAAGCTCGATTAGATGCTGAGGTGGCACTACGTAATTGTAGCGAAGAACTGTGTGTAGAAAAACCTGATCCACTCATGATCGCACGGTCAACGCGAGATGAATGTCATGCGCTTACCTGTGCGCTATTTGCCTACGGTAATGTTCAAGCCATTGTTGCTTTTTTAGCCTCATTACAGCCATCGTGGATCGATGCAGAGGAAGAATACATAACGCAAGCAACCGAGGGGAAATATTATCGTTTTCAAACAGCTCAGGATATAGCACAATGGTTGATTACTTTAGGGCGATTAAAGGCTCAAGGAGGAGTTGAGGAGACGTTTAAGTTGGGTTATTGCAACGATGGGGTGCTGGGCGGCATTACGTCGGTGATCGAAACTTTGTATGATCTCAATCCGTATCGTTCGCAAGGCTATACATTTCTTATCGGCAAACCGATCAAACGTATTGCCGGAACATCCGCTATGAAGCGGTGGATGATGTATTTGCGATGGATGGTACGCAATGACTCTTTGGATATGGGACTGTGGGATGTCATAACTCCAAGTGAGCTGATCATGCCCTTGGATACCCATACGTTTACATTGTCAAAAAAGTTGGGATTACTGCAACGAAATCAATGTGATCTCAAAGCGGCACTTGAACTCACCGATACACTGCGTTGCTTTGATCCTCATGATCCTATAAAGTACGATTTTGCTCTCTACCGTTTAGGGCAAGAAGGTCAAGAAATAGGTTTAGGCTCTCCGATATGAAACCCCTGTGCAAAATGGATACCCATACTTTTAATTTGTTCTAAGATTTCGGCTGTTTCAACATTTTCAGCGATAGATTTTGCTCCGATAGCATTGGCAAAAGAAGCAATTGTTTTAATGATCTGAGCATGGCGTTGGCTATGCATGATTTTATTTACCAACGAACCATCTATTTTTAAATAATCAACCTCCAGATGGATAATCTTGTCAAAATTAGAGTAGCTGCTTCCGAAATTATCAATTGCGATCTTAGCTCCCAAACGTTTTACTTGCTGTATGAAATGTGATACAAGAAGATAATGTTCATAGATGTCTTCTTCACTGAGTTCAAAAATGATACGATTAGCAGTATTGGTAGCGACGATAACCTCTTTTATACACTCCATTGTAGAGTGATTTTTAATATCTAAAGCACATAAATGTATCGTAAAACTTTCGGTACGCTCTTTAAAGGTTTCACAGGTTTGACGGATGATTTCTTGGCTGATTTGAGGATAAAGAGATGTTTTTTGGGCAATAGCCAAAAAGTCATGAGGTGGGATTATAGTATCATCGGTACTGATCAAGCGGGACAATGTTTCGTATTTTTCAATCTTTTCATCGAATGTTGAAATGATTGCTTGATAATAGCAAATAATCCGTCCTGTATGAAATGCTTCGCGTATATTTTGGGCCGTTTTAATATTGCGTTGTTGTTTTGATTCTAAATCATCGTGTGTTGTATACATTGAAAAGGGTTTGGTTGTCTCTATGGCAAATTGCAGTGCTGTGTCGGCATATGTCAAAGAGAGTTTATCGCCTGTATGAACTCCCATTTGTACCGTTAAAGGAACATTTTCCAAACCTGCGGTAAAGGAATGCTTCGAGAGTTGATGTATAAAGTTTTCACAATAATCGCTAACCTCATTGTATGAATATTCATCCTCAATCAAGAGTGCAAACTCAGTATTTCCTAATCGATATGCATTATAGTTCATACGTTCAAGCCATAGAGCAAATTGTTGCAAAAGAGACTCGCCTATGTCTTTCCCAAAAAAATGATTTAAGTCTTTAAAATTTTGAAGATAGACAATAATAAGAGTTCGATAAGCATAACGATCCATATCGAACATGAGGCGATGACGGTTGGACAGATGGGTGAGGGGATCTATAAATCCTTCATCAAGTAGCTCTTTGGTTTTTTCTTCTACTTTTTCTTCTAGAAGATTGGTTGTTTCATACAATTTTTCATTGGTTGCATCCATTTCATCAGATAATGCATCAACCGTTCGTGTGAGAATATTACGGTACAGCAACATAAAAGGTAACGCACCCAAAAACATTATGATTGCTTTGGCCACCGTCTCAAATACAGCATTGTCTACTTGCTTATAATCATGTACAGCTATTGCGACTACCGTTACACAAAATACCAGTAAGGCCGCAAAAAACTTTTTCGTATCGACTTTCATCATCCATCCTCTACGATTAACTTAATGCTAGTATACCATGTTCATAATATAGAGCCATGACTGATTATGATACAATCACGCCAACAACTAGGTGGTCAGTGTAAGTATGAAAAAGATTTTAATTGTTATAGACGGAATTATCGGGCGGCATTTTATTGAGAGTGTCATCGGTACTCATACAAGTGAAAATGTTTATTATGTCGTTCAATCCAAAGAAGATGCCCCTTTTGATGGGTATGATTTAGCTCGATTTAAATTTTTTACCTTTGATCCAACGAGTTATTATAAGATTGCCAGTGTTTTGAAAATCGATTTTTCGCAAGTCATCTTAGTCATGGAAAATCCTTCGGATTTAGAGAATACCATTAAAAATATCCGTCTTTATAAACCTAATATCCGTATTATTGCCCTTGATTTGTGGAATGCCAAAAATTTAGACGATGGTATTGAATGGGTCAATATGCAGCAGATAATCGGATTGAACTTGATCCAATTTTTACCGAATATTCCTGTTCTTGCACAAAATATAGGGTTGGGAAATGGCGAAATCATGGAGGTGCTAGTCCCTTTTGGGAGTTCATTTGTGTATCGTCATATCGGTGCAATCGAGCAAAACAATTGGAAAATAGCGGCAATTTATCGTAACCGTCAGTTGATCATTCCCACAGATCAAAAAATGATTCAGCCTAATGATGCTTTGGTACTGGTGGGTGAACCCAATGTCTTAAAATCGGTCTATCGTGCGATCAAGCGTGAACTTGGACAATTTCCGGCTCCCTTTGGAAGTAAACTGTACCTATACATTGATATGGCCATTGAAAAAACAAAGACGATACATGAACTGGTGCGTCGCAGTATTTATATTCACAAAAAACTCAATAAGCCATTGCTTATAAAAGTAGTTAATCCTGGAAATCTTGAGAGTCTAAGACACATAAAATCATGTGTTGATACCGGGGTAGAATTAGAAATCGTGTATGACCGGATGGTAGATGAAGATATTATGCTTAGAGACATAAGAAAGCACCATATCGGATTGTTTATCGTATCCCAGAAGATGTTTAGTCAAAAAGAGATTCGTTACGCACTGTATAAAAGTAATGTCCCGGTATTGAAATTGGCAGATCGCTCATTTGCTACGCTTACAAAATCAGTGGTCATATTGGGTGAAGAGAACCATGTTGAACACATTTCTACGACCATTTTTGACGTTGCTGCTCAACTTGGATTTAATCTGGAGTTGATTGATTATGTGGTTGAAGACCGAACCAATAACTTGCGTGTTATTGAACATTTCAACAACCTTTCCGATATCTTTTCCAAATCGATTCATGTGACAGAAACCGAGGAAAATCCTATTCGTCTTTTGAGAGACAAAGATAATTTTTTACAGTGTCTGCCGTTTACTAAAAAAATGTTTGAACACCCGTTCAAGCGACTTTTTGCCACAGATTCAGAAACGTTGTACACAAAACTCGATTCATATCATCAGCTTTTTATCCCTACACAAATCTAAAAAGTCTTAATTTTAAGAGACTTTGAAGTACACTATAGCCTATTACTAAACTCAATTTTTAGGCTGCGCATGACGATCAATATTGCCCTTAATCGAACCATTGACGACTCTTATCCAATCCATATTGGACCATTGAGTGATATCCAATTTGGTGGAAAAGTTGCGATTTTAACCAACCCCAAAGTTGCAGGTCTCCATTTGCAAACATTACTGTCACGACTTAAGGCTAAAGAGGTTTATATTATCACTATTGCCGATGGCGAACAGTATAAAAATTGGGAAAGCATAGAATTTATTTTGGACCGTATGTTTGATCACCGTTTGAATCGAAAATCTTTGTTGGTAGCATTTGGCGGCGGGGTGATTGGCGATATGGGAGGATTTG
This sequence comes from Sulfuricurvum sp., assembly GCA_024637295.1. Taxonomy (GTDB): domain Bacteria; phylum Campylobacterota; class Campylobacteria; order Campylobacterales; family Sulfurimonadaceae; genus Sulfuricurvum. The sequence goes on from JAGXFL010000006.1 coordinate 16,896, forward strand.
CATCGAGCCTTTATAACCGTGGTATCGACTTTATCCAAATTCCTACCACGCTTCTCTCTCAGGTGGATGCAAGTGTCGGCGGTAAAACGGGGATAAACAACAAGTACGGTAAAAATCTGATCGGGGCTTTTCATCAGCCTAAAACCGTTTATATCGATCCTTCGTTTTTGCAGACATTGCCTGCCAGAGAATTCGGGGCAGGGGTAGCTGAGATCGTCAAGATGGCAGTAACGTTTAATGCACAGTTTTTTGAATGGCTGGAGCACAATGATCTGCGTGTGGGTGATAATCTTATAAAAGCGATCACTCAAGCTGTGGAGACAAAGGCTCGTGTTGTTGAAGCCGATGAAAAAGAGCAGGGGCTTCGTGCAGCACTTAATTACGGGCATACATTTGGTCATGTTATCGAAAATGAGACGCGCTATGAGACCTATTTACACGGAGAGAGTGTTGCCATAGGGATGATGATGGCCAATGATTTAGCACACGATCTGGGATTGATGAGTAGAGATGAAGTTGAGCGCGTGAAAGCGGTATTGGCACGTTATGACTTACCGTTGACGTATCCAATTGCCAATATCGATAAATTTTATCAAGCCTTTTTTCTGGATAAAAAAAGTTCAGATGCTTCGATCACCTTTATTCTCCCTCGTTCTATTGGGGGAGTTGAGATCACGGATACGGTTGAGTCTAATAGGGTCAAGAGCGTCTTGAAACGTTACGAAGGGGCATGAGTATGAAATGGTGCAGTGTATTTGTCCTTCTCTTTTGTGTTCTTCTTAACGGTGCTGATGCAGCATCTAAAAATGATACACAATTCATAGAGAATCAATCCAAAGAAGTAGCGATACAAGATGCCCAGCATGAGCTGGAACAAATCAATAAAGAGCTTACAAAAGACAGCAGTATTTGGACCAAAAGTTACAACTCCTACATAGCCTATCAAGGTTCTCGAAAAAGTTTACGAGAAGTACAGCGCCGTATTTCCGAGCTTAAATACCGTACTCCTACGACAGAACGGCGTTTGGAAATCGAAGCATTACAAGCAAAAGAGAAAATTTTAACCGACCAGATCGATGGGTTTAGAACACAAGGAACTTCACCGTTTGCAAATTTATTGAAACCGGATGCGATAGAAGATGCGCCTAAGATCACCAATCCGTTTGGAATTATTACAGGCTTTTCGTACATTAAGCGCCTTGACTCTCAATACAATGATTACGAATTAAAAGCACAAGAACTTCAGGAACTTACAGAAGTGATGAAGCGTCAGGTTGCGTTGTATCGCCAACTTATGAAGCTTAATCCCAAAGCTGATTATGAAGTAGAACTTGATGCGACATTATTACAGATTGAAAAGTTTAAATTAGCTCTAGATACGTTGACTTCCACTGCAGATGTGTATGGCAAGCGTGTAGAGTCGATCGAAGCTAAAATAAACAAAGAGATCAAAGATCAAATCTACAAATTGCTCAATATCAGTTTGATGATACTGGTATTGTTTTTGATAGCGTTTGCAATCAAGCGGATTGTGAAACGGTATATTACCGATAATGAACGTTTTTATATGGCCAATAAGATATTGACGTTTGTGACCGTTACCGTGGTTATCGTTGTGCTATTGTTTACGTTTATGGACAATGTCGGGTATTTGGCGACTGTTTTGGGATTTGCGTCAGCGGGTCTTGCGATTGCGTTGCGTGACTGGTTTATGTCGATTATCGGATGGTTTGTAATCATGTTCGGGGGATCGATCCACGTCGGTGATCGTATCCGTGTTGAGAAAGACGGGATGATCTATTTGGGGGATGTCTTGGATATCTCTCTTCAAAGAATAACTATTCACGAAGATGTCACGCTGACGACAGTTATGCACAATCGCCGTGCAGGACGAGTTGTATTTATTCCCAACAATTACATTTTTACCTCTTTGATCGCCAATTACACCCATGGCACACTTAGTACGGTATGGGACGGTGTGGATGTTACGATCACCTTTGATTCTAACCACAAAAAAGCGACCCATATTGCCAAAGAGATATGTCGTAAATACGCCAAAGGGTACACGGAGATGACCCGTAAGCAAATCAATAAGCTTCGGGATCGTTACAGTTTGAAAAATGCCAATGTTGAGCCAAGAATTTTTACGTTTATCGAGCCTAATGGTTTAAAAGTAAGTTCATGGTACTTGACTAATGCCTATGCGACTTTGACATTGCGCAGTACGATTTCCGCTGATATAATTGATGCCTTTAATGCTGAACATGACATTACCATTGCATACCCTACACAGACATTTTACACGGGTCCTATTGAAAAAAAACAGCAGCCACCTATGGAAGATGCATGAAAGAAAAAGTTTATTTCAAAACCTTCGGATGCCGAACCAATGTATATGATTCCCAAGTGATGATGGGTGCATTAAAGGATTACGAAATTACTGAAGATGAGGCTGAAGCCAACATTGTCGTAGTAAACTCATGTACAGTGACCAACGGAGCGGATGTCAGCGTTCGTGGATACATAAACGGTATTGAAAAACAAGGTAAAAAGCTTTTTTTGACCGGATGTGGAGCGCATACCAAAGGGGAGAGCCTTTTTGATGCTAATAAAGTACATGGCGTATTTGGACAGTCTGAAAAAACGAAGATCAATACACTTTTGTCTCAAGAGACCCGTTTTTATGAAATCGGTGATCTAAACTACATTGATGATGCTATTGTGGATGAGTTTATCGGAAAATCCAGAGCGTTTATCAAAATACAAGAGGGATGTAATTTTCGCTGCAGCTACTGCATCATTCCCTTTGTGCGCGGTGATTCACGTAATATGGACGAAACAAAAATCTTAGAGCAGGTATATCGTTTGGCAACAAATGGCTTTGGTGAATTTGTTTTGACCGGAACGAACGTAGGAAGCTACGGGCAGGGTGAGGGAAAAAATATCGCCGAATTGATGAAAAAAATGTCGATGATCCGAGGAGTGCGCCGTATCCGTGTCGGAAGCTTGGAGCCGATACAGATAAATGAATCCTTTCGTGAGATCTTGGATGAACCGTGGCTTGAGCGTCATTTGCACATTGCGATTCAGCACAGTTCCAATGCCATGCTCAAAATCATGAACCGTCGTAATCGCTTTGAGAGTGATCTGGAGCTGTTTGATATGTTGCATAACAAAGGATTTGCTCTGGGTACCGATTTCATCGTAGGGCATCCGGGTGAGACAGATGAACTATGGCAAGAAGCGATGCGCAATGCTGAACAGCTGCATTTGACCCATATCCATCCTTTTACCTATTCTAAACGTGACGGGACACCAAGTGCCGTGATGAAACCGGAGATCAACGGCACGGTTTCGAGTACACGTATGCGTGAACTGACCACTATGATTGATGCGAATAATCGTCATTTCCGTCAAAACGTAAAAATCCCACTGGATGTTTTGATTGAGTCGCAAAGCGATGGTGTATACAGTGGACTGGATCAGTTTTTTAATAAAATATTGATTCGTTCGAATGAAGATTTGTCCGGAAATTGGATTCAAATCGAAAAATACGAGGTAGCAGATGAACATAACGTGGCCCAATTTTAATCGTAATCAACTTATTCTTCTTATTTCTGGCGGAGTCATCGTCTTTTTGCTGATGTATGCTTTGCTGCGCGATAACACCGATACGGTTTCCTTAGCAGAAGCCGCACATCTCATCGAAGCCGGAACGGTGGAAAATGCTGTAATGGACGGGGAGTATACCTATCTAACTACTCGTGATTACGGCGTTGTGAAAATACAATCGGCACAATTGTCTCGCGAACTTGTTGCACAGTTGAAAATCGAACATAAAGGCAGTTATGGTTGGATTTTATTGATCCTTATTTTTGGTGGAATAATCGGTGCTCTTGGCTGGGTCTATAAAAGCCGTTATCCATTAGACAAATCAAATGTCAGAGAAGAATCTACTGCCCTTAAGGCTAAAGAACCTGACAGTGTGAGCAATGCATCGGTTACTCCCGTAAAATCCAATGTCCGTTTTAGTGATATTGGAGGTATCAGTGATGTCAAAGAAGAGCTTGAAGAGATCATCGACTTTTTACGTAATCCAAAGCGTTATTATAACTTCGGTGCTCGTATGCCGCGCGGTGTCTTACTTGTAGGTCCTCCAGGTGTAGGTAAGACGATGATAGCCAAAGCGGTAGCGGCAGAAGCGGATGTCCCTTTTTTCTATCAAAGCGGTGCATCGTTTGTTCATATCTATGTGGGTATGGGGGCTAAACGGGTGCATGAACTGTTTGCAGCGGCCAAAAAAAATGCCCCTTCTATTATTTTTATTGATGAGATTGATGCAGTAGGTAAAAAACGTGATGGTGGTCGAAATGATGAACGCGAAGGGACTCTCAATCAGCTTCTGACTGAGATGGATGGATTTGAGGAAACAGCGGGAATCGTTGTTATTGCTGCAACGAACAACATTGAAGTCATGGACAGTGCATTATTACGTGCAGGACGGTTTGACCGTCGCATTTTTGTAGAACTGCCAACAGCAAGTGAACGAGCATCTATATTGGAAAAATACCTCCATCATGTCCCGTATGAACTATCAATAGATGAGCTTGCCAAAATGACGGTAGGATTTAACGGCGCTTCTTTGGCAGCTTTGACGAATGAAGCGGCTTTGCTGTGTTTACGTAAGAATGAGTTTCAGGTCAAGATAGAACACTTTTTAGCGGTCAAAGACAAGGTGATGTTCGGGAAGAAAAAACTAGCGATGCTCTCCGAAAAACAGCGTCACTATCAAGCTCGGTATCAGGCTGGAAAAGTATTTGCCGCAACATGGTCTGATTTACCGTATGACAAAATCACTCTCAGTAATGAGTCTATCACCCATCTAGGTGCCGAACCACTGTTAAAACACGAAATTGAATCACAAATTCGGATCAATTTAGCAGGAATTGCTGCATGCGAACTGCGCTTTGGAGAACATGCTTCTAATGCTGCTCACGATGTTTCTGCGGTTCGTGAGCTTGCTCATGCCATGATTTATGAATACGGAATGGGACCTTCATTTTCGGCAAATGAACAAAATTGTGATGATCTGATAGGCCGTTTGTATGTTGAAGTCAAAATGCTTCTAGAGCGCTACAGTCACAGTGTCGATAAACTTGAGACGATTTTGAGCGAGTATGAACAGATTTCAAAAGCATTGGCAAGAGAGACCATGAATGATATTTTATAGCGGTTTTTCGCTCGTTAATGATCAGCATTTTTTTGAATCGCATTTGATTCATAGTGATTATACTGTCGCCGGATTCAGCTACGGTGCGATAAAAGCTGCCCGTTATGCGGTAGATTCACTCACTCGTATTGATACTTTACAGCTTTTTTCCCCTGCTTTTTTCCAAACCAAAAAATCCTCTTTTAAACGGCTGCAACTTTCTGCGTTTGTGTCGGATGCCCAAAATTATCGTGAGAAATTTATACAGGGATGTTTTGCCCCATGTGACGTGCAGAATCTAGAGATGAAGATGGGGACGATTGAGGAACTTGAGGAATTGCTGTATTTTGGCTGGGATGAACTTTTGCTCCAAAAAATTCTGGATAAAGGGATACGTATTGAGGTCTATCTTGGGATGAAAGATCACATCATCGATGCTTCTGCCGCGCGTGATTTTTTCCTTGATTATGCAACCGTAACCGTCATGCCAAGGGCAAACCATTTTTTACAGGAGTGTACATGATTAAAATAGGAGTGATAACGGCATCTGACCGTGCAAGCGCTGGAATCTACGAGGATATTTCAGGGGTAGCGATTCAAGATACGATGAAAGCGTATCTTCTCAGTGAGCATGAGATTGTCTATCGTTGTATCCCTGATGATCAATCGACGATAGAATCGACGATGATAGAGTTATGCGACGTACAGGGGTGCTGTTTGGTTGTTACAACCGGTGGTACAGGTCCTGCGTTACGTGATGTGACTCCTGAAGCTACCCAAAACGTATGTCAGAAGATGATGCCTGGATTTGGTGAACTTATGCGCTCTGTTAGTTTACAGTATGTTCCAACGGCAATTTTATCTCGTCAAACAGCAGGGATTAGAGGTAAGAGTCTTATTATTAATCTCCCCGGTAAACCAAAATCGATTCGAGAGTGTCTGGATGCTGTTTTTCCTGCTGTTCCATATTGTATTGATCTCATTGAGGGGCCGTATTTGGAGTGTAATGAAGAGGCAATCAAGGTCTTTAGACCAAAGCAGTAATAATCTTAAAAATAGACATTTTGGGATGCAATTAACTCTTTAAATTCTTTGATTCTTTTCTCTATGTCTGCGGTGAAAATATCTTTAAGAGCTATCGTTTCTTTGTTCTTTTTGAGATGTGTATGAATGAGTTTTATCCAAATACGTCGGTCATTGATATAGCCTAGTATCTCTTGAAGATATTTGAGGGAATCTTTATACTCATTGTTTTTGATTGGTAACAAATAGGAAGCGTAGCGTACTTTTTTGAGTAATTTGCGTATTTTATGCAGTTGATCCATCTCTCCAGAAATATTAGGGAGGATACGATGGAGTGATTCTCTTTTTTTATTAATAAACTCCACTACATACGGTTCCAAATCATTTTTAGTGACCCCTTGTAAATCCTTTAGTAAATCACGCCCTAATATTCTCAGTTTTTGAAGTGAATTTTTATGGACAAGCTCTTTTAAAAATGCTTTTTTAAGCGTTGTTTGTTCATGCTTGAAAATATGAATCATTCTAGGAGATAAGGTAAACGCATTTGTCTTTATCCAATGCATCAAAACATCAAGATTTCGCAGATCACTTCCAAGATTATGACAATGTACGGTATGTTTATAGAGTTTTTTAATCGGGTATCCATTGCTTCGAAGAATATATAGCCATGTACGCAGTTTTCGAAGGTCAACACGCAAGTCATGTAACACTTCAATATTTTCATCTGAAAAAAAATCGAGTTCTTTGTCCGAAATTTTTGAAATAAGTTGAGAGATCTCTTTCTCAATTGTTAGTGAATTGAAAGAAGTATCATTAGCCGTATCCATAACTAGACCTCGCTATCGATTGTGAGGGGGAAATCCCCTCTAAAGAGCAGAGTTATTAAACGAAATTAACCTTGGTAACGTGATGCTGCAATCCAAGTTCTGCTGGGGTACATCCAAGTGCAAGCCCCACCATTTGTGGCATGTGTAGAACCGGAAGTTTTACCTCACGACCAATTGCTTTGGATGCATTATGATGCTGTACATCCAATTTTAGGTGACAAAGTGGACATGGTGTTACCATCCAGTCCGCATTGGCATCCATAGCACCTGAAAGTGCATTTCCAGTCAATACTGCAGCAGTATGCGGAGCCTGAAGCTCTGCATGGAAGCCACAACATTTGTTTTTAGCATCGTAATCGACATTGTTTCCGCCGCACGCGATGATAAGATCATCAAGTGACGTAGGGTTGTATGGGTTTTCACCGCCGTTTGAGAGGTTTTGAAGCTCTGATGGGCGAATATTATGACATCCGTAAAACGGTGCAATATTGAATTGACTCAATGGAACATTGACTTTTTTAGAAAGATTTTCCAAACCGTAGTCTTGGATGATCGCATACAAGAAATGGGTTACTTCGCTAGTCCCTTTATACTCAAGTCCAACTTCAGAAAGTTTAGCATTAACTTTTGCTTTGAGTTCCGGATTGGTATCCAAACGGTGTTTAGTCATTGCCGTATTGAGCTGACAGGTATTACAGATGGTGACCATTGTAAGACCCAATTTCTCAGCATAACAGATATTACGAGCATTCAAAACCAATGAAAGAAAATCATCATAATCTTGTAGGTGTGAAGCACCACAGCATGATGCCTCATCCAGTAACACCAGTTCAATTCCCAATTTTTCAGCAACTGCCATGGTGGACTTAAGAAGTTCAGGGGTACTTTCTCGAGCCGTACAGCCTGTATATAGTGCGTATCTAAGCTTTTCCATGAGTTCTCCTAGAATTTAACGGTAGATGAAGATTGCATAAGTTTTTTGACTTCATCCATATTTTTAGATTTTGGCATGTTCCACGGCATAACGATTTTTCCGTTTTTCCACATTTCGAATGCTTCTGGCATGTGTTTTAGTACCCCGATGTTGCCTTCTGAGTAACGTACGAGTTCACCTTCATCGAGCAATCCGTGTTTTTCAATAGAGTGAGCAAATCCAACTGCATGACGTGTTGCCACATTGTTTTTTGCAATGCCTGCTTCAAAGATCATATTGTGCAGTTTGGTGATCTTTTCGATCGGGTTAACGTCTTTTGGACATGCTTCGGCACATTCCATACATTTAACACAATCCCAAACACCTTGGGCCTCTTCATTGACCACATGAAGACGCTCTACTGAAGCATCATCACGTACATCCGCGGCAAAACGAAACGCTGCAGCAAAGGCCGCAGGTCCGATAAAGCGATCATTGATTTCCAATGCAGGACATGAATAGTGACATGCTCCACATTGGATACAGTAATCCGCTTCGAGAAGTTTTTCTGCATCATGAGGGGATACAAGGTTCTCTAAACTCGGATTTTCTTCGACGTCACTGACAAGGAAAGGTGTGATTTGAGCGTGTTTATCCCAAAAATCTTCTTTGTCGATGATAAGGTCTTTAATCGCGCGTTTAGTACTTAACGGATCGATAGTCATATCGGTTCCAAAGACATCAATAAGATCAAAAATACGTGCTTTACACGCTAAAATAGCTTTTCCATTGATCTTGATTGAACAGATACCACAAATACCGTGACGGCAGCTTCGGCGATACGACAAGGTGCCATCGTGGTCCCATTTGATACGGTTAAGGACATCGAGGATGACCTCTTCGTGAGTTACATCCAGTACATAGGTGTTGTAATAAGGAAGATAATCTGTTTCTTGGTTAAAACGAAAAAGTTTAAAGGTCACCTGTTGTGATTTTATTTCATCCATACGATGCTCCTTAGTATGTTCTAGCTTTGAGTTCATGCTTGCCAAGGGTGACATCCATGTAATCAAGAGTGATTTTGCCGTTAGTATCCATATACGCCATTGTGTGTTTCAAAAACTTTTCATCATCACGGGTTGGGAAGTCTTCACGGAAGTGAGCGCCACGGCTTTCTTGACGTGCAAGTGCGCTGGATACAATAAAGAGTGAATAATCAAGCATGTGACCAAACTCAATCGCTTCTTGCAACTCTGTATTAAAGATTTTAGATTTATCGCTAATGCGGATGTTCTTATAACGTTCACGCAAGCCTTCAATAATTACCATTTGTTGGGCAAGTGTATCGTTTGTACGGAAGACACCGGCATTTTCTGTCATAGAGTGCTGAAGTTCATTACGAAGGGTTGAAACCTGCTCTTGACCATGGTTGGTCAATACCCAATTGATCTCATCGATCATCCGCTTGGCATCGTCTTGTGTAGCCACACGCAACTCAATACCGTCTACGTCATCAACCATTGTTTTACCAACAAAACGGCCAAATAAAAGTGCTTCAAGAACGGAGTTCGCACCCAATCGATTCGCACCGTGAACGCTAGAACAAGAACACTCGCCGGCAGCATAAAAACCTTCAACGTATTCAGTATTGTTTTTACGAACATGACCATGTTGATTCATCGGAATACCACCCATAGAGTAGTGTGCCGTTGCAGAGATCAAAATAGGTTCTTTAATCATATCAAGGCCCAAAAAGGTAATCGCGAGGTTACGAAGCTCAGGAAGGCGTTCCATGATCTTCTCTTTTCCAAGGTGTACAAGATCGATGAAAACGGCATCTTTACGAGGACCAACACCACGTCCTTCACGAATCTCTTGAATAATCGCACGGGATACGACATCACGAGAAGCAAGCTCAAGTGCGTTTGGCGCATATTTTTCCATAAAACGCTCACCCAAAGAGTTACGAAGGATTCCACCTTCTCCACGTGCTGCTTCAGAGATCAAAACACCGTTTCCAGAAAGTCCTGATGGATGAAATTGTACAAACTCCATATCTTCTAGAGGAAGACCGTGACGTGCTACGAGAGAGAGACCATCACCGGTATTGGCATGAGCATTTGAGTTGATTTTGAAAGCTCTTGCGTAACCACCGGTTGCAAACATAACGGTTTTTGCGTTGAAAATCGCATACTCGCTGTTGCGAATGTTATACGCTGCGACTCCATATACTTTGCCCTCTGCATACAAAAGATCGGCTACATACCATTCATCCCAAAATTCAACGCCCACACGAAATGCTTGCTCGTACATAGTTTGAAGAAGGGTAAGCCCGGTTCGGTCTTTTGCAAAACAGGCACGTGGTGAAGATTGCCCGCCAAAAGGACGCTGTGCAATGGTACCGTCTTCATTACGGCTAAATACAGCACCCATACGCTCTGCCCATCGGATTGTCTCTGGTGCTTTTTGACACATGAACTCTACTACGTCTTGGTCTGCTAGATAGTCAGATCCCTTTACGGTGTCGTATTCATGGAGTTCAACGCTGTCTTTATCACTAAATGCAGCATTAATTCCGCCTTGTGCAGCACCTGAGTGTGAACGAAGAGGATGGAGTTTGGTAATTACGGCTACTTTTTTACCAGCAGTTTGTAGCTCACGTGCTGCAGCACATCCTGCCAAGCCTGCTCCAACGATGATTGCATCGTATGTATAAATCGGAATACTCATGCACCTTCCTTAAATTAAAAATATTTCAATTACTAAGCCATTTTTTTGGCAATAAGTTGTGTGCGATTATAGCATTTGTAAGACTTAATTAAGAGATTAAATCGGTGAAGTACTTATAGAAGGGAGAGTTTTAGGGGATTGCTGTCCATAAAAGTAACAAAATATAGGTGTAAAAAAACAGGAATAACTATTTTTTGTGTTATTGATAATTAAGAGAAGATAATTAGCGGAAATGATCTGCTTTTTCTCTGAGTTGTGCAACACGATTGCCGCCGCTTTGCTTTGCTTTATCCGCAATTTTTTGTCCATCTGCAATGGATGCTTCCAGTGCACTGGTAGGTGTTTTCAGTATAAATCCGCCGCTTAGTGTCACTTTGATAGGTCCTTTAGCAGTGTTAAACATTGAATCATGAACAGAATGAACTATTTTTTCAGCATCGCTTAATGCGGTTTCTTTTGAATTACGTGAGATGAGGAACACGAATTGGTTGGAATCTAGTTGTGCGGTAACGTCCATAGGCTGTTCATACATACTGATGATATCGCCTATTTTTTTATAAAGAGCACCCATATCTTCTTTTGAAAGTGAATTGGATAATACGCTATGTTGGTCAATGTCAAATACAGCAATAAAAAGGGAACCGTAACTTTTATTCGCTTTCTTAGCATTGTAGAGAGTCATCATCCCTTTTTCATTATTAAGACCACTTTGCGGATGCAATAATGATTGATTTGTATTCGCTATGGGTGCTTTGCGAGCGAGACGTTTAACAATAAACTCCATTTCTTGAGTCGAAACATCCGGTTTCGTCCCATCGATATCAACGGAACAAGCTTTATTGATGTCAAGGTATATTTGATTTAAACGTATACGATAGACAATAAAGAAGATGAGTCCAATCACACATAGAGCTACAGCCGTTATTTTTGCTATGCTGAGGGATTGATCAATAAGTTGGATTTGGTAGTCGATCATGTGAGAGATGTCTGAAAGATAGCTCTCACGCGTGCGCATCATTTGTTCTCTCATGGTTGACCGTCCGTGAGGTGTAGCCTCGAGCCAAAAAAGAGCAGCGTCCTGAAATGCGGATGCGGATGTTTGCAATGCAGTGTATAGTCGTGTGCGTTCTTCTTCAGACGTCAAAAAAGTATCTAAAAGTGCACTATTATTGGACAGTTTTACCGCAAGTGCAAGATGGGAAAGATGGCCATTTAAGGTGATCATTGCCATTTGTGTATCACTTAAATCTTGAGAAATAATGGAATCTATAAGGTCATGCTGGGATCTAAGAGAGCTAAGATGTTGAGAGTATTGAGTGATGTTTATCAATTGAATACCTAACAACATGATCCCGATTAACAGAATAAAAAGTGATGATTTAAGATTAAAGAATATTTTTTTGACGGAGAGCAACATAATTAATTCCTTTCGAATACTGAGTATAATTCTAGCATATAATCTTCTTAACCGAGCTGTAACCACATTTCGTCTATAATAGAACTTTATAAGATCATAATAGCAGGGTTGCTGTGAACGTTGAAAATTACTTTATCAATGCTATGAGCCAGGGAAGTTCCCATATCGGTGACGATGGCGCCGTAGTAGGTGAATGGGTTTACAGCAAAGACATTTTTTTTGAGAACGTTCATTTCAAGCGAAAATGGCTTTCTGCGTATCAAATCGGCTATAAGGCGATGATTATTAATATTTCAGACGCTATTGCTATGAATGCACAGCCGTTGTACGCTCTTGTGGGTGTCGCGATGCCTAAGAGCATGACATTGTATGCTATGGAAGAGTTAGCACGCGGAATGCGTGAATGTGCATCTCAATACGGGGTCGAGATCATTGGTGGGGATACGATTGCCAACAACAAACTTGACCTTTCGATTACGATTGTCTCCAAAAGCAAAAATCCGTTATTACGCAAAGGGCTAAAGCATGGCGATGTGATCGCCTATACCGGAAAGATTGGAGAATCGCTGCGTCATCTACGCTATTTGATGGCAGGTGGACAAGTGCATACCAAGAGCCGATTCGTTCGTCCGATGCTTCGAAATTTATTTGTTAACAAAGCTCGTTCGCTACTTCGCTGCGGGATGGACATTTCGGATGGGCTTTACAGCGATATGGGAAAATTGTGTGCGGCCAATCGTTGCGGGGTAACGTGGAAAAAACGGTATCCAAAACATTTGGCATGCAGCGGAGAAGAGTATGAGATGCTCATCGCATTTGATCTTAACAAAGCTAAGGCGCTTAAACGGGTGTCAAAACTGACACGAACACCTCTAACAATCGTTGCGACGGTTTGCAGGGGAAAATTTATAAATCGCTGTAAAGCGCATCACTTTTAGGGAGTTCACCATGAATCGTCATTATTATCTACCACACAGTCCCATTGAATTTCATTTTCGCCAATCGGCACGTGATTTTGTGGTGGATGAAATTCCTTTGTATCCATTTAGCGGAGAAGGGGAACATCTGGTCTTGCATGTGCGTAAAAAGAACCTTACGACATGGCAGATGCTGGATATTTTTGCTAAACGTTTGAATATCAAAAGCCGTGATATCGGTTATGCCGGGATGAAAGATAAAAATGCGCAAACCAAGCAGTACATTTCGATTCCTAAAAAGTGCGAACCGTTGTTGGAGAATTTTGAGCATGAGGGGATAAAGATCCTTGAGAAGCAGTATCATAACAATAAGATCCGTATGGGGCATCTCAAGGGAAACCGCTTTTTTATCCGGTTGAAAAAAGTCAATCCAACCTCTGCGTTTAAGATCCAAGAAGCGTTGAAGATGATCAAAAAGAATGGGATGCCTAACTATTTTGGATTTCAACGTTTTGGACGCGATGGTGAAAACTACCTCAAAGGCAAAGCGATTTTAGAGGGGACACTCAAAGAGAAGAACCGCAAGATGCATCAGTTTTACATCAACTCGTACCAAAGCTATCTTTTTAATGCATGGTTGAGCCGTCGTATCGAAATATCCAAATTTGTGGAAAATTTTACCCTTGATGAACTTCAAGTTGCGCTTGAAATGGACAAAGCTGAACTGGAAATCATGAAAAAACAAACCCATCCGTTTAAACTCATCCACGGGGATGTGATGATGCATTATCCGTACGGAAAACTTTTTCATTATGAGGCTGAAGAAGAAGTGGAGCGTTTTAACAAGCATGATATTTCGGTCAGCGGATTACTCAGTGGTAAACGTGCTACACGTGCAACTGGGCTTGCTGGTGAGATCGAAGAAAAGTTTGATACGATAGAAAATGGGATTGACGGGGCACGCCGTTATGGATGGATCTATCCCGAAGAGATAGAGGGTGAATATAAAGAAAATGAGGCGTGGTTTGAGCTTCATTTTACCCTGCCAAAAGGGTGCTACGCTACGGTGCTTATCGAAGAGATCGCCAAGCGTGAAATTCAATCAGATGAGGAACAAGAGTAGTATGAAGCAACATTTTACGTCGGTATTATCGCAAAGCTTTGGTCGCTTTGCATCAAAAGAACATGGAAAAAGATTTCAAAATTTCATCAATAACACCTATGTGAGAATGATGGGTCTGGATATGAGTGAGTTTAGATCACCTGAAAGTTATGAGAGTCTCAATGCGTTGTTTACGCGCCATTTTGTTAAAATGCGCTCATTTTCTAATGATGCCAGTGACGTTATCAGCCCGTGTGATTCCTTGATCACCGAATGGGGAACGATAGAAGAGACCAAAGCTTTGCAAATCAAAGGGATGAGTTACGACGTGAATGCGTTTTTGGGAGATCATATAGAGACAAGCTCTAAAGAAGCCATACGCAATGGTTCGTATGTCAATTTTTATCTCTCACCACGTGATTATCACCGTTATCATGCACCGCTGGATATGCAGGTAGTCAAAGCGGTACATATTCCGGGAAAATTGTATCCCGTTAATATTCCTACGTTGAAAAATAAAGTCGATCTATTCATCGAAAACGAACGTGTTGTTTTGGAGTGTTTGAGTAGTGAGGGCAAACGGTTCTTTTTGGTCTTGGTGGGGGCGCTGAACGTTGGAAAGATGGAAGTTGCTTTTGAACCTAAAATACAGACCAATACAACGTTAATTCCCTCACTCTATGAGTATGAAAACCTTCGTCTTGCAAAAGGGGATGATTTTGGATGCTTCAAAATGGGTTCAACCATCATCATGTTGTGTGAAAAAGGGATGTGTGAGTGGAACGTTCAAACGGGTGAAAGTGTACGATTTGGTCAAACAATCGCTAAGATTGTTTGATTAACGGCTTCCTTGAATTTTTAGCTCAACGGCTAAGTGTCCTTGCTCTTCATAGATGTCAATGGTACTGTCAACACTTGGATGAAGTGTACGTAAAGAACCTTGTACCGAATGAAGAACATGGAGAAATTTTGGATACATTGGAGTGACGATGTATTGGATACCGCATTTTTTGATGATCGAAGCCAAGAGACTGACTCCTGCATAATAGATACTTTTATTGATCGAGCGTTGCATTCGGTAGGGGCGTAAAATTTCGAGATTGTTTTTAAGTACCTCGCGTTCTTCTGCACTTAGGAGTGGATTGTTTTCTGCTCGTTTGATGTCATCATCAATATCTTCGGTTGTTCTTTTAGCCCAATATTCAATTTGTTCATCAAGATTTGAAGGGCGTTTGCGGATCATCTCCAATAAAATATGTTCATCAAGAGGTTTGTTTCCAGTTTCGATAACGTAGCGCTGATCGCTCGCATAGTCATGGTCCAAAGCTTCTATGAGCTCTGCAAGGATGCTTAAATAGACAAATTTATCTTCTTTGCTATTGTCAAAGCTAATGCCGGATACAGAAAATAAGGCCTTTGGACCTACATATTTAAGCGTGACATCCATTTAATTTCCTATGTTAAACGTTAAATCTAAAGTGCATTATATCACCATCGGCGACAATATACTCTTTTCCCTCAAGACGCATCTTACCCGCTTCTTTAGATTTACTTTCTCCACCGCAGGCGACATAATCATCATAACCGATAACTTCTGCACGAATAAACCCTTTTTCAAAGTCATTATGAATGACTGCAGCGGCTTTTGGAGCGGTGCAGTTTTTACGGATTGTCCACGCGCGTACCTCTTTGACACCGGCAGTGAAATAACTCATGAGACCTAGTTTGTCAAACCCTTTACGGACGATTTGTTCTAACCCTGATTCTTCTACACCCATGTCACGCAAAAATTCATTACGCTCATCTTCTTCGAGACCGACAAGCTCTTCTTCGATCTTGGCACACAGTTTGATCACTTCACAGCCATTTTTTGAGGCATGATCACGGAGTCGTGTTACGAATTCATTGTCTTCGCTCATTCCGTCTTCGTCTACATTGGCACCGTACATGATCTCTTTGGCGCTCAAAAGACGCACTTCGTTGTTTAGTTTTTCAAACATCTCACTGTCCGCTTTTGGAAAGTTGCGTGCGAGATTACCTTCTGCTAAAAACTCAGCCAACTCTTCGGCAAATACCACCATCGCTGCGGCATCTTTTTCATTTTTCGCTTGTTTTTTTAGACGCTCTATGCGGTTGGTCAATACTTCGATGTCGGCAAAAATAAGTTCGTTTTCGATGATCTCAACGTCCAATAGCGGATCAATACGTCCCTCGGTGTGAACGATGTTATCATCTTCAAAACAACGTACAATCTGCAAAATAACTTCGGTTTCACGGATATTGGAGAGGAATTTGTTTCCAAGACCCTCGCCTTTGCTCGCACCTTTAACAAGACCTGCGATATCAACAAAATCAAGTGTTGAGTACTGAACGCGCTCCGGTTTGACGATTTTAACCAATGCATCAATACGTGAATCGGGTACGGGTACAGTCGCTTTGTTTGGTTCGATAGTACAAAACGGATAGTTCGCCGCTTCGGCGTTTTGCGCTTTGGTAAGCGCGTTAAAAGTGGTTGATTTTCCGACGTTTGGTAGTCCTACGAGTCCGATTGATAAGCCCATTAATTATTTCCTTGTAGTGTTTCGATGCATTAAAGTATTGGCGCAATTATAATATAGAGTTGTTGAGTGGGGACTGAGGAAGAAAGGTAGGGAAATTTGGAAGTAAATAAAATATGTACTATTAATTTTTTTGCCAGAAAGTGAGTAAACAATATAAGTCAATACTAGAAATTTCAGAACTTACTAATTTATATTGTTGATCTGTATTTGTGATCAGAATACAACGATAATAGGGGGAATTTTTCATAGACAGTCTTTTAAATTTAATTTCTTTTATTTCGGATTTTAAAAAAATGGATTTTTTGAAATCACTTTTAATCTCTAAATGATCAGGAGTTATTTTAATATATTTTGATTCATTGTAAAAGTAAACTACCTTTCCTATTGCTAGAACATATAAAACAATTAAATATTTACTGACTAAGAGGAGTGGGAGAAAAATAATTGGATAGAAGAAAAGGTATGCGGACATATTGAACCACTTATTTTCTTTGTATGTATAAGTGTGGTTTAATTCTTCAGATGAAAATGTTTTTTTGTAATTATTGAATAGTCTATCAAAGAAAAAACCATGATTTTTGAATTCAAATGGCAAAGGTAATGACATATCATCTTTCAAATTAAAAATAAATTCTTGATTCATTTTTCGTTCAGTAATACTTTCTATATCAAAAAAAGTAAATTGCTTAATTATTTGATCAGATTTTTTATAAGTGATAACATTATTTTCATCTATAGTGATTATATATTTAAAGTGTCTAAAAGTGATTGATGAAATGTACGAAAAAAAGATAGATGCTAATAACATAAAGGTAGTCGAGTAGGACAAGAACAATTTTGCACCAACTGAACAGTTACAAGTTAGCATTGTATATAACTGATATGCCGAATATATAACGAAGAGAGGAGAAGCAATTAAAAATGGAAAAATATAAATTTTGTAAATGAGAGATGGAGCATATAAAACTGTTTTTTTTGTATCCATAATAATTTTTGTTACCTTGTCCATTTATTAATAGCTGTGAAGTCAGTATTCTATGAAAATTATTCTTAATTAACATGTATTGTTATTAAAATGGATTCCCGATCTAGTCGGGAATAACGAGAAAAATAAATGATGCAATATCATCATGATGTAATTATGTTATAATGCAAATAAAAAGGAGACTATCATGAGTGTACGCACCACCATTACCCTCGATGAGGATATTCTCAAACTCCTCAAACTCAAAGCAGTGGAGACTTCCGAGTCACTTTCCTCACTCGTTAATAATATCGTTGTTGATGCATTTAGAGAAGATAGCAGTGATCTCAAAGCATTTGAAGAACGAAAGAATGAAGAGACGTTATCATTCGAGTCGTTTTTAAAACAGCTGGAAACAAATGGCAAGCTATAAAATCGAGATTAAAAAATCGGCGACGAAAGAGATCGAAGATCTCCCTTCGGTAATTTTAAAAAGAGTTGTTTCTCATATCCAAAAACTTGCTAATGATCCTAGACCTCTTGGATGTAAAAAACTGAGTGGTGAAGAAAAATATCGTATTAGGATTGGAAATTATCGTATTTTATATGAGATCAACGATGAAATAGTGACGGTGTATGTCGTTAAAGTGGCGCACCGAAAAGAAGTTTATCGGATGCTTTAGGGTTAGATGAGTACTGTTCATCCTTCGACAGGCTCAGGGCGAACGGCTTATTTGCAGTACTGCATTAGCCACTCAAGTGTCATACGTACACCTGCACCTGTACCGCCATAGGTATGGACATCCCATGCGCTCTCGGTATACGCAGAGCCTGCGATGTCGAAGTGGACCCATTTGTCTTTCATGTCTTCATCGATGAAGTTATCAAGGAAGAGGGCGGCTGTGATGGCTCCGCCATATGGTTTGCTCGATACGTTACACACGTCGGCAAGATCGCTTTTGATCAGTTTTTTGAGCTGACGGTTAAACGGTAAGATACCGCAGTATTCGCCTGCAAAGCTTCCTGCATCGACAAAAGAGCGTTTTAGCTCTTCATTGTGACCCATCACACCCGTCGTATAGGGTCCAAGAGCGACCATACACGCACCTGTTAGGGTTGCATAGTCGAAGATATAGTCCGCTTTGACATATTCTTGCGCATAGCCCAGTACATCGGCTAGGACAAGGCGTCCTTCCGCATCGGTGTTACGTACTTCGATAGTCTTGCCATTTTTGGCGCGGAGGACATCGTCCGGTTTATAGGCATTTCCACCGATCATGTTTTCAACGGCTCCGACAAAAGCGTGAACTTCAATGTCAAGTTTTAGCTCACTGATGGCTTTGATCATCCCCATAACGGCGCAGCCACCTGCTTTATCCATCTTCATCGTGACCATGGAAGTCGCGGCTTTTAGACTAAGTCCGCCGCTATCGTAGGTGAGCCCTTTGCCTACCAGGGTGATGACTTTTTTCGGGTTATTTGGTTTATAGGCCAAGTGGATCAAACGAGGAGGATTGACAGAAGCTCTACCAACGGCGATCATCGCATTCATCTTCTCGTCTTCCAACCCGTTGGTATCCAAAATAGTACATTCCAAGTTGTTACTGTCCGCTAAACTTTGTGCTGTGACTGCCATTGCTTGAGGTGTCATGTCATAGGGAGTCTGATTGACCAGATCACGCACGAAATTAGTTGCTTTAGAGATAATGAGGGTTTGATTTAGGATGGATTGAAAGTGATCAAAATCGTATTGGCTATTGTAAGCGAAAAATAGAGTTTGTAATGATGGGGTTTTTGGCTTTGATTTGTAATCTTGAAAACTGTATCCACCTAAAAGGATACCTTCGAGGGCAGCATGAAAATAGGCCTCTTTTGGGACGCACAGTTTTGCACTGGTATAGTTTGTATTTTGGAGTGCTTTGATGACCGATGTCATTGCCATACGGTATTCGTCATTGGATTCATCATCTAAACCGCACACGATCAATGTATGTTCGTGTAGAAGACAAATTTGTTCACTTTTACCTTCAAACTTTGCCATGGACAATAGAGGTGCATACGTATGAGACTCTAGTTGTGCGGGAGTGACAAATTCAATAGTGATGTCAGCAACGATGGAGGATAGGGATTGATTATAAAGTTCGACGTTCACGGCGTTTCTCCAATAGATTAGATTCAATTCGTTTAAAGGTCAAGATAATACCTCCAATGAGGATTATCAGTAATGGCATTGCAAAATACCAATGGGCTTTTCCCCATTGAATTGCTGCTAGTATCTCCGCTCCAAAGTAGTAAGCAGGAATGATCGTTGCAGCGGCCCAGAATAATGCACTCATGAAATTGATAAATGCAAATTTCTTTCCTGAGTATTTGGTCAGTCCTATTGCCATAGGAATGGCAGTGCGTAAACCGATCATATAGCGCTGGACGAAAATGATCGGCCATCCGTATTTTTTAATAAGCAGATGAGCGATTGCAAACTTACGGCGATGTGTATGCAATTGTGTATGAATATATCGTTTATTAAAGCGTCCGATATAAAAATAAATTTGATCTCCGGCAAAACCTCCCGCTGCTCCTACAAGCAAAGCAATAGGGAGAAACATATCTCCAGTGTGGGACATGATTCCGGCCATGATAAGGCCCAATTCTCCCTCAAGGATACTCCAGGCAAAGAGGACGATGTAACCGTACTCTTTGAGCCATTCTAAAAAAAGTTCTTCCACTAATAGCCTTAATCAATCAAATTTGAGCAGTTCTTTTGCTTGAATCATGTCTTTGTCTCCACGTCCGGAAACATTTACGATGATTGTTTTTCCTTTTATATCATCCATCTTTTTAAGATAGGCTATTGCGTGTGCTGATTCAAACGCAGGGATGATCCCTTCTGCACGGCTGAGCCATACAAAAGCATCCAGCGCTTCTTCATCCGTGATATTATCGTACCGTACAGTTTCATTCTCTTTGTGAAATGCGTGTTCAGGTCCAATACCCGGATAATCCAAACCTGCAGATATAGAGTGTGCTTCGAGTATTTGACCATCATCGTCTTGAAGTAAATAGCTCATTTGCCCATGCAGAACTCCCGGACGCCCTTTGAGCAGGGAACAGCCGTGCTTATCGGTCTCAACACCTAAACCGCCGGCTTCAATACCGATACACTGAACCTCTTTGTCTTCCAAAAAGTGCTGGAAAGTTCCGATCGCATTAGAGCCTCCACCGATACACGCGATCACGTAATCGGGAAGTTTTCCCTCTTTTTGTAAAATCTGTGCTCTAGCTTCACATCCGATGATCGCTTGAAAATCACGTACCATCATAGGGTAGGGGTGAGGACCTGCAACGGTACCGATGATGTAAAAAGTATCGCGTGCATGGGTGACCCAATGGCGGATAGCATCGTTCATCGCATCTTTGAGAGTTTTTGATCCACTTTGTACCGCATGGACCTTTGCACCCAGTAACTTCATACGAAATACATTGAGCTCTTGACGTGCAACGTCCTTTGCTCCCATGAATATCTCACATTCCAATCCCAGCAATGCACAAATAGTTGCGGTCGCAACGCCATGCTGTCCCGCACCGGTTTCGGCAATCACTTTTTTCTTTCCGAGTCTCTTTGCCATGAGCCCTTGAGCAATGACGTTATTGACTTTATGCGCACCGGTATGATTTAGGTCTTCGCGTTTGAGATAGATCTTTGCACCTAACTCATCTGAGAGATTGGCGGCATAATACAAGGGGCTTGGGCGTCCAACGTAATCGGTTAGATACCCATCGACCTCTTTCCAAAAGGTTTCATCAAAACGGATCTCTTCATACGCTTTTTCAAGTTCTAAAAGAGCCGGCATCAGTGTCTCAGGGACATAGCGTCCTCCGAAAATACCGAAATGTCCATTTTGCGGATCAAATTTTGATGGTGATGGTATGTACATCAATCGACTCCGATAACGGTGTAAACAGGAACGACTTCAGAGAGTTTTTTCTGACCATCTAAAAAATCCAAGCCCATGATAAAGCAGGCTTCAACACACGTAGCTCCTACTTTATTGATCAAACTTGCTGCCGCATAGGCTGTTCCGCCTGTTGCGATGAGATCGTCAATGAGCAAGACTTGTGGATTTTCGACATTTGAAAAGGCATCGATGTGTACTTCTACTTCATCAACACCGTATTCAAGGGAATATTTTTCAGAGACGGTTGTGTATGGCAGTTTCCCTTTTTTACGAATAGGGATAAATCCGACACCTAGCATCTGTGCCAGTGCAGCTCCAAAAATAAAACCTCGAGCATCGATTCCGGCAATATGGGTAAGATTATAGCTACTGTAGCGATCATGCAAATGTTTCATCAACACTCCATAGGCATTTTTATCGGACAGTAATGTCGTAATGTCTTTAAAGACAATACCCGGTTTTGGAAAATCGTGAATATCACGAATGGAATCCATTATAATAGTTCTGTCATGTTCATTTAGTGTCATAAAAATCCTTTAGTTAAATTATATAAGTGCGTCGATACGCCCTTCAAGCTCTGCAATTTTGTTTTGGAAGCGATCGGTATCGATTCGGTATTTTGAGTTTCGTTGCTTCAGTGTTTTAATTTCGTTACGCAAGTTATTGAGTTCTTCACTGAGAATATCTACGTTGCCAAGTGCGCGCTGCAATTGTATTTGGTACTTTCGTATTAGAATTTCTGCTTCACGAAGCGTTAGTTTCATCATTTCGCTTGAACGCTGTTCTTTGACCGTTATGCTGCGAAAATAAAACATCTTGACTAAGAAAAAGAGAGCTCCTAGTGTTACAACCGTAAGCAATGACCACTCAAAAAACATTATTTATCCTTTGATCGCTTCGATTTTATCAACACGCCCGCAATGTCGGCCACCTTCAAATGTCCCTGCAATCCATGCATCGAGGATTGATTCCGCTACTCCCTGACCGACAATACGCTCTCCAAAACACAAGACATTGGCGTCATTGTGCCCACGTGCTACTGTCGCGGTATAAGCATCATGGCACAGTGCCGCGCGGATACCGTGAAAACGGTTGGCCGCCATCGACATACCGATACCCGATCCACAGATCAAGATACCCTGTGAAGCAGTATCACTTAATACATGCTCACATACTTTGACGGCATAGTCAGGATAATCGACTCTCTCTTTGTCAAAGGGACCAAGATCAATAACCTCATGTCCTTTTTTACGCAAAAGTTCAACGGTAAAGTCTTTGAGATCGATTCCGGCATGATCGGTTGCAATGTAAAATTTCATTCTTTTCCTTCTAACTGAGCAATAGATTAAGTAGTGTTGACACAGGCCACATAAGCAACGGGATTTTCAGCGGTGTCATTAAAATGAGGATAATAACAATCATTCCATAAGGTTCGGCTTTAGCGAAAAATTCAGCGACTTTAAAAATACGAAATTTCATAGCCAAATAGCTAATAAAATGGGCTCCGTCAAAGCTGGGTATAGGCAAAAGGTTCAATACGGCCAGAACTACATTGATTTTAACCAGTGAAATGGTTAACATCAGCGAAAATACATACATAAGATTTTCTTGTGCAGTTGGTTCGTGCATTGAACTGAGGATAACTGAAAACAAAGTCGCTAAAAATAAATTGTATACGATACCTGCCAAACTTACCTGCATGGCGGCATTATAACCGCCATTACGGATGACGGTGTGCATATTGACAGGGACAGGTTTCGCCCATCCGAATAAAAAACCGCTTGAAGCACCCAATAGCATAGGTAAAAAATAGGTCATCAGAGGAACAAGAACGGACCCGATAGGATCAATATGAACCAGTGGATTGATACTTAGACGGCCATTTTGTTTAGCCGTCATATCTCCATATTTATAAGCAACCCAGCCGTGCATGATCTCATGACCGATGATGGCTATGAGCAGTGCAATGATAGAGGCTGGAATACCTAGGAGATCAATAAAGTTCATTGTCTTTTGCGTCTTCTATGATTCGTTGTGCTACCGCACGCTCCAATGGCTCTTTTTGCTCTAGATCATACGGAGTCTTGCCGATACGATCCCAACGTACTACGTAATTGTCATCGATACTGAAGTAGACAAACCATGGTGTACCTTCAATCAAACCGTAGGGAACAGCTCCCCAAAAACGGCTGTCATTGGAGTGGTCACGGTTATCCCCCATCATAAAGTATTGTCCATTGGGAACAACAATATGAGTTGTATTGAAGATTTCAGCAGGAAAAACACCGTTGTCAACAATATTCTCATCGTGGTGTATACCATGGTGTTCGAGTGTATAGGGATCTTTGACCCAAAGTTGACCGTCAATATCTTTGAGCTCATAAGCTGCAAACACTTTTTTAGTATACTCATTGCCTTCTCGCGGATGAAGGTACAAGATTTTGTCCATCACAAACAGCTCATCACCCGGTAATGCGACACATCGTTTCACATAGTGCAGTTTAGTGTCATTTGGATAGCGGAAGATGACAATATCACCCCGTTTTGGCTCATCACCATTAATAATGTGTCCATCAGTCCCGGGTACCAGAGGGATCTCAAGGAATGGGATATGGGGTGTAGAGATGCCGTAGGCGAACTTTTTGGCAAAAAGATGATCGCCGATCAAGAGTGAATCTTTCATCGAACCACTAGGGATACGAAAGGCTTGAGCGATAAAAAATATCACAAATAAAACGATGATGATAGTCCCCGTCCATGTGTTGGAAAAATGGTATGTTTTTACGAGACTATCGAGAATTCTTTTCTTCATATGTTACGCTCTTTTGCATGGTTTTGTGCGGCTTTTAGGGTGTTAGATAGAAGCATCGCGATGGTCATAGGACCTACACCGCCAGGTACTGGGGTAATATACGATGTTTTAGGAGCAACGGCATCGTAATCGACATCGCCGACAAGTCGTCCGTCATTGGTACGGTTGATCCCGATGTCGATAACAATACATCCCTCTTTGACCATGTCCTCTTTGATGAGATTGATAACCCCTGCACCTACGAGTAAAATGTCTGCTTGCAGGGTATGTGCTTTGAGGTCTTTGGTCTGAATATGAGTCACAGTCACCGTTGCATGGGCATTTAACAGTAATGCTGCCATCGGTTTTCCAACGATGTTAGAAGCACCGACGATGACGGCATCTTTGCCTCTTGGATTGATGTTATACTCGTTGAGCAGGTGCATGACACCAAGAGGAGTACAGGGGACAAACCCATCTAACCCTGTTGTCAGCCGCCCGACATTGTAGGGGTGAAAACCATCAACATCTTTGTTAGGTGCAACAACTTCGAGGATCTTGGTAGTGTCAATATGGCTTGGAAGGGGAAGCTGTATCAAAATACCGTCAATATTGGGATTGTCATTCATCATTTGGATGGTTTTGATAATAGCATCTTGAGAAATATCGTCGGGCATTTCATGGGTCACAGAGTAAAATCCTGCGCGGTCACATGCTTTTTTTTTCATCCCGACATAGGCTTGGCTAGCAGGATCATGCCCAACCAAGATCACGGCTAAACCGGGGACATTTCCCGTACGATTTTTAAGCTCTTTTGCTTCTAGAGCGACTTGCTCTTCGATTTTTTTGGCTAAGGATTTACCGTCTAATAACTGCATTTAGTCACCGTCAAATTGTTTTAGGGTATGATACCGACAAAAGACTAACAATTGGTTAAAGGGATGATGTTGAGAGCACTGTTTGCTTTGTTGATCGGGATACAGGTTTTTGGTGCTGCCACCTTTATTACCAAAGAAGAGTATGCCGCAGGTTTGTACCATAATCCAAGAGGAATCGGATGTCAGCAATGTCATGGAGAATCGGGTGAAGGACGGCGTATCGCCGAGTATAAAAACAAAGGCGAAAGAAAAGTATTTGAGGGAACACCAATCAATAAAATACCGTTTTCACTGTTTTACCGTGCGGTGAGCAGTAAAATCATCGGAATGCCGCGGTATTATTTGACCGATACTGAGATTCAAACCCTTTATTATTATCTCCATAGAGAAGAGTTTAAACGTGCTGCTCAAAAACATCGAAAATCTCAATAATCTCATTGAAACTCGTGATTTAATTGCTTTAGATCGCATGGCGGTTCCCGTACTTAGAAGTCAAAATTCTTCACTCTCTTTTCGCTCATGTTTGATGCTTTCAACGCATAATATTAAGCACCTTTTGAAAATTCCCTCTTTAAATGCTGAATGTATTATTCTCAATCTTGAAGATGGCGTGAGCACAGAACAAAAGCCGTATGCATTGCGACTGTGTGCTATGGCACTTGCAGCCCATCCACAGTTGGACAAAAAACTGGTCGTACGTATCAATGCACTGGATGAGGGGGGAGTAGAAGAGATCGCGTATCTGAACACTTTTATGCCCGATGCGATTCGTATCCCTAAAATCCGTTGTGTTGAAGAGGTACAAAAAGCTCTTGAACTGATTGATGAGAACATCGAAGTCCATCTCTCTATTGAGACCAAAGAAGCATGGCTCGCATTAGGGACATTAGCGTGTCATCCACGAGTTAAAGCGTACTATTTAGGGGTGTTGGATCTATTTGCCGATTTGGGGCTATCACAGAGTCTTCTGACCACTGAAAACCCTACGATTCAGTACATGTTGTCCCATTTTATGATGACTGCCAGAGCTTGCGGCGTGAAGCCTGTATCGTTTGTCTATCAAGACTATAAAAACAGCGGCGGATTTAGAAATTGGCTGGAATTGGAAAAGTCAATCGGATTAGATGCCAAGGGGTGCATCACCCCTGACCAAGTCAATGCTGTCAATGAAGTCTTCGGTGTCAACGATAGCGAGATACAGCGATGCGAAACAATTGTAAGATTGTTTGAAGACAATGAAGCCAAAGGGATAACAGGATTTGTAGATGAACGGTACGGATTTATCGATGAACCGATCTATAAGGGTGCCTTGGCAGTAATTAAGCGTTTATTGTAAGTCATAGTAGACTTGATATCGGATATAGGTTTTTTGTGCTGGATGTGGATAACGACCAAAAGAAAACTCAATCGTTTTTTTAGTTATATCATCTAGGAGTTCTAATTTACTATTTCGAATGAGTTTTAGATCACTGATATTGCCATTTGGATAGAGGTAAAATTCGACTACATTGATAGTGTTAACTCGTAAACCATTTGGAAGACGGCTAGGTGCATAACTGCTTAATACACTTTGTGTAATACGACGCATCGCTTCTTGATTATCGATGATGTATTTTTGCTCACCCTCAGAAAGTTCCCCAAACTTATCTCCATAAAGTTTCTCAATGTTGTTACTAACCTTACTGACAGAATTGGATGAAGATGATTGAAGATTTGGATCGGCTTTTGAGAGAAAATCATAAAGACCTGATTCTTTTTTTGGCTGAGGTTGGTGTTCTATGGTAGCTACTTGAGAGGCAACATGGCGTTCGAATGCTTTTTTGGGTTCAGGAGGTGTTATGGATGTATCTTTGACCTGTTGGATCGGTGGCTGTGCCATTGGTTGTTTTGTCGGTTGCTTGGATGGTGTTTGTACCTTACGAGACTGGGTGAGTTTTTTGAGCTGTTCACCCTTTGGCATCGGAGGAGCTTTGGTTATTTTTGGTATTTCATTTTTGGCAATGGCCTCTTTGGAAGGTGTAGGTCGATCTTTGAGAGAGAGTTTAAACCGTGATTCTTCGTGTTTTTCTTTTTCTTTTGGCAGCAAAGTAGGGGCAAGTGTATTGAATAATACAAGAGCTAGAAAAACGATAAAGTGAACCATAAGTGCAATAAAGAATGCAAAAAGAGAAAAAGATTTGGTTCGCGGCATAGTACTCAATCGTTTTGTTGTTTTGGGTAATTATAGCCAAATTAATAGCTTAATGGTTATAATTAGAGTACCTATAAAACATGTTACTACAGGATAATAATTCATGAATATTCACCATTCACAAGAAGCATTTTTAAAAGCACAAGGACTTATTCCCGGGGGTGTAAACTCGCCGGTACGTGCATTCAAAAGCGTTGGAGGTATTCCTCGTTTTATCGCAAGCGGCGAGGGGGCGTATCTGATCGATATCGATAATAACCGTTATGTAGATTATGTCCAAAGCTGGGGACCGTTGATCTTCGGACACCGTGATGAGAGTATCGAAAATGCAGTTATCGAAGCAGTCAAACATGGTCTTAGTTTTGGTGCTCCGACAGAGGCTGAAAGTGAACTGGCTGAGTTGATTATCTCTATTTACGATTCGATTGAAAAAGTCCGTTTTGTTAGCAGCGGTACGGAAGCGGTTATGAGTGCTATACGTCTGGCACGTGGCTTTACCAATCGTGATGATATCGTAAAATTTACCGGATGTTATCATGGTCACAGCGATGCGCTTTTAGTTCAAGCAGGATCAGGTGCTGCAACGTTTGGGACTCCTAGCTCACCAGGTGTTCCTGCTGATTTTACCAAACACACGTTATTGGCTGAATACAACAATATCGAAAGTGTACGCAAATGTTTTGCTGACAGTCCCGGAATCGCGTGTGTCATCATCGAACCGATTGCCGGGAATATGGGTCTTGTTCCTGCAAACAAAGACTTTCTAGCACAATTGCGAGCAGTATGTGATGAACATGGTGCATTATTGATTTTCGATGAGGTGATGAGCGGTTTTCGTGCCTGTTTGCATGGTGCTGAGAGTATCACTGGGACAAAACCTGACTTAGTGACGCTGGGGAAAGTCATCGGCGGAGGAATGCCTGTAGGAGCTTTTGGTGGACGTCGTGATATCATGGCCTGTCTCTCACCTGAGGGGGGAGTCTATCAAGCAGGAACGCTAAGCGGTAATCCGGTGGCTATGGCCGCAGGATTAGCTTCCATTAATAAGCTCAAGGAAAATGGACGAGTTTTCGGGATACTCGAGGCCAGAGCGAAACGATTGATGCAGGGCTTTAGTGACGCGGCTGCAAAAAACAACATACCGTTACAAACCGATGTGCGTGGCTCAATGTTTGGCTTTTTCTTTAGCGCTAGCCCTGTTGCTAATTTTGCCGATGCGCTTAAAAGTGACACGGATCGTTTTGCAAAATTTCATGCGGCGATGTTGGAAGCCGGATTTTACTTTGCATGTTCGCAGTTTGAAACAGGCTTTATCTCTACAGCTATAACGGATGCAATGATTGAGGAGACGATCATAGCAGCTGAAGCTATATTTGGAGCACTTTAATGGAAAATACAGAAGAACACAAACCCAGACTAAAACCGATTATCGAGGGAGCAGAGAGCCTTTCTCTAGGGATTTCAATGGTCGTAGCTGTTTTGATTGGTGTAGGGATAGGTTTAGGACTCAAAAAATTGACTGGAATAGGGTGGCTGCTTTGGATCGGTGTCGCAATCGGTATCGCCGCAGCCATTGCCAATGTTTACAAAGCGTACAGTAAGCAGTACAAAGAGTTTGAACAATTAGCCAAAGATCCCCGTTACAATATGGGGCAGACTATCGGTAAAGATGATGATGACGAAGATTAAAAAAACGGCTTTATTTGTCTTTCTTGTTCATATCCCCATAGCACTGCTGTGGGTGATTTCGCCGTCGGTTTTTGTCAGTTTTGAGATAGCCATGCTATCCACGTTTATGATCACTTTAGGATCGCTGTATTCGTATCGTAATATGATTCGCTCAAAAGTGGGTGAAGTGGATTTGGATGCCCACAAAGACAGTATCGATATGATGGATGACCCTTATGATCTGTATGAAGAGGAATGTGAGGGTGAGATAGCCGATGTCAAACAGATGATTAATGAAGAAAAAAAGCTTCAAAAACAAGCAACGATGGAAAATACGGTGAAGAATATTTCTGCGATGGTTTCTGTGTATCGTCTTGTCCCTTATGTATTTTTCGCAATAGCATTTATCGTTTTGCAAAACAATCATATGATGCATTTGTGGTCGTATCTGATTGGCTTGGCATATGGAATCGTTATCGGATATTTAGTGGCTAGAGAGTGGTTGGTCTGATTGCTTTAAAGATTTTAAGAGAACTTAACGTGACTAAAGAAACAGTTACTTGGTTATCATCGGTATATTGATGGTAACCTTTGAGTCTCGTATATCACAAGAGAGATTGTTTTCTTCCGCAAGTCTGGCAAGTTCTGACGCATATTTACGGTTCAATGCAGGTGCAGAAAACTCAACAGCAAATAGAGAGTATTTTTCCCCTTCATACTTAATATGTTCACCCACTCTGAAATACAGACGCGTAAGTACTGTTTCATTATCGTTAAAAGCTTGATAGGTTTTATTGAGCAGTTTGATAAACAACTCTGCTTGCAGGCGTATCTCAGGGATAGAAGGGTCGAGTTCTTTGAGGTATTTTACTGTGGAGCCAATAGAGTTTGAGCTGATACACAGGTCAATCAGGGTGTAAACATTGACCAAATTTCCTTCAGGTTTTTGTTTGGTAAATTGAAAAGATGGTAGTTGGTAAAGACGAATACCGATTTGTTCCTCGTCTTCGTATCCTACGGTAATGCCAAAAAACTTAAAACGGCCAAACTCAAGGTCCATAAAAGTTGTCTTGAATCCAAAAGTCGAATTAGCATTGGCCATGGCAATCTTGTAGATAACCGAAGGCTCAGCTGCTCCAAGCAGATATTGGGCCTCAGTATTAAGTGAGAGTACCTTCCCACTGGCGCTAAAAAGGATAAACGGGTTGAAATCGTATTCAATCCATTGTTGATCGAATGTCATTAGTCTTCGATATAGTTTTTCAATTTACGACCCACTTTAGGGTGCTTAAGCTTTTTAATCGCACTGCTTTCGATTTGACGAACACGCTCACGTGTCACATTGAGTTCTTTACCGATCTCTTCGAGAGTACGGTCACTTTCGTCATCCATGATCCCAAAACGCATTTTAATGACGGCCTTTTCACGTTCATTAAGTTGCTCAAGGACACCTTCGATCTGAACTTTCAAGTCGTCTTTGAGTACAGCATCTGAAGGTGATAGTGACATCTTGTCTTCGATAAAGTCACCAAATCGCCCGTCTTCTTCATTTCCGATCGGAGCTTCAAGTGAAATCGGCTCTTTCGTGATCTTGATGACGTTTTTGACTTTCTCAACTGAGAGACCGACTTCTTCCGCGATGGTCTCGACATCTGGCTCTTTTCCATGTTCTTGGAGATGTTTGCGCATGATCTTATTGATACGGTTGATCGTCTCGATCATATGAATCGGGATACGGATAGTACGTGCCTGATCGGCGATGGCACGGCTGATCGCTTGACGAATCCACCACGTTGCATACGTTGAAAATTTATACCCTTTTTGGTATTCGAATTTATCGACCGCTTTCATCAATCCGATGTTACCTTCTTGAATCAGGTCTAGGAATGGAAGACCGCGATTGGTATAACGTTTGGCGATGGAAACAACAAGACGCAGGTTACTTTTCGCCATACGAGTCTTTGATGTTTCAGAAATGTTTTTACCGCGTTTGATCTGTTCCAAAATATCCGCCAGTTTTTCCGGCTCCATATCAAAGCCACCTTTAGAAGCTTCTTTTGTCTGGACCAGCTTTTTGATCTCCATATAGGTGCTGACCATGGTGGCTTCTGGAACTTTTGCAGCGATCTCTTCTTTGGTAAGTTCTGTGATCTTATTGACGATAATGATGTGATTCTTTTTAAGCTGATCGTTGAAAAGCGGAAGTTTGTATTCTAAACGCTTTAGCTCACGGTCAAAACCTTCATCACTGCGCAGTGCTGTCTCCATAGATCGTACAAGCTCATTGATTAGTTTTGAGGTTGGCCCCAAGTCCATCAATGCCTCTTTAAGTGTTTTTTTCTTAAAACTGACATTCAAGAAAAAGAGGACGTAATCGGGATCCATCTCTTCAACAGGACGCTCATCTAGCATCTTCTCTGTTGCTTTTGCCCAATCTTTTTTTGCTTTTTCAAGGGCTTTAAACGATGTGATTACTTTTTCAATTCGTTTTTTATCTTTTGCAGAAGGGGCTTTTTCTTTGCTCTCTTCGTCGTCTGTATCATCGACATCATCATCAGAAACGCTGTCATCTTCTTCTGCATCGTCTTCAAAACTTTTAAAGAGCTCTTTAACACGTCGTTCGCGATTGATAAGCGGGTCTTTGTAATCAAGGATGAAGTCTATGAGGTAAGGAACAGAACAAATAGCATCAATAATGATCTCTTCACCCATCTCCATACGTTTGGAGATCTCTACTTCTTCCTCTTTGGTCAAAAGAGGGATTTGCCCCATTTCACGCAAATACATACGGACAGGAGAATCCGATCGTGACCATTCTAAAAGCTCGTGCTGTTTGAGGATATCGAATTGATCGGTACTGGCTTCCTCGATATATTTGATCTGAGCAGCGCGTCTTGCATCGGCTTCTTGTTTATTAAGAATTTTGGCATGTTCTGATGATGTAAAAAGACAGGTTTTGTATTTTTCTGCCAATTTTAAAATATTTTTAGCTTGTGCGAGGGTCGGTTGTTTGTCAAACGCCTCTACAATGGCCTCATAGGTAAGACAATTTTTGGATTTATGTTCCGTAAACAGTGTTTCGATGTGTTTGTTTAAGTCTTTGACGCTCATTATGTAGAAGGCTCCCTTGCGGTTATAAAAAAGAATAGGATTATACCGAGATTATATTAAATTAGCTAATGGCTTAGAAATTAGGGGAAGTATAAAATATGGAATAGCCTTTGCTTACTTCTCCTAATATTAGTTCAAGGAACGAAAATGCAAACGGGATATTATGCTGCTACAGGTGGAATGGTCGCTCAATTCAATCGTATGGACACCATTGCAGCTAATTTAGCAAACGTCAATACGTCCGGTTATAAAAGAGAGCAACTCATCACCGGTGATTTTGCCCGTTTGTATAAAGAGGCAAGAGATGAGCTTCCCATTAAGAATCATACCGAGCAAGCAGCGCAATATTTGAACCGATCGCTTTCCAGAGTTCCTCAGATCAGTGATGCTTATACCGATTTTTCATTGGGAACATTGCAATCTACGGGTAACACGTTTGATATCGCATTGAGTAAAGAGGGGCAATTCTTTGCGGTCAATACACCGCAAGGGGTACGATTGACACGTGATGGTTCTTTTACTATGAACCAGGATGGAAAATTAGTCAATAAGCAAGGATACGAAGTCATCGGAGCCGATAAAAAACCGATCACTTTTAATCCCGAAGACAGTATTGTGACTTTGGATAAAAACGGCCAGTTTGCCACAAATGTACCGGGTTCTACACAAATGGTAGCAGGAAAAAGTCTATTAGTGATTGAGCCTCAGAATCTTCGTATGCTGACCAAAGAGGGAGATAACCTTTATGTACCTGATGGAGCTGATCCACTGAAACCTATCGCTCAAAGCGGTGGGGTCATGCAAGGATATGTAGAAAAGAGCAATGTCAATGCCGTTAATGAGATGATCTCGCTTGTTGAAGCAAACCGTTTGGTCGGTATGTATCAAAAAGCGATGGATTCACAGATGAATGATCTTAACCGTGATGCGATTGAAAAAATCGCTGTTACACGACGATAATCTAAGGAGATAAAACTATGATGCAATCACTCTATACCAGCTCCACAGGGATGCTGGCAATGCAAACACAAATCGACACGACTGCCAATAATATTGCCAACGTTAACACGATGGGATATAAAAAATCACGTGCAGAGTTTGCCGATTTGATGTACAAAGTCATGACGTATGCCGGGACTTCTACGAGTGATACGACACAATCTCCGACAGGTATCGAAGTGGGGCTTGGGGTACGACCAACAGCTATCAACAAGATCTTTACCGAAGGAAGTCTCAAACAAACGGACAACTCTTTGGATTTAGCCATTACGGGAAAAGGCTTTTTAAAGTTGCAACTTCCTAACGGTACGGAAGTATATACCCGTAACGGCTCATTGAAAATCGATCAAAATGGTACTTTGGTCAATTCAGACGGTTACACGGTTATCCCGGAAGTCGTTATTCCCGAAGATGCGACCAATATCAGTATCGGTACAGATGGTATTGTGAGTGTCACTCAAGCAGGTCAAGCACAAGCGACACAAGTGGGACAGATCTCACTTACGAATTTTATCAATCCGGCAGGTTTACATGCTATGGGTGATAACCTCTTTGTTGAAACGGATGCTTCAGGTCAACCGGTTGAGGGAACCCCTGGTGATAATGGTATCGGAAATATTCGTCAAGGCTTTGTCGAGCTATCAAACGTACAACTTGTTGTTGAACTGACAGACCTAATCACAGGACAACGTGCCTATGATGCAAACTCCAAAGTCATCACAACGAGTGATGAAATGCTTGCCACTACAAATGGGTTGAAACGTTAATGTTTTCGTATTAAATTCCACACAGCTTGGGGTTTAATAGAGTTTCAACTCATCTTTGCTATAATCTTCCCAATTTAAAACATATAGGATAAAGTATGCAAAAAATGGAAGGTAAAGTTTGGAATTTCGGTAAGGATATCGATACCGATCTCATTATCGCTGCCCGTTATCTCAGCACCTCAAACCCCTTAGAACTCGCGAAACACGTTATGGAAGATGCTGATCCGACCTTTGTGAGCAAGATGACTCCTGGTGATATTATTGTCGCAGGGGATAATTTCGGATGCGGTTCATCTCGTGAACATGCTCCGATCGCACTCAAAGCTGCCGGTGTAGCCGCTGTTATCGCCCCTACGTTTGCCCGTATTTTTTACCGTAATGCGTTTAATATGGGATTACCTATTTTTGAATTAACAGAGAGTTCCCAGATCAAAGAGGGTGAAGTGGTGAGCATCGATATGGATGCCGGAACGATTACCAATAAAACAACAGGTAAAGTTTATAACTTCATACCAATTCCTCCATTTATGCAAGAACTTATCGGTGCAGGCGGACTTATGAATTATGCTACAGCTGAAATCGCAGCGCAAGGAAACTAATCGAATGAAAACCTATACTATTGCACTGATCAAAGGGGACGGAATTGGTCCTGAGATCATTGATGAAGCGGTCAAGGTACTGGATGCCATAGCACCAAGTGAGAATATTTCGTTTAACTATCGTGAAGTATTAATGGGTGGATGTGCGTACGATGTTACGGGTGATCCACTTCCGCAAGAGACTATCGATGTCGCACTTTCAAGTGACGCAGTACTGTTTGGTGCTATCGGTGGAGAAAAATGGGACACTCTTCCAAGAGAAAAACGCCCCGAGAGTGGATTGTTGCGTTTTCGTAAAGAGCTGGGTGTGTTCGCGAATCTTCGTCCTGCCAGTGTATATGATGAGCTCGTCAATGCAAGTTCTTTAAAACCTGAGATCGTCAAAGGCGTTGATCTGATGGTCGTTCGCGAGCTGATCGGCGGGATCTACTTTGGTGAACCAAAAGGGCGTGATGAGAACAAGGGTTGGAACACTATGGTGTACACTCGTGATGAGGTCATCCGTATTGCGCATGTGGCATTTAAAATCGCTATGGAACGCTCTAAAAAAGTGTGTTCTGTTGATAAAGCCAATGTGTTGGATGTAAGTCAGCTGTGGCGTGAAGTGGTCGAAGAAGTTGCGCGTGAATATCCTCAAGTACAGCTTAGTCACATGTATGTGGACAATGCGGCAATGCAGCTTATTCGTGATCCAAAACAGTTTGATGTCATTTTAACAGGAAATATCTTTGGAGACATCTTGAGCGATGAAGCGAGTATGCTTTCGGGTTCAATAGGATTGCTTCCTTCTGCGTCCGTGGGTGCTGCTATTGGGGTGTATGAGCCTATCCATGGTTCAGCTCCTGACATTGCAGGGCAGGGGATCGCTAACCCTATCGCTACAATTGCGAGCGCTTCCATGATGTTGCGTTTTGCATTAGGCGAGAATAAAGCGGCTGATCGTATTGATTATGCTATCAAGCAAGCTCTAGCGCTTGGCTATCGCACCAAAGACATTGCAGCATTTGATGCAAAAGAAGTTTGTACGACGAGTCAAATGGGCTCTATTATCGCTGATTTCGCGGCACAATGCAAACTCTAACTCTCGCCAATATTTATGAACTGCAAGGCCTCAAAGAAGAGGCATTGGAGATATACAAAGAAATTCTAAAAAAAGACCCGGGCAACAGTGATGCAAAAATAGCAATACGACGTCTTTCGGGGATGCGAAAAAAATTTTTGGGTGTTAACAATGAGATGAAAGCTTTTTTTGTTCAAATGGACGAAAAAGCAGAGTTTATTCAGTTTGAAAGGTGGCTATTACGCGCATGGAACTAAAAGATGTTATTTTATCGACGTTAGCTGAGCTTGATGATGTCGTTCTTGATGATCTATTAACTAAGCCAAAGAATGCTTCTCGTGTAGTTGAAGAGACAGTAGCACGTGAACCTATTGAAGAAGAAGTGGTGACTTCAGGATCATTTGCCAATGTATTGGCCAGTGAGCTTCCTAAAGCTGGATCGGATGATGAAGTTCGAATGCTTGAAGGGATACGAGAACGCCTTTTGGTCTTGTTTGAAGGCTTTCAATCCCCTAACAATGTAAATATCGAAGCGAAGGTTGATCTTACATTGAATTTTTTTGAGTATTTACTTGCTACTATTGATAATCGATTGGAGACCATTCGTTAATGAACATCAATATGAATGAGCAATACCGGGTTCTAATCCAGTGTAATGATGAAAAGGGACTTGTTTATAAAGTATCCACTGTTTTTTATCACCGTAATCTTAATATTATCTCCAATCATGAGTTTGTTGATAAAACTCATAACAAATTTTTTATGCGCAGTGTCGTGGCAGGTGATATCGATGTGGAAGATTTGAAGCAAGAACTTTCCAATGTACTGCCAAAAGATACGATATTAGAAGTGGTTGCACCGCGTAAAAAACGCATTGTACTGATGGCAACAAAAGAATCGCACGCTCTTGGAGATATTCTTATCCGTTATGAAGCAGGTGAACTTGATGCAGAGATTGTGGCCGTTGTCTCTAATTATGATCTTTTAGAACCGTTAGTCTCAAAATTTGGAATACCTTTTTATACGGTCTCCCATGTTGGGTGTGAACGTGATGAACATGAATCAAAAGTCTTAGAGTGCTTAAAAGCTCTCGGTGAAATCGATTACATCGTTTTGGCTAAATACATGCGCATCTTGACATCACGATTTGTAGAAGCGTATGAAGATAAAATCATCAACATACATCATTCATTTCTTCCGGCATTTATTGGTGCCAATCCGTATAAACAAGCGTATGAACGCGGGGTTAAGATTATTGGAGCAACCGCTCATTTTGTCAATAATAATCTTGATGAAGGTCCTATTATTGCGCAAAACGTCATTCATATTGATCATGCGTACAGTTGGGAAGACATGCAGCGATCAGGAAAAGATGTTGAAAAGATCGTTTTGTCAAAAGCTTTGAAATTAGCTTTGGAAGATCGTATTTTTGTCCATGCCAATAAGACAGTTATCTTTTAAAGTATGTTTAATATTGTCCTTGTGAACCCTCAAATACCCAATAATACGGGAGCGATAGGCCGCTTGTGCGTTAATACGGGTGCGACACTCCATTTGATTAAACCTCTTGGGTTTGATATCAGTGAAAAAGCGGTTCGAAGAGCGGGACTTGATTATTGGCATAAACTTGATTTAAAAGTTTGGGAAAATATCGAAGATTTTTTTGATGCAGTTGAACAAAAGAACCGTTTTTTTTATGCAACAACCAAGACGCAGCAACCTTATTTTGAGCATTCTTTTGAGGAAGGAGACTACCTCTTTTTTGGAAGTGAGACAGCAGGTATCCCTGCGTATATTCTAGAAAAAAACCCTGAACAATGTATGACAATTCCGATGACAAAAGAGGGACGAAGTCTAAATTTGGCTATTAGTACCGGAATCATTCTCTATGAAGCGATCAAACAGAATTTTACGAACTATAAAGAGATGATGTGATCTTTCAAATTTTTGATACGATGATGATCATCGGGTTTATCCTCTTTTTGATCTATATCTTTAGAGGTTATCATCTGTCACGTATTGATAAATTTGATAATGAAGATTCTACTTCTCATTAAAATATTTTTTTTGCCCAAATTTCCATTTTCTCTTCAAAACGTTCCATAAGTGTATTTGCTTTGTTAATTACGTGTGCCATAGTGTGCTCCTATTTGCGTATTTATTTTTAAACTGTCAAATAGTAATTAATTATTGGAATCACGATAATTTATATGACAATTTGACATATAAATTAAAATATATGTCATAATACATACAATATCACTATGAAATAAGAATTGGAGGGTGTAAGGTGAAAAGTTTTTTTGAAATAGTTGAAACAATTAAAGATATTGTTTCGGGTGAATTTCCCGATAAAAAAGTATTTGACAAAGATGTTGCAGAACTATTGGATATTACCCAAATGAATTTTGCAACCATGAAAAAGCGCAATAAAATCCCTTTTAATGAATTGCTCGATTTTTGTGCTAAGCGTTCTATTGCAATAAATTGGATTTTATACAATCAGTCCCCGGAAAGTTTGATTGAACCGACTAATCGCTTTTACATGGTGCGGTATTTCTCTTCGGTCAGTGCCTCCGCAGGAGGAGGCGCTGAAAATGATGAATTGGACTATGAACCGTTGATGTTAGAAGAAAATTTTGTGATGTCATTGGGTGGCGAGGGTGAATTACGTCATATAGAAGCGATTAATGTATCCGGTGACTCCATGGAACCCTCTTTTAGTTACAATGATATTGTCTTTATCAATCGATCTAAACAAGAAATCAGTCGAGGGGGAGTGTTTACCATACGAACGGAATATGGCTTATTTATTAAAAGAGTACAAGTGAGAATTGATGGTAAACTCGATATTATTTCAGATAATAAAGATTATCCAACCTATGTTGCTAACCGTAATGAAGTAGAGATCATTGGACGTGTTGTAGGACGTTTTGGAAGTGTTGAGTAAGTCTATCTAGCATTAAAGTGAAGTAATACAAAGCATGATGTATCGTTTAGCAATTTTAGGGATATTGTTTTTTTTACATGGGTGTAGTCAATTACATCCAAAGGCTCCCTCTGTTGAGAGTGCGATAAAATCTTTGTCACCTGTCTGTACAGACGGTAATAGTTCCAATGATACGTATAGCGCTTCTTTTATTCAGGATATTGAATCTGATTTGCCGACAATCACTAAAAAAATCAATGATTTAGAATATTTTCCCCAAACACTTTCTTCTTATATTGATAATAATTTTACGAATCAAGAAACTCCTTTTGAAGTACAAAAACAATTTGAGGAGCGCTATTATTCACCATGGGCATATACCGTTGCTCCCATTTGTAGTAAAGAAGCGAAATGGCCGATCAGTGCATTTACAGGCGGTTACGGGAGCAATCTAAAGCTTGTTGATATCTCATGGATACAAGAATTGGTGATGCAAAGTAATTTTGATGCATTTTCTACGGTGAATAAGCCGGCTGTTACCACCAAGTGGACGAACATGCGAGTATTTCCGACACAGAAACCACTTTATAATAATCCAGCTCGCCCCGGTGAAGGGTATCCTTTTGATTTGTTGCAAAACAGCAGTGTCGCATTTAATGAACCTATCTTTATTTCCCATTATTCCAAAGACGGTTCTTGGGTCTATATTTTTACTAACAACGCGTCTGGATGGATAGAAAGTGATTGTGTCACGGTTCTTGATCCGCAACAGATTGCGCGGATAAAGGCGAAAAAGAAAGTTTTTATAACACAAGATAGAGTACCGTTATACGATAAATCGCATGGATTTGTAACCTATTCTCGAATTGGTATGGTATTACCGCTTGTCACAGAAACCTCTGATGACATGCAGGTTCTTTATGTCAGCAAGAGTGGTGTAATAGATGAGATGGTTATTCCAAAAGAAGCAGCACATGTCGGGTATCAGTTACTAAACAAAGATGAGATTATCAAGCTTGGTTCCTATGTATTGCACAATACATATGGGTGGGGAGGGATGTTTGAAGAACGTGATTGTTCTTCAATGATACGTGATTTTTTCACCCCATTTGGTATTTGGCTTCCTCGTAATTCTGCTTCTCAAGCGAAAAAAGGGGAAATTATTCCTTTTACGGGATTAAATAACAGTGAAAAACTGAATTTGATACGAGACAAAGGTGTCCCGTTTGAAACAATTTTATATAAGAAGGGGCATGTGCTTCTTTATGTAGGAATGTATGAAGGCAATGTCATGGTTATGCATAATATCTGGGGAATCAGAACAATTGATGGTGCTGGTAAAAAAGGGAGAGTGATTATTGGGAAAGCTGTTATATCAACGCTTCAACTTGGGGAAGAAGTTGAAAATTTTGATGCTAACAATATGCTGTTAAGTAAGCTGGTCAGTATGAATATTTTTACCCATATTCCTGTATCTTATACAGGTACAAAGCCAAAAAGAAAGCTTTCTAAGCTTTAAAATCTAATAACGATCCTAGCATTTGATCCTGAGTGCGGATGGCTACGACGTTCGCTGCAGTTACATTTTCAATCGTCATTTGATCAGTGATCTCTTTTGTAAGATTGGTCTGCGATTTTTCACTGCCGTTGTCAGTGGCTTTTGTAGTGACAGCGTTTGTTGAACCTTTATTATCAGCTTCTTCAATAACAGTATTCTTAGGGACATAACGATCAGTATTGACATTAGCCACATTCGCAGCATCATTGTTCATGTAGGTTTGATGTGAGAGAATAGAAGATACATTTGAACTTATCATCATACACCTCCTTTTTTAAATTACAAACAGTATATTCTCCACAACCTTAAGAGTCGCAGAAAATATTGATTTAATGTAGATCCGCGTTTAACTTGACTTCACGTGTTGAGCGTCGAGCAATCAGTGCACCATTTTGAGAATCCTGACGGAAATGAACTCCATTGAATCCTGCTAGTTCTGAACCTTTAAAGAGCGTAGCATCTTTGATGGATTGATCTGGATTTGCTGCTTTTATAAGTGCGAGTTGATCTGCCGATATTTGAATTTTTGTTCCTGCTAAAATAGCAATGCCTGCATCTACGATACAGCCATCACCCAAAGGAATGCCGCACACGCTGTTCGCACCTAAGAGGGTATTTTTACCAATCGAGATAGGATTCCCGTCTGTACCGCTAAGCACACCTAAGATAGAAGCACCGCCTCCGACATCTGAACCGTCACCTACGATAGCAGAGCTTGATATTCGCCCCTCGACCATACTGACACCTGTCGTACCGGCATTGAAGTTAACATAACTTGCACCTGGCATGATTGTTGTTCCTGCATGCAGTTGGGC
Organism: Sulfuricurvum sp.; assembly: GCA_024637295.1. Taxonomy (GTDB): domain Bacteria; phylum Campylobacterota; class Campylobacteria; order Campylobacterales; family Sulfurimonadaceae; genus Sulfuricurvum. The sequence goes on from JAGXFL010000006.1 coordinate 57,881, forward strand.
ACCAAAACGTACTTTTGAATCATCTAAGACACGCGTATTGTTGGCTGGAATGATATGTTGTAAAAAGCGAGGGAATTTGTCTACAAAATCAATTTTTGGATATTCGTTTGCAATTTTGAGTTCAATCTCATTTTCACGAAGCCACTCTAACTCGATTGGTTGTCCATCTGACCATGCAACATTATGTAAGGCCCCAAATGCACCGTTAAGGTTTAATGAGCGCAAGGCTGCTTTTGCTGTAGAGAGTGCATAGAGTTTTAAATAGGTCCCTTCAACGCTTTTGCATGCTACATCGTTAAAAATAAAGACCAAACGAAACTCTTCATCACGCATACCACGCTCTTTGATATGATTGTATAAAGCGGAGATCACTTGGATATTTTTATGAGAATCACCGTATGCCTCATCAGCATAGGGGGTGAAGGCATTAAGACACCCTTCTAAAAACTTAAGTGTGACAGGCACGATGATTTCATCGGCATTGAAGTCTATTGTATAACCTTGTTCTTGAGCATTTTTAATAAAGATTGCGGCACTGCCAAAGTTTTCGTTCCAATTCATGAATGGGTAAGTTGCCTGAAGAATTTTACTTGAGTCTAATTGCCCAAAATCAACACGACAGATACCAAAGCCCAGGGGATTTTTATAGCCAGTTGTGTTTTGAATCTCTTGAACGCTTGCTTTAAAAGCGGATTCTGTTTCTAAAATTTCCATATTCTCTCACTTGTAATAAAATTAATGCGCAATTCTAGCATAAACACGTCGTGCTGTGTTGAAGCTAGCATGTTATACTGTTGCAAATCATTACAATGAGTCATAAAATGGAAAAATGGATCGAATTATTAAAAGCGAATAATTTTTTAGGTATTAAGCAGTATTTGAAAAGTGGTGGTAACCCAAATGATGTTGAAGAAAATGGGGAATCGGTTCTTTGTTTTGCCTTGAGATATCATTGTGATCAAGAGATTTTTGATCTATTGATTGATAGCGGTGCTGATTTATATCAGACAGATAATGAAGGTGTCAGCGTATTTGATGTTGCAGTCACTTATAATAACTTGCCGTTGATTGAACGCTTGATCGCTGATGGATTCGATGTGAATGTATCTACTCGTAGAAGTGGATTTACACCACTTATGGGCGCTGTGTGTTATGGACGGCATGAAGTGATTCAAAAACTTTTGGATATGGGTGTAGATGTGGTTGCACGTGATGGGCAGGGGTTGAGTGCTTTGGATTTTGCTCGAAAAATGCGTAAAACAACGATATTGAATCTCTTGACAGCTCATGTTGAAAAATAGAAGGAGTAATTTTAATAATTACTCGTGCTCTATTTTTAGGGTAAAATGAGGCTTCTTAGGACGCTTTAATTTATGCTTTTGGAAGAAATAACGCCGATAACCTATATAGGCGATTACAATGCTTACCAATGCGATTAGTAAATAACTTATCATCTTTCTCTCCAGATATACATTTATAATCAATTGTGAAATATAAATCTAAAGACAATATCGTCATTATGTGCGTGAATCTTAATAGATGTATTAAGTTATTTTATAAATGATTGCTTTAATGTTTAAATCTTCTATAAATAATTGAAAACTTTCCTCACATAATTCTTGATTTTGAGAAGCAACGGATATCTCTACGGTTGCTTTTCCATCGTTTAACATAGGCAAAGATGAAAACTCGATATCTTCATGTAGCTGTTTCATAATATGGATAAGATTGTTTTCACTGGTTTGTGCAATGAGTGTCTTGCGGTATGTCTTTGGAGCTATAGGATAAAACTGCTCCAAAATATAATTGACCATTGGATGGGACATCTCTGGAAATCCCGGCATAAAAAAATAACGTTTTTCCAAATAAAAACCCGACATATTGTTGATGACGTTAGGGAGTAGTTCGGCATCTTTGGGGAGTTCAGCCATATGAATGCGATTTGGAAATGCTGCATCACCAAAACGCTCAATGATATCGGAATGAAACTGTTTATGTGAGACAAGTTCCCCATCGCTGAAAACGTTTGAAGCGATTTGGCGTGTTAAGTCGTCAGGGGTAGAACCGATACCTCCAAAGCTAAACATCACCGCATCGGGATCGTTTTGAATCATGGCGTAGGTTGAGCGGATAAGCTCATGATCGTCTTTGATGATAAAAGAGGCAAACAGCGTATGTCCGCGTTGCATCAACGCATCGCGAAGAAAAGGGAAATGTTTGTCGGTACGTCGATCATTGAGTATTTCTGACCCAATGATAACGGCGTAAAAATGGAGCGTTTTCATTTGAGTTGAGAAAGGATCTCTTTTTCTACCGTATCGATTGCCTGTGTTCCGTCAATACGAATGTATTTGACCGAAGTATCTGATTTTGAAACACCTTGATAATAGGCAATAAGCGGTTGCGTTTGATCGTGATAGACACTGAGGCGGTCAAGAACGATATTTTCTTTATCGTCATCACGCTGAACCAAATCTTCTCCGGTTTCATCGTCTTTGCCCTCATTTTTCGGAGGATTGTAGAGGATATGATAGGTGCGTCCTGATGCTAGGTGCGCGCGGCGCCCTGACATACGTTTAACGATCTCGGAATCGGGAACATCAATCTCGATCACGGCATCAATGGCTACGCCTGCTTCTCGCAATGCATCGGCTTGTGGAACGGTACGCGGGAAACCGTCAAGGAGAAAACCGTTTTTACAATCTTCGTGGGTAATGCGATCTTGTACGAGGCCGATAATGATCTCATCGGTTACCAGTTTGCCAGAGTCCATAAAAGATTTTGCCAATTTTCCAAGCTCCGTTCCTGCTTTGATAGCAGCACGAAGCATGTCTCCTGTAGAGATTTGGGGAATATCAAAAGCTTTGGTCAAAAACTGTGCTTGTGTACCTTTTCCAGCACCTGGAGCACCCAAAAGAATGATTTTCATGTTACTTCCTATCAATTATATTTTTGATTTAATAAATGTTTCCATCTCATCAACAATGCTCGCGATTTCACGTTCACCATTGATCTTATGAAGGATGTTTTTTGCAGTGTAAAAGTCTTGGATATCTGCGAGAGGATCCGTATAGACTTTCATACGATTATTAAATACTTTTTCATCATCATCTGCACCGCGAGCACGTCCTAGAACACGATCACGTGCAACAGTTTCACTGACTACTACTTCAATTACGCTTTGAAGCTCAATGGAAGTTTCGTTCATAAGAAACTTGTCAAGTTCATTCATCTGCTCATGACTGCGCGGATAGCCATCAAACAACACCACATCATTGGGAGCATTTTTAATGGCGGTTACAATGGTCTCGATAGCAATGTCGATCGGGACGATAAGCCCTTTGCTGATAAAGCTATTGATGACTGTTCCACGTTCGCTACCGCTGGCAACTTCATCTCTTAGGAGATCACCGGTTGAATAGTGGACCATTAAATCAGCATTACGTGTAGCAATCATTGCGGCATCGGTTGTTTTTCCCGAACCTGGTGCACCGATGATTAAAAAAAGTCTTTTCATTACTTAGCTGTCTCACGTATACGAATATGAAGTTCACGCAATTGTGCGATGTCAACAGTGTTCGGTGCATCGGTCATAATACACGATGCTTTTTGTGTTTTAGGGAAGGCGATAACGTCACGGATACTTTCCTTTTTAGACAACAACATCATGAAGCGGTCAAATCCAAGGGCAAATCCACCGTGTGGAGGTGCACCGAATTTGAGTGCATCCAGCAAGAAGCCGAATTTTTCTTGAGCTTCTTCTTCGCCGATACCAAGAAGATGAAATATTTGCGCCTGTAGCTCTTGTTTGTGGATACGAATCGATCCACCACCAAGCTCTACACCGTTTAGAACGATGTCGTATGCGATGGACTCAATATCGTCTAGGTGCTCATGGTTTAGGTCACGAGGCATAGTAAACGGATGGTGAAGTGCTTTTACGCGTCCATTTTCAATCTCGAACATCGGGAAATCAACGACCCAGACAAATTCGAAACGATCTTTGTCGATAAGGTTCATTTTCTCATGCTCAGCGATGAAAATACGGAAGCGTCCCATATAATCCCAAACAGTCGTCTTATCACCCGCACCGAAGAAGACAACGTCGCCCACTTCCATACCTGTGCGATCCACAAGAAGTTGAAGGTCTTCAGGGGAGAAGAACTTTTCTAACGGTCCTTTGAGACCGTCTTCTTTCATCTGGAAATAGCCAAGCCCTTTTGCGCCGAATTTACGGACATAGTCTTCAAAGCTTTTCATCTCACGCTTGGAGAAAACCAGATCAGCACCCGGCACGCGAAGCGCTTTGATACGGTTCATTTTAGGATTGGAAGCGATACCGGTAAATATCTCGTTATCACAGCGTGCAAAAATATCGATGACATCGACCATTTTGAGGTCGTAACGCATGTCCGGTTTATCCGATCCGTACCACTCCATCGCATCGTTGAATTTGATACGATTAAATGGAGTCGTCACTGTGTGTCCAGCAGAGGCAAACATCGAAACGATGAGCTCTTCTGCGACACGAATAACGTCTTCTTGATTACAAAACGACATCTCGACGTCTATTTGGGTAAATTCCGGTTGACGATCGGCACGTAAATCTTCATCACGAAAACATCGTGCGATTTGGAAATAGCGATCAAATCCACCCACCATCAAAAGCTGTTTGAAAAGTTGTGGAGACTGCGGAAGGGCGTAAAACTCACCCTCATGAACACGGCTGGGAACGAGATAGTCACGTGCCCCCTCAGGAGTTGATTTGGTCAAAATTGGGGTTTCAACTTCCAAAAATCCGAGTTTATCAAGGGTGTTACGTGCAGCGATAGCTGCTTTGGAGCGTAGTAAAAACGTGTTGTACATAGACGGATTACGAAGGTCCAAATAACGATATTTTAGACGTGTCTCTTCGCCAACAGTGTTATCTCCGATTTGAAAAGGGACAGGTTCACTGCGGTTTTCAATGATAAGCTCATCGATAATGACTTCAATTTTACCGGTTGCAAGACGTGGATTGATGAGACCCTCACCGCGTGCACGGATACGTCCATGTGCGATAAGTACAAACTCATCACGTACTTCACTGGCAATTTTATGCGCGTGAACGTTGTCGGTTGGATCACAAACGAGCTGTATAAGGCCGCTTTTATCACGAAGATCGATAAATACGATCCCGCCATGGTCGCGGTAGCTGTTCGCCCATCCGCACAATACGACCGATTGGCCGACGTTTACTTCACTTAAATCAGTACAAAAATGACTTCTCAAATCAAAGTCCTTGGATTATATTTTTCGCAATTATAGCTTTAACAAACTTTTGGTTTGATAACGCGACAAATTGCACTCTCGTTCCCACTCTCCGAGTGGGAATGCATACATACAAATTATTAAAATTTTTCCACGTCAATCAACCCAACATCCCCTTCATAATCCCTCGCACTGCTATATCGCCAATGTTTTGCTTCATCAACATATCCTCGTTTAACCGGATTTTGGTGGATATAGTTGATTCTCTCTACCATCATACTATCCCTTTGGATGAGTTTGGGTGCTATCCCCTCTTGCCATAACTGATATTCTCTGTCTTCTTTGTGTGCTTTTTTATAAAAAGCGAGTTGATCGAGGATAGTAGTGACGTTACGTGATTTGAGTAGATCGATGATCTGTCGGGCAGTGTATTTTTTAAAACTCTCCATACTTTTAGACAAATCATCACTTTGCGCAACCATGTGCAGGTGATTTTCGAGAATAACATACGCATAGAGTTTGAAGTTATCGTGTTGTTGAAGATATTTTAGAGAATTGAAGATAATCTCTGTCGTTTCAACACGGGTAAAAATCGGTATCCAATGCAGTACTGTACATGTAACAAAATGAGGAAAAGTCGGTTCGTGTATTTTGTATCTGCTTCTACCCATTTAGTTCTCCTTACTTCTACTCTCCTGAATGGGAGCACTTAATTTAATTAATTATTGTATGCATTCCCACTCAGGAGAGTGGGAACGAGGGATCATTCATTGTTTAGTAAAATACATTGATTTGACAGATACTAATTTTTCACTTTGATCAAATTCAAATGTAATATTTAAAATTTGGGCAAACATATCACCGCCATATATTCCAGATTTTTTTTTGCCTGTTTTAATAATCTTACCGTCAGCCTCTTCCCGCACTCCAGCTCCCATTAGGTGTAGCTTTGAAACAACCTTTTGCTTCGACTCGCCAATCTGAAAATACTTTAAAACAATCGCATTGACATCGGCTCTGTTATCTTGGATTTTCATGACATAGTCTGACTTAATTCCTGAATTAAATATCTCATCTATCATCGTTTTCTCCCCTTTTTCCTGTATGTTATTATCTTGACTTGCCGGACTGTTACACGCACTTAATCCGACGATCAAGCTTGATTTTAGAAGTATTTGCAACAAACTCATTTTTACATTTCCATTGTGTTTTAACCACTGATTCATTTATGCCATTCTCCTTGTATTTATGAAATTTTGATTATTCACACGCACCAACCCACTCCCCTGCATATCAGGAAGAGCTTTTGCCGTATCAGTCAGGGTGAGATGATCGGTGAACTCACTGTAAAACGCGTTTTGTGCAAAGTTGAGATTTGCGGTGTCTTTGGTTGGAAATATAGAACAAGCGACTTTATTTGTAGTAGTGTTGTGTATCATTTTTTCTCCATTGCATAAATCACATGTTGTCAGAAAATCTAGAGATTATGCCTAAACATATTTTTAAACAAGTTTTATTTTTAGATATTTTTTATCCGTCTTACGTGGCGTAATGATTAGTTTTTGTAAGGATTTTTATCTCTGTATTCAAAGTTAGCTATAATAACCCAACTAATGATTATGAGAGAAAAAAATTGAAATTAGAAAATACTAAACGTATCGGTATCATATTGCGCCCTTCGACACCGGAACTAAAAGATATGTTTTTAGAAGCAAAGCGCATTTTTGAGTCACGCGGTATAGAAGTTTCTATTGACCATATCAGCGGAGGTATGATTGATGTTATGGGGCAGCCATTTGATCTTATGTGCCGTAACAGTGATTTTCTAGTCACTATCGGTGGCGATGGTACTTTGATTTCAGCGGTACGACGGTCGTATGCGTATCAAAAACCAGTACTAGGAATTCATGCCGGCAAATTGGGTTTTTTAGCGGATTTAGATTTCGGTGAGCTTGAATCTTTTGTGGATAATCTTATCGCAGGAGAGTATCGAATCGATGAGCGGGCGATGCTGGAAGCTACGATCACGACACAGCATGGAGAAAGCAAAGTTGTTGCTTTTAACGATATCGTCTTGACACGTCCCTCTATCTCAAAAATGATTAGTTTGGAAACGTATGTCGATGGGCGAGCATTTAACACCTATTATGGGGATGGGGTTGTTATTTCGACTCCGACAGGTTCAACGGCGTATAACCTTTCAGCAGGAGGTCCTGTGTTGTTTCCGCTGACTCATGTATTTGCATTGACACCGATTTGTCCTCATTCATTAACGCAACGTCCGGTTGTTTTACCTGGGCATTTTGAGATTGAGATCAAAACACCTGATGCGAGTGCATTGGTCATTGTTGATGGACAGGACATGGTAGAAATTACGGATAAAGATACGGTGCATATTAAACTGGCCGACGTTGGAGCGCATTTGATCCATCGTAAAGAATTTAACTATTTTGAAGTGCTCAAAGAAAAATTGGGGTGGGGGAACTAAGCGGTGATAGAGCGGTTTTATCTCAAAGAATTTTTAACGTTTAAAGAAGCGGAACTCGAATTTAAACCGGGGCTGATTGTCTTTACGGGACCAAGCGGAAGTGGTAAATCAATACTTATGCGTTCTATTTTGGCTTCTGTTGGACTGGATGGTGTGGATGCGAGCGTGTGCGAATCCTCGGTGTCATGGCAACTCAATGAGGAAGAATACGGGATAGATAATGAGTCTACCAATATTTTCCGTCATGTCAAAAAAGAGAAAGTCAATTATTTTATAAACAATCAGCGTACCTCTAAATCATCCATGGAATCTATCAGTTCCTCGTATTTACGTCATTTGAGTTTAAAAGATTACAGTGATTTTGATCCGGCATCTTTACTGGGATTATTGGATGAGCGTATTGCCATCGTATTTCCTGAATATCGTAACCGGTTACAACAGCATAAAGCAAAGTTTTTGGAATACAAAAATCTGCGTGATGAGCTTAAAGTCATTGAAGATCAAGAAAAGAAACTCTCTGAGCTCAAAGAGTTTGCAGCGTATGAGATTTCTAAAATAGATGCGATTAAGCCTACCCTTGGTGAAGACGAAGCATTGACGGTTATAAAAAAACAACTCTCTAAAAAAGAAAAGATTGAAGAATCGATCCATGCAGCACAAGGGTTGTTTGGGTATGAGTCACAAGTCAATCATGCGTTAAGTATGTTGGAAGTTGATAGTTCCTTTTTTGATGATGCGATGAATGAATTACGCTCTATTTTTGAGACTTCATTGGAAAAATTAGAAGAACTCGAAGATGTGTCGGTTGAAGAGGTATTGGATCGTATTGAGCAATTAAGTGAACTTAAACGTAGATATGGCGGAATTGCAGAAGCATTAGAATACCGTGATCAAAAGGCAAAAGAGCTTGAATCGTATGAGATGATTGAACACTCAAAAGGAGACTTGAGTCAAAAAATAGCCAAGATAACGTCAGAACTGGAAGTTATAGCCAGGGAGCTCACGCAAAAACGTTCGGATGAAATACATACCTCACTAGAAAAACTCAATGGATACCTTTCAATGTTGTATCTGCGTCCTGCCAGTTTGAGTATGGAGACAGTTGAACATCATTTACATGGAATGGACCGTATCGTTTTAGGGCTAGAGGGTACGAAGCTTGAAAAACTCAGTTCCGGTGAGTTTAATCGTCTTCGTCTTGCATTATTGGCGCTTCGGGTTGAGAGTATGGAAGAGCAAGGCGGTGTATTGATGCTTGATGAGATCGATGCAAACTTGAGCGGTGAGGAGTCGATGAGCGTGGCAAAAGTATTGCGACATCTCTCTAGATGTTATCAAATATTTGTTATTTCGCATCAGCCGCAGTTAACCTCGATGGGGGAACAGCACTTTTTGATCTATAAAGATAATGAGAGTCGTGTACGAGAGCTCAATGCTTCCGAACGTATTGAAGAGATTGCCCGTATTATCAGTGGTGAGGGGATCAGCGACGAGGCTATCGGCTTTGCCAAAGAACTTTTTGAGCGTGTACGAACGGAGAATGGCAAATGATCATTGATACGCACGTCCATTTGGATGATGAGCGTTACCGAGATGATTTCGAAGCGGTGATGACACGCGCTCGTGAATCAAATGTTGAAGGATTTATTATCCCGGGCGCCCATCCATCAACACTTAAACGAGCCATAGAGTTATGTGAGCAGTATGAGAACATTTATTTTGCAGTTGGGGTGCATCCTTATGATTTAGAGGGGATGGAAGGTTTGGATTTTGAATATTTTGCCGCTCATCCCAAGTGTGTTGCAATCGGGGAGTGCGGAATGGATTATTTTCGTCTCGAAGGGTCGGATGAAGAAAAAATTGCTGAAAAAAAACGTCAAGAAGAGGCATTTCGAGTACAAATCCGTATCGCAAAAAAGGTGAAAAAGCCGTTGATCGTTCATATTCGTGATGCGAGTCATGACTCTAAGATGATCTTACTTGAAGAGGGAGCGCAAGAGGTTGGGGGAGTATTACATTGTTACAATGCAGATGATGAACTGCTCAGCCTTGCCGATCAAGGTTTTTATTTTGGGGTAGGTGGAGTATTGACGTTTAGCAATGCGAAAAAATTGGTCAATGTTTTGCCTAAAATACCTAAAGAGAAGTTACTTATTGAAACCGATGGCCCGTATCTAACGCCTCATCCACATCGTGGACAGCGCAATGAACCTGCATATACCAAACTCGTTGCTCAAAAGATTTCGGAGTTATTAGAGTTCTCATTGGAAGAAATTGAAGCGTTGACTACGGATAATGCAAAAGCACTTTTTAGGGGATTAACCAAACATTAATAAGTTGGTGTTATACTTATTCACTATTAAGTCAATAGAGTGAGGGGGTAAGTTGCGCTGGTTGTTACTTATGATTACATTGTTTTGTAATGCTTATTCTTTCGCGTTTAATCCTAATGACGAAAAAAAAATAACCGTATTAAAACATTTTGATGTACCTGCATCCTTTTTAAGAGATCCCTATTTAGACGATATGTATGTCGCACAAAAACGGGATTGTACGGAGAATGGGTTCGCTAATTCTCCTGAAAATGCAGACATATTGATTCCGATGCTTTCTTCTCTTATCTCCCAATCTGATTTACCCAGTGAGTTTTTATTTGTCGCTTTGGCAGAATCGGGGTTAGATTCATTATCCACTTCTTCTCAGGGTGCTGGCGGAATATGGCAATTTATGGCCACAACTGGAAGGCTGCATGGATTAAAGATCACTCCTTATGTAGATGAACGACGTGATCATCTAAAATCTACACGTGCTGCTATTACCTACTTATCTCAATTACACCGTCAATTTGGTAAATGGTATCTTGCTATTATTGCCTATAACTGCGGTGATGGCAGACTCTCTAAGGCAATACGCAAAGCCGGAAGCGATGATTTAGCTGTTTTGGCAAATCCGAACAAGGGATACATTCCTCCGGAAAGCCGCCGCTATATTCGTAAAATCATTGCGTTGGCTTTATTGGCAAGTGATCAAGTCTTTTTAGAACAGATCCAATATGACCATTTGATCGGTGTAGCATCTGAGAATCCCATTGCTACCGTTTATCTTCCTGAAGGAGAAGAGATTAATCACATAGCGGCAGTTTTACAAATGCCAAAAAAGAAGTTACTTTTACTCAATACGCATCTAAGACGAGGAGTCACCCCTCCGAGTAAGGATATGTATCCTGTATATATTCCTGAGGCTAAGCTCGAGTTGTTTCGTCAGACATACCGTACAAAAGCCTTAAAAGGGTACTTTGTGATGCACAGAACAAAAGCAGGGGAAAACCTTGCGACACTTTCAAAGCAATACAATGTTCCAACGGCGGCAATACGAGTCGAAAATATGATGGGTGACCGTGATGAACTGCACCTGAATCGTAGTATTAAAATTCCGATCAACCAAGGATTTATCAGACATGCAGCGCTTGATATGCCGCAACCAGTTGAAACTAAGGTTTCAGTCGTAAAACTGTACAATGCGGCCATTGAACAGTTAAAAGAAAAAAGTCCTTTTAGTAAATCCAAAGCCAAAGAAAACGATGAGGAAGTTAGAATAAATGATTAGAGTTCTGTTAATAGCCACACTGCTTCTTATGAGCGGGTGTACCTCCTATATGGGTTCTTATCAGTATCGCCCATCGAAAGTGTCTAAAAAATACCCTTCGGATGTTCTCGCAGATAGGCCATCTACGATCAAGAAAAAAAATGGTGAGCTGGTTGCATCTATGCGCCCTTATACGGTTTTTGGAAAGCAATACTATCCAACGGTAGTGAATGTTGGAGATACCATGAGCGGACGTGCAAGCTGGTATGGGAGTGACTTTCATGGAAAATCAACATGTAACGGTGAAGCATACGATATGTATGCGATGACGGCCGCACATAAGACACTGCCAATGAATACAGTAGTACGTGTCACTAATCTTGAAAATAAGCAACAAACTGTGGTGCGTATCAATGACCGAGGTCCATTTGTTGAGAGTCGTATTATTGACTTGTCGTTTGCAGCGGCAAAAGAGATTGATTTGGTTACTCACGGGAGCGCTCCCGTAACATTGGAAGTCCTTGGATTTGAACCAACAGATTCAAAGTCGATCAATTTAAAGAGATTAGCTACGGGACCAAAACAGGAAGTCTTGAATTCATTTGCCGTGCAGATCGGTGCATTCGCAAATATTCAAGGGGCGCTAGAGACACAAAAAAAGTATGCCTCTTTTCACGGATACTCCGCAATCATCAAAGATTCGCAGTATAATAACGATCGATTATTTAGAATTTGGCTGCGCGGATTCAGGAGTGAAGCCGAAGCGAGAGACTTTATTGCAAAAGGCTATTTTGAAGGCCAGTTTATCACAAGGGAATAAGATGATCCAAAAAAATCGCAAGACAAAAGAGACGGACATTACGCTTGAACTCAATGTTGTCGGAAGTGGTCAAAGCAACATAATGACGGGGATTGGTTTTCTGGATCATATGTTGGAAAGTTTTGCCAAACACTCTTTAATAGACTTAAATGTAACCTGCAAAGGTGATACGCATATTGATGATCACCACAGTGCTGAAGACATAGGCATTGTGCTGGGACAAGCATTACGTGAAGCCATTTACCCCATTGAGAGAGTCGAACGTTTTGGAAATTCTGTGATTGTTATGGATGAGGCGGCAGTAAGCTGTGATCTTGATTTGAGTAATCGCCCTTATTTATTGTATGACGTTGAAGTGGAAGGAAAAGTAGGGCAGTTTGATGTTGAATTGGTCGAAGAGTTTTTTCGTGCAGTTGTCTTTAATGCAGGCATAACAGCACATATCGTTTTATTACGGGGAAAAAACAAGCATCATGTTATTGAGGCGGCATTTAAATCATTGGCAGTGGCATTACGTCGTGCTCTAATGACAAATGATCGTGCCGGAGTTCCTAGTACTAAAGGTGTTTTGTGATTCAACTGTTGTTGCTGGATGTTGATGGATGTATGACCGATGGGCGTATCATTTACAATGAAAAAGGCGAAGAGATTAAGAATTTTAATGTCAAAGACGGTTTTATTATCCGTTCGTGGCTTAAAATGGGACATAGTGTCGCTATCATCACCGGACGAGAATCGGCGATTGTAGCTAATCGTGCAAAAGAACTGCGTATTCCCTACTTATTTCAGGGGGTAGATGATAAGCTGAGTGTTGCCCAAAAACTATGTGAAGAGCTTGGAATCGAATCTCATCAGGTAGCAGCAATCGGGGATGACCTTAATGATTACAATATGCTGCAATGGGTGGGGCAGGGATATACTCCCAAGGATGGTTCTCATCATCTTCACGGGGTTGCAACAGTGCTTGAGAATATAGGCGGAGATGCAGTTGTGCGTGAGATGATTGAAAAAGTGATCGATCATAATGGCGAGCGTGAAAAATTCTTGAGCTTATGGATTTAAATGTCAATTAATCTTTTTTTCATTTTGGTACTGAGTTTATTGGTGGGTATGTTTGGTTATTTCAAACCCACGGTATTCACAGAAGAGAACAAGGATGAAGTGCCAAAATTTGAACTCGAATCATTTATAATCTATGAAATCAGTTCTTTGGGAATTGACCGTTTTTTTGAAGGTGAACATGGGAAACGTTTTGAAGATCGTTATGAGGTTTCGTCAGCAAAATTCAGCAATAATTCGAAAGAGCTTTTTGAATCGATCAGTGCTAATGAGGCACTCTATAAAAAAGATGTGATTACATTAAACGGTGATGTCCACTATATACGGGAGGATGGATTGCAATTTCGTTCCGCTGAGGGAAAATATGACACGCCTCGCTCACTGGTTTCAACACGTGGAAATTTTGTGATTACACAAAATAATAACAGAGTCAACGGGACAAAATTGTTGTTTAATACCAAGCAGCACACGGTAAGTGCGGATATGGTTTCGGGCAGTTACCAATTAGATTAATTGAAAGATAATATTATGAAAAAAATTATATTTATTGCATTATTAAGTGTTCTGTCCCTCTATGGAGAAGAACTTAAGGTTCTTTCTGAAAATTTTAAAGCAGATCAGCCTAAAGGTGTTTCTGTTTTTACAGGGAATGTCGTGGTAACTAAAGGGCGGGATGAACTTAATGCATCCAAAGTCACCATTTACACAGATAGTGATCGAAAACCCATTAAAATGGTTGCCGAGGGGGATGTTTCCTTTTATATTGTGACGGAATCAAAAGAAAAATACAGAGGTAAGTCTCAGCGAGCGGTTTATTTGCCTAATGAGAAAGAGTACCAATTTTATACCAAAGTGGATTTGATTCGTATGGATGATTTTCGCCGTGTCAAAGGGGATAAAGTTATTGTAAATACAGTTCAAGGACATGCCAGTGCCCAGAGTGCTAACAATGAACCTGTCATGATGATATTTACCATTCAAGATAACGATACGACTAAAAAGGGATCGTCAAAATGATCGAAATTATTAATTCGGTTTTTATGACATCTGCCCCTCATATCCGCCTCTCGCCTGAGAACCCATTACAGAATGAAGTGGCATTTATGGCTCGTTCAAATACGGGTAAAAGTTCTATTCTAAATACGCTTACTCAGCGAAAATCATTGGCTAAAGTCTCTTCTACCCCCGGTAAAACGAGACTTATAAACTATTTTGACGTAGAGTTTATGGACCGTGACACAGGTGAAAAATTAGAAGCAAAATTGGTAGACCTTCCCGGTTTTGGATATGCAAAAGTTGCTAAATCGTTAAAAACGGATTGGGAAAGCAATTTGACCGATTTTATTACACAGCGTCAGCAGCTTCGCGTTTTTGTCCATTTGATTGATGCGCGTCATCCTGATTTGGATATTGACCATTCGGTTTCTGAGTATTTGGAGCAAATATGTCGTGAGGATCAATTTATTCTCAATGTCTTTACTAAAATCGATAAGTTAAATCAAAAAGAGCTTAATGAACTTAGAAAGCAGTTTCCAGATGCGTTAATGGTATCTAATACCAAAAAACGGGGTGTGGATAAGGTTGTAGCTAAAATATATGAATTATTGACACATGTGGATTCACATGAAGATTGAGTATAAAAAGCCGACGTTGAGCGATATTCCTCAAATGCAGCTATTGGTTGCTCCTGAGATAGAAAGCGGTATCATATTAGCGCGTACGGATGATGAAATAGCGACGAATATACGCTCCTATACATTAGCCATGGATGAGGATAAATTAATAGGATTTTGTGCATTGCATATCCATTCTCCTAATCTTGCTGAAATTCGATCGATGATCATAGATAGTGATTACCGAGGACAAAATATTGGGAGTGAATTGGTTAGTAAAGTATGCCAAGAGGGGCAATTATTAGGGCTTAATGAAGTATTGGCACTGACCTACCAACAGCACTTTTTTGAACGATTGGGATTTGTAGAAATTCCAAAAGAGAGTATTCCCGAGCATAAAATTTGGGCTGATTGTATTAAATGTAAACATTTTCCTGTATGCAACGAAGTATCACTTATAAAAACTCTCTAAGCGATCTTTTGTGGATTGCCGTCTTTGGCATCTACATCGCGCTTAGCAGTATCTATCTTGTTCTCCCACCAATGCTTGCGGTCCTTGGATTCTTTTATTATAGAGCATTGCGTAGGTATGATCTTTTCTCGCTTATAGTGGCTTCAGTCATGCTTTTGATGTTTGAAGCGGAAAAAGGATATTGGTTTGGCTCTTCGATTGTTTATTTTACGTTGATCAGTCAATATGTTATGCCAAAAATTGAACAAACGGTTCAATCGGATATGGGGATTAAGGGGATATTTGTGCTGTTGTCTTACTTTGGGTTCTCATTTTATTCAGGAATGGTGAGCAGTGTATTTATTTTACCGCTTCCAAGTATGGATTGGCATGTACTTATTTATATGGCAATTGAGTTTGCACTGATTGCGATTGCCGGATGAAATTTAAAATTATATTAGCGATTTTTGCGTTAATCTGGATATCGTTGGTAGTACGAGTCTATCATCTCGCGATACAATCCAATGAACATTATGAATCCTTGGCCCAAAACAATAGTATAAAGACAGAATTTTCTCCACCGGTACGAGGTGAGATACTGGATCGTAATCTTGAACCTATTGCGATAAATGAATTGGGTTTTAAAATAGCACTTGCACCCCATTTAACAAAAGGGAAGGATGCTTCGCTTTTAGATCAGGAAGTTGCTTATTTACTCTCAATGATCCCAACGCTTGATGTTAAAAAAATTAAAAAAACATACAAACAGCAAGATTCCTATTACAATCATAGCTTTGTTGATGTGGTTGACTTTATCCCCCATGAGACGATGATACCACTGTATTCTTTGATGAATTTGCGTGAAACGATTAAAATTTCACCTTCACCAAAACGTCTTTATCCCTATGGAAACTCTGCATCTCATTTAATAGGCTATGTTGCCAAGGCTAATCAAAAAGAGGTCGATAAAGATCCGATTTTAAAGCTTTTGGGTCATGTTGGAAAAAGCGGTATTGAAAAATATTACAATCACTACTTGCAAGGAGAAGCAGGGGAACGTCGGATAAAAGTAAATGCGCACAATATGGAGATTGAAGAGATCAGCAGAAGCAGTACAAAAGAAAATCGTGCCTTAATCTTGAATCTCGATATGCGTTTGCAAAACTATATTAGCAGTATGTTTCAAAATAAAGTTGGGGCGATTGTTGTTATGGATACCAAGGGTGCAGTTTATGCAGCTGGAAGCTACCCTGAATATGATCTAAATGCTTTTGTTGAAGGGATCAGTACGGATCAGTGGAACTATTTGATCAATAGCGTTGACGCTCCATTTACGAATAAAATCGTTAATGGGTTATACCCTCCAGGATCCACTATCAAGACAGGATTAGGATTGATCTATGTCTCCTCCGGTATCCTGAACGAAGACTCAACGATTAATTGTACGGGGACATTTCGTTTGGGAAACCGTTCTTTTCGGTGTTGGAAAAAGACAGGTCACGGCGGCGGTATCAATGTTCAACATGCGATAAGAGAAAGCTGTGATGATTATTTTTATAAAGGTAGTCTGAATATTGGTATTCAACGTATGGCCAATGGGCTAAATCGAATGGGAATGGGTAGAAAGACCAATATTGATCTTCCGAATGAATTTATAGGTACGGTCCCCAGTCGTATTTGGAAAAAAGAGAAGTTTAAGCAGCCATGGTATCGTGGAGAAACCCTCAATACGGCTATTGGTCAGGGTGATTTTTTAGCAACGCCTATGCAGATTGCACAGTATACGGCACTGATGGCAACTGGAAAGCTACCTGTACCTCATATCGCGTACAAAGTAGGATCCAAAATTTATAGCCCTAAAGAGCGTGATGTTCTTACAAAAATTGAAAAACAAAAATTGCCGATTGTTCAGCGTGCAATGCGTGAAGTTTGTAATGATCCACATGGTACTGCAAAGGCTTATGTCTCTACTCGATTTCCTATTGCGGGTAAAACAGGTACAGCTCAAACAACCGGAATTAGTCAAAGTGTGGTTAACCGTCAGAATGAATACAGTATGGAGTACTTAAAACGCTCACATGCATGGTTTACGACTTATGGACCTGCGGATGATCCACAGTTTATTGTGACAGTGTTAGTAGAGCATGGAGGACACGGTGGTGAAGCAACAGGAGCAATTATCTCTGGGATTTATAACAAGTTATTGGAATTAGATTATGTCAAGCTCTCTAAACCAAAAGATGCGAATCTTACCCTTGAGTCCGTACGATAAGACTCAAGGGGAGGGAAAAATCTCGAACAAGGGATTCCTCTTTAGCGCGCATTTCACCCTGATCGATTTCGTGATCCATACCAAGAAGATGCAATACACCATGAATAAAGAGCAAAGCCAGTTCATCATTTTCACTGTGTCCTAATTCATTTGCGATATCTTCAACTTTATTTATACTGATGATAATAGTACCCAGCGATGCGCCTGGAAAGGGATCAGTGGGAAAACTAAGAACATCCGTTGGTTTGTCAATACCACGAAATTCCAGATTTATCTGTGCGATTTCGACGTTATCCGTCAAGATAAGTTCAATCTCAAGTGGGGTAAGCGTTGATGCTATCTCTTCTAATAGATCAAAATTGTAGTTTTTATCGGTTCGATTATCTATATCTATCATGGCAGTATTGTAGCATAAGCCGACCCTTGGTACAATCTCATCAAAGGGCAATAGATGAACAAAAAAGCATTGTGTATTATGAGTGGAGGAATGGATTCTACACTTGTAGCGTATATTATGAGAGCGCAAGGGTATGAGATTATCGCGTTGCATTTCAATTACGGTCAGCGTACTGTTATTAAGGAACTCTCATGTTTTCGAGAAATATGCGAAGAGCTTGGAGTGTGTGAAAAATATGAGATAGATTTGGATTTTTTCAAAACTATTGGTGCTTCGGCATTGACCGATCATAGTATTGATGTACCGACACAAGGGATTGAATCGGGGGTTCCCATAACCTATGTCCCTTTTCGCAACGGCATTTTTTTGAGTATCGCTACCGCCATCGCTGAAAAAGAGGGATGTGAAGTGATCGCGATTGGGGTAGTAGAAGAAGACAGTAGCGGCTATCCTGATTGTCGAGAAACATTTATCGGTGCATTTGAGGAAGCTACTAATTTAGGGACAAAAGAGACAACGCATATACGTATTGAAATGCCGTTGGTACATCTGAAAAAATCACAGATTGTACAAGAAGCCTGCAAGCTTGATGTTCCTTTAGCGTTAACTTGGAGTTGTTATAAGAGCGAAGAGAAAGCTTGTGGTGTATGTGACAGCTGCCGCTTGCGTTTACGCGGGTTTGATTTGGCAGGTGAAAAGGACCCAATAGCGTATGCACTTTGATCCGCTGCATTCGTCTTTTATTCATTGTCATGTTCCTACCAATCGTAATACGTATATCTCTTTAACAAAAGAGGGTGAGGTTAGGGTGCGAACACCGCTAAAAGATGAACAGCGTATACGTCGATTGCTTATTGAAAGATCCGATTGGATCAATGCAAAATTAGAGATTATACGGCGATCTACTCCTACTCATAATTTGGGAGTAACGATTTTGTTCCGTGGTGAGATCGTTCCTGTTGAGCAACTGCCACAACTACAAAAATCGCTCGTAAAGAGTCGAAATAGTACTGATATAAAAAAATATTACACCCGTTTTTATCATAACGAATCCCTTTTAACACTGCCTTCACGAATACGTTATTACGCACAAAAAATGGGACTATCACCCAGTGAGATACGTTATAAAAGTATGCGTCGTCGATGGGGAAGCTGTGATTCGAACGGTGTATTGACGTTTAATGTGATGATGATGCAGTTGTCGTATCGTTATGTAGATTATATTATCGTGCATGAATTAGCCCATATGCATCATATGAATCATTCTAAAGCATTTCATGATCTGGTACGAACGATATTGGCAGATGAAAAACTGTTGAGACAGGAATTAAAAGCGATTCAGATGCATTAAAAATCAAATCCTAATTGTGTCATTGAGGAACGTGTCGGATTTAAAATACTTTTGTCTGTACCGGCGACAAGGGCAAAATGAAAGTCATTGGTTTGCAAGAGTGTCAATATCTCTTCAGGGTATCGATAAAAGAGAATATTATCGATACCTATCGTGATACTTGAACGCATGCTATCGGGTACAAAATAGAGTATTTTTGCCCAAGAAGCCTGAATATGTAAAAAGTCTCTCTGCTCATCGATGAGTTCCAGAAGGGGCTCAAAAATTATCACGCGTTCACTGCTACCAAACTCTTTTATTTCCAGTCTGGAATTGGTAAATACCGGGATAAAGTGCCCCATCTTTCCAAAGCTTTTGAGTTGAAACGGGATACGCATAAAGGTGTAAAAAAACAGTAAGTGCTCTAAATAAGGGATGAAGAAAGGGGAGAGCATTTGACGTTCATAAAAAGTATCATTATGGATAAAGGAGGTCTCAAAGAGGGTCTGTTCGATTATGGTAATGGTGTTTTCTTGTGCACGTATAAGCTGAGAAGTTTCGATGAATATTTCAGGATCAGTAAGCGCTTGAGAATATAAGACTACAGATTTTTTTTCCAGTGGCCACAGTTTTTCCCACACTTGTGCCATTGTTCCTTCGACGGGGCAAAAATTGGAAGGGGTCGATACTGAGGATGCTAAATGTAAAGTGATAGGATCACAAGCATAAACAAGCAGTTCTTTCTCAAGTAGATAAAAGCGAAGAAGGCGTTTTAGGGCCTCATCTATGGATTCAACTTTGATCCATGCAACTTCAGGATCTCCCATCTGGGTAGGTTTATCGAAGAGTATGCCGTAAGCACCATTGGCTAATGCTTCTTTGATCTCATTTGGATCGTAGGCAACAAAAAGCGATCCTCGTTTTACTTTGGAAACATCAAAAGCGAGGTTTTCAAAGAGCGTGACATTGGGAGTACTGTAAAGCGTTCCTTTGGTCAGTGCGAGGATATTCTCGAGTCTCATCCCACTGAACATCCACTTTTGCGGGGTTTTTCAGGACGTACGAGACAGAGTCCCTCATCATCTTTGGCGGCTAGTATCATCCCCTCAGAGAGCATTCCCATGAGTTTAGCGGGTTTAAGATTGGCAACAACACATACTTGAGTCCCTACAAGAGATTGTGCGCTGTAATACTCACGGATACCTGCTACGATTTGGCGTGGAGACTCCTCGCCCAAATCTACTTTGAGCTTGAGTAGTTTTGAACTTTTAGGTACTTCTTCGGCTTCGAGTACCGTACCGATTTTCAGGGATGTTTGAAAAAATTGATCGATGGTGATTAGCCCATCTTCTGGGACAGTCGATACTTTTTTATCTTCACTTTTTACTACAGCAACGACCGGCGTTTCTTCTAACATGGCTTTTGGCGCTTCTGGCATCAACGGCTCTTCTACTCTTGGGAAAAGAGGGGGGATTTTTTTGATCGTAAAGGCCTTGAGCAATTCTTTGTTAAGAATCAACGATTGATAGCTAAGCGTCGTGATTTCAAATCCTAGCGCATCGGCAATGGTCGCCGTTGTTTTTGGCATAATGGCATGCAGCATGACAGAAGCTTTGGCAAGCAAATTGGCGACCAATGCAACCGTAGCAAGTGCTTCGTCGGTACATCCCTCTTTGATCTTGACCCATGGAGCGTATTCCTCAATCGCTTTGTTGCCAATAGTAAAGATTTTCCAAAGCTCTTCGAGGTAACGGTGCAGTTGAAGATCATTCATGTAGTTTTCCAAAGTAGCAATAATGGCATGGGCATCATCAATCTCTTTGCTATGGTATTTGAGGACGTCAACGCTATCGATTGCAAAAGCAGAATATTTTTCGCTCATCCCGATAACACGATTGAGTAGGTTTCCAAGGTCATTGCTCAGGTCTGAGTTCATACGGTCTATGAGGGCACGTTGTGAGAAATCACCGTCTTGACCAAAGGGAACTTCACGCATCATAAAGTAACGTAAGTTTTCAACACCGTAGTGCTGTGCTACTTCTCGTGGATCGACGACATTGCCCTTTGATTTTGACATCTTTTCACCGTCACGTGTCCACCAGCCATGGGCACCGATACGTTTTGGCAATGGAAGGTCAAGGCTCATTAAAAATGCGGGCCAATAGATGGCATGGAAACGCAAAATGTCTTTACCTACAAGCTGAGTTGTCGCAGGCCAGAATCCCATTTTTGCTTCATCATTACCGTATCCGAGCGCTGTGATGTAGTTGAGAAGAGCATCGAGCCAAACGTACATGACATGTTTGTCATCATTAAGTGATGCAGGTACGGGAACACCCCAGCTAAAGCTGGTACGTGTTACCGAGAGATCATGTAATCCCCCTTTTACAAAACTCATAACTTCATTACGACGTGATTTTGGGAGGATAAAATCATTATGGGCTTCATAATAGTCCATAAGAGGTTTTTCATATTTAGAGAGGCGAAAAAAGTAGCTCTCTTCTTTGACAATAGTCGTAGCCCGTCCGCAATCAGGACAGCATCCGCCATCCATGAGTTGTGATTCAGGAAAAAAGGTCTCACAGCTTACGCAGTAGTTTCCTTCATAAAAGTCTTTGTAAATATCACCCTTTGCCATCATTTTCTCAAAAGCGGCTTGTACCCCTATTTTGTGCTTGGCATCGGTTGTACGGATAAACTGATCGTGACTGATATCGAACTCTTCCCATAAATTTTTAAACGTTGCACTGATCTCATCGGCAAATTCTTGAGTTGGTTTGCCGAGTTTTTTCGCTGCTTCTTCGATCTTCTGACCGTGTTCGTCAGTTCCTGTGAGAAAATAAGTCTCATTTCCAATAAGGCGTGACTGTCGTGCAAGTGTATCAGCGATAAAAGTGGTATAGGCATGTCCGATATGGGCTTCGCCGTTGACGTAATAAATGGGAGTAGTGATATAGTTTTTCATGTTTTATTCCTTAAAATATTAAAAATCAAATCCGCCGGTTTCACCCTTGGACATACTTTCATACACGGTGCGGACATACGCCGTACGAATCGGGCATCCAATGAGTGATGGGCAATTCAAACAACTTTCTAATGCTTTTGAAGTTTGACACTCTTGGAGGGCATTTTTTGCTTCCTCCAATTTGGCTTCATAAGGGTTATTAGTTGCGTCCATATACATCCGCTACTACAGAAATCTCATGAGTAGACCCAAAGAAACAGGGTGATGTGTCATGTACGTGTGCGGTTACTTTATCCAACACTCTGTTTTTACCATCGATTGCTTTACCGCCAGCCATCTCAAAAATCATTGCAAATGGGAATACTTCAAAGAGTTGGCGCAATTTACCCTCAGGTTTATCGGATGCTCCCGGATAGCTGAATAATCCTCCCCCTTTGAGGAGAATTTGGTGCAAATCTGGAACCATTCCCCCCGAATAGCGTAGGCGATATCCGGTTGCGAAAAAGGAATCGATCATTGCTTTGTGATACGGTGCCCAAAACTGCTGTGTTCCGCCAGGGGCCATGATTTTTCCTTTTTCGTTCAAGTGAATCTCTTTGACGTATTCAAACTCACCGTTTTGTAAAAGATAGAGTTTTACTTTGCTTTCATGAGCAAATACAAGCTCTACACGCGGGCCATAAACGACATAGCAGGATGCAACAAGTTTGCTTCCGATAAATTCTCCATCATAAATCCCAAATATCGATCCCACACTTAGGTTGACGTCTACAAGGGATGATCCATCGAGTGGATCAAAGGCGATGTAATAATGTCCAGCTTCATTGAGAAGCATCGGAAGTTCTTTTTCTTCACTGGCAATAGTATGAACACTATTGATTTTACTAAGCTCTTCCTCGATGATAAGATCGCTTTGTATATCGAGCTGAAGCTGTGTTTCACCCGAGCTGTTTTGTTCTTGAGAATAACCGATGTCTTTGACATCAATTGCATGTTTGATTCGAATGGCGCTTCGCTCAATCGCTTCTAAAATTTCTTTCATTCAATTACCTTTGCGTGTGTTAAAATCCAGTCAACGACCATATCAGGATTATTGAGATCGAGTAGGTCAACGGACTCAGGGAGAGTGTAATCCGTGGTGCTGATCGTATGATCGATCGCCAAGGCATTCATAAATGGAAAATAATCTTCATCTATGGAGTTACGAAAGATACTGATACGAGGTAATGGCAGGTTTTTTAGTCCTTCTACAAGAAGGACATCAAATTCACCAAACATACTGATCATATCTTCCAGCTCATTATGTCGTTTGGAAAAATAAGTAGTGCGTGTAGGTGAAGTAATGATAACTTCGGCTCCTGTGTCACTAAACTTGTAGCTGTCTTTGCCTGGGACATCGACAACCGCTTTATCTTTGGGGTCATTTTTGATGATAGTGACTTTCAATCCCAGCTCATGGATCATCTTTCGAGCCACTTTTAAAATCAGGGTTGTTTTACCGCTGTTTGAAGGGCCTGTAAATGCGACTGCTAAACGTTTTTTCAAAAAATGCCTCATGCCTTAAATATATGCATATTATAGTCAAAAATGGCTGAATGATTTATACAACGTAGTTCTAAAGGCCTCTTTAAAAAAGGTTGCCATCAATTTCAGCCTGTCCCCGTATTTTCCTTATTTATAATGATTCGTAAAAGTGATAATCTCAATCGTTTCATGATCTACGTACGCAAAAATTGCTCTGTATTTTCGATCAAGGCGAAACGAGTATAAAAGTCTGTGTTTGGGTTCTAATAGTTCCATATTGAGGGAGGGATGAAATGGGTTTTCTTGAAAAATATGTTTGACTTTTTCGTATTTTTTAAACAGCTGATGTTGTTTAAGATAATCATGCTGATCGTCACGAAGTGCTAAAATAGTCATTTTTGATAAATTTTACTTTTTTTAAGACCCTCTTCTAAGTCTGCTAAAAAGTCACTGCTGTATCCTTCGTGCTTAAAATCTTCGACTATTTCATCAATAGGAGCTTTTTGAAATCGTTTAAAATAAGCCTCTTTTTTGACAATGGCTTTACGAACTTTTTCAAGCGCTGCCAAATCAAGCTGTGAAATAAGCTGAACAATCTGATTTTCGGATATGGGTAATGCTAACATTCATTCTCCTTTTTACATGGTTTATTGTACCATATCTATGGTTTGTATATTTGCTCATTTCTTTCCCACGTCATACCGAACTAGCTTTAACATACTTTTCAACCTTCAAGTCAACTATCATTGAAATTTCGTTAAGATAATGAACATGAACATAAAAAAGGATACCTATGCGATTTTCTATGCTTTCGCTTGTTGCACTATTGACCATGAGCGGATGTGCTAATCCGGGGGCGTTTGATCTTTTTAAGATGGATGCAGCCCATGAACGATCTGTTGAGCAGTTGCGGACGGGCAGTATCATCCTCTCCCTAGAAACCAAAGCGATTATTTCTGCTGTTTATCTGAATCCTGTCTATCCACAGCAATATAAGGATGGTGAGTATTTTATTGCCGCTATTTATTTTGAAAACGATATGAGAAGTGTTAAAAAAAGAGATATTCATGATATTGGCTATCGCTTGACACTCAATGGACAAGAACCTGTAGAGATCGAGGAACTTGCGGAAAAAGATCTTCGTCGAGAGCTTATTCCGGTTCGCAATACATGGAACCGGTTCTATCTTGTCAAGTATAATAACTTTACTGAGGGAGTTTTAACGCTTGGGCTCGAAAATAATCAGACTGGGAAGGTTGTATTAAATTATCAAAAAGGGAAGTGATCTTCACTTCTTCTCCCAAGATTTTTTTATAGATCACATAATTGGCAAGTACCCGTTTTCCGTACTCTCTGTTTTCCTCATTGCCCATAAGTTCCATGCTTAAAAAGGGTTCATACGTTCCCGGTAAAAATCGTCCTCCCTCGGTCAAAAGACGTTTTGTCGATCCAAACCCTGCGTTGTATCCGTAGGCAATTAAGACAGGGTTGTAGTATTTCTCTTCCAAATGCTTTAGATGTGAAACAGCATAGGCAATACTGTACTCCGGTTTGAGCATATCAAAGTAAGTCGTAGGTTTGAGCGGATGGACTTTACTGATAGTATCCACATTAAACGGCATGATCTGCATCAATCCAAGGGCGAATGAACGGGATATGAGTCCCGGGATGAATCGTGTCTCTTGACGCATTAGAGCATACATGAGGGCTTTTTTATCGGTGCTGATGTTGGTCATGTATTGATCATACGCCATGGTGAAGTTGTGGATATAGGGCTCATACGTTCGTTCCAGTATGTACCCTTGTATCGCCATAGACTCATTGCCGTCACAGCGGTCGATAAGCTCGGCAATGGTGTCTGGCTTAGAGGTCATAATATCTTGGGAAAAGCTTCTCCACTCAAAGGGATCAATTCCTTTGACACTGGTCGGATTGTTCACCGTTGGCAAGGTCGTAAAATAGTTTTCGGTCGGAAGATTAAGCAGTTCTCTGGAATACAGAACATACATGTTGATGTCCAAACTTTGTGAGAGGTCTTTGAGATAGTTTTCGTCTTTGGTGATTTGATACATCCAAAAGCGGGTCTTATCTTTGTCAATAGGGGAATAATAATGGGCATTTGCTTCTTTTAGGTGTTCCAAGGCAATGTTGAGTTTGCCGTGTTTAATAGAGTTCATCGCCAAGAAGAAATGGGTTTGAGGATCGAATTTCCCATCAATAACATCCGATAAAGACTCCTGTATCTGATCCATTTTAGGATCAGTAACGGATAAATAGACTATAGTTCCGAAGCTCTGCATTGATGATAATGCAGCAAGGACTTCAGGCGTTAAGGGATGATTGAAATGGTCATAACGATAGATTGTACCGGCAAGACGAAAGAGGGTGGTCTCGTTAGAGAGATTTTGCGTTGAGGTATAAAAGCTCTCTTGATTCATAGTATGAAGCCATTGGACATTGCCAAATTTATCGTTTAAACGTGTTGCAATTGTATTTCGTTCTTCATTGCTGAGTCCCGCGGCTTTGGCCGGTGTAAGAGCCAGCATGAGACAGTCGTCTTGTGCAATTGCAGGGAGATCACACGCGGGTACTTGCATGCAGTTTACGGTATATTTGATCTCTTCTTCATTCGTTTTAGCGGCATAGTCAAATAAAAATCTGCTATTGACATTGTCAACTTGATAAAACGCATCACTGGCTTGGGACGCATTGATGTCTTGATGCAAATATTGCCAGATTAAAAAGTTTTTTTGACGTGATGCGGGTTTGTCGTTGATATCGTCTAAAGTAATCCCCCAGCTTGAAGAGACAAGCAGCAGACTTAAAATAATTGAATATCTCATAGTAGTGCCAATCGGTTAAAGACCACTTCTAGAATAATCTCTACGAATTTTAACAGGAGAATGATGATGATCGGTGCGATATCCAATCCGTTGAACACTGTTGGCATTAACCGTCGAACAAAACGATAAGCTGGTTCAGTCAAACGATAGATGATCTGTACGATCGGGTTGTATGGGTCAGGACGTACCCATGTAAGCAGCGCACCGATAATAATAACCCACGTATAGGCAGATAATAGGGGTGAAAGAATATACGCATACAGTTTGATCAAAATTTCCATTATCATTTTGCGACCTCTTTTATATAATTTTTGACATAGCTGTACAAATCACTCATCTCAGGGCCGTGTTCACAACCTCCGATGAGAATACGTAACGGTTTGAAGAGATTTTTCCCTTTTAGACCGCTGTGCTGTGTCAAATAGGCTTTAAAGGATTCATAATCATCATAATGGGGAGCTTTGAGGGTAAGATCGCGTAAGAGTTCAAATCCTTCTTTGTACTCATCCGGTACGATCTTTGGAGAAAAAATAGCACTTATTTTAGAACGGAGCTCTTTGAGTGTACTTGCTTCATCCAAAAAGAGTTTTGCCAATCGTCCTATATCGTCATCGGCAAATCCGACGTATCGGGAGAGCTCTTTTGGATCCATCATCTTGAGATGTTCACGGTTGATAAATTTGAGTTTATCGATATCAAAATGGGCAGGCGATTTGGAGATCGTTGCCAGGTCAAACCACGTAATAGCATTTTCAACGGTAAATATCTCATTAGGGGTCTTATTACCGATCAAGATAAGATAGTTCATGATCGCTTCGGGTATAAATCCTTCTTCCAAAAGCCATTTTACACTGGATGCGTCATCTCGTTTGGACATTTTTTTACCCTCATTGTTGAGAATGATCGGTAAATGGGCATAGTCAATTTTTTTGTCATATCCAAGCGCTTGATGGATGGCGATTTGTTTAGGAGTATTGCTAAAATGATCTTCACCTCGGATAATGAGGGAAATATCACTGAGCATATCATCCACCGCACAGGCAAAATTATAGGTCGGGTGTTTATCGGTACGCATGATGATAAAGCTGTCGATATCATCGGGTGCAAAAGAAGCTTCCCCTTTGATCATGTCTTGTACGGTAATACTGTGAGACGGTTTTTTAAGACGGATGGTGAAGGGTGCCGTATTATCAATAACTTCTTCGGCATGAAGTTTTTCGCATGTACCGTCATAACGGTATGCAATTTTGGCTTCTTTGGCGGCATCGCGTTTTTCTTCGAGTGTTTCGGGAGTACAAAAACAGTTAAAAGCTTTTTTATCGTGTAGAAGCTGTAGTGCCATAGCTCGGTGAAATTTTAGATTATTACTTTGTAGTTGATGTTCTTGATGCTCAATTCCAAAAAGGGCCAATAGTTCTAATATTTCGAGTTCTTTTCCCTCAATATTGCGCTCTTTATCGGTATCTTCGATACGTACGAGCAGGGGTTCATTCCGTTTTTTTGACATAATATGGTTAAACAAAGCGACTCGAAGATTGCCGATGTGCATATCTCCGGTAGGACTTGGGGCAAAGCGAAGCATTAAAATTCCTGTAAATATTTTTGAAATTTTACCCTAATGCTCATTATATGCGTATTTTAATCAATATTTTTGCACTAGACCCGTAAGAACACGCTACAATAAAAGAATTATTTTACAAAAAGAGTTTTCGAATGCCAATGGAAAAGATTAGTAAATATACTAAATTTTTTGATTTACTGATTATTGGTGATGAAGCAAATAGCGGTGTAATCTGTGAGGCGGGTGTTGAGTATTTTCGCTCTATGCGCCGTATATCAATTTCAGAAGCACTTAGCGAATCTTTGACATGTCATATCCTCATTGTAAATGGGGTACTTACAGACATATCATCATCTGAATCACGTGCCAAGAGTGCACAAATACAGCGTCTTGAAACGTTTGTCCTTTCTGATGAGGTGAAAATTGGTTTATACAAAGAGGCGTTGAATTATAAAGCAGGATATGTGGGACCTTTCATTGCCAATGTGCAAGAGTTCGCCACGATGATGCTTGCCACTCTCCCCGCCATTATCAAAAAACACAATGAATCGCTTGTAACATTGAATTACAAACAAATTGTGGATAATACGACCCATATGTATTGGATATATCGTGGGAATAAGGGGGTCTTTGCGAATGAAGCCTTTAAGCGCTATTATGGACTTTCTGCTATAAATACTTTCGATACTTCTGATTCGGCTCACTTTTTGAAGAACATAACAACACCTGAAATACGGGAATTGCTCAATCATAAAAAGCTGTCTGAATCGTTTTTGGTAGATGCTCATAAAATCAATGATAGTGAAACATTAGTCGAAATGAGTCCCATAGGCGGAGCATTCAAAAAAGCAGAGAAAACATTTCTCAATCGGATCAATTTTATTGAGATTCTTAAAGATGCTTTTGTCGTCCACAAACAGGAGAGTGAACCTATCCCTGTTGTCATCATCATGATTGAAAATGAAGAAAAGATCATTGTCGAATATGGCGAAGATGTTTACAATGAGATTTGTAGAGAAATATTTGAAATGGCTAAAAAACATTTCAATGCTATGGCTAATATTGCACTTTGGCATAAGGATGTCTTTACAATCATTGATGAGGGAGTCTCGCTCGATGAGCTTCGAGATGGATTGGAGCGGCTGCATGAAAATGTGGTAGCGCAGGTTTCTGTTCAAGGGGCTATTCCAATCCTGGATTCGTTTGTTGTAGACATGTCTAAATTGGAGTTGAATAAAGCGATCAGTATTATTGACCATATTAATCAACGAGAGCTGATTCTCAGTGATTTGTCCCATTTAGTCTATTATGAAGTCACTTTTGATGATAAGTCCTTGGATATTAAAGATCAGGCTTTACATTATCTTGAAAAACTGTTTTTATCCAAATCACAGGTCAAACTCCTTAATTTTTATAAAGGGATACGTATCAATACCATAGGGCAAATTATCAAGATTGCGGATGGTTTAGTCTATATGGCGATTGAAAAGATCCAAGGGTATGCGATGCAGGTCGAAAAAAGTATTGTCATCCAAGCCACGAATCTCCCTTTTGATATTGCCGCAGAGATTAAAATAGTCGATATAGGGAGGAAGATAGCGATTTTTCGCAATTTTGTACCACTAAAAGCATCCGCAAACAGTCGGCAACATATTCGTATTCAAAGTGATCATAGGATGCACGTTACTATCAATGCACTCAAAAATGTGATTTCAGCCTCTATCCTGGATATATCCATTAACTCAATCGCGTGTCGTGTCAATAACCCTAAAGGGATCCCGGAACTCGGAACTTTGGTTACCATGCATTTTCATCTTCCCTCTAAGCGAGCACAAGATGGGGTAGCGAGTATGATAGTTACGGGACATATTGAGTTTATAAAAGATATGGAAGAATATATCAAAGTGGTTGTTCTTCTCGATCTTGAAGAGCCGTATGAGAGCTTCTTGATTGAATATCTGTATGCCAGACAACAAGAACTTATAAGTGAAATCAAATCGATAGTCAGTAAGCTTTAATTAGTGTTTATGATGATGGATATGCCCATCACATTGTTTATTATTATTGGCATATTTGGATGTTTCTGGCTGAAGGAGAATATGAGTCGCTCCAGCATGGGAGAGGTCGTGACGAAGTTCCTCGATGATATGTTCTACCTCGGCAAGAGCAAGGGTCTCCTCCAGTACGATGTGTGCTGAAAAATAGTGTTCACGGCTGGAAGGGCGTATGAGATGGACATCATGTATTTGCAAAACTTGTGAATTTTTCATAATGATGTTTGAGAATTTAGCAAGTTTTTTTGGATCAGTGCGATCCATGAGGCTGGCAAAGGATTGAGAGATCAGTTTAGCGCTGGCGACCAAAATCACTGCGGCAAAGACCAATGACAGAACCGAATCGATCCAGGGTATTCCCCACACAATCATCGTAGCACCTCCCAGTACGACGGCAAGAGAGAGAATCGCATCGCTTGCCATGTGCCAAAAAGCGGCACGGACATTGAGATCATGATGATGGTGGGCATCGTCGTTTTCATCGTGATCATGGGTATGTGCATGTCCACCTAAAATGACGGCGCTGGCAGTATTGACGACCAATGCGATCCCTGCCGTAACCATAGTCAGCCATCCATCTACGGGCATGGGGTGTATGAGACGATCCACGGCCTCTACAGCAACCCAGATCATCAAGAGCGATAAAAATCCCGCATTAATAAACGTCGCCATCATCTCACTGCGAACATAGCCGTAGGTCATGGTGGAAGTAGCGGCGCGCGTTCCAAGACCTAGAGCAATGGCCGTTACCACGAGAGCCAAAACATCACTGAGGTTGTGCCACGCATCGGACAGCAGTGCAAGAGACCCGCTGATAACCCCGACAGTACTTTCGATGATGACAATAATAATATTAAGCAGTATGACCAATGCAACACGGCGCTGATCATGTGAGAGGTTTTTAAATAGGGAGAAAAATTTCATATATGTCCATTATTAGATTTTATGTTTTGCTAGGAATTTTTTCAAAGCATCGGTGGTAAATCCCCCGATATGACGATCGATCTCTTTTCCGTTTTTATCGTATACGATTTGCGTCGGGATCATTTGGATTTTCATGGCACGGGCGGCATCACGTTCTTCACCAACATTGACAAAAAAGATTTTGCGGTCAGGATTGATTTGTTTTTCACGGTAAAGTAATTCCCCCATCTCTTTACACGCATTGCACATAGTGGAACCTGCCTCGATCATGACCGTTTGACCACGTCCTATCTCTTGTTTAACAAGGGCGTATGGATGCGGTTGCAATTCGGCGCAATACACAGTTGCACACAGTGCAACCAAAGAAATAAATTTAAACATGTTAATCCTTTACAGTTGTTGATACGCTAACATAAAAAAGTAAACTCCAATAGCGATGAGGGCAAAAGAGAAGAGATTAGTCATCCATGCGGTGATGAATGCCACCTTAGAACTGGAAGCGACCCCTTGGGCAAATCCGACGGATACCCCAGCTGCTAATAATAACAATGAATGACCCAGTGCAAACGTGAGAACAAGAGAGTATGCGTACCAGTCAGGGGCATTGGCGGCAACGGTGATAATGGCTACCAAAGGTGCAGATGCACACGGTGTGGAAACGAGACCAAAGAGCATCCCGATCAAAAAAGCTCCAACATAGCGAAGGGTGATGAGATGGCTCATCCAGCGCGATTTGTCGATCACTTCGGGCAAAATTCCAAGTGAATATAACCCGATGATGATAGCTGCAATCCCACCTGCAATGTATGCTTCCAGCGGGGCAATAGAGAAAAAATATCCCATTTTAGCCACCATGAAAGCGAGAATGGAGAAACTTACCGTTACCCCTAATGCAAAGAGTGAGGCGAAAATATAGGTAAATCGCACACGCTCACGAGGGCTTAGATGCGAACTCATCCCAAGTGCACTTCCTACTAATAGTGGTACCGAAATGATGGAGCAGGGGGCGAGAGAAGTGAGGGCACCGATGCTAAACGCTCCTGCAAATACCAATCCCCCGTACGATTCGAGCAATCCTAAAAGGAAGTTTTCCATCAGTGTGCTTTAATCAGTTCAATGATCTCATTCACGCTTAAAACTTTGCCGGTACTCATAACTTTACCGTCGATGACCAGAGCAGGGGTACTCATCACACCGTATTCCATGATCTTCATGATGTCTTCGACCTTTTCGATTTGAGCGAATTGACCACTTTGTGCTACGGCTTGTTTGGTGGCTTCTTCGAGGGTTTTGCATTTACTGCATCCCGTTCCTAATACTTCGATTTTCATCAGTGTCTCCTATAATAGTGCGTTAAACAGATATCCGACACCGATTATACCCAGTGTCACCGTTCCAAAAAAGATAGCGATGAGTTTGAGGCTCATGATACGCTTTAGAATCATCGCTTCTGGCAGTGAGAGGGCGGTGATCGCCATCATAAATGATAGCGCCGTCCCCATCAGCATCCCTTTAGACGTGAGTACTTCGATGAGCGGCATGACCCCTGCGGCATTGGAGTACATAGGAACACCCAACAGTGTCGCGAGAGGTACCGCAAACGGATTGTCCCCACCTGCGATTGAGGTAATAAACTCGGTAGGGACGTAGCCATGGATAAACGCTCCCGCACCGACACCGATCAGAACGTACAGCCAAATCTTTTGGAGAATATTGAGCGTATAGTCATAGGCGTCTTTGAGTCTCGTTTTAAAGGCGATTTTCTCTTCATCAACGTTTAGTTCCCCTTCAAGGGGTTTGACTTCGATTAAAATCTCTTTTTCAAGTCCGAGGCGTCCAATGATGATACCGCCGATGATTGCAACCAGTAAACCAAAACCGATATACAACGCCGCGACTTTCCATCCGAACATCGTCAGCAGCATCGCAATGGCGATTTCGTTGTTAAGCGGTGCAGAGATCAGATAGCTAAACGTCACACCCAACGGTATTCGTGCTTGTAAAAAACCTAAAAAGAGGGGAATCGCCGAACACGAGCAAAACGGGGTGATGATCCCAAAGAGTGCGGCGAGAATGTTACCCGTATATTCATGTCTTTTACTGAGATACACTCTGACTTTTTCGGTCGAAAAATAGGAGCGTAACAGCGTTACGGCAAAGATAATCGTGGTGAGAAGAAAGAGGATTTTGACCGTATCGTAGATAAAAAAGTTCAGCGCATCCGAGAGTCTCTCTCCATAAGCCATTTTTAGCCACTCATAGACGAGGATATTGACACTCTCTTGCCACATAATCAGTCACACAACTCAGATTTGATGATCGGTAAAAGTGTCTCTTCGATGCGTGCCAATGTTTTCGCGTACTCTTCTACCTCTTTACCGCTTGGGTCTTCGAACGCAATATGGATTGTTTTAACCGCTTTAGGAAACATCGGACACGTCTCATGGGCATGATCGCAAACGGTGACGACGAGATCAAAGGGGGTATTGATCACCGTGTCGATTACTTTGGAGTGATATTGCTCTCTCCAGTACCCTTTTGCTTCCAACAATGCTTGGGCATGAGGGTTGACCTTGCCGCTGGCTTTGACCCCTGAGCTTTGAGCCAATACACAATCACCCATTTTGGCATTGATAAGCGCTTCGGCCATGATCGATCGGCAGCTGTTGCCCGTGCAGAGGATTAACACATTTTTCATATTTTACATTCTCCTGTTTGTTTGATGAGTGGGGGGAGGGCGATATTCAACGTAGAAATCTCAGCCAATGCCTCACTGCGGAAACGATCCAGCGGTGAGCGTATCGAATAATAGGCCCATGTCCCCTGGCGATCCACACGTAAAAATCCTGCTTCTTTGAGTATTTTGAGATGGCGTGAGAGGCGGGATTGAATCATCCCAAAACTCTCCTGCAGATCACAGACGCACAAAGGGCCGTGAAGATTCAGAAAAGCAAGGAGTCTAACACGCGTTTCGTCATTGAGTGCCGCAGCGGTTTGTAAAAAGATTTCCATGATTTACGAGCATCCGCCGGTTGACCATTGGCCGTTTTTGGAAAAGGTGGGCTGACAGCAACCTATTCCGCCTGTAAACTCATCCCCGCCAAACACTTCGATCTGTTCCATCGTATGGTAGTTTTCCCAGATGATGTTTTGCGGATCTTCTACCCAGTATTTTTTGCTCGAAGCATAACAGCACTGTGCCTCTTCTTGCTTCTCACCCATGATATTTCCCTCGATGAGACGCTGTTCGATTGCCTCAAGTGCTTCGTCACTGTCCACTTGGATTCCCAAATGATTCAAACCAATTTTATCACGGCCGCTGGAGATGGCAAAATTGATATAAGGGTCATCGAGGAGCCATTGGATGTAATCCTCTTTGACTTTGGTTGGTTCACTGCCGAACAAGGTGGTATAAAACTGACGGTTTTTTTCGAGGTCTTTGACGCTGATATGTAAATGCAAACGTTTCATAAGGACTCCTTGATTTTATGAAAGTGTAACGAAATAAAAATAATATATCAAGATATATTGATATTATGATACAATTTCCCCAATTAAGATTTGGAGAATGATGATGGCATTGGCAATCGGGGTGTTTTTAGCAACACTTGTTTTAGTAATATGGCAGCCTAGAGGGTTGCAAATTGGCACGACGGCGGTAGGGGGAGCAGTTTTGGCTCTTATATTGGGTGTGGTGAGTTTTGCGGATGTCATCACGGTAACTTCTATCGTGTGGGATGCGACGCTTGCTTTTATCGGGATTATCATCCTCTCGATGGTGCTTGATGAGATCGGATTTTTCGAGTGGGCGGCGCTGAAAATGGCTCGACTTTCAGGAGGAAACGGACATTGGATGTTTGTCTATATCCTGATACTGGGTGCATTGGTAGCGGCATTTTTTGCCAATGATGGCGCAGCGTTGATCCTCACACCGATAGTACTGGCCAAGATGAAATATCTGAAGATGAAACCCCTTGCAATGTTCGCCTTTTTGATGGCAGGGGGATTTATCGGGGACAGTGCTTCCAATCCATTGGTTATCTCAAACCTGACCAATATTGTTACGGCAGGGTATTTTCAGATCGGTTTTTGGGAATACGCCAAAACGATGTTTTTACCGAATTTACTGAGTATCATCGCCTCGATAGCCGTATTATGGATCTACTTTCGCAAAGATATTCCAACGTATATCGACATTAGCCAGCTGGCCACTCCTGAATCGGCAATCAAAAATAGGACGATGTTTCGTCTTAGCTGGTGGTTTTTGGCACTGCTCATGGTGGGGTATTTTATCGGGGATGCGTATCATCTGCCAATCTCGGTATTTGCTCTGGGTGGGGCATTAATATTTTTGAGCGTTGCGACCTATTTCAAAGCCACCAAACCGATCATGACGATCAAAGCCGCGCCGTGGCAGGTCGTGTGGTTTAGTATCGGGCTTTATGTCGTCGTGTACGGTCTTAAAAACGGTGGACTTACCACTTATCTTGCAGGAGTGATTGTGGAGCTTCAGAGTATGGGGAATGTCTATGCTGTTATCGGAACAGGCTTTCTCTCTGCCATCTTGAGTTCTGTCATGAACAATATGCCCACCATCATGATCATGGACATCGCCATTGCCGAAGCAGGGAATCATGCATTGGCTTATGCCAACATCATCGGATGTAACCTTGGGCCAAAAATGACCCCAATCGGTTCATTGGCAACACTGCTTTGGCTTCATGTATTGGCTCAAAAAGGGGTCAAGATCGGATGGGGCGAGTACATGAAAGTAGGGCTTGTGATCACACCGCCAGTTCTATTGATAGCGTTATTAGGATTACTGTAAATTTTACCTCTAAATATTACGGTGACTGTAAGAGGTTTCACCGTACAATACGCTCATGAAAACTAACCCTTCTGAAACTTCTAAATTTTTACCAACCACCCGTGCTGAAATGGATGCACGCGGTTGGGACACTTGCGACGTGATCCTTATCAACGGTGATGCTTATATTGATTCCCCTTTTATCGGTATAGCAGCGGTAGGACGGATATTGGAGCGTGAGGGTTATAAGGTTGGTATTATCGGTCAGCCTGATGTTACCAGCGATGTGGACATCAAACGTTTGGGAGAACCTCGATTGTTCTGGGGGGTTAGCGGCGGCAGTGTTGACTCAATGGTCTCCAACTATACCGCAACCAAAAAGTTTCGCAATAGCGATGACTACACCCCAGGGGGTGTCAATAACAAACGTCCAGACCGAGCGGTCTTAGTCTATACCAATCTTATCCGTCAATATTACAAGAACACGGTTCCTATCGTGTTGGGTGGGATTGAGGCGAGTCTGCGCCGTGTGACCCATTATGACTATTGGACGAACAAGTTGCGTAAGCCGATTTTGTTTGATGCCAAAGCCGATTATTTGATCTACGGGATGGGTGAGGGGGCGATTATCGCTTTGCCAAAGGCACTGGAGAGAGGTGAATCACCCCATAACATACGCGGTGTGTGTTATATCTCAAAAGAGCCGGTAAAAGGGTATCTTACAATACCCTCGCACAAAGAGTGTCTGGAAGACAAAGAAAAGTACATCGATCTTTTTGATGCGTTTTACGATAACAATGACCCAATTTCGGCCAATGGGCTATGTCAAGAGGTGGATGGGCGCTACAGTATCCAAAATCCTCCTGCCGATTATCTTGATGAAAACGAGATGGACGCGGTATCCGCATTACCATTTACGAGGGAACTGCATCCCTATCACCGACCGCAAGGTGATGT
Organism: Sulfuricurvum sp.; assembly: GCA_024637295.1. Taxonomy (GTDB): domain Bacteria; phylum Campylobacterota; class Campylobacteria; order Campylobacterales; family Sulfurimonadaceae; genus Sulfuricurvum. Next base: position 94,781 of record JAGXFL010000006.1, read on the forward strand.
GAAGTGTCTAGAGACGATTAAGTTTTCGATCATGACCCATCAAGGATGTTGGGGTGAGTGTAATTTTTGCGCCATCGGAGTGCATCAAGGGCGTACCATACGTACTCGTAGCGAAGAATCGATACTCAAAGAGGCGACACAGTTTACCGAGTATAAGGATTTCAAAGGGATTATCAGCGATGTAGGAGGTCCTACGGCTAACATGTATGGCTATGAGTGTAACAAAAAGCTCAAACATGGCACCTGTGCCCATCAGCGCTGTGTGGACGATACCCATTTGTGTAAATCGATGAAAGTGGACCATACCCGTATCATCAATCTTTTGCGTCGTATGCGTGAGGTACGAGGGGTTAAAAAAGCGTTCGTGGCTTCAGGGGTACGCTATGACCTGATCAATGAGGACAAGAAGCAAGGGTATGAGTATCTCAAAGAGATGGTAAAACACCACATCTCAGGACAGATGAAAGTAGCACCGGAACATACTTCTGACCATGTACTGCATCTGATGAACAAACCGGGAAAACAAACCCTCGTCGATTTCAAAAAGCTGTACGATCAGCTCAACCGCGAAGAGGGAAAAAAGCAGTTTTTGACCTATTATCTCATCGCAGCTCATCCGGGGTGTACCGAAAAAGACATGCATGATTTAAAACGCTTCACGAGTGATGAACTCAAGATGAACCCTGAGCAGGCTCAGGTTTTCACGCCGACACCGGGTACGTATTCCGCAGTGATGTATTACACCGAAATGGATCCAAAAACGAGAGAAAAGATCTTTGTTGAAAAAGATACCTCCCGCAAAGAAAAGCAAAAGCAAATCGTCGTTGCCAAAGACAATTTCAAAAGCGGATTTGGAAGTTAACAGATTTTATTTGCTAAATTTAGTCACCCATAGATCATGGATGTTACAAAAACTCATCGCGTATAGTTCTTTATAGTTTCCTTCAATAACATAGGTAGAAATGGCTTTTTTATCCTGTGGGAAAAAGACTTGTTCTCCTAAAACATTGCCATCGCCATCACGAAGTGAATGTTTGACGATGTAATGGGCATCAGACATGCCGTGCTTTGTTTCCAGTGTGACTTTATTGCCCTCTATGGTGATGATGGGTGCATGACTACCTGCTTTACCTTCCCATCTCCCTTGATGCTCTTTAGTATAAGCGAAAATATTTTCCTTTGAATCCTCGGCAGCAGATGCCGGTAAGACAGTGGCAGCTACTACACCTACTGATGTTGCTAGTGAAGCTTTAAGAAAATTTCTACGATTTTGCATTGGATGTCCTTAATTATGGTTTTTGTAATATAGCCAGTAATAACTTAAGTATATTATTGCTATTTTTTTTAAAAAACCACTTCGTTGAACAACAGACGAATCTGCTCCATTTCAACGGATGTAAGTACCCCTAATTTTTGAAGTAATCGCTCTTTATCAACGGCTCTAGCATGAGCCACTAAAACATCAGAATCTGATTCAAGCCCTGTCCTTTTTTTGACTCTAAAGCGTAATGGTTCTGCATCATCGATTAAGATCGTCGTCATTGGTAAAATAATAACTGTTGCGTAATCACTTTGATTGAGAATATCGTTTTGAATAACGACGGCAGGACGTGTTTTTCCTATTTCATTCGATTTTTTTTGCGGATTAAGATTAACAAGCCAAATCTCACCTTTACAGACCGTCATCAAGTGTCCCATCAAAAATGCCGTTTTCAGCTTTATCCGCATCTTTCGTTTTGGCTACTGCTTTTAAAATACGGCTTTTTTTGCTGTTTCGTATACTATCTGCATAATAGGAGATAGCATCACGGATTATGTCGCTCTTTTTTTTATGGAGCGTTTGAGAGATAAAATCGAGCTTGTCTTCCAGTGATTTATCGAGGCGTACTGTAGCAGTCATCGGTAATCTCCTAATACTGTATTTTTGTAATACAGTATTATAACTTAGAATTACAAAATTTTTTTATTTCTAGACTTCAGCATATGTTTGTTTATCAAATAGTGAGAGTGATTTGGGTGGTTTTAGTGAAAATAAAAAAATTTAAGAAATGATGGAATGTTATTTTTAATCCATATTATGGGGATTTTTAACTGCTCATAGCAACAATCCAAAAATATTAAAAAAATCTTGTAATTTTTAGGTACAATCTTAATATGTAGCACTAAAACAAGGAAAACAATGGGTAAGCAGTATTCTGGTTTAGAACTATGGGATCAAGCAAAAAATATAGAAAAGTCATTACCCGTTAAACGGCAAGAAATATACGACAAGATAAAAAAGAAATATCCATCAATCACGTACAAAAATTTTGTATCATTAAATAGTGCTTTTTTGCATAATAAATTACCAGTAGAAATTCGAGAAGATGTAGTAAATGACATTCGAAATCTCGAAGAATTAAAAGAAAAAGCAAAATATTGCAGAGATGAAAGTGATCGATTAATTCAAGAAAAACTTGCAAAAGACACAAGAAGGTTTCTTGATCCAATAACTGAGCCAATACCTGCTGATGAGAACTATCAAAAGCTGGTGAATTGTACTATTTATCCAATAAGACAATCATGCAATAGTGGTGAAAATGAAGATTTTAAATGGGAAAGATGTGAATATATGAAATATGATAATTCAAAATCTATTTTTGATCCTACTAGATGGGTATGTACTTACACGTAAAAATTAATGTCAAAATGGATATTTTTCGTGAAAGTACCTAAAATGATGAAGATTTGAAGAAGCTAAGAGGGATAGTATTGAAGATTTAATGCTGGTCGGAGCGACCTGACTCGAACAGGCGACCTCTACAACCCCAATGTAGTGCGCTAGCCAAACTGCGCTACGCCCCGATCTGCGAAACGAATTATAGCAAATCAGTAGCTGAAGATTTGTTTATGAGAATGTTAATCTTTGAGTACGTCATACCCGACTGGAATCACAGGTTGAAAATGGCTTGCAGGGATAGCACTGTTTTGAATAGGCTTTAAAAACTGAATAGAGACTTTGTTGTCATAGGTGTCTTTGTATTGGATCATACTTAAGACATCTTTTTTAAATATGATGCTATAGGTTTGTCCATTGACTGTTGCGCTGTAGTGATCGTTATCAACTTTTTTTGCTTTTTTTATGATCTCTAAAAAGTCAATCTCATCTCCCAGTGAGCGGACAGTAGCCTGTTCCAGTTGCGGTTCAATAATGACTAAACGTCTACCGTTGACATAAACCCCTTTTTGGATCGGTTTTTGATACGACCATAGGGCATTTTGAGGTTTTGCGGCCCATAGTTCACCACGGTAAACGATTGCTTTGCCATGGTCATCAACAATACGTTGTTCAAATGGAGAACTAAAAGAGTTGATATCTTGCGGAGAAGCGAACAATGTTAGGGATAATAAAGATAATAAGGGTAAAAAGCGCACAAGTGTCCTTATAAAATAGATAAAGAATTGTACCCATATACCCATTAACCAAAACAATAGTATTCCTGTGTTAAAATCAGCGACTTTTTACATACAGCAACTTATGAAGGTAATCAATGCTCCAATCATTTATCGGAAAACTCTTTGGCACTAAAAACGATCGAGAAGTAAAAAAATATTTAGCACGTGTTGAACAGATCAATGGACGTGAAACGCATTTTTCTGCTTTGGATGATGCATCATTGCAAAGCGCTTTCGCTCAATTAAAAGAGTCAGTACTTAATGGCAATACTTCTTTGGATGATGTTCTAGTGGATTCATTTGCGATTACGCGAGAAGCGAGTAAACGTGTTTTGGGTATGCGCCATTTTGATGTCCAGTTGATCGGTGGTATGGTACTGCATGACGGACGTATCGCAGAGATGAAGACAGGGGAAGGTAAAACGCTTGTAGCAACGCTTGCCGTCATATTAAATGCCATGACCGGTAATGGAGTTCATGTTGTCACAGTCAATGATTATCTTGCATCTCGTGATGGAGAGCAGATGTCAGTACTGTATGCTTTCCTAGGCTTTGAGACGGGCATTTTGGTAGACACTGACTATAATCCTGCCAATAAGCGACTGCAGTACAGTAAGGATATTACCTACGGAACTAATAATGAATTCGGATTTGACTATCTGCGTGACAATATGACCTATTCAAAAGAGCATATGGTTCAGCGTGACCATGCCTTTGTTATCGTCGATGAGGTGGATTCAATCCTTATTGATGAAGCTCGTACACCGTTGATCATCTCAGGGCCTACAAACCGCGCATTGGAAAACTATACACGTGCGGATTTGGTTGCAAAAGCACTCGTACGAGATGAACATTTCACGGTCGATGAAAAAGACCGCCTGATCTTGACAACCGAAGAGGGTATCGCAAAAGCAGAAGAACTCTTTGGCGTCGATAATTTGTACAGTATCGAAAACTCAGGTCTTTCACACCACTTGGATCAAGCACTCAAAGCAAACTATTTGTTTGAAGCGGACGTGGACTATGTACTTCAAGACGATCAAGTGGTTATCGTCGATGAGTTTACAGGACGTCTCTCTGAAGGTCGCCGCTTTTCAGAAGGACTGCACCAGGCACTTGAGGCAAAAGAGGGTGTGATCATCAAAGAAGAGACACAAACTCTTGCCGATATTACGTTCCAAAATTATTTTAGAATGTATAAAAAAATCGGGGGTATGACCGGTACGGCACAAACCGAAGCGACTGAGTTCTCTCAGATCTATAATTTGGATGTTATTTCAATACCTACGAATGTCCCGGTTATCCGTCAAGATTTTAATGATCTGATTTATAAGACTGAAGCAGAAAAGTTTAGTGCGGTGATCGAGAAGATCAAAGAACTCCACGCCAAAGGGCAACCGGTGCTTATTGGTACGGCATCCATTGAAAAATCAGAAAAATTGCACCTGTTAATAAAATCAGAAAAAATCCCTCACACGGTATTGAATGCCAAAAATCACACGCAAGAGGGTGAGATTATCAAAAATGCCGGTGCAAAGGGTGCGATTACGATTGCCACAAACATGGCAGGACGTGGTGTAGATATTAAAGTAGACGATGAGATCAAAGAATTGGGTGGTCTGTACATCATTGGAACAGAGCGACATGAAAATCGTCGTATCGATAACCAACTGCGCGGACGTGCAGGGCGACAGGGTGATCCTGGAACATCCCAGTTTTATCTTTCACTCGAAGACAATCTTCTCCGTATTTTCGGTTCGGACAAGATCAAATCGATCATGGAGCGTCTCGGAGTTGAAGATGGTGAGTACATCGAATCCTCTATGGTGACACGCGCCGTTGAAAAAGCGCAGAAAAAAGTCGAAAATATGCACTTTGAGGGTCGAAAGCACATCGTTGAATACGATGATGTAGCCAATGAACAGCGCAAGATTGTGTATAAATTCCGTGGTGAATTGCTTGATCCTTCTTATGATGTAGCAACTAAGATTGATGCGATCCGTGAAGAGTATATTGCTCGGACATTAGCGTTTAGCGGAATTTTTGAGGGTGCGTCGCAAGAAGACATCAATCTAGACAAACTCGTATTATTGTTTCAGGAGGAACTAAATACGGTATTGGATACACAGATTTACAGTGAAAAAACCTACAGCGCTATTTTAAATCAATCTATTACTGTCTTAAAAGGGCAATACGATGCCAAGATGTCGGTTATTGATGTATCTACCCGTTCTAATATCGAGCGTGAGATATATTTGAAAACCCTTGATACTGCATGGCGTGAGCATCTGTATCAAATGGACAGTATGAAAACAGGTATCCGTTTACGTGCCTATAATCAGAAAGATCCGTTAGTCGAGTACAAAAAAGAGAGCTATAACCTCTTTAGTGAACTTGTCGGAACGATTAAATACGATACGATTAAAACACTTCATACGATTCAATTTAGAGTGGAAAATGTAGAAGAAGAGGCACAAGCGCTTGCCAAACAAATGGAAATCCAAAAACGTCAGGAAGAGTTAAACATGTCGTTAAATCACTCTGAAAGTGAGTTAGAAACGTCAAAAATTTCTCGTAATGATGATTGCCCATGTGGTAGCGGGTTAAAATATAAAAACTGTTGTGGTAAATCAGGACCTAAAAAAGGGGTTTTCGCTTCTTGAACATCGTTAGTTATCTGATCAAACGTTTTTTACGTTTTGACAAAGAACAGCCATTTATCTCTATATCCGCTTTTTTAGCGTTTGGCGGAATTACCTTAGGGGTTATGGTGCTTATTATTGCGATGGCACTCATGAATGGTTTTGATAATGAGTTTAAAAAGAAACTTACCGTGATGAATTATCCCCTCACGATTCAACCGAAGTTTTTTGGTTCTGTCAATGCATCATTGCTTCATGAACTAGAGTATAAATTTCCCAATCTCTCATTTAGCCCTTACCTTACTTCTTCTGTGTTATGCCGTTACGATACACAACTTGAAGGCGGTTACCTTTTTGGAGTTGATTTTAAGCGCGAAGTAAAAGTCAATGAGATCATAGCTAAAGGGCTTACAAAACATATCCCAACCGGGTTTGAAGTTATGGTTGGAAAAGCTTTGCTTGAAGAGTACAAGTTACAAGATAACGATAAACTCACGTATATCTTTACACAGCTTGAGCCGGGTGGAATCGCGATGTCCCCTAAGATGAAGCGTTTTTTACCAACATCTTCTTTTGATTCTGGATTAAGTGCCTATGACAAAGGGTACTCGTATACCACTATTGAGTCATTGCAGAAAATATTAGGACTTCCGCAGGGGATGTATGATGGAATACATATCTACTCATCCAATCCTGAGAAAGATATTGCAAAAGTGGCAGCTGCACTGCCGGACTCAGTAGCAGTGCGAGGTTGGTGGGAAGACAACGGCAACTTTTTTGCTGCCTTGAAGATGGAAAAGACTTCTCTTTTTATCGTCTTGATGCTCATTATCCTCATTGCCGCTATTAATATAATTTCATCTTTATTGATGACTGTGATGAATCGTCGCAGCGAGATTGCACTGCTTCTCTCTCTTGGAGCATCCAAAGAAGAGATCAAAAAGGTTTTTTTAATCTTAGGTGTTATCATCGGTACGTTTGGAATTATGACGGGATCACTATTAGGTTTTATCGGAATATGGGTTTTAGGAACGTTTGATATTATATCGCTACCGGCTGATGTCTATCCAACCTCAACTCTTCCGCTTGATTTGACTGCTGTGGACTTCTTTTCGGTCATAGTAGGGGCATTTGTAATTGTACTTTTATCGGCATGGTATCCGGCTAAGAAAGCGGCAGACGTTGACCCATTGACCGTATTACGAAACGAGTAATTATTTTTTCTTGTCATCCATCATCCATAAAAATGGATAGGTAATCGTCCGTTTGAGAATATTAAACGGAGCAGTGATGATCTCTTTTGCGATGGCTGTTTCTACGACAGGATCACTCAGTTTACCTTTTAGATTGACAGTTGTGCTAATAGATCCATCATTTCCAAGTAGTATGTAGCCCACAACCGGAATGCGTCCGAGTTTGGAACCTAGATCACTTTTAAGAGTAAGCGCTCCAGCAATAGAGTCCTCTTTGAAGTTCATCTTACTTTCTCCCAGCATCTTGAGTTCAGGTGAATTAAGAGTGAAATTATCAATCGTCAATAGGTGATTTTTAAAGGTGTAATGACTGTAAGATTCCTTGATTAAAAGCCCTTTTGAATTATAGTTTGGGAGAGAAAATGTTGCTAGCGATGGCACGGTATTAATAAAAGAGAGGACGTTATTGAGAAGCTTATACTCTTTTAAAGTAGTATTCTCAATACGCATGATACCTTCAAAATCATCTATTTTCCCAGACATCTGAAATGACATTTCTCCTCCATCAAAGTCACTAAAAGCAAAAAGATGTTCCATGAATGAATCATTGAAATGGGATCCATTAACGTAGTAAAGACCATCTTTCATCAGTAAGTCAGCTGAACCTTGGGCATAGGTCAAACGTGCTTCTAAATCGCTTTTACCCAGTGTCGCGGTCAAGCTATCGGCCATTACTCTTCGATTCTTCATCAGATAAAGATAAACATTTGTAGCATTTAGATTGATGGTTTTATCTACGGATGACTTTTTTGTTTCTTCTTGAGGATGAGGCATGTTAAGCCATCGAGCCAGTTCCGGAGCGTTTATTCCCATATTATTGGCTTTAATGGTTATATCATCACCATAGTCTATTTGGAGTCGATTATTCACTCGAATGGAAGATCTTCCATTTTGATAGGTACCGCTGAATTGATAACGTGAAAGACTTTCATTATTAACGGTCATCAAGTGATACGGGTAATCTATAATACCGTTGAAGGTATATCGTTTTTGGCTTGGGTAATAAAAAAGGTCTGCATGTCCATTGGTAATTTGGTACTGGTTCAATAATGGAGAATTACTACTTAAAAGAGAGATGTCAGGGACAGTGATTTTCCATCCGTGTTCCATGGTTGAAAAATCTACCCCCATGGATTGTGAATGGAGTGCCAGTTGATTATCTGCTGTGGCAAATAAGAATTCTTCGCTTTTGTTCAGTTTTACATAACCACCTATATAAGGGTTTAAGGGGACGATGTTGTTCAATAATAATGAGCCTTTATTAAGATTGAATAAATAGTCTCCGGAAAGAGTGCCTTGCATAATGGTATCAACAATAACAGTAATATTATTAAATTGCAATTTTTTGTCCACAAGGGTAAATTTGAATGGTGAGAGAGAAAAGTCTTGATCATTAAGTTTCCATGCGGAAGTGCTGTCGGATATGATATTAACACTCTTTTGAGTACCTGTAAGGGTAAGGGCAAAGTCTTTATTGCGTAATAAAAGATCTTTGGCATTAAAATGATCGATTCCCATGTTAAGTCGCCATCCATCTGAAGAAAAAATGCCGTTCAGAGATCCTTGAACTTGATTAGGGACCCAATAGTGGATGTTTGGTATAACAATGTTACTCTTATTGAAGTCATAGGGGATTGAAAATCCGTCTACGTTGAGAGTTTCACCCAATATCTTCCATTGTGTAGGCAATATTTGAAGACGGTCGTCATGTGGATTGATATGATAAACAGCTTTTACGGTCAATGGCTTTTCGGATAGGCACAAAGAAGATGAATCCCCTGTCGGTGTACAAGTGATAGGTGCGATTTGAACATTGCCTTGCTCTGTATGTGCATCATACGCACCTTTGACCTTTGCATGCAAGAGGTTCTGATACTGCGCATCAAATCCGTAAAATGCAACTTTTGTGGTGTCAAGTGTTACGATTCCACCCATTGTTTGGAAAATATAATTTTGAAATTTAAGCTCTGATTTTCCAGGAACAAATCTACCTTTTGCAGTTGTCTTGAAATTATTGAGATCAATCGTCAGGTTTAAATCTACATTGCAATAGCCTTTGTTCTGACGTATTGGTACTTTGATCTCATAATAATGCAGTAAATTCAATAGGGGATCATTTAACTGTGCATGATCTGTTGAAATGTGTGCTTTAAGCTGTGCGTGAGGAGGATTAAAATCAATAAAGAGATGACTTTTTTGTGTAGGGGTAGTATAAAAATGGCCATCACGTGGATAAATCCCTAATACGCCATTTTTAAAAATCAAGTCTACTTTGGGAGCAATGATGGGTGCAAAATCAGGTGCAAATGTATATTGCGCCTGCTCCACAGTCGCTTGAACGGTTAAGCTTTGTAATACTCTCTGTGGCTGATCGTATGTAAAACTGGCATAGCACTGGTTGAGCGTGATACGATTGGCACGTGCATATTGCGTTATCCATGGCCTGGTTTGAGGGTCCACATTTAAAAAATCAACAATCTCAGTCAAAGTCGTAAAGGGTTGATCAGCTTTTGCAGATATTTGGACTTTTTTTTGATCACCAATTGCATATATGGATAGAGTAGGAGTATTAGGCAGTTTGATCTGGAGATTCCCATCAAGCTTTTCTTTTTGAAGATACAGATTGCCTGATCCAGTAATTGATACTTGTTCATCGTTTTGTGATGCAAGAGATAGTTGCAATAATTCAGGTGATAGTGTGAAATTACCATCTAAATGAACTTTGTTATAGTTGATAGTGATTCTTCCAAGGCCATTTTGACTGTAATGCAAGGATAGTCTTATATTGTCATATTGTATAGTATTAATATCTATTGTTGAAATCCATCGCTGCGCATTATTAATAGTGTCAGTTATTTTGGAAAGGGGTTTAAGAGTTAAAGGTTCATTGTCTGAATGAAGTTCACTTAGATCGATTAAAGAGGCAGAGACAGTAAGTCTCTTATCCCATTTTAGGTATAATCCTTCATATCTGATATCCCCTAATTTGAGATGAGAAATGGTAAAACCTTCCAATAAAGCCACAAAAACAAAAAAACCGACAAGAAAAAGTACAAAAAAAGCAGCAAGTAAATTGAAGTGGATTTTCGCGATTATTTTAGTGATTGTTTTATCGTTCATAACTTACCTATTAACACCAATTACATCGCCGAAAATCGTCTATATACCGAAAGGATCTGTGTTTAAAAGTATAGCACATCTCCAAGAAGAAGGGGTTAACCTATTCAAGATTGATGCCATGCTGCTACGTTTACTAGGACACCCTCAGCAAGGGTGGATCAATCTTCAGCACGATAATTTAACCCGTATAGAGTATCTATACCAACTTACAACAGCAAAAGCGGCAACACAATCGGTCACACTCATACCTGGTGAAACGACAGTCGTTTTTTTAGAACAAATTGCACAGCATCTCTCCCTTGATCCAATAGCTTTAAAAGAGGCTTATAATGAGACTGCTAAGAGTTCAGAGGGGATGCTCTTTCCTGATACCTATAGTATTCCAAAGAGTATTAATGAAAAAAAGCTTATTGAATTTTTGCTAAAGGAGTCTGCTTTGAAGCACAAAGAACTCTCCTATAAGCTTCTTGGCAATTACGATGAAGATAAATGGTTACAATTAGTAACACTTTCTTCAGTTATCCAAAAAGAAGCGGCTTCTGTTGAAGATATGCCAATGGTAAGCTCTGTTATACATAATCGTCTTAATAAGCGTATGAGATTGCAAATGGACGGCACGTTAAACTATGGAAAATATTCTCATCAAAAAGTAACTGTAGCTCGTATTCGAACGGATAAAACTTCCTATAATACCTATAAGCACGCTGGTTTACCAGATGCTCCGGTATGTAATGTGAGCAAGGAAGCCGTGTATGCGGCATTGCATCCCAAACAGACGGATTATCTTTATTTTGTACGGGGAAAAGATGGTACACATATCTATACTAGTTACTTTTCTACACACCATAAAAACATAGTAAATGCTACAAAATGAAACATAATATGAGCTTTTTAATCAGATGGCGCTAACAAAGCACCAAGTATACTGAAGTAAGTGTTATTATGCGGGTATAAAAAATATAACCACAGGAGAACCTGATGTCAAAAATCATTTGGTCAGTAATTGATGAAGCTCCGGCACTAGCGACATACTCGCTACTTCCAATCGTAAATGCGTTTACACAAGCAGCAGGTGTTGAAGTTGTAACAAGTGACATCTCATTAGCAGGAAGAGTCCTTGCTGCAATGGGTCTTGCTGAAGATGAGCTATCTAAGCTAGGTGAAGTTGTATTACAAGAAGATGGAAATATTATTAAACTTCCAAATATTTCTGCTTCTGTTGGTCAATTGAAAGATTGTATTGCAGAACTTCAGGGTCAAGGTTATAACATCCCAAACTATCCTGAAAATCCAGCAAATGATGCAGAAAAAGAGATACAAGCAAAATATTCTACTTGTTTAGGTTCTGCTGTTAATCCGGTTCTTCGTGAAGGTAACTCTGATCGTCGTGCGGCTAAAGCAGTTAAAAACTTTGCAAAGAAAAACCCACATAAACTCAGAGCCTTTTCTGAAAATTCCAAAGCGTATGTTGCGCATATGGAAGGTAAAGGAGATTTCTACGGAAATGAGAAGTCTGTTGTTTGTGAAAAAGATCAAAAAGTAACCATTGCATTAAATGGTAAAGAGTTGAAGACGATCAATGCAGTCGCAAGTGAAGTCCTTGACGGTACGTTTATGTCTGTATCTGCACTCAAAGCTTTTTATAAAAAGACAATTGAGGATGCAAAAGCAAACGGCGTATTGTGGTCTTTACACCTAAAAGCAACAATGATGAAAATCTCTGATCCAATTATGTTTGGTTACGGATTTGTAGCATTCTTCGAAGATGTATTTACTAAACATGCAGCTACTTTTAAAGAACTAAATGTAAATCCAAATCAGGGTATGTCTGATTTAGAGAAAAAAATCAAAGGACATGCGAAAGAAGCTGAGATCAAAGCAGACTTTTTAGCTGCACTTGAGTCAGATTCTCCGAAACTTGCAATGGTTGATTCTGATAAAGGTACTACAAATTTCAATGCTTCCAATGATATCATCATCGATGCTTCAATGCCGGTTGTGGTACGTGAAGGTGGAAAACAATGGGACAGAACGGGTGCTGCTTGCGAATGTGTTGCGGTAATTCCTGATTCAACATACGGAATGTTTCACGCTGAGATGGTAGCAGATTGTGTAAAACACGGTCAATACGATGTTACGACTATGGGTACAATGCAAAATATCGGTCTTATGGCTCAAAAAGCAGAAGAGTACGGTTCTCATCCAACTACTTTTGAATTGGCTGAAGCTGGAACAGTAACTGTAACTGCAGAAGATGGTACCGTATTGATGAGCTTTGAATGTGAAGCGGGTGATATTTGGCGTATGTCAAGAGCCAAAGATATTCCAATCCGTGACTGGGTAAAATTGACAGTAGAGCGAACACGCCTTGAAGGAATTCCAGCGGTATTCTGGTTGGATGAAAACCGTGCGCATGATGCTCAAATGATTAAAAAAGTAAAAACGTATTTGTCAGATTATGATACTACTGGTTTGGACATCCAATTCATGGACATCACAAGTGCTACACGCTTTACGAATACACGTATTCGTCAGGGGCTTGATACCATCGCGGTAACTGGTAACGTTCTTCGTGACCACTTGACAGATATGTATCCAATCCTTGAGCTTGGAACATCAGCTAAAATGCTCTCTATCGTTCCATTGTTAGCGGGTGGTGGATTGTATGAGACAGGTGCCGGCGGATCAGCTCCTAAGCACGTTGAACAATTCCTAAAAGAGGGTCACCTTCGTTGGGATTCATTGGGTGAGTTCTTGGCATTGGCTGAGTCGTTGCGTTTTCTTGGGAACAAACACTCGGACGCAAATTTGGTTGCATTGACAGCTGGTCTTGACGCAGCTAATGATGCTTACCTTGACAACTCTAAAGAGCCTGGTCGTAAAGCAGGTGAGCCAGACAACAAAGCATCACACTTCTTTGTAGCACAATACTGGGCAAAAGCAATCGCTGAGGGTGATAATGCCCAACTGGCTGCAAAGTTTGCACCGGTTGCTAAAGCACTTATTGATAATGAAGCTAAAATCATGCAAGAGTTATTGGCTGTTGAGGGAAAACCTCAAGACATCGGTGGTTACTTTCACCCAGATTTTGCAAAAGCAACAGCTGCTATGCGTCCGTCTGCAACGCTTAACGCAATTATCGACTCTATCTAATTGGATATATCCGGGGAGACCCGGAGTATCGTTTTATATTTGCAGAGTTTCTCTATAAATATAAGGCGATAGGTTATCGTCTGTGTATTAACTCTCTGACCGTATGCTTATTAGTGTTTTTTGCAAAAAATAGCGATGAGTATAGTGGAATGTAGAGAGTGATACGTATTTTGACACCAGGGGTATTATATGGTTAAAGGTAAACGTGTCGGAATTGTTGGAGCCGGGAATGTCGGTTCTACAATAGCATATTCTCTTGCGATGCAAGGGGCATGTCATGAGATTATTTTGCGTGACAATAAAATAGAGATTGCTCGCGGTAAAGCGCTTGATATGTCTCAAGCTGCTGCTGCAGTTCGTAGTCATACGGTTGTAAATGTTGCGGATAAGATGTCAGATTTAACCGATTGCGATATTGTTGTTATTACAGCTGGAAGTCCGAGATTACCGGGTATGAGCCGTGACGATCTTTTAATGATTAATGCAAACATAACTCGCGAAGTTATAGAAGGAATTGCAAAATATTCTCCAAATGCAATTGTTATAATGGTTTCTAATCCTCTTGATGTTATGACGTATGTCGCACTCAAAGAGAGTGGATTTGATAGAAGTCGTGTTATTGGGATGGCCGGTATTTTAGACAGTGCCCGTATGGCGGCATTTATTCAAGAAAAACTTGGCTATGGTGGCGGTCAGATACGTGCTTCTGTTATGGGTGGTCACGGAGACGATATGGTTCCACTTCCTCGTTACTCAACGGTTGCAGGTGTCCCTCTTTCTGACTTGTTGTCTGAGGATGAGATCAACGAAGTTGTTCAGCGTACACGTAGCGGAGGAGCTGAGATAGTCGCTTTATTGCAAACAGGTTCAGCATATTATGCACCTGCGAAATCTACAGCGATGATGATTGATGCTATCTTAAAAGATACCAAACAGATCCATCCATGCGCTGTTTACCTTGATGGTGAATACGGTTACAGCGATGTTGTAAGCGGTGTTCCTGTAATGTTGGGTGCAAACGGCGTAGAAAAGATCATAGAAGTTACCCTTAATGATGCTGAAAAAGCAATGTTTGCAAAATCATGTGCATCAGTACAATCGATGATCGATTCGTTAAACGCCAATAAATTCTTTCAAGGAGTGTGATGATGGATTACCGTATAGAAAAAGATACTATGGGTGAGATCAAAGTTCCCAATAATAAATATTGGGGTGCTCAAACCGAACGTTCATTAGAAAATTTTGAAATCGGCGAAGAAAAAATGCCCTATGAGATCACAAGAGCTTTCTCATACTTGAAAAAAGCGGTTGCGCTGGTGAATTGTGATCTTGGTCTTTTGAGCAAAGAGAAGGCCGATGCGATCGCTCAAGCTGCTGATGAGATGTTGGCTGGAAAACTCGATGAACATTATCCGTTGGTGGTTTGGCAGACGGGTTCAGGCACGCAGTCAAACATGAACAACAATGAAGTCCTAGCTGCCCGTGCAACTGAGATTCTAGGCGGTGATTTCCGTACTCAAAAGCTTGTTCATCCAAACGATGATGTCAATAAATCACAAAGTTCGAACGATACCTATCCAACGGCATTGCACGTTGCTGCAGTTATCGCAGTAGAGACGCGTTTACTTCCTGCTATCGATGCATTGCGCACGACATTGAAAGCAAAATCGGAAGCTTTTAATGGCATCGTAAAGATTGGACGTACACACTTACAAGATGCTACTCCATTGACGCTGGGTCAAGAGATCAGCGGCTGGGTAGAGATGCTCAACAAATGTGACAAAATGGCAAAAGACTCTCTTGAAGCGGTTCGTGAATTGGCACTTGGCGGTACGGCTGTTGGTACTGGGCTTAATGCTCACCCCGAACTTGGAGAGCGTGTTGCGAAAAAATTGTGTGAATTGACAGGTCATAAGTTCGTAACAGCTCCCAACAAGTTTCATGCACTTACCTCTCATGATGCCTTGGTTTTTGCACACGGTGCCCTCAAAGCTCTTTCTGCAGATATGATGAAAATCGCTAATGATGTCCGTTGGTTGGCATCAGGTCCACGTTGCGGGATTGGTGAGATCACTATTCCTGAGAATGAGCCGGGTTCTTCTATCATGCCGGGTAAAGTCAATCCGACACAAAGTGAAGCGGTTACTATGGTTACCTGCCAAGTTATGGGTAATGATATGACGATCGGTTTTGCGGCAAGCCAAGGTAACTTTGAACTGAACGTATTCAAGCCGGTTATCGCGTATAACTTCTTGCAATCAGTTCGTCTATTAGCAGATTCTATCAATTCATTTAACACCAATTGTGCCGTGGGTATTGAACCGGTCCGTGATCAAATCGATCACTATTTGCACAATTCATTGATGCTTGTTACTGCTTTGAATCCATACATCGGGTATGAGAACGCAGCAAAAATCGCTAAAACAGCCCATAAAGAAAATTCTACATTGAAAGCAACTGCTGTGAAGCTTGGGTTGTTAACAGAAGAAGAATTTGATAAATACGTCATCCCTGAAGAGATGATTGCACCAAAAGCTTAAACTTAATAAGGAGGAATTAAATGAATATTCATGAATATCAGGCAAAAGAGTTGTTCGCAAAATACAATGTACCAACATTGCGCGGGCACATCGCTTTTACTGCAGATGAAGCAGTAAGAGCTGCTCAGGAGTTAGGTGGAAATATCTGGGTTGTAAAGGCTCAAATCCATGCTGGTGGCCGAGGTTTAGGCGGCGGTGTTAAATTGGCACGTTCAACAACTGAAGTTAAAGAAGTTGCACAACAAATCATCGGTATGAATTTGGTAACTCACCAAACAGGTCCTGAAGGTAAACTGGTCCAAAAAGTTTACGTAGAAGAGGGCGCTGACATTCAAAAAGAGTACTATTTAGGGATTCTTCTTGACCGTGCACTTGAAATGCCGATCATGATGGCATCAACTGAAGGTGGTATGGCGATTGAAGATGTTGCCCATAATACTCCGGAAAAAATCATCAAAGTCGCTATTGACCCGGTTACAGGATTTCAAGGTTTCCATGGCCGTAAATTGGCATTTGGACTTGGACTGCCAAAAGAAGAGATAAACACATTCATCAAATTTGCTGCGGCGCTTTATAACGTTTACATGGATTACGATGCAGAAATGATTGAGATCAATCCGTTGGTCAAAACAGGTGATGGCCGTTTCTTGGCACTTGATGCGAAAATGGGTCTTGACAACAATGCATTGTATCGTCAAGAGCACATTCATGAAATGCGTGATTTGAGTGAAGAAGAGCCTACGGAAGTTGAAGCAGGTAAATTTGACCTTAGTTACATCAAACTAGATGGTAATGTCGGTTGTATGGTTAATGGTGCCGGTCTTGCGATGGGTACTATGGATACGATCAACTATGAGGGTGGGAAACCTGCAAACTTCTTGGATGTTGGTGGTTCTGCGAATGCTACTACCGTTGCAAAAGGATTTGAGATCATTCTTAAAGATCCAAATGTAAAAGCTATTTTTGTTAATATTTTTGGCGGTATTGTCCGTTGTGACCGCGTTGCAAACGGTATTATTGAAGCAACAAAAATCACTAACGTCAATGTACCGGTTATTGTACGTCTTGATGGAACAAATGCTATTGAAGCAGCTGAGATTTTGAGAAATGCGGGTATTAAAAACATTATTGCAGCAACAGATCTTGCTGACGGTGCTAGAAAAGCCGTTGCAGCTGCAAAAGGAGAATAATAGATGTCAATTTTAGTTAATAAAGATACAAAAGTAATCGTACAAGGTTTCACAGGTAAAGAGGGATCTTTCCATGCTGAGCAATGTATGGCGTATGGCACTAAAATTGTTGGTGGTGTTACTCCGGGCAAAGGTGGTCAAGAGCATCTTGGACAGCCGGTTTTTAATACGGTTCAGGAAGCTGTTATAGCAACTGGTGCTACGGTTTCTATGATATTCGTTCCACCATCTTTCGTATCAGATGCTGTTATGGAAGCCGCAGATGCGGGTATTACTATGGCTGTAATTATTACAGAAGGTGCTCCTGTAAAAGACATGATGTATGCAAAAGCATACGCGACTAAGAAAAATATGATGACTATCGGGCCAAACTGTCCTGGTATTATCACTGCGGATGAGTGTAAGATTGGTATCATGCCTGGCTTCATCTTCAAAAAAGGGAATATTGGTCTGATCTCTAAATCAGGTACTTTGACCTATGAATCAGCTAATCAGGTTGTTAAAGAGGGCTTTGGTATTACTACTGCAGTCGGTATCGGTGGAGACCCAATTATCGGTTTGAGTTATAAGCAATTATTGCCAATGTTTGAGGCAGATCCGGAAACCAAAGCAATCGTAATGATCGGTGAAATAGGTGGTGATCTTGAGATTCAAGCGGCTGCCTATATCAAAGAACATGTTACTAAACCGGTTGTCGCATTTATCGCGGGTCAAACGGCTCCTGCTGGTAAACGTATGGGTCACGCAGGTGCTATTATCTCTGGCGGTGCTGGTACAGCTGCTGAAAAAATGGCAGCACTTGAGGCTGCAGGCGTTAAAGTTGTTATTTCTCCTGCAGACATCGGAAAAGCTGTTGCAGAGGTTATGAAAAACCTATGATTCAAGTTCTTGAAGTCGATAATGTACGATGTTCCGGATGTGCGAATACCATCACAAAAGCGCTTCAAGAATTAGGATGTAAAGAGATCAATATTGATCTCTCGTGTGAGCCTCGAAAAGTTACAATAGATGTATCTGATGAGGCGCAATTAGCACAGGTTAAAGGCATATTAAGACAACTTGGTTATCCTATTACTACCGAGGAAAACAGTACCTTTAGTAGTACTGCACTTAAAGCTAAGAGCTTTATCTCTTGTGCGGTAGGAAAGTTTAGTTCAAGTAGTGACAATTAATTTTAAGGAGAATATATGATATCAAGTGGAATGATAGAATTCACAGGAGCACCTGTTTGGATTAACAGAGATACGTGTAAGGCGTGTGATATTTGTGTGTCAGTATGTCCATCAGGTGTTTTGGGAATGAGATATGACTCTACCTCAACTTTGGGAGCGATAATCTCTGTTGATAACCCAGATTCATGCATCGGTTGCAATGACTGTGAACTAAATTGTCCTGATTTTGCTATTTACGTAGCAAGTAAGGAAGATTTGGCATCAGTTGGCAAAAAATTTGCAAAACTTACCGATGATTCAAAAGAACGTCAGGTAAAAATTGTTGCGAACAATTATATGTCTTTAGACCTTCAAGGAGTTAAATAATGGCTGATACAAGAGAAGTAATATCAAGTGGTAATCACTTAGCAGCACTAGCAGCTGCAGATGCAGGGTGTAGATTTATGGGTGGTTACCCAATTACCCCTTCATCAGAAGTAATCGAACAAATGTCTGATTTATTACCAAAGCGTGGTGGTTCTTGTATCCAGATGGAAGACGAGATTGCTGCAGTTGCTGCTGCAATCGGTGCCGGTATGGCGGGTGAGCGAACATTGACAGCGACTTCAGGCCCTGGTATTTCACTCAAAGCTGAAAACCTTGGTCTTGCACAGATGTGTGAAGTACCTCTAGTTGTCGTCAACGTTATGCGTGGTGGTCCATCAACAGGTCTTCCAACCCGTGTATCTCAAGGTGACGTTCGTCAAGCAAAAAATCCATCCCATGGTGATTACCGTTCAATCACTTTATGTGCCGGTAACCTCTCTGAGTGTTATACGGAAGTTGTACGTGCATTTAATCTTGCTGACCGTTTCATGCAACCAGTATTTGTTTTACTAGATGAAACAATCGGTCACATGCATGGTAAGGCAATCATTCCTACTCCTGAAGCAGTTAAAGCCGGTATCGTTGGACGTAAACAATTCACAGGTGATCCTAAAGATTACCATCCTTATGAGTGTGAGCCTGATCAACCGGCAGTACTTAACAAGATGTTTTCAGGGTACCGTTACCACTTTACAGGTCTTCACCATGATAAAAATGGTTTCCCGACAGAGGAAATTGAGACATGTCGTAAACTTATCCAACGTCTTGAAGATAAGGTTATGTTGCATACCGATGAACTTGAATTAAACGAAGAGTTTATGCTTGATGATATGACAGGTGCAGAGGGTGAAGTATTGATTATTGCTTATGGTTCTGTTTCTCTTGCAGCAAAAGAAGCAATTCGTCATTTACGTGCTGATGGTATCAAAGCCGGTCTTTTCCGTCCACTTACACTATGGCCATCACCAGCTGAATCTATCAAAAAATATACGGATATGATTAAAAATGTACTGTGTGTTGAGTTAAATATCAGACAATATACGGAAGAAGTAGAGCGTGTTTCATCTAGACTTGATATTCAGGGTCTATTTAAAGTTAATGGTCGTCCAATTTCTCCTTATGAAATTGTTAGTAAAGTAAAAGAGGTATTCTAATGGCATTCAATTATGACCAATATTTAAGACTTGAAAAAATGCCAACACTTTGGTGTTGGGGTTGTGGTGATGGTGTTATTCTCAAGGCATTTATACGTGCTATCGAAAAAATGGGTGTCAAACAAGATGACGTCTGTGTCGTTTCAGGTATCGGTTGTTCTGGGCGTTTTTCGTCATATGTTGACTTCAATACTGTACACACAACTCACGGTCGTACAGTTGCATTTGCAACAGGTATTAAAATGATGCACCCTGATAAACTTGTTGTTTGTGTTGCCGGTGACGGTGATGCATTGGCAATCGGTGGTAACCATACTATTCATGCAGCTCGACGAAATATTGATATGACATTGATTATTATCAATAACTTTATCTATGGATTGACAAACTCACAAACATCTCCAACAACTCCACAGGGTATGTGGACTGTTACACAAAAAGTGGGTAATATTGATCCTACTTTTGATGCGTGTGCTCTTGGTATCGCTGCTGGTGCTTCTTTTGTTGCACGTGAGAGTATGCTTGATCCTAAAAAACTTGAGAAAGTTTTTGTTAAAGCTATGGAACACAGAGGTTTCTCTTTCCTTGATGTTCTTTCTAACTGTCATATTAACCTTGGTCGTAAGAACAAAATGATTTCTGCGATGGAAAACCTTAGCTGGATTGATAGTATTACAATGCCTGTTAAGAAATATAATGAGCTTCCTGAAGAAGAAAAACTGAATATCTTACCAACGGGTATCTTGAAAGAAGATACAACAGTTAGAGAATATTGCGATATGTATCAAGACATTATTGATGCACACCAAGGTAAACGTGCTAATATAACGCAAGATGACTTTGAGAAAAAGATTTAAGGAGAGCTGATGAGTAAGACATTAATGAGATTTACGGGTGTTGGTGGTCAAGGTGTTCTTCTTGCTGGTGAGATTTTTGCTGCTGCAAAAATTGCAACTGGCGGTGAGGGCCTAAAGACAGCAACATATACATCACAAGTTCGTGGCGGACCAACAGTTGTTGATATTCAATTGGATGATCAAGAAATTTATTATCCATATGCAAATGACGGTGAAATCGGTTTCATGCTTTCAGTTGCAAACGTTTCTTATAACTCATTCAAAGATGGGGTACAACTTGGTGGTACGATCGTTGTTGATCCAAACCTTGTTCACCCGACAGATGAAGATCGTAAAAAATGGAATATCCACGAAATCCCAATTATTACAATCGCTAAAGAAGAAGTAGGAAATGTTATTACTCAATCCGTAGTTGCACTTGCTATTGCCAATACTATGATGAATGCAGTTGATAAGAAAGTTCTTGTTGATACTATGCTTTCAAAAGTACCTGCAAAAGTTCATGCTGCTAACTTAAAAGCATATGACTTAGGTGAAAAATACGCTCAAGAAGCTATGGCTAAAAAAGCATAATCCTTTTCCGCTTCTGCGGAAAGTCTTACTTCCTTTATTCCTTCAATTTACTTCTTTATAAAACTACTTTACTGACAATGTTAATCTAATTATTAATCTTCTATAGGATACTCTTTCGTAAATGATACTAAGGGGTGTTTATGAGCAAATTTGATGCTTTATTTGAGGATGAAGACGATATTTTTGGAGGCTCTCCAAAGTCGAAATATTGGGATATTTCAAACCAAATCAGTAAAGATTTGATGCAAGATGAGTTTGATCATGTCATTATGCGTATGGCTGTCATGGAAAAAATGCTTATGAAAATCCATGATGAAGAGATGCTTGATCAAATAATTAAAAATTATTACTATGAAAATACCGATGAGATCGAAGTTCTTAAGAAGAGTTTGTATATGGAGCTGGCAGGAAAACTCATTTACAGACTTGCAGACTAAAAATTAATTATATATCCTCTATAATACGGCAGGTACACAGGTGATAGCTTGGACATTATGTTCAAGAGGAAAGTCCGGGCTGCTGTAGGACACGGTTCCATCTAACGGATGGCCATGGTAACATGAGGGACAGTGCAACAGAGAGTAGACCGCCTCCTATTTATAGGAGGTGAGGGTGAAACGGCGGGGTAAGAGCCCACCAGTCTCATAGGCAACTATGAGAGCTATGTAAACCCAACCGTGCAGCAAGAAACAGATGGTTAGCGTCCTACATTGCTATTGTTTCGCTAGAGGCTCACAGTGATGTGAGCAGTAGATTAATTATCACTAATCCAGAACCCGGCTTATTCGTGTACCTACCTCACATTAACCTTTAATATTCCATTGATTCAGCATTTTACGTCTTTTAATTTCTTCGGATATTCTGTTCTGAAAGTCACCTTTTATCTGCAACTTTTTAAGGATATTATTGGTCATATGCGGGAGTAAAATTGTAGCCCAGCGAGACATTATTGCGTCCTTATCATGTATCCAATTGATAATTAATCTTGCTCTGGCTGGAGAAAGAGTATGGCGGTCATCAGAATAAAGTTTAGAAATGGCTTCTTCTTTTGAGAATTTTTCAGACCAATGTTCTGCTGCTTCAAGTGCAATCTTTTCATCTCCCACCATAATTGATAAAACAGTGGCAAGTTGATCGGCATCATCTTCATTATCATAACCTGGATAATGCCAAGTATTTAAAAAACTATGCGCAACTTCATGTAAAAATACAAAATCGATAGCTTTAGGTAAATTTTCCTTTTGTAGATCGTCGATTAATTCTATACACATAGTAATATCAGGATTTGAGAAAGCATTTGCAACACCACAAGTCTTTACGTATATATTGAAATCATTAAAGTTAAACACTTGCTTCAAGGCAGCGTATTGATGTTTATATTTTTTCTGTATATCTAACGAAGATTGGGTATGAGAGTTTGATATTTTTATTACATTCACATCAACATTGCGTGACAGTAACAAGGCTTTTCTATTATCAAGAATGAGATAGTAGATATTTGTTTGTGGTGCAACAAACTCAGATTTTTCTTCATTTTGAACTGAGTTAGCAATGGAATTAAAGTAAGAGTATCGTTGATTAGCTTTGAATAATTGAAAGTTATTCATATCAACTATCTTCATATCAATCTTATTATTCGAGCCACCCTTTACGGATATTTTTAAGTTCAATTGTTCATTTTTACTAAGAGTAAATTTGTAATAAGAATACTGTCCAGCTCCAATTTTAATACTTTCATTCACGATCGTTTCTGCTGGCTGTACGTGAACATCAGCAATTGCAACTGAACTAAAATATAAGATATAAATTAATATAGGTAGTAATAATTTATGCATAAAATACCTTTTAATAGATCTTATAGTATAGCATGATTGGTTATTATTTTATGTTTTAGTTTTGTTGGAAATATTGAAAAAGTATGCCATAGGAGCATAAAAAAGCATAGTATTTCTGTTACACTGTAGCGATAAATGCGATAATTACGAGATTTTTACAACTCGGCTTATTGTAGTAATAATGATAGTAAGTTTAAATTATCAAAGACTAAAGTAAAATAACTCATGGCTAATCTATTTATCTTACCACCTAAAGAACTTCTAAGACTTTTTGGAATTGAAAGTCTGTCTATGCTGATATTAAACGACATAAAAAAAACACTTAAAATTGAACTACCATTTAGTGATAAAACCTTTAAGCATTTTATGGATGGTAAACACAAGCCTCAAAGAAATACAATTGATAAAGTTTGTAAGTTTATTCCACATATGAATAAGGAGAGAATTGAAGGTTTCCTTTTTGGAAATGATAATACAAAGCAATATTGGACACATTGGGAAATTATTATTGAGGATATTAACCAAAATAATAATATTGAAATATTTCCTCATTTTAGAAATAAATTTGAATTTCTTGTACAGTTAGAGCGAAAAATCATTGATGAATTACAAAAAAAAACTACAGAAAATGAAAAAATAAAGTATTTATTTAATCATCCTTTTTTACATTCTTTTTTAACTACTAATGAAATAAAAACTTTATCAGAGTCAATAACCCTCAAGGAGCATGAAGTAACAATTTTTCTTAAATTAAATATCAAAGTATTATTTTACTGTATTGCATACATAGATGCAGAGTATGGATTGGATCATACAGATATATATGGAGAAAAATTTTCTATTGTAAAAATACTTCTGCCAAAACTAGACAATGATAAGTATATTAATCCAATTGAATTACTTTTTAGAAGATGGCGTAAAAAATCTGGTAAGTCCTATGAACATATGTCACAGTTCATCAGCGTTGACACAAATAATAAAGATAAATCTGATTCACAAAAAAGAAAATTTAGATTCTGGAGAAATGGAGAGAGAAAAGCATCTTTTGATGAAATAAAAAATATTTTATATGGTTTAAATAGTGAATTTGATGAATATGAACTTAACTCAGGGGCATTACTATACAGTTATGCGTTTTTCTTGTTTAACTTATTTAACGAGTTATTACATGCCAGAATTAATGCTACTTCTATTTTTGAACGTAATGAATTAATAGAGTGGCTTACAATCAACTATAAAGATTTTTTTGATACAGCATATGATGAAATAGAATTATTAAAAGCCAAAGGTGCATAATGTACCTTTGGAACTATTTTTCAATCATCATCCCAATCATCATCAAGATATGAATCACTTGTAGGGTTATGTGCATCTGCCCAATCATCCATATTGGCATCGTTGTTAGGGTTATTAATATCAGACCAAAGATCATTTTCTGCTTGTGTCATCTTAGTTTCCTTGATGCTTATTTTTATCTACGATGCTTTGAGCTTTAGCGACAAAGCTACCTTTTTCTGTCTGACCATGTGCTTTAGTTGTTGCAGACTGGATTCGCTTAAAATCTCTTTCTGTCATTTGTTTTTTAGGCATGTTGCACTCCTGTGGCATTTATTTTACAGGAAGATTTTATAGGAAAATAAAAAGGAAAAAAAGAGGAACTTTTGAGGAAAAAGTGTGCCATAGAAGCATAGAAAAGCATAGTATTTCTGTCACACTATAGCGATAAACGCGGTAATTAAGGGGTTTTTAGAATTCGGCTTATTGTGTGCCTAACTCGTTCAAACTGCTTATTTATTACAACTACTCACTTAATCAAGATTTTTAATTAGCATTTTCTCTTCTTCCAATGAAAGGTAACGCCACTGACCGATTTCGATATTGAGTTTTAAACTGCCAATGCTGACTCTGATCAACTCTAAGACCTTTAATGGTGTACCAAATTTTGGGTCCCTCAGCGCTCCAAAAAGCCGACGAATGTGCCGATTTTTTCCCTCATCAATTATTACTCTGAGTTTTGTTTTCGCGCCACCAGTACTTATCTTTTCGACCTC
Source organism: Sulfuricurvum sp. (assembly GCA_024637295.1). Taxonomy (GTDB): domain Bacteria; phylum Campylobacterota; class Campylobacteria; order Campylobacterales; family Sulfurimonadaceae; genus Sulfuricurvum. Next base: position 120,122 of record JAGXFL010000006.1, read on the forward strand.
AAGGGCTTTGAGCAGACCATGTGGACTCTGGACACCTTTTAAAGCCTCTACTATATGTTCATCTGTTACATGGCCTCTGACCCAGATCTCATATACCTTAACGCAATTTCCAGGTTTGGTCAACGCGTCGCCGATTTTACCGTTGGTTGTGAATAATAGAAGCCCTTTAGATTCCAGATCAAGGCGTCCAATTGGCATCCATCCCTCAGTAAAAACCCAATTGGGTAAAAGATCATAAACTGTTTTTCGCCCAAGTTCGTCAGACCGTGTGACCACGTAACCCTTAGGCTTATTAAGTGCTAACAGTTTTTTGGAATCGTTCGTTGATGTATTCATCAAGTGTAGTCCTTAGGTATTTTTGATGAGCACTTAAATGAAGATTGTTTCGAATAAACTATAACTATGAAGCCTTTATTTCATTTTTATGACGATACATTGCTTTGTCTGCAATATCAATAATTGTATTAAGATTATCTCCCTTTTCAAATGAAGCTATTCCATAAGCAAAACTGACTTTAAAACTCTCTTTTTCGACTTTGAATGATTTTTTAGAACAATTGATGATCATATTGTCAAATTGTTTTATGATTTTAGAGGATGTTTGCGCCCCATCAAATACGACCAGAAACTCATCTCCGCCATAGCGTATTACTTTTCCTTGGGTCTCTTTGAGTTTACTTGCAATATGTACAAGTACTTTATCACCGACTACATGCCCATACGTATCATTGATGTATTTGAATTTATTAAGGTCAATGATGGCTATAGTTCCATCTGTGCGCAAGGTTGAAATGTCTTTTTCCAAATACATATCTTCAAACCACTTGCGGTTATAGCACTTGGTAAGAGTGTCTTCGTAGATTACTTTTTGGAGTTCATGAATTTCATCACGTAGAGCTTTAGTTTCAGCTAAAACGGTTTGTAGTACTTTTTTATCTTCCGTTTCTATCCCTACGATAGCTTGCTCGGTACATGACATTAATGTTATGATATGGTGAACTACTTTTTCGTTTAGCATCTCAGAATCGAGCAGCTCATCTGCAGTAAGATCAATATTTAATGAGCGTGATGCTTCAGTATAGAATTTTCCATATAGCGATGGAAAAACAACTTCCATACCTTCAATTTTTTTCTTAACATTTTCAGTTATCTGAACATGTTTTTTATAAGTACTCATAGTAAGACTCCAATTGTCAACTTTATACAAAAAGGTTATGATCGTTTATGATTCCATAAACTGTGTGGTTTTTTCCAAAATGATTCATGTGGAGTACCTTCTCGAATATCTTGATAATACTCGGCATCGTGTTTGTGAATCTCTTCTCGTATTCGATTAATAGAACGTTTTTGCACTTCAATCGGTTCTGGCAAGATACAGCATTCACCATCGGTCAATTCACCGTTAAACCGATCCTCATCAAATGTTTTTCCCAAATATTGAACAATGTAACGCAAATCACGTTCTGCATTGCCTAAACAGCTTGTTGCCCCTGGAGAGGGTGTCATATTGAAAATTATACCATCTCCCGTATTTATAGATGCTTCACCAAGGATGAGTTTACGCTCATTTTTATCAATAACTTGGGGTCTTACTCCTCCAAAACCTTTTGCATATTTAAATTCTGAGAGTTTTAGTGAAGGGACGATTTTTTGGGCATCATTGAGAAATAGACGTTTGTTAATAAACGGAACTTCAAATAAAAAATTACGAAAAATATAATTACGTATATCCGAGTCTTTTAAGAGTTTCCATAATGCGGAAATAACCTTGCCGTCAAGTTGCAGTGTTTTCCAAAAATCAAGATAAGTACCATTTTTGTAGCGTTCCAGTTTCGGTAAAACAAGGGCAGTCGGTCCAAAGCGTGTATTCCCATCTGCAAGGACATCAGGGTCTCCGTGCAGTGCGGCAAACGGCAATTTTGGGTTTTGAATCATGTAAACTTTTCCATTGAGCATTTGCTGATTGGTTATGTAAAAACTTCCAGCCATAGGAAGACATGCATAATTAAGTCCATATCCCATTTTGTGTGCCAAAAATAAGCTATGCGCACCCGCATCGACTACTACGAAATCGGCATCATAGGATGCATCTGCAGTGCTTACGGTATAACCTCTCGTCTTGCTTTTTTCAATTTTCAATACTTGAGAATTTAAAAAAAGTTCTACAGATGTATTGGGTTCGCGCATGGCATTTTCAATTAATGATTTTGACATTTTTCCGTAATCTACGGTTGTCCATTGTCCTTTTGTTCCAATACCTACAATATTTTCCGTACGTTCTTTTCCATTGACGTCGTATACTACACGCGGTTCTACTTCTTTTAACTTTTCTTTATCCCAGACTTCCAAATAGGGAAATAACTGTGAAAACTCTTCATAACGATGCAATAAAAATTCAACCTCTTCATCACCGACACCTAATGCCATCTTTTGATGCGAAAAAATAATTTCGTTTTGATATCCATGGGCAATACAATATTTTTCTACCATTTTCGCGGTACGCTTAGTAATAGCAGCTTTGGGAAGAGTGTAGTTGGTTTCGATGTCTCCTACGTGTATGGTCTGAGAGTTACTGGTACCCTTTGAATTTAAAGTTGCTATTCCCTCGTATTTTTCAACAACAGCGATTTTTTCAATATCGGTGTATCGCGCTAATTCATATGCCAATGCTGCACCGGATATACCGGCTCCAATAATTAAGACATCGTAGTGATTTTTTGTCATTCTCTTCCTTCATTATATTGCACTGGCCATTGTAAACCTAAAAGGTTAGATTTAATGTTAATACGCAAATACATCCTATTTTAATTTGATAAATTTTATAGATTGCTTAAGCTAGATAATAATAATATCTACTTATCTGATGAGTCTTGGAGATGTCTATATGAATACTGTTACTCTTACTGATAATCGTACGGGGATAAGTTATGAACTTCCTATTTTATCCCCGACAATGGGGCCTGATGTTATAGACGTACGTTCATTGTATAAGGACTCGGGGATGTTTACGTATGATCCAGGGTTCACATCGACGGCGAGTTGCAGTTCAAGTATCACTTATATTGATGGAGACAAAGGAGAACTGCTTTATCGCGGATACGACATCTCTGATTTGGCGAATAAGAAAACCTATATAGATGTCTGTCATTTGCTATTAACCGGTAAATTGCCATGTGAAAGAGAACGTGCAGCATTAGACATGGAATTACGTAAACGTGCATTTGTTCATGAAGGGCTTAAAGGGCTTATTAATTCTTTTCCGGATCGTGCGCATCCAATGGCGATGATGTCATCGGCGGTAGCAGCATTGTCAACGTTTTATTTTGAGCATCTTAATGTGACTACGGTAGAACAAGCACAAGTCATGGCAAGACGTATCATTGCAAAAATACCGACATTGGCGGCATTTACGTATAGACGTTCTCTGGGAATACCGTATATCTATCCTGACATCGAACGTTCATTTACGGAAAACTTTTTATACATGATGCGTGCGTATCCGGGAGAAAATCTTGAAATACGGGATGTAGAAATACGGGCATTGGATACAATATTTACACTGCATGCCGACCATGAGCAAAATGCTTCTACCTCGACAGTTCGTGCGGTTGCTTCTACAGGAGCACACCCATATGCCGCAATATCCGCAGGTATTGATGCACTGTGGGGAAGAGCGCATGGCGGTGCCAATGAATCCGTTATCGCACAATTGGAACTTATTGGTCACGTTGACAATGTCGATGAGTTTATTAAGCGGGCAAAAGACCCAGCTGATGATTTTAAACTCATGGGATTTGGTCATCGTGTCTATAAAAACTTCGATCCTCGTTCTCGAATATTGAAAAAGCTTTTGGATGAACTCAAAGATGAGCTAGGAATCGACAGCAACTTACTTCAAATCGCTAAGCGTGTCGAAGAGATCGCATTAACCGATGATTATTTTATACAGCGTAAACTGTATCCGAACATAGACTTTTATTCAGGACTGATTTTAACGGCGTTGAAAATTCCAAAATCGATGTTTACCATTATATTTGTGATAGGTCGCAGTGTTGGTTGGATTACTCAATGGATCGAGCTTAAAAATGACATAGAAATGAAAATTGCACGTCCTCGACAGCGTTATACCGGTGACAGTAAGAAAACATTATAATATTTTTAGCTTTTGAAAGGTCTGCATCTGTGTAATTAGATATAATAACTTAAATACAGAAAGATACAGGGGTGTTGCATGGAATGTGAATTTCCGACGGTTAACGCAAATAACGAAGAAATACGAGCTATTTTGGCAGAAGTTAAAACAATAGCGGTACTTGGTTTGTCGCCAGATGCTACTAAAGACAGTTACCGTGTCGCACAATATTTGCAAAGTGCTGGTTATACAATAATTCCTGTTTATCCAAAAGAAGAGACGATATTAGGGGAAAAGGTATTTCGTTCACTTGAAGAAATTCCTTTTGGCGTTGATATGGTGAATATATTTCGCAAACCTGATGCACTTAATGCAATCGTGGACGCATGTCTTACACGGGGAGATGTCAAGGTATTTTGGGCACAAATCGGTATTGTTAATAACGAAGCAGCATCAAGGGCAGAAAATGCCGGTATGAAAGTGGTTCAAAACCATTGCAGCATGGTTGAACACCGTCGTATTCATGGATAAAGGGAAAAGTTGATCGATTTAGAAACAATATATCAAGCTAGAGAACGGATCAAAGGGATTGTAGTCGAGACACCATTTTCGTTTGCTCCTCGTTTAAGTGAAGAAACCGGATGTGAAATTTATCTCAAAAAAGAGAATCTTCAAATCACCGGTGCGTTTAAAATACGTGGTGCTTACAATAAAATTGCAACACTGGACCCTGAGCAACGTGCTATGGGAGTTATTGCAGCAAGTGCAGGCAATCATGCTCAAGGTGTTGCTTTGGCCGCACAAATGTTTCGGATTAATGCACTTATCGTAATGCCTGAATCGACTCCATTGACTAAAATAAACGGTGTTCGCTATTACGGGGCGGAAGTAATTTTACATGGAAGCAATTATGACGAAGCCTACGCGTATGCATCTGACTACGGCAAAGAACATTCAATGGTATTTGTCCATCCATTTGCAGATGAAGCGGTTATCGCAGGGCAGGGTACTGTAGCGTTGGAGATGTTGGAATCCATGATCCATTTGGATGCTATTGTTATCCCTGTAGGCGGTGGCGGACTTATATCGGGGATGGCATCGGCTATCAAGCAGCTGGCTCCCTCAATTGAAGTGATTGGGATTAGTGCTGTGGGTGCACCTGCGATGAAAGAATCCTTCGATGCAAAATGCGCTATTGACAGTACAACCGTACGGACGATTGCAGATGGGATCGCTGTGAGGGATACATCACCCTTGACTCTTGCTCATATATTAGAGACAGTCGACACAATGGTGGGTGTGGATGATGAAGAGATAGCCAATGCTATTTTATTTTTATTAGAGCGTCAAAAATTGGTCGTAGAAGGGGCCGGTGCAGCAGGTATTGCTGCATTGCTGCATAATAAGCTTCCCCATTTAAAAGGTAAAAAAGTCGGTGTTGTTCTCAGCGGTGGCAATATGGATGTCACCTTGTTGTCGATTATCATTGAAAAAGGTCTCATAAAATCCGGTAGAAAAATGAAACTAACCGTGACGTTGATCGATAAGCCGGGATCATTGATGCAATTGACCCATATGCTCCAAGAGTTAAATGCCAATATCGTCCATATAGAATATGACCGTACCTCTACCTCATTGGCTTATGGTGATGCGAATGTTACGATTCATCTAGAGACAAAAGGTGAAGAACATCAGCAGCAAATACGCTCACTTTTACATGAGCATCGTTATCTTAACAGTGAAGAACACTAAGAGAAATTGCTATGGATGCATTAAAATTAATTAATATAAAGTCATCCATTTTACGATTAACCACACTTAACAACGGACAGCTTGGTGTTGTTGATGAGAATACGGCGATGCGGGTAATTGACACCAAGCATTACCGTGTATTAGACGGATTTAAAACTAATGTGGTACATGCCAATTTATTAGAGCGTCAAGCAGCTATCTCTTCTGACGGATTTTACTGTATATCTACCGTTGGTGGTAGTGATAAAGCAGCCGTTTTTGATGTCACCAATAAAAAACTTCTTTACCGTGTCGGTCATCATAAGGGTGAAATTGAATCTGTAGGTATAGATTCACAAGGGCGTTACTGTGTTACGGGTGGGCAAGATGGAAAAGTATTCGTTTGGGTGTTGCAAACGGGTCTTTTAGTCTTCAGCATGCCAAACCATGGTGATTTTGTCACATCGATCGATTTTAGTCAAAATGGTCAATGGATAGCAACGGGAAGTTATGACCGAACCATAAACATTACGAATCTTTCGACAATGAAGAAGCATCTACGGCTTTTGGGACATAGCAGTGTCATCGTCAGTGTCCTTTTTATCTCAGGCTTACGATTGCTTAGTGCTGAACGTGATGGTGCTCTTGTCATTTGGGATCTTTATAACGGTACAATCATTAAACGGTTACCAAAATTAGGCGATGAGATTATTTCAATGTGTCTAAGCGTCGATAAAAGGTTTGCTTTTGTCGCAACACGTCTTGGATATATTTCATTGTATGATCTAAATAGCTTCACACTTCTTCGTCAGCACTATTTGAAAATCAATGAAACCATTACCTCTATTGCTTTTATATCTGAAAAATTTTCATTAGCTATCGGAACAAAAGAGGGCAATATCTATTTTTATTCTCTTTTTGGAAATGAATCAGAGTTTCAGGAATTGATTAAAAATCAACAATATCGTGATTTTTATAATTTGGTAGATGATAACCCTATGCTTGTGTATTCACAAATGTATGCACACGTTGAATTATTGTGGGTAAAATACGTACAAACGGCTAAGCGTTATTTGGAAGAAGGAGAAAAACTCAAAGCCAAAGAACTTTTGGAACCATTTATTGGGATACCTTCTAAAACATCTTTTATTCAACAGCTTCTTCGTGATTATGAGCAATATGCACTTTTACTTACTTATATAGATGAAAAGCGCTATGCCTTAGCTTATTCACTGGTTAAACAATATGCTTTATTTATGGATACCGATGCCTATCGAAAAATGGAGTTGATTTGGAAAAAGCATTTTTTAAAAGCACAGCAAATCATTATGACTCAAAATGGAGAAGAGAATGCACGTAAGATACTAGCTCCTTTTCGTGGTATTACCGAAAAAGCTCCTTTGATACAAGGGATGTGCAATGAACACCGTATTTATGAATATTTTAAAAAGGTTATTGTCTCCCGTAATTTTGTAAAATTTATTGAGTTGACAAGAATGCACCCATTTTTAAAAGAGTTTTCTGAATATGATGATGTTAAGCTCTATATTGATCAACTTTATATTAAAACGCAAAAAGAGTTTAAAAGTGGTGACTATATAAATGCAAAAAAAGGGTGTGAAATATTAATTCTTTTCCCTGACTACACTCAAGAAGCACGAGAGATGTCTGAAATCATAAAAATTAAAAATCTTTTTTATGAAGCGCTTCGTGCAGAGAATTACATTAGTGCTTTTTCTCATCTGAGCGCTTATCCTCTTTTGTACGATATTCCGGAGGCAAAAAAGCTTGAAATGCAGTGGAATAAAGTCGTTGATAAGGCTTTGCAGTGTGTTGTCAAAGGTGATGCTCTGGAATTGCGTACTGTTTTTTCGAGTTATCTTTCCATCAATGCAAAATTTTCAGCAATCGGAAGTGTCTTCTCTCAGTGCTATGCTATTCAATTACAAAATAAAATTGGGAAGCATGCACCTGCAATCGAATTAGAAAACGGAATCCGTAATTATATTTCGATGTTTGGTATTGATGAAACTATATTGGATTTCTTCGACCTTTTCAAAGGGCACTATGAAACAAAAACGGATCTTAAAATGCTAAAACAAGGTTCTTTGGAGTCTTGGACACCGGCCATGATTCTTGGTGATATTACAATTAAAAAATAATGATTGCTATTGACTTAGGCTCTAATACAATACGTTTTATTGAATATGATGGCATTGTATGGGGTAAAAGCTATGAGAAAATAGTTCGTACAGCAGAATTACTGCAATCCACAAACATGATTTGTGATAATGCCTTGGTTAGGATATTAAATGCAATTGATGAAGCACAAACGCAGTTAGACTTTGGGAATCAAGATGTTGTTGCCGTGACGACTGCGGCTATTAGAATGGCAAGTAACCAAGAAGATATTATTGGAAAAATATTCCAGCATTGCGGTGTTAGATTTAGAGTCATTGATGGTGATAGAGAAGCCAAACTGACACTATTAGCCGTTAAAAACCGATTATTACAACTGCAGATGAATCCAGAGTATTTTGTGTTGGCGGATATCGGTGGAGGATCAACAGAGCTTATATATTACAATGATGATACAACAAAGAGCATAAGTCTTCCAATCGGTATTGTCACGATGAGTGAACAAGCTGAAGGCAGGGAACGATTGGACTGTTTGCTGAAGGATTTTGAAGAAAAGGCGGCACTCTTTTTTCGTTCATTAGATGTGCAATGGGAAAATGTAAGACTTGTATTGACATCTGGAACTCCAACGACAATAGCCGCATATCGTAGCGGAATGGATTATTCAAACTATGACCCAGCGAAGATTAATGGGTCAATTCTAACACTGGATGATTGTAAGCAAACGTATAGAGAACTTATGACTATGGATGAATCGATGCGATCAAAGTATGTCGGGATTGGTCGAGAACAACTCATTGCAACGGGAATACTCATGGTGGAAGCTCTCTTTAACAGCTGCGGAATACAAGAAGCCATAGTTGTTGATGACGGCCTTCGCGAAGGGGTCGCTTTGGATTATTTCAGCAGTAAAAGTTTTACTTAAGTGATTGGTATTGTATAATCCCCAACATTATTAATAAGGTCAAGGCAGCATAATGACACAACCATCTTCGTTATCTAAAATTCAGCACGCTAATATCATTTCATTGTTTGTCTTTACAATAGGGCTAGGGGCAGAAGTCTACCACTATGGTTTTGATATTATGCGTATTATCAATATCGCTAATTTTGCCCTTGCATGGTATATGTTTATTAATATTCGCAATGTACAAAAAACGATTCATAAGGTGACCACCGTTCTAACAGAAGCAGATGACGGTAAATTTACGAACCGTTTGGAGTACAAGGATGGTGGTGAACTAGAACAAATGCGTATTAGTTTTAATAACTTTGCCACTCAGCTTTCATCCTATATGCAAGAGATATCTACTTCTATCGAAGAAGCAAGTCAGAAAACCTCTTATCGACAAATTGATTCTTCCGAATTTAAGGGTGATTTTAAAACCAATATCAATGCTGCAAATCGTGCGATTGCTAATATGCAAACCGATACGAATAGTATCGTTGCGACTGAGATTAATGACGCCATTGGAAATATTGGAAAAGGGGTTATTGGAGAGCTTGAACTGTTGCATGATGATTTGAACCGTTCGATTCACTATATTGATAAGATTGTTGGGATCAGTAAAGTAACTGAATCCAATGCAGATGAGAGTATCGATGTTATTGGGGAAATGACCGAACGATTGCATGCATTGATCATGAGTGCTGATACTTCCAGCCAAAGTATTACAGTACTCAATGAAAAGACGCGAGAGATCAATTCGATTGTTGATTTGATCAAAGAAATTGCTGATCAAACGAATCTCTTGGCGCTCAATGCTGCCATTGAGGCAGCACGTGCCGGTGAACACGGACGTGGTTTTGCGGTTGTTGCGGACGAGGTACGTAAACTTGCAGAGCGTACTCAAAAAGCGACCAGTGAGATCGCTATCTCTATTCAGACACTTCAACAGGATGCTTCTGATTTACAGGAGAGTTCTGAGTCAACCAATGACATCGCACAACAATCTCTTAGCACGATTGAAAAATTTAAAATGACATTCGATGAATTTAGCCATGGTGCAAAACAAGCTTCTGCATATGCGAGTTCGATTGAAAATATGGTCTATGTTTTATTGGCTAAAATTGATCATACGATCTATAAATCTAATGCGTATACGTCTATCATTCGTCGTATTAAACGTGTTGATAACACGAGCCACACAGAGTGCCATTTGGGGCAATGGTATATTGGAACGGCAAAAGAGAAGTTTAGTAAAACCAATGCATATGCAAAAGTAGAAGCTCCTCATTCTGAAATACATCGTCTTGTTAATATTAATATTTCATTTATAAGTCCAGAGGATAGAGTGATCAAAAATCACGAAGAAATTATCAATAATTTCAAAAAAATAGAAGAAAATAGTCTCAAAATGTACGGTTATTTAGAAGAGATGGTAAAAGAATCGGAACAACCGCTTAACTAATCTCTCAAAAGAGAGATTAAAATGTTTCACCTTCATAGCGATCATATATCCATTCCGCTACCGCTTGTTTTTGTGCATCGTTTAGTTTCCCTTTTAGAGAGGGCATCACTCCGAATTTTTCCAATGCCATCGGTTCGCACATGCTATACTGAATACTTGGGTTATCAATATAATCTTTTACAAAAGCAATGACTACACGGCGTTTGACATCTTCATCGTCATCCATGGTATGGATATTGTTTTTTAGTTTATTGGATACTTCTACCATAGGTGGTGCTTTGAGTGATTTAAAAGATTTAAGTGCTTCTGTTTTTGTCATCATCTCTGTGTGACATTTCATACAGTTGTTTTTGTAAACTTTATAGCCGTCAGCTCCCATAAGGGAGATGGCTGTTAATGCGATAAATGTGATGGATTTCATATGCTTTCCTTTTATTTTTCTAATTTTAACTTCTTTTTTTCAATTCATTATTGATGAAGATCAATTTATTCTCAAGCTAATGGTTGTCATGACTTGCTTAACGTATTTTATAGCTAGTTTAGCTTATAATGGGCAAATTTTTTAAAGCACTATTACACTATTTTATATAAAGGAGACGACATGCAAATAAGCGGTGCACAGATGGTTATCGAAGCACTTATCGCTGAAGAGGTCGAAGTAGTATTCGGCTATCCAGGCGGTGCAATCATGAACGTCTATGATGAGATTTACAAACAAAATTCGTTTCAACACGTTTTAACACGTCATGAGCAAGCAGCTGTTCATGCTGCTGAGGGCTACTCTAAGGCATCCGGAAAAGTGGGTGTTGCAATGATTACATCGGGGCCAGGTTTCACCAACGCGATTACCGGGATTGCGGATGCTTATATGGATTCAATTCCTTTGGTCGTTATCAGTGGACAAGTTCCAATGTCTTTGATCGGTACGGATGCATTCCAGGAGATTGATGCGGTGGGTATCAGTCGACCGTGTACAAAACATAACTATTTGGTAACCGATGCATCGGATCTTGCCCGCGTATTAAAAGAAGCATTTTATTTGGCGCGATCCGGCCGACCGGGACCTGTTCATGTTGATATTCCAAAAGACGTGACGGCTCAAATCGCAAATTTCGATTATTCTAAAGAGATCGAGCTAGAAACCTATAAACCAACCATTAAAGGAAATTCTCGTCAGATCAAAAAAGCGATTGAAGCGATTACTGCTGCAAAACGTCCTTTACTTTATCTTGGTGGGGGTATTATCAATGCCAATGCGGCTGAACTAGTACGAGAATTTTCAAAGATGACGCAAATCCCTGCGGTTGAGACATTTATGGCTCGGGGTACTTTACATCATGAAGATCCATTGTTGATATCAATGCTGGGGATGCATGGATCGTATGCGGCAAATATGGCAATGTCTGAAACGGATCTCGTTATCGGATTGGGAGCACGTTTTGATGACCGTGTTACCGGTAAACTTTCTGAATTTGCAAAAAATGCCCAAATCATTCACGTCGATATTGATCCGGCGAGTATCTCAAAGCTTGTAAATGCACATTTTCCTATCGTTGGAGATGTCAAAAATGTCTTAGAGATGATGATGCCTTTGGCAAAAGAGCAAATCGATCCTTCGCGTTATGATGCATGGCATAAAACCATTGCAAATTTTAATAAATTGCATCCTTTGAGCTATACAGAAGAGGGCGATCGTATTAAACCTCAATGGGTTGTTGAACGTATTGGACAGCTATTGGGAGATGATGCCAATATCTCTACGGATGTAGGTCAGCATCAGATGTGGACGGCACAGTTCTATCCATTTAGTCGTCCGCGTCAATGGATAAGTTCAGGTGGACTAGGGACAATGGGCTTTGGTTTTCCTGCAGCATTGGGTGTTAAACGTGCTGATCCTAAGCGTGTCAGTATCAATATTACCGGTGATGGCTCGATTTTGATGAATATTCAAGAACTTATGACCGCCGTAGAGTATAAGCTACCGGTTATCAATGTTATTTTAAATAATAATTTTTTGGGAATGGTACGTCAATGGCAGACTATGTTTTATGATAAAAGACATTCTCAGACAGATCTCTCTATTCAGCCGGACTTTGTAAAACTGGCTGAAAGTTTTGGCGGTATCGGTTACCGTGTAAGTACTAAAGAAGAGTTTGATGCTGCACTTAAAGATGCGGTTGAAAAAGATGTCGTTGCAATCATTGACGTAGCGGTTAATCGTTTTGAAAATGTATTGCCTATGGTTCCTGCCGGCGGGTCGCTCTTTAACATGATGTTAGAATACAAGGAGAAATAATGGAAGAAGCTCGACGCGTTATTTCTGTTATCGTTATTAATGAGGCAAGCGTACTTTCACGTATTTCCGGTTTGTTCTCAGGAAGAGGTTACAATATTGATTCTTTGACAGTAGCTCCGATACCTGATTCCAAGTATTCACGGATCACGATTGTTACAGCAGGCTCGGTACGTGTGATTGAACAGATCATTAAACAGCTTCATAAATTGATACCGGTTTTAAAAGTCTATGAACATGCAGATTTGGTTGAAAAAGAGATGGCAATGGTCAAGATTCCTCTAAATGAATCGTTAAGCGATATAGAAGCTCTGGCACATGCCTATAATGGACGTATTGTAAATGTTGGCCATGATACTTTAATCGTTATGGTCGCCGATGAACCAAGTCGTGTAGGTCATTTTTTGGAAGCCATCAAGCGTTTTCATCCTAAAGAGATTGTTCGCAGTGGTTCTGTGGCACTGGAACGTTAATCATGACCATTCGTGAAATTGCACAATTATGTGAAATAGAGTGCACCTCAATGGATGAAAATGTCATAAGTGGAATCAACACACTCAAAGATGCACAAAAGGGGGAAATCTCTTTTTTATCCGATTCAAAGTATGAAAAAGATCTTTCGACAACGAATGCATCTGCTGTTCTTCTGCCATCGAACAAGTCCTATTTGTTACCGAAAAATGTTGTCGCACTTATCAGTGATGAACCCTATTTGATGGTAGCAAAGCTTTCCAAATACTTTTCAAAGCCTATTCAAAATAGTAGCATAAAGCCGATTATAGGTGTGAATACTACGGTCTATCCAACTGCTCATATAGAGAATGGAGCCAAAATTGGGTCAGATTGTATTATTATGAGCGGAGTTTACGTTGGGACAGATGTTGTTATTGGGGATAATGTCATTCTTTACCCTAATGTGTGTGTCTATCGTGATTGTGTGATTGGCAGTAACGTTATGATTCATGCAGGTACAGTAGTAGGAAGTGACGGTTTTGGATATGCGCATACCAAGAAGGGCGAGCATATTAAGCTGTATCAAAATGGAAATGTCGTTATTGAGGATGATGTTGAAATTGGTGCTAATACGACGATAGACTGTGCGGTTTTCGGTTCAACCTTGATCAAGCATGGAACGAAGATTGATAATTTAATACAAATCGGTCATAACTGCGTTGTCGGTGAACACTGTATTATGGTATCACAATCCGGTCTTGCAGGCTCTACAACCTTGGGTAGAAATGTTGTCATGGGAGGGCAAAGTGCCACTGCAGGGCATTTGAATATTGCAGCATTTACGACGCTTGCAGCTCGCTCAGGTGTTACAAAAAGTATCACAGAAGCCGGTGTCTACAGTGGATTTCCGCTGATGGAACATAAATTATGGTTAAAGCTTCAAGCAAAATTAGCTAAAATTTTACAATCATAAAGTAAAGGAAACGTATGAAAAAACTGGGAATATTAACAATATTAGCAACTCAGCTAATGTCCTCTGATGTTGCTATGACCAGTATACGTATGCCTGATGTTGTCTTGGATGCAATCCGACATTGTGAATGTCTCAAAGAGGCAGATGGCACATGTAATCCAAATGTTATTCGTATTAATGTGACTGAAGATGCTCAAAGAGCGCAAGCGGCAGGCTTTGCAGTCAATGGGCATATTATCCGATGTAACTCTGCCGAGGAGTGCAGTGCTCAAGCACAGGCTTTGATCAATGGTGGTATTACAAACTTAGATTTGGGGCCTTATCAAATTAACTACAAATATCATCCCAATCCGATGCTTCATGAATATTTTGTTGATGAGACTGAACGTGAGCATGCCAATAGGATTATTACCGGGTTAGTAAAAAGCTTTGGCTATTCCTGGGAGACACTCGGGCGCTATCACCATTTTTGCGCTACTGATCGTACTCGCAACGAAACCTATTATCGTAAGATGTATGCCTACATATATGGAAATGATTCTCAATCACACCCTTCTGCACAGTGAAACAACTTTTTTAAGGTTGCTTTATTCAAAATCAGATAAACTCCTAATATATCAATCAATTAGGGGAATTTATGAGTGCATCTGCAACTATTATTAAAGAAATACCATTAAACGGAACTAAAAAAGGACTTATTACGGTAAGCAAAGTTGATACTCCGTATGGTGAGGGAAGTGATAGTGTGGCTAGTATCGGTATCTCGCTAAGTGGCGATGCTAAAAATCCGGAGTGGAAAGTACATCTTCCGCTTGGAAATATTGATGAAGTTATTGACGCGCTGAAATTAGTCAAATAAGTGATATTCTTCCTCCGTATTGGAGGAGATGATAATCTATTTCGTTTTATTTCTTAGTGTATGAAGCAACATAAGCTTCGATCCGTTTGATCCCTTTGCGGATACTTTCGATATCTGTCGCAAAACTAAATCTAAAATACCCTTCGCTTCCAAATCCAAGTCCCGGTACTACGGCTACACCTTGATCTTCTAGCAGTCCTTTACAAAATTCCATAGAATCATTGCTGATGGCTTTAATGTTAACAAAAAGATAAAAAGCTCCAGCAGGAGAGAGAACCGATAGCCCCTCTATTTCGTTAAATAATTTGACCGCTTCATCTCTTCGTGCTTTAAATGCTTGTCGCATGGATTCGATGTCTGTATCGGCTGCACCATTAAGCCCAACAATAGCTGCTTTTTGCGTTATGGTATTGATATTAGAGGTACTTTGGCTTTGAAGCTTTTTGGTTGCCTGAATAATTTCTGTATTTGCAGAAGCCATATATCCAAAACGCCATCCTGTCATTGCTACGGATTTGCTCAAACCGTTGATCGTGACAGTGCGCTGAAACATATCATCACTGACAGATGCTGCTGATACAAATTCACCGTCATAGATTAATTTCTCGTACATCTCATCACTGGCAACAATGACTTTGGTCCCCTCTAGTACTTTTCCCAAAGCTGTTAATTCTTCACGTGTATACACGGCTCCCGTAGGATTGGAAGGTGATGTTAGGATTAGCATTTTAGTCTTGGGTGTTAGAGCATTTTGTAGCTGTTGAGGAGTGATCTTAAAACCACTTTCATCATCTGTCATAATCTCTATAACAGTGCCGCCGCAGTATTGAACCAACTCGGGATAGGTAACCCAATAGGGTGCTGGGATGATTACTTCATTGCCTTCTTGAATGGTTGAGGCAAAAAGGTTGTAGAGTGAGTGCTTTGCACCGTTATTTGCGATGATTTGATTTGCTTTATAGACAAGACCGTTATCACGTTCCAATTTATGAGCAATGGCTGATTTTAGTTCAGGAATCCCGTCAACTGCCGTATACTTGGTGAATCCTTCATTGATTGCGCGAATAGCCGCATCTTTGATCACTTGCGGAGTATCAAAATCAGGTTCTCCGGCTGAAAAGCTAATAATATCTTTGCCTTGGGCTTTCAGTTCTTGTGCCAGGGTGGAAATAGCGATGGTAATCGATTCTGAGAGAGTATTGACGCGATCGGTTAGCATGTACAGCCTTTTAAAAAATTTTTGAAATTATAACAAAACAACTCTCCATTTTTTCTTTCTTTTAAATTAGGAAAAACGGTATAAAAAATAGAATTATTTTTTCCCTACAAATGATGCTACTTTTACCTTTTCTCCATACATATTTATGGCATCACGTTCTTCATACAATAGGATTTCAAGTGATGAAAATACGGTTGGTAATTCGTTGGTTTGCAATAGATAATCGGGATTGCTTGGACTGTGATACCCTGGCTCATGAGCGGTAATAAACGTTTCAAAAATGAGCATTCCACCGGTTTTTAATCCTGCAGCCATAGAGTCAAATAACTTTCTCTCTAAATAGTTGATGTTGAGGATCAAATCGTAGCTGTCTGGGGTAATACTATACTGTGTCAAGTCGGATTCAATGGTATGAATCGTATTTGAAGATTGTATTTGTGATAGTGCATAATCCGATATATCCACCGCATCTACTTCGTATCCAAGCCCAGCTATATAGTGGGTATTTCGTCCTACTCCACAAGCGAGATCCAATGCTCTTACACCTTGTGTATATTTTACATGTTTGACAACAATGGATGATGGGTCCATTGGCATGGGAACATTTTTATGTTTAGTATTCCATCGTATTTTATCGTCCATCTAGCCCTCATATTCTATAATGTGCCCAAATTTTACCATACAAGAGGAATATATGTTTTTAGAACCAGGATTTTTGGGTACTCGTGCCGCGTTTTTTATGGATATGGTGACGATTTATTTTGCCATACTCCCATTTTTGCTTGGATTGTCTATTCGACAAGCTGTTATTGGAAATATCAAGCTCCATTTTCGTTCTCAAATATTCATTTTGCTGTTAACACTTGTCATGGTGATTATTTTTGAATTAGGGGTACGAATCAGTGGTGGATTTATGGAATATGTGAAGTTTTCATCCATTTCTTATGACTTTTTTCTGATGTATATGGCGGTGCATATTTTTGTAGCGTTGATGTCTGTGGGCGGTTGGATATATCTTATCATCACATCGTATAAAACGTATTCTAAATTGGGTAGAGAAGGTATGAAAGGGCATCGTCGTATGGGTAAATGGATCTTTGCCGCATTAACGCTAACATCACTGATGGGATGCAGCATCTATCTTTTTTTATTCGTGCTTTAATTCATAGACGTATCGTATTTACTCGCCATGGATATCGCTTCATCTGCCTTGGACGTATCTCCGGCATTTTGATAAATGATAGAGGCTCTATAGAGATAATCAGGGTCATGAATGCCTTGGATATCTAAGAGTTTAATCGCTTTACGAAAATCATTTTTTACTGCATAGCACTCTGCTATTTTGATAGCATGCGCTTGTTTCGCATGGGAATCTAAACTGTAATACATCCCCATCTCAAATATTTTTTTGCGTGTTTCCTGTGCTTGCAAATAGAGGCTATGAGCCTCATCACAGTTATCCGTTGCTAATAATGTCTCAATCTTTTTAATTTGCATCTCATAGCTGTCTTGAACTTTTTGGATATTTCTACGATCATATTCTCCATAGATCAGTACGGCAATAAAAATAAGCACACTGCCGGTTACAACATAAGGAAGCAGGGTGGATGGAGATTTTTTAGCTATGTGATGTGTTTGTTCATGAGATGATGGATGCTGTGACGTGTCGGCTATTTGTGAGGAGAGCACATAAATCTCGACGGCTTTGTCACCATGTGGTTCAAAATTGACCTGCGCATCAATCTTTGGCTGTATGATTGATTGACAATCGACGGTTGACATGGTGTAATCTTGACCGTCTTCTCCGTGGATTGTCCCTATCTCTTCTTCGATGTTATACGTGGTGATTTTCCCGTGCATAGCTCTAAACTCCTGACTTTCTAAGGTACATTATAACTGCTAATTTGACAATTTATTCTATAATACGTTTTTATTGGGAGATGAAGACAAATGATAACATTAAAAGATAAATTGATAGATTTTGGTTGCAGCAGCGAATTTGTAGAGATTGCTATGGGATATACACAGTTTTATAACGAGAACATGGAGACAGAAGCATTTATAGAATATGTGGAAGTAGAGCATGCAAAAGTTGAAGAAGCCGAGGCCTTAAAGGAACGAGAAAAACAAATATATGATGCTTCATCTGTGTTAGCCGAGTTTGCTGATGATGAGGAGTTGGAATAAGAGTTTATTCAAATCAGTAACCCCTTCACGCACAAAACTTGCATTACTAAAGGTACTTAACTCCAAGGAGTATCCGATGGTAAGCCGTGCGAAGATCAAAGAACTGATGAATGAGAGCGCCTGCTCTCATAGTAAAGATAAAAAACCGGGAGAAGGGTGTGACAAGCCAAAACCCGGTCTTGCCACAGGTGGATGCGCTTTTGATGGTGCACAGATCTCTCTTTTTCCTTATGCTGATGCTGTTCATCTAGTGCATGGCCCTCAGACGTGTCTAGGTGCGTCATGGGAGACACGTGAGACAAAAACGTCGTACACGGGACGTGATCATACACAAATGGGATTTACGACAGGTATAACGACCAATGATGTCATCTTTGGCGGGGATAAGCGTCTGGAGAGTTCTATTGACTATGTCATGGAAAAATACACGCCGGAAGCGATATTTGTCTATTCTACGTGTGTTACAGCACTTATGGGTGATGATATAGATATGACATGCAAAATCGGTAGTGAGAAACACGGAATTCCGATCATACCAGTGAATGCTCCCGGATTTGTCGGCAGTAAAAATCTCGGATCACGGTTGGCCGGCGAAGCGGTACTAGAACATCTGATCGGGACAAAAGAGCCTGAGTATATAACTGCCTATGACATCAATCTTATTGGTGATTATAACGTTACGGGTGATATGTGGCAATATTTGCCTCTATTTGAGAAGATCGGTATCCGTGTTTTGAGTTCTATGAGCGGTGATGGGCGTGTGGGTGATATACGTACGGCACATCGAGCAAAACTCAATGTCATCGTTTGTGCAAAATCACTTATAACTCTTACGCGTAAAATGAATGAACAATTCGGTATCCCTTGGATCTCGGTCTCATTTTACGGTAAACGTGACACAACATTTGCGATACGTGAAATCGTTACAGCATTGGGATGCCCAGAACTCATAGCACGTGCAGAAGCCGTAATCGCGGAAGAAGAGGCGAAGCTTGAAGCGGCATTAGCTCCCTATCGTATTATGTTTTCCGGCAAAAAAGCGGTTCTTAATACCGGAGGCAACAAGGCGTGGTCGATTGCTTCTGGATTACAAGACTTGGGAATTGAGGTAGTTGCGACCAGTGTCGCTAAATCAACACAGGATGACATCGACAAAGCACGCGAATACTTGGGTGAAAATGGGGTATTGATGACCAAGCCTGCTTCTGAACAGGCAAAAGTGATCGATGAACGCGGAGCGCATATTCTGCTAGCCGGCGGACGAAGTCTCTATACCGCTATCAAGAAAAAGATCTCCTTTATCGACGTCAATCAAGAGAAAAAGACAAGTTACGGCGGTTATCACGGATTGCTCAATCTTGCCGAAGACCTCAAATACGCGTTTCGTAATCCTGTCTTCGCCAATGTCGGAAAAGCAGCACCTTGGGACGCGTAAAGGTTTTTACGACGGAAAGTTTTCCGCTAATGTACGTTGCAGCCCTAAAAGAGCTTCGCCAATGTTGTAGTCGGATTTATAAACATCATGAGTGGAATAACTCTTCAGTGGTTTCGCTCCGCAAAACTGAAAGGTCTTATGTAAAGCTACATTTGCCTGATCGACGCTCATCCCCTCAAAAAAACCTTCGGGGTTGTTAAACTCACTTGTTGGGCAGTTATAGGTAAAGCTGAGCATATAGTGTTTATACTGCATCAGTCCGCCACTTCCATATTTTTTACTCGCATCGTCACGACTTCGTCCGTCATTGGTATAGGTGACAGTGTTGTTTCCGCCTGAGAAGACTTCATCCATATATTTTTTTGCTAGCCACGGTAACCCCATCCAATAGACAGGTGATTGGACGAAAAATATATCGGCCCATTTGAAGTTTTCCAGTTCAAGGGCGACATCGTAGCCTTTATCGATATTGGTTTCTCGCACTTCATATCCGTGTTCTTGAAAAAACTTTTTGGCTTCATTCATAAGATCGCGGGTCAGGTTTCCGTTGGCAAACCCATCGTATTTTTGGTGGAGGTTGAGGAGGAGGACGTGTTTCATGCTTTTTTCCTAAAGGTATAGAATTTAGAATGGATTGTACTCTCATAGAGTTAATAGTAAAGTATTGCTTCTCGCACACTTCTTGCAATACTCCTTTAACAAGGAGTTGTCATGGAATTTTCCCTCTCTCGTCATGAAACCAAACCGCTTCAAGTCAATCCGATCAAACATTCTCAGCCTATGGGGGCGACGCTTGCGTATCTAGGGGTCAAAGACTGTATGCCCCTCATGCATGGTGCACAAGGGTGTGCTTCGTATACGAAGGTCTTTTTTACCCGTCATTTCAATGAACCCATCGCTGTACGCAACACTTCGGTAAGTGATATTACCGCCGTACTTGATGGCGGAGATTACTCAGTGCTCATGGCCATCGAAAACATACAGACAAAAGAAAAAAGTCTCAAACCCTCGATGATCGGTTTACATACAACCGGTCTGACCGAAACCAAGGGGGATGATGTCCGCGGTGTGGGGATGCATATCGAGATTCCGTATGTGTTTGTTAATACTCCTGATTATGAGGGAGGTTTGGAAAGCGGTTGGGC
This sequence comes from Sulfuricurvum sp., assembly GCA_024637295.1. GTDB lineage: Bacteria > Campylobacterota > Campylobacteria > Campylobacterales > Sulfurimonadaceae > Sulfuricurvum. The sequence continues at coordinate 141,099 of JAGXFL010000006.1, forward strand.
ATTGACGGTAAGTGCGATGATCGATCAGCTCACTGTGAGTGCAACGACGGTGAAAGCCAATAAAATTGTACTGTTACCTCATGTGAGTATGCAACCCATTGAAATAGAGAAAATCAAAGAGTTGTGTGAAGATTTCGGATTTGAAACCTACGCCTTGCCTGATCTTTCCACCTCACTGGATGGTTTTTGGGAAGAGGGACAGGGGAAGCTTGCTAATGGCGGGATAAGTGTCGATCAGATCCGTGATCTTGGTACATGTTCGACAGTGGTTTCCATCGGTTCATCCATGAAAAAGTCTGCAACCATTTTACAGAAAAAGAATCCTGTCATCGAACATATCCATTTTGACCATTTGATGGGATTAGAGGAATGCGACAATTTTGTCGCATCACTGATGAAAATTCGACATACACAGCCAAAACCTCTGATGAAACGGTGGCGTGCACGGTTGCAAGATGCGATGTTGGACAGTCATTTCCTCATCGGGAGTTCACACTTTGTGGTGACCGGTGAGCCGGATATGTTGGTAGGTATGTGTGCATTGATACGAAGTGTAGGGGGGACAATCGATGCTGCGGTGTCTACGACGTTTAGTGATGTTTTACAAACGATTGATTCTGAGCATGTCTTTGTCGGAGATCTGGAAGATGCGCGTAATTATTTTGAGAAAGCGGATATGGTCATCAGCAATTTTCATGCAGAACGAATCTTGCATATGTATCACAATACGGCATTGGTGATCCGTGGATTTCCAAATTACGAAGAGCTGGGTAATCAGCTTAAGCATGATCAGCTGTATGAGGGAAGTACCTATTTCTTGTTTGAGATAGCCAACACATTACGAAAGGTTAAGCATGAACACTAAAATCACGATAGAGGGGAACGGTGCGATGAATAATTCGATGAAAGTTGCCTTTGCGACCAAAGATATGGAAGAAATCAATGCGCACTTCGGTGGTGCAAAGGAATTCGTAGTGTACAACGTCTCAAAAGATGGGTTTGAAATGAGCGAAGTTATCAAAACAGATACCGCTAACCTAGAAGATGATGATAAAACGGATTTTCGTGTTCGAGCCCTTAAAGGGATCAATATCATGTACACAGAGAGTATCGGTGGAACGGCTGCAGCAAAAGTAATACGAGCAGGGATACATCCGATGAAGGTCAATGAATCGACATTGATAGTAGACGTACTCAATGACTTGGTAAAAATGATCAACGGCAATCCACCGCCGTGGGTAAAGCAGATCATACAAATGGAAACACTACACGACGTAAGACAAGACAGATGGGCAGAAGGGGAATAACATGGAAGCAGTAAAAGAGATGAATCCGTTTGGGATAGAGTTGATACGTCAAATCCGAGCACTAGATCAGTTTGGAAATTGGGCAAAAATCAGTGATGAAGAGCTACTAATCAAAAAGTATGTCAAAACAAAAGAGGAGCTCAAAGCAGTTCCGGTAATCGCTGATATTGATGATATGATGATTAATGACATCAAGATGATCTACAAAGCGATTGCATTGTCATTTGAACGTACAACAGGTGTTGTCTGTAATGTTATCATGGAAATGAGTCATGAGGGATTTGGACGATGTGCAGTGTTGACTGATCGTATCTGTATCGTAGATAAGTATTTTAAAGATGCTCATCGCTTTAGCTTCCGCACCCTTGAAGCCTTGTTTGAAGAAGGGGATAAAAATTTGGCTAAAGCGATTGCGATATATGAGCAATACAAACCATGTAGTGGAATAGGAGCATAACAATGGCAAAAGTAGGTATTTTTTTTGGTAGCAGCAGCGGTGTCACGCGCAGCGCAGCAGAACTTTTATCACAGCAACTGTCAGGGTCTGAATTGATCGATATGGAAGAAGATTATGACGGTATCGAGCAGTTTGAAGACTTTGATGTATTGCTCATTGGTTCTTCAACATGGGGGCAGGGTGATCCACAAAGAGACTGGGTTGATCCACTTTATGATCTGGACAATGAACGTCCTGATCTTAGTGGAAAAAAAGTGGCATTTTTTGGTGCCGGTGATCAAAAGACACATGGTGAGCATTTCTTAAGCGCACTAGGAAAGATGCATGATTTGTTTATTTCTCTGGGAGCAAATGCGTATGGATTTATTCCAGTCAGCGGATATGACTATAAATTCTCTCTGGCAGAAAAAGACGGAAAATTTTGCGGACTTGGGATTGATGATGTGAATCAAGAAGAGTTGACTGAGGAACGAGTCGTTGGGTGGGCCACTCAACTTAAATCCGAAATGGGATTATAAAAGGAGACACAATGGGAACGCTATCAGAGTTTAAAAAAATTACGGATACTGAAGATTTTTTCGACTTTTTTGATCTTGAATATGATGAACGTTTGGTGAACTCTAAGCGGTTTCACATCATGAAAAAGTTCGGAGAGATGGTTGACCGTGCAATCGGTCATGATATGGGAGGAGATGAAAAACTCCTTGAATATTATAAATTCGCTTTGATCACTGTGTATAAGAATTTTGAAAATGGCTACAGTCCATCTGCAGCAGATGTATGGGAGATGTTTGACAAACCAAGCGGTTGCGGTACATGTTCCACATCAACAAGCTGCAACGATGTAGAGGAGGTGAGTAATGGAGTCCATGCCTGCACAAGCACAGCCGCAATCTCTTTCTGATTACTTAGAACAAACTGCTGATACTGCACAAGCGGGTCTTGACGCATTTGAACATGATCCAGAAGCGATGCCGATCAATAATGAGGCGAGAAAAACGAATCTTTATAAGATGTCGACTAAAGATGAGATTCTTCCTTTATACCGCATCGGCGAGCGTGTGCGATTGACCAAAACAATACGAAACGATGGAACTTTCCCACATGCAAAAAACGGTGACGTACTGGTTGAAGCCGGAGCAGAAGGGTATGTACGAAAAATTGGTGATTTTTTACAGACGATTCGGATCTATGAAGTCAATTTTATTGAAGAAGGATTTATCTTTGGATGCAGAGAAGCTGAAATAGAGAGCGCACTTGAAGATGACGGTTATGATGAAGTTGCCGAAGAGTTACGATGGCTAAAAGAACATAGAGCTAAAAAAGCTGCTGAGAAATTGGCGCAATCTCAAGAAGGGGAGGCGTAGACCACTTTTTGAGATATGTGCAGACTTTGTTAATACAAATTTTATAAGCGTGTTAACAAAGAAAAATCAGGAGGAGGAAAAAATGGTTAGCGTCATTTTTTGCGGATTCGGCGGAAGTCAGGATAAACGTGTATTTGCTAAAACAGGTGATGTATTATTAAGAGTTGCACAAAGCAATGGAATATTAATACCATCAGATTGTAAAGACGGGATGTGTGCTAGTTGTGCAGTTCGTGTAGAAGATATCGCTACGGACGAAGTACTTGCATCTACAACTGAAGATTATTCATCAAAAGGACAAGCTGTTTATATGGATGATAAAGAGCTTGAAACATTGGTTAGTATGGGTGCTATCAGTAAGAAAGAAGCTGAAATAGCACAACAGTTCAACCGTCCTACACCTGTACGCCTTGCATGTCAATGTGCGATTAAAGATACCTCCATTTTGGTTAAACCATTTAACTAAATAGTTGCCTGCGGGCCAACCTCTAAACGAGGTATATTCGTTTAGCATAACATCATAATCATTAAAGGAGTTGGGATGACAACACGTGTAGAGATTATAAATGACTTTTTGGCAATCAATGTAAAGCCTGGGAAAACGATACAAGATATCGTTGAAGCATCAGGTAGTGCATTGCCTTTTGGTTGCAGAGACGGGGAATGCGGTACTTGTGTAGTAATGATCGAGTCAGGTATGGAGTTTATGAGTCCTATCAATGACAAAGAAAAAGCGGTACTCAAAACGGTTGCCGAAACAAGTGCTAAAGCACGTCTAGCATGTCAAATGAAAGTCGTACAGCCTAACGGATTGGTCCGCATTAAATACTAAATTACAGTCTCCCCTCATAATTATGAGGGGAGATTGCCTTCTTTTTAATCATCTCATAGTCAAAAAGCCGTCTATACTTTTATCTAGAACAATATATGCAGTCACTTTGATATATTTACAGATTTTAGGTGGTTTACGATGCACACAACACTTTCTTTTAAACAAAAACAACTCCCTAGATTGTCGATGCAGACATGGTTGCCACTATTGCAATGTTCACTTAGTGATTTGGAAAAACATCTTCAGGTCATTACCAATGAAAACCCCTGTTTGGAAGTAAAATCGGGCTTTGAAGAGTCCAACGCACAAGCGGGAGGAGCATCTGCGTATGGAGCATTTCAAAATTATGTATCCAATGCTTCAAGCGATCAGATCGAATGGCTTAGTATCGCAGGAACCTCTTTATATGAAAAACTAGACGAGCAGATCGTAGCCCCTTTGTTTCCAACTCCTATATCTCAAAAAATAGCGAAGCAAATCATTTTTTATATTAATGACGAAGGTTATTTTGATGGAGATGTCAAAGACATAGCCGGGCAATGCGATACAGATGTGCATACAGTAGAGAGAGTACGTCAACGTTTTGCACACTTGGAACCATCAGGAGTCGGCGCCGTCGATTACAAAGAATCTTTTTTGTTTCAACTTAGTGATTATGATTTGGATGATGAATTGAGTATTTTATTATCGGCGATGATATTGCAGTTTGATAAGATGGAAAAGTTTATCAAAAATCCACGTTTTACCGATGCAAAACATGTCTTACAACAGCTTAAAAATCCTCCTGCATTGGAGTACATGGAGCCTGAGATACAGATCATCCCTGATTTGTTTGTCGAGTTTTCTGCTGATCAGCTTAACATTCGTATCAATCATGCGTTTTATCCTGATTTACAGGTGAATGTCATCGATAAATATGACAATTTTGCGAAACAAAAATTTAAAGAAGCCAGAGAACTGGTCAAACTGTTGGATCTGCGAAAAGCTACCTTGTATAACGTTGCGCTTGTTTTATTGGAAAAACAGTACAGCTTTTTTATGGGAGGAGATCTCAAGCCGCTTAGATTACAAGACGTTGCGGATGAACTTGGCTTTAATGAGTCGACAATATCGCGTGCGATCTCTGATAAATACATACAAACAGAAAAAGGGCTCTATGCGTTCAAAGATTTCTTTTCGAACTCCATTGGTGAAGTATCGACATCGGAGATCAAGCATTATCTCAAGCGTTTGGTTCTAAGTGAGAACAAAGATGATCCGTTTAGCGATAAATTATTGCATGAGATGATCGAGGAAAAGTTCGGAGAAAAGATGGTACGACGTGTTATCGCAAAATATCGTCAGGAACTCGATATTCCCTCGTATAAAGAGAGAGCATTTTTGTATAAGCTGGAACTGTTGTAAAGCTGTTAATTTTTCTTTTTATTGTTTTAGTATGTTATAAATTATAATTTTATGTTTAATATTGAAGCAAGGTAATCTGCTATACAATGATTCAATGTCAAATAAAAAGGATTGAAAATGGGTAGCAAAGTTAAAAAGATCGTCAAAAAACAAGTCAAGAATCTTCTCAAAAAAGAGTTGAAGCAAGAGATCAAAAAGCAGATCAAAAACTATAAAAGAAAAGAGAAGATCGAGCACGGAGAAAGGGTATCGGCTGAATAAGTCATCTGTGATATTTCCATAAGTGAATTATGAAAATATCACTTCTCTAACCATATCATGGCATCTTCTTTTGATTCAAAATAGTGCGTATCAGCATGCATAAACCAATTTGCCATTTTGATACCGATCTCTTCCCACTTCTTATTTCCGATAACAGCTATTTTTGAAAACTCATTATTAAATTTAACGCCAAATTTGAAATCATCCCAAAGAGCCCTGAGTTCATATCCTTCGAAATCTACTATATCTATGAGTGCTTTTATTTGTGGTTGTTTTACTCCCTCAATAGCACGTTCAAGCGTAGGAAAGAGTAATTCATAATCACTGTGTTTTAATTTTCCGACAATCTTCATTGTCATAATAATATCATCGGCATCTCGGTTTACAGTAATAGCAATGGCATGTTCATTCATAATTTATTCCTATTATATTAAGAATTCTTATGTGTTAATTGTAGCAGAATATTATAGGGGAATGTAAATATTTTCCGTAAAGATTACGGAAAAGAGGTGTTAACTTGATGGTGTATCGACAGCTGTGAAGAAAGTATTGGTTTTAGCAGTCGTGCGTGGAGCGGGTTGTGCGAGTGCAGATTCATCTTTTTCACCGGTACGGATACGTTCTACTTCTAATACTGGTGTGACCCACATCTTTCCAGCACCGTGACCCAAATCCTGAGTATGTGCACGGATGGCTTCCATTGCTGTTTGTTTTATCTTATCGTTAGATACAACGATGAGCAGCATTACTTTTGGAAACAAGTCAGGTGCATTGTTTTTCTCTGCAATCCCTAGTGATCCTTTTCCAATCACATCCATGACGGTGACCCCTTCGATTTCATTATCAAAAAGTTCACGTAATACATCATTGAGGCAGTGTCTATTGAATACAGCAGTTATTTGTAACATGGTAGATCCTTTTTTGTATTACGTCATTATATTTGAATATAATCACAAGATATTCACGCTATTGCTTATTAAATAGGCAATGATAATCCATGTACTCATAAACGTAACATAGAGACTCCTGCATAATTTGTTCTTGATGTAATACATTACAAAAATGTCGTATTTAATTGAGAACATCTATTGCAATGTCGGTTTTATAATCGATCCAAGGAGCAAACAATGGCACGTGATACATTAATCGGTGGGGCATTATGGGAAGAGTACTCTAATGAGGTACAAAGACGGATGAATGATCCTATCAATATGGGAGAGATCACTCAAGAAGAGGCTGACTCAGCACAAAAGCAATTGGTCATCGCCGATTTTGGCGCTGAGAGCTGTGGTGATGCGGTACGTTTGTATTGGATGATCGATCCTAAAAATGATGTCATCATCAAAAGTCGATTCAAAAGTTTTGGTTGCGGAACAGCGATTGCGAGTTCAGACATGATGGCGGAACTGTGTATGGATAAAACAGTTGATGAAGCATTGAAGATCACTAACATCGATGTTGAAAAAGCATTGCGTGATGATGAAGATATCCCCGCAGTACCTGGTCAAAAAATGCACTGTTCTGTAATGGCGTATGATGTCATCAAAAAAGCGGCATCGATCTATAAAGGGGTCGATATGTCAGAGTTTGAGACAGAGTTTATTGTCTGTGAATGTGCTCGCGTCAGTCTCGATACACTCAAAGAAGTGATCAAACTTAATAAACTCGAATCGATTGAACAAATCACTGACTATACGAAAGCTGGCGGTTTTTGTAAATCGTGTATCAAGCCGGGCGGTCATGAGAAAAAAGATGTCTATTTAGTAGATATGCTCGCTGAGATCCAAGGTGTACTTGAAAAAGAAGCGATCAGTAAAAAGATCAAAGAAGCAAAAGGAGACGGTAACTTCAATGCGATGAGTCTGGTACAAAAACTTCGCAGTATTGAATCGATCCTAGAAGAGTACATCCGTCCGACACTCAAAGCGGACAATGGAGATGTGGAGGTGATCGATCTCAAAGAAGTAGAGGACGGTTATGAGCTGTATATCCAGTATAAGGGTGAATGTATGAGCTGTTCTATGAATACTACGACGACACTTGCCGGTATGCAGGACATGCTTAATTTCAAACTCAAAACGAATTTGCGAGTGATGGTCGTCTAATGTCACACGCAACCAAAGAGGGGACATTTGGATATCTCAAAAAATTTGGATCGTATTCCAAAGATTTTTACCGTTTTAACGGAGAGCTGTTCTTCCCTTCATTGGGTATTGGTACCTATAAACCAGAGCCTTATAAAGAAGATAACTACATCATCAACTTTGGCGAAGCGATCAAGTCGGCACTGCGTAACGGTATTAATTTCATCGATACGGCTATCAATTATAGATATCAGATGAGTGAGCGTGAAATTGGTGAAGCATTAGCCCAGATGATAGAAGAGGGTGAGATAAAGCGCAATGAGATCATTATCACATCCAAAGCCGGTTTTATTCCATTAGACTTTCCATTTCCTGATAATCCATATGGATGGATCAAAGAAAACATCATAGAAACCGGACTCGCTACTGCGGATGAAATAGTGATCGATCAGCATTGTATGTCGCCTGATTATCTGCGTTGGAGCTGCGAGCAGTCATTAAATAATTTGGGTCTGGATACTATTGATGTCTTTTTTTTGCATAATCCCGAAACACAGCTTGGTTATGTAGATAATGAGACTTTATACAGCAGAATAGAAGTAGCATTTAAAGTGTTTGAACAACTGCGCACGGAAGGTAAAATTGTTTCATACGGGATCGCTTCATGGAACGGTTTTTTGTATGAAGAAGATCATGCAGAGTATCTTTCTCTTAGTAAAGTAGTAGAGATGGCACGCAGTGCCGGAGGTGATGACCATGGATTTAAATATCTACAAAGTCCGTTTAACTTGGCTAAACATCATGCGTATAGTTACAATAATCAGTGTTGTGATGATGGATTGTATTATCCGTTGATGCATGCATGTGCGCGTTATGACATCAACTTTTTGGGTTCATCTCCATTATTGCAAAAGAACCTGTTTAAACGTCCATTTTCGTCAAAGATTGGTGAGTTAATGCAAACGGATAAACTCTCCGATGTTGCCAGTGCATTACAGTTTGCACGATCGGCAGGGGCAATTTGTTCCATATTTGGAGCGGTAAACCCTGCTCATGTTGTGGATAATGCAATATTGGGGTATGTACCATGTGCTTCGACAGGTGCGATTAATACTCTTATGAATGAAACCAATGCTGTATGATGTAGTCGTCGTTGGCAGTGGTATATCGGGGCTTTTTGCGGCATTAAATGCACGTACAGAAGGTTTGAGTGTTGCTATTATCTCTAAGAGTACCCCTTTGCGTTCTAATTCGGCAGTAGCATCAGGCGGAATCAATGCCGTCATGAAGGCAACACGATACGATCTGTATCGCCAACATATTTCAGACACCATGAACAGTGCGAGTAAATTGGGACGCTTTTCCGCTATCAGTGATATGGTCTGTGGTGCAAGTGATATTATTAATGAACTCCAATCGATGGGTGTTGTTTTTGACAGTGAAGAGGATGGTTCTATCGCACAAAGACCATTCGGTGGGACGACTGCAAAACGGACATGTTACATTGCTGATCGCACAGGTGCATCTATAACGCAAACTTTGCTAATGCAGTGTCGAAAAGAGGGTGTAGAGATTTTTAGCAACCATGTCATGTTGGATATAACGACATTTCAAGAAAAATTATCCGGTATTACGATATTGCGTCGTCGTGATTCACAGGTGATTGCTTTTGCCTGTAAATCTCTGGTCTTGGCAGGCGGTGGATATGCGGGTATATATCGTGGTCACTCTACCAATTCGCAAGAATCCAGTGGTGATGTACTTGCCGCAGCTCTTCGAGCCGGAATGCGGTTAGTCAATACCGAATTTGTCCAATTTCACCCTACAACACTGTTAAAAAGCGGGACACTTATCAGTGAAGCGGCACGGGGAGAAGGTGCCTACATCGTGGATGAAACCGGAGAACGTTTTACCAATGAGTTGCAGACGCGCGATAAACTCTCAAGAGACATCGTCTGGCATCAACTTCAAGGGCATACGGTGTATCTTGATTTTCGTCATCTAGGTGAGGAATTAATCAATAAAAAACTCCCATCAGCCCGTAAGCATGCACTCAATGGTGCAGGTATCGATATTTTGACTGAACTATTGCCTATTACCCCATCAGCTCATTACACAATGGGTGGAATATACAGCAGTGGTGACACAAGCAGTGATATTAAAAATATCTTTGTATGCGGTGAATGTGCTTACAGTGGTGTACATGGGGCTAACCGTTTGGGTGGCAACAGTCTATTAGAAGGTGCCTATTTTGGTAAACTAGCAGGGATTAATGCTGCCAATGCCGCTAAAAATGGTAAATATCATCCAATCGACTATGCGCTTGTTGCTAAACAGTCGCGTTATGTTGAGCAAATATTAGAGGGTGAAAATCGTTTTAATATCAACACCATGAGGACTAATTTGGGCAATAATCTGTATCGAAATGCCGGTGTATTTCGTGATCATGACTCATTGATGAATGCATTGGATTATGTTCACTATCTTATGAAAGTATCATCCGGATTATGCTGTGTCAATAAAGAACGCAGTGATAATGTAGAGCTGATGTCTATTATAGAATTTAAAAATGCATTGGTTGTCGCAGAAGCTATGGTGATGAGTTCGTTGGCACGCAAAGAGAGCCGAGGTGTCCACTATCGTGATGATTATCCGCAGCAGGATGATAAATATTTCAATGCCGATACAATTATTAGACGGCTATCGGCAACGTATTTGAAGATAAGTTTTGAAGGCTACCTCTCATCGGATTGGTCGCATCGACTTCGCAGGTTTTTTCATGTCCTATAGGGCATGAATTTCAATCATATAATTTAAGGAGTAGACAATGGCAAAAGTAATGTTACGAGTGGATTCAAATAAAGATATATCTTTCTATTTTGCAAAAAAAGATATGGAAGAGACGATCGTCAAAGTTGAATTTGATACGGATGAAAAATGGGGTGGTGAAGTTGAACTTGGCAATGGTGAGAAATGGTTTATTGAGCCGGGAATTAAAAAATTCCCATCGGAGATGGTCGCAAAACGGTTAGGGGATTAAAACTCTATTCCGTACTGCTTGATCTTATATCCGATCTGGCGTGCGGTCATCCCAAGAAGGCGTGCCGCTTTTGTTTGTATTCCGTGAGAATCGACCAATGCTTGGATAATGGACTCTTTTTCCAATTCCAAGAGGTTCTTTTTGGTCATAGGTGCATCACTTACACTCTCCTGTTGTGGTGTCGGAATAGTATTGACATACACAGGTGGTGCCATAGTAGGTATTTCAGGGGGCTGCATGTAGAGCTTTTGATAGTTAAACGGTAAGACATGGCTTAACATCTCAGGCTGGATTTCCCCATCCGGACAGATGAGGACAATGCGTTCCATCGTGTTTTGCAGTTCCCGTATGTTTCCTGGCCACGGATAATCCAGCAACAATTCTAATGCAGGTTTTGAGATATGCATATTTTTACGATGCTCTTTCATAAATCGCTGTAGATAGTGCTCTGTGAGTAATTTTACATCTTCATAACGCTCACGCAACGGTGGAAGATTGATGGGAATAACGTTTAGACGATAAAACAGATCTTCACGAAACTCTCCTTTACGTACCATTTCTTCCAAATTACGGTTGGTTGCAGCGACAAGACGGACATTGGTTTTTACCGTTTTACTCCCGCCGACACGTTCGAACTCTTGTTCTTGCAAGATACGTAGGAGTTTCACCTGTAATGACGGAGTGATATCTCCGATTTCATCGAGAAACAGCGTTCCGCCATCGGCGAGTTCAAATCGACCCTTACGCATCTCTTTTGCATCCGTAAATGCTCCCTTCTCATGACCGAATAGCTCTGATTCCAGTAGTGTCTCACTGATTGCCGCACAATTGAGTTTGATGAATGGGCCATTTTGGCGGCGGCTAAGGTTATGGATTGCAGTGGCTATGAGCTCTTTACCCGTACCCGTCTCTCCTCGGATAAGAATTGTAGCATCGGCTGGAGCTACCGTATTGATAAGATTAAATACTTGATTCATCTTGGTGCTTTTACCAATGATATTTTCAAATTTGTACTCTTTTTGGCTTTCTTCTTTATAGTAAGTTTTAAGTTCGCTGATGGATTCTTTTTCTTTGACGATTGTTTGCTGAACTTTGAGTGATCCCATGAATAAGGTCCCAATGATCGTAAGCATACGGACGATCTCATCAAAATTTAGAGGACTGCCTTTTCCGATATTGGCGGAAATAACCCCGAAGACTTCATCGTCCTGGAGCAAAGGTACTGCTACGTATGAGACCATGCGTGTTGAGATATTACCCATTTTATTGAGATAATTGATGTTGTTGTGAATATTTTCGATGACGATAGGTTCACCGCTTGCAGCGGCCAGTCCTGTTGCCCCTTCGCCAAAGATATAGGTTGCCATTTTCTTTTGATGCGCTTCAAGATCAATAGATAAGAGAAGTTCAAGCTCTTTTATTTCATCTTTTTTCTTAAATAATGCGCAACGTTCTAAATAACCGTGCTGTTTAAGCTTACGCATTGATTTTTCAATACAGTCGTGTGTGTCGGTACTGCTTGTAAGTAACAAAGCAATCTCATAAAGGAGATTGATCTCTTTGTAAGCAAACGTCAATGCACAGGTCTGGCACTCTACACGATTAGGTATATTCGCTTCATATGTCATCATGATTTTGTCTTTTAGTATGAGATAGAGGTATTGTATTACAAAAATGTGACTATGTTGTTATATGAAGTGAACAAAAAATAGACAATTTTTAGAATGTATTTTGCACTATATTGTCAATATCTAATAGAAGGATTGATAATGCAAATCACCGTACATGGAACCCCGACACTTTTAGAAGGAAAAGAGATGACGATATGGCGCGAAGCTCCAGCAGCACGTGTCACTGCTTTGGACGGAAGCCAAAATGTCATTGGTATGATCGCTCCGACAGCACAGTTGCTCATAGCAATTCCTTCTCTTAAAACCGAAGTATGTTCATTGGGAGCCAAAAAGTTCAATGATCTGATCAAACAGTTCAAAAAGCTTAAAACAATCATGATAACTACGGATGATGCCGAATTTGTCAACAATTTTGTGAGCACTGAATGCATTGATGCGGCTGATGTGGTAATTGATACCAATCGTGATTTTGCAAAACGCTATGGATTATTGATCACTGAGGGTAAACTCAAAGACCGACTTGCGCGTGCAGTCTTTGTTATCGATCAAGAAGGGATGATCAGCTACAAAGAGATAGTTGCTGAGATCACCGATGAGGTTGATTATGACAAATGTATTGAAGCAGTTGATAAAGCAGCAAACTTCAAGAAAAAAGGGCATGAGCACGAAAACTGGATGACTGTCTAAAAGGAGAACATCATGGTAGAGCAATATTTGACATGGCTAAATGAGAATGGTTTTACAGGTGAGAACTTGGAGCAAAAGGGGTTCAATGGAAATACACCGTTACTTGTTGCCGCATTACAAGGCAATGCGATGATGGTATCACGTCTTATCGATGCAGGTGCGAATTTGTATGCCGTCAACAACGACTTTAACGGTGTACTATTCAATGCAGCTTATGCAAATTCTCCTGAGATCATCCGTATGTTAATTGTTGCGGGTGCTGATGTCGATGATGTCAATGAAGAGGGGACAACGGCCCTGATGTATGCAGCTTCAGCCGCACGTGCCGAATGTGTCAAAATACTCCTATCAATGAATGCAAATCCGACATTGCAAAACGAGGATGGGTACAGTGCGATAGAGCTTACCAGCGATCGTGATGTATTTAGACAACTTCGAAGTGCGTGAAGAGACACTCCTAACCCCACTCAAGATTGCGCAAAGAACGACTTTTTTAGAGTGGGATTCTCAACCCACACTGTTTAAACACTATCCCCATTTTTGTTATCGTATCTCCTTACACGATATTGAGGCCTTGGAATGGCTATCACAATTACGATGTATTACCTCGCTGCGTACGGTTGCTCAAAAGCCGTATTATCAACTCAATGTCCCCTCTGCCGGAAATCTGCATCCATTGGAAGTATATGTGCAGGTGCGTAATGTCTCAGGGGTATTGTGCGGTATCTATCATCTTGATGTCGTATCTGAGCAATTAGTTTTGATACAAGAGATAGAAGATGATGGGGTGGAATTGTATTTGGGTTTGACAAACCGCTTTAACGGTTTTATGGTGATGCTCTCAATAGTCCCATTTCGATCTTCATGGAAATACGGATTACGTGCATGGCGCTATTGTTATCTTGATCTTGGACATCAAATCGCTGCCTTGAATGCAACCGTACGACATTATGGATTGGAATTGACAAAAATGTCGCATTATGAGGGTAATGGGCTCAATGTTAGTATGGGTATGGGAGATGAAGAATATATTGCCGCTGTTTATGGTATCGGTGGGGTTGGAACACGCCCTGTAAAAATACTCAAAAATAATTTGATGTGCGTTGCACCTACAAATTACACGATGAAGGATGACAAACTCTCATCAAGCATTCGCAATACTCCGCTATATTTGGAAGAGTATGACGTAACACAATGGAATGATTATGCGCAAATCAATCGTAGCAGACGCAGTGCAAGAGAGTTTATAGCGTCTAATGCCAATGAAAGTGCGATAGACTCTTTACTACAAAAATCTGTTCCAAACTCATTGGAAGTCATTGCCATTGTTATGCAGGCACACTCTATGCATCTGGGGATATATCGCAACGGAGAATTTTCTACAGCAGGAAATTATCAAGATGAGGTTACCCAACTGCTTTTGGGACAGCGTTTCATTGCAGGCGCAAATATGGTATTATTAATATACGCACAGCAGTTTACAGCGCACTCTCATATTGAAGCGGGTATTTATGCGCAGGATGTTTATTTGACGTGTGAGCATCATGGGGTTGGATGTAGTGGTATTGGAGCTTTTTACGATAATGAAGGCTCTAAATGGTCTAATAATCCATTGCTTTATGCAGTGGCTGTAGGAGGAAAATCATGATAGTAGGGATTCCAAAAGAGATCAAAACAGATGAGTTTCGTGTCGGTATTACCCCATCAGGGGTAAGAGAGCTTGTAAAGCGCGGTAATGATGTCCTCGTAGAAGCCGGTGCCGGATTAGGAAGCGGATTTGAGGACGGTACCTACGCAGATGCAGGAGCACAAATAATCCAAAGTGCCGATGAAGTATATTCTAGCTCACAGATGATTATGAAGGTCAAAGAACCAATCGAAGTCGAATACGAACGATTACGTGAGGGACAAATTCTATTTACGTATCTTCATCTTGCCGCTGATAAACGTCTCACCCAAGTGCTGTGTGATAAAAAAATCACCGCTTTGGCGTATGAGACACTGCGTGTGGGACGACGATTGCCACTGTTGGAGCCTATGAGTGAGATCGCCGGACGTATGGCGACGTTGTTTGGTGCGGTACATTTGGGACGATACAACGGCGGAAGCGGACGACTGCTAGGGGGTGCGGTTGGGGTTGAATCCAACCGTGTCGTCGTACTGGGAGCAGGAGTTGCGGGAAAAGCAGCAGCAGATGCGGCGGCAGGTTTGGGGGCGGATGTGGTGATGTTTGACATCAATACCGAACGTTTGACCTACCTGCGGGATGTGATGAGCCCCCGTGTATCGATGCTGTATTCAACGCACGATAGTATATTAGATAATATTAAAAATGCCGATCTCGTTATCGGTACGGTTTTATTACCTGGTGCTAAAGCGCCTAAGCTCATAACCCGTGAGATGCTCTCATTCATGAAACAAGGGTCGGTTCTCGTCGATGTCTCTATCGATCAGGGGGGATGTTTTGAGACCTCTCATGCAACTACCCATTCCCATCCGACATTTGAGGTGGATGGTATTGTACATTACTGTGTCGCTAATATGCCGGGGATGTATCCACGTACATCGACGATGGCTCTGACAAATGCAACATTACCGTATGCATTAACCATTGCTTCGACACCGTTAAATTTACTGCTAAAAGATGAATTATACAAAGGGGCACTCAATGTCTATGCAGGGGATGTCACAAATGAAGCTGTGGCAATCGCTCACGATATGCCCTGGAAGGATATGGTATGAATGAAATCGATAAGGCCCATGAGATATTAGCGATATATCGTTTTTATAAGATGGATGGGAAACTATACCATTATGATGAAGATGACCGTCTTGATGAATTGTTTGATGCTGTCGTCATGGCGATAAATGATTGCGGTATGCTCAAACCGCTTTTACCAAAAGAAGAATTCGTAGTCCCATGCAAAGGGCTACTGAATAAAGAAGGTGCATGGCTTCAACGCTTTGAACATCAAGATACGCGTGCCTTTTTTCTGAGTGACATCTATGACTTTTTGAAACTTTTTACAGGACGAACACAACTGCGAGTAGGGTAACTCGAATAACTTATGCATCAGTACTTTAAAAAGAGTAGATAAGGACACTGATGCTTCCCGCGATCGTTGAACTCAAGAACGGTGTTTATTTCACCGGTGCATTCGACCCAAAAATCCGTACTTTTGACATTATTATGAAAACTGCCAATGGAAGTTCATACAACAGCTATGTGGTGCGTGGATCGCAAGGTGTGGCTGTTATGGATACCGTAAAAAAAGAGTTTTCGGACGAGTTTTTTGCGAGATTAGAGCGTGTTTGTACCTATGATGAGATTCAATACATTATCTTGCATCATCTGGAACCTGATCATTCAGGTGCTCTGATCGAACTGATGAAACGCGCACCACAAGCAAAGCTCATAATTTCCGGACGTGCGGTAATGATGCTCAAAGGTATCGTAAAAGCCGATATTCCCTATGAAATCGCCACAACCGGAAAAACCATCTCATTGGGTGATAAGACGATTGAGTTTTTGATGACACCATTTTTACACTGGCCCGATACGATGAGCAGTTACTTACATGAGGAGAAGCTGTTGTTTAGTGGTGATGTATTTGGAAGTCACTACTATGATGAACGGCTGTTTGACGATAAAGTCGGCGATTTCATGTACGCTTTTCAATATTATTATGACCATATCATGCGCCCGTTCAAACAGCATGTACTCAATGCTTTAGAACTTTATCGTAAATTCGATATCGACATCATAGCACCGTTGCATGGACCTATTTTACGGACTAATCCAATGAACTACATCGATAAATACGCATCATGGAGTTCACAATCTAAGTTTCGAAAAAATGAACTAGGGATGAAGATGCTATCGGTGTTTTACATATCCAGTTATGACAACACCCATCGGATGGCGCAAAAAGTGACCGAAGGGGCTGATAGTGTTGAGGGAATACGAGCGAGTATGTATGATTTGTCATCACTGGATGAAAGCAATATGATCGATTTATTGGAAGAATCCGATGCGATTATGATCGGATCACCAACGATAAACGGAGATGCTGCAAAGCCTGCATGGGATTTATTGTCGTGTATGGCGTATTTGGAGAGTATGGGCAAAATCGGAGCAACATTTGGTTCATACGGTTGGACGGGGGAAGCCCCTGAGATGCTGCATGAACGACTGCGCGGTCTAAAGTTTCGTGTTCCGGTTAAACCGTTTAAAATCAAACTGATACCCACGGAAGAGGAACTCAGTGAGTGTTTTGCATTCGGTCAAGAGATTGCCCAAATAGCGATGGGAAAAATGATTGAGATGGATCTGTGATTGTATAACTTAGTATGAAATATGCATTTTAGTTTGCAGTTTACTTGGAGTAATTGCTATGAGAAATAAAGAGCATCAGATTATGTTTCATGAAATAGACAGCTATCTTAAAAAATACGCTGTAAGTGAAGAAGCACGTTATTGTGTTGCACCCTTAATCGCACTTAAATCACTAGAGATGAACCATCTGTATCAAGATCTCGGATTTAAAAGCCGTACGCAAATGGGTGCGTATATGGCAGAACATTTTCCTAAGCTGGCACAGATCAAGCCAAAAGATAAATTATGGAAAAAATTCCTCTATGACGCAATCGGTAAAGTCGCACCGGCATGTGCTTCGTGCAATGATCAAGAACACTGCTTTACGTGTTTGATCGCTGAGGCATCTGCGTGAAAACACCTTCGATTACTACTACCGATTTATACACGCATCTCGACACACTGATCAATACAGATATACCTGTCTTTATACACGGCTCTCCAGGTATCGGTAAATCGTATATAGTCGCTGATATCGCTATGAAACACGGCCTGGAGTTGGTGGATGTACGACTGTCTCAAATGGATCCTGTTGACTTGCGTGGTGTTCCAGCCATTCGTAATGAACAGACGGTATGGATGGCACCGGTCTTTTTTCCAAAAGATCCTGACTCAAGCGGTATATTATTTCTCGATGAACTTAACTCCGCACCACCATCGGTACAGGCGGCGATCTATCAGCTGGTATTGGATCGTAAGATGGGGGAGTATGAACTGCCAAAGGGGTGGCGTATCATCTGTGCAGGGAATCGTATTAGTGACCGTGGTGTCGTCTTTCGACTGCCGACACCATTGGCAAACCGTATGGTCCATTTGAGTGTTGAGGCACGGTTTGAGGATTTTAAACTCTTTGCGATTCGAGAAGCGCTTCATCCGTTCGTCATTGGATTTTTGAGTTTTCGCCCTGATTTACTCACCTCAGAACCTGTGAGTGAAGATGACAGTAATCCGGCATTTGCAACTCCTAGAAGCTACCATATGCTCTCCAATATCCTCAAACACAATGACAACACATCTGCTATTGCACCTATTGTATACGGACTTATAGGATATGGGGCAGGGATAGAGTTTTTGTCGTATGTGAAGGTGTATGAGAAACTCCCTGACATAGCAGCCATCTATGCAGGAGAATATCCACAAATTGATCGCAGTGAACCGGCACTGCTGTATGCATTGGTATCGGCATTGGTCGAGCTGTATCGTGGCAGTGAACAGCAAACCCAGCACCTTTTTGGTTTTTCCCAAAAACTTCCTACCGAATTTGGAGTTATGCTGATTAAAGATGCGATTGTCAAAGACGAAAATATTGCCACAAGCCCGATGTTTGATGAATGGATACAGCGCTATGGCGACTATATCCTTTGATTCTCAACTGGAAAAAATACGGGTTCAGTTTCTCTTTGATCACCCTTTTTTAAGTGTTTTAGCCCTCTCCATACCGCACAAAGAGTGGGACAATCGCCATATGCTTTTTGAAACGGACGGTTCAATCATCCGTATCGATGCGAGTAAAGCGGGGGAGGTTGACGATGCTAAACTTAAATACCTATATGCCCATGTACTGTTGCATATCCTCCTAAAACACCCGTTTCGTATGCGCGGACGTGACAATCCGACGTGGAACCGTAGCTGCGACATCGTTATCGGGCTATTGCTCGGCGATTTTCAACGGGTAGGTTCTGCGGATGATGATGCGATAGTGATCGAGTCATTTCGCGACAAAAGTGTCGAAGAGGTGTACCACGCCCTCTATCGTGAGAGTAATGAAGGAGAAGGCCAGCAAAGCGAAGACAATCCGAATCTGCAAAAGATGGACATTATCGAAAACGAAGGTGATACCAAAGTCGCTGAAGAAGAGATCGATGCACTGATCATCCAAGCGATGGGTGCAGCACGCAAGCAGGGGAATATTCCTGCCTCTTTGCTGGAGATGTTTGATGAGATCACTAAACCGACCGTTGATTTAGCAACCATACTGCACACCTACATGAGTGAGAGTTTTTTTGATAAACAAAGTGACTTTTCCAGACCCAATCGCCGTTTTATCCATCAAGAACTGTATCTGCCCGGTTATCGTTATGACAAAAACCGCCTGAGCCTCTTTATCTTCCTCGATCGCTCAATGAGTATCACTACCGACGTATTTGGAAAGTTTTTAGGAATTATTGATGGGATATTACGTCTGGGGCATGATTTTGAGGTGAGCGTAATCCCATTTGATGAACAAGTGGCCTATGATGAAAAGGTGACCTACAATGCGCAAGACATCTGTCCTAAGGTGGCCTTTGCCAAAGGCAACGGAGGAACGCAGTTTGAACCTGTATTGGAGTATCTAAACACGCATGCAGGTGAAAAGAATCTGGCAATCATCTTGAGCGATGGCTATTTCAAAATAGAGAAAGCTCCGGCAATACAAACGCTATTCTTACTCAGTGAGAAGAAAAATATCAAAAGGTTTGAGCACTATGGCGACGTCATCTACTTTGAACTATAGAGAGCATATCGAATCGCTCAAAGACGATTTGGACTTTGAGGAACAAGGGGATGCCTTTTATTTGTTCCATGAGGATGATGAAGCACGATTACTATGGGCATTTCACAGACCAAGCGGTTCGCATATCGCACAGGTCGAAGATCCCAATACCGATGTAGCGATCATGGGGTTCAATCATTCACGTCTAGGTGCCTATGAGCGGTTCACCCATCTTAATCCTGCTATTATCAAAGACCCTGAACTTCGCCATCATATACGCAACCGTAGTCGAATGTTGTTTCGTGCATTGGTGGACAATGATTTTACGGAATTATTGGCGGTACTGGAATTTGCCCCCATATTTATGGATCAAGCGTGTGATCAGATGATCAACGGGCGTATATGGAACGAACACTATGCGTCGCCGCTTCATGCATCACAGTTTTTACAGATGGCACATGAGTATCACAGTCATAAGCTTTTTGAAGGGGCAATACGGCGATTACGCCCGCTAAAACACCACACATTTGATGAAGCCAAAGAGCTATTGGCACAGTTGTGCGATCAAGCACAGAAGTTGCATGCAAAGATACTAGAACACTACGTAAATGCATTTGAACTCTGGATCGCAGGTGAAAAACTCCATCCATTGCAAATCATTGTGTTGCGTAAGCAAGTCCATCATTTAAAGGCCTCCTATGAATGCGAACAAATTAAAAGTGATGAAAACCATCTTCAATCTGAGTGATGAATGGGAATACAACATATACGAATCGGATGATATTGCCGAATACGCGCAAATGGATAAAACGGAAGTTAAAAACATTATGTCTGAACTCTATGATGAGGGGTATCTAGGCGAGTGTATGAGTGTAGGGGATGATGGGTATGATACTTTTTATCTTAACCGTCGTGGACGCGCTGTGATCGGAATAGAATAATGCTGAAGCTAGTTGTATTTTATGAAAAACCTTTTTGTGCCGCCAATGCCAAACAAAAAGCTATCCTTAGAGCCAGCGGATGTACGCTCATCGAGCGTAATTTGCTTGAACACGGCTTGGAACACGATACTCTTCGTAGTTTTATGGGAGACAAACCTGTTATTGAATGGTTTAATCCTGCAGCTCCCGCTATTAAAAACGGTCAAATTTTACCGGATTCATTGGACGAGCTAGAAGCTATTGAATTGCTGATGAACGATCCAATTTTGATACGCAGACCATTGATGATCATCGGTACGGAGAAACTGTGCGGATTTGATGACAAAAAGGTCTCTGAAGTGCTTGATCGTTACGTCGAACCGATGCCAAAGATCAACTGTATGGAAAAAGGGTGTTTGGAGAAACATTAGAAATAAATCCTTTGATAATCTGCTAATTGCTTAAAAATTAATCAACTTTATTGATTTCATATGTATAAATTCCACTATAATTTTCCCATGTAGAAAAAGCGGGGAGAGACTTGCTCCCATTATTGTTCAAAATAGGATACTAGGGTTCCGACTGCAAAGTGCTGGTCCGAGAGTATCCGGCCTCGTCAAGCGGCTACACGGAGGGACAAAAGCCCGGGAGAGAGTTATATCTCCCTGCTTTTTCTCGACAAACCGCTCAGGAGGATTTTCATGACACATTCATTAACTCAGTGCACATCTGTTGCAGGCTCATCAAAACTCACATCACCAAAACTTTCAACACGTCTTTCATTGGCCGTTTTGGCTCTTGCAGTTGCGTCAACTACTATGTTTGCCGCTCCAAAAACCAATTTTAAAGTTGCATGGACGATTTACGCCGGCTGGATGCCATGGGATTACGGTGCTCGAAAAGGGATTGTAAAAAAATGGGCGGACAAATACGGTATTAAAATCGATGTGGTTCAGCTCAATGATTATGTTGAATCAATCAATCAATATACAGCTGGATCGTTTGACGGATGTGTCATGACAAACATGGACGCATTGACGATACCTGCTGCAGGTGGTGTAGATTCTACCGCTGTTATTATCGGTGACTACTCAAACGGAAATGACGGGATCGTTTCTAAGAGCGCTAAAAGCATGAAAGATCTTAAAGGTCAAAAAGTAAATCTTGTTGAATATTCTGTTTCTCATTATTTGTTAGAACGTGGGTTGGCATCTGCAGGATTAACTGCTAAAGATGTTAAAACAATCAATACCTCGGATGCGGATATCGTTTCAGCGTTTAATTCACCGTCAATGAAAAATGTGGTGACATGGAATCCTCAGCTTAATGAAGTCAAAAAGGTTCCTAACGCGAAGATGTTGTTTGATTCTAGCAAGATACCGGGAGAAATCATCGACATGATGGTGGTAAACACAAAAACACTCAAAGAAAATCCTAAATTGGCTAAAGCATTAACGGGTGCATGGTTCGAAATTATGGGGATCATGTCAAAAAATGATGCAAAAGGGATTGAAGCACGTACAATGATGGCAAAAGCATCAGGTACATCACTCAAAGAATATCAATCTCAGCTGGCAACAACCAAGATGTTTTATACCGCTGCTGAAGCCCAAAAGTTTACGGAAGATCCGAAACTAATCACAACAATGGGAGAAGTGAGCAAGTTTTCTTATGCTCATGGATTGTTAGGGAACAAAGCGAAAAATGCAAACTTTATCGGGATGACATTTCCGGCTAACAAAGTGCTTGGAAATCCAAAAAACATGAAGCTTCGTTTTAACTCGGAGTATATGAAACAAGCAGCCCAAGGGAAACTGTAATCCATGCGTCTGATCAATCTGAATGCAGGACGGTTTACACCGCTTTTAAAAATCTTGCCGTTTGTGATTCTAGCATTGATCTATTGGATTGCTGCGG
Organism: Sulfuricurvum sp.; assembly: GCA_024637295.1. Classification (GTDB taxonomy): domain Bacteria; phylum Campylobacterota; class Campylobacteria; order Campylobacterales; family Sulfurimonadaceae; genus Sulfuricurvum. The sequence continues at coordinate 163,854 of JAGXFL010000006.1, forward strand.
ATGCACGCCACGCACTGAATCCGGAAGATAAACTTCTTCCGACATTCGAGGCTATCGGTGATGCCATCAAAATAATGGTCATGGAACCTGATGAGTTAACAGGCGAGCCGATATTGTACACCGATACGGTTGCCAGTTTGTCTCGTATTGCACAAGGGCTTGGGATTGCTACGATCATTGGTCTGATATTTGGAATCGTGCAAGGCACTTTGCCACTTTTTCGAGCGCTACTGTCACCGTTTTCAGCTGCAATATCGTTAATACCGCCAATAGCGATATTACCAATATTGTTAATCATATTTGGGCTTGATGAATCGGCAAAAGTTGCATTGATTGTAATAGGAGTCGCCCCCTTTTTGGTACGTGATACGCAGCAGTATTCTATGGAACTATCTGAAGAGTTGCTAATCAAAGTTCAAACCCTTGGGGCATCGACATGGCAGATCATTTTACGAGTTGTCTTACCTCATGTCATGCCACGTCTTTTGGACGCGCTGAGACTCTCACTAGGAGCAGCATGGCTTTTTTTGATCACGGCAGAAGCGATTGCTTCCTCAGAAGGGTTGGGATATCGAATCTTTTTGATGCGTCGTTACATGGAGATGGATGTGATCTTGCCTTATGTAGCTTGGATCACACTTCTGGCGTTTGTCATGGACTGGAGCTTGGCTGTGATTATTCGTAAGGTATTTCCTTGGTATCGAAAGGAGAAAAAATGAGTTATCTGCAAATACGCAATGTATGGAAGACGTATGAAGATAATGTGATTTTAGAAAAACTCAATTTCACCATCGAAAAGGGAGAGTTTTGTACTCTTATCGGGCCATCTGGATGCGGTAAAAGTACCTTTTTACGGATGCTTTTGGGACAGGATACTCCATCACGCGGAACGATTTTACTTGAAGACCAACCGCTCTCATCAGAGCCAGGTAGTGACAGAGGGGTTGTATTTCAAAAGTACACTCTTTTTCCACATCTGAAGGCTTTAGAAAATGTGATGCTGGGGTTGGAGATGGAGCATTCTCCATTATTAGGAAAAGTGTTTGGAAGTACGCGCAAACGTATCAAAGAAGAGGCGATGGTAATGTTAAAGGCGGTTGGACTTGAACAATCGGCCCATAAATACCCTTCTGAACTTTCTGGTGGGATGCAGCAGCGTCTATCAATCGCTCAGGCATTGGTGAAAAAGCCAAAAATCCTTCTGTTGGATGAGCCGTTTGGGGCACTTGATCCCGGAAGTCGAGCGGATATGCATGTTCTTGTTCGTGGATTATGGCAAACATACGGATTGACAGTTTTTATGGTGACACATGATGTTAAAGAGGCTTTTGAATTGGGGACACGACTGTTGGTCTTTGACAAGGTTCGTAATGACCCGCACGCACCAAATGCCTATGGCGCAACGTTGGTAAATGATATTAAACTGGATAGAAATAAACGAAAATATAAAGGAGAAACCTATGACACAATTAATGAAACCCCTGTTGCCTGAGTCAATTCTCTTTGATGAGATTTTGCCAGGTGGCGGACGCTGGAGTAAGATCATTCGCAAAGGGCAAGTCCTTCGGATCATAAATAATGAAGCTACTAGCGGTCTGTCGGCACTGTTTTACAATGTCCATGAACGTACCGAGCGTTATAACGCGGCAGATACGGTCAAAATCCAATACAACGCCTATCTCAAACAAGGCAATTCTCTCTATTCTGATATGGGCCGAATCTTGATGTCAATTATTACAGATAGCTGTGAAACGCACGATACCGTATGCGGTTATACGATGGCTTCAGATATCCAAGCACACTGTGGAATCGGTAACTATCAGAACAAGCGTAACTGTTATTATAAAAATGATTTCGATAATTTTTTAGTTGAAGTCGGTAAATACGGGATGGGGCGCCGTGACATCATGCCGTGTCTCAATCTCTTTGCCGATGCGAAGATCGGTGAGGCTGGTGAGTTGATCTATCGTGAGGATACGGTACCTGCTGGTAGTTTTATCGAACTGCGTGCTGAGATGGATGTATTGGTGATTCTTTCCAATACGGTACACGTTTTAAGTACGGACACCTCATACGATGTCAAACCAATCAGTCTGATCGTCTATCAAGGGGACGAAGTGGCATTGGATGATCCATGTGTAATTGACTCGGAGCGCAGTGAGCGGGCGTTTGTAAACACCCGAAATTATATGAAACAGTTTACGCAAGGAGGGCAAAATGTCTGAGATGATTTACGATGAGACGATTCCCGCCGGAGAGCCATGGTACAAAGTGGTAAAAGCAGGAGAAGTCTTGCGAATTGTTGATTTGGAAGGGTGCCAAGCGGTAGATACCCTTTTTTACAATGCCAACGATGTCACAGAACGCTACAGTGCACCACAAACCATTGTTCGTCAAAAAAATATTTTTGTTGAAACCGGGACACAGCTGGTTTCCAATCTGGGAAATACAATGATGAAAGTGATCAGTGACACCTGTGGACGTCACGATACTCTTGGCGGTGCGTGCAGTGCTGAGAGTAATACCGTTCGCTATGCACTCGATAAACTCGATATGCATTCGTGTCGAGACAATTACCTTTTGGCACTTGGGCAAATGGGAATGGACAAGCGTGATTTGGTCAGTAATATTAATTTCTTTATGAATGTTCCAGTAGAAGCGGATGGTACATTGGCAATCATCGATGGGATATCTGCGCCTGGAAGTACTCTGGAGCTGCTTGCAGTGATGGATACGTTGGTATTGATCTCCAATTGTCCACAGCTCAATAATCCGTGCAATGCCTTTAATCCAAGTCCCGTAAGACTAAGTATCTATAAACCTGTTTAATCGTAATTTATAAATTTTTCATGTGAGGGAAAAAATGTTTGCCAAAGTACTGATTGCTAACCGTGGGGAGATTGCATGCCGCATTATCCGTACACTCAAAAAAATGCAAATTTCTTCTGTAGCGGTTTATTCGCATGCTGATGCGGGATCGCTTCATGTCATGATGGCCGATGAGTCAGTATGTCTGGGTGAACCATCTGCAAAAGAGAGTTATTTGGATGGTGAAAAAATCATTCAGGCTGCTAAAGAAACGGGATCGGATGCGATCCACCCTGGATACGGTTTTCTGAGTGAAAATGCAGCATTTGCACGCCGATGTGAAGAAGAAGGGATTGTTTTCATTGGTCCAACAGCACAGCATATGGAGGAATTTGGTCTCAAACATACGGCTAGATCTATGGCAAAAGCTCAAAACGTTCCGTTGCTTCCGGGTACAGAGCTACTTGAAAATGTACAGGAGGCTCTTATCGCAGCCGCAACGATAGGTTATCCAGTAATGCTAAAAAGCACTGCGGGAGGTGGCGGAATCGGGATGCAACTGTGTTACAGTGATGAAGAGCTCAAAAACGGTTTTGAATCGGTTGGACGTCTTAGCAAAAGTAATTTCAGCCAAGGCGGTATTTTTCTTGAAAAATTTGTAGCCTCTGCACGTCACATCGAAGTACAGATTTTTGGTGATGGCAAAGGAAAAGTCATTGCATTGGGTGAGCGTGACTGTTCGCTTCAACGACGTAATCAAAAAGTGATCGAAGAGACACCCGCTCCTGGTCTATCCAATGAGATCAGACAACAGCTGTGCAGTGCTGCGATCAATCTAACCTTTGCAGCATCGTACAAATCAGCCGGTACGGTAGAGTTTGTGTATGATACCTTGGAAGAGAAGTTTTATTTTCTAGAAGTGAATACACGTTTGCAAGTCGAACATGGGGTAACCGAAGAGATATATGGTGTTGATCTAGTTGAATGGATGATTCTCGAAGCATCAGATGAACTGGGAGATACACTCAATAATGTCTATACAGCAAATGGCCACTCGATCCAAGTACGTGTCTATGCCGAAGATCCGCTCAAAAACTTTCAACCAAGTTCAGGAATAGTGAGTGAGGTGATTTGGCCTGAGGGTGTACGATGTGAGACATGGATTGAGCGCGGGAACATTATCTCTCCGTATTATGATCCGATGATTGCAAAGATCATTGTACATTCCCCAACACGTGAAGATGCAACACAATCGATGATGCGTGCGCTGGCAGAAACGACACTGTACGGGATCGTGACGAATCTCGGATATTTACAGTTTGTACTTGGTCAAGAGGTCTTTGCAAAAGGTGAGCAGACTACAAAATATTTGGGGACTCTGTCCTATGCACCCTCAATTGTCGAAGTGATCAAACCGGGAACCCATACCACAATACAATCGGCTCCAGGACGTATTGGTTACTGGGATATTGGTGTTCCACCATCAGGACCTATGGATTCGCTCTCGTTTCGATTGGGGAATCAACTTCTGGGTAATGATCCAAAAGCGCCAGGTCTTGAGATGACAGTTACCGGATCGACACTGAAGTTCCATTTCCCGACACGTATTGTATTAGCAGGTGCCATGATGAAGGCCCAGCTTAATGGAGCCGATGTCTCGTATTGGGATACGATCGACATATGTGCCGGGGATGTTCTAAAAATGGGAATTATTGAAGGTGCAGGGGCACGAACCTATTTACTGATCGAGGGTGGATTCAACGTACCGGAATATTTGGGAAGTACGGCGACGTTTACCTTAGGAGAATTTGGCGGTCATGCGGGCCGAATCCTACAAATCGGTGATCAGCTTACGACTTTTGCTAACAGTACTGTTTCATCAGCGGCAGTATTGGATGAGAAATTACGTCCCAAGATGTCAAAAGAGTGGGAAATAGGGGTCATTTACGGTCCTCACGGTGCTCCTGACTTCTTTAAAGAGGAGTACATCGAGACATTTTTTGCAACCGATTGGGAAGTGCATTATAACTCTAATCGTACCGGAGTGCGTCTTATCGGTCCTAAACCGCTTTGGGCACGAGAAGATGGCGGTGAAGCAGGACTGCATCCTTCCAATTTGCATGATAATGCGTATGCCATCGGTACCGTCGATTTTACCGGAGATATGCCGGTCATATTGGGTCCTGATGGTCCAAGTTTAGGCGGATTTGTTTGCCCAGTGACAATTGTTAGTGCAGAACTGTGGAAAATGGGCCAGCTTGGACCAAAAGACAGAGTCCGATTTGTCCCGATGAGCTATGATGATGCTGTTAGGATGGAACGAGAAATTGAAGGTAATATTGCAACGCTAGCGGGTGTATTACCGTCACTTCCAATTTCAACAATAACAAATCCTATTGTAGCCGAGATTGCTGCAAATGATTGTCATGATGCTGTGAAAATACGTCTATCAGGTGATCATAACGTTTTGATCGAATTTGGACCTATGGAACTAGATTTGACATTGCGCTTTCAAGTACATGAGCTAATGCGCCGTCTCAAATCTGCTAATGACAGTCGATTGATCGACCTAACCCCTGGGATACGATCATTGCAGATCCATTACGACAGCCAAAAATTCTCTTTGGTAGAATTGTTAACTAGCATTGAGAATGAACTCTCAGGTATGCCAGCAACGCGTGACATTATTGTCCCTAGCCGAACCGTGTATCTCCCCTTGTCATGGGATGACTCAGCAACCAAGCTGGCGATTGAGAAATACATGCAATCCGTGCGTGATGATGCGCCATGGTGCCCGAGTAATATCGAGTTTATCCGACGTATGAATGGCTTGAAAAGTATTCAGGATGTTCAAAACATTCTTTTTGAGGCAGAATATCTGGTGATGGGATTGGGAGATGTCTATCTGGGAGCTCCGGTTGCAGTTCCTGTTGATCCGCGCCACCGTTTGGTCACGACGAAATACAATCCGGCACGTACTTGGACCCCTGAAAATGCGGTCGGAATCGGCGGAACGTATATGTGTGTCTATGGTATGGAAGGTCCGGGTGGCTATCAGTTTGTAGGGCGAACGGTACAGATGTGGAACCGATATAAATCGACACATGATTTTAAAACAGGAAAACCGTGGTTATTGGAGTTTTTCGATCGTATCCGTTTTTATCCGGTTTCAGAATCCGAATTACTCCAAATGCGAAAAGATTTTATTAATGGCTCGTTTTCATTGAGAATAGAGAATGGAGAATTCTCTTTGGGTGAATATCTCGAATTTCTAGAGACAAACAGCGAGTCAATCAGTGCATTTAAAAAAGTACAGCAAAATTCGTTTGATGACGAACGGCAACGATGGGAAGCCTCAGGTATCTCTGCTTATGTCAGTGAAACACTCGAAACCAATGATGAGTCTGATTTTGCGGAAGTCCCTGACGGATGCGAAGCCATAGCCAGTTTTCTCTCCGGTAATGTATGGGAGATCTCGGTCAAAGTTGGTGACAATGTTACAGAGGGAGATACCCTTGTTGTGATTGAGGCCATGAAGTCAGAAGTGATGATCGAGTCACCTGTAAACGGGGAAGTAATACAGATTTTATGTGCTAAAGGTGATACGGTCCATACAGGAAATACTCTCGTTATAGTTAAAACAAAGGACATCTCATGAACAGCTGGCTGTTACTAGGTCTTGCAATTTTACTGGAGGTTGCAGGGACGACATCGATGAAACTCTCCGATGGAATGCAAAAGGTCTTTCCAACAGTTATGATCTTTGTCTTTTATTCGATGGCATTTGTATTGATGCCATTTGTGATGAAAAAGATTGAGATGAGCACCGTCTATGCGATCTGGACGGGTGCCGGTACAGTGATGGTGACGATTATAGGAATTACTTACTTTAGTGAGTCTTCCAGTGCATTTAAAATAGCGAGCATCGGACTCATCGGTTTGGGCGTCCTTGGACTTCATTTAGCGGAAAGTAATTCACAAGGAGTGATAGGATGAATGCACTAAAAACAATCAATGATTATCTAAACACTTATAGAAATGATGGGCGAAGTATCAGAGAAGTCCTACAAAATTGTCTTGATACCTTTGTAGAGTTTGATGATAAGAATATTTGGATCACAAAAGCGGATAGCTCATTTCTTGAACCCTATTTTCTTCGATTGGAAAAATGCGATCCTTATTCATTACCTCTTTATGGTGTCCCTTTTGCTGTTAAAGACAATATTGATGTTATGGGTTTACCAACTACCGCAGGATGTGCTGAGTTTGCCTATATTCCAAGTGAGCATGCCTATGTAGTCCAGCAACTAATAGATGCTGGAGCTGTACCCATAGGAAAAACGAATATGGATCAGTTTGCCTCAGGACTGGTGGGGACACGTAGCCCTTACGGGGAGGGGATTAATCTATTTGATCCTGACTATATTTCAGGGGGATCGAGTTCAGGCTCCGCATTGGCGGTTACAGCGGAACTTGTCCCTTTTTCATTGGGGACCGATACGGCAGGATCAGGACGGGTTCCCGCAGCGTTTGGAAATATCGTAGGACTCAAACCAACACGAGGAGCTCTGAGCATCCGTGGGGTTGTACCTGCATGTAAAAGTCTTGATTGTGTCGCTATTTTCGCTCAGACTTGTGATGATGCACAGCGTGTTTATGATCTGTGTAGTGATTATGATTTACAAGACTCTTATTCACGTGAAAAAAGCAGTTCCAACACTTTTGGCGAGAGTTTTCGTTTTGGTGTTCCGCGTGAGGATCAATTGGAATTTTTTGGTAACAGTGCCTATAAAACTCTTTTTTGGGAGAGCGTTGAGCGACTCGAAGGCTTGGGGGGAAGTCGAGTAGAGATTGATTTTACCCCATTCATGGAAACGGCTAAACTGCTTTATCATGGACCGTGGATTGCGGAACGGTACTGCGGTATTAAAGAGTTTGCTATGACGCAAAGCGATGCGATGCTGGATGTGACACGAGGGATTGTCCTTTCAGGTGCAAAACCAAGTGCTATGGATGCATTTGAAGGATTTTACCGTCTTTCAGAACTCAAACGCAAGAGTGATGCGATTATGGCCTCTGTCGATCTCATCGTGACTCCAACGGCAGGAACGATCTATACACGAGAAGATGTTCGTAACAATCCTCTTGAGTTAAATACGAATCTGGGCTATTACACCAATTTTATGAACTTACTTGATCTATCAGCGTGTGCTGTCCCTGCAGGTTTTACGGAGAGTGGATTGCCGTTTGGGATTACACTGGCTGCACCTGCGTGGAGTGAACATTCGCTTTTAGAGATCGGTACAAAGTTAAGTACGAAGAGAGAAGCAGTTTTATTAGCCGTCTGCGGTGCGCACATGTCAGGATTGCCTCTAAATCTTGAATTGACGAGCAGGGGTGCCAAGCTGGTGGAAAAAACATTTACAGCTCCTTCGTATCGCTTTTTTGCTCTCGAAAGTTTCTCTCCACCTCGCCCCGGTCTTGTTAAGATAAATGAGGGTGGCGGTTCAATTGAGGTGGAAGTCTGGGAAGTCCCAGCCGAGAATTTCGGAGCGTTTTTTAATGGAGTTCCATCACCATTGGCATTGGGGAGCTTAACTTTGATTGACGGAAAGGTTGTTAAAGGATTTTTGTGTGAAAACTATGCGGTAGAGGGTGGAAAAGAGATTACAGCACTTGGTGGTTGGCGAACTTATCTAGCCAAATAAACTATTTTCCCTAATGGGAAAAAATAGTTTAGACTGCTCCGAAAGCCAGTTTACCTTGTGCTGTTTGAGTTGCTTTGATATCTTCATAGCTCTTATCAGCGATACGTAGTGTTGTACGCTTCATCTCATTACATACTGCGTCGATCTTCTCTTTGTCAGACATCTTCTTCAAATCACCTTTTGAGAGATCTGCATAGTCTAGTACTTCGTTCCATACAGAGCTTTCATCCAATGCATACGCGTAGAATGTGATTCCCTCGTAGATAAATTTACCTTTGCCATTGATATCAGAGATGAAAAGAAGGTATTTGCCCTCTGGAGTCAAATAGTCTTTGTATTTTGCTACAAAACCTTCAAAGAGATTGATACTTGGAAGCTCTACAGCTAAAAAGTCGATTGTGTCGCTGTTTGTCGCTAACAATACCTGTTTCACGATTTCTTTTGGAGGCAACGTATTTTCTGATGAGATCACTTTACCCTCAGTAACAATGAGACAACCGCGATATGCGTATTTATACGATTCGGTTGCTCCGTTGAATACGATCATCCATTCGAGTTTGTTTTCTGCGATGTAGCTTTGTATTGACATTGTGTTTCCTTTGGGGTTGTTTAATCAATGCAATACAATTGTTGTTCTATGTGTACAAAAAATGCATTTACGTCTGTAGAACTATTCAAAGGACGACAATGAACCCTCAAAGTGCCAAACGATCTCTCGCACATCTGTGTAAACGTAAAGTTCCTGTATTTTTATGGGGACCTCCGGGTATCGGAAAATCATCCATCGTGGCACAGATCGCCAAAGAAGAAGGTATCGCTTTTATTGATCTGCGTTTATCGTTGCTGGATCCTACCGATTTACGCGGTATACCTTTTTTCAACGCTAAAAATGACACTGCTATTTGGGCACCTCCTGCTTTTTTACCCGATGGTACACAAGAGAGAGGGATATTGTTCCTTGATGAGCTAAACACCGCGGCACCGATGGTTCAAGCATCTGCATATCAATTAATATTAGATCGTAAGATCGGTGAATATCTCCTCCCCGATGGTTGGGCTATAGTCGCAGCAGGTAATCGTGAAAGCGATAGAGGGGTCGTGTTTCGTATGGCGGCACCGTTGGCAAACCGATTTGTCCACTTGGAGATGGAGGCCAACGTAGAGGATTGGCGTGTATGGGCGATAGGAGCGCAGATCGATCCCTCAATAATTGCGTACATCTCCCATCGTCCTGATGCCCTGTTCGTCTTTAATTCGGATAGCAGATCGTTTGCAACGCCTCGCACATGGCAGTATGTCAATGACATCATGGCATCGCAACCCGAAGATGATCTGGTATATGCCATGGTATCGGGTGCCATTGGTGAGGAACTGGCAGCATCCTATCTGGGATTTAGGATGGTTGCATCGCAACTACCGGATCTGGATGCCATTATGGATGGAGCTTGTACGGAGATACCGACAGATCCGTCTGCATTGCATATATTGTCTACGGCATTGTCCATGCGTGTCAATGAATATACGGGATCCAAAAAACTCAATAACTTGATCGTCTATACGCTAAAAATGCCCGGTGAGTTTGCGGTCATGATCATCCAAGACCTGCGAGCTCGTAAGATAGAACTTGATCATCTAGATGGCTGGCCATTGTGGATGCGCCAGTTTAATACCCTGTTGCGCTGATGACTTGCGAAGACTTACTCCTTAGAGCCAAGAGCCTTTTAACAGTGAAGTATCCCTATTTTGGGATGCTGGCTTCACGGCTAAAACATGAGCCAAGTGACGGATTATCAGGCTACGCCAGCAATGGTAAGCGATTTATCTATAACCCTGATTTTTTAGAACGCCGCACGATAGAAGAGGTGATGTTTATCCTCACCAATGCCGTTATGCATCATGTATTGGCTCATCAGCAACGACGTCTCAATCGTAGAGGCAAACTGTGGCAGTTGGCAACGGACTATGCGATCAATAATCTATTGGCAAAAAACGGTCTCTCAATCCCTGTTGGTGCTAACTACAATACCGAATATGAGGGGATGTATGCCGAAGAGATATACGATGCCCTCAAAGATGAGTTTTTCGGTGAAGGCGGTGATGCGTTTGGACACAGCGCTGATACGCCTCCGCAAGATAATCAGGGGATAGATGAGGGTGATGATGCCCACAGTTTTAGCAACATTGAGGGGATAGAAGATGATTTAGATACTCAAGACGAGTCCCAATGGCAATATGCCGCATCGTTAGCGCATGAAGTGGCACAGCGCAAAGGGGCAATGCCTCTAGGATTGGAACGGTTGGGTAAAAAGGTGAAGCCAAGCGACGTGGACTGGCGATTTGAACTTTATAACGCGGTCAATCGACATATGCGCAACAACTACGCTTTTATGCCACCCAATAAAAAGCATATCCATCGCGGTATCGCATTGCCCTCGCTTACCAGCGATACACTCAGCCTCTGTGTCGCTGTCGACACGAGTGGCTCCATCGATGATCAGCTTTTGGGGGCGTTTATGGAGGAGTTTAAAGTCATCATGCAAAACTTCCCCTCGGTCAAGATCGAACTGATCATCGCCGATGCCAAAGTGCATGCCCATCATACCTTTCAAGGGGGTGAGCGGATGGATTTCGCTCTCAAAGGGGGAGGGGGAACCGATTATCGCCCGACGTTCGATTATGTCGAGGCAAATCTACCGATGACGACTATGTTGTTGTATTTTACCGACGGTGAGGGGTCATTTCCCCGTATACCGCCAAATTATGAAGTCCTGTGGGCGCTGTCACGAAAAGCGAAAGTGCCGTTTGGTCGAGGATTAGTAATATTTAGTTAAAATATCTTACATTTAATTATATAGGTCATACATGAAACTACTTTTTATCCTATTTTCTTTTATATTTGTGTTACATTCAGCAGCTTCAGAAAAGACTCTTGATCTTTCAATACCTAATAAACAAATCGGGAATGCATTATCGGTGTATGAAGATAAGAGCGGTCAACTCGATTTCGCTCAAATTGAACAGCTCCCTTCGGATCTCTTTATTCCTCTGGACCATGCTGTTGATGGGCATCTTTTTACAACTTCTGCTTTTTGGTATCGCTTTGAGGTAAACAACAGTGAAAAACTCCCTGTTGATCGTTTGATTGTTATGGAGATACCTTGGATTAATTCCATCGACATTACGGTACTGCACAATAATGTTTTAATCTCAACGATGAGTGGAGGGAATAACTACCCTTATCATCAAAGAGCCGTAGAGGATCATTTTCCGAACTTTAAACACTCCTTTTTACCGGGTGTTTCGACGGTCTATATCAAAGTAATGACACAAGACCCGTTTATCGTTCCGATTTCCATTGTCGATCGAGAAACATTTTTGTCAGATAAAGCAGAAGCTTCAAGTTATACAGGGTTTATCTATGGGTTTCTTGTCTCAATATTGCTGTACAATTTATTCTTGTATTTCAGTATCAAAACCCGTTATTACGCTTTGTATGTTCTTTATGTGGGCAGTTTTATACTGGCGAATATGGCTTATAACGGATTTACCTTCAAACTCTTTTTTGCTGATTATCCCCAACTCCAAAACTGGGCGCAGTCGACAACGATATTTTTATTCTCTATTTGTGGGCTATTGTTTACGCAGTCGTTTTTAAATTTAAAAGAACATTCCCCTTCACTCAATCGAATAACACAATTTTTTATACTGTTTTTTGTCGTGATGATGTTATCAACGGCTATTGCCGGATACCATTACCACGTTATGTTCTCTATTGGTTTATCGGTAGTTTTCAGTTTTTATGTTTTAGGAATTGCCATTTATTCACTGCTCATAGGCAATCGTTCTGCAAAGTTTTTTCTTTTTGGGACAATGTCCAGTTTGATAGGAACATCCGTTACGGCATTAACCGTCATGGCACTTGTCCCGTATACGGATATCGGGTTTAAAGCGCTTGATTATGGGATGGTCATGGATGCGATATTACTATCATTAGCGCTTGCTGATCGTGTTCGCATTACCAATGAAGAAAAAGCAATAGCTCAAAGAGAAGCAAAAACGGATATGTTGACAGGGTTATTGAACCGAAGAGCGTACTACGAAATTTGTACGAGAGAAATAGAGCTGGCACATGAATACGGAACAAATCTCAGTGTGATTATGTTTGACATCGATCATTTTAAAAACATTAATGACGTGTATGGACATGCCGCAGGGGATAAAGTACTTCAATACTTTGCGGTTGTTTTAAAGCATGAATTACGTGAAAGTGACTATGTATTTCGTGTAGGAGGCGAAGAGTTTTTAGTTCTTATGCCCTATACGAAGAGTGAGGATGCTGTTTTGTTTGCATCACGGATTCGGGCTGAAGTAGACGATGTGCAAATTAATGTTGACGATAATGATATCGTATTTACTGTGAGTGGCGGTGTGGCTGAATATAAGATGGAAGATGGAAAATACATTCATGCAGTTGAGAGAAGAGCCGATGAGGCACTGTACAGAGCTAAATGGGCAGGACGAAACAACATATCCCGTTAGAGAACTGTTAAAGATGGTCGCTATAGTCGCAGGAGCCATCTAGTTCGATCATCTCTTGAGCGGTTTTTTTAAGATCCTCTACATAGTCTGACAATAGGGAACTTTTGACACCGCACTCTTGTGCAATACGGAGAATCTCATCTGAACCTATGTCCGGATTACGAAGGCGTTTAAACTGATCTTCGTCCAAAGTGACACAAACTGTCTCTTGATCAGAACATAGAGTGAGTTTCATCCCTCTAGGCTCTGTAGTGCTTCATTGATTTGGGCAAGTGCCAGTGTTTTGGCATTTTCAACCTCTTTGTTATCCCACCAGTATTCCAAAACAGCATGCTCGATCTGCTCGATTTGTTCCATACGCAAGTTGGCGAAGACCTCATAAGAGCTGATCTCGTCTTTGCTAACCCCTTTGGATTTTGCAAGTGCATCCAGTGTTTCAATAATACTCTCTTCAAGCGGTTTTGGAGATATTTCCAAGCGTGCGTGATCGATCCATGCGCTGATCTCATCTTCGAGATAGTCATGACCCCAAACCTGATAGCACAGTATTCGGTTAGCACTGTAAACCATTTTATGATCTTCGGTCATTACGTCTGTAGTCTTGACGACACCATCATATAAATAGACTTCGATACGTTCATTTTCACGTAATGTACAGGCACGTTCAAATGCTATTTTTGCGTGTTTTAAGAGTTCGCTTCGTTGGTTTTCATTCATGATATTCTCCTTGGGTTTAATTCATATACGGTATATCGAGATGGGAGTCTCGGTCAAGTGTTTCGTAAGCGTATGTACCTACTTCGTGTATCGAGTTGATTTTTTTATCCAACACAATACGTTGTAATGGATGTAAAGGTGTCTCACTGATGAGACGCTTTATCGTATTACGGTAGTGCATCGTTATGATCGGATGCCATAGGTGCTGGTTGTCTTGGACTTGATCCATAAAACTTTGCAAAGCATCCCGATCATCACTCTCTATTTTTGGCAGTTTGCGCATCACATTTCGGACAAACTGCTTGGTAAAATAGGGTTCACCCATTTTCAAAAGCTCCGATGCGGCATCGATATTGGCCGTGTTTTCACTGTAGCTGTAGGCATAACGAAAGTGTTCACACACCGCTTCGATATACTTGGGATAATGTTCTAAGACCATGACCAGATGGGTTAAGTCCTGATCGATCAAAACCTGAAAAAGGGTGATCGTGTTTTTACCCATGCTTGCCCAATGCGGTTCACCGCTTTTGACGGTGTCTTTTTCCAATATACGACGGTATTGCTCGATTTCAGTAATGTCATGGAGCAGTCGACCCGAATCTGAAAAAGTGCTCATAAAGCTCTTGCTAAACCGTTATGATAATCCCAAAGTCGTTTATAGTGACTATCCAACTCTGAGAGAGTCGAATCAACGGTCATAAGTTCATTGGTATGCTCAAAACGACTTGAGTTTTTCTCATACCATTGTTCCATTTGTTTTTTCAACAGGTCACGTTTTGCAAATGTTTCAGCAATAAGACGACGTATCTCATTCATCTCTGATGTAATGACTTCATTCATGGGTACACCCACACTCACATGCTCCGCCATTGGTGCCTGGATCTAGATATAAATCTGCGTTTTCGGGCGTTACTTGTACGAGAGATTCTGAGATAGCATAATGAATGGCATTTTCAAGCGGAAGGGTCTCTTTTCCCAACCAATACACATTCATCCCGCCGTTCATCATTGCGTAAAACGGGCCATCACCTAAAAAGCCGTACACAGCTGATTTGGCACCTTTTTTGAGTAAGAAATCTGCCGTTTTTATACCGTTTCCGCACCCTTCGTTTTCGACGATGATATGGGAATCGGTTAACGGATTGACAAGGGCAAAATATTTGGCATTTCCAAACAGTTTTGTACTCATGGTATTCATTGTATTTGATTCTACAGGGATCGCAATCATGCTTGTCCTTTCATGGTCATTTTTGAGTCAAATGCATTTTTTATTCTTCATCTTAGAATGACAATTGCAGATACCAATAGAAATGAACCGGATTAGGAGATAGAGCAATGGAAGAAGAGTCATTGATGCAACAAGCGATTAAAGCATACGATGTAAAAGACTTTATGAGCGCCAAAAATATCTGGGAATCTCTAAGTGATTCAAATGCGAATGCTATGGTCAATCTGGGAAGTATGTATGTCAAGGGATTTGGGATGGCGAAGAACATCTATAAAGCGTATGAACTTTTTGATAAAGCGGCATCTCTAGGACATGAAACAGCAGCCTATTATCTAGGCGGAATGTATGAAAACGGAATCGGTGTCAGTGCAAATGCTGCAGATGCTATTCGTCATTATACGGTTGCCGCACAAGCGGGTATGTCGACAGCACAACTCAAACTGGGGATACTTCTTCGTAATGACAATGTCAAAGAGTCTATGAAATGGATGATACAAGCGGCACATGCCGGAGAAGCGCAAGCACACTCTCTATTGACGTACGTCAGCAACCAAACGTCAGCTTCTGACATAAATGTCGCATTTCGTACTATGGACGATACGCAGCAACTCGCAGTCGTCACATCCGTCATCAGTGACAATTTGGGTCCAATACTGGCCAGTGACGGCGGCGGAGTCGAATTGGTCCATTACGTTAGCGGTGAGACACCTGAGATATGGCTGCGTTATTTGGGTGCGTGTTCAGGATGCCATCTTGGACCTACGACAACGGCGGGGATGATCTTGGAGCAGTTTGAAAATGTGATTGATAAAAGAATAATTATTTATCTATGGTAAGGAGATGATATGAATGCTTTTGCCGCACGGGTCGAATCGATAAAAAGTGATGAGTTTTTTAGCTGTATTACGATACGGGCAAAAGACAAACTGTTCAAACTTCTAAAAACAAAAGCACCTCATTGGCTCAAGATCGGTGATGAAGTAGAGTGTCATATCCAAGAAGCGGCCATCTCGATTTGCAAAGGTGCAAAAGAGGGGAGTGTTTCGATCGAGAATCATCTCCAAGGCGAACTGCGACATTTTCGTAAGGGTGTGGTATTGAGTGAAGTGAGTGTCGATACACCGTGCGGTGTGATGAACTCACTTATCACGACAGATGCGTTTGAGCGGATGGAATTGTGCGACGGATGCGAGGTGACTTTACTGCTAAAAGCGGTGGATATCAAACTGGTTCCGGTATTGGATCCAAGCTCGTATGAAAAATGCAAAGACAAATTATACAAAATTAATTAAGGAGTTTTATTATGGCAGTAATGATTACAGACTTATGTATCAATTGTGATGCATGTATCGATGATTGTCCAGTAGGTGCAATAGCAGGTGTGGATGATTCCCCTCGCGGTGATTGGGAATATACGTATGTAAAGCCTGAAAAATGTATTGAGTGTGTCGGTCACGCTGAGACACCGGCATGTGCTGCGGCATGTCCTACTGAAGGTTGTATTGTTTGGGATATGCCTTATACGGCTGAACATAATGATTATTATGTCAACAGCAGTGATTATGTCATCAGCTCTAGCAAAAAACGGGGTCTATTGTCTCCTGAAGTGGCACCGCAAACATTTAGAGATGATATCTCTGATGAGATGCGCCAAGCCAGAGAAGCTGTAGCGGTATAAAAGGATTTACGATGCTTATTGCGTTTGCTTCATCAGACGGGGTTCATGTAAATGAGCATTTCGGGTGGTCAAAAAGTTTTGATCTCTATCGTGTCACGGACACTAATGCCGAGTTTGTCAAAACACTCGACAGTTCACAAGATGCGATCGAGGACGAACACGAAAAATTGGCCTATAAGATCGGAACTGTCATCGAAGCAGACATCATGTACTGCTCTCAAATCGGTCCTACCGCTTCCAAAATGGTTCTCGCCTCTAAGATCTATCCTATGCGTGCAGCAGAGAATGAGCGAATTGATGAAGCAATCGTGAAGCTTCAAGAGTTGTTACTGGGCAATCCACCGCCGTGGTTATTGCGCATCGTACACACTACAAAAGATAAGGAAATACAACAATGTCAGTAATTATCGATGATACGTGCATCACGTGTGATGCCTGTTTGCAGCAATGTCCCGTCAATGCGATTGTAGATGATAGTGAAAACCCTATGGGAAATAGCCGCTATTATGTCCAACCTGAAAAGTGTATCGAGTGTGTCGGTGTCTACGATGATCCACAATGTGCGGCAATATGTCCTAGTATCGGATGTATCACGTGGGATATGCCGTATACCAAAGAGTTTGATGCGCATTTCCTAAATACAGAGATGTATAAATTAGGGGAGAAAAACGGCGTCCCTAAATCTCCTGCATTTAGAGAGAAAAAATATCGTAAAGATATCCCAAATGAAGATCGTGGTGTTGGCAAGATCGTTCAAGAAGAACCTGAAGATATGCAAGAAGTCGGATAATTATGAATCCATTCGTCGAGGTTGCTACTAAGCTAGATACCTTTGGACGTGATTGTGCCATAACGGTTGCATTGAAAATTAGTGATGACAGTTGTAAAATGGACGAAGAACAGCGCGCTGTTTTTATCTCTCTTTACGACGCATTACCCGTGTATGATAGCGCTATCTTTGGTGATGGCATACATGACTTGATTCTTGAAACTCGAAATACACCTAATGCCTCACTCTATGCACGTATTAAAAAAGAACGTGAGATGGCAATGGATATCATCACTCAAGAGAGAATGAAAGCATTTAAATCTTCGGTACGAACATCATTGCTCATCGCACAACACAAGCACTGAAAACCCTACTATAATATATTCTAATATATTAGAATAATATATGCATATTTTAATCCATTACCTATATTATTAACTGGGAGAGATGGATGGATCATCGTTTATTAAAGTATATGCAGTCGGTACAAGAGTATGAAAAAGAGCTTGACTCACTTTCAGAAAAATGGAATCTGCTTACGATGTTAGGGAAGATGAGCAATACGGGAATGGATATGGCCGATACCCGTACCGCTTTTGAAGCACTGACAACGGAATTACTGGATAAACTTGGTCTTGAGATCCTCAAAAAAACAACCTCCGAAATGAAAGCAAAGGCTCAAGTAGCCGTCGATATTGTGATTCGAAATCTATTCGAGCGGACTGCTGACATAGGCTTTTTAGCAACTGATGACGATGTCCGATCGTTTCTTCTGCAATATCAACGAGGGGCGACCGATGATCTCTCCCGTCAATCACTCAGAGATCAGCGTAATGCATTGAAAAATCGTTTCAAAGAGTATGTTGCCAAGTACAGTGTCTACAGCAATATTATTCTCATGGATACACGTGGCAACGTCGTAGCACAGCTTGATGATAATAATCCAATCACTATTAGTACAGATCCAATCATCAATGAATCGTTGAGTACTTCGGGTGAGTATGTCGAGGTATTTCGTAAAACGGATCTGGTTGCGAATGCAAATAAGGCATTGCTCTACAGTTTCAGAGTGAGTCGATCAAGCAATGAAGAATCAGAGAATATTGGCGTATTGACTCTTGTGTTCAAATTCGAAGATGAGATGGAGGGGATTATACAAAATCTCACCACCGAGAATGATTGGATGGAGATCATGCTTCTGGATGCTAAGGGAGTTGTGATCAGTTCCAGCGATTGCAATCATATACCTTTGGGCGTTACGATGGAAAGAGTCCTTGATAATGACTACAAAATTGTCCGTTTTGCAGGGAAAGAATATCTAGCATCGACCTGTTCGACAAAAGGGTACCAAGGGTTTTATGGACTTGGATGGTTTGGACATGTGATGATTCCAGTTGAACACGCATTTGAAAAAGCTCCTAGTGCTCGTAACGACATCTCGTCTGATACGCTTGAAACAGTTTTGAATCATTCAACCCTCTTTTCCGGAGAGTTAAAATTGATTCCGCAAAAAGCAGATCAAATCCAAAGAGAGCTTGATGTAACAGTTTGGAATGGTAATGTACAGATCGCCAACTCCAAAACCAGTGATAACTCTTTTTCTAAATCTCTCTTAAATGAAATTTCCAATACCGGAGTACAAACCAAAAAGGTATTTGAAGACTCCATCAGTAATCTCAATCATACGGTTCTCTCCTCCTATTTGGATAATGCACAGTTTAATGCATCACTTGCAATTGATATTATGGACCGCAATTTGTATGAGCGTGCCAATGATTGCCGTTGGTGGGCATTGACGTCAGCATTCAAAGACAAACTCTCCAAAGTACAACTGAATTCTGACGATCATCAAGAGCTTGAAGCTATTTTGGTCTACATCAATAACCTCTACACGGTTTACACCAATCTATTTTTGTACGATCGCACGGGAACGATCGTCGCCGTATCCAATAGCAGTGAAAAGCGCTTGTTTGGAAACAAAGTCGATGAACAATGGGTACATGAATCATTAAAAATGACCGATTCACAACGTTACAGTGTCAGCCATTTCAGTAAAACACCCCTTTATGACAACCGTCACACATACATTTACGCAGCTGGAATCACCGATCCTTCATCGGAAGAGGTTGTCGGAGGGATCGGTGTTGTATTTGACTCACAGCCGCAGTTTGAAGCGATACTATTAGACTCACTGCCGTGTGATAAAGAGGGTGAGATCATAGAGGGCAGCTTTGCGTTGTTTACCGATCGTAATAAAAACATCATCGCATCTACTGTTGAAGCTTTTGCAGTAGGATCACGTCTCAATATCGATGATCGATATTTTTCACAAGAAAACGGCAAAGGTACTTCCAGTATTGTCGAGCTTAACGGTGATTTTTACATCATGGGACTGCATACGTCCGTCGGCTATCGTGAGTATAAACAACATGATTTTTATAAAAATGACGTTATTGCCTTTATTTTTGTATTGATCGTTAACCGCGCTGAACTGCCGCAAACATGTAATATTGAAAATCACAACCCTACCTGCCGTTATCCGGTAGTGCAAGGGATGGAAGAGACCATTGATATCTCGACGTTCTACATCGGGAATAAATTTTTCGGTGTTGAGTCTCACAATATTGTCAGTTCGCTCAGTCATCAAAACATCACTCGTATTCTGGGCAGTGATTCTGTTTTCTTAGGGGTGATAAGTAGCAAAGAGGGTGAGACAATCGGAGTAGTGTCTCTCAATGAATTACTGGATATTGTCAGTACATACGATTCCCAGCACGATGAGCTGATCATATTAAAATCATCTAGAGAAAATGATACAAAATTTGCGATTGTCATTAGCAATATCAAAGACAGCCCCGAAATTCCGGTACGATGTATCAAGTCTTATTCTGGAAAACTTGCAGGGGTCTCATTGCTGACAAAAGCAGTCGTAATGCCTGATGAAGGTGCTGGACGAGGAGAGATGCTCTCTATTCTCGATATTGATGCGATCTTTAACACATTGATCAAAAAACAGACCAAATTGATTGAATCAGAGGCCTAAAATTAATGGAGGAAAGCTCCAAAAGGTTCCTCATTATGGATAGTGGAAGGATCAATGTTTATCGAGTCGATGAGTATATCTTCTCGCTGATGGGGAGGAAGACGCAGCTTTAATCGCTCAATCGCCTCTGCTTCATCCTTTGCATTGATAGGGTAGCGACGGACTTTACCGTCGATTCGAATTTCGATGATGTAGCGGCGCATCAGCCTACTTCATTTGTATAGGCATACGTTGATGAGATCGCACGCAATCTCTCAGCTGCTTTGGTAAATACCTCGATCGTATAATCGATCTCTTCGGCAGTCGTAAATCGGCTGAGGCTTAGACGAATAGCGGTGTGCGCTAGTTCTGGGTCTTCTCCGATAGCCGTCATGACAGGATTGGCTTCCAGAGACTCAGATGCACACGCACTGCCCGTTGATGCAGCGATTCCTGCACGGTTGAGATCCCACAGCATCGATTCACCCTCGATACCGCGCAATGAGATGAGGATGGTGTTTGGCGTACGACGTGCACGATCACCGACGACAATCGTATCAGGGATCTGTGAAATAGCGTCTTCGAGACGATCACGTAGCGCACGTACATCTGTATTCATCTTGTCAATATGTCCGACCGATTGTTTCATCGCCAATCCCATACCGATGATATAGGCGACATTAAGAGTACCGGCACGTTTGCCGCCCATTTGTTCCCCACCGTGAAGGAGGTTTGGCAGTTCACACCCTTTTTTGACATACAATCCGCCGATACCTTTTGGTCCATGGAATTTATGAGCAGAGAATGTTAGATAATCGACCGACGTTTTTGTCAGATCAACCGACACTTTTCCGATGGCCTGTACGGCATCAGTATGAAATAAAATCCCTTTTTCTTTTGCGATGATTGAGACTTCATTGACAGGGAAGATCATCCCTGTCTCATTATTCGCCCACATCATAGTAATTAATATTGTTTTATCCGTGATAGCCGCTGCGATACGTTCAGCACTGACATATCCGTACTGATCCACATCGACAAAGGTCACATCTACACCATTTTCTTCTAGGAAAAGGAGGGTCTCAAGGACAGAAGGGTGCTCAACCGCAGAAGCGATGATATGGTTTTTTGTAGGGTCTTTGAGGATGTATTTAAAATAGATACCTTTCAAGACTGCATTGTTGCTCTCTGTCGCACATGATGTGATGAGTATGTCGTCTGCATCGGGAACATTGAGGGCATCGTACATATATCCCATGGATTCATTGAGATACGGGCGTACTTCGATACCGTACTGGTGCAGAGAGTTTGGATTGCCGTAAAGCTCTTCGAAAAAGGGCTGCATTTTGACTTTTACGATTGGGTCAAGCTTTGTTGTTGCATTGTTATCTAGGTAGACGCGTTTCATTTTCAGTCCTCATAGTGTCGTTATTATGAGTAAGAATGCAAGATTTGTTCGAGAAGAAGTTATACGTTTAGTTTTGCATCTTTAATTATTAGTTCAATAGTCTCTTTTAACGTCTGAATATCATTTTGGCATACATCAAAAACTGCTTCGGCATTGAGATCGAAATAGTGGTGGCTGATGATGTCGCGCATCCCTTTGACCGATTTCCAATCTACCGCTGGATAGTTGGGTAGTAGTTTTTTGTTGGTGAGTTTGTCAACGTTTTTCAGACTTTCACCAATGGCGATCAACTGCATACAGATAGCATCGAGTTTTTCAAGACCTGCTTCATCTTCTAAAAAATCATCGGAGGTTTTAATAGGTTCGAAGCGTTTTAGAATACGTTCGGTAGCGCCGAGAATCTGTGTGAGTGTTTCGACGAGCAGAGCCTTTTCAGGCATAGACTGCTTCCTTTTGAATTCGCTCTTTTAAAAACGTATTCATACTCTCACGATAGCTGACAAGATCGACATGGGTGTGCATCAGTTCTTCGAGGTCGAGACGAATGCGGGAGAGTTTGAAAAGATTAGGATGTTTCGTCTCGATAACAACATCGACATCACTCTCTTCTGTAGCTTCATTTCGTGCTACTGAGCCAAAGATACCAATACGCATGATGCCAAACTCATCGGCGTGTTCACGTTTGTATGATTGTAATACTTCGAGGGCTTCTTTTTGTTTCATACGGAGATTATAACCTAACTGCTACCCTATAAACAATAGGGTGCACTCAATCACGCTTCCGCGTGTTCTTCTTTGTAGACGTAGATAGGTTCTTGGGTTGGGTCTTCGATGACCGCTTCGGTAATCGTAACGCTTTGCAGGTTTTTCTTGGAGGGACAGCTAAACTGTAGCGGTAACATAGCCTCTTCGATGATACTGCGCAATCCTCTAGCACCTACACCATGATCGATCGCTTTTTGAGCAACGGCATCGAGAGCTTTTGGATCAAAGTTCAGTTGAACACCGTCCATATCAAAGAGCGCTTGATACTGTTTGATCAGCGCATTGTCAGGCTCTTGGAGGATTTGGACCATTTGGTCTTTATTGAGTTCACGCAGTTGTGCGATGACGGGAATACGACCGATCATTTCAGGGATCAATCCAAACTGTACCAGTGCTTTGGCATCGATCTTTTTGGCTTTGACTTCGATCGCTGTGTTCATTTTCCCAAATCCGACTTTGTTGGACTTTTTGGTATGGGTATCCGGGACAAGTCCGACAAAAGCACCACCACAGACGAACAAGACATGAGTGGTGTTAAACAAAACCGTCTCTGTCGTGGAGTTTTTACGGCTCCCTTTTACCGGTACATAGACTTCGGCACCCTCGAGTATTTTGAGAAGCCCTTGTTGTACCCCTTCACCCGATACGTCACGACCCATAGTCGAGGACTCTGATTTACGCGCTATCTTGTCGATCTCGTCGATGTAGATGATACCGCGCTGTGCCAACTCGATGTCATAGTTTGCTGCAGCGAGCAATCGTGAGAGGATGCTCTCGACGTCTTCCCCGACATATCCTGCCTCTGTCAATGCTGTTGCATCCGCAACGGCAAAAGGGACCTGCATGATCTTGGAGAGTGATTTAGCAAGCAATGTCTTACCGCTACCCGTAGGTCCTAGTAGAAGGATGTTGCTTTTTTCCAGTTCGACATTATTGTAGACCGGGTTTTCGATACGTTTGTAGTGATTATACAACGCAACGGCGAGCACTTTTTTCGCATCTTCTTGACCGATGATGTATTTATCCAAAAACTCGACGATCTTCTCGGGAGTAGGGAGCTGCTGCTGCATCTGTGAACGCTGTTCATAGCGTACCTCTTTTTGCAATATAGCAGAACAGGTGGTGACACATTCGTTACAGATATTCGTTGTCTCTGAAGAGAACATCTTTTTGACTTCGCTTTGAGGGCGTCCGCAAAATGAGCAGGTTTTTTCGGTACTCATCTTCAATCCTTTGCACTAAATTTTGTCAAGATCTTGTCTGCCAAGCCAAACTCGATGGCAGCATCTGCTTCCATGTAGTTGTCACGGTCGGACTCTTTTTCGATGATCTTCGCACTTTTACCCGTAGCATTTGCCAAGATAGCATAGAGTCGGCGTTTGAGATTGAGGATATGTTTCGTATGGATCTCTATATCACTGGCTTGTCCCGAATAACCGCCCAAGGGCTGATGGATCATTACTTCTGCATTAGGGAGCATGTAGCGATGACCCTTTTCACCGCAGGTGAACAAAACAGCCGCCATAGAGGCGACAAGCCCCATAGCATAGGTGTAAACAGGTGCGTTAATCAGGTTCATAGTATCTAATATGGCTAAGCCGCTCATCACTGATCCGCCTGGTGAACTGATGTAGATATGGATAGGTTCATCGGAGTCCATCGCTTCTAAATACAGCAGTTGAGAGACGATGATCCCCATCATATGATCATCGATCGCTTCGGTGATAACGATGACACGGTCGCCTAAAAGTTTGGAAAACAGATCAAAATAGCGTTCTCCGCGTGGTGAAACATCTTTAACAGTAGGTAGATATGGCATGGTTGTCTCCTTTAAATAAATGCTTGGACGAACTCTTGAAACGACATATTGATCACTTCAATGTTATGTTTATCGATAAACTTCTGCTCTTTTTTACCCAGTGGCCCATCGGTGACAACGTATCCACCCTCGAGATCAAAGCTCAATTCATTGGCAACCATACGGTCCGTATCGTGACCGAATGATGTCCCCAAAAAGAGGTATTTTTTTGCTTTTCGATAGGTCTTTAGTACTTTTGGTACGGCAAATCCTCCCATTGCCTCAGTGAGCCAATCGACATAGTCGGCATCGGAGATGACAAACGTGGGATTAGGAAGAGGTGAACCCATTGGTTTGAAGAGGATTGTTTTGGCGTTATCGAGTACCTCATCTTCTACTAGGAAGTATTTTTGGTTCTCGACGTCATATTCATACGTCTCATAACGGTTAAGGTCACCCATGATACGTGATTTACCGATGATAAGACAATGCGGTGTAAATGCTAATAGCTCTTGGAACTTGGTATCACGGTTGGTGTCAACGATATAGCGCGGCAACATGTCGACGATGGCTTTGTGCAACGGTGTCGGATCAAACGGTTTTGTATAGATATGGTTGATGAGCTGTGTCATGTACTCTACCCCGCGACGCTGTTCGAGATGCATCGCAGCACGTGAGTACTCAAACATAAGGCGAGCAGCCATAGGACGACCGCCATTCATGGCAAGAATGAGGGAATCACTGTCATGCGGTACAGCTTCACCTTCTTTTGTCATCACACCCTCAAATACCCCTAGCCCGAAGTAGGGGATAGTGGTTTGATTGCGTATCTCTTTCTTTATCGTTTCAATAATGTTGTCCATCCTGATCCCTTTTGATACTTTGGATAGGGGATTGCATTTTGTGTTCTTGTAGAGAATGGGGAGGTGATATATCTATAGGTGTTCTAGCCACCTATAGGGGTGTTGAGGGGAGTTAAAGGGTTATTTGTTGATGGCCAATAAGACTCCGTCCCAAAAACGGATTCGTGCTTTTACCGCATTGATAGCCGCTTCTTTGGCTTCTGCGATCTTTACGGGGTCGTTATCACAAAGAATCTCTAACATCCGCAGTGACATCGGTCCATGTTGATCGGCATCGAGGTGGATATGGCGCTCCAAATAGTAATGAAACACTGCCGCTTGATCTTTGGTTATGTTCATGGTGTCCAGTAGTGCCCGAAACATCTCCGGGATGATGTGTTCTCTGCCCAGTGCAAATGCGGCAGCGATGACGTGCGGTTTACCGCTGTGTATAAAGCCAAACGTTGTGGACATAAACTCTTTGGCTGGTTGTGGCATCGTGAAGTTTTGCATAGCATTTTGTAATGACGTAGTCGCGACAAGATTGACAAAATCTCTGATGTCGGTGCTGCTGCCTTTGGACACTTCTTCCATAGCTGTGAGATAAAGCTCAAAATGGCTGGTATAAACGACACTACCGTCTTGGGCAGGGAGTGCTTCGTCTGATTCTTCTTCTAACACGATTTCATTGATAAATCGTCGTACTTGCACATCACCGTGTGGAAGCCATGGAGTCGTTGCGGGTGCGAATTCGTTTTGGAGGTATTTGACAAGCGACATAAAGTCCCAAACAGAGTAGGCGTGGTGTTGCATGAAAGCGGTTAGATGTTGCATATCCGATACAGCGGCATAGACAGGATGGGTGGCGAGTTCTTTTCGTAGAAGTTTGACTTTTTCAAGAGGGAAGAGGGACATATAATCTATTCCTAAATTTTTTAGGGAGATTATACAAAGTGTAACCTTGACCTTACCCGTGGCACCCATGTCCGGTATAGCAGTTGACTGCTGCGGCTATTTTGGCGATTGCTTTTTCCATTGAAAAAGGTTCTTTGAGGTCTTTTGGTATCTCATCGTAAAAAAGCGCTCCGTCTTTGGAGATGATAAACAGTGCTTTGGTAAACTCTCCGCATAGTTCTCCCTCACCCAATCGTACACCGTAATAGTCTCCAAATTGCGTATCATAGTCATAACCGTAATTCCACTCTGCCAGTTGTGGGTGATTATGCTCTTTGGTAGCGACGACCAGTGATTTACTGATGACCAGAGCGTTTAATGACAGTAACTCATCAATCTCTTTGAGTTGAGAGATAAGCGTCTCATCGACAAAAGGGGCAGAGATGATAAGTTGAGTGTGACCGTTTTGCCCACCGATGGTGAAGGGTTGATCATTCATCTCTTTGAGGGTCACTTTATCAGAGGCGTATCCGACACCCAGTGGCATATCCTCAAGATGCAGGGTGGATGTGTTGTATGTTATCTGCAATTTCAACTCCTATTATAAAATGATTGATCGCTGTCTCTACGTCTTTGACAAAGGGAGGAATCTTATAGATCTTTATCCCCACATTTTTGACGGAATACAATGTATTGAGACAATAGTTATCGACAAGGAGGTAGTCAGTTTTCCCTATCGCTTGTAATACCATATAGTGTTCGCTGACATGGTAGGCATCTGCTGAGAGATCACTGGGGCACTCGCACGCTTTCATATCAGGGTCTTGAACCATTTTACCGCCTGCTTTTTCCCAAGGGTTTAACCGTGTGTCAATGAGACGGTAGCGTACGTCTTTACGATGGCCTGTGACTTCGTAGAGTGCAAACATAGTTGCTGTACACGGGTTTTGGTGATAAACACGTTTCATAGCATCCAGAGGTATGGCTATTATCATAAAGAAACTCCTTATAGTTCAACAATAAATGCAACTACTGTTCTTGATGAGGTCCGTTTTTCGCATGGTTACAAAAGAGTTAACCGGATTGTTCCAAAATGTACAAAATTGTCACGATTGTCAGCTATTGGGTCACATTTACACAAGAACACCAGTTGCATAACACTCTGCAGAAATGGTTGGTGCTGGATGAGGCAAAATCATTGAATATTTATGATTAGAAATAAGGAGATCACCATGAGTTGTTCCTCAAGCGGAAATGAATCTTTTATGCCCGAAGATATTCAAGAGAAGATTCACAATCATCCATGCTATTCTGAAGGTGCACATCACCACTATGCCCGTATTCACGTTGCGGTAGCCCCTGCGTGTAATATACAATGTAATTACTGCAATCGAAAATATGATTGTTCCAATGAATCACGTCCAGGGGTAACATCTGAGCGTTTGACACCGGTAGAAGCTGCGAAAAAAGTCATGTTTGTCGGTGGAGAAGTCCAACGTATGAGCGTACTTGGTATTGCAGGACCTGGTGATGCGTTAGCGAATCCGAAAAAGACATTTGAGACATTTGGTATGGTTCGTGAATTCGCACCGGATCTTAAATTATGTCTTTCTACTAATGGATTGGAATTGCCAAACTTTGTTGACGAAATGGTTGAATACAATATTGACCATATCACTGTTACGATCAACAGTGTTGATGAAACAGGTGAGATCGGTAGTTTGATCTATCCATGGATCTTTCATAATAACAAACGTATCTATGGAAAAGAAGCAGCAAAGATCCTTCTGGAAAACCAACTCGAAGGTATGAAGAAATGTGTTGAAAAAGGAATTTTGATCAAAGCTAACTCGGTATTGATCCCGGGTGTCAATGACAAACATTTAGTACATGTTTCTAAAAAACTCAAAGAGATCGGCGTTTTCTTGCATAACATCATGCCAATCCTATCAGAGCCTGAATTTGGTACTGCATTTGCCCTCGCTGGTGTTCCTAGTGCAACGGACCAAGAGCAAATGGCAGTACAAGAAGAGTGCGGAATGGATATGAAACTCATGCAGCACTGTCGTCAATGTCGTGCGGATGCAGTAGGACTTATCGGTGAAGACCGTGGTTCTGAGTTTACCAAAGATACCTTCTCAGGGCTAAGTTTTGATGAGTTGCAGATCAAATACGATATCGAAGCACGTCAAGCCGCCCAAGCGAAGATCGAAGAGTTCCGATTTTTCTTAGACCGTGCAAATGATCGTGTCCGAAAAGAGAAAGAAGAGCTTAGTTCTACCGGTGTTACGATCCTTGTTGCGGTTACCACTGCTGGTGAGGGTATGATCAACATGCACTTCGGAAGTGTCAAAGAGTTTCTTATCTATGAGGCGGGTGATAAAGGTATCCGATTTATCCATCACCGTAAAGTCGATGCAGAATACTGCGCCGGTCCTGATGGGACGAACCCACTCTCTCCGATTTTGGAAAAACTCAAAGATGTACAGCTGGTTCTGACCGCTAAAATCGGCGGATGTCCACAAGACGATCTCAAAGCTGCGGGAATCATCGCGGATCAAAGCTACGCGTATGAGCCAATCGAGATCTCAGTGCTTAAAGCATCACGTAAATATTTTGGTATGGATGAAAACGCGGAAGTGAACTAAGACCATGGCACTCATAAACGACACCACTTTACGCGACGGAGAGCAAGCAGCTTACGTCGCATTTAATACCGAGGAAAAAGTCCGTATCGCCACATTGTTGGATGCGTGCGGAACAGATGAACTCGAAATTGGTATTGCGTGTATGGGTGTCAAAGAGCGTGACGATATAAAAACACTTCTCTCTCTGGGTTTGAGAGCACGGATGATGACATGGAATCGGATGAAGATGGATGATCTAGATGCATCGTTATCCTGTGGTATCCAAGCTGTTGACCTCTCTATTCCCATCTCTGATCTACTCATCGGTGTCAAATTTGGCGGCAGTAAACTCAAAGTATTGAGTGAACTTGAACGTGTCGTCACTGCGGCTACCAAAGAGGGTCTTTTTGTCTGTATAGGCGGTGAAGACAGCTCACGAGGAAGTCATGAGTTTATCCGTGATGTCATGGAACTCTCACGCGAATGCGGAGCCGAGCGTTTTCGCTATTGCGATACGATCGGTATTATGACACCGACACAAACCTATCATGAGATCAAATCACTCACAGATTTAAATATACTCCCCATTGAAATGCATACCCATAATGATTTTGGTTTAGCCAATGCGAATGCTCTTAGCGGAATCGATGCAGGTGCAATCAGTATGAACACCACTGTCATGGGTTTAGGCGAGAGAGCAGGAAACGCCTCGTTTGAACAGATTCTCATGGCATTGAAACATCTGTACGGTGAAAAACGCTCTATCGATCCTATATTGATCCGTTCATTAGTCCAAACCGTTGCACATGCGGCGGATATGACACTCGCAACCAATGCCCCTATCGTAGGTGAACGAATATTTGCCCACGAGAGCGGCATCCATGCAGATGGTATGATGAAAGATTCAAGTGCATACGAGCCCTATGAAGCATATGAAGTAGGGTTGCAAAGTTCGTATCCAATCGGAAAACACTCGGGAAGTGCGACGATACGTTACCATTTAAAACGAATGGGGATTATGGCGGACAACGGAATACTCAGTGATTTGTTGCCTAAGATCCGTGAGATAGTGACGTCCCGTAAGCGTGTACTGGAATCGTATGAGCTTAAATCCCTCTATCAGGATGCAGCATGTATATAGGATGGCTAAAGTTTGTCGATGTTCCTGAGCTTCTTAAAATCGCGGATGAGACCGGCTGGTTGGTAGATGGTTATCATGTAAAACTGATGATGATGCATGCTCCACATCTGTGTTATGGGGCATATGATGAGGGTGTATTGGTGGGTGCTGTTTTGGCTATCGAATTTCAATCATCCGCAATGATAAAATATTTTATGGTCAAACCTTCTCATCAAAAACAAGGGATCGGCAAGCGGTTGTTTACGACACTTTTTGGTGTCCTTAAAAATGAATACCCCTCCATCTATCTGCACGCTAACCCTAGCCTCAAAAGTTTTTTTGAAGAAAGCGGTTTTACATCGGTGATGGAAGTAGGGCGATTTCTCAATGTCGGCAAAGTGCCACCGTTTAGTTTTACCAATGCACAAGCCAAAGAGCTGGATGGGGGAAATTTCGACGCCATCATCCGTAAGATCGATTTAGAGACATTTGGCGAAGATCGTATGGATTTTATGCTCGATGAGATGGAGCGAAACAGCTCGCTTAAATTCGCACTACCAAACTCGTTTCAACACTCCAGTGTTATCAATTCGCGTGGGGTTTATTTAGGTCCATGGCAGTGTAAAGCCGGACATGATGACGAAGCGGAGAAGATGATGCAGGGAGTTCTCTATTTCAGAGGGCTTAAAAAAGTCCTTTCCGATGTACCATTGGGCAATACCCATGCGATCAGTCTATATGAAAAATACCATTTTCAGAAAAAAGGGACATTTTTACATATGGCGTATGGGGTAGACCGTCATGTCAAGTTTGACAATATCTACGCATTTTCATTATAAGGGAAAGATTATGAACTTATTAGAGAGCTGTGAGAATAAAAAATGCAGAATCATTTCGGTGAACCTACCTGAGGGCTTGAAAGAGCATTTGTGGGCTATGGGTGTTTATCCACATGCGACATTGTATATCAAACGATACGGATGGTTTAAAAACAGTGTTCAAGTACAAATAGGACAGCGTCTGATCGCACTGGGTAAAGAACAAGCCCGATTGATCGAGATATGTGCTGCCTAAAAATCAAAATTAAAGGATAAAATATGACTGAAGCTGATCACAAAAAAGAGCTGGCAAAACTTAAACGTCTTGCTATTGAAATCGCCTCTGAAATACACGATATTGTTGAGGACACGGTTTGGACCAATCACGTTAAGATGCCAGAACTGGCTGAAAAACTCTACACAGCTGTTGAAAAAGCAAACAGCTACAAGGCAGAGCATTCTCTGTAAAGGAGGCTGTTATGCCTACCAAAGAAGAAGTATTAGATCTGGAGATATGTGAATGCGGCGGTAAGACGGTCGCCGAAGCGATTAAAATATTTCAAGAAACGTCACTTCCGTATAAAAAAGCAAAAAAACTCGTTACAGAGTGTGATAAGAGCTGCTGTCGCGCAGCTATTACCAGACTTTTTGATATGGCTTATTTTGGTAATTTTGATTACAATGAGATCGCTCGACTCATACAGTTACGTCACGATAAACTTGGAGAAATACTCGAAAGAATGAAAAGTGGACGATAGGACAGTAATTCGACCGGCAATACATGACGATTTACCGTTTCTCGCAAATCTGTTAGAAGAATTATTTGCCATTGAAGATGATTTTGTAATTGATGCGCAAAAACAGATACGTGGACTGCAACTCCTTCTAGATGTACCAAACAGTACCATACTCGTAGCACATATAAATGATCGTATAGTCGGCATGGTCTCAATGCAGCAGCTGATCTCTACAGCGATGGGTGAAAGAGTAGGACTCATAGAGGATATGATAGTACACAGCAATTTTCGCGGTCAGGGTATTGGTAGTATGTTATTGAATTCTGTCATCACTCTATCAAAGCAATTGGGGTATGGTCGTCTTGCCCTGGGTGTGGATCTGCGAAATACGTCTGCAAAATCTTTTTATACGCAATTGGGATTTCAATCGTCTAATATGGGATTGATGTATCGATTAGATAATCAATAGATTATCCTCTATCAACCATAACTCTATTTTTACCTTCTTTTTTTGCTTCATACATGGCATCATCCGCTTTTTTGATGAAGGATTCGATACTTTCAGTTCCATCATATTTTGTGACACCAAGACTGATTGTTATTGGACATATACCTATAAAGATTGAGTGTTCGATCTCTTTTCGGAGTCGTTCGGCTAATGCTATAGTCCCCTCAAATGGAGTATCGATTTGCAAAATAACAAATTCTTCTCCACCCCATCGTGCGAAGATATCGCTGCTGCGCACCATGCTATGGACGATGTCAGCAATTTGCTTTAGTACATTATCCCCTGCATTATGCCCAAAGGTGTCGTTGACTTTTTTAAAGTCATCGATATCAAAGAGTATAAGAGCAATCGGCGTATTAAATATTTGAGCTTGTTCGGTTGCCGATTTGAGCCACTTGTCACACTGCAAACGATTTGCTGCACCGGTTAATGGATCGGTAGCTGCAGCTTTTTCCAGCTCATGTTCAAAACTGATTCGTGAAGTGATGTCTTTACCCGTAGAGATAAAATTACTGAGTTTTCCACGTCTATTCTTTAGCGGGACAATGGTTTTAAATTCATGGTAAAACGTTGTATTCTTGCGTTTATTGGTGACCACACCACGATAGGTTTCTCCTGAAAGGATCGTTTGCCACAGCTGCTCATAAAAAGTGTTGTGATGTTCGCCAGAGCGGAGTATATTAGGGTTTTTACCGATAACTTCTTGAGCTGAAAATCCAGATTGCTCTTCAAATGCACGATTAACATATTCGATTGTTCCATTAGTATCTGTAATTACGACAGTATCACCGCTCTCTTCAAGAGCTTTAGAGAGCTTAAGAAGGTGGTAGTCGGTGTCATGCTTGAAAAGTTGAAGAATTTGAGTGATTGCATAGATCGCCATAATCGCGCATAAGGCTCTGAAAAACTGTACTGGAAATCCGGTTGCAGAGTAAAAAGTATCGCTATTGAGTATCGATGCCGGGAAAAAAGCTCCTGCTGGAACAACAAGCCCTGCTAGGATACCATAAATGAAAAAGGTGGCTGACAAAATATAGGTACAACGTTTTACAGAGTGACGCGAAGCTCCTTGTAGGAGGTAAGCTGGATGTAAAAAAATATAAGCGGTCAGGAAAATCGCTGGAGCACCTAGAATGTAGCGAATCATAATATTGGCGCTGTTAAATGAAAAAATATTCGCGGCAATCATCACCGTAAGCGATATGATTATAAGAATAAGAAGCTTTCTCGCAAGGGCGCGATTCCAAATAACACGTAAAGCAAAATAGAGGAGTACCGCATACGAAAGACTCATAAATACAAAATCTGCTACATTAAGTAACTCTTGATTCCGTCCCGTTTCCAGCGATTTAAACATGACCACCCATTCTGAGATCCCATGAAGAATACCAAAAGCCCCAAGATATTTCAACTCACGGGTAAATTTAAAAATAGAATTTTCCATTGGGTAATGCAGGATGCTAAAGCCGAAGAGAAAAAATGCAAGGCCATAGAAAAAATAGATATAGTCAATAAAATGCAACATTAAGTTCCGTTTAGAAAAAATAATTGATTCTTATGATTTTACCATTTACGTGCTTATATATATGAAAAAGGAACTCTATCAATGTTCCTAATCCACATAAAATGTCATTATTTGTAGGCGTTGTACCCCTGCAACATCCATTCCTACAATTTTGTCTTACAAATCACTTTTTGTCATCTAATATCTGGAAAATGTACCAAAAACCTTAGAACGTCCTTTGCACCTATCACAGTGAAGTTCAAAAATAAGGGGATAACATGGCTGGAGCAGCTAGTTTGCGACAAATCGCGTTCTACGGAAAAGGTGGGATTGGTAAATCTACTACATCTCAAAATACATTGGCAGCAATGTCACACTATTTCGACAAAAACATTATGATCGTTGGTTGTGATCCAAAAGCGGATTCAACTCGTTTGATTCTTCATGAGAAAGCACAAGATACTATTTTGTCTCTTGCAGCGGAACTCGGAACCATTGAAGATGTTGAGATGGAGCAAGCTCGTCTTTGGGGTAAAGGTCTATTTGACAAAGAAACTCCAGGCGGTTGGATCAACTGTACAGAGTCTGGCGGACCAGAGCCAGGAGTTGGTTGTGCAGGTCGTGGTGTTATTACTGCGATTAACTTTCTTGAAGAAGAGGGTGCATATGATGAAGAAGGTCTTGACTTCGTTTCTTATGACGTTCTTGGTGACGTTGTTTGTGGTGGATTCGCTATGCCAATTCGTGAAGGTAA
>JAGXFL010000007.1 GCA_024637295.1 Sulfuricurvum sp.
GGGTAGCGCTCTACCAACTGAGCTAAACTCCCATGTCATTTTCGAACAAATGGCGACCCCTAAAGGATTTGAACCTCTGTTCCTACCATGAAGTGATAGTGTCCTTGGCCACTAGACGAAAGGGTCACTTAAAACTATAAACCATGGTGTCCCGTGATGGATTCGAACCATCGACCCCTTCATTAAAAGTGAAATGCTCTACCAGCTGAGCTAACGGGACCTCTTCAACCAACGAACACGGTGATTGTGAGGGCGAAATTATAGGCTAAAAGAGCTTTGTTGTCAAGCTAAATTTTCTAATGGGCAAAAAACAATTCTTTATCACTGTTGATGAGCATTTTTACCGCCATCAAAACGCTTTGCTCCTGAATGTATCTGCGATCTCCATGAAATATAAAGCGTTCTGTGTGAACATGTGTCTTGGTCCGTGCGCTGATGTACACGGTTCCAACGGGCTTGCTCTCAGTTGCACCTGTAGGTCCTGCTATTCCGCTGATTGCCAGAGCATAATCGGCGTAACTGACATTCATAGCTCCCTCAGACATCTGATTGACCACATCGGCACTGACTGCACCGTGTGTTTCGAGGGACTCATCATCCACTGCGAGCCAATTGGCTTTGAGAACATTATCATACGTGATGAGAGAACCTTCGAAGATGGATGAAGCACCACTGTTGGCGGTAAGATAATAGGCCAGCAGTCCCCCGCTGCAACTTTCGGCAAAGGAGATCTTCTTGTTGTGTTTATGAAGGCGCTCGATGATGAAGGAAGCGATGTTACCTGCAGTAATGACTTTATGGCTCATAAGTCCTTTGGTAGAGGCGATAAACTGAGAAAGATTACCATGTTTACGTGTATAAATCTTGAGTTTCAGCCACCCTTCAACCAATTCACTAAACTCTAATCGAACGTCAAAAGTCTGGGATAACGGTTCTAATAGGGTTTGAGCACTTGAAATATCTTCATTAAAAATATGGATAACGGCATTGCGATGCTCGTCCTCTATCAATATTTGGGGCAATGGCTTACCTTCATGGGCTTGAA
Organism: Sulfuricurvum sp.; assembly: GCA_024637295.1. GTDB lineage: Bacteria > Campylobacterota > Campylobacteria > Campylobacterales > Sulfurimonadaceae > Sulfuricurvum. Next base: position 1,046 of record JAGXFL010000007.1, read on the forward strand.
TGACATTAATATCTGAAGTGTTATGATGAAGTAGATAACTACCATTTTCTAACACACTTGCTCGCGAGGGGATGAGCATTTGTTCTTTTAGAATCTGATTGTCAGCGGTAACGGTACTAAGCAGTTTTCCCACGATAGTAAACGTACTTTTTGTCGTGATTATGATGACTTTGGATTCGTGTTTGAGGAGTTCTTCAAGATGAAGAAACAACCCTTTGTCTGACTCATCAAAATACGAAATAGAATCGATCGAAGCAAGAGTGGCTTTGATCGTTCGTATGATGTATCGTTCGTATGCCTCATTGAGGGTAAGTCGATTGCCGACAAAAATGATATCCCGTTTCATGCTTTTTCCGGTAATGAATTTGGGCATAGTATAGCATAGCTGTCCATATGACAGCAAAAATTAATCCCCAAACCGCTATAATTCGCCACTTTTATACGCATATTTTAAGGGATGAGATGGATTACAAAGATACCCTCCTGCTACCTCAAACAGAGTTTCCGATGCGCGGCAACCTAGTTCAAAACGAACCGCAACGTTATGCCGCATGGATTGCCAAAGATGTTTATGGCAAGATGAAAACCAATCGTAAGGGTGCGCCAACCTTTACTTTGCATGACGGACCTCCCTATGCCAATGGACATACTCACATCGGGCATGCACTCAACAAAATACTCAAAGACATCATCGTCAAATACAACTATTTTAACGGCAAATCAGTCCGTTTTACCCCGGGTTGGGATTGTCACGGTTTACCGATCGAACAACAAGTTGAGAAGAAATTGGGCGGAAAACAAAAAAAAGAACTTTTAAGTAAGGCCGAAGTACGTAAGTTATGCCGTGCTCATGCTACTGAATTTGTCGATATTCAGCGAGAAGAGTTCAAAAAACTGGGTGTTATTGCAGATTGGGATAATCCATATTTGACGATGGATTACAAATTTGAAGCTAATATTTACCGTACATTGTGTTCGGTAGCCAAAAAAGGGCTCTTGATCGAACGATCCAAACCTGTGTACTGGAGCTGGGCGGAGCGTACGGCACTTGCTGAAGCCGAAGTCGAGTACGAAGACAAAGAAGATTACTCGATCTATGTCGCGTTTGAACTTAGTGATGAAGCAAAGATTCGTGCAGGGATCGAAGGCAAAGCTGCTATGGTGATCTGGACAACGACGCCGTGGACCCTTCCTGCTAATACAGGGATTTCTCTTAATCCTGAGGAGATCTATGTACGTACGACCGATGGGTACATCGTGGCTGAAAAACGTTACGATGCACTCATCGAAGAGGGTGTACTAAGCGGTGCGGTAGTACAGCGTATCGAAGCGAAAAAATTTGAAAATCTTTATGCGATCAATCCTCTCAATGGTCGTGGTTCTCATCTCGTTCTTGGCGAGCATGTTTTGATGGAAAACGGTTCAGGCTGTGTTCACACAGCACCCGGACATGGGGAAGATGACTATCGTATCGGTTTGGTTTACAATCTCGAAGTGGTTATGCCTGTTGATGAGACGGGATGTTATGACAATACGGTCGTCACGGAAAAATTGTTGCCGAATCCGGAAAGTTTTGTAGGAACCCATATCTTCAAAGCCAATGAGCCGATTATTGAACTCTTGGGCGCGAGTGCTCTAAAAGTTTCTAAATTCTGCCACTCGTATCCGCACTGCTGGAGATCACACACTCCGTTGATCTTTCGTGCGACCAAGCAGTGGTTTATAAGTGTTGACGGAACGCCTGAGGGTGAAACAAAAACCTTGCGCGAGATTGCGTTGGGCGAAGTGGCAAAAACCGCTTTTTATCCTGAAACAGGCCGTAACCGCCTCAACGCAATGGTCGAAAATCGTCCTGATTGGTGTATCTCCCGTCAGCGTGACTGGGGTGTTCCGATTGCCCTTTTCCGTGTCAAAGCGACCGGTGAAGTGATCTTGGATGAAAAAGTTCTCAATTTTACAGCGATGATCTTTGAGATGCACGGCAGTGATGCATGGTACTCTATGAGTATCCCTGAGTTGCTCTATCCTGGATGTCCGCATAAAGCCGATGAGTTGGAAAAAGTAACGGATATTTTGGATGTATGGTTCGACAGCGGTTCGACATGGAATGCTGTGTTGAAATCACGCAACTACGATGCAGGAACCTATCCGGCTGATTTGTATATCGAAGGTTCTGACCAGCATCGCGGATGGTTCCAGTCTTCATTATTCCTCAGTACGGCAGTAGAACATGTGGCTCCTTATAAAGCACTCTTGACACATGGATTCACCGTGGATGAGAAGGGTGAAAAGATGTCCAAGTCTAAGGGCAACGTTGTTGCACCTGATAGTGTTTTAAAAGAATATGGTTCTGAGATCTTGCGTCTATGGGTTGCGATGAGCGATTATCAAGGGGATTTGAAGATTTCCGGAAATATTCTTAAGCAGACATCAGAGCAATACCGTAAATTGCGTAATACTTTCCGTATCATGTTGGCAAATATTGATGGATTAGAAGCAATCGTACCGTACAGTGAGATGGGCGAGATCGATAAATGGATCGTAGCAAAGGCCAAAGAGGTCTTTGATGAGACGCACCGTTTGTTTGGTGAATATAACTTTGTTCATGGGATGAGCGGTTTGAATTATTTCATCGTCAATGAACTAAGCGGCGTCTATATCGATATTACCAAAGACCGTATGTATTGTGATGGCAAAGATTCTATTGAGCGTCGTTCAAGCCAGAGCGCCATGGCAATCATTGCCCGTTCTATGTTAGGACTCATTGCACCGATTTTGACCTATACAGCCGATGAGATTTTTGATAATGCTCCTGCAATCTTACGCGGTGATGCAAGCGATATTTTTGATATTACTTACAGCTCGATCGATCCGGTAGAAAGTGCTTGGGATTATGCAACGATGAGTGTTGTTCGTGAGAAATTCAATGAAGTCGTGGATGGATTGAAAAAAGAGAAAGTCATCAAAAATACTCTGGAATTGGTGATTTCAACGCAATCAAGCTGTGCTGCATCTGCTAAAAAAGCGGATATTGAAGAGTTTTTGGTCATCTCTAAATGGTGTGCATGTGAATTGAACGATATTTTAGGGACATTTGAAATTGAGGGTGACACGTTCAACATAGCACGTGCCTCCAAAGCGAAATGTCCACGTTGTTGGAAATATCACAGTGTGGATGAAGAGACTGCCTGTGAGCGTTGTGCTTCGGTGGTAGGTGAATGATAGACGTAACCCAAAGTGTGCCGATGAGTTTTATCATTGAGACGATTGGTGTTATTTTTACAGCCATTGCTGTGGGGATTTTGATGGTTATAAAAGCTAAACGAACTAAGGAGAATAGATGATTACCCTAAAAGAAGCATTAAAGCTCTCCAAAGAGGAAATTGCAGCCCTCAAGGAAGAACTGAAAGTCAAGATTGCCGCATATCCTGAACTTAACGGTTATGTCGATGTTGAAAATGTGGGTGAGGGAATCCCAATCGCGATCAAGGACAATATCCAAGTAAAAGGATGGTCGGTTACTTCGGGGTCGAATATCCTAAAAGGATATATTGCTCCGTATAATGCTACGGTCATTGAAAAACTTATGGCAAATGGATTGAGTCCGTTTGGCCGTACCAACATGGATGAATTTGCGATGGGCTCGACGACGGAGAGCAGCTGTTATGGCAAAACCCTTAATCCGCGTAATCATAATTGTGTTCCCGGTGGAAGCTCGGGCGGATCAGCAGCAGTTGTTGCAGCGGGACTCGCGATAGCCGCATTGGGCAGTGACACGGGTGGATCGATCCGTCAGCCTGCTGCATTTTGCGGAATCGTCGGGATGAAACCGACTTATGGCCGTGTCAGCCGTTACGGTTTAGGTGCGTACGCGAGTTCATTGGACCAAATCGGACCGATGACACAAAATGTCGAAGACGCAGCGATTTTGTACGATATGATCCAAGGGTATGATCCACGAGATTCGACGAGTGTGGATCGTAATGACGGGATGGTCAGTGATAAATTGGATGCGAATATCAAGCTTAAAATCGCTATCGTACCAGAATACATTAAAGATGCGTCTGCTGACGTACGCAAAGCGTATACAAAAGCAGTAGAAGCACTTAAAAATGCGGGTCACACCATTATTGAAAAAACATTGATGGACCCAAAATACGACATTTCGGCCTATTACATCACGGCAACGGCAGAAGCTACGACCAATCTTGCCCGTTACGACGGTATCCGTTACGGAAATCGTGTTGAGGGTGAGAATCTCAAAGATACGTTTTTACAAACACGCTCTTTGGGTTTTGGCCATGAAGTTCAGCGCCGTATTATGCTGGGGAACTTTGTACTTTCATCAGGATATTATGATGCGTATTACGTCAAGGCACAAAAAGTACGCTCATTGATCCAAGAAGAGTATAATAAGATATTTGAAGAGGTCGATCTCATCTTGACTCCGGTCGCTCCGGCAACAGCGTATGAATTTGGGGCTTTGAATGATCCTCTTGAGATGTATTTGAGCGATATCTATACGATTTCGGTCAATCTTGCGGGTCTTCCCGCGATTTCGTTACCTATAGACATTGCGGACAACGGTATGCCTGTGGGGCTACAGCTTATTGGTGCTGCGTATGCAGAACAAACTTTATTTAACGGGGCATTGAGTCTCGAAAACCACCTGAAAGGATAATCCATGAATATACGTAAACGCGCACTGACGTTTGAAGATGTACTTTTGATCCCAAAATACTCTGAGGTCCTTCCACGGGATGTAAGTCTCACAACTATGTTGACTCGTAATATTCCTTTGAACATCCCTATGGTTTCAGCGGCTATGGATACGGTGACGGAGTATCGAGCGGCAATTGCTATGGCACATTTGGGCGGTATTGGAATTATTCATAAAAATATGGATATTGAAACACAGGTGAAACAAGTCAAAAAAGTAAAAAAATCAGAAAGCGGTATTATTATTGATCCGATTTTTGTCCATCCGGATGCGACATTAGCAGATGCAGAATCATTGATGAATGAGTTTCGTATCTCGGGTGTACCTGTCGTGGATGCTCACAATAAATTATTGGGTATTTTGACGAACCGTGATATGCGTTTCGAAAAAGATTTGACCAAAAAAGCAAGTGTTGTGATGACCGCTATGCCATTGATTACTGCAAAAGCGGGAATCACCCTTGAAGAAGCGGCGCAGATTATGCACAAAAACAAGATCGAAAAATTGCCGATCATCGATGATGAGGGTCATTTGAAAGGGCTAGTGACCATCAAAGACATCAAAAAACGTATCGAATATCCGCATGCTAACAAAGATGATTTCGGCCGTCTTCGTGTCGGTGCGGCGATTGGTGTGGGTCAACTTGACCGTGCGCAAGCCTTAGTGGATGCAGGTGTTGACGTATTGGTTTTAGATTCGGCTCATGGTCACTCTAAAGGGATATTAGATACAGTAAAAGCGATCAAAGCTCAAATGTCGGTTGAAATTATTGCGGGTAACGTGGCAACGGCGGAAGCGACTCAAGCATTGATCGATGCAGGTGCTGATGGGGTCAAAGTAGGTATTGGACCTGGGTCTATTTGTACGACGCGTATCGTTGCAGGTGTAGGTGTTCCTCAGATCTCTGCGATTGATGAGTGTGCATCGGTAGGACGTAAACATGGTGTTCCGATTATTGCCGATGGCGGTATCCGTTATTCAGGTGATATTGCCAAAGCATTGGCTGTTGGAGCGAGTGCTATCATGGCAGGTTCATTGCTTGCTGGGACGGAAGAGTCTCCGGGTGATACGATCATGTTCCAAGGGCGTCAGTACAAGTCGTACCGTGGAATGGGCTCGATAGGAGCAATGACCAAAGGTTCAACAGATCGTTATTTCCAAGAAGGTACGGCTGCGGATAAACTGGTTCCTGAGGGGATTGAGGGTCGTGTTCCGTATCGTGGGACCATTGCTGCCGTGGTCCATCAGATGATGGGCGGTTTGCGTTCGTCTATGGGATATTGCGGATCAGAGAGCATTGTAACGTTTTGGGATAAAGCAGAATTTGTCGAGATCACAAGCGCGGGTCTCAAAGAATCTCATGTACATGATGTTATCATTACTCAAGAAGCACCAAACTACCACGTTTAAATAAAAAGGGGTACTATGCAATTGCAAACTGAAGCGTTACACGCTGGATACGACAAAGATACTCAACGAACTATGGCTGTTCCTATGTATATGAGCACGGCTTTTGATTTTGGCAGTGCCGATTTTGCTGCAAGTAGTTTTAATCTTGAACAGGGAACTGACAATGTTTATACTCGAGTGGGAAATCCCACAACCGCTGTTTTAGAAAAACGATTTGCCGTTTTGGAAGGTGGAAGTGCCGCATTGGCAGTTAGCAGTGGTATGAGTGCTATATTTTATAGTATTCTAAATGTCGCGCAAGCTGGTGATAATATCATCGTTGCTAATCAACTCTATGGTGGAACAGTTACGCTCTTTTCCCAAACATTGAAACGATTAGGGATCGAAGCTCGATTTTTTGATATTCATTCACCTGATGCGATTGAAGCGTTGATAGATGATCAATCTAAATGTTTGTTTTTTGAGAGTATTACGAACCCGAGTATTGATGTTCCAAATTTTGATGCTCTGATTGCTGTAGCAAATAAATATAATATTATTACTATTGTCGATAACACCGTTGCGACACCTATGTTATGTCAGCCATTATTACTGGGAGTGGATGTTGTTGTTCACAGTGCGAGTAAGTACACAACAGGTCAAGGACTTGCAATCGGTGGATTGATAGTAGAGCGAAAAAATCTTGCGGAAAAGATTAAAGGAAACGTTCGCTATCCTGATTTTAATGCACCGGAAGTAAGTTATCATGGATTAGTATTTGCCGATTCTGTGGTAAGTGGTATCTTATTTACGTTTAGAACTAGAATGATATTAATGCGTGATACAGGAGCGGTATTAAGCCCATTTAATGCGTGGTTGTTTATTCAAGGAGTTGAGACATTGTCACTGCGGATGAAACAGCACTCCCAAAGTGCATTGAACATTGCCCAGTGGCTTGAAAGTCACCCTCGTATAAAAAAAGTAAACTACCCTTTACTTCACAGTGATAAAAGTTATGCTAATGCTCAAAAATATCTAACTAAAGGCTCAAGTGGATTGTTGAGTTTTGAGGTAGACGACTTTGAAACAGCAAAAAAAGTATTGGATAACGTCACTATATTTTCTATTGTAGCCAATATTGGAGACAGTAAATCGATTATCAATCATTCTGCTTCTACTACACATCAGCAGCTGAGCAAAGATGAGTTGAAAAAAGCAGGTGTGAGTGAAGGTTTGATCCGCCTAAGTGTTGGACTGGAAGATTGTGATGATTTGATCAATGACTTGAAACAGGCATTGGACGCGTAAAGAGAAATATGTTAAATCTCGAAACGAAAACGGAACACTTTACAAATCCTCTGTATTTGGAGAGTGGTCGTATTTTAGAGCCGTATGATATTGTCTATGAAACGTACGGACAGCTCAATGAGGCAAAAGACAATGTCATCATTGTCTGTCATGCGCTAACGGGCTCACATCATGCGGCAGGTACGTATGAAGGGGATAATAAACCCGGATGGTGGGATGGTTTAATAGGTTCTGGAAAAGCGGTTGATACCGACCATTTTTTCGTGATCTGTACCAATGTCATCGGAAGCTGTTTTGGTTCAACTGGGCCTATGTCTCCGCGTTATCCGTATAATGAACCCTATCGTTATAAATTTCCGGTTGTCACTATCTTGGACATGGTTAAGGCACAGCGTATACTGCTTGATCGGCTGGGAATTCATGAAGTTCATGCGATCATTGGGGGATCGATGGGGGGGATGCAGGCTCTTGTCTTTGGTATCTATTTCCCTAACTTTGCTAAAAAAATCATTGCAATGGCAACGACACATGCTACGCAATCGTGGGCGATAGCTTTTAACAAAGTTGCCCAAGAAGCGATCCTGCAAGACCCTGAGTTTAAAAATGGCTACTATGATCCCAAGACTATTCAAGAAAATGGTCTTAGCGGTATGGCTATAGGACGCATGGCGGGACATATCAGCTTTTTATCACCACAGTCTATGGAGCGAAAGTTTGGACGTGAATACAAACGAACGGACGGATTATTTGAACTGTTCGGAAAGTTTCAGGTAGAATCGTATCTGGAATATAATGGATACAATTTTACAAAGTGGTTTGATCCTTTGTCGTATTTGTACATTACCAAGGCGATTAATATTCATGATCTCTCCAGAGGCTTTGACTCCCTGGAAGAAGCTTTGGAAAAAGTGGTGTGTGAACTGTATTTGGTAGGATTTGAAAAAGACTTTTTATTTTTGCCTTCTGAAATGGAACATATAGCCAACACAATGAGAGGCTGCGGAAAAGAAAATGTCGATTACATTGAGATAGAAAGTGATTACGGGCATGATGCTTTTTTGGTTGAAATTGATAAAATTGATCAGTATGTAAGGGATGCACTATGTTAGAAGATGAAAGTTTTGAAGATAAAATCATTAATGCAAAAGCAATTTTAGAAAAACTTATGGATCCTGCACTTCCTATGAATGAAAGTGTCAAGGCGTATGAAGCAGGGATGAATGAGCTTAAAACAGCTGAAAAGATGTTAGAACAAGCGCAGTTACAGATCCAAATTATCAAAAACCAGGATCAATGATGCGCTGCGCCATTTTACAGCTTCCTTCTATTGGGATGGGAAGCAGAACGTTAGAGAATTACACCAAAGCTGCCCACCAAAAAGGGGTTAAGCTGATGCTTTTGGGGGAATACCTTCTTAACCCTTTTTTCAAGGAACTCGTCAATACCCCCATCTCCATGATCGCTGAACAAAGTGCTCATCAGATAGAAACACTCAAAGTGCTTGCGGCTAAATATGAGATGGTTTTTGTAGCACCCATTGTGACGGTCAAGAAAAAAGAGTGCACCAAGATGATCGCAAAAATAGCTGCACGCAGCGTTACGTATTATCCACAGCAATTTTTGATCAACTATCCCCATTGGAATGAAGAAGCTTTCTTTGCCAATGCTATTGAGCCTGTAAAACCGCCAATGATGTTTTCTATAGACGGCTTTAAATTTGCGGTTATGAGTGGTTTTGAAACCCATTTTGATCCATTGTGGGATGCGATTAGCGCCAAAGCTATTGATGCGGTACTGTTGCCAAGTGCATCTACTTTTGATTCGCATAACCGTTGGCGTGAATTGATCAAAACCAGAGCATTTACCCATAATTGTTATGTCCTTCGTGCCAATCGTGTGGGTGAATATCACGATGAGGCACATGCTTGGAAGTTTTACGGCGATTCGATGCTCGTAACTCCTGATGGCGATGTAGAGAGTGACCTTGGCAATACAGAAGAGCTGTTGATCGTTGATTTAGATCGAAAAATGCTGCGTGAAGCCCGAAAAGGGTGGGGCTTTAAAGAAGCACTTAAAAAACGGAGAATACATCCATGATGCACTATTTTCACCGACAAGTACAGTTGTGGGGTGAGGAGACACAGACTTTACTGCAAGCTAAGCGCATTGCTATAATCGGCAGTGGCGGGCTGGGTTCTTCTTTGGCATTTGCTCTGGGAGCATCCGGTATCGGTGAGATCCATATGGTTGATTTTGATACGGTCAGTTTGCATAATATTCATCGCCAAATCGCATTTAAGATGGGTGATGAGAATAAGTTCAAAGCCGATATTACGGCACAGCTTATCCAAGAGCGTTGCCCGTATGTCAAAAGCCATGCACATATCTGCAGTTTTGAGGAGTTTGCGGCCAAAGGGATCGAGGTTGATCTGATTATCGATGCAACGGATAATCTCCCAACACGTGGAGCCATCAATGCTTATGCGAAGGAGATACAAAAGCCGTGGGTGTATGGTTCGGTAGAAGCCTTTAACGGTCAGGTGTGCTTTTTTGAAAAGGCATCTTTTACGGAATTGTTCAAAATCACTCAAAAAACTCCCGCAGGGATTGCTGCGCCGATTGTCATGCATATTGCTTCTTTACAAGCCAATTTAGCGTTACGCTACTTGGCGGGACTATCGGTTAAAAAAGATCAGCTTTCGTATTTGTTTTTTAATGAAGAGGGTGAACTAATCACCCAAAAGTTTTTACTTCCCCAATCGGAGAAGTGATTTAGAGTGTTGAAATGTATTTGGATAGGGATTGTATCTCTTCGGCAGATAATGATTTCGTCTGTCCTTGCATAACGGCTTTCATCTCTTTTCCATAGCTGCCTGCTTGATAGCCCTTTAAAGCGTCTTCAATTTTTGAAGCTGTCCACCCTGCGATTACCTGTGATTTTCCTAGAGCCGGCTTTTCTCCTTTACTTCCATGACATGAGGCACATTTTGCTCCATAAAGGGCACTGCTATCCACTTCAGTGTGTTTTTCTTTCACCGCTTGGGGTTTTATCTCTTTCACCTCTTTTGAAACAGAAGGCTTTTTCACTTCTTCTTTGACTATAGAGACAGTTTTTACTTCTGTCTTGACGACAGTATCCGTTTCTATTGATGCGACAACTTTTGGCTGGGCAACATCTATTTCTTGTAGTGCAGATGTCAGATTGACCTCTTGTGCTATGGCGTTTGTATTTTGAACGGCTGAGGCTTTCTCTGTAGATTTGGTATCGTTACAGCCAAGTAAAAAAAGGGTACAGACTAAGGGTATGATTATTTTCATGCAGATCTCCTAATTGTTTAGGATGATTGTACACTATAAATGAGGTTTTTAAGGTAATTGTATTTGATAAAGAGGATATAAATGAGGGAAAGTGACTTGTTTTGCACCGAAGTGCAAAACTAATCGCTAGAGCTAATTACTTAGCAGCTTCTTCAGCAGGTGCAGCAGCTTCAGCAGCAGGTGCAGCTTCTTCAGCAGGTGCAGCAGCATCAACAGCAGCAGCGTCAGCTGGCATTGCTTCAGCAGCAGGTGCTACTTCCTCAGTTGCAGCAGGTGCTGCTTCAGTAGTAGCTTCTTCTTTACTACATCCAATAAACATTGCAGCTAAAAGCATAGCAAGGGCGATTTTCATCATTGTGTGACTCCTATTTAAAATATGTTGGAAGTATACAACTCGCCTAGAACTTTGTCAAGAGATTTTTCTATTTCTTTGAATATTTTTTTAATAGTCCCTATTTTTAGGGTTTTTTTTAGGGTATTTTTCTAAATAATGAGTGTAAAATTTGCTCAAATAGTGCTATTTTAGTCATATTTCATAGAGATATTTTTCATATTTTTATCCGGTTTACCAACTGTTGTCTTTTTTTAGATTTATTTTTGCTACTAGTTATATCTATGTACCTACTTATTTTTAGTATGCAAGCCTATTTTTGGATTTGAATATTCGTTATATTAGTATATAATCGCGATTATAATTTCTAGTGAATCGAGATCCAATTCGTGGCGTTTAAATCTTCCTTTTCTTTTCTGGTTTTGTTGGCAACATTGGTGTTGTCTGTTCCGGCTTGGGCTGTTCAAAGTATCCCTGTTTTGTGTTATCACCGTTGCGGTGCCGAAGTCAAAGATTCGATGACGATAAAAACGCAAGCCTTTGCCTCTCAGTTGGATTGGCTCATCAAAAACGGTTATACCGTTATACCGTTGGATACAGCAGCACGCTATATCAAAGGGGAGATCAAATCGATCCCTGCCAAGTCGATCGTCATCACGGCAGATGATGGTCATAAAAGTGTCTATAGTGATATGGCACCTATTATTAAAAAGTACAAAGTCCCTGTTACGTTGTTTATCTATCCAAGTGCGATTTCAAATGCCAAATACGCGATGACGTGGAATCAGTTGCGCGAGTTGGAAGCAACCAAGCTGTTTCATGTAGAGTCGCATACCTATTGGCATCCTAATTTCAAGCGCGAGAAAAAATCGCTTTCAAAAGAAGAATACGAGAAGTCCGTTCATGCGCAATTGTATAAGTCCAAAGCAACCTTGGAGAAAAAAATGGGGCATGGGATCAAGTATCTCGCATGGCCGTTTGGTATCTATGATGAAGACCTTCTTAAAAAAGCGGCTGAGGCAGGATACGATATGGCATTCTCTATTGATAACCATAATGCGAAAGCAGGGCTTGATAACATGGCGCAACCGCGTTATATGATTGTGGATGCATATGATTTAAAACGTTTTGCATCGATAAGCAGTGGTAAAGAGGATAAGTAAAAAATCGCTATAATATAGGATTATTTATCTCATATTAAAGATCGTCCTTTGCACTTTGAACCTTACCCTTTTGAAAAACTAACATCCCTCTTGTCAGGGATAACCCCTAATGAAGCCTATTCTCCTATAGCGCTTACTATTGGTGAACCGCAATTTGATACTCCGGCATTTATCCAAAAATCATTGGCCAAACACTCCGAAGAACTACGCCGTTATCCAAAAACGGCAGGTGAAGCGTATCTTAATGAATCGATGCGCAGCTTTGTCAAGAGCCGTTTTGGTGTGGAATTAAAAGAGAATGAGCTTATCAGCAGTTTTGGAACACGGGAAGTGCTTTTCAACTTTCCGCAGTATTATCTGTTTGATAAAAAAGAGCCAGTGATGGCGTACACCAATCCGTTTTATCAGATCTATGAGGGGGCGGCGATCGCCTCACGTGCCAAAGTCATTCATCTCAATTTGACCCAGCAAAATGCTTTTAAACCTGTAATCAATGAAAATGAGCTGGCAAAGTGTGATCTGGTGATTTTAAATTTCCCTAATAATCCGACGGCGTCGGTCTTGTCGATTGAGGAGTTGGGCGAATGGGTGAAACTTGCACTCAAGCACGATTTTTGTTTGATCAATGATGAGTGTTACAGCGAGATTTATACGGCTCAAAAAATTCCTTCACTTTTGGAAGCATCGGTGCATGTTGGTAATGTCAGCTTTAAAAACGTCCTCGTGATCAACTCTATTTCTAAGCGCTCTTCGGCACCGGGATTACGCAGCGGATTTATCGCAGGAGATGCAGAGATTTTAAAAGGGTATGCTCAATACCGTACCTATGTGGGGTGTGCGTCACCGTTGCCTCTACAAGCAGCCGCAGCGATGGCATGGGCGGATGATGAGCACGTACAAGTGGCGCGTGATGTGTATGCGCAAAATTTTAAAGCGGTGCGTGAGATATTGGGGATAGAGACATCGGATGCAACGTTTTATGTGTGGCTCAAAGTTCCTAATGCGCTGGAGTTTACACAAAGACTTTATCGAGATTACAACGTCAAAGTTCTCCCGGGGGAATTTTTGGCACGGGATAATGCTCAGGGTGAAAACCCTGGGCTAGGGTATATACGCATCGCGTTGGTCGAAGAGACCACAAAGACGATACAAGCGCTTATGCGACTTAAGGAGGCACTCAATGGATGAACTCAAGGAAAAAATTTACAACGCGCAAGCCTCAGGTGACATAGCAGCACTGTACGTACTCGAAGCCAGTGCGCATGAAACGTTTGATGATGATACGTTGATGGCCTATTATGCCAATATTTTGGATCTTGCCCTTGAGCGTATGACCAACGCATTGGAAAATCTAGAGCGTCTGGATATGAATGAGGTACAAGATTTTGCTACTTTGAGAGCCTTGTATGAATATGCGATCGAGCATTACAGTGCGGGAAGTGCGCATGATGCGAGTGCTTTGTTTGAAGTGATCGGCGGATTAAGCAAAGATGAACCGTTTAATGAAGCGATGAAGATGCATCGTGCGGCATGCGATGCGAAAATACCGTTTGATGATTTTATTGACGAATATGTGGATATGAAAGCGGTACAAGAGAGTGGAAAGTTTTACATTGGCGAATTTAAAAAATGCATTGAGACAACAGGAGAAACAGCATGAAAATACACTTTATCGGTATCGGTGGAATCGGTATTTCTGGGTTGGCAAAATACATGCGTTTTGGCGGTCATGAAGTAAGCGGATCGGATATGAAAGAGACCCACATCACACAGCGCCTTCGTGATCGTGGCATCAGCGTGATGATCGGTCACGATAAAGCTAATATTCCTGAAGAGTGTGACCTTGTGATCCATTCGGCGATCATAAAGCCTACGAATTCTGAAGTGGTAGAAGCCAATCGTCGCGGGATTGAAGTATTGCATCGTCGAGATGCTTTGTTGCGTATCTTGAGTGAGAAAAAAGTCTATGCGGTGTGCGGTGCGCACGGTAAGAGTACGACAACAGCGATTTTGGCGGCCATTATGGATGGCAGTGCGATCATCGGTGCAGAATCCAAGGGATTTGGTTCAAACGTACGCTATGACGGAAGTACCGATGTATTGCTCTTTGAAGCGGATGAGTCTGACGGCAGTTTTCTAAACTCCAATCCGTATTGTTCGATCGTCACCAATGCTGAGCCTGAACACATGGAATACTATAACTATAACATCGATGATTTTCACAACGCGTATCGCCGTTTTATCGAGATGGGAAGTGTGCGGGTTATCAATGCGGAAGACCCTTTTATGGCGACGCTAACATGCGATGCTTTGCGTTTGTATCCAAGTACCGATATTACCAACATCACCTATACATTGATCGATGATGAACCGTATACCCGTTTTCATCTCAAAGGTTTCGGCGAGTTTGAAGTATGGGGCTTTGGTGAGCACATCGCCATGGATGCGTCATTGGCGATCATGGCAGCGGCACAGACGATGAGTATCGCTTCTATCCGTGTTCATTTGCTCAATTTCCGCGGGATCAAAAAACGTTTTGACGTGATTTTCAAAGGAAGTGACCGTGTCATCATCGACGATTACGCTCACCATCCAACCGAGATCAAGGCAACAATGCAGTCTCTGACAACCTATGCACAGCTCAAAGGATTTGATCGTGTGATCGCGATATGGCAACCGCATAAATACTCACGTACTGTTGATAATCTGCAAGCTTTTGTAGAGTGTTTTGAAGGTGTGGACGAACTGGTCATCCTTCCCGTTTGGGCTGCGAGTGAAGAACACCGTGATATCGACTTTTTAGGCGAGTTTGGCCGTTATAATCTGATTTTGGCCGATAAACTGCACCGTGAGGGTGATACAATCCAAGTAATTACAGGCGATGCTGTCTATACAACGTACGACAAAGATTTGATCGTAGGTTTCGGGGCAGGGGATCTGACCTATCAGCTAAGAGGGACAAAGTGAGATCGTTCTTTTAATGACCGCTTTGTCTTCTAATCTCTCCGAGCTTTTTGGTAAGCTCGATCTACTGCCGCATCTAAGTGAGCTGGAACATTTTTTTTCTCGTACCCAAAATATTGCTATCCCAGGGGATCAGGAACGCCATTTTCGTTTTATCCAAGCCCTTGATCTGTTGGAATTCAAAGCCCCCTCAAAAAGCATCTCTTTTGAGACCATCATCAATCATCTCAAAAAGCAGGGAGTACTTCGTTTTGAAGATATCTTTGAGCTGATCAAAGTAGTTCGTTACTTTCGCACCCTTCGCAACCGAGAGTTCACAGGATTGATCGGGGAGTGGATGGAGACGATCAATGTCCCTGATGGGTTTAATGAGATAGACGATTATTTTGACGAGAGCGGTCTTTTTATCGAGTCACGTGATGAAGAGCTGTATCGTATCGCACAACGGATCAAGGCGATAAAGACCGAGATCAATGATTCGATGAAGCGTCTTTTGTATACCCAAAAGCTCACCCCCTATCTCGTGGATACCCAAGTACACTACATTAATGATGAAGAGTGTCTGTTGTTGCGCGGAGGGTTTAACCATGTTTTCAAAGGTGCCGTTATCGGTCGTACCGCAGGAGGATTTTTCTACGTAGCTCCCGATGCGATCTTGCGCTCCAAAGAACAGTTGCGTCATGTGATGCAAGACCGTGAAGCCAAGCTCTATGAATATGCTAAGCGTTTTTCTGCCAAACTCTCACCTCTTACCCCTTTTATCGGATTTATAGATCGTGAGTTTGAACGATTTGACCACTATCAGGCACGTGTATTGTTTGCCCGATCAAAAAGCTATGCGATCCTCAAACCGCAAAGCGATAACAAGATCGTTCTCGAAGAGTTCTCTCATCCCGCCTTGCATAAGCCAAAACCCATCAGTGTGCAGTTCAAAGGCAACTTGCTGATGATAACGGGGGTCAATGCCGGCGGTAAGACGATGATGCTCAAATCGATCCTCAGCGCGTGTGCAATGGCCAAATATCTCATCCCTATGAAACTCAACGCCCATAAATCGCACATCGGCGGATTCAAGCGTATCGAAGCAGTGATTGATGATCCGCAAAATGTAGGCAATGATATATCGACGTTTGCGGGACGTATGGTGCAGTTTAGCCATCTGTTTGAGCATAAAAATGCTCTTGTGGGGGTAGATGAGATTGAGTTGGGTACGGACAGCGACGAGGCGGCGGCTCTTTTTGCCGTAGTATTGGACGATCTGATCAAGCGGGGGCAGAAGATCATCGTAACGACCCACCATAAACGTCTTGCTGCATTGATGGCGGATCGTGATGACGTGGAGCTACTAGCCGCTATCTATGATGAAGAACATCGTGTTCCGACGTATGAGTTTTTGCACGGTGTCATCGGGAAAAGCTACGCATTTGAGACCGCTTCACGGTATGGGATCAATCCCAATATTATCACCCGTGCCAAAGTGCTCTACGGTGAGAATCATGAAAAACTCAATATCCTCATAGAGCGAGGAAGTGAACTCGAACGTGCCCTCAAAACTAAAAACAAAGAGGTCGATGAGCGTTTGGAATCCTTGCGATTGCAAGAATATACCCTTAAAGAAGCACGTGAGAACTTGCGCAGTGAACTCGATAGTGAGAAAAATCGCCTACGCGCTGTCTATGATGCGGCAACGAACGAGGCCAAAGAGGCGGCACGCGGGATGGACATGGCGGCCATTCACCGACAGCTCAACAAAGCCGCCGCGATGATCCCCAAAGATCAACCGCTCAAAATCTCCGAACCCGAACCGATTGTTTTTACAGTAGGTCAAACGGTCAAATACCGAAATCAACGCGCAACGATTGTGAGTATAGGAAGCAAAGACGCGATGATCGAGGTGGAGGGGATGCGGTTACGTGTCAAGCTCTTCGATCTCAAGCCCTCAGGCAATCTACCGAAAAAAGTCAAAACAACCCATACCGCCCAAATCGACCAAAAAAGCGGTCTTAAACTTGACTTGCATGGTCTTCGAGGAGAAGAGGCGTGTGAGAGAATGGATAAATTTCTCTCCGATGCACTTTTGCAAGGGTTTGATGAGGTGATCATCTATCACGGGATTGGGACGGGGAAACTTTCCTATGCAGTCAAAGAGTTCTTAAAAGTTCATCCGAGTGTCAAAAGCTTCACCGATGCATCGCAGCATTTGGGTGGATTTGGGGCGAAGATCGTTCGTCTCTAAGAATATTATGAAATGTAAATTACAAAAAAGGAATATTTATCATGGAAACTTTTTATAAAAATATCTTATATCTACTTTGGTTAATTGGCTTCGTAACAATTATATTTATTATGCATGAATATTTTTGTGTTGAACAAGATACTCCATTGCTAGGGGCGTTTGGAGTGTTAATATCGGCTTTTTTAGCTTCTGTAACTATGGCTCGATCTTATGCTCAGAATGAAAGATTTAAAAAAGAGGAAAAAGACAACAATGATTTTAAGATAAAAAAGTTTGCTATATTAGCTGCTTTAGATATATATTATGCGTACTACAAAAATGATGAGTCTTTAAAGACTTTAAGAGAGCTAAAACATGAGTACGCAGATAGAATAGAAATAAGTAGTGAGTTATTAAGCGATTTTTATAATGATTTGTATTTAGCCATTGAGTTATTGTATGAAGAGCCAGAAGATCCAATAATCAGTCAGGTTGCTTTAGCAAACAACAGATTAATTGAACAAGCCAACGTACTTAAAATTACGCATCCGTTTGAAATGATTGACTGATCCTCGTTCCCACTTTCTAAGTGGAAATGAATGAAAAGGGGACAGGCTACTTTTTAATTTCCTCTTTCTTGACAACCTAGCGCCAAATGATTATAATGATCCTAAAAAGTACAGGATATTGAACATGCAAGTGGTAAATTACACCGAAGCGCGTAACAACTTCAAATCCATTCTCGATCATGTATGCGATGATTATGAGCCGATGATCATTACTCGCAAAAGCGGTTCAGCAGCTGTTTTAATCTCCATAGAAGAGTACAACAGTTTCAAAGAGACAGCTTATCTGCTCTCGACTCCTGCAAACGCCACGCGATTGGCAGAGTCGCTCAAACAATCAGGACGCACAGAGATCGAAACACATGAGCTGATTGACGCATGATGTTGGGCTGGACACCAAACGGATGGGAAGATTATCTGTGGTGGCAGGAAAACGACCGTAAAAATCTCAAACGAATCAACAAATTAATTCAAGACGTCCTCCGAAATCCGAACTCTCTGGAAGGGATCGGAAAACCCGAACGACTCAAAGAGAATTTAGCAGGATTAATGTCACGAAGGATTGACGAGGAACACCGTCTCGTGTATGAACCGCAAGATAAGATCGTTATCATTCATCAGTGCCGATTTCATTATGGGTGATACCCATGATTATCACGATTGGAATACCATGAGCGAAAAAGAATATCTTAAAAAAGCTCACAAATGCATAGATAACTCACAATCATATTCATTAGAAGAAGCCGAAATGATACAAAGTGCCAAAAAAATTGCCAAGATTGTTTCACCAATAATCAATCTAGCAATACAAAATGAATAATAAGTTTTCCGCATATAATCGCAAAATTTTCAATTAACTTCCAAAAACTATGTGTCAGTGAATTCTGGTGAGATCATCACTGCCGCACCTAAAATCGAGGCATTTATTGAGAGATTTTTAGGTGAAAACGGCTAAGGTGCTGTTTTAAATTAGAGAAGTACTTTGTGAAAGGGGGATGGTAATATTGAAAAAATATTTGTGGGATATATTTTATAAGCAGATTTTATTGATTTTGACCGTTATTGTCCTCACGCCCGTATGGGGATTTGATAATGATCCCATAACCGGCAGTTTGGCTACTTCATCTAATAAACCTGTTGTCATCGGAGTCCTTTCATTTCGTTCGAAACCTCAGACACTTACGCAGTGGAAACCTTTGGAAATCGTTTTGAAGCGAGAGATACCAGAGCGTAATTTTGTCGTGGAGGCATTCACCCTTCATGAACTAGAAAAGGCTGTTTCACAACATCGAGTCGATTTTGTACTTACTAATCCCGTCAATTATATCTTGCTGCAAAAACGTGAAGGGCTCTCTTCTCCTCTGGCAACCTTAGCCATCAACGAAAGCGGCCATACGGCAAAAGTTTTCGGAGGTGTTATTTTTACACGCGCAGATCAAACAAGCATTAATTCATTAAAAGATATCAAGGGTAAAAGCATCGCAACTACGGATAAGGATTCGACGGGCGGCTATCAGATGCAGATGTATGAATTGGATCAAGCAGGTATCGATTTAGATAAAAAGACTAGATTTGAGATAACCGGAATACCGCATGATAAGGTTGTCAAATCGGTACTCGCTGGCAAAGCTGATGTGGGCTTTGTCCGTAGCGGTGTTTTGGAACATATGGTCAGCGAGGGGAAGCTGAGGGCTGAAGCATATAAAATCATAAACCATCAGATTTACCCGGATTTTCCGGTGCAGGTCTCAACACAGCTTTATCCTGAATGGCCGCTGGCAGCATTAAGGGACAGCGATGAAAAACTTTCTCGCCATGTCACTGCAGCATTGTTTGAACTTCAAAAAGGTTCGTCTCTTGCAAAAGCTATGAAAGTGGATGGATTCACGTTACCTGCTGACTATAGCTCAGTTGAGAACATGTTGAGAACACTTCGTTTGCCACCGTTTGACACTGAACCAAAACTTACCGTTAGAGAGGTTTGGCAGAGCTATCATAAGCAAATTATAGGGATAGTGTTTATCCTCGGCTTGATTGGTTTGATTGTCCTGATACGTTTATGGAATACACATCGCAAACTAAAGGAGAACGAAGGATATTTAAGAGCGATTATCGAGAATGAGCCTGACTGTATAAAAGTTATTGATGAAGATAAAAATGTGATACATATGAATCCGGCAGGGCTTGCAATGCTTGAAGTGGATTTATTGGATCAGGTTAAAGGGCAACCAATCTTAAGTCGAATTCTTCCTGAATATCACCAAGCTTATAGCGAACTGCACGACCGAGTGCTTGGTGGTGAATCGATGCAGATGCAGTTTGAGGGAATTGGTTTACGTGGGACACGGCGTTGGTTTGAGACACATTCTGTACCGATGCTAGATCAGGGGAAAAAGGTTCATCTGGCCGTTACCCGTGATATTACCGAACAAAAAGAGGCTGACAAGAAACTCCATCTTGCCGCCAGTGTTTTTGTCCATGCCAGAGAAGGAATCGTCATCACTGATTCTCTTGGTACGATAATCGATGTCAATACTGCTTTTAGCACGATTACAGGTTATAGCAGGGATGATATTATCGGAGAAAACACTCGTATTCTTAGCTCAGGTCGTCAAAGTAAGAAGTTTTATGCCGAAATGTGGCGTAGCCTTATCGAGCAAAACTATTGGTACGGTGAAGTATGGAATCGTCGAAAGAATGGTGAAGTCTATGCTGAGATGCTTACGATTAGTACGGTACGTGATACTCATGGGGATATTCAGCAATTTGTTGCACTTTTTTCCGATATCACTCAGGTCAAGGAGCATGAAGTCCGCCTTGAGCACATAGCGCATTACGATGTTTTGACCGATATGCCAAACCGTGTTTTATTGGCAGATTATTTGCAGGAGGCTATGGCCTTGAGCAAGCGGCATGACCAGCCTTTAGCCGTCGCTTTTCTCGATCTCGATGGTTTCAAAGCTATCAATGATACGTATGGGCATGATACTGGAGACAATCTATTGATCACCATAGCTAGCAATATGAAAAAAGCATTGCGGGAAGGGGATATCCTTGCTCGATTTGGTGGAGATGAATTCGTCGCTGTAATGATGGATCAAACGGATATTACAACCAGTTACACGATTTTGGGCAGACTCCTCGACGCTGCTTGCGAACCGATCTATATCGATGATCGTAAGTTACAAGTATCGGCAAGTATCGGAGTCACTTTTTATCCACAATCAGGCGATGTGGATGCGGATCAGCTGTTACGTCAAGCTGATCAAGCCATGTATCAAGCCAAGCTTTCGGGAAAAAATCGATATCATATTTTTGATGCCGAGCTGGATCGGACTATACGTGGGCATCACGAAAGTATTAAGCATATTGGGCAAGCGCTTGAAAACAATGAATTTGTTTTGTATTATCAGCCAAAGGTCAATATGCGAACGGGAAAAGTTGTTGGGGTCGAAGCGCTGATTCGTTGGCAACATCCTCAAAAAGGGATTTTGCCTCCGATACAGTTTCTCCCGATTATCGAAAACCATGTAATAGAGATCGCGGTAGGAGAATGGGTCATTGATACGGCGCTCACTCAAATCGAACATTGGCAAAAAGCGGGATTAGATATTAAAGTAAGCGTGAATATCAGTGCTAACCAATTACAGGAAGCAAATTTTGTTAAACGACTTCATGAAATTTTTTCAGTGCATCCTGATATCAACCCTCTTAGTCTAGAGATTGAATTATTAGAGACCAGTGAACTTGAAGATGTCACACGAACTGCGAAGATTATTGAAGCATGCAAAGATATCGGTGTGAGTTTTGCTTTGGATGACTTTGGTACCGGGTATTCATCATTGACCTATCTCAAGCAGCTTCCGATCACCTTGATAAAGATCGATCAGAGTTTTGTTCGTGATATGCTCATCGACTCCAATGATCTGAATATTTTAGAAGGTGTTATTGGTTTAGCCAAAGCATTTCATCGACAGGTCATTGCTGAAGGGGTCGAAACCGTTGAACATGGTACGTTACTCCTTGAGCTTGGATGTGATTTGGCACAAGGGTATGCGATAGCGCGCCCGATGCCGGCGCATGAACTTCAGAATTGGATCAGTTCCTGGCAAACATTTCCTGAATGGAAATAAAGAAAAAATAAAGATTAGATTAATGACCCAAACAGAGTATAAAACCGCCGTTGAACAACTCAAAAAATATGCGTATCATTACTATGTCCTTGATGATCCCATCACGACAGATGAAGAGTACGATATCCTTTATCACCATGTGGTCGCCTACGAATCGGCCAATGCAAATGAAATTATCCCCGATTCACCGACACAGCGCGTAGGTGATCAGCCCCAAGACAAGTTTGATAAAGCAAACCATCTCAGCCGCATGTGGAGTCTGGAAGATCTTTTCAATAAAGAAGAACTCGATAAATGGGTGGAACGCATTACTAAAGTCTATGGGGATGTGAAGTTTTACAGTGAACCGAAATTTGACGGAGCGAGTTTAAATCTCATTTACGATGAGGGTAGATTGGTTCAGGCAATCACACGCGGGGATGGGACACTAGGGGAAGACGTTACCCAAAATGCCAAAACAATACAGAGTATTCCGTTGACCATTGATTACAAAGGGCGTATAGAGATACGGGGTGAAGTGGTTATCTTCAAAGAGGATTTTGAGAAGATCAATGAAGAACGGCTCAAAAGTGGGGAAAGCTTATTTGCAAATCCACGAAATGCTGCGGCGGGAAGTCTGCGGCAGTTGGATACTCGCATTACCGCATCACGACGTTTGGTCTTTATGCCTTACGGTATCGGGGCAAATAGTCTGGAAATCGGGAATCTTAGTGAGCGCATGGCATGGGTCTATGGTCTTGGCTTTCGTAACCCACACATGACCCATATCTGTGTCAGTGCCGATGAGATAGAGACGTTTTATCATGAGATGCGTATCGCGCGGGATGATTTTGCGATGCTCTTAGACGGGATGGTGATCAAAGTCGATTCGATCGCGGTTCAAGACGAACTGGGGTATACGGTCAAAAATCCCCGCTGGGCCGCAGCGTATAAATTTCCTGCTATTGAAAAACTCACAAGACTCAAAGAGGTGATACTCCAAGTCGGGCGCAGTGGTGTCGTCACCCCTGTTGCCATCGTTGAACCTGTCGATATTGAAGGGGTAACGGTAGAGCGTTCGACATTGCACAATTTTGACGAGATAGAGCGTAAAGACCTACGTATTGGGGATAAGGTTATCATCCTGCGCAGCGGAGATGTCATCCCGAAGATTGTCAAAGTGATCACGGCAGATCGAAATGGAAGCGAAATAGAGATTCAACGGCCTCATAACTGCCCTGTTTGTAACAGCGAGCTTTTGGACGAGGGAGCATTGATCAAATGCCAGAATCTGGACTGTGAAGCGCGTGTGGTCAATTCAATCATCTATTTTGCCTCTAAACCATGTTTGAATATTGATGGTTTAGGGGACAAGATCGTTTTGGCACTGCATGAAGCAGGCTTGATACGAGAACTCATCGATCTTTTTGGTCTGACACTCGAACAGCTTTTGAGTCTGGAAGGGTTCAAAGAGAAAAAGAGCCAAAATCTCCTCGATGCGATACAAGCGGCACGCGGATGTGAATGCTGGCGCTTTATCAACGCTTTGGGGATCGAGCATATAGGTGAAGTGGCTTCCAAAACATTGTGTTCGGCATTTGGAACCGCATTTGACACGGCACAACGTGAAGATATCTTGGCTCTGGAAGGTTTTGGAGTTGAGATGGTCGAATCGGTTTTGGAGTTTGTACGTGTCAACGGTCTGAAGATTAATACACTTAGAGAGGCACTCTCGCCGGTCGAGCCGGTCAAAAGAGTGGCGGTTGAGAACCCATTCAAAGATAAGACAGTCGTGGTTACGGGTGCTATGAGTGTCCCGCGTGACACTATCAAAGCGATGCTCGAAGAGCTTGGGGCAAAAGTGGCTTCATCGGTATCCAAAAAGAGCGATTTTGTCATTTACGGCGAAGATGCGGGAAGTAAATACGATAAAGCGGTAGAACTAGGAATTGCACTTTTAACGGAAAGCGAGTTCCGTCAGTTAACGTCTCTTCCCGATAGCGGTACGCCGGCGCAGAGTAGCAGTATAAAACCCAAAAATAGCCTTTTTGATTAAATAAGCCAGATACCCTTTGACTTTAATCCCTCCTGGGAGAATACCCGCACCGTATTCACCCCCTAGGGCAATCATAACTCCTCCATTTTTGTAATTAAACGGGAGCTTTGGTTTGTTTTTTATGGAGCGAAAAATATTGAGGGCTACATGTTCACCGCTACGTTCTGCAAGTTGTGCAGTAGGTGCCAACGGCTTTTTTCCATTATCAAGAATTTGGGCGATATCACCGATGGCATAGATATTGGCATGTCCTGAAACATTGAATGCTTCATCGACCATTAAATGTCCTTTAGGATTGATTTCGAATCCAAGATGACGGGTGAGCGATGATCCGCTGATTCCTCCGGTAAAGATCATAAATTCAAAATCCAGTATTTTGCCGTTATCCAAAATGATTTGATTTTTTTGGACCTCTTTGATACGGTTGTTATGCCAGATGTGGACTCCCAATGCACTGAGCCGTTCATAAGCACTTTGTATTAAAAACGGGTCCATTCCATACAGGATACTCTCGTACGCATCAATCAAATAGACATTGACTCCCAGACATCCAAAATTACCATTTTTGTAAAATTTGTTTGCGTAAGCCGCCATCTCTGCTGTGATCTCAACGCCAGAAAGTCCTGCCCCTCCGATGACGATATTGAACGGTTTGATATCGCATCCTTTACTTTGCGATTCAATCCGATTGAGCAATGCGCTCTCAAAACGCTGTTTAAAATCCAAAGCTGCCGGAATATTTTTGACACCGTGTGAATATTCTCGCAACCCCGGTATGAAGTCGGGAAAATAGGTTTTACTGCCAGTAGCTATAACGAGGTAATCATAGTCTAGTGTTTGTGTAGGAGTAACAACTTGATTGTTCATCGGGTTGATCGAGGTCACTTTTTCGCAGATGAACCGTACGCAAGCAAAACTTTTGAACAATGAGGGCAGATCAATCATCACATGGGACATATCGACTTTATTCGCAATAAATTCATACACTTCGGCTTGCATGTAATGGTAGGGATTTTTATCGATTAGGGTAATCTCAATAGTAGGGTTGTGTATTAGATGTTCGATAGTTCTGATACCGCCATACCCTCCGCCAATAACGACCACATGCGTAAGTTTCATAAAATATTTCCTGATTGTTTTCGGTAATGGTATCTGATTTTAACCCCATTCTCAACACTCATTAGGAGGAAGTGGCTATAATTGCGACAAATAGAGTTTGATGAGACTAAGGAAATAAATGAGACTTGACAGTTATTTAGTTGAAATAGGGCTAACCGAAAGTCGAAACAAAGCACAGCAGTTGATCAAAGACCATGCAGTAAGTGTAGATGGCAAGATCATTGATAAAGTATCGTTTGAAGCGGATGAAACGATGACCGTTACAATGGCAGATAATACACAATACGTCAGTCGCGCGGCGATAAAACTCAAAGGGTTTTTACCGTTTACGCAGTGGGATCTTACGGGATTGAATGCCCTTGATATTGGTTCAAGTACAGGTGGATTTACCCAAGTGTTACTGGAAGAGGGGGCTGCACATGTCACTTGTGTCGATGTCGGCAGTGATCAATTACATCCTAGTTTGCGCAGTGATGAGAGAGTATCGGTTTTTGAAAATACCGATATACGTACGTTTTCGCCGGATAAACGTTATGACATCGTGACGTGTGATGTTGCTTTTATCCCTTTGGAATTGGTACTTGAGTCGATTGACCGATTGAGCGCTCGCAATATCGTAATCTTATTCAAACCGCAGTTTCAAGTAGGTCGAGAAGTCAAACGGGACAAAAACGGTGTCGTTAAAGACAATAGCGCAATCGGAAAAGCAATGATCAAGTTTGAAGATACCTGCTCACTGTTGGGTTGGAAACAAATCGGCAAAGAGACGGCACATATCGCCGGTAAAGAGGGAAATCAGGAAACGTGTTATGGCTTTGTCAAGGGTTAATAGTAAATAATTTTTGAATGCATAGTATAATAATGGGTAGTAGTGTCTAAAAAAGAGGGTTAATGCGTACAATTACTCAATTTGTGTGGCGAAAGCATGCATTGGAGAGAATGTTACAGCGTTCAATTTCACGTGATGAAGTTATGCACTGTGCATTATATGGAGCAATTATTGAAAGCTATCTCGATGATTCTCCTTATCCAAGTTACTTAGTTTTGCAAATAGGAGCTGTACCTCTGCATATCGTGATGGCAACAGACACAGACATATGCTATATTATTACAGCATATAGACCTAATTTTGATGAATTTGAAGATGATTTTAAAACGAGGAAGAGATGATGAATGCTTGTCCATTATGTAAAGGCTCTATTGTTCAAGGCTCTAGTACTTTCACAGTTGATTTAGGTTCAGGAGTAGTTGTGGTACGTGATGTTCCTGCCTCAGTGTGTTCTCAATGCGGTGAGGAATGGTTATCGAATGACACATCGATGAAATTAGAAACTATTGTTGAATCTGCACGTCAAAAGCACGTTACCGTTGAAGTGGCACGGTGGAGTGAAGCGGTAGCATAAGTTTTAATGGTTACTCATGAATATGAAAAAGTTAATTTAGCAATCCCTACTGAATTTCATCGATATTTCTCCGAAAACTGGGGTGAAGTACGAGCGACACAGTATTGCGGTGCGCTAAGAATTGGCACTCAAACTTTAACTATTCTCCCTAAAATCGACAAACACAATGATGTTGCTAATCTTCGTTATCTCACCTATATGCTCTCGTATGTATATGATCTAAAAGTTGATGAGAGTGTTGCTTCTACTGATACAGAACAAAGTCCAATTTTAGAACTATTAATCTCGATTTTCTCACGTGAACTAATCCGTGAAGTGGAAAAAGGGATGTATCGTGAATACATCTCTGTACAGGATAATCTGCGAGTGATGCGGGGACGTTTTTTAGCTGGAATGGATGCACGGACAAATTTTGTGCGAGATAAAATCTATTGTGAATACGATGAATTTAGTCCCGACAACCCTCTCAATGCACTTTTAGCATATACGGTTAATGTGTGTCGTCGGATTACTAAGAGTGCCGATAATAGACGAAAGCTAGGAATACTTCATCTTATGTTCGATGAGGTAACCCCCTATTACAATCCTCATGCGACTTACCATTGGCATCGGCTTAATGAGAGGTACCGCCATCTTTATAAAATCGCTTTGCTTATCCTCCAAAATCTCAATATTCGCTTTGACAAAGCGGGGGCAAACGAATGGGCATTTATGTTTGATATGAATGTGCTATTTGAACAGTTTATGGGTAAAATCGTCCAAAGCATTGAGCCGACAGCAATCATTCAAGCTGAAAATAATTTTGGTAATCTCAAACTAAAACCTGATATTTTGATCCCTAATCGTCTTGTTATCGATACGAAATACAAAAAGGTCAATGGCAAAGAGGAATTGAAACGAGATGATAAATATCAAATGTACGTGTATGGGAAAAACTACCATATCAATCAAACGATTTTGTTGTATCCGAAACATTTAGTTGATTTAAATGATTCGATTCCTTTAAATTTGGGAAAAGTGGGTGATGAAGTGGTGTTGAAAATGCGAAGTGTGGAGTTGCAGAGTTGTATGAGTGAATTTTCAAAATATATTCAAGAGATGAAAAATAAATTGAAAGAGGTTTTGTAATGGCAAGAGATACGACAAAATATAATTTTAATGGCTTAACACGGTTATCAAAACGCCAGTTAGTATATGAAGTAATCAAAAAATATATAAGGGATCATCCAGATATTTCTTTAGATGATCTAAAAAATGAATTTAATTCATTACATAGAAGCTACAATGTTTGTTTATCTCAAAATGAATATAATGATTTTGTCAAGCGAACTCAAACAGGTGCCTTCCGTTATTTTGATGAACCTTTAAAAATATTAACCGAAAACGTATTTATATGTAATCAATGGGGAACTAATTTTCAAAATGTATTAAATAAGCTTCCTGAGTTAGGATATGAAATTACTTCAGTCCTATCTGAAAATATCAATGATGATACTAATACTGATGAAGATGAATTGATAATTGAAAATCCCAAAAATATCATCCTCTATGGTCCTCCAGGGGTCGGTAAAACCTATTCACATAAAAAACTTATTTCAATACTCGAAAATGATGATAGTTTGGATGAATTGGAAAATCCTGATTATAAAATTCTCTCATTTGATATGGTTAAAGCAGAAGGACGTTATCAATTTTTAACTTTTCATCAAAGTTATAGTTATGAAGATTTTATCGAAGGATTTCGACCAAATGAGGAAGGGAATATACAACTTGAAAGCGGTATTTTTAGAGATATTGCCAAAATTGCTAAAACAAATTTAGAGGCATCCAGTGCTAAAGAAATCAAACGAGATTTTGGTGAGTTATTTAGAGCTTTGATTGTAGATCAGGTATCGGATACAGAACGATTATCTATTCAAATGAAACGCTCCCGTTTTCATATTACGGAGGTAACTGATAAATCGATTCTTTTCGATAAAGATACTGGTGAATCAAAACATTCATTATCTATTAATACACTTAGAAAAATGTATGAGAATGGTCGAAATAATCATATTATTGGCGGTCTTCAACCATATTATGATGCACTCTTGGAATATTTGGCTCAAAATGAAAAAGAGATACGAAACGATGAACTGAAAAATTATTATCTCATCCTCGATGAAATTAATCGCGGTAATATCTCAAAAATATTCGGTGAACTCATTACCCTTCTAGAAGAAGACAAACGTCTTGGTGAAGATAATGAATTGATGGTAACATTGCCATACTCTAAAGAGCGATTCGGTGTTCCTAAAAATCTCTATATCATCGGGACAATGAACACAGCGGATAAATCAATTGCTTTGGTCGATATCGCACTACGTCGCCGTTTTACGTTTGTACGGATGGAGCCGATCGAAGAATATTTGCCTGAAAATGTCAAAAAGATAAATGAGATTATCAAAGAGCGTAGAGGAGCTGATTATTTGATTGGACATGCTTACTTTATAGATAAAGATGGCTCAAAAATTGATGATGTTCATCCGAAATACTTGTTTATTGTAAAATACAAAATCCGTCCATTGTTAGAAGAATATTTTTATGGTGAAAATATTGATGAAATTTTCGAGGGATTAGTGTGAATAGTAAGATAGATGCCATCGCCATCGGCGGTTTTGATGGGATGCACATCGGGCATCAACAACTTTTTGCTCAATTAGGACAAAATGGAGCGATTGTTGCCATAGAAACAGGATACGCTAACTTGACTCCCGGATGTGAGCGGGAAAGATACACCCACTATCCGATCTTTTATTATCCTCTTGACGATATCCGTCATTTAGAAGGTGCCGAGTTTGTGGCACATTTGCGCACACAATTTCCCGAGTTAAAAAAGATTGTGGTGGGATATGATTTTCATTTCGGGAAAGACCGCCGCTATTCCCATGAGGATTTAAAGAATTTTTTTAAAGGTGAGGTGTGTGTTGTCGATCAAGTCACTATCGATAATGACTCAGTCCACTCCCATAAGATCAGAGCAAAATTGCAAATTGGGGACATTCACGGTGCTAACCGATTTTTAGGACATAACTATTGTATCAATGGCAACGTCATCACGGGGCAGGGGATCGGTAAAAAAGAGTTGGTCCCTACTCTAAATTTAGAATGTACAGGCTTTTTACTCCCAGAAGAAGGGGTCTATACCGCCTTGACCCGGATCAATGACGAAGAGCATTTTTCTCCTTCGGTCGTTTTTGTGGGGCATCGTATCACCACAGACGGATCGTATGCCATAGAGAGCCATCTCTTGGACAGGGATATTGAGCATGCGCGTCACGCTACTATCTGCTTTGTTCATTTTTTACGCAAAAACCAGAGATTTGAGACATTTGAATTGCTAAAAGAAGCTATACAAGCTGATATTTTAAACGCAAAAAATGAACTGTGCCATTTGAGTTTATAGGAATTTAATCTCAAAGTCATTATAATCACGCCAATATTACCCGCAAAGGAACGCTATCTCATGGGCGAATTGTTTACTTTCTTTGGTCTTTACAGCGAAGATCATGCTTTTATCTTTCTAACACACATGTTGCTTGCAACGGCGATCGTGATCATTATTGCACGTATGGCAACGTCTAACCTTCGTTTGATTCCAACAGGCGCTCAAAACGTTATGGAAGCGTATCTTAATGGCGTTTTGGCAATGGGTACAGACGTTATGGGCAAAACAGAAGCACGTCGTTATCTTCCGTTGGTAGCAACTATCGGTTTGTTCGTAGGTGTTGCAAACGTTATCGGTATTCTCCCTGGTTTTGAAGCACCAAGTGCTTTCTTGGATTTCACCCTAGCATTAGCCTTGGTTGTTTTTACCTATTACAACTTCGAGGGTATCCGTCGTAACGGTTTGATCGCTTATTTCAAACACTTTATGGGTCCTGTATGGTGGTTGGCATGGTTGATGTTTCCGATTGAGATCGTTTCTCATATCTCTCGTATCATCTCTTTGAGCTTCCGATTGTTTGGTAACGTTAAAGGGGACGATATGTTCTTGATGGTATTGTTGATGCTCGCACCGTGGATCCTTCCAATTGTCCCATTTGCACTTTTGAGCTTTATGGCATTCTTGCAAGCGTTTATCTTCATGATGCTTACATACGTTTACCTTGGTGGCGCTGTACTTCTTCACGACGACCACTAAGAGTTCTTCATGAAGCTTCGCAATACGCATGATTCACTTCTAAGCTTTCTTGGAGGAGCTTCATGGGCCTTTGCGATCGCAGGAACCTGGGTTACTTTCCAATCTTTTCTTTTTTTAGGCGTGGTCACTGCGTTTTTATTCGCTTTTCTTTTTCTTTTTATCGCATTGTTTTCGATAGTTGTTTTGGAAAACCTGTCGCTCTCTCGCGATCGTCATAATGAATCATTGAAACAGACTGTATTGCTGACAGAGATACGTGATGCTCTTGCGGCAGATGCGTCTCAACCACGTGAGTGAAATCGTATTTAATCACCGACCCTTCTCTTTACGGTCATGATGCGATTACATTATGTGAACGTTTAGAAAACGTACTCCAACACCATACTCTCGATTTTCTCTGCTTACGTGATAAAACCACCTCTATTTACCCCAAATTAGCCCAAATATTTATCGAAAAACTTCGCAATCGTAGTGATGCAAAGATTTTACTTCATGGTGATTTTAAGCTAGCAAGAGCATTGCACGCTGACGGTATTCATCTGACATCTACCCAATTTGATTCCATTTCAGAGGCAAAAGGGTCAGGATTGTATGTCATCATCAGTACCCATACGCATGAAGAGGCGTTGAGGGCACAGGAAATGGGTGCAGATGCGATCACTTACAGTCCCATTTTTCACTCACCAAACAAAGGAAACCCCAAGGGTTTAGAGGATTTAAAACAAATTGTGGATAAAATAAGAATACCTATTTTTGCATTGGGGGGAATCCTATCCCAAGAGCAGATAACCCAAGTCGAAGCAACCGGAGCGTATGGATTTGCTTCAATTAGATATTTTATTTAATGAGGAATTATTTGTATGTTTGAAACCATTATCGGATTAGAAGTACACGTTCAGCTCAATACTGAGTCAAAACTCTTTTGTTCGTGTCCAACGAGCTTTAATCATGAACAAAACACCAACACCTGTCCTACGTGTTTGGCACTTCCTGGTGCATTGCCGGTATTGAATAAAGAGGCATTACGAAAAGCGGGGATGTTTGGTACCGCTGTGGATGCGACGATCAACAGAACGTCGTTTTTTGACCGTAAGAGCTATTTTTATCCCGACAGTCCTACTGCGTATCAGATCACACAACTTTATACCCCTATTGTTGAGCACGGCAAACTAACGATCGATTTTGAAGACGGCACACAAAAGAGCATTCGTATCAATCGCGCCCACATCGAATCGGATGCGGGAAAA
Source organism: Sulfuricurvum sp. (assembly GCA_024637295.1). Taxonomy (GTDB): domain Bacteria; phylum Campylobacterota; class Campylobacteria; order Campylobacterales; family Sulfurimonadaceae; genus Sulfuricurvum. The sequence goes on from JAGXFL010000007.1 coordinate 33,140, forward strand.
AATATTCATGAAGGTCCTATCTCAAAAGTGGATTTGAACCGTGCAGGTACGCCACTGGTCGAGATCGTCTCTGAACCGGATATGCGTAGTGCCGAAGAGGCGATCTTATATCTTAAAAAATTGCATTCGATCGTCCGTTATTTGGACATCAGTGATGCGAATATGCAAGAGGGATCGTTTCGTGTAGACGTCAACGTCTCTATACGTCCAAAGGGTGATGAAAAACTCTATACTCGTGTCGAGATCAAAAACATCAACAGTTTTCGCTTTATCCAAAAAGCGATTGAGTTGGAAGTAGCGCGTCAGCGTGAGGCATGGGAAGACGGACTGTATGAGCAGGAGATCGTCCAAGAGACGCGCCTTTTTGACCAAGCCAAGCAAGAAACCCGTTCTATGCGTGGAAAAGAAGGGGCGGCCGATTATCGCTATTTCCCTGAGCCTGATTTGCTCAAAGTCGTCGTGGATGATGCGATGTACACCACGATGCGAAATATTCCGGAACTTCCGGATGCCAAAAAAGAGCGATTTGTTCAGGAATTTGCTCTTCGTCCGTACGATGCAGTAGTGGTGACGGCTACCTTGGAGAGTGCGCAGTATTTTGAAGCGATGCTCTCATGCGGTATCACACCTCGAAATGCGATCACGTGGCTGACAGTAGAGCTGCAAGGACGTCTTAGCGGCGGTATGAGTGCCGTTGACTCTTGTGTCGATGCGGTGACACTTGGAACACTGGTTAAGCGTATCGAAGAAAACATCATCAGCGGTAAAGCGGCCAAAGAGATACTCGATTATTTGTTGGCTCATGATGGTGGAAGTGTCGATGAGATCATAGAAACGCTAGGATTGAAGCAAGTGAGCGATACGGGTGCTCTTGAAGCATTGATTGATGAGATTTTAGCGGCCAATATCGATAAGGTGGCTGAGTATAAATCGGGTAAAGATAAGTTGTTTGGCTTCTTTGTCGGTCAAGCGATGAAAGCATCCAAAGGTTCTGCAAACCCGAATACGCTTAATGAGATTTTACAAGCCAAACTGGCGCAATAAGGAATTCGATGTTTGGTCGTTGGGTAGTATCGCTTGCATTTTTCCTTCATTCGTCTACTACCTATCGTCATATCAAAAACACCACCTACAACCTTTTAGAAAACAGTAATTACCCCTATAAACGCTATTTTGATTTTGTGATGATAGCGCTGATTTTTCTCAGTGTCTATATTTTGATTCGTCAGGTCAAACATGAGATGTCGCTAAATTGGCTTTTTTTCAATAACTACATCATCTCTTTGATCTTTTTTATCGAATACTTGCTTCGTCTGTGGATTTACAGCGACAGTACCAAAATGGTTATTGATCAGTATGAACACGATCTGTTCTTGCATCGACCGTTTTCACTTGGAAAATCGATTAAAACCATTTTTAAGCACAAGTTAGAGTTTATCCTTTCCCCTGCGGCGATGGTTGACTTGCTGGCAATCATGCCATTTTTTCATGAGTTTAGACTTTTACGTGTTTTCATCCTTTTTCGTGTCCTAAAACTGTTTCGATACGCAAAAAGTCTACGCCGACTGATTTCTATTCTTGCTTCTAAAAAGTTTGAGCTTTTAACACTTTCTGTGTTCGCCATGATCATTATCACGGTATCTTCTGTGTTGATCTATGTCATGGAAGCGCATAATCCGGCATCAAAGATCAATACTCTTTTTGATGCGGTCTATTGGTCGGTAGTGACCATATTTACCGTAGGATATGGTGATTTTGTCCCTGTGACTCACGAGGGGCGTGTGGTAGCCATGGTGATTATTGTTGCAGGTATTGCGGTTATCTCATTTGCAACATCGATCATCGTCAGTGCTTTTACTGAAAAACTCGATGAGATTAAAGAAGAAAAACTCATTGACGATGTCAGTAAATTGGAGGCTTTTTATCTTATCTGTGGGTACTCATCATTGACGCATGAAGTGATCCATCGACTCAAAAAAATGTACAAGCACATCGTTATATTGGAAAAAGATCCGTATAAAGCCAAAGAGGCGCAAAGTGAGGGCTTGATTGTTTTAAACGCTGACCCGTCATCATTGCATACGTATCAAATAACAAATATTCAGTTTGAAAAACAGGTGATAGCGGTGATCTTATTGGAAGACAGTGACGTTGCTAATATCTATACGGCATTGACGATACGGGAGTTGAATAAAAAAGTTCCCCTTTTCTCTATTTTACATCATCATGAGAATGCTAAAAAACTCTCTCTCGCGGGGATTGATGAGATGGTGAATCCACATCATCTAGTAGGACTCATGAGTAAACGTATCAGTAATCAGCCCATAACATTTGAGGTGATTCATGCGCTTCGGTCAGGACATGGAGGAACAGTGATCGAAGAGATCATCTTGGACGATGGAATGTCGCAACGGTTTTTTGATTTGTTGCTTCATCCATTGTTTCATCAGCGTCTGAGCATGCTTGGGATCTATCAAAACAGCACACAGACGTTTGCCTTTAATCCGCAACCAAACTATGAGATACGTGCAGGGGACGTTGCTATCGTTGTAGCTAATAGAGCATTGTGCAGTGAGTTTCGTGATCTCTTACATCGAAAGAAGATTAAGCAATGATAATTCGTTCCGCAGCCGTTTTTGGGTTCAATGAGTATTCGCAACAGATTGCTCGGTATGTTCGCAATGTTTATCAGGATTTTGCCCTTTTTGTGATGACACAAGAGGAAGAAAAAGCGGCACATCAAGCCGGTTTTTTGGTAGAATTGGTGGATCTAAGCGATGATTGGAGCCGTATAGAACAGCATTTTGACGTCAAATCGTTGATCGTCTTTTGTGCTTTGGCCAATGATTCGGAAAATGTGTTTTTGACGATCTCATTACGATCACAGTTTGATAAGTTAAATATTGTCGCGTTGGCACAGGACAATGAAAGTGCCAGCAAGATGAAAAGTGCGGGTGCAAACAAAGTGTTGCCAAGTTTGCAGATCGTCTCCAATGTTATTTCGGATATGCTGGAAAAGCCCATCGTGACCAAAGTGCTGCATGAAGTACTGTATGAAGACGGATCATTGAACATCACGGAGATCGAAGTGCCTAAACACTCTTCGTTTGTGGGGAGATACATGCATGATATTCATTTTAAAAGTGAATACGACGTCATATTATTAGCCGTGGTGGATCACGAAATGGGGACAACGTTTAGCTTTGCCTCAAAAGGGCTCAATCATCATATCGATCCGTATGATATTTTTGTGGTGATGGGATATCAGGATAAACTTGATGCTTTGAAACTAGCGGTAAAGAAACATCATGCAAGATAAAATCGGAGTCATCGGCGCAGGTAAGTGGGGTGAGGCTTTAGCCTTTGCCATGAGTGAAAAAAACGAGGTGATCATTACGTCACGAACACCAAGAGACTGGGTAAATTTTCGTTCTCTTGATGAAGTGTTGGCATGTGAATATCTTATCATCACGGTACCCGCACAGCAAGTATCTCAGTGGCTCAAAGAGAACTTTGTTTTTAAAGGTCAGAAGATTTTGGTTGCAGCCAAGGGGATAGAGGCATCTAGCGGCAAGTTTTTATATGAGATCTATACACAATATGTCCCCTCTGAAAATCTGGCATTTTTATCGGGTCCTTCGTTTGCTTCGGAAGTGATCCAATCGCTTCCGACAGCATTGGTGATTAACTCTCACTCTTCAGATACGGCAGATTCTTTTGCATCACTATTTCCAGCGTTCATCCGTACGTATATCAGTGATGATGTCATTGGTGCGGAGATCGCGGGTGCGTATAAAAATGTTATCGCTATTGCTGCAGGTATCTGTGAGGGATTAGGGTTAGGACACAATGCCGCAGCTTCGCTCATCGCACGAGGGCTTGTTGAGATGCAGCGCTTTGGCAAAGCCTATGGGGCACAGGATGAGACGTTCTTGGGTTTAAGCGGTGCGGGAGACTTGTTCTTAACAGCAAGTTCATCGATGTCACGTAATTACCGTGTAGGACTTGGATTGGCGCAGGGAAAAAGCAAAGAAGCGGTATGCGAAGCCATAGGTGAAGTAAGTGAGGGTATCGGAACGGCTTATGCCCTAAACGAAATCGCGGCACAAAAAGGGATCTATCTCCCAATCGCGGCAGAAGTGTATGCTATATTAGAGGGGAAGTCGCCTCAACAAAGTTTAAAAGATCTAATACAGAGGTAAAAAATGTTAGTCCATATCGTGATGTTTCAGTTCAAAGAAGAAAACAAAGAGGCCAATCTGGCACGAGTCAAAACAATGCTTGAGGCATTACCTTCACAGATTTCGACACTCAAAGCGATGGAAGTGGGAATCGACGTAAGTCATAGTGAGCGATCGTTTGATATGGTCTTAGTCTCGAAGTTTGAGGATCAGGCTGGATTGGACGCCTATGCACCACACAGTGCCCATCAGGCAGTCGTGAGTGTCATCAAAGAGGTAACAACGCTTTCGAAAGTGGTGGATTACATCATCTAAGCATTTTTAAGCGCTTCGATCTGCTCTGCTTTCTCTTCGATAGTAAGCAGCTCATCCACCTTTTTTTCGTAAAGGGCTTTAGTTGTCTCAAGCTCCTGTGCTAGGACGCTGATCCCTTTTTTCTCATAACATTTTGGATCGGCCAGACAGGCGTTGATCTCGTCGATCTGTTTTTCGAGTGCATCGATTTCCAGAGGAAGTTTTTCCAGTGCTTTTTGTTCGTTAAAGGTGAGTTTGAAGACTTTTGGTTTCTCATTTAAAACGGTGACCGCAGGGGAAGATTTTGTAAACTCTGCTTCCATCGCGTCCATCTCATTGAACTCTTTTTCATCTTCGAGATATTCGCTATAGGGTTTGAAACTTTCTTCGATCGTTCCATCCCCTTTGAATATAAAGAGCTTTTTGGCGATCTTATCCACAAAATAACGGTCATGGCTTACCAAGATGACGGCACCTTGAAAGTTTTGGAGTTTCTCTTCGAGGATATTGATGGTAGGGATGTCGAGATCATTAGTCGGTTCATCGAGGATGAGACAGTCCACTTTTTTGGTAAACAGTAATGCTAACGCGACACGGTTTTTTTCACCGCCGCTGAGTGTTCCTACTTTTTTATCCAAAAACTCTCTGGGAAAAAGGAAGTTTTTGAGATAGCCGTAGACATGGTAATCGGTCCCCTGGGCATCGACGCGATCACCGCCATGTGGACAGAAGGTCTCGATGAGATTGAGGTTGTCATCGAGCATCTCGCGGTGCTGATCAAAATAGCCGATGGAAAGCTCTCCCATCTTGATGATACCGCTGGTGGGTTTTAGACGTCCTAACAGTGCTTTTAACAGCGTCGACTTACCGCTTCCGTTGGGTCCTACTACCGCAATGACATCTTTTTGCAAAATGCGGGTAGTGAAGTCTTTGATGAGGACTTTATCACCCAGAGTCAGCCCTAGATGTTCCACTTCGAATAGCATCTTTTGGCGGTTTATCCCCTCACCGCGGTTGAAGTGTTTGGCTTCACGTTCGAGTTCGAGTTTCATCTTGCGGATTTTACTGGGGTTGTTTTTGGCATCTTCTCGCAGTTGTAGTACTCGTTGTTTGCGTCCTTCATTACGTTTTAGACGTGCTTTTACACCGCGTGAAAGCCACTCGTTTTCGGTTTTGAGCAGTTTTAGCATATTATCATGCTGTTGTGCCATGGTTCGCAGCAACTCTTGCTTTTGCTCCAGATAGTTGCTGTAGCCGCCGCTAAACTCTCGTAGAGAGCAATCTTCGACTTCGATGGTCTTCGTAGCGATCTGATCGATGAAGTAACGGTCATGGGAGATAAACAGCAGGGTAAAGCGCTCTTTTAGTATAAGCTCTTCGAGAAACTCGACCATGTAGACATCGAGATGATTGGTAGGCTCATCCAGCAGGAGTATATCGGGTTTGAGTAACAGCAAAGATGCCAGAGCAACACGGCGCTGTTCGCCACCGCTGAGGAGATCGACTTTTTTGGATTCATACTCTTTGAGCATGAAGTGGTGCATGATCCGCTCGATCTTGTCGTCCAAATTCCACGCATTGTGATGATCCAAATAACTGGTGATACGGGATTGCTCATCCAAAAGTGCTGCATTGTCGTATTGGGTTGCTAGAAGTGTGGATATCTCGTCAAAACGGATTTTTGAGGTACGTAGTTCTCCCAAACCTGCTTCGACTGCTTCGCGTACGGTATGACTAGGATCGAACTTCGGGACTTGTGAGAGCATCTTGATCTCGATACCTTGTCGGGTGATGCGCTCTCCGCCATCGGCATCCAGAGAGTTGTTGACCAGTTTCATCAGAGTTGATTTTCCACTGCCGTTTTTACCGACGATGACAACACGTTCACCCTCGTCGATGTGAAAATTGATATTTTCTAAGATTTTTTGCGCTTCGTAGTGTTTGCTGACGTTGAGTAGGTCGACTAATGCCATGGGTTATTCCGTTGGTTGTGAGATGGTAAAACAGGCATTGCGTGATAGGTACCATGTCGCGATGGCATAATCGGTATATTCGTATTCACGTTGGGATACAGGGATAGAGTCATTACGCAGTTTGGAACGCAGTATCCCAAAGAGGATATAGCCTAGTAATAGGGTACCAATAGCGATAAACCAATCACTCATCCACCACACTAACAGGGCTAAGAGATAATTGCCAAAACTTAGACTCCATCCCAGCAGACGCGCCATAAAACGGCATTTACGGGTGGGAAGCGTAGGAGTTGTATCGATGTGGAAAGTAAAGGGCTCGCTGTTCATGGACGCCATTATAGCTTAGGTGAGCTTTACTGCATTGTGGTATCAGGTATTTAGCCATTTAGCCAGCACATTTTGCAATACCGCTTTCTCGATCGGTTTGGCAATGTGGTCATTCATCCCTGCTTGGATCGCTAACTTCAAATCGTCTTGCAGTACCGCTGCACTCAGTGCGATGATGGGGATTGTTGCTTTTCCTGGCAGTTTGCGTATCTCTTTTGTGGCTTCAAGCCCATCCATCACCGGCATTTGCAAGTCCATCAAAATCGCATCAAACTCTTCGTGCTGGACACACTCTACGGCCTCTTGGCCATTGTTGGCGATTGTATAGGTAATGCCCATTTGCTTAAGGCGTTCTGTGGCTACAAGCTGGTTAAGTTCATTATCTTCGACGAGTAGAAGGTGCAGGGGTTTGTGGTTTGGGAGTGGTGGATGTGTGAGGTCTTGAGTTGATTCACTCATAAACGTCGGTGCAGGATGCAACACTATTGTAAAGGTAAACGTACTTCCCTTTCCAGAGACACTGTGCACTGTTATTTCTCCTCCCATGAGGTCTACGAGTTCTTTGGTAATCATGAGCCCCAATCCAGAACCGCCGTATTTGCGTGTGAATGAGGTATCGACTTGGGAGAAGGGCTGGAAGAGGAGCGCTTGATCCTCATCACTTATCCCGATGCCACTGTCGCTGATGGTAAAGGTGAGCTTCTCCTGATCTTCCTGTGGCGTTGAAGTGATCGAGATACGCACGAACCCTTTTTCGGTGAATTTCAGTGCATTTACCGCTAAGTTGCTCAAAATCTGCTGCAAGCGTAATGGATCTCCCAAGAGCATACGCGGAACATTATCGTCGATATATGTTTCAAAGCTGAGCTGTTTTCTTTCGGCTTTATAGGAAAGCATTGCATGTAGATTATTCATGATATCGTCTAAATTGAAGGTAATTACTTCAAGTAACAGTTTATGTGCTTCGATTTTTGAGTAATCCAAAATATTATTAAGAACACTCAAAAGTGCTTTGGAAGCAATGTCGGATTTTTCGAGATATTCACGTTGCAGTGGATTCAACTGGGTTTGAAGTAGCAGTTCGGTCAAACCGATGACACCGTTGAGCGGGGTGCGGATCTCGTGGGACATATTGGCTAAAAAGTCACTTTTTGATTTATTGGCACGTTCAGCGGCTTCTTTTGCCATGATGCGTGACTCTTCCAGGGTTTTATTGGCCGTAACGTCCTGAGTTATCCCAACGACTCCCAGTACAGATCCATCTTTTCCGTATTTGATTCTAGCAGCACAATAGATGTATTTGATACCGCTGGGAACCACGATACGATAAGTTACTTCAAGAGGCTGTAATTTTTTGACAGATGTGAGTAACAGTTCTACCGTTTTTTCTACATCATCAAGGTGGCATCGTGATGTCCACTCTTCAAAAGCCAACTGTACATCCACAAGATCCAATGACATCTCGAATATCTCAAGTACTTTAAGATCGGCAGAGAAGGTATGTGTTGCAAGATTATAAAACCAAATCCCAATTCCTGCGGCTTGAGTTGCTAGTTGAAGCTGATTAGCAGTCTGAGATAATTGAAGGTTTTTTTCCTTCAGACTCTCTTGAAGCAAGATCTCTTCGGTGATGTTATGAACGGTACCACGTGACTGTATGGGTTGTCCATCGGGAGCGTACATAGTCTCTCCCTGTTCACTAACATACTTGACACGACCATCCACCATGAGAAGCCGATGTACATAGTTGTAGGATGTATGGTGTTCAACGGAATATTGATATGCTTCATCGACTTTTGCTCGGTCTTCAGGATGAATGGCGTTTAAAAACCCTTCATACGTTGGTATATGTTGTTCTTTTTCTAATTCAAACAGCTCATAGATTTCATCAGACCATTCCAGTTCTCCTGTTCGCAAGTTGAGATTCCAGCTGCCGAGTTTTGCGATTTGTTGCGCTTCGTTTAGATGTTGAGTGGCAATGTATATTTTTTTCATAGACAGTGTATTGTCTTCATAAAGTTCATTGAGCTTTTGGTTTTTGGTTTCCAAAAGGGTACGTTTATGATCAAAGGATAGAAGCGTTATCAACAACAGCAGATTAAAAAACGTTCCACCTACCAAAACATAGGGAGCAACATCGAGATGGTTTTTAAACAATGAGTAGGAAAGGGCTAGGGTTAGTAGCATAGAGAGGGTAAAAAGAATCCATATAAAGGATTTATTCATCATATTTAAGAAAATACAATTACCATTAAACGGGTTCATTTTTAACACGGTATCTCCTTAAAAAAATTCGAATCCATCTCCATCATCCAAATTGATCTCTTCGGGCGGTGAGAGGAAGGATTGAACCATCTGTATGTTAGAAATAATCGATGCATCCATGAAATGAACAGAAGGGGCACCTTCATAGAAGACGCTTCGAAACCATATGATTAGATCATTATTGAAACTTTTACACAGTGCGGACATTTGTGATGCCATCTCGATAAATATTTTTTCATCTTTTTGGATAATGGAGGTTAAGTCACGAATGGCTATTCCTAATGTCTGGGTTTGGCTGTAGAGCATGAGGATGCTTGATGTACGATCAAATGCACTATTGATCTGATCGACATCGTCACCGTTTAGTTCGTTACTTCCCATCCACATAAACTGGGTTGCAAGCTCGTTGAGTTTTAGCTCCAGCGAGGTGAGATCTTCGGACTCCATAAAGTCAAATATTTGAAGTGTTTCAGCCTGTTTTTGATAGCTGACCTCTGTTTGTATTTGCGGTTGTGCTTGAACACTTTGGACGATCTGCTCTTCTGTAATTGTTTTTTGAACAATCGGAGTAAGAATTGGAGCATACTCTTTGGTCACTTGGAACGAGAGAATATTAGGAGATAGTTTATAGTCGGCATTATGGAGATAATTTTCGATGAGTTGAGTGATCTTAGCTTGTGGGATGATATGGATATTGGTAATCGAGAAAAAATAGTGCTCTTCATTCTCTTCCATGATGATTTGAGGCTGCACTTTGCGCAAGAGCATCACTTGCCCTAGCTGGTACATGAAGCGGATCAGATCGCTCAAAAAGTTGGTTCGGACATTGTCTTTGATCATACTTAACATCGATTCCCATAATTGGGCGAGATCCTCTTCGTTTTCTATGAGATAGGTAGTCTTGTAACAGAAAATCTCGTTGCAAAACGAATTGATACTTTGTTTAGCGGTTGGAGCATGTTTATCATTGTTCATCATGTTGATGTATAAATGAAGTCGACGTTTGAAGACATCAGGCTGAATCGGTTTGACAAAATAGTCTTTTGCACCGTTTCGCAGTGCTTGGATCTGGTTTTCCTCATCTCCTTGGGTTGAAACGATTACGATGATTGCATTGGGCTGTATACTGCTGATACGCTTGGTAGCTTCGATGCCGTTCATGTTGGGCATCAAGATGTCCATAAAAATCAGGTCAAACGATTCCTCTTGACACAAAGCGACCGCTTCGATTCCGTCATTGGCGGTTTGGATGTGTATCGTTTCGCCGTGTTGTTCACAGTATTGGTTGATGTAGGCTTCTAAGATCGTTTGGTTTAGGGTTTGGTCATCGACAATTAGTATATTTTTCATATAGTATTAATCCTGATATTGAGTATGTATGGTATGAACTTCATCTAAATGATCGGTAAAAAGATCGATCAACACAGGATCGAAATGTGTGCCGGAATTTTGGTGCAAAAAAGCGATTGCATCATCAAAGGACCATGCTTTTTTGTAGGGGCGTACAGAGGTGAGGGCATCAAAAACATCGGCAATAGCGACGATACGTCCGTACAGAGGGATCTGTTCGCCTATAAGACCATGGGGATAACCGCTCCCATCGTACTTTTCATGATGGCTGGCTGCGATAATGTGCCCGGCTTGAAGATAGGGACTTGTGGAATCTTGGAGGATATCCGCTCCGATGAGTGCATGCTGACGCATGATTTTCATCTCGTCTTCATCGAGTTTCCCGGGTTTTAGAAGGATATTGTCGGGGGTTCCTACCTTGCCGATATCGTGTAAAGGGGCGGCAAAGTGTAAGATGTTTTGTTCGCTTTCATCGAGGTTAAGGCATCGCGCCATGAGGACTGCATAGCCTGATACCCGTTTAATATGGTTAGCGGTTTCTTCGTCTTTGTACTCAGCTGTTCGGGAGAGGACACGTAGGGTCTCATGCTCTTTTTGTTCCAAAGTGATGTATGATTCTGTCAATTCTTCGATGGTTTTATGGAGGCTTTCGGTAGCTTTGTCTATTTGTGTACGGAGATATTTCTCTTGATCGTTTAGGCGCATTATGGCTCTACGCAGTTTGATGAAATTGCGAACACGGTTTAGGAGAATAACCTTATTGACCGGCTTTTTGATGAAGTCATTGACGCCTGCCATAAGTGCCTGTATTTGAACCGAATCTTCAGCATCACTGGCAGTGATCATGATCACAGGTGCATCAGCATCAAACCTTTTAAGAATCGTTGTGGTCTCAATTCCGTTCATCATAGGCATCTCATAGTCGACGAGCACCATGTCAAAAGGGTGATTACGCATATACTCAACTGCGGCATGCGGATCGGTGAAATTGACAAACGTCGCATCGACCTCTTGTAAGTAAGTCTCGATCAAGAGGAGATTCATGTCGTTGTCGTCAATGTTGACAATAATAAAGGGGGTCTTCGTACACTCCATTATGACAGCTCACTTTTCATTTGAGATAGGGTATGCAATACTTGATCTCGCAGCTCATCAAGACGAAGTTTTTGCTGATCATCGGTAAAGGAGAAGAGATCTTTTTCAAAGGCTTCGCACATGTCTCCCAATGTTTCTAGATAGAGGTTTCTTGATATTCCTTTGAGCGAATGAATCGGCATTTTGAGAGACAGTTTATCATTGGCATGCTCATCAAGCTGGGAGAGAATGGTTTCGCAATTACTGACGTATTTTTTAAACAGTTTACACACAGTTTCTTCCGGTAACTCGATTTTAGAGGCAATAAAGGAGGTAAGCGATCTGTTTTCTGATGTGCTAATCTCAGAAGAAGTGGTCTCTTGTTTGACGATACGGGAATCGAAATATCGGCATAACAGTGCAGTAAGCTCAGATTTTCGCAGCGGTTTGATCAAATAGTCATCAAGCCCTTGAGTAAGGTAACGGGAAATATTACTGCTAACAGCATCAGCGCTTAGACCGATGATTGGTGTGTGAACAGCACCGGTCTCTTTTTCATAGTATAAGATTTGCTGTGTTGCAGTGATTCCGTCCATATTGGGCATATTGATGTCCATGAGTACGAGACTATAGTGCCCTTGTACAAATTTTTTAACCGCTTCATAGCCATCGTGCGCGGTTTCATGGGTAATATCAAGTTTATTGAGAAGTTCTTGAATGTAGAGCTGATTGACTTCATTATCCTCTGCTACAAGGACGTGTAACCCTTCAAATGTAAGGGATAGCGGCTTTTCTGATTTTTGCACAATATGCAGATCATCAATCTCAAGACGATGGGCAATGGTTGACCAGCTGATCTCTTCGTTAAAATAGATGACATTATCAGCTTTTAAATCTGTAGGTAGGGAACCTTGATCAAAAGAAGAGATGATAAATATGGTTGCATGGGTAAACTGCCTTATTATCTTATGTATCTCATCTATGCTCATCATGTCCATAAACAGTATAAGGTGCATCGTCGGATCGTCGGTGATATTTTCCAATGAGGAAGTACGAAAGACATGAGAGTCACAGCAGGCAAAACCATTTAAATAGCGCTCAACCAAGATAAAACGAGCAGACGGTTTTGGATGGGACAAATATAAGTAGCTCGTGTGCAGCTGGCACTCATAATTTGGTTTTGAAGCGCTGTAGGTAAACTCCAGTGTTACATTGAAGATACTCCCTCGTCCAAAAATACTTTTGAAGGACATTTTGCCGTCCATCGCCATAACCACGCGAGTCACGATGTTAAGCCCCAGCCCTGTCCCTCCGAATTCGCGGGCAATAGAATTATCAGCTTGAACGAACGGTTTAAAAATATTGTCTTTATGTTCAGGACGTACACCGATCCCTTCATCGGCTACCGTAAATCCGATCGTCACTTTCCCTTCAGTCGTTTTGAGGCTTTTGATCCGGACAAATACTTTTTTACCGTTAGAGGTAAACTTGATCGCATTACTGATGAGATTGATGAGTACTTGTTTGAGACGTAAAAAATCGACATTGACCAATGTCGGGAGTTTTGGATCAATAAAGACCAGAAGGTCAACCCCTTTTTTATGGGCGATGGAATAAAACGGGTAGATGATGGATTCGAGTTCACCGGTGAGATTGATCAGCTCGAGGTTTAAGATTAATTGTTCACGATCGAGTTTCATCACATCCAAAATATCATTGATGATCTGTCGCAGTGTTTCTCCGCTGTATTCAATGGTCTTGAGATATTTTTGCTGCTGTTCATTCAGCGGTGTTTCCTCTAATAATTCAGCAAAACCCAAAATACCATTGAGGGGTGTGCGTATCTCATGACTCATCGTGGCCAAAAATCGGCTCTCCGCTTCAGAAGAGGCTTTGGCATCGCGTAATGCACGATTTAGCTGTGTAATATTTTCAAAAGAGACGAGATAGCAGATCCCTTTGGTAAAGTTGTTGTCTTGGATCTTTTCAACGTGGATCGAGAAGACATGATGGTTGAAAAAACGGTCTTTCATCGCTACTTTGACAAGTTGGTGGCGCATATCGTACAGACGGTCCAAACAGACGATACGTTCCCCCTCTTGCATGTGAAAAAGATCCTCTGCATCTAAAAAGAGATCACTGAGATTAGTAAATCCGCATTTTTTCGGATCCAAACTCGAGATCCCCAAAAAGTCCATGAAGCCGCGATTGGACTGCAGGACCCCTTTTGTCTTGTCTACCATACATATCAGACTGGTTTGGGCATCGAGGACGTTTTGGATACGACGGCGTTGCTCTTCGATCTCCTGCTGTCTTTCGATAAGAGGGGTGATGTCGTGGCGGATACTTATGTACTCGATGATCTCATCGTTGTCATTGATAATGGGAGAGATAGTCGAATCAACGTAGTAGCTGCTTCCGTCTTTTCGTTGGTTTTTGATGATCCCGCGAAACGTTTTTTTGGCTTTGATCGTCTCCCACATCTGTTCGAAAAATAGGGGATAAGTCTCAGGGTGGCGGATGATATTATGAGGCTGCCCGATCAGTTCTTCTCTCGTATATCCGGTGATTTCACAAAATGAATCATTCACGTAGCTTATGATCCCTTTGGGATCGGCTTTGGAGACAATGGAACTTGAATCAATCATCGCTTTGAGCTGGTTGGAGAGGCTTTGTTCGTGATGAAGCCATTTTTTACTGATCTGATAGTCCAGATGATGGGTCAGTTTGGAAAGGAGTTTTTCATAAGCATAAGGTCTTATCAAAATGCTGTTGACCCCTATGCGGTAAAATTTGGAGGAAAAATTTGTTTCTGCCTCATTAAGGAGTAAGATGATCGGGATTTCGGATAGTTTAACGACACGGACAAAGTTGATGAGAGCGAATGCCTCTTGAGTATGTTGGGCATTGGTAAAATCCAGTACGAGCAGATCGGGCAGTTCATGGGCGTGCTCATTCCATTTTTCCATGAGCCGGGAACAGCTCTCTAAAAAACAGAGTTGATAGTTACGATGCAGTACCAGCTGTTTGAACTTTTGTTGCGTAAAATCAGTACCGCCGATCATCGTGACATGATACGCATTATTGTGTCGGATGGTCTCAAAAAGACGTATAAATTCATCTGCGATAGTTTCTATGGGCTCATCTTTGGAAAAATACTCCAAAATACCCGACTCAAACAGATGTTCACGCCGCTGGGGATCGGTGTCGGATGTATAAACAATAACACCTGCCGCATCGGGGTTAATCAGATAGTCGCGTAAGATAAACTCATTGCAGGATTCACAGATAGGATCGATGATTATAAACTCAGGGTTTTGGGAAATAACGTGTGCGATGTCATCGGAGGAAAATGCTTGTATAACAGTGTATCCAAATGTTGATAAAGCATCTGAGAGACGGTTATTAAGGTTTGTCTCTAAATCGATAACGGCTACCTTATAGTCACGTTTAGCAGAGATACTGTTTGCATTTTCGATAGTCATACGTATATTTTAGCATTAAAAAATAAAATATTAGAAATATTCATGGTGATGACCCTGCACTACAATTTTATGACAAATGATAACTAAAAAAGACGATGTTCTGTGTATAATTTAACGTATTATTGATAAATATTAGTGTAATCTCATAAATATAATATTAAAAATTCAAATAAGTGGTGAGGATTTTGTATGTTTCTTGGTAGCAGAAGACTAAGATGTCAATCAGATTTCCGGCACTTGAAGCGATACTGCGGCATGTCAAGAGTTTGAAACATGATCAATGAATTACCGAACTATAAAAAGATGGTAAAGACACTTATTTTGATTGGTTCTTCGACCGGAGGTCCTGGTCATCTCAATCAAATCTTACAACAACTTCCAGATGATTTCACTGCTTCGATGATCATCGCACAGCATATGGCTTCTCCCTTTATCCCTGGTTTTATTCGACAGCTCTCGACGTTGATAGATCATCCTGTTTTGCGTGTGGAAGCTAAAACAAAGCTAGACTCTTCAACGATTTACGTATGCAGTGGAGAATGCCGATTACGTGAAATTGAGGGGGAGATCTATATAGAGTCATTTGAAAACAATGACAATCTGTATAATCCTGATATCAACACTCTTTTTTTTTCCGCAGCACGATTGCCTACGGAAGTAAAACGGATGGGTGTGATTCTCACCGGAATCGGTGATGATGGAACACTGGGGGCAAAAGAGCTGTATCAATCAGGCGGGTATTGCTTGTTTGAGAGTGAAAAGAGCGCTGTCGTGTACGGTATGCCACGCAGTGCTGCTGAATATGTCCCTGAAGCGGATGTTGGATCATTGAAAGAGATCATTGAAAAAATCAATCTATTCGGGATGGAAAATGTTCGGATGGTTTAACTCAAAACAGGTAGAAGAAGTCGCTGTAGAACCAAAAATTGAGTGGGTGGATGAGAGTCCGAAGCAAGTCTATGATTATTTTAACGATTCAACGGGGATACATTTTGATCATAAGAAAGAGATTGTTACAGCAAAACTGATCCGTTTTGCCAAAGAACATGGGAGCCATTCGTTTAGTCATCTTCTCTTCAGACTAAAATCGGATTCTGTGCTATTGCAGCATCTGATCAATTATCTCACGGTCAATGAGACCTATTTTTTTAGAGAGATGGATCAAATCAACTATATGACAAGCGATATTCAAAAAACATCGAAGCCGATTCGTATTTTATGTGCTCCCGGTTCAACGGGAGAAGAAGCGTATTCGATCGCTATAGCATTAAGTGAAGCAGGGGTAAATATGGGACGAATCTCAATTGTCTCTATTGATATTAATACGGATGCCATTGCGTGTGCACAAGAAGCTCTTTACTCAAAGCGTTCGCTTCATCGTGCCGATGAGATCATCATAGAGCGCTACTTTACCCTTTTAGAGGATAAGTATCAACTTAAGGATTTTATTTGCCGTTATGCAGAGTTTAAAGCCCTTAATCTGTTTGGAAGCGATTTAATGACACTGGGAAGATTTGATTATATCTTTTCACGCAACATGCTGATCTATTTTGATGAAATTAAAACAGCAGCAGCTATTTCGCGACTCATATCGCTTGTAGAGACCTCTTCATCCATACTGTTTTTTGGACATGCGGATATTATTACCGCACCTATTGGGTTGAAAGAACACTATGAGAAGAGAACCAAGTTTTTTACCAAAGGGTGATGCACTCTTACGTAGAGTCACTCTTTAATAGTTGGTGAAGGTTCTCCGAAATAATACCCTTGTAAATGGCTCAACGAAAGATCTTGAAGATAATGATAGACACTGTCACAGTGGACAAACTCCGCAACGGTTTGAATGTTAAGCTGGCTTGCGAAATCGATAATCGTTTTAGTAATGATTTGTGAGGTAGTATCGGTATCGATATTGCGGATGATAGAACCGTCAATTTTGATGTAGTCAATATCCAGTTTGGTGATGTAAACAAAATTGGAATAACCCGCACCGAAATCATCAATGGCAATTTTGACACCGTACTTTTTTACCTGAGTGATAAAATCATTGATAATTTCATAGTTTTCAATTCCCTCAGATTCCAAAATTTCAAAAATGATGCGATCGCTATACGGACAATCTTTGATCTTATTGATAATGTAAGCATTGACGAACGGATCATTAATATCTTCAATCGACAGATTAATAGAACATTGAAGCTTTGGGTGATGCGCCATTTGCGCAACTACTTTATCCAACATAATCGTTGTGATGTGGTGGTAGAGTCTCACTTTTTTGGAAATTTCCAAAAATTGGATCGGAGGGATGACGGTTCCGTCTTCTTCGATAATGCGCACCAATGCTTCATATTTTTCTATTTTTAGGGTGTTTGCATTGACAATTGGCTGATAAAAAGGGACGACTCTGTCTTGGTCGATGGCATTTCTAAGCCGTTTGATCCATAACAAATTGTTTTCATAGTCTTCTTTTATATGAAACGATTCGTCGTAGTAAAGGTAATTTTTTCGTGTTTTCTTGGCCAGTTTAAGCGCCATATCGGAGTGAGCCAGAACATCTTTTTTGTCTGCAACATAGATGGTTTTTAAATCAGACCCTGCGATGCCGATGGTAACGTTCAAACTGATCTCATGATCGGCTACGGTGAATATTTTGTTATTAAGCCAAAGAGAGAGCTGGTCAATGCACTCTGATATCTCTGCGTTGCTGCACGAAGTTTGGATGAGGATAACGTATTCATCAACGGGAAGCTTATAGACTATTGCGTTTTTCATGGTTTTTGCATACTCAATGAGCTCAGTAGCAAAAGCCAGGAGAAGCTGATCGGCAATTCTATGCCCATAAAAGGTATTGACCTCTTTGAAACTGTCAATATTAATCAAAATGAGATTGAATGAAGACTCTATGTCGTCTATATCGCTTAACAGTTTGGTCCGATTAGGGAGGCTGGTGAGAATATCGTACTTGGATTCTAAAAGCTCTTTGTTGAGTTTGTGCAACCCAGTCATATCCCGTATGCTTACGAGGGTGCTGTATCTATTGCCATATTCATCATACAAAGCTTGAACATTTTTTGAAATGTGGACGACGGAACCGTCTTTACGCATGAAAATGGTTTCTTGATCGTTACAGTAACCGTATTTTTGTACGTTTAACTCACAGTTTGCCATGATACTCATATCACCGAGATATTGTATGATTGAGCTTCCGTACAATTCATTTGCGCTGTAGCCTAACAATTTACAAAATGCAGGATTGACATAGGTAATATTACTCTCTAAATTGATCGTAAAAATACCATCAGGCGAGTGTTCGAGAATCTCTTGCAACCGTACGTTTTCTAAAATAGGTTGACCCACTCAATATCCTTCTGCAATATACGTAATTAAACATGATAGGCGGTATTTCTTTAATCTATCCTAAAATAAAAGACATCTTCAACTCTCTTTTAAGGCATTATATATGTATTATAGTTTAAATTCTATATTACAAAATTACAATATGATGAAAGTTGTCAAGATGCTGGAGAAATTTTTTAAATGTTGTCGTAGAAGCTTTTTCCTCCAGGTGATAGTTCTTTTTGTCCCTGTAGCGTTGGGGATAATCGGGATTGCTGTTTATACCTATCAAGATGAAAAAAAACAAGAGTTACAGGTAATTTCATCGAATGAACTCTCAATGCTTAAGCTGGGAAAACATGCTATTCAGGAAACGTTGAAGAGAGTTAAAAATGATGTTCAATATCTCTCACAATATCATGATTTCGAGGATTATATTGCTACGGGCTCTCCTGAAAACTTGGAACACATTTCGCATGATTTTAAATTGGTGATGCAAAGTCTTCGTGTGTATGATCAGCTGCGATGGATTGACGAGAGGGGGATGGAACGGCTGAGAATAAACTTCAATAACGGGGCTCCCGCTATCGTTCCCAGTGAGGAACTTCAAAATAAAAAAGATCGCTATTATTTTTCTGAAGCAATGCAATTTAGAGAAGGTGAAACCTATTTTTCAAAGTTCGATTTGAATGTGGAGAATCAAAAAATAGAGATCCCTCATAAGCCGATGATCCGGGTAGCTACACCGATCTTAAATAAGGACGGTGATTGCAAAGGGATATTTATCATCAACTATCTTGGGGAGGAGTTGATACAAAACTTTACTCAGATTACAGCGGTATCAAGCGGTGATGTTATGCTGCTCAATGATAAGGGATATTGGCTAAAAGGGGCTAATAAAAGCGATGAATGGGGGTTTATGTTTAATCGTAACGATCTATCCCTCTCTTATCGGCATCCATCGGCATGGAAACGTATTTCAAATGAAGAAGAGGGGCAATTTTTGGATGAAAAAGGGTTGTGGACATTTACGACGGTTCGCCCTTCAAGCAATGCATTAGCGGTAAATCATTCTACAGTATGGAAAGCCGTCATATTCATCCCCTTAGAGAAGCTTTATCTCAAATCCAATGCGCTGTTTCTCTCTTTGTCTCTCTTTACACTTTTGGGGCTCATAGCGGCCGGAACAGGAAGTTTTATACTCGCTTACCTTTACCGAAAAAAGCAGCTGGCACTCAATAATTTTAGGGGACTTCAAAAAAGAACGGAGGGAATTTTGCTCTCGGTTCCGGATATCATCATGCAAGTGGATACCCAGAAGCGGTATGTATGGGCTAATACACAAGGATTGAAATTTTTCGGTGAGGATGTTATCGGTAAAGAAGCATCAGAGTATTTCGAAGGGGAACAAGAGACGTATGCAAGTGTTCACCCTGTCCTTATGGGTGATATCGATTCTGTTTATGTGGAGAATTGGCAGAGGCGTTATGATGAAAAAAGACGGCTTTTGGCATGGTGGTGTCGTAATCTAAAAGATGAGGAGGGCAATGTTACGGGAATGCTCTCTACGGCACGTGACATCACCGAAGAGTATGAGCGGGAAAAAGAGGTTGAAAAGCTCTCTAAAGCGCTGGAACAGATCGACGATATTGTGTATATTACGGATAAATTCGGGAATTTTACCTATGTAAACAGTGCGTATTCTCGGCATACCGGCTATACACGAGATGAAGTGATCGGACAAAATGCGAGAATTTCTAAATCAGGAATGCATAATCGTGAGTTTTATAAGGAACTTTGGACCACTATCATGAGCGGAGAGGTGTATCGTAAGACGCTGATTAACCGGAAGAAAAATGGTGATCTGTACTATGAGAAAAAAACGATCACACCTCTAAAATACGATCGTGCTGGCATTATCGGATTTATTTCAACAGGCAAAGATGTTACCGAAGAAGAGATGCTAAATCAGCAGATCGAACGTATCGCAACGATTGACAACCTCACTGGGATTTACAATCGCCATAAATTTGAGGAATTATTTACGCTCGAATCGCAACGTGCTCAACGGTTTAATCAACCTTTATCCCTTATCTTGATTGATATAGACCATTTTAAATCGGTCAATGACACGTACGGTCATGATGTGGGGGATAAAGTTTTGATTCAGTTATCGGATATCGTACAAGAAAATATCCGTAAAATTGATATTTTTGCTCGCTGGGGGGGAGAAGAATTTTTGCTCCTTTGTCCGGGAACACAGATGGATAATGTCAAAGAGCTGGCTGAAAAATTACGTGAGGCAGTTGAAAAGAGACCGTTTGAAGTAGTCGGGAAGATTACGATCAGTATAGGGGTGAGTGTTTTGAATCCGGAAGACAGTTTTAGTGAATTGTTTAAACGTGCCGATCAGGGACTTTATTATGCGAAAGAGCATGGAAGAAATCGTGTAGGTACGGTTGAATGATAACATTTTACCGGTTTTATTCTATCAATACTCAATAAAAGTGAGAGAAAGGACATCGTTTTTGTAATTGTCTTGGATTTTATATTCCCGATAGCCTCTGGAAACAGCAATACCAACAAGGTACTTTATCCCATTAAAAGTGATGAGACGGTGGGTGGCCTGTTCTGAGTTATAACGATAAATATCATCATCCAAATCGATATGATCCAATGGTTTTATTGTTGGATGGGTTGTTGATATAACAAAGCCTTTACGATCAATAAAAAATGAGAAACCTTTTTTAGAAGAGGGGAAGCTATCATTTAGCATTGCTTGAAATTGGGGATATGCATCGAATACAATGCCGATTCCACCTAAAATTTTTCCGTTCATACAGATCGTGGCACTGTAGATATAAGTGGATTGATTACCGTAGAAGGGGGTGCTTTCAAAATTACTTACAAAATAGCTTTGGGTGTTTTGGTTGTTGAGTGTTTTAAAAGCATATTCCCCTGTTACGTTTTTTCCTATAACGGTTTGATCATTGGAGGCCGCGATAATTGTCAAATCAGAAGTATAAATAAAGAGATTTGTATAGACGGTATAGAGGTTGTTGATATAGAGTAATACCGTACAGAGCCGTTTAATATCGGGCAGATCACGCGAGAGTTCCTCTTCAAAAGTAGGGGTCATTGCCCACCAACGGCAATCATTGGCCCGTTCGTATAAGTTTCGATCCATAATATCAATGGCTAACTTTGCGGAGGATTGGACATCATAGGTCAATCCGTCCACAATAGTATTTTCGAGATGAGCTACGGTTTCCTTAATGGTTTCAAGAATCGAAGAACTGACGATACGTAGATTGTCCAATATAGGGGTTAAAACATAAACTCTCTCTTTTGTAGCGATGAGTTCTCCGTTTATGATAACGTCATTTAGATCTTCAACAACGTCATCGGATTTATTGAGGATAGCCTGTATCTTGTCATCCAGAGTACATTTTACAAGGGTTGTATTGGTAGTCGATACTGAAGACTCTTTTTTTATATTTTTAAAAGCTATGCTAATCCATCGAGCACCATAATACCCTTCATATCCCTTTGTTTTAGCCGAGACAAAAAAGTTTTTATTGTGGTAAACATAGTCGCTATCGGTATTAATCCGAAGGATTTCATTGGCTGAAATTGTGAAATTCATAGAAGATGTGATAATCTCTTTACTATCAGTGAAGAGTATATGTTCATCCGAAGCTAGCAGTGATGAAAAAATACGTTCCATTTCATCGTCAAATCGAAAACACAAGATCAATACCCCTATGGCTTGCTGATTTTCGATAATCCTTTGAGCAAATAAGAGTGTTTTAGGTTGTGCGGCAAAGAGATCGGTATGAGCATATTGCTCCACATATCCATCGGTTTGAAGTGCGGTTTTGATAATAGGATCATTGGTAGAAGAGAGTCCATTATCCTTATTTATATTGAGACGGATGTTTCCCTCTGCATCGGTAATAATAATTTCGTTATAAACACTGTATTTCATCGTATATTCGATAAGGCGTTTGCGAAGTTGATCTGCATTTTTTTGATTATTGAGATAGGAAATGATTGATTCGTCGGTTGCTAAAAAACCTACGTCAGCAGTACGCTCAAACAAGTTCCGTATGAGTATGTCAATGCTGATTTGTGCTTTTGAACCTAACTCTTCGGTATGTTTTTTTAAGCTTTCATGGATTAAGAGAGGAATTAATTCTTCTTTGAGATTAGTGAAAGTTTCAATTGTTCTTTCAGTAAATTCGAAAAGATTGGCCGCTTTATCAAGGGCACTTATTTTTCCGGTTAAAATTATTTTTTTGAGGAACCTATTTTGGGCATCGAATAAATGGATATTCTTTTGGATAAAAGGGAAAAGGTCGGAAATATTTGATGATGCCATTAGCTCAAGAGCTCCTGTTGCTTGAAGATGAATTTATTATATAAAATAATATATGCATACGGAAGGGTGACGGAATATACAACGAACAAATATATGATTAAATTTTATACAATGACCTTTGAAACAAACTCCTTTATTGAGATAAATGAAATCTTTAAAAATGAAGTGTCCCCAAAGTTTTAAACGCTAAAATGCGCTTATGCAAAAAATCATTATTAATCAAAAATATTACGGTTCTATAGAATTGGCAAATACACCCGAAGCCGCACGTGTTTTTTCAAAAGTCAAAAGTGCATTAGCCGCTGGTAAAACGATGGAAATTGGTCTGCTTTTTCCTCATTATAAACTCAAAGCGCTGATGAGCTATCAAAAGGGAGGTGCGAGGCAGGAGCTGGAAGACATTGAGCTGTATATTCAGTTGGGAACACTCTTGAAGTTTGATGTCACCGATGCGCTAAAACTCAAAAACTCCATTGAACTGACCAATGATATCGCGCATAATCACTATAACATCTCCAAACGCCTGACGCTCATCAATAAACCAAAAGTGATGCCGTCCAAAGAACATTATCTCTTTTGGGATATTGAAAACTTTTCGAATATCGGATCGATGTTCAACGATGTCATTGAAAAATTTGACATTCCCGATAATCGCATCTATGTGGTTGCCAATCCCGACTCCCTTTATTTGTTTAGAGCCGAATGGGAAGCGGATTTGTACGACTATAAAAAAACGCTCAATTCTTTTAATTTTACCAAGTGTGACCATGGGAAAAATGTGGCGGATGATGTGTTGTTGGCGAGCTTCAAAGCTCTGGGATTACGCAATGCCAATGTCTATCTCATGACGTTTGACCGCGAACTCAAAGAGCGGTTTTTGGAAGCGTGCCATGTGAGCAATAACCTTTTTATACTGGAAAAATAAACTCGATTTAGGAAAATTATGACCCCTCTTATAACGCTACTGCACGAAAAAACCGGCATATCAAAAACCAACATTGAATCGATTCTCAAGCTCCTCGAAGAGGGGTCAACCATCCCTTTTATTGCGCGATACCGCAAGGAAATGACGGGAGGGGCTACGGATGAGCAGTTACGGGATTTTGAAACGGTGTATGCCTATTCCAAGAAACTGTTAGAGCGCAAAGAAGAGGTGATGCGTCTGATCGCTGAGCGAGGGACGTTAACACAAGAGCTCAAATCACGTATCCAAGCCGCTGGGACACTGCAAGTGCTCGAAGATATTTATCGTCCCTTTAAAGAGAAAAAAAACACCCGTGCAGCATCGGCGATTGCGGCGGGGTTGGAACCGTTGGCCAATATCCTGGAGAGCGGCCGATTGGAAACGGCAGAGTTCAAACGCAAAGCGCAGGAGTTTGTCAAGGATACGATTTCAAATGCCGATGATGCAATCAAAGGGGCACAGGATATTTTGGCAGAGCGCTACAGCGACGACCCAAAAGAACGCGATTATTGGCGTAAACAGCTGGAGGGGTATTCCTCCTTTGAAATCAAAGCGGCAAAAGGACTCAAAGAAGACGGACTCTTTGCCAAGCTCGCTGGTAAATCGGAGCGAATCGGTTCGATCCCTTCACACCGATATCTGGCCATCATGCGCGGGGTGTCGGAGAAAGAGCTAACGGTCAAAATAACGCATGAGATGGATCGTGTCGAAAATGCGATCAAACAGTATCGCATACCCAAAAATGCTCTCAGCAGTCGAGAGCTGTTATTGGAAGCGTATATGGACGGATTCAAACGGCTGTTATTCCCCTCTCTGGAGCGTGAAATACACGGTGTTATCAAAGAGCGTTCCGACATTCAAGCCATCCGTACGTTTGGCAAAAACCTCACACAGTTGTTAGGCTCACCTCCCGTTACCAAACGGGTGATATTGGGGGCGGATCCTGCATACCGTACGGGATGCAAGCTCGCGGTAGTCGATGAAAACGGTACCTATTTGGCGCATGCTGTAATCTATCCGACCCCTCCTGTGAGTGATTATGCCGCATCGGCAAAGGTGATCAAAGAGTTAGCCCAAAAATACCATATCACGAGTGTCGCCATCGGTAATGGGACCGCTTCACGAGAGACACAAGAATTTTTTGCTCAAGTAAACCGTGACGAGGGGCTAAATCTCTCCTATACGGTGGTCTCGGAAGCGGGGGCATCGGTCTATTCGGCTTCCAAAATTGCCCAAGAGGAGTATCCCCATTTAGACGTGACGATACGTGGAGCGATTTCGATTGCGCAGCGTTTGCGTGATCCCATGGCGGCCTTGGTCAAAATCGATCCAAAGTCGTTGGGAATCGGGCAGTATCAGCACGATGTGGATCAGAAACTCTTGGAAAAAAAACTGCATGAAGTGACCGAAGATTTGGTCAACCGTATCGGTGTTGATCCTAACAGCGCATCGGTGTCACTCCTATCGTATGTTGCAGGGGTAGGGTCAAAAATAGCACGTGCAATGGTAGAACATCGTCAAAGCAACGGTGCGTTCAAAAGCAAAAGCGAATTGCTTAAAGTCAAAGGATTAGGGGCAAAAGCGTATGAACAGTGTGCAGGATTCTTTCGAATACGTGAGGGGAAAAGCATTCTCGATAATACGGGTGTTCATCCTGAGAGCTACGACGCGGCACAGGCACTGCTAAAAGAGTATGATTTATCGTCCATTAGCAAAGTGCAGATGAGTGACATCGCGCAAAAATTGGGTATTGGAGAAGTAACGCTTGGCGATATTGTGGCAGAACTGCGAAAACCGGGATTTGACCCGCGTGAGACGTTACCTCCGATTATGTTTCGTTCCGACCTCACCGACATCAAAGAACTCAAAGAGGGGTCGATTGTCTCAGGCGTTGTGCGCAACATCGCCGATTTCGGTGCGTTTGTGGATATCGGTCTCAAAAATGACGGGTTAATTCATATTTCTCAGATGTCCCAAAAACGCATTGCCCATCCGTTGGAAGTGTTGAGTGTCAATCAGCAGTTAAGCCGTATTCGTGTGATTGAAGTGGATGTGCAAAAGGGGAAAGTGGCATTGAGTCTAAAAGAAGAGTAAACTCTTCTATTTGGACAGCAGGGCGATAAGGGTTAGGGCCTGAGTGAGCAGTAAGACTAAAAAACCTATTTTGTAAAATGTCAGTGGTGAACGTTCGATGAGCGGGACCCCTTTGGTAAAAAACGGTTTTACCCGCTGGGGGGTTTTGAGCTCATACATAAATTCAGAATAGTGGACATAGCGTTCATTGGGATTGAGTGCAATAGAACGCATGATGATCGAATCCAGCCATACGGGGATATTACTGTTGAGTTTGACACAACGTTTAGGGTTTTTAAATATCGGTGTCTGAAACGGTTCGATCTCACCATAAGGAAGCACTCCTGTGAGCGCCCAATACATCGTTAACCCAATGGAAAAAATCTCAGTAGATTCATTGATCACACTGCCTGTAAAACGCTCAGGTGCGAGATAACTGGGAGTTCCAGCACGTGAATTGAGTGAAAATATCTCAACGATGGAACCAAAATCGACCATTTTGAAATCAACGCCGGCTTCTCCTATCTTCTTGGTGACAATGATGTTTTCGGGTTTAATGTCTCCATGGACCAATCCAAGCTGCAGCAGATGCGCCTCAGCATCGTGCAAAAAGATCCCCAAAGAGATCGCATTGTCAATGGAAAGAGGACGGTTGATAAGATACTCACGTAAGTTAACCCCCTCTATAAGCTCCATGAGGTAATAGCGCATGGTACGCTCGTCTGGGACCCAGGCATGACCAAAGGCATGGTGATTGATTTGCTTGGCATACCATGCTTCCCGAACAAACTCATCAAGGGCTTGCTCATCATCCGCAAGCATCGGAAACTTCATCACAAAATTTTGATTCTTTTTGGTTACTTTCCAGATACGCCCATGTTCCATCATAGGTCTTATGAGGGTGTACCCGTCGATGATTTCCCCTTGTTTGAGTGATTGGGGAATAGGAAGCGGGGTGTTTTTGATGGCATGAAGCGGATCAAGTGCTTCTATGCGAAGGATTTGCAGGCTCATATCGTCTCGTTCATCATCTCTGGCGTCTTGGGCAATATGCTGGATAATGCTTTTTGCCCCTAACCCTTTTTGCAATAGAAGTTCAAAATCGGTATGGTTGATAAGATTGTAAACGCCGTCGCTGCATAGGATGAGGGTGTCGCCTACTGCCACAGGTGTTGAAGTGATCACAAGTTCTAGGTTTTCACTCAGACCGCAGGCTTGGGTCAAGACGTGAGACATGTGTTCATCATCCATCGTATGATCGGTTGTGAGTTGTTTTAGGTTACCTTCAAGGGTCAAAAGATAGATACGTGAATCACCGAGATTAAGGGTGTAAAGGGTATCACCTTCGATGACGGCAAGACATAACGTGGTGAGCAACTCGATACGTTCGTATTGGGTCATGGACTCGGTAAAAAGGAGATTGTTGATGTGGCGAGTAAACACTTCCATGGTTTTAGGGACACTCCACGCTCTTGGACGTGTTTTGAACTGATCCATGAAAAATTTCACACATTGGCGTGCGGCAGTGCCACCTCGTCGAGCACTTCCGACGCCATCGCATAAGATGCTTACAAGAAGCGCATTGTCGATAATACTAAAACCACAGGCATCGTCACCTTCGCGATTTGGTTTTGGAAGGATGAATTCGCTGGATTGCACTTGAAGCATTTATAAACCTTAATGATTATCTATCTAATTATAATCATACTAAAATGATTTAGTCTCTATGCTATAATTACAATAAATATAAACGGAGACAACTAATGAAACAATTAATAATGACACTAGCGGCTTTAGTAACAGCGGTAACGGTAAATGCTTCCAATATAGATGGGAATGCCGTATTGGGTAGTATGGTTGGAGCGGGTGTTGGTTCAGCAGTCGGTTCAGCAGTGGGTGGAAGAGAGGGTGCGATCATTGGCGGCGGTGCAGGAGGAGCACTTGGAGCAGCAGCTGGCAGCAGTAAGACAACGACGGTTCAACGAACAAATGCTACGAGTACGACGGTTGTCCGAGAAAAAGTGGTCTACGTTGATGAAGATCGTCACCATGATAACGGTAAGCACAAAGGGCAACATAAGAACCGTAAAGAACACGGACATGACCGCGATTAAGAAAGCTGCACTATCAGTTAAACGGTGATTACCTGATTTTTATTTTTATTTTTAGCTTCGTACAGTGCTCTATCTGCTCGCAGTAAAGAGGTCTCAAACTCTTTATCACAGAGTTTGGTAACACCGATACTCACCGTAATACGTATCTCACTGTTTTCATAAAAGAGACGTGCCTGTTCAATGGTTGAACGGATTTTTTCAGCGATCGATTGCGCCACATCAAGTGTGGCGCGATTGAGAACAAGGATAAATTCGTCTCCTCCAAAGCGGTATGCCTTGTCGGTATTTCGAATCAAAGAGGCAATAGTTCTCGCTACAAAGACAAGCGTCTTATCTCCAGCCAAATGAGAGTTTGTATCATTGATGGCTTTGAAATCATCCAAATCGATCATGATCAAATAGCACTCAGGTGCACCCTCGCTTTGGAGATTTTGGGTAATGGAGAGTAAATCGCTAAACAACTCTTTACGATTGTAAAACTTTGTGAGAGCATCAATACGGTTTTCTTCAGTCAGGGTATCAATACGACGCGTCAGATCTTTGATCTGATCGTGTGCTTTGAGCAGCGCACTTGACATTTCCGTATCCAATTGCGCCAGATTATCAACGATCTTAAGACAGTTGTTAGTCAAATAATCGTTTCCATAGCCATGAGGAGGTTTCATCCTTTGAGTATGCTCGTTCATGACTTGATGGATATCTTCATGGCTTTGTGCAAATGCTTCGAGTGCCAGCTGTGCGATCTCTAGGTATTTGTTAATATCACCCGAAGCGGTTGTCTCTTGTCGATAGGTTTCGTGTATTAATTCTTCGGAGATCTGATTTTCGAGGACTTCATTAAACGTTATCTGATAATTATTAGGGAGAGGTAATAGATGCTTATTTCGTAGAGTGGACAATGTTTGCTCACATAAATGCCAACTACCCTCAATGAAATCTTCTTTCGTCATCGTTTATTGCCTTCAAAACAGTATTAAAATATTATATCATTTAAATCATAACATCTTTTCTTTGCCTAAATCTTTTTTTTGATGTGTGCGGATTGTCGGTTTGTGAGATGCATTTAATCTGATATTCGACCATTGCTAAAAATGGGTCTAAAAAAGAATCAAAAGCCTTTTTTTCAATCATTTCGAGCCCTTGATCTGTGAGCAGTTCCAATATCGTAAGGGTTGATTCCATGGTTGAAAGGCAAAACTCCTTAGGTTGTTCTTTGATTTGAAACTGTGATATTTTGGAATGTGTGAAGCTTAGTTTTGGCAACACTTGCAGATTGTGGCTTAAACGCAGTATTTTCATCGAGCATGGCCATGTGGAATCGATGATAAAAATGATCAATCGGCGGTTGTTTAACTGAATTCTCTGAGTGTTGAGATCAATACTTTCATTTCCTGGGTAGAGAACATAGCAGCAGTTACTAGGATCGTTTATGATGGCATTAACGGCGTTGTGATGGCTAAAATCAACATCGATATAAAGCTCTGAGTTAGGAAGGGAGAGATGGGTAAGTCTTCCTGTGCCATTTTTGGTTTTTTTGAACTCTTTGGGGTGCATGAGAATGATAAACTTTGTTTTGGTGGCAATTGGCTTTACCACGGCACACATGCACAGATTCATGGGGCGGTAACACTGATAACACGTCGCTCTTGTTTCTATAGGATTTCTCAAATTTTTTTGACAGTATACCGCTTTATGAAGTTTTGAATCACATCAAATGCTGACGATACGGTTTCGTCCCTCATTTTTAGCTTTATACAAGGCCACATCGGCAGATGAAATGAGAATAGTCTGATTTTTTGCTTCATTAGGTATCATGCATGAGATTCCGAAACTCATCGTAATAGGGTCTGTAAAGCCCCATTTGAATTGCAAATTGTCAGTATCTTTGAGGTTATCTTGGATTCTACTGCACAATGCTTGGGCATCATTGCAATTGGTGTCGTATAAGACGATCACAAACTCTTCTCCGCCATAGCGAGCGACAAAGTCACTGCTTCTTTGTAATG
Organism: Sulfuricurvum sp.; assembly: GCA_024637295.1. Classification (GTDB taxonomy): domain Bacteria; phylum Campylobacterota; class Campylobacteria; order Campylobacterales; family Sulfurimonadaceae; genus Sulfuricurvum. The sequence goes on from JAGXFL010000007.1 coordinate 62,963, forward strand.
AGCTTTTCAAAATGGCTGCCAATGCTTTTAGAACTTCATCGCCCATCGAGTGCCCGTAGGTGTCATTGATCCGTTTAAAATGGTCTATATCACACATAACGATAGAGATCTCGACGCGATTGCGTTGAGCCAGTTGGTACATATCGTTATAGTAGTTGTCAAATGCTCTTCTGTTGGCTAATTGCGTTAGAGGATCGGTGAGAGTCAATTCTATTAATTGCTGATTAGCCTCTTCGAGCGCCTGAGTTCTTTCATGAACTTTGAGTTCCAAAGAGTGATTGAGACTATCGAGTGTTTCAGAGTGTGTATGGATCTTTTCAACCATACTCAATATGGCGTTATGAATGATTCCGACTTCATCGTTCCTGGTCGATTTTTGTGTCGGAAAATGGTTGAGCTTTGGGTCATAGTTTAAAACATTTTGGGTAAGTTCTTGTAAGAATCTGAACTCTCTTTTGATCAAAATAAGAAAAAATGTAAGTAAGGCTAAGGTAACAGTAAAGATCTTAAATGTGACTATTTTATTATTTTGTAACATCACTTCGTATTCATGGTCGTCAAAACGGGCATGTGCTGTTGCGAGTATCTCTCCTGTGAGGGGATCGATGATTTTTTTATTGGAGGAGTCAATGGCACAGCATTTTTTTTCTTTTTTATTGGGGTCTTTGAAATATTTGTAAAGAATCTTGCCATCCGATGTTGTTAATGTGAGACCTTCCATATCGCTGTTTTGATTGATGATCTGATCGAGATATTCTTTGTTGGCATCATTGAGTCCTAATGATAGATTGAGACCAAGAACAGGAGCAATAGTGTTGAGCAATAAAGTATTTTTTTCTTTTTTTGATGTCATAAATTGTTCGGTAATATGTTGAGTGACTTCATAGCGCTGTAAGCCAACCAGAAACAGTGTAAAAAAGATAACACTGACAATAATTTTGATTTCTATACAAATATTATTCATTATTTTTCACCTTCATTTAGGTATATTTTTGAAATTCTGATGAGTAGATTGTCAACTTCAATCCCGTTTTTACGTAGGGCTTTGAGATTGAGATAGGGGGTTACTTTTCTCCCTAGAAAGAGAGAAGCATCAACACCATTTGTCAGATATTGGGGATCATAAGACATGGTCATAGCAGTATGGTCATGGGCATACTGAAGAGCCTTTTCGATGTTTTTATCAGTGCTTGAGAACAAGAAGATGAGTTGAGTGTTCTGGCATTTATCAATCGTGGAATAGGTAGTGTTGGTCAATTTTAGCGGATGATTATTGATCCCGTTGGGATAGGTGTCACGCAGTTTATTAGTCAGGGTGAGTCCGATCAGTTCATCGATCTTGTCATTGACGATACACAGTTCGATGTTTTCTTTTAACCGATCTTTTTGACTGCTCATCAAAACTATACGGGGGATGATCTTGGAATACAGGATGAGTGTTTCATCATCGTAGGCAGATGCACTAAGAGTGGTAAAACATAGCAGTGTTATCGCAAAAAATCGTTTAAACAATGATAACAAACTGCCGCTCCCTTTTATAATAATGTAACTATAATGTAACTATTAAGGTAATTAGTATATCATCATATCTAAAATAATTTAATGTATTCTAGTAATATTTTAAAATAAAAATAAATGGGTTATTATGAGTGTGTTGATGGTTAGAGGTATTTTGCTTCACAGTGTTGTTTTGTCGATGTTGTGTCTGACGTATGCAAATGATATCGATTCCGCTGATGAGTTAGATGCACTGCTGGGAAGTATGAGTGAGCTTGCGACTAAAAAGTCACTCAATGTCGATTATTTGCCCTCTGTTGTTACGATCATCGATGCGCAGACCTACCGTGATGCCGGTATCCAAACGATAGCCGAAGCGTTGGATATGCTTCCTGGTATTCAGATGCAACTGAGTTCAATGGGATACACTACTGCGGCAGTGCGCGGTCTGAAGATGACCAATGGATATCTCTCTGATAAAATGAAAATCTTGATTGACGGAGTATCCATCAATAACGAAGTCACGGGAAGCAGCAGCTTTTACATGGATTTTCCGATGCAGATGGTGGAGAGGATCGAAGTGTTGCGCGGGCCGAACTCGACCATTTACGGTGCAGGGGCGTTTTACGGTACGGTCAATATTATCACCAAGCTTGGGAACAATAAAAAAGAGAATCAGCTTTTTGCAGGAGTGGGAAGTTACCAATACCGCACAACCGGGGTCAATATTAACACCTCGTTTGGTGATTGGAAGTTGTTTGCCGATGGATATTACAAGTCCAATAACAAAGCATTGGATATCAAAGACAGCCAACAAGATACCCAAGAAGCGATGAACGATTTTTCGGTAGGTTTTAAAGCAACCAATGGCGGATTAGAGTTTTTGACACGATTAAAACAAAGCAGTTACGGAAACTTCTACAGTTTTGAGGGGGAGATGGATCCGATCCCCGGAAAAGAGCAAGGTCATGACAGCAGTTATTTTTTCTCACAGCTCTCCTATGAGACAGCGTTTGATGATTATAAATTGGAGACCAAAGCCAGTTTTTCACACAGAGAGTCTGATATCAGGGCTAATGTCTATTCTTTGGCACATGAGAATGATGCTGATCGTTTCCCAAGAGTCGGTATAACGGCGCAAGAGGGTTTGTACACACATGAACAAACCGCTGAAGAGAATCTGGAGGCTGAAGCGATACTCACACTGCCAAAGATCAAGTCGAATGACATCTTGCTAGGGGCAGGGGTTCGTCAGGTCAATATTGTCAAAGATGAGTTTTTCAGCAGTAGCGAAGACCTGATCGCGCGTAATCGTGCGGCAATCTTAGCGCATGCCGGATATAATAATTTCCGGTATCGGGCATCCAAAGAACCTGCCTATTGGGCGAATCCTACCACCACGTTATTGCCCCAAAACATGGACAGAACAATCGGGTATGGATATGTGCAAGATCTCATATCCATCACAGATGATGTGGATCTGATACTTGGGCTGCGAGCGGATGATTATTCGGATTACAACATGCAAATAAGCAAGCGGGCAGGATTGGTCTATCGAGCTAGCGATACTACGATTTTAAAGTTACTCTATGGGTCGGCATTTCGTGTTCCGACCCTCATCGAGGCGTATCAAAACGGCCATATCAATACCCGTGCGGGTGACAGTAATATCAAACCTGAAGAGACTGATACCTATGAGATGGTAGGGATCTATACCCCTAATTTCAACCATAAGTTCTCATTGGACCTATTTTACTCAAAATTAAAAAATACGATTGATATTGAGGAGTTTGGGGATACCATCCCAGGATATCAAAATATGAAACAACGCTACTCAAAAGGGATAGAGTTTGAATATTTTTATCGTACGGCACAAGAGCACAATTTTTATCTCAATGGGACTTATGTCTATGCCGAATATACGGTTCCGCCAGAAGATACCCCTATTGTACTGGTTGATTACAGTATGCCAGATATATCCAAAGTGATGCTCAAAGCTATGTACATCTATCGTCCTACACAGCAACTCTCGTTGGGGACGACGTGGCGCTATTTTTCCGAGACAACCCCTACTAGAATATCGTGGGTCGAAAATGACTCTACGGTCAGTACGACCCATATTTTTGATGAAACGGCAACCTATCGGTTCTCGCCAAACAGTGAGCTACGATTCACGGTTAAAAATCTGTTTAACACAGAGGTTCGTCAGCCCAGTTATTACTATGTGACCAATGGCGGGATTGAGCGAGAAGGGCGAAATTACTTTTTAAGTTATGTCTATAACTTTTAATCTTTCTCTCATTTACGCTTTTTGATCCAGTATACTGCCGTCTAAAGAGATAATTTTCTCATCGATTTTAGCGAGAGCCTTGTTTAGAGTCTCATAGGAAATATCAGGCAGTTTCTCTCCCCAGATTTTTTCTGCTTCGTTAAACCCGCGGATGATACCTTCTCGACCGGCTTTTAGTCTATCAAGATTATCTGCGCCTCCGCTTAGGACAAAATCAGCAAGGCGATTGGATGTCTGTGTTACACCAAAAAAACCATCTTCACTCACCAAAGCTTTGGCTTCTTCGGGATTCATATTGGTGATTGGTTTACCTGTGTATCCAATAGATTTAAAATCAATAGAGTCCAATATATCTTTTATTTTAGTGAGGTCGAATGGGGCACTTTGTGCTTCAAGATTGCTAGAAGAATAGTTCTCTATTTTGAGACTGTATTGGACTAAGTAAGCTTGAGAAAGCGTTTTACCTGAGATCTCACCACTGGCAATTTTCTCTTTAAAGTCTTTAGAATATTTTTCATTCTCTTTTGGATCAGGTATCATGTATGGATTGACTGAACCGCTGGTTGGATTGATTTGCATGATGAATTCCTTTATTGTATATCGGCATATCTATTCATGCCGTAAAGCATCGATAGGATTGAGTCGCGCGGCTTTGCGTGCCGGAAAATAACCAAACACGATTCCTACGAGCGTAGAGAAGAAAAAAGCGATAATGACGATAGAGGTATTGAAAACAAAAGGGAGATCAAAAAAGAGGTTGACGCCCACTCCCGCACTGATACCTAATATCATACCGATCACCCCGCCCAAAGATGAGAGGACCACCGCCTCGACAAGAAATTGTAAGAGCACTTCACGCTCTAATGCCCCAATAGCGAGTCGTATCCCGATTTCTCGGGTACGTTCGGTGACAGAGACGAGCATGATGTTCATGATCCCAATTCCTCCCACGAGCAGACTGATCGCTGCGACCGCACCCAATAACAGTGTGAGCATCTTGGTCGTGGAAGAGAGAGTCTGTATCACTTCGCGTAAATCACGGACATTAAAATCATCTTCATCACCTGTACGGATATGGCGGCGCTCACGCATGAGAGAGATGATGGATGTTTTCATGTTTTCGATCGACGATGGATTTTTAGCGGAGACTAATATGGCAGAGATTTCCTGATTTCCGCTAATACGGCGTTGAAACATCCGTATGGGGACGACGATAAGATCATCTTGGTCCATGCCAAACATCGAAGCTCCCTTGGATTGGAGCAATCCGATCACTTGACAGGAGAAGTTCCCCAATCGAATAGAGGCATCCAATGGTGTTTGCGTTCCAAATAGTTCTTTTCGTACCGTCTCACCGATGATACAAACGGCTCTTCCCCCTTTGAGCTCCGCATTGGTAAATTTTCGTCCCTCTTCAAACTGCCAATCTTTGACAGAGAAATAATCGTTATCGCTGCCATCAATGGAGGTGGAGTAGTTACGATTGGTATAAACCGCCTGTACCCCTTTTGTCGATACTGGGGCTACCCCTTTTAATCCCGGTATTTCCCGTACGATTGCAGCAAGATCATCTTGGGTAAAGCGTTTAGCGATATTGTCACTGCTGGGACCGTGTCGATCTTGTCCTGGTCGGACAATGAGCATATTACTACCAAGTTTGGAGATACTTTGCGTGACATAGGCGGTTGTCGCATCGCCTAACATCACCATAGAGATGACGGATGCGACACCGATCACGATTCCAAGGGTTGTTAAAAATGAGCGCATAGCACTGCGTCGGATCTCACGAAGAGCCAAAATAAAAGCATTCCAAATCATAGGTGATCGTTTTGTGATTCGGATATATCGATGTGTCCGTCTCGGAAGTGGATAATACGCGAAGCAAACTGAGCCATATCGTTTTCATGGGTGACCATGATGATGGTGATTCCCTTATCACGGTTGAAGGAGCGCAAAAGTTCCATCACTTCGATGCTCTTGGCGGTATCTAGATTACCTGTGGGTTCATCTGCAAGCAGTACGAGAGGATTGGTGACAATTGCACGTGCAATGGCAACACGCTGTTGCTGACCCCCTGAAAGCTCGCCGGGTGTATGGTGAGCCACATTTTCTAAACCAACACTCTTAAGGGCTTCCATTGCCATACTCTTGCGTTGTGCTGAGGGGATACCGCGATAAAGCAAAGGGAGTTCAACGTTTTCAAGTGCAGAGGTCTTGCCTAACAAGTTGAATCCTTGAAAGATAAATCCGATGTAGTGACGTCGTAGAAGTGCTCTTTGATCGCGGCTTAGTTTTCCTACATTGACACCATCAAAGAGATAGTCACCTTCGGTGGGGACATCGAGGCATCCGATAATGTTCATTGCGGTCGATTTGCCTGATCCGCTGGGTCCCATGATTGCCACGAATTCACCGGGCTGTATCGAGAGGTTGACCCCTTGCAGTGCATATGCGGTAGCGTCACCTTGTCCATAGTATTTTTTGGTCTCTTTGAGCTCGATGACCGATTTTAGGGGAATTGTCATGGTTTTTCACTAACGCCTGTAATGATCAAATCGCCTGCGTTGAGAGAAGATGAAGTGACGATACTGGAGATTCCGTCACTTTTACCTATTTGAACTTTTACTCTGGTAGGAATGTTATTTTTAAGTACCCAGACATATTCCCCTTTATCCGCTTCTTCCACAGCATGCTTTTTCTTTTTATCTTTCTCTTCAGCGTCACTTAGTGGGGGATTAAAGCGCAATGCGGCATTGGGGACGACAGTGACATTTTTAAGGGTGTTTGTAATGATGGATGCACTGGCTGTCATTCCGGGTCGCAAAAACAGGTCACTGTTGTCCACTTGTACAACGGCCTCATACGTGACAACCCCGTTTACGATGGCTGAGTTGAGTCGCAACTGGATGATCTTGCCCTCAAATTGACGATTGGTATAGGCATCGACGGTAAAGACGACTTTTTGCCCCTCTTTGACCCCTCCGATGTCTGCTTCATCGACACTGACGATCGCTTTCATTTGGGTCAAGTCTTCGGCAAGGGTAAACAAAATAGGGGTTTGCATAGCGGCAACAACGGTTTGACCCGGTTCGACTTTGCGAGTCAGGATGATTCCGTCAATAGGTGAGACGACGACAGCTTTGCGCAGATTGTCTTCATCGCTTCTGAGTTGTGCATAGGATTGTGCCACTTGTGCTCTTGCAGCAGCCAATGATGCTTTGGCTTGGATGAGCATGGTGGATGAGGACTGCATCTCTTTACGTGAGGGATAGTTGCCGTTGGTAGATGCATACATCGTATGGGCACGATCGTCTTCAATTACGGCATTGTCAACAGAGGCTTTGGCACTTTGTTCATTGGCTTGTGATTTTTGTAAGAGGGCGTGTGAACTGGTAACGGCGGCAGTGAGCTTGGTAGTATCCAGTCGAGCCAGGATTTGACCGCTTTTTACCCGATCATTGTAATCGACCAATACTTTATCAATCGTCCCTGAGACTTCGATCCCTACATCGATCGTATTGGTCGGTTCAAGATTGCCGGTTGCTGCAACGGTTGTGGTGAGGTCTTGACTCTTGAATGGGACCGTAATGTACGTTATCTTCTCGCTACTAGAGTTTTTGATACCGTAAAAAGTGCCAGCAGCGATAAGCAGCAGTATCAAAACGCCCCACAGGATTTTTTTCCATCGCTTTGGGGCGTTTTGTGTATTGATTCCGAGGGTTGTTTCGATGGTTTGAGAGGTCATAGTTGAGGTTCCTGTGTGTGTCGCATTTGATAGTGCAGCTGTGAGAGTTGGATTTGGATGTTTATCTCATTGATTTTGATCTCAAGTTCTTCAATTGTACGGGTGTTTTGCAGGGTTTGCAAATCGTATCCTGCTTTGTAGCCTGCATTGACGGCAGCTTTGGTAGCTGTTAATAATTCATCATAGAATTTGAGATTGTCTTGTGTGATGCGGATGGTCTGTTGATAACTCTCGATGAGGGCTAAAGTCTGGTTGTATAAAGCATCCATCTGTCGTTTGGTATCGGCAGTAAGTGCCTGCTGTTTTAAATAAACGGCTTGTGCTTCTTGGGATGTCGCAGAACCGTTATACGTTAGCGGTATGGATAGCTGTAATCCTGCATCGTAAAAATTGCCTCTGTAGTCAGATGTGGGAACGTTTTGCGCATCATACCGTTGATATCCCGTATCGGCGATAAGGGTTAGTTTTGGTAGATAAGCACTTTTGACTTGCCCGTATTGCTGTGCTGCGTTTTGACTCAGAGCCTGAGAATACCGGATGTCCCATCCATCGGTTAAAAAAGTCTCTTTTTGGGTGAGGGTATAGGTGGGGATGGTAACCGATTCGATGGAAATATCGCTTAACTTGGTAGCCTCATATTTTTGTTGGATGAGGGCATACCGCAAAGAGGTGTTGTTCTTGAGTTCATTACTTTGGCTCATCAGGGCATTATTGAGCAAAGTTATATCAATATCGCCCGCTTCATACTGTTTTCGTTTCAGAAAAATCTCGATTTTTGCATTTTTGAGTTTCAGATCACTTTGTTGTAAGACAATAGCATTTTTACGGTAGGTAAGAACAGCATTGACGAGCTTTTGGTTGATATTGGCGATCTCTTTGTTCAAAGCTAACGTATCGGCTTCTTTTTTTGTTTTGGCGTAGTCAATAGAATAGGTGATTCCACCTGAACGAAAAAGGTCCTGTGCGATTCCTGCTGAGAGAGTCTGGCGTGTGTCTTTTGTCCCAAAAGAGGCTGATTTTTCATACATGCTGGATGCTTTTAGGGTGATGGGAGAGAGCCAATCGTAACGTAATTTATCGTAGGAAGCATCAATTTGGTGCTGCTGAAATTCATAATAGTGCTGTTTTTGGCTAGAAAGGGATAGAGTTTCTTCTCCACTTACAGAGGTTATAATCAACGTAGATAAGACCATGGTAAAAGTGTGTCGTAATTTCATGGCTTCATTGTAGTGCAAATTTCATTAATGATGGTAAAATTCCCCTTTATCAAAGGATTTTTTATGTTGACAATGATTATTGGATTTTACACGGTTTATATTTTTATCAGACTTTATGTGAGTGTTATGCAAATCGGGTTTATTAACCAAGTAAAGCGCAAAAAGGCTATTTTGTTAAGTGAGCATGACTATATAGATGCTGCAAACTATGCTGTTGCCAAAGAGAAGCTCTCCATGGTAGAAGCGATGGTAGAATACGCACTCTTTTTTGTGTGGATGGCGGGAGCGCTTACTTGGTTGGATGAGCTTCTTATGTCGCAAAGCCCATTATTACATACCCTTTATGCCGTGTTAGGGTTGATTTTGATCAATGGCATCTTAATGGCTCCGTTTGGATGGTATAGCAAGTTCAAGATCGATGAACAGTATGGATTTAACCGCTCAAGTGTAGGGCAATACATTAAAGATACTGTGATTTCAACCCTACTTACGATCCTCATCGGCGGTTTGATTGTTTGGGGCATCGCGGCAATTATCAATGCAAGCGAGCTGTGGTGGTTGTGGAGTTTTTGTTTTATTTTTGGTGTTGTCGTGATGATGAATATGCTCTTTCCAACGGTACGCGCCTTGTTCTTTGACAAAGTGACTCCGTTGGATAACCCGCAACTCCAAGAAGAAATTGCAACATTGATGGAGAAAACAGGTTTTGTCAGCAGTGGTGTATTTGTGAGTGATGCAAGTAAACGTGATACACGTCTTAATGCCTATTTTGGCGGATTAGGGAAAAGTAAACGGGTAGTTTTATTCGATACTTTGTTGCAAAAATTAACCCCTCAGGAACTCATCGCTGTATTGGGCCATGAATTAGGTCATTTTGCTCACGGCGATTTGTATAAAAATATTGCGATGGTGGGGGTGATGCTTTTTGCTATGTTCGCAGGTTTCGGTAATCTTCCGCAATCGCTTTATCTTCAACTGGGAGTTTCACCTTCTCCTCATATTATGATGATGTTATTTATTCTCTTGATGCCGATGGTGAGTTTTGTGATGATGCCGCTTATGGGGCTTGTTAGCCGTCATAATGAGTATGAAGCAGATCGGAAGGGCTCAGAGCTTGGCGGTGCAGTGCATTTGATTTCTGCCTTGACTAAATTGGTCAGCGAAAATAAAAGCTTTCCTCTCTCACACCCTCTCTATCGCTTTTTTCACACAACGCATCCTCCTGTCATAGAACGGCTTCGTGCATTGGGATCAGACATTGTTGCAGACGTTACGGAAGATTTTATCGATCCATGCCCAGAACTTTAAAAGAGCTGCATAACGAGATAACGGCAAGCCTCACAGGGATTGTCGAATTTCCGCGTCGTGAAGCAGAGTTACTGTTAATCGCCTATTTGGATAAAGATCAACTTTACTTTATCACCCATCAAGAGACATTGCTAGACGAAGAAGAACCACGTTTGATGGAGTGGATTGGGCGCAGAGCGGGCAATGAACCGTTGGAATATCTCACTAACCGTGTCAGTTTTTATTCCAGAGAGTTTTACATTGATGAGGGTGCGCTAATCCCTCGCCCCGAAACAGAGTTGTTGATTGATACCGTATTGGCGTATGTTGATGCCAATGCAGCGATGACTTTTGTAGAAGTCGGTGCGGGAAGCGGGATCATCTCCATATTGCTTGCACTTCATTTGCCCAATGCCCGTTTTATCGCCGTAGATATCTCTGCAAAGGCTCTAGAAGTAGCACGCCGGAATATCGAAGCCTTTTGTCTAAGTGATCGTATCGAACTGCGCCAGGGTGATTTACTGGACTGTGTGAGTGAGACCATCGATTTTTTAGTCTCAAATCCTCCTTATATCGCGGATGATGCCTCTTTGGAATCGAATTTATCGTATGAACCTCAAAACGCTTTGTTTGGCGGAACTGTCGGAGATGAGATTATCCAAAGGCTGTTGGATGAGGTCTATGCGAGACACATTCCTATTTTTGCATGTGAAATGGGATACGACCAGAGAGTCAAAGTGCAGGAATATCTAAAAACTTTTGCGGTACAATCATTGGAATTTTATAAAGATTTAGCTTCGTTTGATCGAGGATTTATTTTAAAGGCGAAGTAAGCGCATATATGCGCGTGGGCACTCTGCCGAAGAGAACTAAGCGTTAGCGTAGTGTAGGGGGTTTTACTCCCTGCACGTAACAAAGGAAAAAAATGAATAATAAAAAAGCTCTCATAGATGTTTTCTATCTTCTTACCATTGCTATGACAGTTGGAGCTGTCCTTATTTTGGGTGCATTTGTTGCAGCGGTTGTCTTTCACTCCGAAGTCTATTTGAGCATTCCGTTATTGTCTCGCTATGAAGAGGGGAAGATCATGGGGGAAATATTCCGCCGCTTTACCTATTGGGGCTACATCATGGCGGTTATTATCGTAACGTATGAAGCCGCACGTTTCAAAGCGATGCAGATCGATCGTATCTCTATTATGGCAGCATTAGGTTCTGTAGGGACATTGCTTCTTTTCAGTGGTGTTTACAGCCCGAGAATGTTGGAATTTCAACAGCTGGGTGAAGTGGCGATGATGAACAATTCATTTGATTCACTGCATAAAGCAAGCGAGATTGATTTTAAGATCATGCTCGTGATGTTGCTCATCCTTTTTGGACGTAGAGCGTATTTGATGGCGGTAAAACGATGATACGTTTTGAAAATGTGACCAAAAGTTTTGGAAAACGAGAAATCTTGCGCGGAGTGAATCTGGAGATAGAGCAGGGGAAAACAACGGTCATCTTCGGGGTATCGGGTGGCGGTAAATCGACGATCATCAAACATATGGTTGGATTGCTCAAGCCCGATAGCGGAATCATCAGCTATAAAGGGACCCGTATGGATCATGCGGATGAAGCAACATTGCGTGAAATACGTAAAAAGATAGGCTTTCTTTTTCAAAGCGGCGCGTTATTTGACAGTATGAATATCGGAGAAAACGTTGCTTTCCCAATGCAGGAGCATCAACTGCTTACGCAAAAAGAACTTGACTACAAAATCGATGAAAAACTAACGATGGTAGGGCTTGATCCAAAAATCGTGAAATCCCTATATCCAGAAGAACTCAGCGGGGGGATGCGTAAACGTGTGGGGTTGGCTCGTACCCTTGCACTGGAACCGGAGATTATTTTATACGATGAACCAACCTCAGGGCTTGATCCTGTAACAAGTGATTTTATCACTCAAATGATCTGCCGCTTGCGTGATGAGATCGGTATGACCTCCGTACTCATCAGTCACGACATTGCTGAGAGCTTCAAAGCAGGGGACAATTACGCGATGTTGTTTGATGGTGTGATCGTTGCAGCCGGAGATAAAGAGGCGTTTAAAAACTCACCCAACGAAGTCGTTCAGCAGTTTATCCATGCACGTTCACAAGGGCCGATCGCATTTCATTAGATAAAGGAGAGTTAAATGTGGAAATGGCCTTCAAGATTCAAGCAGATTAATCAGGATCTGCGTTTTTTTAAAAATGAACCTCTCAGTTCTATTTCGTTTTTTTTATTAATTGTTCTTGATGTATTTATTTTTACTAATGTGACGATTGGGATTTCACATGAAGCAAAAAAAGAGCCAGAGTCGTATGTCTATTATCCTCAGCAGTGTGTCAATCATTTTGATAAGCCACAAGAGGAATATACTTTATTTGAGGACTCTGTAGATCAATACGGTATATACTCATCTAAAAACACTCAAAGTCTCTATTGTAATAATCTGGATGAATACATACAAATTGTTAAATCTGATAAGTTTTTTTCAATCAATACGGACAAGCTAACAAATCTTGATAAAATGATTAAAAAAAACAATACCCGCATTCAGGCTATTCGAGATGAATATAATACACAGTTGTTTGAAAAAATTGCTGAGATTTCGACAGATAAAAAAATCTTTGAAGTCAAACAAGAGTATCAGCTTTTGATGACAGAAAATAGCCGTTTAGAAAAAGAGCTTACTTCTGTGCCCTCTGTGAAAACATTAAATGGGTATGGTGAGTATAAAAAATATGTTACAGAAAATCGAACGAAATTTTACAAAGCAAAAGAAAAATATCATTTTTGGCAACCATTTTATGAGTATGGACGTATTGCTATCTTTTTACTCCCGCTATTACTATTATTTGGTTTAGTTTATTTTCGATCATCAAATCGTTCATTGCGCGGAGAAGAGTACAATCCTATTGTTAAAATTATCAGTGGTCATATTTCGATTATTCTGATGCTTCCAATGGTTTGGTATACCCTTGTTTTTATTTATGATATTGTCCCTAAAACGTTTTTTAGGCAATTGATTGAGTATCTTGTTGAGCTAGGACTACTTAATCTTTTGAATTATGCGGCAATAGGATTAGTCGTCGTCGTATTTGGCTTCTTGATTTTTTGGTTTCAAAAATCGACAATTAAAAATAAAACAGCACAAACATTACAAAATCGTTCAAAATTTATTTCTTTGTCGCAATGTTTTGAGTGTGGATTTAAAGTAGACTATACCCATCCTTTTTGTCCACACTGTTCTGCAAAATTATTACATGAATGCAAAGGGTGTCATACTAATATTCCTATTTATACACCATTTTGTAGCCATTGTGGAAGTGTAAATGAGTTGTCAAAAATTGATATCTCAAATTCAATTGTTTAAGGGTATTTTTTAGTTTATGGACGAGCCATTTTGGTTTGCAGGGCTGCAATGAATCTTTTGTCGAGTTCGGCATGGCGAGGGGTTGCTTCTGCTAGCTTGATTTTTTCCCATGCTTCTGTAAAATTATTAGTTGAGAATAGTATGATTGCCCAGTTTTGTAAGTTTAATGTGTGTTGCGGAGCACGTTTATGAATTTTTGAGAAATTAAGAAGGGCATCTTGAATAAGTTTTTTATTATTTGATTGTACCCCAGCAAATCCAACACTTCTTGCGTAGTCAACTGCAAAATCAATATCATTATTCATAAAAGGTTCAGCTTCAGAAAATAGCTTTAAGGCCTGCTCTGAATTTCCTTTGAAGCTTGAAATTGCAGCCATTCCCCATAGTGCAAAGCCATTAGTGTTATCTATCATCCAAGCCTGATTAAAGCGACGCATAGCATTAACTGTATCACCTTGCTGTAAAAATGTCCAGCCAGTTCGCGAAACATCATTCGCAGCTATTTTTTTATTTCCCTTATATCGTTGATCGATCTCAGCAAGGAATTGTTTGTCAGCAAGTTCTTGTGTTTCATTTTTAGATAATGATCCGTATTTTGGAAGAATATTTATGTCTTCTCCTACCATAGGAGTAATAACAAAGATAGTAATGATGGAAAGAATAAGAAGCAGTGAGTTGTGTTTAGGCATAGAAAACATCCTGTCTATAGTTCTCATTATTTTATTATTAATTTTATTAAAAAACATAATTAGTTGTAAAGTAGATAATCACAAAAATACTCCACTGAAATTTTTAACATATATAGTGAGCAAGGTTAGATATAACACTATAATTAAAAATATATATGTTATACTATTTTTACAAATAGTTTTAGCAAAAGGATTCGTATGATAGAAGCGACATTAGCAGAAATCCGAAAACCGGAAACCCTTTACAGTTACCATGATGAGATTGTTCATATCATCGATGGACGGAGAAAAGAGGAAGTGGGCTTTTTTGTCCCCAAATCGATGGCAAAAGAGTTTAGTGTTTTTATAGAAAATATTGAAAAAGCCAAAAAACGTTCTTTGCTAGAGCGCATTGCTAAAGCGCAAGTGATTGATCCTATAGAAGAGGGAGCAGTGTCTGATGGCATTGTGTAAGAATGACATCTGTCTGGTCGATTTTAATCCCGCAAAAGGGGGTGAAATAGGTAAGCTGCGCCCTGCGATAATAATGAGCAAGAATGATGATAATGAGCTATTGGCTACGGTGATCGTTATTCCATTATCGACTCGCATAGAGTCAAATGCACTGCCTTATCGCTTGACACTACCAAAGAGGGAAAAACTAAATGAAATTTCGGATGCTTGTATTAACGAAATACGTTCTCTCTCAAAATCACGTATTAAAGAAAAGATAGGTGTTATTACACAAGACGAAGCAAAGATTATCACTCAAGCATTATGCGAGTTGATGATATAAAGCCTATCTCCCCCCAAACCGCTTCGCCCACCACTCTTGCGGAGTGATGGTCTTATCTTTTAAAAAGCTCTCATCAAAATTAAATTCGTATTTGGAGCAGTATTCCAAGATTACAGCATACGCTTCATTGATCTGCGTACTCATAGCATGAGCGGTTTCGAGGTCATCGGGATGCCTGTCAGGATGCCATTGTTTCATCATCATTTTATAACGGGATTTGATTTCGGAGAGGGTGACTCGATCACTTAGGCCAAGGAGCGTTTTGGCCTTTATGAGCGTGTCAAAGGAGAGCATGGAAAAGGGATGTTAGTCTTTTTGCTGACGCATGAACGTCGGTACATCCAAAAAGTCTTCGCTGTAATCACCATTAGCAACCATAGCCGAAGCGCGAACCACTACGCGAGGCTTTGCCGTTGCTGCTTCTTTGTTTTCAAATTCACAGTTATTGATACCCTGTGATGCTTTTTTCTCAAAACCCGTAGCAACGAGGGTAATGCGAATGAAGTCAAGAGCAAGAGAGTCATCGGTTGTTGTACCGAAAATAACTTCAGCACTTTCATCCACACTTTTTTGTACCACTTCCATCGCAGCACTAAGTTCCATGAACGGAAATTCAGGGTGCATGTTGAAGTGTACCAATACACCAAGCGCGCCGTTAATAGACATGTTATCGAGCAATGGAGATTCGATCGCATTTTTAATCGCTTCATACGCTGCATTATCACCTTTGTATTCGCCCACACCCATGAGAGCCAATCCACGATGACTCATAACAGTACGTAAGTCCGCGAAGTCAAGGTTGATGTCGTTTTCACCGCTGGCAAGAATAACACCCGATGTACCGCTTACAGCGCGAGCAAGTACGCTGTCAACAATTTTAAAGCTGTCTTTGATCCCAAGTTTCGGATCAATGATCGAGAGCAATTTGTCATTTGGAATAACGACAATAGAATCAGATTCATTTTTAAGCTCTTCTAGCCCTTCTTCAGCAAGTTTAAGACGCTTACGCCCTTCAAATGAGAAAGGTTTAGTCACAACAGCAATCGTCAATGCGCCGACTTCTTTTGCGATCTTAGCAATAATAGGCGCAGCACCTGTTCCTGTTCCACCACCCAAACCAGCAGCAACAAAAACGATATCAGCACCCTCAAGAGCACGGCGTAAGTCTTCATAACTTTCAATCGCGGATTCTTTACCGATCTCCGGTTTCATTCCGGCACCCAAACCTTTGGTCAGTTTGGCACCCAATTGAATTTTAATAGCGGCTGAGCCTTGCTCTAGCACTTGCGCATCGGTATTTGCAATAATAAGTTCGATTCCTGGAATCTCCTCTTTTAGCATATAGCCGATCATGTTTCCGCCGCCGCCACCGACACCGACTGCTACGATCCGTGCCCCTGTTAATGTTGATGATTCATTAATTGAAAATGGTTCCATACTTGCTCCTTGGTGTGTTTAAAATAATTGGGTTGCCCAATTCCAAAACTTGGAAATCGGATTTGGTTCGTCGTTCTTGCTGTTTGGATTCGAACCAATCTTGACCATAGTCGTGTCTGTGCTTGGTTTCGATTCGTGTTTTGGAACGTTGTTTTTAGATTGTGTTGAAGCCGAAGATGACGGGAAAGCAGTAGACTCTAAGTTTTCTAGTTCTTCTTCCATAATCGGTGTTTCATAAGGAAGCACTTCTTCTCCGGCATGACGCATCTTTTTGTTGACATCAATTTCGTACGGTGTGTATCCACCTGCTGAATATTTGATAAGGCCAACTGCTCCCGAATAGGAAGGATCGCGAAGTGTATCGAACAGTCCTCCCATATCAGATGGCTTAGCAAGACGTACAGGCATATTATCAAGAATAGCAACGGCTAGTTCGCGCAGACCTTCGATTTTAGTAAATCCACCGGTGAGTACGATTCCTGCTCCCATGTGTTCTTTAAGACCGCTTTTTTCAATGGATTGCGCGATGATCATCAACGTCTCTTCAACACGGGCATAGATAACGTTATGTACCACTTCAAGAGATACTTCATGTGTCGAGGTTTCATCACCGATTACCGGAAGCTCGATTAAATCATTACTTGGCGTGTACAGTGATCCGTAGTTCATTTTGACATTATCCGCTGTTTGCAATGGAGTATGCAACGCCATGGATAAATCATTCGTGATGTGGTTGGACCCCACACCCAAAAAGTCGTTGTAACGGATTGCATGTCCTGCGTGGATAACAATATTACTCGTATTTCCACCCATATCGACAACGGCAGCACCTAACTCTTTTTCATCCAGATTTAGGACGGCGATTGCTGAAGCGTAACCGCTAAGTACAATGCTCTCAACATCAACACCGGCAGCTTTAACAGCTTTGCGCAAATTATTGAGATTTGACTTTTGCGTCGTGATGATGTGGGTCTCAACTTCTAAGCGTGCGGCATTCATCCCAAGTGGATCTTCGATGAAATCTTGATCGTCTACTTTAAAGTTATACGGAAGGGCATGAAGCACTTCAAACTCATTAGGGATATTAGCATTGTATAAAGAGGTATGCATAACACGATTGATCTCTTTGAGTGTTATCTCTCTGTTGGGAACATTGACAATTCCACTTGAATTAATGCTTTTGGTATAGGCGCCGGAGATGGTAACGATAGCGCTTTTAATATCTGTGCCTGCGACGCGACGCGCATCGTTAAGTGCGGCTTTAATAGATTTAGAAGCAAGCTCAATATTGGTGATACTTCCTTTACGCAAACCTTGCGCTTTAGAAATACCGGCACCAATAATCTGAGCGCTGTTGTCGTTATCTATTTCGGCGATTATGGCACAGACTTTTGTCGAACCGATATCGATGGCTAAAACCGTTCGTTTCAAAATCAAATCCCCTCTGCATAGATTTTTATTGGGTACTTACTCTCAAGCATTTTCATGAGCTTTTGATTGAGTAAATTACCTTTTAGCTTCATCGCGGTGTTCTCTTCAGCTACTGTCGTATCTTGAAGCAACTTTTGTTCCAAAACGTTATAGAGAATGACATTTCCGCTTTTCAAAGTTAAAAACCCTTGTTTTTGTTTGGTAGCAAACAATTTATCGGTAAATTCACTGGACTCTGTAGCCGATAATCCGCTAATTGGCGTCTTTTGGGTGTGCATGATGAAATCACTCACAGTACCGCTAAATGTTTTATAGCTGTTTTGTGCTAACTCTTGCAGTTTGCTCTTTTTGGCTTCATTCATGTAAAGTGCGTTAGCTTCCTGTTTGGCCTCTTCATAGCTTTTTGTCGCTGCAGGATTTATAGCATCAAGTTTGATGATTACGAATTCATCACCCAGTTTGCGAGGCTTTAGGAAAGGCTTTTCTGTGGTTAATGCAGTGATTGCTTTTACCAGTTCAGGGTCAAAGGTATTGGTTTGAGATGAGAGGGTCGTTTTGGTAATGTTGGCTGATGGATCGACGTTGCCTTTCTTGAAATCGATGTAGCGACGAAGTGCATCATTTTGAGTAGCCTGATTACCCATATGGATGATGGAAAGATCATAGGATGCTTCTTTTTTAAATTCTTTTTGATGTTGTTCCCAAAATGCTTTGAGCCCTGCTTCATCACTGCTGAGTGAAATCATGCTTGGGGTTAAAAGTTTGTATTCGATTTTATCGGCAACGCCCATTGCGGAAGCTATTGTATTGGTTTCAAGTGTTCTTATAGCAGGTGTAAAAAGATAAAGTGTTTTTTGGATGAGGAGTTCCTTACGCATTCCCGCTTCATATTCTTTAATCGTTAGGTGATTGTTACTTAAGACTTCGGCATACATCTGCTTGTCAAATGCACCGGCTTTTGCGAAAGCTTTTTCTTTTTTGATCACGTTGAAAAGTTCTTCATCGCTTACGGTGATCTTATAGCTGTTGGCAAGATTGAGTATCAATGCCTGGCTGACAAGAGTTTGAAGTGCTTGACGCTGCAATCCAAACTGTTGAGCCTGTTTCTCGTCAAGTTTGCCTTGAAAAACTTGGTTGTATTGATTAAAAAGATTGGAATAGTTTTTTTGGAATTCTTCCATTGTAATGGAAACATCGCCTACTTGCGCAACGGCACTGGCTTTATCTCCGTAACTGTATTGACCCCATCCTACAAATCCTGCTCCAATAAAGGCGATTGTAGAAACCCAAATCGTAATGACGAGGTATTTTCGGTGGTGTTGCATCCAAGTAATCATGATCGTATGGGCCTTTATTTTATTTAATAGTGTAAAATTTGGATATTTTATTGCTTTTACCATTAAACTTCGATGAATAAAGAAGTGCCATAACGGTTGTTAGCGTATTAAAGCCTAAATTTGCACTCAATAAGGGAAAATATGACAAATCAACACATTTCAAATCGTGATATGAATGTTCTATGGCATCCATGTACGCAGATGAAAGATCACGAAACCTTTCCTATTATTCCAATTTCGAAAGGTGTGGGAGTCTATCTCGAAGATTTTGAGGGAAATCGATACATTGACGGAATCAGCAGCTGGTGGGTCAATTTATTCGGTCATGCCAATGGATACATCAATGCGAAAATCAAAGAACAGCTCGATACACTCGAACATGTGATTTTGGCAGGATTTACTCATGAAGGAATCGTCAAACTTTCTGAGCGATTGGTGGCATTGGCTCCAGATGGATTGACACGCTGTTTTTATGCAGACAATGGCTCCAGCGCCGTCGAAGTTGCCTTGAAGATGAGTTATCATGCTCATCGCAATCGGGGGGATAACAGAGCGTTATTTGTCTCTTTGTCCAACAGCTATCATGGTGAGACGCTGGGAGCCCTTTCGATAGGGGATGTTGCACTTTATAAAGAGACCTATGAACCGTTATTGATCCGTTCCATTCAAACACTATGCCCGTGTGATCAATCAATGGAAGCAGCCAATGAAGCCATTGCAAGTTTTGAACAATTATTAAAAGAAAGAAATCAGGAAATAGCAGCGCTGATTGTCGAACCGTTAGTCCAAGGGGCAGGGGGAATGGTGATGTATCATCCCCATTATTTAACCCAAGCCAAACGTTTATGCAGTGAGTACGGCATTCATTTTATTGCCGATGAGATCATGGTCGGATTTGGGAGAACGGGTACGATGTTCGCCTGTGAGCAAGCTGCAATAACACCTGACTTTTTAATTCTCTCAAAGGGCCTGACTGGCGGCTATTTACCTCTGTCGGTTGTTATGACGACTGAGTCGATTTACGGAGAGTTTTATTGTGATTACAACCCGTATCGTTCCTTCTTACACTCGCACAGTTATACGGGGAATGCATTGGCATGTGCGGCGGCTAACGCGACGCTGGATTTGTTTGAAAAAAACAAAGTGATAGAGGCCAATCAAAAGCTTTTAAGGGTAATCACTGAGGGATTGAAACGGTTTGAATCCCGCAAAGAGGTCAAAGAAACACGTCAATGCGGGATGATCGGAGTGATCGAATTGCAGGGATTTGATCCTGCTGAGCGTATCGGGGTTAAGATTCATCGTTATTGTCTGGCTAAGTGTATATTGATACGCCCTTTGGGAAATGTTATTTACGTTATGCCCCCTTATGTGATCACACCAGAGGAACTGGGGCGTATCTTCGATGCTATTGAGAGCGCTTTAAACGAGTTGGCGTTATAATAATGCCAATAAATAACCAAGGTGTGACCGTGCAAAAATCTCCTCATATTCCTGTTTTGTACCGTGAGGTAACCGAAGCATTTGATGTTTGCAAAGAGGGGATTATCATTGATTGTACATTGGGATACGGCGGGCATACCTCTTTATTGTTGGATGCGGATGCAAACCGTCAATTAATAGGGATTGATCAAGACCCTACGGCCATTGCTTTTTCAACACAACGTCTAGAGCCTTATGGAGATCGTGTGCAGATACGGCAGGGACGTTTTTCAGCGGTTGCAAAGTCTCTTTTGAGTGAATATACCGATCAAGTTTGCGGAATTTTGGCCGATATAGGAGTATCATCACTTCAGCTTGATGTGAGAGAACGCGGCTTTTCGTATGAGAGCGATACCCTTGATATGCGAATGGACCCTAACGCGCTACTGTGTGCGAGTGCGGTTGTGAATGATTATTCGCAAAGCACTCTAGAACATATTTTGCGTGAATACGGTGAAGTAACTAATGCGAGACAAGTAGCGCAAACGATTGTCCAACGACGACCGTTTGAGTCAGCAAAACAGCTTTCGGATGCGATTTTTCATCTGATGCCAAGAGGGAAGAAAATTCATCCCTCGACATTGGTGATGCAGGCGATCCGTATCGAAGTAAACGATGAACTGGGTGAGTTGACCCGATTGTTGGATGCGATTGAAAGCGGTCCGCAAAAGCGTCTTCGAGTAGCCATTATTACTTTCCATTCGTTGGAAGATCGGATTGTAAAACAGCGTTTTATGACATGGGCTAAAAACTGTATTTGTCCAGACGATGCGATGCGATGTACCTGCGGTAATAACAATGCTATAGGAAAAGTAGTGACGAAAAAGCCTTTGAGTGCTCAAGAGGATGAACTGCGTTCAAACTCACGAAGCCGAAGTGCAAAATTACGAATTTTTGAGATAAACAGATAGGTTTTTGAGATGAGTGACAAATACGATATTTTAGAAGCGACTCGAGAGATTATCATACCCGATGATACGATGGGCATCCATTTCTTACGCAATGTATTTGTCGGAATATTTTTAGTTCTGATTTTTGTATTTCCCAAAATATTCATACAAACACAGATCTATTTTAAAAGCAGAGAGATTTCAACGCTCAACCGCGAGCACGATGCGCTAAAAGAAGAAAACCGTATCATCCATTCCAAAGTGGAAACGATGCTGTATAAAAGCAAAATCTTGGATACATTATACTAGCTCCATTTGGAATAAGATTTCAGATGGTATAATCCCCCTTTAATTTTCTCTATTGAGGACAGTTACGCCATTATGTTAAAAGCACTGTTGCTGTGTATGGCATTTATCTCTTTGCATGGGGCACCGTGGCGAGAGATGAAGACATTTAATCTGGAAAAAGATCAGTTTGTAAAAATAATGGTCAAAAGCGATGGGCAGGAGAGATTGCTCACGTGGCGATGGACGCTTTATACCGATAAAGCATTGATCGTCCATGAAAGTTTTGATCGCTTTGTCGGACAGCATGTATTGTATGCCGGATACAGTAATCAAAGCTTCCGAAAACAGCTTTTACCGGCAGTCAAAAGTGAACGTGATGCAGTGTATGCAGTTGTAGTGTTCAAAAAATTTGATGAAGGTACCAAAAAAGCGCAATTTGACCTCTTGGTGTTTGATAAAGAGAAGCGAGTTGTGTTGGATTATTTAACGGAGAAGTGAATCAAGTGATGTTTGAACGTGTTGAAACCATTATTCGCGAGCTTGTAGAGGAAGTTGATTTTCCGCAAGCAACACAGCTGTTTTCAAAACTCTCCGGAGGGAAAAGGCTGCGAGCGAGACTCATTTTGACCATTGCCCCTAACCATCCTGATGCCGCACGTTTGGGAGCGATTGTTGAGCTGATTCATGCCGCAAGTTTGCTTCACGATGATGTGATCGATGAAGCGATGTTGCGTCGAGGTGTGGAATCGGTCAACGCTACGCATGGAAGCAAAATAGCTATTATGCTGGGGGATATTTTGTATTCCAAAGCTTTTAGCGAACTCACCTCATTTGATCCTAAAATAGCACGAGCAATATCGCAATCGGTGACACAGCTCTCAATCGGGGAGATGATGGATGTTGAGATGGCAGGGCAGTTTAATCTTGACCGTGATCTTTATCTTAAAATGCTCTATTTGAAAACGGCAACCTTGATCGAATCGTGTGCTTATTGTGCGGCACTTTTGGAGGGAAAAGAGGCGGCGGCTTATGGCGTTTACGGTAAAAATTTGGGATTGGCATTTCAAATCGTGGATGATATTTTGGACATTGTCGGGGATGAAGCGACACTGGGCAAACCTGCGTTGAATGATTTTGTGGAAGGGAAAACAACGCTTCCCTACATGGATTTATACGACGTTTTGGATGCTAAGGATAAAGAAAAACTGATTGGATGCCACGGGCGTACCCTTGATGCTTCTGAAAAGCAGTGGCTTTTTAATGCGATGAAAGAGCATTGTATCATTGAACGTTCGTATGCGAAAGCGCAGGAACTTTGCGATGAAGCATTAAGCGTTATTAGTGATGAGGATGCGTTACGTACCATTATTACAACCGTGATTCAAAGAAGCCATTAATGCATTATTTGGTCATCAGTTTTTCCCATAAAAATTCGACTCTTGCTCAGCGTGAGAAGTTGGCATTTGTCAATGATGCGGCAAAGATTGCAATGATGGAGAAGATCAACAATCACCCTCATATCAGTGAGTCAATGATCCTTTCAACGTGTAACCGAATTGAATTTTTTTGCAGTTGTAGTCATGTAGAAGATGCGACAGAGTATCTGCTTACGCTACTGGCAGCACATTCCCATTTTCCATTGGATGAGTTGAAGATACGCGGAGATATTTTGGATGATTACGGTGCAATTCACCACTTGTTTAGCGTCGCCAGTTCACTTGATTCTATGGTCGTAGGTGAAACTCAAATTGCGGGACAGATAAAAGACGCTTTCAAATTGTCTCTTGAGCATGAGTTTTGCGGACTAAAAATCTCCAGAGCCATGCAGTTTGCCCAAAAATGTGCGGCGGAGATACGCAATGCAACCGAGATATCTTCAAAACCTGTATCCGTTGCAAGTGTTGCTGTAAGCAAAGCACGTGAATGTTGCGGTTCATTAAATGGGATGAAGGCACTGGTGATCGGATCGGGTGAGATGTCAGTCATCACGTGTAAACATCTAAGTGCTCAAGGTGTTGAGGTTACGATGATGAATCGAACCTACAGTAAAGCCGAAGAGATAGCCCGTGAGTGTAATGCAAAAGTTCGGTCATATGATGAATTGGATGATGCTGTTAATGAATATCCGCTACTTTTTACGTCAACAGGTTCTATTGTCCCTATTATTGACGAGTCTATGATCAAAACTTGTTCCTTTAATCGTTATTGGTTTGATATGGCAGTGCCTAGAGATATAGAGTGTGAGAGTGGTTCATTTGGGATAGATGTGTACCGTATTGACGATCTCAAAGAGATTGTCAGCACCAATATTGCTTTGCGCGAAGATGAAGCACGCACCTCGTTTGTGGTGATAGGTCGTCAAAGTGCCGCTTTTTTTGAATGGCTTAAAGCGTTAAGCATTGAGCCGTTGATAAAAACGATGTATGAATCGGCTTACGCTTGCGCCCTTGCGGAAACTAAGCGAGTTATCGGAAAAGGGTTTATACCAAAAGAGCATGAAGCGGCCGTTCAAAAAGCGGCCGAGCAAGCTTTAAAGCGTTTTTTACACCCTTTTGCACAGCAGATGCGCGATGTCTCTGACCCACTTAGGGCGGATGCCTTGATTGGCGCCATGAGCTTTTTAACCAATCAAAACGATGATCAGACTCCACCAACCCAAAAATCTTACAAAGGTTCCTAATGCGTTTTTCAAAGGCCTATATTCCCACTACTAAAGAGTCTCCTAAAGATGCTCAACTTCCCAGTCATATCTACCTTTCTCGTGGCGGATTTGTGACCCAAGTAGCAAGTGGTCTGTATAATTTTCTCCCTTTAGGAAAGCGTGTTTTACGCAAGATAGAGACAATCATCATCGAAGAGATGGATCGTGCGGGGGCATTGGAAGTCGATTTGAGTTTTGTAACTCCTGCAGAGTTGTGGGAAGAGAGCGGACGAATCGAAAAATTCGGTAAAGAGCTGTTGCGTTTTCGTGATCGAAAAGATAATCTTTTTGTTCTAGGGCCGACGCATGAAGAGATGATGGTCAGCATCGTTCGTAATCGCGTAACGAGTTACAAACAGCTCCCTATTAATCTCTATCAAATCAAGACCAAATTCCGTGATGAAGCGCGTCCCCGTTTTGGATTGATGCGCGGTCGTGAGTTTGTGATGAAAGACGGGTACAGTTTTCACTCTTCTACAGAAGATTTGGATCGTGAATTTGATGCGATGGAAGCTGCATATAAAAGAGTTTTAGAGCGTTTAGGCCTTGACTTTCGTATTGTAGAAGCAGACAGTGGTGCCATAGGTGGCACGGGTTCAAAAGAGCTTATGGTATTGGCGCAAAGCGGTGAAGATACTCTTGCAGTCTGTGATACGTGTGAATACGGGGCCAATGTCGAAGCGGCACGCCGTTCACCGAGAAAGAGTTTTCCAGAAGTGCCAAGTGCTGAGTTCGCCCGTTTCAAAACACCCAATATCAAGTCGATAGAGGATTTGAGTCAATTTTTTAAAGTCGATCCCTATTACACTCTTAAGGCGGTTGTCAAACGTGCCATGTACATCGAGGGAAGTGAACTGGTTTGTTTCTTTATCCGTGGATGTGATGAACTCCAAGAGGTCAAGGCACGCAACAGTGTTGGGGCTATTGATTTAGTCGATGCAAGTGAAGCAGAGCTTATAGAGATTGGATTGATTCCCGGTTTTGTAGGGCCGTTGGATCAGGATAAAATCCGTATAGTGATGGACAACGATACGAAAAATGCAACGGCAATGATTGTGGGTGCGAATGAAGTCGATTACCATTTTGTAGGTGTTGATCTAAGCGTCATGAATGAAGCCGTGTTTGCGGATCTGATCGAAGTTCAAGAGGGGGATGGATGTCCTTATTGTGATGGAAAGCTTACACACACCAAAGGGATCGAAGTAGGACATATCTTTAAACTCGGTACGACGTATTCTGCCCCTCTAAAAGCTGAATACCTAGACGAGAATGGACGATCAACACCGTTTATAATGGGTACGTACGGAATGGGTGTCAGCCGTCTTGTTGCTGCGGTCATTGAACAGCATCACGATGACAAAGGGTGTATCTGGACGCATGCAACGGCTCCGTATATGGTCGATATTATGATCTCTAATATCAAAGAAGAGACCCATGTCGCATACGCAGAGGCATTGTATGAAGAGTTACTCAAAGCAGGTGTTGAGACGATT
This sequence comes from Sulfuricurvum sp., assembly GCA_024637295.1. Classification (GTDB taxonomy): domain Bacteria; phylum Campylobacterota; class Campylobacteria; order Campylobacterales; family Sulfurimonadaceae; genus Sulfuricurvum. The sequence goes on from JAGXFL010000007.1 coordinate 88,921, forward strand.
TTGGACGATCGTAAAGAGCGTTTTGGATTTAAAATGTCGGATGCAGAGCTAATCGGTTTCCCTTTCACAGTGATTGTCGGTAAAGAGATGGAAAACAACCAAGTTCAAATCATGATCCGTAATACACGAGAAATGTTGACGGTAAATGCGCAAGACGTACTCTCAAAAATCAAGGAACTCATCGGATGATCTATTTCCTGATTTACCTGTTTTTAGAGGTAATCATTACCGTAGAGGTAGCTTCGCGTATCGGCGGTTTGATGATGTTCGCTGAGATTATGGTCAGTGCCCTCATCGGTATTGCGATCCTTTTTAATTTTCGTTCAACCTTGATCCTCAATATCATGGAGCTTAAAGAACGGCGCATTAACGCCAATGGCTTTTATCAACGCAATCTTCTCTCCCTTTTGGGGGCGATATTGTTGATATTACCGGGTATCTTTACGGATATTATGGCCATTTTAATACACATCAGTTTATTGGGTTCACTGATCATTAGCCGTTTTATGCCAAAATATCCACAACAAAATGAATTTAATCAACCAAAGGATGACAATGTTATCGATGCAGAAATTATCAGCGATTCTCCTGCTTTGCGCTAATGTATTTGGCGCGAGCGATGCGGAAGTATTAGCGTTTTTAAAAAAAGGGATCGCATCAAATGCTAATGTTTCGAATGTTCAACTGGATATAAACAGTAAAAAGTCCGTACCGGGAATGAAGGGATGGCAGGCGTATTTCGTTGCTATTGAAGCGGACGTCAAGCAAGGTAATGAAAGTCGCCATATTAATCAAAGCGGCACCTATTTTGTTAGTAGTGATACGTTAGCACCTGAATTGGTCAATATAAAAACGGGCGAGCGCTATAATGATACTCTTGCTCCTGATTTTCCGGCACAGTTTTATACCAAAAACAATCTCATTAGCGGTAATACCAATGCAAGATATAAAGTCGCTATTTTCTCGGATCCGTTATGCCCGTTTTGTCGCCGTTACGTTCCTGAAACACTAAGTTATATGACCAAGTATCCAAGTACGTTTGGTGTCTATTATTTTCATTATCCGTTGCCTACACTGCATCCTGCCGCAGTGACTTTGACAAAAGCGGCCATTGCAGCAGAACAAGCAAATATGAACAATGTGACACAGCGTTTGTATACGGTTGATATCAATGCTAATGAAAAAGATGAAGGTAAAATTTTAGATGCCTTTAATAAAACGTTCAACAGTAAGTTGACGTTAGCGGATCTTCGACGTCCATCGGTCATCAAACAATTTGAATCGGATCAAAAAGCAGCTCAAAGTGCGATGGTCTCAGGAACCCCTACGGTTTTCTTCAATGGCGTAAAAGATCCTACTAAAAACAAGTACAAAGAGATAAAGGTTAAATAATTAGATGAAAAAACTCACCATAGCAACTCGAGGCAGTAAACTTGCTCTTTGGCAGTCCAAATACATCAAATCGGTAATTGAATCAAAATACACGGATATTGAAGTTGAACTCAAAATCATTATCACCTCCGGGGATAAAATCTTGGACGTGCCGTTGGCTAAGATCGGGGGAAAAGGGCTTTTTCTAAAAGAGATCGAAGAATCGATGCTTGCAGGTGAAGCACAAATGGCGGTCCATTCACTCAAGGATGTTCCGACTGTTATGCCAAAAGGGCTGTTACTCTCTGCCATTACGAAACGCGAAGATGTACGCGATGCCATGTTGAGTGAAAAATACGCAGACATCGATGCTTTACCTCAAGGTGCTGTTGTAGGAACATCTTCACTGCGCCGACGGATGCAACTATTGCAAGAGCGTCCTGATTTGGTGATCAAAGATTTGCGTGGAAATGTAGATACCCGTATCCGTAAACTTAAAGAGGGTGAATTTGATGCGATTATTTTGGCGGCCGCGGGAATAAACCGTTTGGGATTGACTCAAAGTGTGGCACATTTTTATCCTATTTCTATGGATGAGATGCTTCCGGCAATGGGGCAGGGTGCTTTAGGTATTGAAACCGTTGATGAACCGTGGGTACTTGAAATCGCAAGTATGTTAGAAGATGCAGACAGTCGATTGGAAACAACCATCGAACGCGGATTTGTGGATACTTTGCAAGGGGGCTGTCAGGTCCCTATCGGTGTCAGTGCCAGAGTACAGTCTGATGGTATGGTCACAGTACGTAGCACGTTAGGACTTCCGGATGGAAGTGAGATGATGGGGGAAGAAATCAGTGTCGCTCGTGATGCGACTGCCGGTGTCGGAGAAGCTATGGCACAACGATTGATCGACCAGGGTGCGATGGAACTTTTAAGTCGTGCAGAAGCTATGGCAAATGGGCATAAAGCATGACATTAGCTAAAACGCTGGAACTGTTAAAAGGACGCAATGAATTGCGTGTGATTGATACCCCTTTGGATATCCATCTTGAAATCCCTCATTTAGCATACGCCGAAGTAAAAAAAGAGGGGGGTGGTAAGGCTCTTTTATTTACTCACCCGATTGATTTAAAAAATGATAAAGCCTTTGCAACACCGGTGGTAATGAATCTTTTTGGCTCGTATGAACGAACGGAATTTATCTTTGGACGAGATGTTGAGGGTGTCGCATCAGAGATCGAGAAGCTTCTGCATATGAAGCCACCGCAAGGTTTTAAAGAAAAAGTCGGGATGTTGGGTGATCTTTTTAGTATGAAAGATATGTTTCCCAAAAAACTCAAAACGCGCGGTGCGTGTCAAGAGATCATAGTCCAAGGTGATGAGATCAATTTGTACGATTTGCCGATTCTCACGACGTGGGAAGAAGACGGCGGTCCTTTTATCACAATGGGGCAGGTCTATACTCAAAGTCTCGATGGTGAAGTAGTAAACTTAGGGATGTATCGATTACAGGTGTATGATAAAAATCATCTGGGGATGCATTGGCAAATTCATAAGGACTCTTCTCACTTTTTTGATCAGTATCAACGTGCCGGTAAAAAGATGCCTGTTTCCATAGGTATCGGCGGTGATCTCTTGTATACGTGGTGTGCGACTGCACCGCTTCCTTATGGGGTAAATGAGTTGCTGTTGTACGGTTTAATCAAAAAAGAGAGCGTGAAGTTGGTCCAATCCATTACGACACCGTTGTATGTTCCTGAAGATCTTGACTTTGTGATCGAGGGATGGGTCGATCCAGAGAAAATGGTGCTTGAAGGACCGTTTGGCGATCATACAGGATACTATACTTTAACGGAACATTATCCGGCCCTTGAAGTCAGTGCGATTACCAGCCGTAAGAACCCTCATTATTTAGCAACGGTTGTGGGTAAGCCACCATTAGAAGACAAATACATGGGATGGGCGACCGAGCGTGTTTTCTTGCCATTACTTCAGACGAATGCTTCGGATTTGCTTGATTACCATATGCCAGAGAATGGTGTCTTTCATAATCTTATATTGGCAAAAATGCGTGCGCTTTACAAAGGTCATGCGAAACAGTTTATGCATATTTTTTGGGGATCAGGGCAGATGAGTTTTGTGAAACATGCCCTTTTCTTCGGTGATGATGCTCCAAAATTGACCAATTATGAGGCATTGGCGACGTATGCGCTTAACCGCTTTTTACCCAAATGCATTTTTATCTCTGAGGGGATTACGGATGCATTGGATCACTCCAGTCCTGAAGCATTGGTTGGGGGAAAATTAGGGGTAGATTTGACCGCTTCATACTCTGTGGAGAAACCGAGCATGGTAGACAGCAGTGAACTGCTTACAATGATTCGCCCACTTATGAATGAAGTGCAAGATGTGACACAGTATATGCGGCATACCTCTAACCCTATTACCGTTATCACTGTTCAAAAAAACAGGTCACTTTCGAATCTTGCACAGATACTCTCTTCGCTGCAAGCATATTTGAGAATCGTCGTAGTAGTGGATGCTCAAAACAACGAGATTCATAACCCTTATATGTTGTTGTGGAGGGTGACAAATAATATAGATGCCGGACGTGATATTATGATCAATGGTTCCATCGTTTCCATTGACGGAACTGCTAAGAATTATTATGATGGATTTGAACGCCAATGGCCTGGAGATGTCAACTGTACCGACTCTGTTGTTGAAAAATTGAAGTCACTTTCTTTATGGGACTTGGAAGCTGATTTAGAAAAAAAATACCAACTTTAACCAATTGCCACATCCCTGTTTGTTTTAAATAGGATGAGTAGTTTATTAAGCAATCTATTAGAATTACTAATGTACCATTGATTTAAATTTTTTATAACAGGAACTACTTATTATATGAATAAAATGAACCGATTCATTACGCTGCTATTTTTAGCGGTTGTTCCGATGCTTGATGCCGCAACGTATAAAGGGCAAAAGGCCTACATTGAAAGCTGTAAGTCGTGCCATGGTGGTGGGCAAGAACTTGCAGCCTCCAAAAAAATGAGAACATGGGAAAAGATTATGGATAAAAAGGGTGAAAAGCTCGCTGATATTCATATGGCATCTAAAAGAGCAGAGGCCTCATGGGACTATTTTCAGGATCGTAAGTTTACAAAAGATGCACGACATCTCGAAGATTTTCTAGTTGAATATGCCAGAGACAGCGGCAACGTTCCTGCGTGTAACTAAGAATACCCTTTACTCTTAGGCATCCATCCATTTGGATGATGCTTTTTTCTCAACCAAATTCAGCTAAAATCCCTTAACTTAATTACTATAACGGAGAGATCATGGAAAAAATGTGGTCCGGACGCTTTGCACAAGATGCATCGTCATTATTAGAACACTTTAATGCATCTATTATGTTTGATCAAAAACTGTATCGTGAAGATATTGAAGGGTCGATTGCCCATGCTCAAATGCTTTGTGCTCAAGGGATATTGACACCGCAAGAGTTGGCCTCAATCGAAGAGGGGATGGCACAGGTTTTGGGCGAGATAGAGTCAGGCCAATTTGAGTGGAAAATCGGGGATGAAGATCTCCATATGGCGATAGAAAAACGTCTTACGTTAATTATCGGTGATGCCGGTAAAAAATTGCATACCGCACGTAGTCGCAACGATCAAGTAGCCCTTGATTTTCGTCGATATGTTTTGCGAAAAAACGGTGAAATCGTAGCCCAGATCAAAACGGTCATCCGTACAATTGTTGATATTGCCCGTGAGCATGCAACGACTCTTTTGCCGGGTATGACCCATTTGCAACATGCGCAACCTATTAATTTTGGATTTCATATGTTGGCCTATGCTACGATGCTCAAACGGGATATTGAACGTTTTGAGAGCAGTATTTCACGCAATAATGTCTCTCCGATTGGATGTGCCGCACTTGCAGGGACACCGCATAACATCGATCGGGAAATGACGGCTAAGTTACTTGGTTTTGAAAGTGTCAGTATTAATTGTCTCGACACGGTCAGTGATCGTGATTTTGCATTGGAAATTTTGTTTAATATCTCAACACTTATGATGCATATCTCTCGTCTTTCAGAAGAGATCATCCTTTGGTCAAGTTATGAGTTTCGTTTTGTAGAACTTTCCGATGAATATTCGACCGGTTCATCCATTATGCCGCAAAAGAAAAATCCTGATGTCCCTGAGTTATTACGTGGTAAGACAGGACGAGTATACGGAAATCTCATGGGGCTGCTAACGGTGATGAAAGGGCTTCCACTAGCGTATAATAAAGATACACAAGAGGACAAAGAAGGGGTATTTGACAGCGTAGAGACAGCAGAGATCTCCTTAGAGATTTTACGCGAAGCACTGAAGACAATGACCGTCAAAAAGCAAAATATGGAAAATGCGTGTAAGCTTGGTCACCTGAGCGCAACCGATTTAGCCGACTATCTGGTCGAACACTGTGATGTACCGTTTCGTGAAGCACATTTCATCACCGGCAAAGCGGTTGCCCGTGCAGAAGCACTTGGGATTGACCTGAGTGAAATCGAGTATAAAGAGCTTCATGCTATTGATGAACGTATCAAAGAAAATGTACTGCGCTATTTGAGTATTGAGCACTCTATGAATGCACGAACATCCCAAGGGGGCACGGCAGAAGTGCGTACATTGGAACAAATCATCTATTTTGATCATTATTTACAGGAGACCAAATGAAAATCACCGTATCTCATCAGGACGCAATGCGTTTTGAGGCAAAAACCGAAAAAAGCAGTTTTATCATCGATTGCCCGCAAATTTCCCCAATCGAGTATTTTTTAAGCGGGATAATAACATGCAGTGCAACCGATGTCGTGATGCTACCAAAACAACAAGGGTATGAAGTCACAAACTTGCACGTTGAGGGAGAAGTGGTACGTAACGAAGAAGCGCCTAAAAAGTTCAATACACTTCATTTGGAGTACCGATTTGACTCCAATGCGGATGATACCCTTGCCGCACGCTGGGTTATGGCGAGCTTAGAGACGTATTGTTCGACGATCAATACCATCCGAGATACCACGGCTATCACGTATACGATCAAACATAACGGTAAAACAATTCGTGAAAACGAAAAAATGATCAGCGGTGGAGGAAGTGCCGTAGATTTCGGCACTCTTCAAGGGTGTAATGCGTAATTAGAGAAAGTCTTTTGAATTGGCATCGCTAAAGTGTCCCCACTTTAGGTGAGTGCCGCCTAAGAGATGAAAATGGAGATGTTTTACTTCCTGCGCTCCGTCTTCGCCAATGTTACTGATAATGCGGTAGCCGCTTTCATCGATTCCTACTTCTTTTGCTACCTCTTGCATAAAAGTGCTCATCTTGCCCATAACATCACCGGGAACATCATTAAAGCTATCGTAATGGGCTTTTGGGATAATGAGGACATGAACGGGTGCTTTTGGATTGATGTCATGAAATGCATAAAAGCTCTCATTTTCAGCGACCATATTAGAAGGGATCTCTTTCGCCACTATTTTACAAAAAATACACATACTAAACCTTTTTTTAGCCTCATTGTAGCATACAGATGAAGCCTTGAAGCTTATTGTAAAAGAGATTTGATTACAATTGCCTAACTATAATGAATGATGGAGATTTAGCTTTGGAAGAGTGGTACAACGCTATAAAATCGGCCGATACAATTGATAAAATTGAAGAGATACGCATTAGCGTCTTTGGCAAAAAAGGGATTATGAACGAACAGTTCGCCCGTATGAAAGATATTCCGGATGCCGAAAAAGGGGCATTTGCAAAAGAGCTTAATATCCATAAAGAAGGATTGAACGCATTACTTGTAGAGCGTAAATTGGTTTTGGCTTTGGCACATCTTGAGCAGACAATGAAAGAAGAAGCGATCGACGTCAGTCTTTTTTCCCCTTCAAGCGAGCGTGGAAGTCTGCATCCGGTACTTGAAACGATGGATCGTATTGTCGAGTATTTTACAGCAATGAATTTTTCGGTTCAGACAGGACCGATGGTAGAAGATGATTTTCATAATTTTGAAGCATTGAACTTACCGAAGTACCATCCTGCGCGAGATATGCAAGATACTTTTTATTTTAAAGACGCGATGCTTTTACGCACCCATACTTCACCGGTTCAAATTCGTACGATGTTGAGTACTCAACCTCCCATTCGTATGATCGCACCGGGTGCAGTGTTTCGTCGGGATTATGATCTCACTCATACTCCGATGTTTCATCAAGTCGAGGGGTTGGTTGTCGAGGAAGAGGGGAAAGTATCCTTTTCTAATCTCAAGTTTATCCTTGAAGACTTCCTCAAAACGATGTTCGGAGATATCGATGTCCGTTTCCGTCCGAGCTTTTTCCCGTTTACGGAGCCATCGGCAGAAGTAGATATCAGCTGTATTTTTTGTGCAGGTGAGGGATGCCGTGTCTGTTCGAAAACAGGTTGGTTGGAAGTCTTGGGATGCGGTATCGTCGATCCGAATGTCTTTAAAGCAGTAGGATATGAGAATGTGAGCGGGTATGCGTTTGGTCTTGGAGTAGAGCGTTTTGCGATGTTGATACATCGTATCGGAGACCTACGATCTTTGTTTGAGGGTGATGTTAGATTATTGGAGCAGTTTAGATGATCGTTACAAAAAATTGGCTAAATGAGTGGATCGATTTAAGTGAAGTTCCCACTGAACAGCTACTAAAAACGTTAAATGCGATCGGTCTGGAAGTGGATCGCCACGATGCCATTCGTGTGCCGGATAAAATTGTAATCGGTTTTGTTGAGAGCTGTGAGCGCCATCCCGATGCGGACAAACTTAATGTATGTCAGGTCAATACGGGAAATGATGTACGTCAAATCGTTTGCGGTGCTTCGAATGTGCGAGCGGGTATTCATGTTGCGGTTGCTATGGTCGATGCAGTGCTTCCGGATGGATTAAAAATCAAAGCAGCGAAGTTACGTGGTGTAGAATCGTTGGGAATGATCTGTTCTGCTAGAGAGATCGGACTTCCTTCTGTTGGCGAGGGGATTATGATCCTCGATGATAGTATTGGAAAACTGACCATTGGCCAAGAACTTAATACCTATCCATTGTTTTGTGATGATATCATCGAAATCGAGCTGACTGCAAACCGAGGGGATTGTCTCAGTATTCATGGGATCGCACGGGATCTGAGTGCTGCATTCAATAAAGATCTCAAAGATGTGCGTAAAAAAGAGGAGCAGGAAGGGCGTTTGGGAATTGGACGCATCTTACAGCTTCAGCACTCTGAAACATTTGATACGGAGCTTCTTTTTGGGGCTGTTGATATCAAAGAGCTGTATGTCCCTTTTCTTATAACATTACGTATGGCAATTATTGAAGAAAGCTATGAAACAGTTTTGGATGCGTTTTTGCAATACGCAACGCATAATACCGGAGTAATTTTACGTGCGTATCCTTTTAATGCTTTGGAAGAAACACCTAATGCCAAATCGATCATTTCTCTAGCAAAAGATGATAATGGATATGCCGCGTTGTACGGTAAAACCAAACTTTCAGTAATCGGTGTTTCACAAGAAAAAGAGGCACGTTTTTGCGATAATGAAGGGCTTGCAATTATTGAAGCCAGTTATATCCCTCCAGAGATCATTGCACAGATGATGGGTGAGCGAAAAATTGAAAGTTGTGCTCATTATTATCGTACCTCCAGAGGAAGTGAACCAAAGCTCGATGCTGGAATACGCTATGCTATGGAGTTGTTTGAAAAACACTCACCGTCGACTATCTATGCCGGCCATTTGGAACTTCAAACACCTCGTGAAGCCCGTGTTATCACAATGAGTGAAAATGAGTTTGAATCGTTCATCGGAATGAAGGTTGATAAGACAACGTTAACCCATATTTTGAAAAATTTGGGGATGCTCATCAGCAAGCCCAAGGCCTCGATTTTCGCGATAACGATACCTCACTTTCGGCACGATATTGTTAATCGTCAAGATATTATTGAAGAGATCGTCCGTATCGTAGGGATTGACAATATTCCCTCCCAGCCTCTTGTCTTTGCTGAGGGCAATCAAAATACTCCCGACTTAGAAGAGTATCGTAAAACACGGATGTACCGACAGCGTTCAGCTGCTAACGGCTTTTTTGAGAGCGTCCATTTTGTCTTCAATGAGCGGGTTGTATTAGAACGTTTTGGATTTGTGTGTACGGATGAGAGCAAAGAATTGCTCAATCCGATCACGGCCAATATGGATACGCTTCGCCCGACCTTATTGATGGGTCTTTTGAATTCAGCAAGTGCCAATGTCAAAGTAAATCAGAAAAAAATAGCCTTGTTTGAGACAGGGATGGTTTTTGATACGAATCGCAGTGAGAGTAAACGCATTGCTTTTATTATCAGCGGTGCATCCCAACTGGATAAACTTTCCAATGCAGGAAAAGCACCTACGATTGATTTTGCAACGTTTACGCAGTGTATTGGTGATGTAATCGGGGAGTTTGAGCTGAGTGCTCATACGGCTACTCATGCATTAGCGCATCCGTATATGTGTGCAAAAGTTCTCATCGCAGGGGTTGACGCCGGAGAATTGTTCCGCGTTCATCCACATGTTGAAGAGGAACTCGACCTTGGTCATACGTATGTGTGTGAAATTGAAATGGACAAGCTCCCCTATGGATTGGTTCAAGCCAAACCATTTTCAAAATATCAGGCATCTTTTAGAGATTTGAGTATTTTGATTCCCAATACTCTGACGTATGAAGCGATTAAAGAAGTTATACTCAAGCATGCAAGTGCAGACGTGAAGCGTTTTTATCCGGTTGACCGATACGCGTCACAGAGTCTTGGTGATCAAGTGAGCCTTAGTTTACGCTTTGTCTTGCAATCGGAAGAAAAGACACTTGAAGAAGAAGAGATAACCGCAGCAATTGAATGGATTTTGACAGGTCTTAAAGAGGAATTGGGAGTGAGCTTGCGATGATGCGCGCCTGTGTTGAATCGGTAGAATCGTTTACTTTCAAGAGTGATGCGATAGCCCCTGACAAATCGATTTCGCACCGAAGTGCTATGTTTGCCGTCTTAGCAGAGGGTGAAAGCCGTATCGAAAATTTCCTGCGTGCGGAAGACACCCTCAACACACTTAAAATTGTAGGACACTTGGGCGCTAAGATTCATGATGACGGATCGGTTATCACGATCACTTCCAATGGAATTCAAGAGAGCAGTGAGATTTTAGACTGCGGTAACTCGGGAACGGGAATGCGTTTGTTTTGCGGACTTCTCTCTTCTGCCGAGGGACATTTTGTTCTTACAGGTGATGAATATCTCAAACGTCGTCCGATGAAGAGGGTGACACAGCCGCTGCGTAATATCGGTGCAAAGCTTGACGGTAGAGCGGATGGTGATCTGGCACCGCTCTCAATACGTGGTGCATCGCTCAAAGCGTTTACGTATGAGTCTAAAATCGCCTCAGCACAAGTAAAAAGTGCGATGATTTTGGCGGCACTACGTTCTGATGGGGTCTGTACATATTTCGAACCTGAACTGAGCCGTGACCATACGGAACGGATGCTTAAAGGAATGGGTGCTCGTATTGAAGTGGAGGGTTTGACGACAAAAATTTGGCCGCTGGAAGCTACTCTGTCTCCTTTGAACATTCGTGTACCCGCTGATCCCTCCAGTGCTTTTTTCTTTGCAGTTGCGGCAGCTATTACCCCAAATTCGACTGCTGTTTTGGAAGGGGTTACTCTTAATCCAACGCGTATAGAGGCGTTTAAAGTCTTGGAGCGTATGGGTGCGGACATTACCTATACCGTTACGGATGAGCGGTATGAACCCATCGGTACCATTACGGTTAAAAGTGCTCCTTTAAAAGCAGTCGTTGTGGAAGAAAATATCTCATGGTTGATCGATGAGCTGCCGGCTCTTTCAATCGCTATGGCGTGTGCTACTGGAAAAAGTATCATCAAAAATGCCGAAGAACTACGTGTCAAAGAGTCTGATCGTATTAAAACCGTGGTTGATAATCTCAATTTATGCGGCATTACCACAGAAGAATATCCTGATGGATATGCCGTAAATGGCGGCATTCTAAGTAAAGCTTGCGTTAACAGCTACGGCGATCATCGTATCGCTATGAGTTTTTTAGTGGCGGGTTTACGATGCGGGATGGAAGTCGAAGATATCGAGTGCATCAATACCTCTTTTCCGAACTTTTTTGATCTTTTAGGGCAATGTACGAAGGTAGTACGATGAAAATTCAACTGGCAGAGAACTATGGATTTTGCTTCGGTGTGAAACGCGCCATTAAGATTGCAGAAGATAACCGTAACTCTGCGACGTATGGTCCTTTGATCCATAATGCCAACGAAATTGACCGTCTTAAAAGGGATTTCAATGTGGCGTTAAGTGAGAATTTGGAGACATTTCGTTCCGGTGACACAGCGGTTATTCGTACTCATGGTATTCCAAAAGAAGAGCTTTCTTTATTACGCGAGCGTGAAGTCAATGTTGTCGATGCAACATGTCCGTATGTTACCAAGCCTCAGCAGATTTGTGAAGAGATGAGCGAGCAAGGGTATGATATTTTGATTTTTGGGGATGAATCGCATCCTGAGATCAAAGGGGTAAAAAGCTATGCAACAGGGAAAGCGTATGTCGTTAACTCGGTGGAAGAAGTTGATGAATTACGTTTACGTGAAAAAGTGGCCGTAGTCGCCCAAACAACACGAAAAATAGAAGAGTACCAGCAAATTGTCGCTAAATTGATGACAACGCACAAAGAAGTGAGAGTTTTTAATACTATTTGTAACGCAACGCTGGAAAATCAGGATGCTATTTATAAATTGGCACGCGAAGCGGATGTAATGATTGTTATCGGCGGAAAAAATTCGTCTAATACGAAACAGCTCCATGCGATTGCGCTTAGTGAATGTCCTGACAGCTATTATATTGAGAGTGATGTTGATCTACAAGCGCAGTGGTTTACGAATAAAACCCTTTGCGGTATCAGTGCCGGTGCTTCTACTCCTGATTGGATTATCCAAGGGGTTATTGAAAGAATTCAACTCTTAACGCAAGCCTAATTCTCCTTCATCTAATCAAAAAACAAGCATTTTTACGCTATAATCAGCCAATTTTAGTTACAAGGGAATAGGCATGGCTTTCGATAACGAAGCATTTGAAGAAGAAAATTTTGCTGAAATGCTGGAGGCATCGTTCAAAGAGCAAGAATCCA
>JAGXFL010000008.1 GCA_024637295.1 Sulfuricurvum sp.
CGACTTGCATGTGTTAGGCACGCCGCCAGCGTTCACTCTGAGCCAGGATCAAACTCTCCATAATTGGTGTTCAATCCTATGACCCAAGATGTTAAAATCATTGGCTTCATAAATTGTTATCTATTTTACTTTTTGGTCTACTCGAAAGTAGAAAGTAAATAGACGGTTGTTGTATTGTGTTGACATTATATAGTCAACGTTTTGAGATTGTCTCAAACCGTTTGACCTACTTAGTTTTCAATGATCGCAAACTCAAACTAAATGCCTTAACTCAAGGCGTCTCATCGTTTGTGGACGGGAATTATAGGGGAAAACTTCTTTATTGTCAATAGTTTTACGAAAGAATTTACATGATGTTTGGAAAAGATTTATCGCTCAAGTTAATATGTAATTATTTGTAACATTTTTACCCGTTTTTTTTCTTTTAACTTAATTAATTATCTACTTTTGCAAATACATAGTTAATAAATGTACTGTATAATCTCATTATCTAAATTTACCTCTATAAGGAAAAAGCCATGGGTTTATATGATCGTGATTATGCACAACAACGTGCGTTTGGTTACGAGAGCGCTTCTAAAAGCGAAGCGCAGATCGTTTCGTTTGTTAAAGAGACCTACAAATTGTTCGCAGCGTCAATGCTGGCGGGTGGCGTAGGTGCCTATGTAGGGATGCCGTTTGCCGGTATTGTTGCAGCCAATTATTGGTGGATTGCTATTCCATGGATGCTGTTTGGGATGTTTGGTCTTCAAATGATCAAAAACAAACCGGGCGTTAATATGATCGGATTGTTCGGATTTACGTTTGCGAGCGGTGTTATCATCACTCCGCTACTCAGCCATATTCTTGGAATGGCAGGTGGAGCGACTATCGTCGGAAATGCGTTTTTCATGACGGCTGCATTGTTTGGCGGATTAAGTTTCTTTGCTATTAAAAGTGCAAAAGACTTCACAACCTGGACAAAGCCTCTTATGATCGCTTTTCTTATTATAATGGTTGTCTCTCTTGTGAATGTGTTCTTTTTCAAAAGTCCATTACTCTATGTAGCGATTCAAGGGGTATTCCTCATCGTTATTAGTATTATGGTTTTGGTCGATACGCAAAACGTTATCCGTGGTGCCTATGAGACACCAATGGATGGTGCTATCGCCTTATATTTGGATTTCTTTAACCTTTTCATCACGTTGCTACAAATCTTCGGAATTTTCGGTAACAGTGACGACTAATACAACTCTTCCCTCGGAACTGTTCCGAGTGGTAGATGCCAATCTCAACCGTCTCAAAGAAGGGATACGTGTGATTGAGGATATAGCGCGCTATGTTCACAATGACAAGTCTCTCTCAACTGCTCTTAAAACACTGCGACACCAATGCCGTATTGAGCCTCTCGAAGCACTCCTCGCTTCACGCGACAGTATTAGTGATGTTTTACGCCCTACGATGCCAAGCGAAATGAATCGTACAGATTTACGAAGTATATTGATAGCTAATTACAAAAGAGGACAAGAATCGGCGCGTGTTTTGGAAGAGCTGTATAAAATCGTTGAACCTGTTTTGAGTGAGCGATTTAAACAAATTCGCTATGAACTCTATACATTAGAAAAAGAAAACCTTTTAGGACTTGGTAACTAAGGTCATTGAACTCTAAGCGTGTCGTCATTATCGGAGCTGGTCCTGCGGGCTTGATGGCCGCGGATGTTTTATCAGCACAAGGTATTAGCGTAGATGTTTATGAAGCAAAGCCTTCTGTGGGGAGAAAGTTTCTAATGGCAGGCAAAGGCGGCCTAAATATCACCCACAGTGAGCCGTCCTCTGATTTCATCAGGCGCTACGATCAAAGTGATTGGCTCAAACCCATGCTAGAAGAGTTTGATGCCCAGAAAATCAGAGCATGGATGGAAAGCTTGGGAGTCTCTTCGTTCATAGGAACATCTGGGCGAATATTTCCCACCGAGATGAAGGCAGCACCTTTGCTGCGTCGTTGGTTGTCTGATTTGAAAAAACGTGGCGTCAAAGTCCATTGCAACCATTATTGGGAGGGCTTTACACCTGAGGGAAATTTACGTTTTGCAACAGCGGAAGGTGAAAAAATCATAGCACCGGATGCAACTATTTTGGCCCTAGGCGGTGCCAGTTGGCCCAGGCTGGGTTCCGATGGAGCGTGGGTTTCTATTTTGAGCGCTATGGATGTCGCTATAAATCCATTATTGCCATCAAACTGCGGATTCAAAGTCACATGGTCCAACTACATGCATCCTTATTTTGGAAAACCTCTCAAAAATGTATCTGCTTGGGTTAAGAGTAATGACGGTGAAATACACAAGAACTCATCAGAAGCCGTTTTGACAACCTACGGTATTGAAGGGGGCTTGATTTATGCCTTGTCACGTCCACTAAGAGAGGAAATACTCTCTTTTGGAACGGCAAACCTCTATATAGACTTACTCCCTAATGTTTCCGAAGCCAAATTATTATCACTTCTCACACAAACAGGAAAACAATCAATCAACAACATTTGGCGCAAAGCAGGACTGGATGATCTCAAAGCTACTCTCATTCGTGAACTGTTACCCAAAGAAAGCTGGTCCAATGCTTCTTGTGTTGCAGCATCCATAAAAAAATATCCCCTTAAACTTACAGGAATGCAACCTATAGAAGAAGCCATAAGTACAGCGGGAGGGGTAAAACGTGAAGCGCTTACTGAAGATCTGATGATACGTAATGTACCTAATGTGTTTTGTACAGGAGAAATGCTCGATTGGGATGCCCCTACGGGAGGCTATTTATTGACTGCCTCTTTTGCTAGCGGGCGATTTGCAGCTAATGCAATTTTAAAAAGCGTGCTTAACGACGGCATTCATCCGCGTCACAATGATTTTGAGACTCAACAAACTCATCCGAAACATGTAGATTAGAACACGAGTCCAATAATCCGTATAGTTCCATTTCTCGCCCTGTAACGTGCCGAACAATCTTTCCTTGTCCA
Organism: Sulfuricurvum sp.; assembly: GCA_024637295.1. GTDB lineage: Bacteria > Campylobacterota > Campylobacteria > Campylobacterales > Sulfurimonadaceae > Sulfuricurvum. The sequence goes on from JAGXFL010000008.1 coordinate 2,987, forward strand.
TCTATAAAGACAAATACCTCATATTTGTGCTCATTTTTTTTGATATGCTGAGAAAAAATAACGTACTCAGCACTTTTAAGCTCTGGCATTTGATGGCACGATGCTATGTATTTACTGCACTCTTTATTTATTTTTTTAATCTCTAAAAATTCTGATTGGATTGCTTCTACAAGAACAGGCTGCAGCTTTGGTATCACATCTTTTAAATTGTCATATTTTTCAATGTTTTCCATCACACATCTCCCACTTTTATTGTGCATAGTATAACGCATATGATGTGATATTGTTTAAAATGTTGAAGTGAAAAAAATTACAAGCTGCTATTGGGTAAAATTTCATAAAAAGAGCATTATGCAAACGTTAGCACAACTGCGCCGTGGCGAATTAAAGGGGGTCAAAAGCCTCACTCTACGTGAAAATCTGACCTCTTTTCCCGAAGAAATCTTTGAACTATCCGATACTCTAGAAATTTTAGATTTAAGCCATAACGCCCTCTCGTCACTTCCCCATGACATCGCTAGACTCAAAAAGTTACGAATTGCCTTTTTTTCTTATAACCGCTTTGTCAAACTTCCCTCATTTTTAGGATGTGACAATCTCACCATGCTGGGATTTAAAGGCAATGCTATCGAGGAGTTTGACGAAGACATCCTGCCACTGGATATCAACTGGCTGATTTTGACCGATAACAAGCTCAAAACTCTTCCCCGATCTATCGGAAAACTGCAAAAGCTTCAAAAATTTCCTCTTGCCGGCAATCGCATAGAAACACTCCCTGACGAGATGGCCACATGTAAAAATCTGGAACTGTTACGTCTCTCCGCCAATCAACTTACAGAGCTCCCCTTATGGCTGCTACAGCTTCCAAAACTCTCATGGCTTGCTTTTTCAGGTAATCCATGTAGCCCAAAACAGAAATTTGAACTCCAAGAGATAGCGTATGAGTCACTTGAGATCAAAGAGCTATTGGGCACAGGAGCTTCGGGAGAGATTTTCAAAGCCTATTCACAGGAACATGAAGAAGAGGTAGCACTCAAACTATTCAAAGCTTCTATAACCAGTGACGGATATGCCCACGATGAAATGAATATCTGCATGAGTGTGGGTGAGCATCCCAATCTCATCAAAGTGTTGGCAAAGATAGCCGGGGATGAGAAGTTGGGACTGTTATTGGAATATATCCCCTCCGTCTATCATAACCTCGGGTTACCACCCGATTTTGAGACTTGCACGCGCGATACCTTTCATGCAGAAAAAACATTCAGCATCGAAACCATCCAAGCAGTAGCAAAAGCGATCGCCTCCGCCGCAGCGCATCTGCATTCACGCGGAGTGATGCACGGCGACCTCTATGCTCATAATATCCTCATCAATGACGATGACCACTGCTATCTGGGAGATTTCGGCGCGGCAAGTTTTTACGAACTTCATCAAAAAGAGTTTGAGAAGATTGAAGTGCGTGCATTCGGATGTCTGCTGGAGGATATGCTCTCATTGTGCCCTGTCAAAGAGGGGAAAAGGTATGAGATGCTGGAAGATCTGAGAGAACGATGCATGAGCGAAAAGGTAGAAGATAGACCACTGTTTAGTGAGATAGTATTCTAAGACGTAATAAATACGACCTCAAATTCCAAATAATTTAATGGATAATTTCGCATCAGCGCTTTCATTTGCGCCACATCCAAAACTCGGCGTCCACCGCTGACTCCGCTACGTTTTATATAGCGGAACATCTCTCGTACCGTATCAAACTCCAAGACATATCGGACGATCTCAAACTGTGCATCAAAATGGCGGCTTGCAATCTCAATCACCTCATCCGAAGATTTAAGAATCGGGAAAAGTCCAGCCGTCTCATAGAGAGTCTTAAACGTGCCCGAGGTAAAAATAGCCAAAGATACACAGCTATGTAGCGCGTGAATCAATTTGAAGACCGTATCCAAATCATTCGCCCATTGAAGTGCTGACGCGGAATAAAGTCGATCAAAACTCATAGCAGAGAGTTGTTCAAAAAGTGTAGGATCGTTAAAATCTCCCAACATCAACGTGACATTTGAAGCGTGCGGATGGTGAGAGAGCATTGACTCGGAGAAATCGACTCCCGTAAAAGTATCCACTTCCCAATCAATATGTGAGAAGAGTGTCCCGTTACCGCAACCTAGATCGAGTATTTTTCTCGGTGTGTCTTGGGTATCGGTTGCAAGTTTTTGCGCTACTTTGGCCTGAATGACGTTATGCTCTCCATATTGAGCCGCATAACGGGAGAACTCCTCAAGTACCCTCATGGAAGATTAATCACCAACGCTGCGATAAAAAAGAGCAAAAGACACAATACGATTGCCGCACCACTTGGAAGAGAAAAGAAAAAAGAGGCGCTAAGTCCGATAACAACACTCGCCAATGCCAAGGCGATAGAGAGAAACATCGTTTTGAAAAAACCCATACCAAATCGTATAGCCGCGACAGGGGGGATGACCATCAATGCTCCTATGAGCAATGTCCCAACAACCCGAATCGAGAGGGCGATGATAACAGCAATAACGCTTACCAACATAAAGTTCAACGCTGCAACACGAATACCGCTGGCGCGTGCGACCTCTTCATCAAAAGCAATAAAATAGAGCTCTTTAAAAAACAGCAATAATAACGCCATTCCTACCGTACCCGTAATCGCCATAATCACCAAGTCTTCGTTGGTCACTGAAAGAATAGAACCAAAGAGATAACTAAACAGTGATGCATTAAACGAACCGGCAAGAGAGACGATGATAATCGCCAACGCCAAAGAACCTGACAAAAAGATAGCTAGGATCGAATCAGAATAGAGATGGTGAACGCTTCGCAGGTATTCGATCATCCATGAAGCGACCAAAGAAGCCGCGATCGCCATCCATAAGGGGTTGCTTCCAACCAATAGCCCTACCGACACACCTACTAATGAGACATGTGCAAGTGTCTCACTCAACAAAGAATAGCGGCGCAATACGATAAACGAACCGCTGATTGCCGCTAAGATCGCGATAATAAGTCCTGCCGCAAACGCACGCTGCATAAAAGGGTAATTAAGCATTTCTATCATAACAGACCTAGTGATTGTGCGTCAGCACATGAGAAGGATTTCCGTAAAGACGGCTGATGGATTCACATCCGACGATCTCTTGCGGAGTTTGAGACACTAACAACGTCTGGTTTACAAAAAAAAGTTTAGAGATATCTTGCGCTATGACACCGACATCGTGGGTAATAAACAAAATACTAATCCCTCTACTCTTGTGCAACAAACGCAATAACTCATAAAATCGGTGCTGCGACTCGACATCAACCCCCGTATTAGGTTCATCGACGATCAGAACTTGCGGATGAGAGGCAAGGGCACGAGCGATCATGACACGCTGACGCTGTCCACCTGAGAGATGGCCGATAAGACGATCACGTAAATCGGTCACCCCCATTTGCTCCATAGACTCTTCAATAATCCGACGATCTTCGGCCGACTCAAAACTAAAAAGGCCTCGAATCGCGTAACGTCCCATCGCAACCACTTCACGTACCGTTGCGGGGAAATTCGCATCCACAAGTGCAGAACGCTGGGGAACATAGCCGATTTTGTGCCACGCTTTAAATTTAGATTGCTCTACTCCGAACAGTTTGATCATCCCCGATGTCGGCTTATCCAATCCCATAAGTAAACGAACTAATGTCGTCTTTCCCCCGCCGTTTGGTCCGATGATGGCACAATACTCGCCTTTTAACACCGTACAGTTGACCGATTTTAAAATCTCATTGTCTTGACGGGTCAAGCTGACATTATGAAATTCGAAAAGACTCGGGGAAAATTTCAACGACACTCCATTGCTTGAGTCAGTTTTGCCAAGTTACTGCGCATGATCGACTCGTAGGTTTGATGCGATTTTAACTCATTTTCACTAATATTCTCTAGCGGTTGAAGTGGCAATGCGGTGGCTCCCGTCTCTTTTGCAATCGTTTGAGCCACATTATCATTGATCAATTCTTCAAAAAAGATCGTTTTTATCCCATGTTCTTTAACCAGGGCGATGATCTTGGCAATGATGTTTGCGCTTGGCTGTTCATCCGAAGAGAGTCCGATAATCGACACATTTTCAAGACCATTCGCCGATGCCAAATACCCAAAAGCATCGTGATTGGAGATCAATGTGCGATTCTTACACTCCTTTAATCCCGATTGATAATCGCCTTTTAGCTTTTGCAGTTGTGCAATATACACTGTGGCATTGTCATGATAGGTCTTAGTATTTTGGGGAAACCGTTTAGTAAATTCTGCCTCCAACGTTTGCGTCATTTTAATCATATTATCAATGTCTAGCCAATAATGGGGATCGTACGCTGTGTCATTTTTTTCTTTGTGTAGCCGTACATGACCACTCATGTCTATAACGTTGATGCTATCAGGTAATGTATTTTTGATAGACTCAGCCCAAGTCTCAAATCCGGCACCGTTGTAAATAAAAAAACTCGATTTAGAAATTTGCGCTACTTGCGCAGGGCTTGGTGAAAACATATGAGCATCACTGCCTAAGGGGACGATAGGAAGAACTTCCAAGCTCTCTTTAGAGATCGCCGTGGCAACTTCGTATAAAGTAAAGGTGCTGACTGAGACGATCGGACGCTTTGCTGCATCAGTATGCTCTTGTTCAGATTTTTTAGTAATAAATGTCACTGCGATAATTACCATGATAACGATGGTTCCCATTACTAATAAACGTTTCAAATCCATATTTCAGGTTCCTTATGTAAAAATCTCGATACCATTCTAATGCAACTCAGTTGCAATTAACCTTAATTTATAAGAAGTCTTATCAATATGACCCCAAATGAAAAAATAACCACCAATGGATTGCGGCTCACTGCCCCGCGAAAAAAAATATTAGCCGTCTTCTCACATCAAGCACACCCCATCAGCTTTGAAGAATATGCTTCGCTTGATACAACAATGGATAAAAGTACGTTTTACCGAAACATGCAAACGTTTGAAGCTGCCAATATCATCCAAGGGATTGAATCGGATGAAGGTAAACGCTATTTTGAACTTAGTGATACGATCCATCCCCACTTTGTCTGCCAACAATGCCACAACATCACTTGTCTGGATGAAACGCCCATACCGAAACTAAACGGCTATCACGTTAATTCTATTACCTATAAAGGGCAATGCCCCCAATGCTCCGATTTATAGTTTTACTCTTTTCATGGACAACCCTTAGCTGGGGATGTCTGGCATGTACCTACGGTGACATCAAAGTGCTCACCCATGTGCACCTTAATGTCTCAAACAATACACTAACTTCTGTTGATATTGGATGGACGCTGGATCCTATGTTTTCCCAAATGGTACTGGGCGATTTTGATCTCAATCGTAATGGTCAATTTGAACCCGCAGAAAAATACGAAGTCTATAAGGCAATCGAACCGATGAAAGAGATGGGATTTTTCATCCGTCCCCAAATCAACAATCGTTCCATACGACTAAAAGAGCTCAAAAACTTTACCGTCCGACAAGAAAAAGGGCTTGTGATCTACCGTTTTAATATCCCCATGAACGAGCCCATCAAACAAGCTGCTCATTTACGCATCGCATACGATACCAATGCCGCTTATAACAATGGAATCATCTATCACCTGAATGCCAAAAATGTCACCCTCAATCCTGCCAAATCTGCACAGCTGAATGTCAAATTCCTTTCACCGCCAAACACACAACGTCCCGAAGGGACCCTTGACATCTTTGTACGCCCCCGAATCCTAGCACTGGCCTCACCACTGGGAGGAAACATTCAAAACAGGGCTGAGCAAAGTGGCTTTAGCCAAAGTCTGCGCACCATAACCGAAAAAATTCACGGCGCATTGGTAGAAGCTCAAGAGCATCCAAGCTTTCTGACCATCGGGGTGATTTTGCTGTTTTCCATGCTGTATGGTGTCCTGCATGCCGCTGGTCCTGGACATGGAAAGACCCTCGTTGCAAGTTATTTTAGTGCTAATGAACGTAGTTACGCACGGGGAATCTCAGTCGCATTGCTGATCGCTATCACCCATGTGCTGAGTGCCTTTACCATCACGATGATACTGTATTGGTTTGTTCACAGCATGTTTTCACAAACAATCAGTGATATTTCACTCTATATGACAAAGTTTAGCGGATTCGTTATTTTGTGCATAGCACTGTATCTTTTTCGTCAAAAATGGCAATTTTACCGTCCAAAAAAGCCCTCGATGAGCTTCAGCGCAACTGCCCCGCATTTAAGCAGCTGTGGATGTCATAGCTGTAAAACTACCACCAATTCAACCGATTTAATGCTGATCTTGGGTGCGGGGATTGTTCCGTGCCCCGGAACGGTTGTCGTCTTTTTATTTGCCATTTCCATGGGAATGTTTTGGCTAGGAGCCATGAGTGCTGTCCTCATGAGCTTAGGGATGGGAATGACAATAGCCATCACCGCTGCGTTAGGTACAGCTCTGCGCCGTAAAAGCTCTAAGCTAGGAGATGATCTGCTGAAATACATCGACATTTTAGGAGTAGGTATTATGTTAATAGTGGGCGTCATCCTCCTTCTTTCATAAGGGGCTCATCAACACTGTGCTATAATCGCGAACTTTTATACTATAGACAAGGACTCATAATGACAGGCATTCTGCTCATCGTGCAAATCGTACTCGTGGTGATGATCGTCATCGCCGTACTCTTACAAAAAAGCTCTAGCATCGGTTTGGGCGCATACAGCGGTTCTAATGAATCGGTATTTGGAGCAAAAGGACCTGGCAGCTTTTTGGCTAAGGTTACGTTTTTTCTCGGATTTACGTTTGTGGTTAACACCATTGCATTGGGTTATTTTTACGCTCAACAAAAAAATGCGTCTGTCGTTGACTCCATGTTAGACAAAACAGAGATTGCTGCACCGACAATCAACGTCCTAAACGACGCAAACACTACTAAATAAGAGGGGGACATTTCATGTTAGAAGAAGTGTATCAATTTTGTGAAGAGAAAATGCAAGGAAGTCATGATCATCTGCTCAGCAACTTTCGAACATTGCGTACGGGACGCGTAACGACTAAAATTTTAGATAACGTACGTGTTGATAGCTACGGTTCTATGGTTCCATTGGATCAAGCGGCGAGTGTTTTGGCAACTGACGCTACAACTATCACCATCTCCCCGTGGGATAAAACCATGCTAAATGTCATTGAAAAAGCGATTTTAAAAGCTGACATCGGCGTCAATCCAAACAACAACGGTGCGGAAATCAAACTGTTTTTCCCTCCGATGACGGTAGATCAGCGTCAAGACACTGCAAAAAAAGCTAAAGGCATGGCAGAAGATGCAAAAGTGGCAGTACGAAATGACCGTAAAAAGGCCAATGACAAGATCAAAGTTCTTGAAAAAGACAAAGTAGTCACTGCCGATGATTCCAAAGCGGCTCAAGATAAAGTCCAAAAAATAACCGATAAATTTATCACCAAAATCGATGACTCGCTCAAAAGTAAAGAGCAAGACATCCTAACGGTCTAATCATGGACGTCAAAGCTATCTATATGAAAGCGGATGCCCTTCTTGAGGGGCATTTCAAGCTTAGCTCCGGCAACCACTCCCAATATTACCTCCAATCGGCAAAAGTACTCGAAGACCCTAAAACAGCAAAGCTGTTAGCCGATGCCCTCGCCGTACAGATCAATGCCAGTAAATTAGACGTCGATACCGTATGTGCACCTGCATTGGGCGGTTTGATCGCCGGGTTTGCACTAGCAACTGCTTTGGACAAGCGCTCCATTTTTGCGGAGCGCGTCAATGGCGAGATGCAAATACGCCGTGGTTTTGAGATCAAACCGGGTGAACGTGTCCTCGTATGTGAAGACATTATCACCACCGGCGGTTCAGCACTCGAAGCTGCCCGTGCTATCGAAGCACTTGGCGGAGAAGTGGTTGCGTTTGCGGCACTTGCTAATCGTGGATTTTGTAAACGTGACAAAAGCGCATTGGAACGCAAAGAAAATTGTTCACTGCCTGAGAACAAACCACTTTTCGCCCTTGCGGATTTTGATTTTGAGATGTATGCTCCCGATCAATGTCCATTGTGCAAAGATGGTTCCGAAGCGATTAAACCGGGATCAAGAGGGAATTAATTATAAATCACAATACAGCGCTTCGCAGACTAGTTTGCTGGCGACCTCTTTTTTTCCATCTACGGTAACGGAGATAGGAAGTCCTCTGAGCTCTCGCTTTTCCTCAATACTGACTACTTTGACAACCACCTTCACCTGAGGCGCATAGCTGAGGATACTCTCACACACCAACCGTTTTTTTGCCAAGTTATCAAGCGTGACAATAACACTGGTCGCTTCTTGGATATGCAGCTTGTCCAAGATGGCTATCTTGGACATATCACCATAATATGCTTTTTCACCGTCTTCAAGTGCCTCTTGGACATGCTTATAGCTGTTATCTACAATAATGTATTTAACATCTTCCAGCCGAAGGGCTTTAACCACAAATTTTCCCACAATCCCATATCCACAGACGATGACATGATTACTGTAAACTGAAAGAGAATCAAAGTCTTCCGTCATACTCGTCTCTTTGAAAAACACCCCCGCAATCGCACTAATCTTCGAGAGGATAAACGGTGTCGCCACAATAGAAAGAACAGCGATTAAAACAAGCATCTGAACCAATTGGGGTTCTAGAATCTTGTTATTGCCGGCAAGGGCAAAAATAGCAAACGAAAACTCTCCGACTTGAGAAAGAGCAACTGCTGTTTTAAACGCTGTTTTTGCTTTGGAATAGATACGTACTATCCCAAAAATGATCATTGCTTTTATCAATAAAATAACGATTAATAGCCCTAATATCTGACCGATATGCGTCATAAAAAAAGCAACATCGATCTTCATCCCCACAGTGACGAAAAACGTTCCCAAAAGCAAATCTTTAAAAGGGGCAATATCCGACTCTACTTTGTTATGATAATGGGTTTCGGCAATAATCATCCCAGCGATAAAGGCTCCTAATGAATAAGTAAAGCCAAAAGCATGAGCACTTAGCGATGCACCGACAACAATCAAAAGGACCGACCCCATAAAGAGTTCTTCGACATTGCTCGTTGAAGAAAAATGCAGTAGCCATGTCATCACCTTCTTACCAACGACAAACAGCAAACTGACAACGACAATGGCACTAATCGTTGTTTGCAATAAAACCTGTGCGATGTTATCGCTGCCTGTGCTCAAAAATCCGATCAAGATCAAAATAGGGATGACCGCTAGATCTTGATAGATCAAAATCCCCATAGAACGCTGTCCATAGGGACGTGATATCTCTTTGCTCTGCTTTAGATAGCTTAAAACAACCGCCGTTGAAGAAAGCGATAATGACATCGAAACGATCATTGAGGTTGCAAAATCCAATCGGAACAAACCATAGCATGCCCCGAAAATGACGATTGCCGTAAGAGTCGTCTGTAAAAATCCATTCAAAAATACGTCGATCTTCATCGTAGCCAAACGACGGAGTGAGACTTCAAGCCCGATCGTAAACATCAAAAACACGACCCCAAATTCTGCAATTGCAGCTAAGGTATGTGAATCCGCCATATGACGTAAATCAAAAGCATACGCGACTACGGTCCCTGTCATAATATAGCCGATAATTTGGGAAATACCTATGCGTTTTAAAATAAGATTGACAACAATCGAAATTCCCAGCGCAATCGTAAGATAATAAAGAGCCGATTCCATTAAAATTTTCCTTTTTATAAGCCATAGCAGTATATAATGGCCTACTTAAAATACGGCTACTAAAAGTCGTTACGTGTGCCTATTTGGCCTATTTTCACCCAAAATTTTGATCCATAACCCGAAGGAATAACTCATGACCAAGTATATTTTTGTAACCGGTGGCGTATTGAGTTCACTTGGAAAAGGGATTACCGCTGCAAGTATCGGTGCATTACTCACCCATTCCGGTAAAAAAGTCGGAATGCTCAAAATCGATCCGTACATCAATGTCGATCCGGGAACCATGAGTCCGTTAGAGCACGGGGAAGTATTTGTCACCAAAGACGGTGCAGAGACCGATTTGGACGTGGGGAACTATGAGCGCTTTTTGGATGCCTCTTTTTTGCGTACCAGTAACTTTACGACCGGACAAGTCTACAGCAGTGTTATCGAGCGTGAACGTGCCGGCGGATACCTCGGGCAAACAATCCAAGTCGTACCACATATCGTAGGTGAGATCGTCGATCGTATCAAAAAAGCGGGTGAGGGACACGAGATCCTTGTCGTTGAGCTAGGCGGTACCGTCGGAGACATCGAAGGATTGCCATTTATGGAAGCGATCCGTATGATGAAGCACGATGATGAAGTGGAGGGGACATTTTTTATCCACGTAACCCTGATACCGTTTATCAAAGCTGCAGGGGAGCACAAAAGCAAACCGACACAGCACTCGGTTCAAGAGCTTCGCCGTATCGGTATCACACCGCAGATGATCATTGCCCGTAGTGAAGAACCTCTTCCAAAAACGTTCAAGAAAAAATTGGCACTCAGCTGTGATGTCTCTTCGGACAGTATTATCGAAGCATTGGATGCCGCTACCATCTATGCAATCCCGCTTACGTTCTTGCACCAAAACATACTAGCCCCTATCGCCAAAGAGTTGGGATTGGGTGAACTTAAACCGGATATGGAAAAATGGGACTCATTGGTCAAGAAAATCGTTTCCCCAAAATACCGTGTCACTATCGGTTTTGTCGGTAAATACCTCGAGCTCAAAGAATCATACAAATCTCTCATCGAAGCACTGATCCATTCAGGTGCCCATCTCGATACACGTGTCAATATCAACTGGATTGACAGTGAAAAGATCGAAGAGCAGGGGGCGGAAGTCTTCTTGCGCGATTGCGACTCGGTGCTTGTCGCCGGTGGTTTTGGGAACCGTGGTGTCGAGGGTAAAATCCAAGCTATCCGCTATGCACGTGAAAACCGTATCCCGTATCTTGGTATATGTTTGGGAATGCAGCTCTCGCTTGTGGAATATGCTCGTAATGTCTTAGGATACACTGATGCCAACTCCATCGAATTCAACCCTCAGACTACCCACCCAATGATCTATCTCATCGACAACTTTATCGATCAATCGGGTCAAAAACAGCTTCGTACCCACCGCTCTCCTATGGGTGGAACGATGCGTTTGGGTGAATACCCGTGTGAGACCAAAGAAGGGTCTCATTTGCGAGATGCCTATGACGGTTCTCAAATGATTTATGAACGTCACCGTCACCGCTATGAAGCCAACCCAACCTATCGTGATGATCTAGAGCGTGCAGGGATGATCGTCACAGGAGAATCTGACGGTCTTATCGAAGCGGTAGAGATCCCGGGACACCCATGGTTTTTAGGGGTACAATTTCACCCTGAATTTACCTCTCGTTTGCAAACTCCCAATGCAACCATCCTTGCATTTGTGAAGGCTACCTTTGAGCAAACCAATCCTGCTTGAGGTTCCTCAGCTTAACCATGAGAGATTAACAGCTCTACTCTCACAGCGTTTTAATGCTCAAAGCGAAAAACTCTCCGATATTCCTCATCCCAATCTTCTCAAAGATGCTCAAAAAGCTGCCAAACGCATTGCTGATGCCATCCGTAACGGTGAAAAAATTGCTCTCGTAGGTGATTATGACGTAGATGGAGTCACATCCACAGCTATTGTAAAACGTTTTTTTGACCTCATCCCCTATCCCCTGATCGCAACGATACCCAATCGTTTTACCGATGGGTATGGTGTCTCTAAAGGAGTTTTAGAGCGCATTGATGCCGATGTCGTCTTTACCGTTGATAACGGCATCAACGCAATTGAAGCTGCTCAAGTGTGTAAAGACAGAGGAATCGACCTCATCATCACCGACCATCATACTCCATCCGATATCCTTCCGGATGCCTATGCCATCGTCAATCCAAAACAACACGATTGTCCCTATCCGTTTAAAGAGATCTGCGGTGCACAAGTTGGCTGGCTCCTAATGGGTCTCGTCAAGCAAGAACTCGGACTTACGATCGATATGCGACAATTTTTCCCTTTTCTAGCACTCGCTATCATCGCCGATGTGATGCCGCTAGTAGGGATCAATCGCTCCATTGTCAAAACAGGGCTGGAGATGATGAATACCTCATCGCTTCCCCCGTTTGTCATCATCCGCGACATTCTCAATCGTTCCACTATCTCCTCTGAGGATATCGGATTTCAAATCGCACCGCGTATCAATTCTGCCGGACGTCTTGAAGACGCTTCCATCGCATTAGAGTTTCTAACAGCGAAGACAACCGAAAAAGCGTACCATCAATTTGATCTGCTCACTGCATTAAACACCTTGCGCAAAGAGATCGAAGCCCATACAACCTCATTAGCTATGTCAAAAGTCAATTCTACTGATACCGTGATTGTCGTTGCAGGTGAAAATTGGAATGAAGGGGTTGTGGGAATCGTAGCTTCCCGCCTTGTGAACCATTTTCAAAAACCCACCATTGTTTTAAGTATCCATAACGGCATTGCAAAGGGGTCGGGACGAAGCATCGGAAATGTCGATTTATACACCCTAATCAAATCTCAAGAACATCTATTGGCAAAATTTGGCGGTCATAAAATGGCAGCCGGGCTCTCTATGGATTTAGAAAATGTAGAAAAGTTTCGTCTCTCTCTGAATACAGCAGCCCAAGCAATTCATCCCGATGACTTCATCCCTCAAAGCGATATTTTAGGGGAGCTTGAATGTGATTCCATCAATCTTAAACTCTTAGAACTGCTTCAAGAGTTTGAACCGTTTGGTGAAGGGAATCCGCGTCCGAGATTTTTACTTCGGGATGCACAGGTTGTCCAAATCAAACTTTTTGGAAGTGACAAATCCCATAGTCGCCTTGAGCTGCGCCCAGTACCAACTATCACCAAGACCATCGAATTAATTGCTTTTCGCCGTGTTCTTGAATGTCCTCAGAGTAAACAGCTCAGCTGCAGTTATACTGTCAATAAAAATGAATTTAATGGTAAAGTTTCCATGCAGTTAATGCTTGAGAGGTTATTTTAATGAATACTTTTTACATAGAATTTCGGGATCCTCTTTTTGGGATCATCCTCTTTTTCATTTTACTGTTTGTTATCTCATTTTTAAGCTATTGGGGAGGACGCTATAAAGCTTCCAGAGCACATAAAAGTCTCGAATCCTTTCTGGGGAAATTTGATGAAACCAATGATCCCACAGCCATCGCTTCTCAAATACATAATAATACCCTTAACAATGAATCCTGGCTTTTACTCGCACACAGCTTTGAGATACAAGGAAATACGGAAAAAAGTGTCGAGATTTACCTCGCAGTACTGGCAAAATACCGTGAACCCATGTTTCAAAAAGAGGTCCTTTTGCTTCTAGGAAAGACCTATTTCAAGGCTGGATTTTTAGAAAGGGCCCGTGTCAGTTTTATACAAATACTTGAAAGTCATCCACGCACTCCCACTGCACTACATTATCTTATCTTAGTATACGAGCAACTTCAGCAATTTGATAGGGCCCTGGAAGTGAGCGAATCACTACTGGAACTACAGCCACAATCGCATTCCATACAGACCTATCTTAAATGCCGACTTATCCTGATTGATCCAAAACTGACCATTGATGAGCGATGTGAACAACTCAGTTCAATATATACCCAAACACTGAGTCTTGGCTATTTGATTTTTGATTATCTGTTTACACATCGGCCAACACTTGCTTGGAAGATATTTGATCATGGCTTGAGCCACAGACTCAGTGACATCCTGTGGAGACTCAGTGACGAACAACTCGATTTTGCTATAATTTCACAAAATGGATATTTGCGTGAACTGTTCACCGCCCGTGGTGCTCTCGAACTGGCACAAAATAGTTCCATCTTTGAGCTCGATACTCTAATCGCATTGCGTAAATGCGGCATGAGTAAAGCAACGCTACAGTTTGAGTACGCATGCGGTGAGTGCAAGCAGATATCCTTTATTCCGTTTCACCGATGTCCGCATTGTCACACGATTGATACTATTAGTCCGATCTTAACCCTTTCCAAGGAACATTTTGAAGAAAATAACTCTTTTCAGTGATGGTTCAGCGCTAGGGAATCCGGGACCTGGCGGTTACGGGGCCATTTTACGTTATGGCGATACCGAAAAGATTGTCTGTGGCGGTGAGGGTCATACCACCAATAACCGCATGGAGCTTTTAGGGGTTATCGAGGGATTGCGCGCCTTGAAAGAGCCGTGTGACGTTACCATTATCTCGGATTCCAGCTATGTTATCAAAGGGATCAACGAGTGGCTCGAGGGGTGGGTGAAGCGCAATTTTGCCAAAGTAAAAAACCCTGATCTATGGCAAGCCTATCTCGAAGTCTCAGCATCACATCAAATATATGGCGAATGGGTACGAGGACATAACGGCCATCCGGAAAACGAGCGGTGCGATGTCATCGCCAAAGAACAAGCAGAAAAATTTAAACAAGGACTCAACACCAATGGATGATCTACAAGCCCTGCAACAACAACTGGGGTATCAATTTAAAAACAAAGAGCTCCTTATTGAAGCGCTGACGCACAAAAGCTACAAACAGCCCTACAATAATGAGCGACTTGAATTTCTAGGTGATGCCGTTCTTGATCTAATTGTCGGTGAATATCTTTATAAAAAATTCACCCATTTCGAAGAGGGGAACCTTTCTAAGATGCGCGCTTCATTAGTCAATGAAGGGGGATTTACCCGTCTTGCCATCCATCTGAACCTAGGCGAATACATTTATCTTTCCAATGCGGAAGAAAATAACAGTGGACGGACTAAAAGCTCGTTACTGTCCAATGCATTTGAAGCCTTGATGGGTGCTATGTACCTTGAAACAGGTTTGGATACCGTGCGTGGCATCACCATCGATTTACTCGAAAAAGTCCATCCGGATATCTCATTGGATTCACTGTTCAAAGATTACAAGACATCGTTGCAAGAGCTCACCCAAGCTCACTATGGAATCACCCCAGATTATCAACTCGTAGCAGCACATGGACCCGACCATAAAAAAGAGTTTGAGGTCGCCGCATTCATCGATGGAAAACGATATGCCAGCGCCGTCGGTAAAAGTAAAAAACAAGCACAGCAGGAAGCCGCCAAAATCGCTCTCGATCTTCTGTCAAAGGAATTAAAATGAATCGCTTCGGAGAACGCTTCACAATGACCACCTACGGTGAGTCACACGGCAAAGCTATAGGCTGTGTCCTTGACGGTGTCCCTGCAGGACTTCCAATCGATGAAGCCTATATCCAAAGCGAGCTTGATCGTCGTCGTCCTGGACAAAATGAATTTGCCACCGCACGCAAAGAATCCGATACGGTTGAGATACTAAGCGGTGTATTTGAAGGTCAAAGTACCGGAACCCCTATTATGATGGTTATCTACAATACCGATCAAAAAAGCGGTGATTATTCCAATGTCAAAGATATCTTTCGCCCAGGTCATGCAGACTTCACCTATTTTCATAAATTTGGACTTCGTGATTACCGTGGCGGTGGACGTTCCAGTGCGCGCGAGACTGCTGCTCGCGTAGCCGGAGGTGCAGTTGCCAAACTGATGCTCTCAAAAATCGGCATCACTTTTTATAGCGGCATCAGTGCCATTCATGGAATCCAAGCAAAAGAACTGGATTTCACTTATCCACGCAAAAGTCCCATCTATGCTTTAGACTCAAGCGTCGAAGAGGCACAAAAAGAAGCAATTTTAGAAGCCAAAAACCGCCATGATTCTGTCGGTGGCGTTGCCACTTTGAAAATATCCGGTCTTCCGATTGGCTTAGGAGAGGGACTGTATTATAAACTTGATGCGGTTCTTGCAAGTGCTATGATGGGGATCAATGCCGTCAAAGCGGTCGAAATCGGAGACGGTATTCACAGTGCCGAAGTATTGGCGTCCCAAAATAACGATCCCATCACTACTAATGGATTTAAGACCAATAACTCCGGCGGAATTTTAGGAGGAATGAGTAACGGTGATGATGTTATCTGTAAGGTCCATTTTAAACCTACCCCTTCTATCTTTATCGATCAAGAGAGTATCAATACCGATGGTGAAAACGTTCATGTCTCTCTCAAAGGGCGCC
The DNA here is from genome assembly GCA_024637295.1 of Sulfuricurvum sp. Lineage (GTDB taxonomy): Bacteria > Campylobacterota > Campylobacteria > Campylobacterales > Sulfurimonadaceae > Sulfuricurvum. The sequence goes on from JAGXFL010000008.1 coordinate 19,172, forward strand.
ATGACCCGTGTGTTGCTATTCGCGGCTCAGTAGTAGTTGAATCGATGGCAGCCTTAGTCATAGCTGATATGGTATTACTAAATATGGGACGTACTATGAAGGGGATTGAAGGTTATTATCAATAACCTTATTATCTTCCGTTAAGAATTATTTCACTACCATTGATAATCTTTATTCCACTAAGGTTTCAACGTGAGCGAAAAAGAAAAATCCTATCTTCTAGACACTTCGGTCATCTTAGATGATCACACCAATATCTTGCGAATCAGCCAAGAGAATCAAAATGCGGTCATTATCACCAATGTCGTTCTAGCCGAACTTAACAGCAAAAAAGATGACATGCGCTCCGAAGCCGGTTTTCAAGCCAGAGAGTTTTTTCGTCTTGCCGACGTAGCTTTTGGTGAACCCATTGCCGCTGTCGAGCTTCCGGAAATTGTTTTGGAGCGAATCGACCCTGATAAATGTGCCAGTGATCGCTATTATCGCTTAGCCCTGAACTTTGACCGTTCATTGCATGGTGGTGAAGATGTCTTGATTGACTTTTACATCATCCATCGAGAAAACTACCGTGTTGCCAACTCTTTTGCTGAACCAAAAGGGATGAATGACGCCAAAATCGGAGAGATCGCGCATGACTATGATCTTACCCTTGTCACCAATGACATGTCGTTTCGTATCGCGGCAGAGATACGAGGAATACCGAGCCAAAACATTCGTAACAGCAGTGTAGAAGCTCCTGAAAACATCGACTTTTCATCGACCTATACCTATACTGGTGCTCCTGAATTCCCAACCGACGGTGAACATCATAACTTTGAACAATTCACTTTTATCGAACAAGCCGTCAGTACAACATCCGAGACCTATGCGACAGGTATACAGCGCTATGCGCTTAGCTCTAACGGGCAACTTGAATGGTGTGATTTTGATCGCCGTTTTGGTGAACACTACGATGACAATCTGGTCCGTCCGATGAACATAGAACAAAAGTTCTATTTTTCGATGATGACCCATCCCCAAAACTTTGTGACCGTAGTAGCTGGATCGACGGGATCCGGAAAAACCCTGGTCGCACTGCAAGCAGGACTTGAACTGGTTGAAGAGGGGATCGTAGAGGGGATCATCTATGCGCGAAATACCGTCACTTCCAACGATCAGCAATCCGAACTTGGTTTTAGAAAAGGGGATGAAGATCAGAAGCTGGGCTACTTTATGTACCCTCTCTATGCCGCTGTTAACTTTACGATCGAACATCAAAACAAACACTCCATTGATGCACGTGTCGAATTTACCGGAACGACCAATTCTACTAAACGGGAAAATGCCACTGAATTGTTTATGAAGAAATACAACATCGAAGCCATGGATATAGCCCACATGCGCGGAACCACCATCTCACGTAAATTCGTCATCATCGATGAAGCCCAAAACATGACCAATGCCACACTCAAACTCATCGGTACCCGCATGGGGGAAGAGACACGTCTAGTCGTCATGGGAGATCCGGGACAAATCGACCATCCGTTCCTCTCCAAACGACGAAATGCTTTAGTAAGCCTTCTTAACAAAGCACAGCATTGCGATTTTGTAGCAGGGATTCAACTACGTCATACCATACGCAGTAATGTTGCAAATTGGTTTGACAATAATTTTTAACGTAATAAGAAATGGGGCAAAAGCCCCGATATGCACTGATTTAGATAGGTAAAACGCGGATTTTAGAAGAAAGCTTCTCTTTGAGAGTTGATTCGATCGCATACAATGTACCCGTGCTCGAACTCGCACACCCATTACATGCACCCAAATAGCGGATATAAATGTCAATATAGTCAGGTGAATCTTTAACATCGATAACTTCAACGTTTCCACCATCCATGATGAGAAACTGACGAACGCTCTCATCAATAACTGCATCAATGGCTTTGATCTTTTGGACCAAGGTCATCATTTCAAAATCACCGCTTGATCCGGCATCAGCGGCATTTTGCATTTTTTCCATATCCATCTCGTGACGTACTGTTGCCAAAATATCCACAAGATAGTACTCACGTGCCTCATGACCGCCAGGCTTGATACACGATTTACAAAAACCGCCCGCTTTGGTATAGTCGGTGATTTGCTCAATGGTTTTAAGATCATTGAGCTTGATCACTTCACGTAATGTTCCCAAACTGATACGAGCACATTCACACACGATGATCTCGGATTCAAAACTTGACTCATCAACGCCCAGATACAACCCCGCCGCTTTTTTGATAACGTCATAGGCCATGACCGAACAGTGCATTTTTTGTGGTGGTACAGCTGGAACATCCGGAGTATCACGTAACGCCATCTCAACATCGATATTGGTGATTTTGACTGCTTCTTGGACTGTCTTACCAATACATAGCTCTGCCATCATGTCTGAACTTGCAATCGCAGTACCGCAACCAAAACTTTTGAATTTTGATTTTACAATCGTATCGTTAGCTGGATCTACTTCCCAGTATAAACGAACCGCATCTCCACAGCTCTCTGCACCAAAATCAGCAACAATCAGCTTATTTCCTACCGCGTCACACTCTTCTTGTGTGATTTCACCCTGATTGGTCGGGTTGTTCATCAACGTGGTTACTTTATTTGAGTATTGATCCCAAAGAGATCCGCCCAATAAATCATTTTTTGCCATAATAGAATCCTTTAGTGGTGAATTGCGCAAGCAGCTGATTCACCGCCTGCAGTGGGTTGTACGATTGCATATGAACTTGAGATCGCACGTAGTCTTTTAACTGCTGATTCAAAACGCTCGATGACGTAGTCAATCTCTGCATCGGTAGTAAAACGGCTCAAACTCAAACGAATCCCCGTGTGTGCCAACTCATTGTCCGCACCGATAGCCAACATTACCGAGTTTGCTTCCAAATCTTCAGAAGCACATGCTGATCCGGTTGATGCACCGATGAGTGCATTGTTCAGATCCCATAACATCCCTTCACCTTCAACCCCGCGAATCGAGATCAAAATCGTGTTAGGAGTACGATTAGCTCTGTCACCAACCGTAAAGACATCTGTCAAACCTGACAATAACGCATCTTCTAAACGATCACGCTTTGCAGCGATAGAAGCCATCTTCTCTTGAATATTCTCTGTTGCGAGTTCTAGTGCTTTACCCATTCCGACAATATAGGGAACATTGAGGGTACCTGAACGACGACCTCCCATATGCTCTCCACCATGTAGCAATGGAGTCAAGTGCTGTGAGGCACGAATATACAGTGCGCCCACCCCTTTAGGGCCATGAAATTTGTGCGCTGACATCGACATAAAATCAACATGAACGTCTTGCATATTTACTGGAATTTTACCCACTGCTTGAACGCCGTCTGTATGAAAAAGGACCCCTTTTTCTTTACAGATCTCACCGATCTCTTTGATCGGAAAGATCATCCCCGTTTCGTTATTCGCCCACATAATAGAGACCAATGCGGTTTTCTCTGTGATAAAACTTCGAACCGTATGCGCTTCAACGATCCCTTGATCATTGACCGGTAAATAGGTCACTTTTACCCCTTGATCTTCCAAAAACTTACATGCTGATAAAACCGATGGATGCTCGATCTCAGTTGTTACGATGTGATTTTTCTCGCCGTGCATGATTTTATCAAACCATATCGACTTTAAAACCCAGTTATTGGCTTCAGTCGCGCATGAGGTAAAAATAATATCGTCTTTGTCCGAAGCGTTAATTCCTTTATACATTTGATTGATCGCTTTAGTGATCGCTGGATGTGACGCGGTGCCATAACGATGCAGTGAGCTAGGATTACCGTAGATTTCACTGAAAAACGGCATCATTGCTTCAACAACGGCAGGATCAACCATCGTCGTAGCGTTATTGTCCAAATAGACATTCATGAGACTCTCCTTAGGTGAGGTGCTTTTAATATAAGACAATTTTTATCTTGTTTAACTTTTGGGATGATAGTGCAACCCTTGTTATACTAACCTTAAGGGTTTTTTATATTTAGCATGCTTTAAGAATTGATTACCCTTGTGCCATCAATGCGATCATCTGGTCAATACTGTCTTGAAAGTCGCTGATGGTAGTCGCATTTTGCGATAAAAAGGCTTCCATCTGCTCTTTTTTAGCAATTGCTTCGTCCAATTCTTTGTCCGAACCCCTAACGTACGCACCGATACGAATAAGCATCTCATTTTCTTTTAAGAGTGTATACAAACGTCGAAAACGACGTGCCGCAGCCAAGTGTTCAGAAGTGATAATATCGTTCATAACGCGGGATGCAGAATTGAGGATATGGATCGGCGGATAAATCCCGAAATCGGTCAACTCGCGAGAAAGGACGATATGACCATCCAAAATAGAGCGGGACTGATCCGCAATAGGATCAGACATATCATCCCCTTCCACGAGTACGGTGAAAAAAGCGGTAATCGACCCACGTCCCTCTTCTTTTCCCGCACGCTCCATAAGTTGTGGCAAGAGGGTGAGAGAAGAAGGAGGATACCCTTTGGAGGTAGGGGGTTCCCCTAAAGCCAATCCTATTTCACGCTGTGCCATCGCAAAACGGGTCACCGAATCCATCATAAAGAGTACATCGTGCCCCTGTGATTTGAAATATTCTGCCACACTCATAGCGCTGAATGCCCCGTATTTACGCATAAGAGGGGAATCATCACTGGTGGCAACCACCAATACCGTATTTTCCAAATTTCCGCCAAGCGATTTTTCGATAAACTCAGGAACTTCCCGTCCGCGCTCACCTATGAGGGCCACAACTTTGATAGGTGCTTGGCTTCCGCGGACAATCATCCCCATCAACGTCGATTTACCGACACCGCTTCCCGCAAAGATACCGAGTTTTTGCCCTTTTCCGCAGGTCAAAAGACCATCAATGGTTTTGACGCCCACCGAAAAAGGTTCATCGATCATCCCCCGCTTCATCGCAGCAATGGGTGCTTTGATAATGGGCTCTATGTGAGAGCCCCAAACAGGACCTTTTCCGTCAATAGGTTTCATAAACGGGTCCACAACCCGTCCCAACAATCCATCGCCAACCTCGATTGCCATTCCCGTTTGATTGGGGAAAACTTTGTCCCCTGCACGAAACCCCTCGACAAATCGAAAGGGGGTGATAAAGAATCGATTTCGCTCTACTTCGCTCACCATTCCCATCGCTTCCGCACCACTGACATCCGAAACAATGCTGACCGTATCGCCGATACTGACATGCAATCCTTCTGCCACTATAACCGTCGGGCTGATTTTAACAATGGTTCCGAAAATGGTATGAAGCTTCTCTTTGCCAAGACGCTCGCGAAGGGCTTTTAAAGGCATGGTACCACTAGTAGCGGTTGCCCGTATGGGAGTTAATCAGACTAAAAAATTCCATACGCGTTTTTTCATCCCGCTTAAAAAGACCGCGCAACGCACTGGAAGTGGTCGTTGAGCTAATTTTTTGAACCCCACGCATCTCCATGCACATGTGACGCGCTTGTATGACTACTGCGACCCCTTTAGGATTAATTGATCGCATCAAGGCATCGGCAATTTGCTCCGTCAACTGCTCTTGGATTTGCATACGTCGTGCAAAAACATCGACAACTCTAGGGATCTTTGAGAGACCGACTACTTTTCCATCGGGAATATAGGCGATATGGGCTCGCCCGATAATAGGGAGAAGATGATGCTCACACGTAGAATAAAATTCGATGTCTTTAATCAATACCATTTCATCGTTGCTCGTGGCAAACATCGCTGAATTTAAAATTGCTTGAGGATCTTCTTGATAGCCGCCAAACATGAACTCATACGCCTTGAGAACACGTTGGGGAGTTTTGAGAAGGCCTTCGCGCTGCACATCTTCACCTACGTGCCCTATCATCGTTTTTACTGCATTTATAAAATGTTCGTTTTCCACAGTCTCTCACTTGTATGTTTACATTGCTATTACTTTAACATGTTATGGCTTTTATTCAGCCATTTATTAACCATACTACGCTATTATTGCCACCATTTACTCAACCAAATGATAAAGCAATAAAGGGATTCAATGCAAATCACAACCAATAAAATCAACTCTGCTAATGCAAAAATAAACGCCGCTATTACACGCAATACACTCGATAATAACATCGAAAAAATAGCTAAACAACTCAGCAAAGACGCAAAGGTCCCAGGTTTCCGTAAAGGAAAAGTACCTATGGCTGCTGTTAAAAAGCAGTACGGTGAACGTTTGGTACAAGACGCTGAAGCGGCAGCACTTCGTGATTTGCTTGACGAAGGGCTAAAAGCGATGGGTATCGCACCCGACACTCTTATCGGTGAGCCACAAATTACTAAATTTGAAAAAACAGACAGCGGCATCGAAGTAGAAGTCACCATCGCTACGCGTCCAGCAATCGAATTGGGCGACTATGTTGCTATGATTCCTGATGTTACCAAACCTGCAATTTCTGATGAAGCAATTATGGCACGTATCGAAGAAATTGCAAGCGCACAAGCTCCATTGGTCAATATCGAAGAGGATCGTGCCCTTATCGATGGCGATACTGCATTGATCGATTTTGAAGGTTTTGTAGACGGTGTCGCATTTGATGGCGGAAAAGCTGAGAACTTTTCACTGCGTCTTGGAAGCGGACAATTCATCCCAGGATTTGAAGAGCAAGTCATTGGTCTAAGCAAAGGGGACGAAAAAACCATCGATGTCACTTTCCCTGAAAACTACGGCGGAGAAAAACTAGCCGGAAAACCAGCAAGTTTTAAAGTAAAAGTTCACGCTATCCAAGCTAAAGAGACCATCGTTATTGATGATGAACTGGCGAAAAAGATGCTCCCTGGATTTGAAGATGCCAATGTTGACATGTTAAAAGAAAAAGTAAAAGAGCATCTTGAAAACGAAGAGATGAGCAAACTCTACAACGATGAACTCAAACCAAACCTTATGGAACACTTTGTGGCAAGCTTCACCATCGACCTTCCTGAGTTTATCGTAGAGCAAGAGATGGATATGGCTCTCAACAAAAAAGCGCGCGAAATGACCGAAGAGCAAATCGCAGAACTACGTGACAATGCCGAAAAAGTCAAAGAGATGCGTGAATCTTTCCGTGACGATGCATGTCGTGCAGTCAAAGCGACTTTTATCGTAGATGCCTTGGCTAAAGCTGAAAATATTTCGGTAAACGAACAAGAGCTTATGCAGACTATCTACTACGAAGCAATGCAAATGGGACAAGATCCTGCGGCGGTTTACAAAAACTACCAAGAGTCAGGCTATCTTCCGGCAATCCAAATGGCAATGATCGAAGATCGCGTTCTTAGCAAATTGCTTAACGATAAAATCAAGTAAGCACCATGAGCTACATACCTTACGTCATTGAAAAAACGGGTCGCGGTGAGCGCTCGTATGACATTTATTCACGTCTACTCAAAGACCGCATTATCATGCTCAGCGGCGAAGTCCATGATCAGGTCGCTTCATCTATCGTGGCACAGCTTCTTTTCCTAGAGGCTGAAGATCCCCAAAAAGACATCTATTTTTACATCAACTCTCCGGGTGGCGTCATCACTTCAGGTATGGCAATATACGATACGATGAATTACATTCGTCCTGATATTTGTACTATATGTATCGGTCAAGCGGCATCAATGGGTGCATTTTTACTCAGTTCCGGAACTAAGGGAAAGCGTTATGCCCTTCCACACGCACGTATCATGATTCATCAACCTCTAGGTGGCGCACAAGGACAGGCGACCGATATTGAGATCCAAGCCAAAGAGATTTTACGCATGAAAGCCGAGCTCAACGAGATTTTGGCGAAGAATTGCGGGCAAACCGTTAAAAAACTAGAAAAAGACACCGATCGTGACAACTTCATGTCTGCCGCAGAAGGTGTAGAATATGGTATCATTGACGAAGTACTTCTACAAAAAGAAAAAGAAGAAAAATAATTCAAAGCAGAGAAAGACATGGCAGATACATCAGAAAATTCATTTTCTCATAATGCGGCTTCGCGCCTTGCTGGTGGCCAGTCAATCCAAGAAGCTGGTTTCCATGTAGGCTCACTAAGCGATCCTACAAGTGATTTAGAGATTTTTTCCAAAGAAGTGCTTAATGCACTGATTTCTGATAATCTGCCTCCCACCCCCAATAACTTTTCCCTTTATTTTGATCGTATATTGGAAGACAAAAGCGAAAGTCTTCGTCGACAGATCGGTTCCATATTGGAGCTAGAAGACAATAACGAAGATGAGCAAAATATTGAAATGGAAAAAACACTCAAACAAGGTTTTTCATCGGTCAAAAGTATTCTGCAGCTAAGCGCTACACTTTATAAAAATATGGCACTGATGGAAAAAATTCTCGAAAAACGAAAAGATGAACTTAAAAACATCCCTTCGTTAAATGAAGCTCAGCACGTATTGTCTTCTCTTACCGGTGATGTCAGTAAATTAAGTGGGATTTTGAGTAAACAAGTCACTCACATGAAAGATCTTTATGGTGAAACAGCGACCATTGTCAAGCAAGTAGAAAATGAAACCATTTTTGATAATCAGTATGGAGTCTACAACAAGCGTTATCTTCTCAATAAATTAGCTCAAGAGGCTAATCTTATCGAAGAGTTCCACCATAAAAGCTCTCTAGTTATGGTGCAATTGTCCAATGACACCCTCTCTCTCATCAACAGTGAAAAAGCAAAAGGGTTAATGGTCCGCACGGTTGCACGTCTGCTACTCAAAACATCCCGAAGAAGTGATATTGTTGCGCACTATGGTGAGGGGATCTTTGCAATGCTGCTTAAACATACCGATACTGATAATGCCAAGCGTGCAGCTGAACGCCTTTATGAGTTAGTCTCATCCAGTAACTTTTTTCTGGGTGATCAAGAGATCCAATTAAAAATTGCTATTGGTCTGTCCGAATTAAATCCTTCACGTTCAACCGAAGAGGTTCTCGTAGGAACACTCGATGCCATGTACGCGTCTAACGATGAAAAAGAATCCCATTATGTTGTCTGCAACGATTAATAAGAGTTTTTATGCTTCTGCCGATTATCACCTATCCCCATAAACTTCTTAAGAGTGTTTCAACTGATGTTGCCATGTTTGATACTCAATTGCATACCTTTCTCGACAACATGTATGAGACCATGATTAGCAGTAACGGTATAGGGCTCGCTGCAATACAAGTCGCCATGCCTATTCGAGCTCTTATTTTATGCATTCCGGATGAAGAAGGGAATCAAGATCCGTCCAACATACTAGAGATCATCAATCCTCGTATTGCGAATCCTATCGGTAAAACAACGTATCAAGAAGGGTGCTTAAGCGTCCCTGGCTTTTACGAAGATATTGAGCGCTATGAAGCTCTTACGTTACACTATCATGACCGTCACGGAAAAGAATGTGTATTAGAAGCCAATGAGCTTCTCTCTATTGCGATACAGCATGAGATGGATCATTTGGACGGTAAACTTTTTATCGATCACCTCTCTTACAGCCGCCGTAAAAAGTTTGAAAAAGAACACAAAAAAGCCCTTAAAGAAAAAAAATAACTCTCTGTAAAATATTGCAAACTGCAATATTTAATCCCCATATTTTTTCCTTCGTTAAAATAACTCTTAAAAATAGGGTCACACAAAATGAAACAAATACTATGCGCTACACTAGAAGGGATTGACGCAAAAAACGTTGAAGTGCAGTTTACTGCGACCAAAGGTCTACCGGCGTTTAGTATCGTCGGTATGGTAAATACGGCTATAACAGAGTCAAAAGAGCGGGTCAAATCAGCACTTCTAAGCAACGATTTTACCTTTCCCCCTAAACGGCTTACCGTCAATCTCGCACCCAGTGATCTGCGTAAAGAAGGATCCCATTTTGATCTGGCGATTGCTGCATTAATTGCACTGGGCAATAATGAGATACAACTCGATGATTGGCATCTATTTGGGGAACTAGGATTGAACGGTTCTGTAACTGAGAATACACTCCTATATCCCATTATCCTATCTCTTGCCAATCAAGGCATTATCACCAAAGCTATCGTTCCGCGCCAAAGCCTCAATAAACTCTCTAAAATCCCTAATATTGCATTTTATGGTGTCACGACCTTGACAGAAGCATTAGAATTGTTACAGTCAAAAGAATCGATACCACATGCACAATCCACTGCTTTTGAGTTTCCCTCCGTACTGCATAACGAGCGACCCTATTATCACCATAAACACTATCCACTGGATTTCATAGACATCAAAGGACAAGAGCATGCAAAACGTGCTGCCCTCATCAGTGCAGCAGGTATGCACAATCTTTTACTGGAAGGTTCACCCGGATCAGGAAAATCAATGATCGCAAAACGTTTACAGCATATTCTCCCACCCTTAAACAACAGCGAAATGCTTGATTGTGCTAAGCTGGAGATATTGGAGGGGAAAGAGCCTTCTTTTGCCCCTTTACGCCCTTTTCGCTCCCCTCACCATACCAGTACGGCAGCCAGTATCTTTGGAGGCGGCAGTCACAAAGCACAAATAGGGGAAGTGGGATTGGCTCATAACGGTATTTTATTTTTTGATGAACTTCCCCATTTTTCCAAAAATGTCTTAGAGGCACTTCGAGAACCTATGGAAGATAGACGCATACGTATCTCTAGAGTCAATACTAAAGTCACGTATGATGCCAATTTTCTCTTTGTTGCCGCAATGAATCCATGCCCGTGTGGAAATCTGTTTAGCAAAAGCATCGCCTGCCGCTGTACCGATTTGGAGATGAGCCGTTACCGTTCTCGCCTTTCCGATCCGTTTTTAGACCGTATTGATTTATACGTTCAAATGCATCCCACATCTGCAGATGACAAAAGCTCCTATACATCGCATGAATTTCACACAAAGGTACGTACCGCATTTGCTCAACAAAAAAATCGGGGTCAAAACGTACTTAATGGGTCATTGAGCGATAGAGAGTTGGAAAAATATTGTGGGCTAAATGATGAAGGTGAGAAAATAATAGATCAGGCAATCGGACGGTTTTCACTTTCGTTTCGTGCCGTCTCAAGAATTCTAAAAGTGGCTCGAACCATTGCTGATATCGAGTCCATAGAAAGTATACAAAAAGAGCATCTACTAGAGGCACTCAGTTATCGAAAACGGTAATTTAAAACGTCGCTACCACCCATTGAGTAATGGCAAAACCACCCAAAACAAGCCAAAGAAACATAGAACCTGCTGTATACAATGGTGCTAATCCAAATCCTTTAAACTTCGCGAAACGCGTCCCCATACCCAATGCCGTCATTGCCATTGTAAGCAAAAAGGTATCTACCATGTTAATATTTGCAATGACACCTGTAATAATAGTCGCTACATCCACCGTCGCGCTCAAAGTATAATCGTGTATTAATGAATTGACACCGGCCATACCAATAAAATAGACGGCAAACCATGGTATTACCAGTTTAACTTTTGAACCCTCTCCTCCTGATTTTTTTGCCATATAGCTCAAAATAAGACCCAAAACGATCAACATAGGAGCAATCAGGATAACTCTCGTCATCTTAACGATTACCGCAGTATTTGCCATAGACTGATCTGCACCGGGTACAGATGCCGGGACCGCTACTACTTGTGCTACTTCATGTATCGTGCCGCCTACATACATCCCAAACGTTGACGGACTCATATGTAAAAATCCGGATGAGGGTTCGATGATCGTCGCATAAAGGACCGGGTATAAAAACATCGAGATCGTTCCAAAAAGAACTACCATAGAAACAGCAATTGCCGTTTTATGATCTTCAGACTTTAAGACAGGTTCTGTTGCCAAAACAGCTGCCGCTCCACATACAGAAGCACCAGAAGCCGTTAAAATAGACGTATCACGATCCATTTTAAAGACTTTAGTCCCTAGCCAAATACCCACAATCATAGTTGAAGAGAGTACCAAGAGAGAAACCATAAACCCTTGTATTCCTACCTCAGCGATTTGCTGAAATGTGATTCTAAAGCCGTAAAAAACAATAGCGAAACGTAGAATTTTTTTACCCGAAAACGTAATACCACTTTCCCATACAGACGGAAATTTATTATGCAGGGTATTGGCATAAAATATACCCAAAACAATCCCCACAACCAACGGTGAGATTCCTAAATTTTTGATGATAGCCAAATCGGCGATCATGGTTGCTGCAGCGGCAAAAATAGCGACAAATAGAATACCATTCATCGTTCCTGCACGCTTTTGAGGTGAAAATGGCATGCTACTCCTTCTTATCTATAATTTAAGGGGGCATTATAGAACAAAATAATTAACAGACTATTTTACAGCGATTTCCAATCGTGCGGAAATTGCTTTGTCAGCATCTGCGACTACCTTTTCACTAGCCGCTATGTTAATACGATCAGCGAGCGCACCCTCTTTTTTCAAGTACCCAATCACAGCATTGGCTCTAGCTTTGGCTAGAGCACTCAACTCTTCAGGAGTGACGACCTGCATCGGGATCAAACGTTCGATCAATGCCTGAGTGTAATGCTGAACGAACTCAGCTTCTTGACTGTACTTCTTCGCTAACCCATTGCGCATTGATTTTAGCTCTGAGCTATCTAGAGATTTTTTCGCTGTTTTTTCTAACATTTCCAGACTCATGGTATCCGTCGAATCAATACTTCTTTTTGGATCTGCCCCTACGACTGCATGGATCAGTTTTTGAACTCGCAGTGCTTTATCATCTTCAACAAATGCCCATGCACCATGGACTTTTAAACTCAGTTTTGGACGTTTTGTTAGGACTGCCGCTAATTTATCAAGCTGTTCTCGCATTGGAGGAGTCAGCGTATATTCCCCCGCTTCAAAAGAAACACTTGAAAGGGCTTTATCATCGGATGATACCCCCATCAAAGAACCCAAAAGCTTGAACGGTGATGTCACCGCCTTGGTCAATAGATTTCCGATCACCTGCCATACCACTTTGCCGTATTTAAAATCAGGGCTGTTTACATCTCCTTTAATCGGCAGATCAATATCAATAATCCCTTCTCCATCTTCAAGTAATGCCACCACCAAGCCCATCGGCCATGGTGACCCTCCCGCTTTCTCTTCACCCAGTTCGATTTGTTTGATGACGACTTTGTTTTGAGCATCCAGTTTTCCGGCATTAATTTTATACCCCAGATTCAAGAACAGCTTGCCATTAGCTATTTTATACCCTAAAAACTGCAAAGAATAAGGGGTATACTGTTTTAATTCAAGATTATCAAACGCGATATTAATATCGGTAAACAATTTCGGGGCATTGGTATTAAGCGAACCGTCAATCTTTGCTAATCCATACTGATCGACTCCCCCTCTCAAACGGACAAATGTTGTGACATCTTTTGTGGTCGATATTCCTAATACCTCTCCGTTAAGATCGTGTATGTAGGTTTTAAACGGCAACGGCAAGGAGAGATCACTAAACGTTGCACTGCTGTTAAGAATAGCAAGTTTGACAACATCAATGCCAAAGGGATGAGCATTCTCTTTGGTCGTATTTGTTTCGCCCTTTTTAGCTTTGCTCAAAGTAGAATAGTTCAATGTCTTGTTATGGTCCACTAATGCATTGGTATAAAGTCCATTCACACTTAGCTGATTGATTTTAAGACGATTATCGGGATATGCATAGACAAATGGGGTTACACCGATACGATTCCATCCTAACAATACTGAATTATCACGACGATCTTCTACGACCCAGTCCGACAATGCCAACTTTCCCTCAACAGAAGTTTTGTCCGGAGTATAGATATAGGAACCTTTGAGTGACAGATCTCCTCGGCGCAACGCGGCATTGGTACTTGTCTCAAGATATGGGTCAATGAGTGGAAGTGAAAAATGGTTGAGCTCAAACTCCCCTTTGCTTTTAAGCGCTTCGCGAGTTGTCAGGGAATGAAGCGTGAGTGTTGTTTTTTGATTAATTCGTCCCGATCCATCTAGACGAATTTCCCCTTTTGGATTACTTGATATCCCATTAATATTGATCTGAAGCTGATCGATATTGGCTACAATAGGATGTGCAGGGACTTCATCTGTAAAATCCACTCCGGTATTGTTGAGAGCAATATCATGGATTACATATGACCATGGAGCTTCTTGTGAACTTGGAGCTTTTTTTGCAGAGGCAAATACCAATTGCCCCAAATCGATATTCCCGTCTTTAAGTCGCTTTAACGCAATATGATTCCCTTCAACCCCAATGCTCTCAATAGACACGTGTTTTGCCTCCCGCTGTAGCGAGATACCGTTGATATCCAAACTCTCAAAGCCGGCGAATACTCGACTTTCCCCTATTTTATTGATCCCCAATTGTCCACAGTGTATTGCCGCATTTAAAAGCTTTGATGGATCGCTATTAAGATTTTGCGTATGCAAACTTAGACCGCTTAGAGCCGCATGATACGGTGTCTTTGGTGCATAATCATCCCATGTCAATCCGATATCTTCTAATGTGACATCTTTGACTGAAACTTGCCATGGCACTTTCGTCTCATTTTCATCAGATGGAAACGCTTTTTGGATCTGCTGTAGATAATCGTTCCAATCAATCACTCCACTACGTGCACGTGCCGCGCTCACCCCCAAGCCTTTAAGTTTTACCTCTTGGGCTTCAAATACTTTACGCAATGGCCATACATCTGCTTTGCTGATTTTAAACGATTCCAGCCCTAGAAGTGTCTTATCACCATTTTTGGGAATAATACGCAACTTGTTCAGTTTCATATGAAGTTTTGAAAGCTTTGTCGCATTGATATCATTGGCGCTAAGGGTATATTGGCATCCGAAATTTACCGTTCCATCGGCGACTTCAATAGGAAGTTTATCCTTAAAATAACGCCATGGGGTGTACAGTTTTCCTGAATCAAATGCTATGCTTCCCTGTAACTCAAAAGGCTTTATCTGTCCGATCTTCCCTCGTAGATCAATAAAGCCTCCCTCATTGATGGTTGCGTACAATCGCATCATTCCACGATTACTAGAAGCGTCACGTAGATCAATATTTTCCAGATGAAATCCTATTGAATCAATAGCCTGATGGTAGTGTTTCCCCTCACTCTCATCCGTAAAGTCAATCCCCCCTCCCTTAAGAGTAAAGTTATTCAATAATAGGGCTAATGGCTTAGATTCTTCTGCTGTTTGATTCTTATCGCCTCCCAATGCACTTAGCCATCCAAAATTCATCTCGCCCTGAGCGTCTTTATGCAATGTAATCAGCGGTTTTTCAATGGTAACCTCTTGAATCACCAAACCAAACTTCCAAATATAATCAACAGGATTCACATTCACCATCAAAAAATCTACGGCTATAAAATCGCTGTTTTTTGGAGTTTTAAAGGTAAAATTATGAAGAGAAAGTTTAAATGTGAATGGATTAAATGAAGCCGATTTTACACTGAATACACCGCCTTGCGTTACCTCTGATATTTTTTGAGGTGCAATGTTTTTAATGACATACGGGACTCCAAAAAAGCCGATTATCCCATATGTTACAAATATTCCTGCAACTGCTTTGAGTATCCCTATTTTTTTCATAATCCATTCTCCTGCCTAGTGGCTTTAATGATATCTAGTGTAGAATAGTATAACACTAACCAGCTTTTGGAGTACCTATGCAACGCAAGAAAATTTACAATCCGTCATCAACTGAGCATGTCAATGATCGGCGTATTTTCGGCGGCAATCCGACCGGTATTTTCGAGCTCAATAATATCAAATACCAATGGGCCTATAACTTATGGGAAATGATGCTTAACAACACGTGGTTCCCAAAAGAGGTCGATATGACCCGCGATGCAGTGGACTATAAATACCTCACAGAGATGGAAAAAACAGCATACGATAAAGCTCTGTCGCAGCTCATCTTCATGGACTCACTTCAAACCAACAACCTGATGGACAATATCAATCCGTATGTGACTGCACCGGAGATCAATCTCATCCTCGTACGTCAAAGTTTTGAAGAGGCGCTCCACTCTCAAAGCTACGCCGTCATGGTCGATTCGATCAGCCAAAACAGCGAAGAGATCTATCAGCTTTGGCGCACCGACATGATGCTCAAAACCAAAAATGACTCGATCGCTGCGCGTTACGATGAATTGGCCAACGATCCAAGTGAAAGCGCCTTCTTAAAAGCATGTTTTGCGAATCAGATTTTAGAGGGTATCTATTTTTACAGCGGCTTTACCTACCTCTACACCCTGGCACGTTCAGGCAAGATGTTGGGAAGTGCACAGATGATCCGATTTATTCAGCGTGACGAAGTGACCCACCTCGTTTTGTTCCAAAACATCATCAACACCCTTCGCCGTGAACGTCCCGATCTCTTTACCGATGCCCTTACCGAAGAAGTGTACGACATGTTTCGCAAAGCGGTCGAACTTGAATGTGCATGGGGGAAATACATCACCCAAGGACAAATTTTAGGTCTAACCAATGAGATCGTAGAACAATACATCCAGTATCTAGCTGATGTACGTCTCAATGCCGTAGGACTAAAGCCTCTTTATAATGTCTCTAATCCTATTAAATGGGTTGATGATTTCAGTAAGTTTAATGATCAAAAGACAAACTTCTTTGAAGGTACCGTTACCAACTATTCCAAAGGAAGCCTCAGCTTTGACGACTTCTAAAACACGTCCCCTTACAACACTGTGTTTTCCGACCGATTTTCAATTTGAAAAAAATCTGACGTATCTCATAGAACTCATTTCTCAAACACCTTCGGATGCCATCATCGTTGCACCTGAAGTATGTTTAAGCGGTTTTTCGTACGATCGATTTGACGAAGCGGCAGCATTCACCCCTATCGCTTTAGAGCAGCTTCTTGCGTGTGTCCAAGACAGATTACTGATATTTACCGCTATCACCCTCACAGATGGCCAATTTTTCAATACCGCGTATGCGCTTCATAATAGTGCTATTCTTCACACACAAAGTAAAGTAAAACTGTTTGCACTTGGAGGGGAAACTGACTATTTTACAGCAGGAAATGAAGATGAAATTAGACCTTTTGATTTTCAAGGCATCTCAATCGGTATACTGATTTGCTTTGAGCTACGCTTCAAGACACTTTGGCAGGCATTAGAGGGGTGTGATATCATCGCTGTTCCTGCCCAATGGGGAAAACTGCGCAGTGACCATTACGTCATCCTCACCAACGCCATAGCCGTAATGAATCAATGCTATATCGCCGCTTCCGATGCCCTCAATGAAGATACTAGCGGTATGAGCGGCATCATCACACCCTTTGGGGCAGAGATACGCAACAATGGAGAGGAAATTCTCACCTCCACGTATGAAGAGCGTACGGTTACTTCCATGCGTCGATATTTAAATGTAGGAATCTCTCGTGATCGATAAAGTAACCATCATCAAAACGACCCGCATGGCCGAAGAGATCACAAAAAAATTTCCCCTTCGTGAGAGTATCAAAAGTGCCATCATTCAAACCAATCGCGAAGCATTTGTCCCCTTATCCATGCGTCATAATGCGTATCGTTTAGATGCGCTTCCGATAGGAGCCCAACAATACATCTCATCTCCTCTTACTGTCGCCAAGATGACGCAATACCTCAGCCCTGAGGGGTGTGACAATGTTTTGGAGGTCGGTTGCGGCAGCGGCTACCAGGCAGCCGTTCTCTCCCGTATCTTTCGCCGCGTTTTCACCATTGAGAGAATCGAATCATTACTTCTGGAAGCAAAAGAACGTTTTCGCCATCTCAAACACGGTAATATCCACACCCGTACCGATGACGGTCAAAACGGTTGGGAACAATATGCCCCCTTTGATCGTATTTTATTCTCCGCTTCTGCACGCACCATCCCTCAAAAACTCTTTGACCAACTCAAAGAAGGTGGCATTTTAATCGCACCTATGGAGCGCGGACGCGAACAGATCATCACCCGCTTTACCAAGCAAGGGAACAAAATCATAGAAGACGCCCTCGAGGTATGTGACTTTGTCCCCATTTGTGATGGAGTCGTACGGTGAACGATCAACGCGAATTCTGGAATGAACGCTTCAGCCGTGAGGGATACTTTTACGGTACAACCCCTAATTTGTATCTAGCCTCTCATATCGATTTTCTTCCTCCTCGTCAAACTGTTTTGTTTTTAGGGGAGGGGGAGGGACGAAATGCTGTGTATGCAGTTGAGCGCGGCCATACCGTCACAGCTCTCGATGCAGCAGAAATCGGTCTTGCCAAAACTGCCATGCTGGCTCAATCAAGAGGGTTTGAAATATCACTCATTCATACCGATTTGGAGTTTTGGTATCCAACCCAAAACTACGATGCCATTATGTGTTCATTCCTCCATCTTATAGAACCCTTACGCAGTGAAGTGTTTGCAAAATCCATAGAGCATCTGACAAGTGGCGGGGTATTAGTTGGTGAATTTTTTTCGATCTATCAACTACCAAAAAAAACCGGTGGACCTAAAGATCTCAATCTCCTCTATACAGCTGATCAACTCCTCGCTATCATCACAACCTTACCGTGCGAAATCTTAGAGTTATGTGAAATCGATACCGAGCTGTATGAGGGGACAGGGCATAATGGCCATGCATCCGTAGTACGCCTAAAAGTACAAAAGAGATGAGTCTTCCTGAAGCGTTTATAGAGCGCATGCACCAAATTGTTCCACGTGAACAACTTCAAACCATCCTCAAGACTTTTGATGCTCCAAAACAGGTCACATTTCGTGTAAATACCCTCAAATCATCCCCTATTGAGCTTGAAAAAGAACTCATGGTGGCTAATATCCCTTATGAGCGTATAGCATGGCTTGAGGGAGCTTATCGTATCTCACCAGACGACAAACTGCGACTTACACAAACCGATGCCTTTTATGGCGGAAAACTTTACATCCAAAACCTTGCTTCCATGGTAGCTCCACTGATTTTGGCACCCTTACCTGAGGAAACCGTTCTTGATCTTGCCGCAGCACCAGGGGGAAAGACGCTGATGCTTGCAGGAATGATGCAAAACACAGGATGGCTGTCTGCGGTAGAACCCACACGCGAACGCTTTTTTCGTCTTAGAACCAATCTGGAAAACCAAGGGGTTACCAATGCCCACACCTATATGACCGATGGGCGCAGTGTGGGAAAAAAATGCCCTGAGATGTTTGATCGCATCATGCTCGATGCTCCCTGCTCTTCCGAAGCGCGTTTTAAGACCCATGAACCCAAATCAATGTCATTTTGGAGTGTTCACAAGGCTAAAGAGACCTCAAAACTTCAACGCCGGCTACTGCTATCAGCGTATGATGCCCTTAAGCCTGGAGGAAAACTGCTCTACTGTACCTGCTCTTTTTCACCTGAAGAAAATGAAAGCCCTCTTCACTATTTGCTAGAACGTCATGGTGAAAATCTCTCAACACTCCCCATTTTACTGCCTTTTGAGAATATACAAAAGCCTTTAGCGCGTTGGGGCAAAGAGATCTTTGACAACCGAATCCAAAATGCCGTGCGTATTCTCCCCACCGATACCATTGACGGATTCTTTTTATGCTTATTAGAAAAGAAACTGTGCTAAAATACCCCCATTACTTCCGCAACCAATTAAGGGATATAATGTTAACTCAAAAGCTGCTACTGACCATTTTGTCACTTGCCTTTATGTTTAACACACTTCATGCGGAACCTACTTGTGCCCAAAATGCCCAAGAAGGAACTATCTCTTTTTATCATGAAAACTATATCGAAGCTCAAAAATATCTCACCAAAGCCTCTCAAGCCGGTGACCCAAGTGCAAACTATTATTTAGGAATCATGTATCTCAACGGCTATGGTGTCCCCGTAAACTACCAAGAAGCCGCACGTCTTTTCACCCTCAGTGCACAAAAAAATCATTCAGGCGGTCAGATCGCACTGGGAGTTTTGCTCATCGAAGGGATTGGAATCCCTCAAAACTTCAAACGTGCCGCAGCATTATTGACACTTTCAGCCAAACAGGACAATCAAAGTGCCCAAGCCATTCTTGGATGGATCTATAAATACGGTGTTGGTGTACCGGAAAATAGGATCGTTGCATATGCCCTGTGGAACTATGTAGCTGCAAAAGGGGATGATTGGGCACGCTACAATCGCAACTATCTTCTGTCAGAGATGACCGAAGATGATCTGTATAAAGCGCAAGACCTCTCTATGAACCTCTCAGCCCTATGGAACTATTTGGAACATAAACAGGCTCCTGTCACAAAAAACACCTCAAAGAAAAAAAGAAAACACTAGCGCCTACTATCCTCGCCAACTTCTCTCTTTCCATGTGTCTACATGAACAAAATTCGAATAGATCCCTATCCCTGCACCACCGCATAACCGCATCAAACGAGCCAGGTAATCAATCGGAATCCCTTCCATGTGAATGTCCGCTGCTTTCCCATATAGATGCATTGAGTTTACCGCAGCACCTTCCGTCATACTGTTTGTATGTTGGGTTCGATACCCGGACGTGAGAATTATAGGTCGTTGTATATGATTACTTGCTAGCCACCCTTGCGCTTTCGCCAACACAGCAAACAGATTTGGATCCATTTGAACGGCGACTTGATCATGTGTATCCGCAAAAATCTTACACAGATCATAATAACCGTTCTGTTCTAAAGTACCATTACGCATAAAAGGTATGTTATAGGTATTTCCATTGCGAATGATATGCAGCAGTGTTTCTTCGTCTTTAGCACCACCCGCATATAGGGGAATAGTTGCCGTAAATAATAAACTATTCTTTAGAAATGTTCTTCGTTGATTGTTCATAAAATCCATACACACTTTTTTAAATTTTGCTATTTCGTAAACAATAAAAGCAAATTATAGTCCATAATAAAAAAACAAACTTGGAACATCTTTTGCTTTAAGTTCGCTATCTAAACCTCTAGAAAGCAGAGTCATGAACTATTTTTGGTCATTTCTTTTCATTGCAGCCTCGGTAAATGCGGCCTATAACCCGTTTTTTCATCCACTTGCAAAACCAAAAAAAGCTCCGGAAGTGGCGCCAGCATCACACCCGATGCCGCTTCCTCCGCTTTTAAAACCGACATTTGAGCCATCATTAGCGGGACCAAAAGCCCCTTTTGATCTTTCTTCACTTGTCTATAACTGTTATTTAGAAACAGCAAAGGGCAAATTTATCTTGCTTAAAATTGGAAGTAATACGGTTGTATTAAAAGAGGGAGATCCTTTTTATGCCAATAACAGTAAGTACTTTATTCGTAATATTACCAGTAACTTCATCACTGTCGATGATGCCGGTAGAACACAAACCATCTACTTTACCGCGGGAGGTCAATAATGCGTTCACTGATTCTTGCAATCGCATTACTTGGATTAACCGGATGCAGTGTCGTTACCAAAAAAGAGATGCTAAAGCCTGAAATGACCTTGAAAGAACTCGAAAACAATGCAACCCAGATCCAGCGCAGTGAACCTGCCATGCAAATCGTAGAAGTTAATGCCGATAATTTTCATATTGAGACACAAACCATACCGGACAAAGAGATCATCAAACGTGCCAAAATAATGGGAGCCAATTTAAACGATGTCATAGCACTATTAACCGAAGCTACCAATGAGAACATTGTTTTTCAACAGCAATCTGAATCTGTTACTTCAAGTAATTCACAATTAGGGCTTACTGGACAAACAGCTTCCTCTAATGCTGTTTCAAATAATGGGCAATACTCAAACGGCAATGATTATTTACTTACAGACACTCGTATAAATCTCTCCGCATCCAATATTGCATTTGGCAGCTTACTCCAAAAAACCATGGGTGATAAACTGGGAATTCAGTATTATGATGACACATTCTACTTAGGGCATGTTCATACCACTACTCTCAAAATTCCATCTGTCAATGGGTTATCTACCGCTATGAGCTCAAGCCTTAGCTCCATGGGTGCTACCAATATTGCCTTTGACTCAGTCACTTCAACCATCAGTTTTTCCGCAAAAGAAAAAGAATATGGTGATATTATGAATTATCTTCAGATTCTCCGAAATAACTTATACGTCATCGAATATGAAATCTCTATCTATACTGTTGACTTAAAAGACAATTATGCTTTAGGAATTAACTGGAGTTTGATCCCAAAAATGGCAGAAAACGGTATCGGGTTTATCGCTTCTTCCGCAGCCTCATTAGGTGCTGCAGGAACGACTGCGGCACCGCTGACTTTTGGAATGCTCATGAAAAACGACAAATATAGCGGTCAAGCACTTATCAATGCCTTGGAAAACTTTGGAAAAGTCGAAAGCGTTCAACGACCGAAACTGCTAGGACTTGCAGGTACGACCGTTAGTCTTACCGATGGTGTTCAAACACCCTATATCAGTGGCATCACAAGCACATCCGTTGCTAATGGTACAGCACAACTTTCAACAACCAGCGCAACAGCTCTCAGCGGTCTAAATATTAATCTTAAATCTAACATGCTTGATGGGACTGTCATCACTGATATTGGACTTACCATCAATGACGTCGTCGGGTTTACCAATTTTGAAGTAGGAGCAACCAAATTTTCACAACCTACTACTGTCACAAAGGCAATCAATAACACCATGCGCGTACAGCCAGGTGTTCCGATTGTCATATCTGGTCTTTTCCGTAATAAAACAGATAAGGGATGGAATGGCCTTCCAGGCCTAGGGGATACTCCTGCTGCCGTCATTGGCGGAGCACGAAGTACTGCCAGCACTAAAAGCGAGATGGTAATCATCGTTACCCCTCGCGTCATCAAGTATGTGATGAAATAATCATGGCAATATTTACAGCAGGGTGCCTCAATCTTACTAGCGACATCGATAAGATCCGCGCGCAAGTATACCGTTGCGCGCGCTCAGACCTAGACTCGACTGCCGTCAAAGTTTCATTGCGCAAACACTCCGATGGGATCAACTACATCGCGTTCTTGCCAAAAGAGAAGCTAGTGTATGAAAACATCCTCTTGCTCGCATCCAAGAACAGCGGTAAGAGTATCATCATCTTCGAACTTGACTACAAACAAGTGGGTGTCGTACTCGAAGATCAAAAGATCATTGATTACATTCTTGACAAGCCTGAAGAGTTTGCAAAAGAGCGTAGTTATGAAACCATTTATGCCGATAACACCAAGGGGGACAAGCTTGTCTCTCTTAATCTTGACAAGGATAGAAAGGACACATGGACTGGAAGTTTTCTATTGGCTTGTACCGTCATTATCACTGCTGTACTCTTTTACGCGGGTTACGATTATTTGAACTCTACGCAGCTCAATCTTACTAATCGTGACACCCTCGTAACAGAGTACAAACAGTTGGTAACCAAAAACTGTAATGTCTCTCTTGCCATGACCAAAAAAGTGGACATGGTCGGTGAATTAGAAAAAATTGAAAAGATGACGCAAGATTCTGGGTCCACCCTTCAGCAGATAAGCTATCAAAACGATAGCTTATGTGCTGAGGTGGTGACACCAAACCTCAATGCTTTTGTCGGGCTATTACCACCAGAAGCTAAAATAATGAAGGAAGATGCTGCTCAAGGCATCGTGCAGTTTTGTAATGAAAAAGTATAGTCTCGTTGCTCTATTTATTGTTATCTTGATGACAATCCTGGTATCAACGTACTTTTATTTTCTTGACATTGTGTACGAAGATAAAACGGTAGCCGAAGAGGTGAAGACCTTTAGTGCTTTAAAAACTGCCGTGGAGCAGCCAGTTGCTGTGTACGCCAAGGATCAAATCCTTCGCGCCAAGAACGATCAATATGATGAGCTCATCCAAGAGTTGAATTTGGATGCCAAAGTATCGATTGAGAAAGAAAAATTAATTATCCAAGGAGGCATTCATGAAACCTATTCATACTTACTACTGAAGCGGCTCTTGGATGTTGTCAAAAACGACAATGTTGAATTGGTAAGCAGCTGCATCGGGAAAGGGTGCACTGCAGATGAATATGGCTTTACCATTACGGTTCATCCGTATGTTTTAAATGTTTCACAATAAAAGATCAATCTTGCAACGTCAAGATAAAAACAAAGGATATACAATGACACAGAATTACACTGGAATGAGAAAAGGTATCTCTCTTGTAGAGATGATGATCGCGATTATTTTATTCGCAGCGTTGGCTACTGTTGGCCTTAAATACACCAAGAACTATATCAACACAGATCTTCAAGCGATGAAAGCACGTGTTGCTGCAGCAATGGATCAAGGTTCTCAATTGACACAAGCGTACAAATTGTACACAACACAATACGGTGCTCCAACATCGATCAATGATCTCAATGCGACTGCTACTCCGGTATTGACATCACTTCCTGCTACTATCACAGAGATGAGTGCACTTGGATGGGATCTAAACACATCTACAGGTATCGGTTCTGGATATGGTTTCCATATGACCCTTGATGGTAATACAACAACAGTTCAAGCTGGTACATACTGTGCTCTTTGGAACCATGAGTTCAACGCATCTGTTGAGACAAATGTTAGTGGAACAGAAGACTATGGCACTATCACAGCACCACTATATGTTACGTCTACTGCACTAAGCTACTGTTATGGAACATCTACAACAGGTTACGAAGTTATCGTTAAACTCCCGTAATCTGGCTTCTAATCTTTCATGAATTCTTTCTTGCTCCTATTAGAGCAAGAAGATTCAACCCCCTTCTCACCCCTTTATTAACAATAAATCTTTTCTATAAAAATTGGCACAAAAATTGCTTAGACCATTTGATGATACCAAATTCCTACATTGCACGCAGTGTAGGATAGACCAAAGGACATGCAATGACACCAAATTACACCGGAATGAGAAAAGGTCTCTCTTTGGCAGAGATGATGATCGCGATTATTTTATTCGCAGCGTTGGCTACTGTTGGCCTTAAATACACCAAGAACTACATCAATACGGATCTTCAGGCAATGAAAGCTCGTACTGCTGCAGCGATGGATCAAGCCTCTCAATTGACGCAAGCGTACAAATTGTACACAACACAATATGGTCCTCTTACAGCGATCGGTGATCTTAATGCGACTGCTACTCCGGTATTGACGGCTACCCCTGACATTATCGCAGAGATGAGTTTACTTGGATGGGATTTTAACTCAAGTACGGGTGTTGGAACTGGAAAGGGCTTTCATATGACCCTTGATGGTAATACAACAACAGTTCAAGCTGGTACATACTGTGCTCTTTGGAACCATGAGTTCAACGCATCTGTTGAGACAAATGTTAGTGGAACAGAAAACTATGGCACTATCACAGTACCTCTGTATGTTGCAGATACTGCATTAAGCTACTGTTATGGAACCTCTACAACTAGTTATAACATTATCGTTAAACTCCCGTAATCTGGCTTCTAATCTTTCATGAATTCTTTCTTGCTCCTATTGGAGCAAGAAGATTCAACCCCCTTCTCACCCCTTCATTAACAATAAATCTTTTCTATAAAAATTGGTACAAAAATTGCTTATAAGACTTGAATGATACCGAGGTATCTGAATCTCTACATTAGATCAGTCCCTCACAGCATGGACAGGCCAAAGGATATACAATGACACCAAATTACACCGGAATGAGAAAAGGTATCTCTCTTGTAGAGATGATGATCGCGATTATTTTATTCGCAGCGTTGGCTACTATTGGCCTTAAATATACCAAGAACTATATCAACACAGATCTTCAAGCGATGAAAGCACGTACTGCTGCAGCGATGGATCAAGGTTCTCAATTGACACAAGCGTACAAATTGTACACTTCCCAATACGGTTCCCCAACAACAATCACCGATCTCAATGCCACTGCTACTCCAGTATTGACCAATATCCCTGCCGCTATCACAGAGATGAGTGCACTAGGATGGGATCTAAACACATCTACAGGTATCGGTTCTGGATATGGTTTCCACATGACCCTTGATGGTAATACAACAACCATCCAAGCTGCTACTTATTGTGCTATATGGAACCATGAGTTTAATTCATCTGTTGAGTTAAATGTAAGCGGTACAGAAGACTATGGCACTATCACAGCACCTCTGTATGTTTCATCTACTGCATTAAGCTACTGTTATGGAACATCTACAACAGGTTATGAAGTTATCATTAAACTCCCATAATCTGCCAAAATATTAACTTTTTACTTATTTTCACTCATAATAAGAGTGAAAATAAGTCCTCCATTTATTTTCATTGTAACCATTAAAGATTTATTTACCATTGTCGATATACACAAATACAAGTGTTATAAAAGGAGTTTTAACATGAATCACCCATACAATGGAAAAAGAAAAGGTATCTCGTTGGTTGAGATGACAATTGCTGTTATCTTATTTGGTCTTTTATCAGCCATAGCGTTGTTCTATTACAGAAGCTTATTTAACATTGATTTGACCGCTAAAAAAGCCCGTGTTGCTGCACTGATGGATCAGGCATATCAACTTTCGGGCGCATATGATATCTTTGTAGCACAACAGGGCGTAGCCCCTAGCGTGGCTAATTTAAGTGAATTAAATGCGACCAATGTATTGATTCTTAGAAATCTACCAAGAAAAATTCAAGAGATGACAACCGTCGGATGGGAACTGAATACTTCAATGGCCAATGGACGTCCTGGATTTCAGTTCCCAATCGATCTAAATGGAACAAGCTATACAACCTTGTCTGATGATGATCTATATTGTGCTATCTTTAATCACGAACTTAACACCAGTCTGGAACTGAACGTTACCAATAACACCGATTTTGGAACAGCCACTGCCCTTAATGCTAATGCAGCCTATGGTGATGTGTTTTGTTACTCTGAACTTATCGGTACTGATTATAAACACTGGATTGTAATCCTCAAGTAAGATGATCATGCAAAGAAGAGCTTTTACCCTGATCGAAGTCCTCCTTACCATTTTTTTGGTAGGGATTATAAGTGCGCTAGGATTTTTTTACATAAGCACAACGCATTTAAAACAAGCTGAGTACAAAACAGCGCTTCAATCACAGTTGAACCTCATTGAGTCAATGGTCTTTCAATGCAAAAGCCTGTCTGAACAGATGCCAAACCAAGTGGGTGGAGCAGATGCATCCGATACCAATCTCTCTGCTTTAGAATGCAATACAAGTACCCCCTATAACTTTGATGGTGGCCGTAATGGATTTGTACCTATCCCCCCAGCTGGTTTTTCAGCCTATACTGCAACCGAGTCTGGAACGATTTTTTACATCATGACAACTGCCGATAACAACTCGTCACAAGATGAAGCTTTGAAAAGTTTGATACTAAACTATACCTCGGTCCAAGCTACTCTTGATCATAATACAACTTCTGCAAGCTTTAAATTTTATCTATCGCGCTAATTTTGTGTTATAATAATAACAAAAAGCGCCTATGAACATAAAGAAGATATTAACGCCAAAGCAGCTTGAAGTATGCCAAAAAGAGCAGTACTATTATCAACAGCTTGGTGTTAAAAAACATCTTCTTCAAATCGCCCTCGAGCACCATTTCGTTCAAAAAAAAGAGCCTACTGTTATCCATAATCTTGAGCTTATGAAAGAATATGAGATGGTCATCGTTGAAGAAAGCGAAACCGTTCTCAAGATTGAGCGCAAAGAACTTTTAGGTGAGAAACGTCTTGCTGAACTTTCCACAAAAGCACGGAAAAACGTTGAGCAAAAAAATATTCCTGTCCGCGAATTTCAGCAAAAATACACAGCACATCTGCGCGTTGATCCCGAAGCAATCGAGCGAAAGATCAAACAATTCAATGCCATGGATTGTGAAGAAGATGAAGTCATCGATATCTTTGAAATGTTATTGGAGTATGGTATTCAGCGCCATTCAAGTGATATTCATATCAATGCGTACGAATCCTTTTACTGGCTTCGCTATCGTATTGACGGGCATATCCACGCAAAATTCTTACTCAATCATGAGCTGGCACAACGTTTTGCCCTTATTATCAAGGAGCGTTGTAATATTGATATGATCAATGTCTATGCACCTCAAGGAGGAAGTTTTTCAAGAGAATATCAAGACCGATCTATCGATTTTCGTATCGAAATAGCCCCTTCTCAATATGGTGAAAATATCGTCATGCGTATCTTGGACAAATCAAAAAACATTAAAACATTAACTGCTCTTTTCCCAAAACAACACCCCATGAGTGAACATGTTCACCATTTCGTCAATCAATCCAGTGGCTTTTTCCTAGTCGTAGGCCCTACTGGTAGCGGAAAGACAACTACCCTCAATGCTATTTTGAATCAACGGGACCGTCTTCATGAAATCATCTATACGATTGAAGACCCTATCGAGTATAAGATAGACTTTGTAACACAATACCAGATTAATGAAGCCAGCGGGTTCACCTTTATAGAAGGTATGAAATCAATCATGCGCCAAGACCCGGACGTTATAGTCATCGGTGAAATGCGTGATAAAGAATCGATTTTAACGGGTCTAAAAGCCGCTCACAGTGGGCATATGGTATTCTCAACCCTTCACACCCCAAACAGTTTTATGGCGATGGAGAGAATTCGTGATGAGGGGGGGGACTTATTTATTCTTGCGTATTCACTCAGTGGGGTTATTGCCCAGCGTCTTGTTCCAAAACTTTGCAGTTGCAAACAGCCTTCCTTTGTAGAAGAAGGTAAAAAGTTTTTTGACAGTACAACTACCGGATATGAAAAAACCGGATGTATCCAATGTAATTTTACAGGATACAATGGACGAGCACTGTTACTGGATATGGTCTTTATCCCGGGAGACATGAAAGTACGTTACCAATTTTACCTTGCACTCAAAAACAGTACTGTATTTAAAGCGTGGGAGCATTTTATCACATTTAGCTATTTCCAATCGGCACAATATCTTTTCAACAATGGCATTTGTGACCACTCCACGCTCTCTAGTGAATTATTATCACTGGGATACGTACATGAGACCTGATTTACTCACCCTTCTTAAAACACTGCAACTATCACTCGAAAATGGGAAAAGTCTGACAAATTCACTGATGCTATTGCAAGGAATAAGCAAAGAAAAATCTGAACAACGTGCTTATGCACAAATTATTAAAGCAATTCAAGAAGGGGCCTCTTTCTCATCATCCGTTGAAAAATACATATCACCTTCTCCCGACATCATTCAATTTATCTCAATGGCTGAGAAGGGTGGATCATTTGTCAAGACACTAAAATCCGTTGTCAACTATTTGGAAATCAAAAATACATTCTATCAAGAATCAAATGACAAAATTGCCCTTCCTTTAATCTATTTTACCCTGACTACTGTCATAGTAATTGGAATTCGTTTTTTCGCCATCCCATTTCATCTCAAAGAAGCATCGACATATGACCCTAAAATCCAAGCTGTTATTGCAGAACATCTACATATGGCACAAATTTTAAGTGATGTATTATTTGGCTCATTGCTCTTGCTTTCTATATACTTTTTTATTGCTATGATCGCACTATTTAATTACACAGGTATCTTACAAGGACTGGCAAAAAAATATGCTTCTATCCTTCCATTGTCCTCAGGCATCATAAGTTATTTTGAAAAATTCATGCTTTTAAGTTTACTCAGCGAAATGTTAAAAAATGGTGTTTCGCTCAAAACATCCTTTAAAGCAGCTGCCACGAGTACCCTTGTCACTTCTATCTCTAAACAATTTACTATCGTACTTGATCGCCTAAGCAAAGGTGAAAAGCATTTTTGGGAAATTTCATTTTTTGAAGAAATAGAACAACGTCTTCTCTCGGGAGCTGGAAACATTACACAACTTGGAGATATGTTGGGACAATTTGCACAACGATCACGACTAAATGCTCTTGCGGCAGCAACACGATTTTTTCGCATCATCACGGTTATGTCCATTTTACTCTTAGCATTTGCTGTCTTTGTTGAATTTTTCACCATCGTCCTCACACAAGTACTAATCCAGCAAGAGTTTATTAATGCCGCTGGTCATGCATAAGGATAATACAATGAAAAAAGGTTTTATGCTAGTAGAAGTGATGATCGCGATTGTCATGGCAGGTATAATTGCAACCGTACTAGCAACTATGGGCTACTATACCATGATTCAAGCAAACAGCCTCAAACTTCAAAATACAAAAACCATACTTGAAGTGATTCGCAGCCGTTTGGTCGGTCTAGCAACGGATCCCGACGCAGATTCTTATTTCGAGCTTCTCAAACAAGATGTAAACTCGACCGTCCCTGTCTCTGTGGGACTTGGTAAAGATGCATGGGGACGTAATATCTATTATACGACCTACGACTTTGGTATTGCAAATGTGATAGATCCAATCTATGCGGATACCAACACCTCTATCTCACCCAATGACAATGTGTTGGGTCGCCTGATCAGCACTGGTGAGGATGGTATTTTGGATACGAACGCTACGAGTTCTACCGCGCAAGGTGATGATCTGATGATAGAGATCGGGATCGGAGAGACCAATCATCTCAAGCTGTATGGCGGGTCTGAGATCACAACGCAGACTCGTGGCTATAACAGTGCAATTGTCTCATCCACTGCACCGCTTACCCCAACACATGGAACTTTATGGTATTGCGATACCAATGCAACGCTTTACATGTACAATGCTACAGATCTCAATTGGACTGCGATTTAACTTTAGGATTCCCCAAATTCACGTTCTTCATAGCCTATGGTTGCGCCCATAATATACAACGGTGCATCTTCTATACGCCCTTTATAATCCCCTATTGCCAATGCCGCCTTGGCATTATCCAACTCAACCGTTATCCCCTCATCCATCGACAGTACACGTAAAACATTGTCACTGACCAATTTAGCATCGCTAACACCCTCAATCACAAAAGCAACATCGATCCAGTCAAATCCTCGGGCTTTGTCTTGGACACTAAAACGTATTTCAATGGAAGTAGCGGAAAGAGGGATCAGAGAGTGTATTTCGCCGTTACGAGCGAAATCTATACGCTCACATAGGGATTTAAGCGTTAAGGCGTTCAGGGGCTTTACTGGCACCCGTCACACTCCATCGATCGGTCTTGCGTCTGAGCAACCGCTTCAGGTGATTGAGATCGTAGGTAATAAGTCGATTTAAGACCCAACTTCCATGCAAGCATGTAGATCTCATTGAGGTATTTACCGCTTGCTTTATCCAATGTGATAAAGATATTGAGACTTTGACCCTGATCGATCCATTTCTGACGAATTGCGGCGGCTTTGACCAAAATCGTTTGATCCAGATCATAAGCTGGCGTATAGTATCCCCACGTATCAGGATTGAGATTAGGGGCAACTACCGGAATAAGGCCTGAAAGATTTTCTTCAAACCATTTGCGCTTATAGATAGGCTCTATCGTCTGTGTAGTGCCTGTGAGGATCGAAATAGAGCTCGTAGGGGCGATTGCCATCAAATAGCCGTTACGCATCCCCTGAGTCTTTATTGTTTCACGTAGAACGTCCCACTCATAGTTAGGGGCAAACAATCCACCTCGGTCAATGAGGTTTTGGACTTCTGCAGTTGCATGATCCATCGGAAGGATCCCGCGATTCCACTTTGATCCTGCATATTCAGGGTAAGACCCTTTTTCAACCGCTAAATCTGATGATGCTTTGATAGCGTTATAACTAACCGCTTCCATCACTTCATCGATCTTATCAAAATGAGCTTGCGAGCCCCATACGATCTTCTGTCCCGCGAGCATCTCAGCTTCACCCATAACACCCAAACCGATTGCACGGCTACGCATGTTAGTACGTTTTACTTTTTCTAACGGATAAAAGTTTAGATCGATAACATTGTCTAACGCACGAATAGCGATAGGGACGATGCGATCAATATCCTCTTTGGTGTGAACACGAGACAAGTTTACAGAACCCAAATTACAAACAGCCGTTGCTCCGTCAACTTTCTCTTTTTCGACAATATAGACAGGACGACCACCTAAAGAATCCAATGCAGTTACTTTGTTCGCCGGTTTTTCAATACCGCTATCGACCTTGACGATCTCATCTTCTTCATACGTTACAAAGCTTCCATCTTCATATTTGATCTTGATCAAATAATGATTTGGCTGTGTATTTTGAAAAATCTCCGTACAAAGGTTTGAACTACGGATGATTCCATAATGATCATTTGGATTAGCACGATTAGCGCTGTCTTTAAAACAGAGGAATGGGCTTCCCGATTCAAAATAACTTGTCAGAATTTTTTTCCAAAGATCTTTTGCTTTTGTGTGTTCTTTTACAATAGTTGCATCTTGCTCAAACTCTACGTATTTCTTCTCAAACTCATCGCCGTATAACTCGGTCAACTCTTTGACGTCAAACGGATCAAACATTGTCCAAATACCATCTTCCACAACACGCTTCATGAACATATCATTGATCCACAATGCCGGGAACAAGTCATGCGCACGACGACGCTCTTCCCCTGAATTTTTCTTGATATCCAAGAAATCTTTGACATCCATATGCCACGGCTCGAGATATACCGCAATGGCCCCCTTACGTGTACCCAATTGATCTACTGCGATTGCAATGTCATTTGTGATTTTCAAGAAAGGGACGGTACCACCGGCTGCATTTTTATGTCCGTCGATAAAAGAACCCATTGCGCGTACGCGTGTCCAGTCCCAACCGATTCCTCCACCGAACTTAGAAAGAAGAGCCATCTCTTTGTAACCATCAAAGATACCTTCGATGTTGTCCGGGCTTGAACCGATATAGCATGAGCTAAGCTGATGACGTGTTGTTCGTGCATTCGACAAAGTCGGTGTTGCCAACATCACTTCGAATTTTGAGAGCATGTCGTAAAACTTTTTTGCCCATCCCATAGAATCCGATTCATTTTGTGCCAAGAACATTGAAATTGCCATAAACATATGCTGAGGAAGCTCTATAGGATCACCATTACGATCTTTGATCAAGTAACGGTCGTAAAGTGTTTTAACACCCAAATAATTGAATTCTAAGTCGCGATCCGCAACAATGTATTTATCCAATTCTACTAAATCGTATTTCTCTCTTAGTCCTAGAAGGATTCGACCTTCACCCTCACATCGCTCAAAATAATGCTGTAAGGTACCATAACCGGTAAAACCGTTAACGCGATGATATAGATCATAAAGAAAAAGACGTGAAGCGACAAAGGTCCAATTTGGACTGTCTATATCAATCTTATCAACCGCTGTTTTAATTAACGTGTGCTGTATCTCATTACTGGTGATGCCATCTCTAAATTGAATCTGTGCATCTACTTCCAATTCACTCTGAGAAACATTTATCAAACCTTTTACGGCTGCAGAAGTATATTTCTGAATCTTTGTAATATCTAATGGCTCTCGTCGGCCGTTTCGTTTGACAATCGTTAGCATAATTTATTTCCTTGACTCTCTCTAAAAAGAAGTATTATAGTCACTCAATATTGTATTGTTTCTTATATGTAAAACATGATTTTTTATGATTATTATTTGAACACGCGATTAAAGATCTTATCCACATTTTTCGTATAGTAATCAAAATTGAAACATTCACGTATGGCGTCTCCACTCAAGCTTTGTCTCAACTCTTCATCTCCCAAGAGGTATTGCAGATAAAGACTTTCCCCTTTATCATTGGTTGCACTTTTCCCCTGCTGCAATCCTTCCCATACTTTCATCGCATTGCGCTGAACGATACGGTAAGCATCTTCACGACTCACCCCCTTGAGTGGTAGTTCAAGCAATACGCGTTGAGAGAAAACCAAACCACCCGTTAGGTTCAGATTGCGCATCATGTTTTGGGGATAGACCACAAGTTTGGCAATAACACCGTTAAAACGGTTGAGCATAAAATCCGAAGTAATAAAAGAGTCTGGTAGCCAAAAGCGCTCCGTTGAACTGTGAGAGATATCACGCTCATGCCATAACGCGACGTTTTCCATTGCAGGTATAACATACGAGCGTACCATACGCGCTAACCCTGTTATGTTTTCTGTCAAAATAGGATTGCGTTTATGCGGCATAGCCGATGAACCTTTTTGTCCCACTGAAAAATACTCTTCACACTCATACACTTCGGTACGCTGCCAGTGGCGTATTTGTACCGCAAACTTTTCGATCGAACTTGCCATGAGCGCTAACGCACTTGCAAGCTGTGCATAACGATCACGTTGTATGACTTGATTTGATGCAGGTGCCGCTTTTAGTCCTAACGCTTCACACGTGTACTCTTCAAGCTCTAGTGGTGCATGTGCAAAATTACCCATTGCTCCAGAGACTTGACCCACAGCGATGACCTCCATCGTTTGCTCTAGGTTAGTTAAATGACGTGCCATCTCATCGTACCATACTGCTAACACTAAACCAAACGTAATAGGCTCGCCATGTATTCCATGAGAACGTCCTACCATCAACGTCATCTTGTGTTCCATCGCTCTTACCTTGATCGACTCCATAACCATCTTAACGTCTGCAATGATTAAGTTTAGAGAATCACGCATTTGCAATGCTACCGCAGTATCAACCGTATCAGATGACGTCATGCCATAGTGAAACCATCGACTCTCGTCACCTAACGATTCTGATACCGAAGTCGTAAAGGCAATAAGATCATGTTTTGTTACCGCTTCGATCTCATCGATGCGCTCAATATTAAACCCTGCATTTTCTACAATCTTTTGGGCATCATCATTAGGTATTAGGCCTAAACGATTCCAAGCTTTTACAACTGCGACTTCAACATCCAGCCAAGCTTGATATTTTGCTTGCATTGTCCATTTTGATTTCATCTCTTCTCGTGCGTAACGTTCAACCATGTTTTTATTCCTTGAATGTGCTAAAATGCGCTTATCATTTGCGCTGGATACTATGTTTTTAGTTTATCCTACCCTCCCTTATAAAGGAATATATTTTGCCCTTCGTCACCAAAAGACTCCATGCTCCTATTCGTGAAAAAGCTTTTATTTTTTTGATCCGCGAGCTTGGTCTTTCCCAAGCCGAATCCCAACGTTTACTTGCCAAGGGTAGATTGACTCAAAATGGAATCGTCATGAGTAATC
This sequence comes from Sulfuricurvum sp., assembly GCA_024637295.1. Taxonomy (GTDB): domain Bacteria; phylum Campylobacterota; class Campylobacteria; order Campylobacterales; family Sulfurimonadaceae; genus Sulfuricurvum. The sequence goes on from JAGXFL010000008.1 coordinate 54,220, forward strand.
AAGCCGGATACATAGAAGGCGACTTTGATTTTCTCATTTTTGAACCAGAATCTAAAGGGCTATCAGCTATCTTCGTTGAAACTGATTTTGCAGTTTATGATAAACCAAGTGGCGTTTTGATTCATCCGCAAAGTAGAAAAACACCCTATTCCCTCAGTGATGAAATCAAACATGAGTTTGGCCATAATGCCAATGTTGCCCACAGGATTGACCAAGAGACAAGCGGTCTTGTATTAGCTTCTCGCAACAAAGAGAGTGAAACAGTTTTAAAATTGTTATTTGAAAACCGTCAAATTACCAAACGTTACTTGGCTATGGTGCATGGCCATCTACAAGATGACATGGACATACAAGAGCCTCTTTTACGTCGTGAAGACACCGATACCCTTGTACGGATGGTTGTCAAAGTACATCCCGAGGGAAAAGCATCGCGTACGTTTATCAAGCCGTTACAATATTTACCTGATCTCAATATGACGTTAGTAGAAGCCTCACCGTTTACAGGACGTACACACCAAATAAGAGTGCATTTGTTTCACGTGAAACATCCCATTGTCGGTGATCCTATATATGGTCAAGAGGAAAATGATATACGAAGATTTTTGGATAAAGTTTTAACACCTCAAGACAGATTGGAAATGGGCGGAGCAACACGGCTTTTATTACATGCCAACTCTCTAGAGTTTAATTACAAAGGAGAGGATTACCATATCGTCTCACAAGAAGACTTCATCGCCACCTGCTATAAAGCCATGAAAATCAACGGGAACACCGCTACACCTCTTTAATGTAACGGTTTCGTTTTGCTTCTTTTATCTTATTGATCTCCACCATAATGTAACCATCAATACAATTATTAAAATCAACATCGATCCCAAAATCAATAAATTGTGCCCCACCTACTTCGCATAGCTCACTATACTGCTTATACAGAACAGGGACAGCTACGTCAAATGTTTTGAGATAATCCTTTAATACTCTGAAGTCTTGCTCATAATCATTACCTAAAAATATTTCCGCAAACTCTGCATTAACATTATCAGAGAGATGAAATGGGGATTTTGCCTTAAGATACTGTCGATCACAACCAAAATACAGCGTATAAAAATAGACCAGAGCTTCTTTGGCATGCTTCGGATAACTGCCGGATATACTGACAGGCCCTATCATGTATTTGATATGAGTGTTGTGCGCCAAATAAGCCCCTATCCCTTGCCAGAGATAATCAAGCGCTCTGCTTCCCCAATATTTAGGCTGAACAAAACTACGTCCAAGCTCTATTGCATCTTCTAAAATAGGATCGAACACATTGCTCATACTGCACAAATCATTGAGATACAATCCTTCTTTACCCAGCCACGACAATATCCATCCACACTCCCCTATGCGATACGCCCCAACAACTTCTAACGCATCATCATCCCACAAAACCAAATGATGGTAATAGCGATCATACTCATCAATGTCTCTTGAGAAGCCGCTACCCTCACCTACCTTACGAAACGAATACTCACGTAATCTACCGATTTCATTGATTAAGTTTGGAGCGTTATCGTACTCCATCAAATAGATGTGCTTGTCGTCGCTGGTACTTCCAAGACGCTCACCCCGCTTAAGCTCGCTGCGAAGCTCCTGCCGTGACACAGGATGGGCAATGGAGCATTCTGTCGGATATATCCCTTTTTTACCTCTTGATAGACGTAAGAGATGTTTACGAAAAAGACGTGCATGATGTTTTTCACTCATGGAGGTATCATTAAGGACTTTTGAATTGATCAGTTCACCTACTCTAAAATCAAATATTTGATCACGTGCCGCAAATATCTCGTGACCAAGCAAGAGAGTTCCTAGAGGCTTATAAACCCATGATGCAGCATAAAACAAAGAGCTGTTCTTGGCTTTGATAAAAATTGGGACGATGGGAGCAGAATTGCGTTTGGCAAATTTAATAAACCCTCCCTTCCAGTGACCCTCTTTTTGCCCCAATAGACCTACGCGTGAAACTTCACCACTGGGGAAAAAAATCACGACTTCTTCGCCTTGTAATGCTCTATCAATTTGTCGTAAAGAATCTCGAGAAAGTTTGTCATTAAAATTATCAACACCTATAATAAACTCTTTGAGTTGAGGAATCGATGTCAGTATTTTATTGGCAACAATCTTAACTTTTTTATTTTGTCGCACGTTGCATACCATTTGTATCAACGATAAAGCATCTAATGCCCCCAGCGGATGATTGGCAACAACGATCACCTTACCAATTGCCGGAATATTTTCTACCTCTCTATGAATCACTTTATACGATACATTTAAATGTTCTAATACTGCATCAATAAAATCTAAACCGCTTTTATTTTTATGCAATTCCATAAAATGATTAATGGAGTTTTCATGCACCATTAAACGTGTTAATCCAACAACAGCTTTCGATATAAAATCCGGATAACTGAATAATCCCGGATGCTCTTTTTTCAAAATTGTTTCAACACTGACCATCATATTTACCTTTGTGTCATCAAGATATCGCATGGTAAATTATGTTTATTTCAGTGTTGTTACATCATTATTACCTGATTATTACAATCCAAAAATTTTTAAAATGTGAATAACTTTTTATAACAGCCACTTAAAAATTTCTGAAGTGATATAAATTCTTTAAATTGCTCTCAAAACCCCTGTTTTTAGGGCTTTTATAAAACAATAATCTACTTGATTTTAGGTAGAATTTATATAAATATTTTCTGAAATAAGATTAAATGATATGAATGATAAGGATATTTTCGAAACATTTATTCACATTCCGCTCACAGTGTGAATATTACACATTTATAGAAAAATAAACATTTTTTTTGATATTTTATTTTTCTTTTAGCTCTTTTTTCCAAAAGACTTAAAAAAAATATTGATGAGAGAATAAAGTATAAAATATAAGGAGAGTACCGATACACTTCTGACCTAGCGGCTCTCCTGGTGTGTTAGCCGCTTATTAATACTTTGCTCCCCTTTTCCAATTTAACTCTCTGCGCATGCGTTATTGCAACTGCCATAGCATCTGTAATATCCAGCGGTTTGATCTCTTTGGTAATCCCTAATATTTGTTTCACCATAAATGCAACCTGCTCTTTTGCCGCCTTAGCTTTTCCTGTCAATGCTTTTTTTACTTGTAATGCCGTGTATTCAGAAAATTCACCATGTTCTTGCAATAGTTTCAGCATGATTGCTCCTCGAAATTGGGCTAGTTTCAAAACTGTTTTAGGATTATGCGCATAAAAAATATCTTCCATTGCTACACTATCGATTTTATGTGCCGTAAATAATTGTTCAATCGCTTCAGCAATTTGAGGAATTTGATGCTGAAGTCCCTCGCTTTTAATTTTTATTAAACCTGCTTCGATCAATTTCATTTTATGCCCTTCTAATAAAATAAGCGCATACCCGCAGTTTCGTGTACCCGGATCAATTCCTAAAATGAGCATTCTTTCTCCATTCACATGTGTGATGATAATTATTCACATCAAATATGTCCCCAATTATAGGGAAAAAAGTGTATTATTACCATTACTATTCACATAGTTTGGGAGAAAGAATGAACAATATCGGCAGCATGGTTATCCAAATGCTCAAAAATGAGATAAATGAAATTGATTACACGCGCTATATTAAACAGCTAACCTTCAATGAAGAGGAATCAAAAAGTAATTTAGCCATTTACAATGCCCCTAATCCATTAATAGCCAATTGGATACAAACCAAATATGCAGACAAAATTTCCCATCTTTTTGAAATCAAAACAGGGGTAAAACCTACCGTATCCATTCTTGTACGATCAATTAATACCCCATCCGCTCAACACTCAACACCCGCTATACAAACACACAGTGATAAAACACCTGTCGCACTATTAAATCCCTCCTATACATTTCAAAATTTTGTAGTGGGAGGCTCTAATAACTTTGCCTATGTAGCTGCAAAAAGCGTTAGTGAAAAACCGGGTATCGTTTATAATCCACTCTTTATCTATGGTGGCGTTGGACTTGGAAAGACCCACCTTATGCAAGCTGTAGGAAATGTGATGCTTGCGCAAGGCAAAACCGTTATCTATACCTCAGTAGAACAATTTCTTAACGACTTCAGCCGACATCTTTCCAATCGTACTATGGATCGGTTCAAAGATAAATATCGAAAATGTGATTTGCTCCTGATCGACGACATACAGTTTTTAAGCAATAAAAATCAAATACAAGAAGAATTTTTTCATACATTCGAAGCATTGAGAAATGAGAACAAACAGATCATTATCACCTCTGATAAACACCCTAAAAAAATAGCAGGGCTGGAAGAACGTCTTAAAAGCCGTTTTGAATGGGGTTTGGTTGCCGATATACAACCCCCTGAACTTGAAACAAAAATTGAGATCATTAAAAAGAAATGTGAGATCAATCGCGTTAAACTCGACAAAGAAGTCATCAATTACGTTGCTACCATTATCGAAAACAACACAAGAGAAATTGAGGGGATCCTCTCAAAACTCAATGCCTATTCACAACTTATGGGAGTCGATGTCAATATTGAATTCGCCCGTAATGTCCTCAAAGAACAAATGGCAGAAAAACGCAATAACATTACAACGGATCTTATTATGGAAATCGTTTCCAAAGAACTTAATGTAAAGACTAGTGAAATTCGTTCAAAAAGCCGTAACAGCAACATAGTTTATGCTCGTCGTATTGCTATATATCTATCTCGTAATTTGACACCAAATTCAATGCCTCAACTCGCACAATATTTTGGGATGAAGGATCATACCGCTGTCAGTCACACCATGAAAAAAATTAATGAACTCATGAAAAATGATGAAGATTTCAAAATAAAAATAGATGAATTGTCCAATAAAATTTCGACAATGACGGCTGAATAATATTCTAATTGTAAAGGTGATTTAAAAAAGATATAATTCTTTGGTACAAGTGAATAGATGTGAATGAAACAAAATGTTTTGGTCACGCCTGTTCATACCAGCTTTAGGGGGAAATATGTGCTTGTTCACACATTCACACCCCCTTATTACTAACTACTAACTATTTAAGATATAAATTAAAAAGGAAATTCGTTATGAAAATAACCATTGATAAGTCCATTTTAGAAAACATACTCCTTCATCTACAACCTTTTCTCGAAAAAAAAGATACATCTCAAATAACATCCCATATTTTATTAACTACGGATGGAAGAACACTTAGTGCAAAAGCCACTGATTATGAAATTGGATTAACCATACAAACCAATTCACTTACCGTTATTGAACCAGGATCCGTAACGGCAAGCGGTAAAAAGTTATTAGACATCATACGTATCTTAAAAGATGAAGAAGTAGAAATAGAGCTGGTTAAAGAAAATCTTCACATACGACAAAAGCGTTCTAACTTTAAACTACCAACGTATAAAAGTTCAGAATTCCCGGCATTCCCAACAACCGACCAAAAACCAAAAATAGAGATCAATTCTCAACTTTTAATTGAATCACTTAAAAAAATCACACCGGCAACCGATACCAATAATCCGAAATTTGAACTTAACGGTGCACTCATCGATATTAAAAGTAATCAAATCAACTTCGTATCTACCGATACAAGACGTCTAGCATTGGTTCACATCGACAGTCAAAATGATCATGAACTCTCAATTATAGTTCCAAAAAAAGCAATCATAGAAATCCAAAAATTGTTTTCAAACAACATCGAAATCTACTATGACAACACACACTTGATCATAAAATCAGAAGATTCTCTCTTTTTCACCAAACTCATCAATGGCAAGTTTCCAGATTACACCCGTATTATTCCAAAAGAATCCTCTCGTTCGATAAATCTTCCAAAAGCAGCAATCATTACTGCTATAAAACAGATAACGACTATTTCCAATGACCTAAAATTGACATTTCAAAACGATTCAATTTTGTTTGAAAGTTTAAGTGACGATAATATTGAAGCTAAAACAGCCGTTGAGATCGAAAATGGATTTGAATCTCCGTTTATATTAGCTATTAACAGTCGATACATCTTGGACTTTCTAGGACAGATCAACGGTGCAGAATTCACCCTCGAAGCCAACGAATCCAATCAACCCTTTGTGATCAAAGAAGGTAACTTCAAAACTATCGTAATGCCAATTGTAATCTAAGATTACAACCCTCTTTAAAAACCCTAATTTAGGGTTTTTCCTCATAAAACTTCATTTTTAGATAAATTGCGCTAAAATAAAGCCAATAAACACGCAAACAGCGGGAGAAACTATGGAAAATTACGGTGCCAGCAATATTAAAGTCCTCAAAGGTCTCGAAGCCGTTCGCAAACGTCCTGGGATGTATATCGGTGATACGGGTCACAGAGGGCTTCATCATCTTATTTATGAAGTCGTGGACAACTCGATCGATGAAGCGATGGCAGGGCATTGTGATACTATCAATGTTACTCTTACAAAAGCAGGAACAGCTATTATCAGCGATAATGGTCGTGGTATTCCAACAGATATACATCCAGGTGAAGGAATATCTGCAGCAACCGTTGTTTTAACCGTATTGCATGCCGGTGGAAAATTTGATAAAGATACGTATAAAGTATCCGGTGGTCTTCACGGGGTAGGGGTATCGGTTGTTAATGCATTAAGTGCTGATTTGAAAATGACCATTCATCGTGAAGGTCAAATATTTGAACAAGACTTTAAATGCGGTATTCCTCAAGAACCTCTTGCTGCTATTGGAACAACTCGTAAAAAAGGGACAACCATTGAGTTTTCTCCTGACCCTTCGATTTTTACTGAAACCGTTTTATTTGAATACGATTATCTTGCAAAACGTTTTAAAGAACTTGCGTATCTCAATCCTCGTATCACTATAAAATTCAAAGATGAACGCAACGGTGCAGACAATACCTACCATTTTGAAGGCGGTATTACTCAGTTTGTTACCGATATGAATAAAAAAGTAGTTGTTGCGACTCCGTATGAATTTAATGAAAAAGCGGAAGATATAGAGATGGATATCGCGATCATGTATAACGACAGTTATGATGATAAAACATACACATTTGTCAATAATATCAATACACCAAATGGCGGAACCCATGAAGCAGGTTTTCGTGCAGGTCTTACACGTGTTATTTCAAATTACAACAAACAAAACGGTAATGCTAAAGAAAAAGATGTTCCGCTTACGGGTGAAGATGTATCTGAAGGTCTTATTTGTGTTGTTTCAGTTCGTGTACCTGAACCACAATTTGAGGGACAGACTAAAGGAAAATTAGGAAATACCTACGTTCGTCCTTTGGTTCAAAAAGCAACCTATGATCGCTTAACCAAATATTTTGAAGAAAACCCTCTTCAAGCTAAAGCAATTACCCAAAAAGCATTGATGGCAGCACGCGGAAGAGAAGCAGCTAAAAAAGCACGTGAACTGACTCGTCGTAAAGATGCGATGACCGTAGGAACACTTCCCGGTAAATTGGCAGATTGCCAAAGTAAGGACCCAGCAATCAGTGAATTGTATCTGGTGGAAGGGGACTCTGCGGGTGGTTCTGCTAAGCAGGGACGTGACCGTGTTTTCCAAGCGATTTTGCCGCTCAAAGGTAAAATTCTTAATGTCGAAAAATCTCGTTTGGATAAGATCTTAAAATCTGAAGAGATCACCAATATGATCACGGCACTTGGTTGCGGAATCGGTGAAGAATTTAACGAAGCAAAATTGCGTTACCACAAAATCATCATCATGACCGATGCTGACGTTGACGGAAGCCACATTCAAACATTGTTACTCACATTCTTTTTCCGTTATCTTCCAAAAGTGGTTGAAAACGGCTATTTGTACCTCGCACAGCCACCGCTTTACCGCTACAAAAAAGGGAAAAAAGAGATCTATTTCAAAGATGATCGTGTTATGAATGCGTTTTTGATTGAAAATGGGATTGAAGCATTGGAATTGGACAATCTCAATGTCGGTGTTAATGATCTTGTCTCTTACTTTAAAATGGTCGATCATTATCGCAGTACTTTGGATGCTCTAGAGCGTCGATATGCATTGGTTGAATTGATCCGTTATTTTATTGAAAATCCTGATTTGATCGGGCTACCGATGAAAGAGCTCTATACCCATGTTGAAAGTTTCTTGAATATCAAAGGAAATAACATCCTTTCAAAAAGTATCAGCGATGATAACATGCATCTGTTTGTACAAACGAAAGAGGGATTAGAAGAACTTCATGTCAATGACGAGCTTTTTGCTTCTCCACATTTTGCAGAAGCGAATTATATTTTCCAAAAGATACAAGATTGGAACTTACCGCTTGAGGGCGATTTGTTAGAGTTATTGACAACGGTAACCGATTATGCAAAAAAAGGGTCATATATCCAACGCTATAAAGGTCTGGGTGAAATGAATCCTGAACAGCTTTGGGAAACAACAATGACTCCTGAAAATCGTATCTTGCTACGTATTACGGTAGATGATGCCGAATCAGCAAGTGACTCATTTGGTCTCTTTATGGGTGATGATGTCGAGCCTCGTCGTAACTATATCGAAACGCATGCTAAAGACGTCAAACACTTAGATATCTAGTTTATGACCTATACCGAGAAAAAAGAACGCTCATATCGTTTTACGTTAGCATTACGGATGGGCTTACCCATCTTTTTGATGAGTATTATCGCCTTGTATGCTCTTTTTTCGCAACCGTACTCTACCCTTGCTTCTCTTATCGTTTTAGCACTACTACTATTTGCTATGGCGGTCTATTTTCTCTTTTTTCTAATTAATCAAAGCAGCTATGAACATATTACTGAATCCATTACACATACTTTTACCCCTGATTATTTTTTTACCCGTTTTGATGATTGGACAAAAGGGAAAATCGGGACATTAGCCATGATAAGCACCGATAATCTTGCTGGAATAAATGAACGCTATGGGGTTAAAAACGGAGACGATGTTCTTAGAGCTATAGCTGGACAGATTAACAATTTTTTTAGTGATAAAGAGATTAAAAAGTTACCGATTTGTCGTTTTAAGGGGGGTGATTTTATCCTTTTATTGACAGGAGAAAAAGAAAAAAACAGTGCTTTGATTGAACTTTTTTTAGCTAAATATGATGAAAGTCTGGTCAATGAGATCGAAGTTAAGCTTTCAGCGGTTTTGCTGGACACCAAACATCTTAAACAACCGCAAGAGATTGTGACACGTCTGTATGAATTACAATACGCTAACAAAGAAAAAAAGACCTTTACGGACCGCGATGAAATTATCCCGCAAGAACTTGAAACATCAGTTTTAGAGTCACTGAGTTCACAGCGCTATTCCCTAGCATTGCAAACAGTTGTTTCAGAAAAATTATTGATAAGCGAGATATCGTTTAAGTTGGTAAATAAAAAGGGAGGTTTTATCCACCAAAGCCGTTTTATCCCTTTTTTAAATCGTATCGGAAAGATACGGGAATATGAGAGTAATATTTTAGAGAAAACGGTTCAGCTGGTTTGCGAAGATGATCAATGCTATGTAATAACTATCTCGTCGGTTACCTTGCGTAACGGTTTGTTTTTTCAGCATGCACTAGAGTTGTTGCAACGCTATCCGGATGCTAAAAATAAAGTGATCATAATGTTTGATGAAAAAGAGTATTCCCCACATATCAAACGATTTAAAGAACAAATTGCTCAGTATCGTGCTGTTGGCTATAAAATTGCTTTGGATAAATATGGGGTCAATCATACGACGATGATGTATCTCAAAGAGATAGAGGTAGATTTTGTCCGTTTTGATCCTCTTTATGCGCGCCATATCAAAGAAGAAAAATATCAAAATATTCTTCAAGGACTCAATATCTCTGCCCATCTTTGCGGTGTGGCAACATGGATAGGGATGATAGAGGATGAAGAGAGTGATAAAATCGTTAAAGGGTTAAAAATAAATAATCGTCAGGGTAATTTTTACGGAAAAATAACACTAAAGGAAGAAAAATGAAATATGGAGAACAAATCGTTGCCGATTTTGACATTGAAAAAGATTTTGAGATCTGGGCTAATGCTCACGAACGAGACTATGTAGTTAAAGTGACTTTGCCAGAGTTCACCTGTCTGTGTCCTCGCAGCGGATATCCCGATTTTGCGACGATCACGATCGAATACACACCGGATAAGTTTGTCGCAGAGCTCAAAGCTATCAAATTGTATATTAATTCGTTCAGAAACCGCCATATTTCGCACGAAAACAGTGCAAACGAGATCTATAGCCTCTTTGAAGATAAAATCGCTCCTAAACGCTTAAAAGTGGTTGCAGATTTTTATCCGAGAGGTAATGTTCATACGGTGATCGAGATTGATAGTGAGAGAAATGGAGCATCTGCCCAATAGGCAGACTTAGGATGAAAAATTAAAATCTGTAGGTATAGGTCAAATTAGCATTACGACCCCAATGGTGAGGAATGGTGTTGGTCTGATTGCCATAGTTGAGATCCGGGGCATAAATATTTTCATCCAGCAGATTATCTAGATACAAAGCAATTAGGGAGCGATTTGCTTTCCCTATTCCCCACATCTTTGCGGTATCGATTGAGATGTTGGCGGTTAAAAGATTGTAAGCTTTTGCTGTTGGATTGATAGCAGGTGCATTTGTCTTGGTTGCATTGAGATCCGTTGATGTTCCGATATAACTGTTAAAGATGCCGATGTTCATTCCATGAATTCGTTCATAGTTGATCCCTGCTTTTGCCATAATGTTTGGGGCGAAGGTACTGTCTGCTATTTCATTGTTTGTTTTATTACCTTGATAGCTAAGATTTCCGACGAGATTGATCCCCTCGTATACTTCGGTACGACCTTCTAGTTCCACTCCTTGATACCGCACGAATCCTTGATTCTCATGGGATGGAGGAGTAGAACCTGTTCGGACAATCAAGTCTTTGTGCATAGTGTCGTATAGCGTGAGAGCGAGGTAGTTTTTTGGTGTTTGATAAATGAACTGAAGATCGTATGTTTTAACTTTTTCGGGTGCTAAATTCGGATTTCTGGTCAATGCTGCAGCAACAAGGTAAGTCTCAACAAAATTGGGTGAGCGATAGGCTTCACTGTAGAGCAGTTTGATCCAAAAATTATCTCCCAACCCTTGTATAAATCCCGCACGTGTTGAGTAATCTGAATCCTTTTCTTGGGGTTTGTTCCATTGTACACCACCGATGATCTTTTGTTTAGGAGAAAGCATATAATCGATTTGGGTGTAAGCACTTAGGTTATGCAGTTCGATGGGATCAAGAAAGCGGTCAAAGGCAGTACCGTTTTTTACGTAATTAGCACCGAAGAGAATATTCAGATCGGTGTACACATTACCGCGTACAATGGTCTCAAACATCTCTGAGCGGTCTTTGTAATGATTACGTCCCAGATCTTCTTTGATCTGCCATCCGACACTGCTTACGCTGGTGGTATAGTTTACCGAAGCATCCCATCCTGGCGTGATGTCATACACATAGCCAACATCAAAAAAGTATCTTCGTTTATCGACTTGCTCAGAGGGGAGCTGAAAGTTTGAATTGGCGCGGCTTGGGCTGTTGTCCATGACCAATGCGTTCAATGTAAAGTTTTTATAGCTTCCGTTGATCAGGAGATTGTCACTTTTTTCATCCATGACATAGGTACCTTGAATCCCATTCATGTCTGTGATCCCTTCAATAGCATCACCGTGAGATCGTATGGAATTAACACCAATATTAAGAGAATAATCAGCATTTCCTATAAGCGTTGAAAGCTGAAGTTGACGTCGGTTGAAGCTTCCTGCGCTAAGATCGACTTGAGTCTCACTGATGGAATCTTGAGCATTTTTGGTGATGATATTGATGACTCCCGCCATCGCATTGGTACCGTAAATGACGGATCCTGGACCCCTAACGACTTCTATATGATCAATGGTCTCAAGCGGAAAACCTTGATAGATATCAAAATTGACCCCACCATCGGTCGCTTCTCTCATGGGTCGTCCGTTAAGTAAGATCAATACTGATCCTTCATTGTGTGCGGAATTCATCCCCCGTATAGAAGCCTTTGTCTCTCCCCATTGATGAGAACTTCCAATTTGCATCCCAACTAGACGGTCAATAACATCACGCAAATGGCGTGCGCCAAATTGGTGTATCTCTTGCGATGAGACGACCGTGACAATACCAGAAGCCAAGTGTTGAGACTCAGCACGTTTAGAGGTGCTGGTGACTTCGATGTTCATCAGATCTTCGAGTGAAAGAGTGGAGAGGGCATCCGAGACAGCTTTGGATTCTGTTTGGTCGCTTGCTTGCAGTATCATGCAGCAGGCTAGGGATAAAAAAAGTAATTTGTTCATGGTTTAGTTCTCATCTATAGGTTAATGTAATATAATACAATATTGTTACTTCCCTTTCTTAGGGCTTAAAGAGAGATAGCTTGTTGACTTTTTGCCAATAAAAGGGGAATTGTAATCGTGAACTTTGTCCCTTTACCCGGTTCGCTTTGCAGTGTTATGGTCCCTTTGAGTTTTTGGGTGACAAGATTGTAGATGATATTTAGACCCAGTCCCGATCCACCGGTATTTCTTTTGGTAGTGGTGAAGGGTTCAAAGGCGATTGCGCGCATGTTATCATCCATACCTTGGCCGTTGTCTGTATAGGTTAACACAATGTTGTCCGATTCTATATGATAATCAATGGTAATCGTGGGATCGGATGTCTGGTCGTTAAACCCGTGCAGAAGAGAATTTTGGATGAAATTGGTGAGAATTTGAGCATAGACGCCAGGGTATGATTTGAGGGACAATTTGTGATCCCCACTGAGATTTACGGTCACGGGAACTTTTTTTAGGTTGTTGTGAAAGGTAAGAAGTATCTCCTGCAGGTATTCATATAGGTTAAACTCTCGCATGTCTTCAGCACCTTGATCGACAGAGATGCGTTTAAAACTGCGTATTAAATCAGCTGCTTGCGTCAAGCTTTTGAGCAAGAGATTAGAGGTTTCGTTCAGAATCTGAAGCCCTTGTTCCATGGTAGATTTTTTTAGGGTTCCCGCTTCCATCAAAGCTAATAGGTTTTTGCTCTCTTTTAGGATGATAGAGCCGCCGGTAATCGCATTTCCAAGAGGGGTATTGACCTCATGTGCCACACCGCTGACCAGATTTCCCAAAGCGGCCATTTTTTCGGACTGAACCATTTGAAGTTGTGTTTTTTGAAGGGCATCCAGAGAGTCTTGAAGCTCTTTTGTTCGTAATGCAACGCGGGCTTCAAGTTGGGTCGTAAGCGATTGCGTTTCATTGAGCAAGTGGTTGAATGAACGGTATAAAGAGGTGATCTCATTATCTGATGCGTACGATACTCGTATCGAATAATTGCTGCTATCAGCGATGTTTTGGGCGGTATTGGACAAATCTAAAACGGGCTGAAGTATTTTTTTACTCAAATGACGAGCCATCCCATAGACCAATGCTAGGAGTATCAACGAAAAAAGGGCAAGAGAAGAGAGCATGTTGAGCAAAAACTTGCTGATTCTATCGCTTTTTCTTTCGATGGAGAGATAACCTAAGATCTGTTCCCTTTCTTTGATCTCAATCGTTGTTGTAAGATTTCCAAAAATCCATGGCTTCCAAGTGGTGTTATGATAGGCATTTTGCACGGGAGGCATTGTGGCGGAGATGGATCTTTTGTTTGTAGGTGAATAGTATGCCAATGGCACTTTTTGTGTATCGTAAACAACGACGCTAAGGATGTCTTGGTTGTTTTTTAGATAGTGCAGTTGCTCATTCATCCCTTTCATATCTAAAAAGGCCAGCGAAGCAGCGGTCATATCGGCTATGAGCTGCGCTTCCAGAGCACTTTGGGCTTTGAGGGTGTGCTTTTCATGGTTGAGGGTATACCAAAGATGAAATACGGTTCCAAAAAGGAGAATGGCAATACTGGTCATAACCAAAGAGAGGATAATCTGAGACGTGATAGAATATTTGTTGGTCTGCATTTTACTGTCCTACCGTATCGATAACTGTTGCAAAATTGAGCAACTTGTAGCTGGCATTTAATTTAGCATTGGTCAGATTACGCTGATTGATGACGAAACGATAAGCATTTTTTTCCAGATAAAAAGAGATCATCCCCCCTTTTTTCGCATCGTCTTTATCATCGCTTACAACCAATACATTGTTTTTTTGAAATTTATTTAGCTGAGCGCTGTTTTGTGCGGGTTTAGAGCCCCGGTAATAGAGAATGGTGCACGCAGAGAGATCTTGTGAGGATGCCCCCGCAGCTAATGAAAGAACGTTAAGCGGGCGGTTGTTGAAGTAACGGGATGCATAAGCCTTTTCCAAGGTAGTAACAAACGCGTCGTCGTTATAAACGCATACGTTGTATCGCTCAATCGGATTGGGCCACTCGATAAACATCGCAAAGCGTTCTAAGTAAGCGGCTTTGATACTCTCTTCGGATAGGGCATACATGGCGGTTGTTATAGAGACTTGAAACAATAATCCAAAGAGGAGGCTGGGGTATTTCATCAAATGAGGTCCGGTTTTGGTTCTCCAAAAAAATAACCTTGGGCATAGTCAATTCCCATGGATTTGACAACTTCATAAACTTCAGCATTATGGACGAATTCCGCAACGGTTTTTACCCCCATTTTTTTGGTAAAAAAGAGAATTGACTCAGTAACGGTTCTGGATTTTGGATTGGTGTCGATGTCTTTGATGTAGACTCCGTCTATCTTGATAATGGAGAGGTTGAGGGCACCGATCTGGGCAAAGTTGGAACATTGCACTCCAAAGTCGTCCAAACAGAGGTTATACCCAAGGGCAGTAAGTTTGTGAAGATTTTCTTCTGCAAGTGGATTGTTTAAGATACTGCTTTCTTCGAGAATCTCAAAGTAGATACGATTAGGGGCAATGTCATATTGAAGTCGTATGTTCTCTATAAATTCTATGAAGTTGGGTTCACCGAGGTCGTGATCAGTAATATTGATCGAAAAAGAGAGGGTGGTATCGGCAAATTTTGCACAGGCTTGGATAAACATTTTTTCGGTGATTTGCTGTAGCAATCCGGCATACCGTGCGGTACTTAGAAATTGAAAGGGGGTGTAAATAACCCCATCGCGTTCAAGACGCACCAAGGCCTCATATTTGACGATCTTGCCGGTTTGGCACTCCACAATGGGTTGAAAATAAGCGTGTATCTTATTGGTGTCAAGAGCTGTTTTAAGCCATTTTGTCCATTTGGTATTTTCCTTGATTTGTTGGATAACTCCTAGATCATCTGAGTAATATTGAATCCGATTACGGCTGAGTTTACGTGCTTGGCGAAGAGCGATCTCGGCTTTTTGGATCATGTTACCGACGTCGTGTTCCACAATACCGATGGTGACATTGACACGATGTTCCACCCCTTGAATGGTGTATGTTTTCATGTAAAGAGCATTTTGGATCTCTTTGACATCCAATTTAAGATTTTGACTGGAGGTAAAAGGGGTTAAAATAGCAAAAATATCGGCTTCAAGTCGGTAAATACTCCATCCCTCTTGACCCATTTTTTGTAAAATGTGTGCAAATTGGATGAGCATCTGATCCCCGACCTCAAATCCATAGACATCGTTGATCATACTAAACGAGTCAATGTTAAAGAGCATGAGTGACATAGGTTCAGTGATGTCCAGAGCAAAGTTGAGTTTTGCCCGATTCCCAAGTCCCGTCAGCGAGTCGGTGATAAGAGCGGTGTATATTTCATCTTTTTTGTTTTCGAGATCGACGATGTGCTTATACTGGGAAAGAGAGCTTCGGATGATGGTATACAATCGATCGGTAGTAAGCTCTGTTTTTTCTTTGTAATCGTTGATGTCGTAATGGTCGATCACATAGCGTTCAGGGGATACTCCCGGTTGACCTGTGCGGATGATGATTCGAATGCGATCATTGTTGAATCGATGGCGGATGGTTTTGACAAGGTCAAGCCCAGCTGAATCTGTTTCCATGACTACGTCTAGCAAGACGACCGCTATGTCGCTGCGTTGTTCAAAAATAGTGACCGCTTCTTTGGCACTGTAAGCTGAGAGAAACAGGATTCCTTTATGCTCATAGGAAAAATCATGAAGGGCGAGCTTGGTAATGGAATGGACTTCACGGTCATCATCCACAATCAATACGATCCATGTATCCTTTTTGGGAGTGATTTCACTATCCTCTGAAGCAAATAAAAGTTCATCTGAAGACATTTTTCCCCTTTTTTCTCAGTACAGCTAAATATGTATAGGTTCACTTATTATAGCATTGATTGAAAAAAATGGGTAATAAATATCACCCGAATTTACCGGTGATATATTCCTGTGTTAATTTTTCTCTTGGGGTGACAAACAGTTTTTCGGTCTCTCCCAATTCGATGAGTTCTCCAAGATACATAAATCCGGTGTAGTCACTAACGCGGGCAGCTTGTTGCATGTTGTGTGTGACGATGATGATGCTCACGCGCTCTTTGAGCTCGATGACGAGTCGCTCAATCCCTTGCGTAGAGATTGGGTCAAGTGCCGATGTTGGCTCATCAAAAAGCAATACTTCCGGTTCTACGGCAATGGCACGGGCGATACAAAGACGCTGTTGCTGTCCCCCTGAAAGACCGTTAGCATCATGCTTAAGGCGATCACCGACTTCTTTCCAGATAGCTGCATCTTTGAGTGCTTTTTCGACACGGTCGTTTAGCTCGGTTTTATTCTTGATCCCTTGAAGACGCATACCGTAGGCCACGTTATCAAAGATGGACATAGGAAACGCAGTCGGTTTTTGAAAGATCATCCCGATTTTAGTTCGCAAGTGGATCAAATCCTCTTTGGCACCCAAAATGTTGCGTCCCTCAAATTCGATCTCACCCGCATAACTGTTACCTGGGTATAGGTCGTGCATACGGTTAAAAGAGCGAAGAAGTGTCGTTTTGCCACATCCTGATGGTCCAATGAGTGCCGTAATAGAGTGTTTTGCGATGGGCATGGTTACTTTTTTCAAACTGGGAGCCGTGGCACCTTTGTAGGTAAATTCAAAATCACGTACATGCAGTGCGCACTCTTCTTTGATATCAATAATACTTGCCATGAGTTATTTCCTTTTCTTTCCGGCGAACAAGATGACTCGCCCTAATATATTGAGACCTAGAATAAACATTGAGAGGATAAAGGCCGCCGCCCATCCAAGTTGCTGCCAATCTTCGTACGGACTCGTCGCGTAGTTGAAGATTGTGACCGTCAGGGAAGGCATCGCTTCATTGAGATCGGTGGTAAAAAAGTTATCGTTAAAGGAGGTAAATAGCAATGGAGCTGTTTCTCCACCGACACGTGCGATTCCCAACAGCACACCCGTCAAAATCCCCGCTTTTGCACCACGGTAAACAACGCTTAAAATAACTTTGTATTTTGGTGCCCCAAGTGCAAATGCCGCTTCACGCAGTTCTCCGGGAACAAGCTGCAGCATATCGTCGGTGGTGCGCAATATGACCGGAATCATAATGATCCCCAGTGCAATGGCGCCTGCCCAGGCACTGAAGTGTCCCATGGGCATAACGACGACCGCGTAGACAAACGCACCGATAACAATAGAGGGTGCAGACATCATGATATCGCTGATATCACGGATAGTGTGGGCAAGTCTGGAATTTTTGCCGTATTCGCTCAAGTACGTCCCTGCTAAAATACCCAGTGGTACACCAATGGCAGTGGCCAGACCGATCAAAATCCCTTGACCTACCAGTGCGTGTTTGAGACCGCTCTCCGGATTTCCGGGAGGGGCTCCCTCGAAGATGAAGATGTTCCAGTTAAGGGCACCAACCCCTTTCATCACCAAAACACCTAAGATCCAAAATAAGAAACCCAAGGCGATAAGGGCACTGAAAGTAGAGAGGGCGAGGGCTATTTTATTGATAATAACACGTTTTTGTACGGCGGTCATTATGCTCTCCTAGCTTTACGTAAAAAATAAAATTTTGCAACGGCGATAACCACAAAACTCATGATGAGAAGGGTTAATGCTAGACCAAAAAGACTTGAAAAATACAACGATGAATCGGCTTCACTAAACTCATTGGCGAGGGTGACGGGAATCGAGGTTGTCGGATCGAGGATTGAGCTTGGGACCTTGTGAACGTTCCCCATTACGAAGGTAACGGCCATCGTCTCACCAATTGCACGGCCAAGCGCTAGGATGAGTGAGCCGATAATCCCCGCTTTTGCATAGGGGATTATAATGTCCTTGATAACATCCCATTGGGTGCCACCCAATGCATAGGCGGACTCTTTGAGAATATCGGGAGTCGTGTTCATCGCATCACGGGTAACGGCGGACATAAACGGTAAAACCATAATGGCCAAAACGATTCCCGCAGCAAGCAGCCCGATGCCTAAGCCTCCGAAAATATCACGAATAATCGGAACGAAGAAAAACAGACCCCACATTCCATAGATAACTGAGGGGATAGCAGCTAAAAGTTCAACACTGATCCCAAAAAAGCCTTTGATTCTATCATGCGCAATTTCACTTAAGAAAATAGCAACACCAATAGCAATGGGGATAGCAAGCATCATTGCAAGTGTTGTAGAGATAACTGACCCTAAAATTGCAGCATATGCACCAAATTTATCGAGGTTTGGTGCCCATTCATCTTTGGTTATGAAGTCCAAACCAAACGTGTTCATCGCCTCAAGGGAGTGGTTAAATAAAACCGTAAAAATCCATGCCACAATAATCAGAATCAGCAGCGCACTAAAGCGTGTGAAGTTGAAAAATATTTTATCGATCATACAAAGCCTTGCGTCATTTTGTGGTGATATTGTAGTACAGTTTCCATTACAAAGCTATTACTAAATGTGTTTTTAACCAAGCGATAGCCTCTTCTTTAGTAAAAAATAGTTGATTGAGCTGTGCTTGATAGGCTCTGTTCAAAATTTCTTTAAAGTGTTCATTGGGAGTAAGTCCCAAAGCAATAAGATCTCTACCCATAATCAAGGCTTCGGGGGGAGAAGACAATACTCCAAGCTGTGAAGCTTGAACGTACAACCATTCTCCCGCATTAAAGGAGGTTTGCGGCGGGTCCTCATCAATTCCTCGACCTAAAAAATCGGCTTGCGCTACAGGAATGAGGTCTTGGATACATACATGCGTACTTAGTTGAAGGATTTCTGAGGGGGGTGTTTCATAAAGTTTTCGCACGGCACCGTGATAGCGGATAAGAGGCAAAACATTTTCTATGAGATGGTGTTCATTGGTGATTTTTTCCAAAAATATTCGACCGACTTCAACGCCAATCAAGGCGTGATGGGGAGCATTGATTTTTCCGTTTTCGATAACGGTGGTGATTGGTTTGGCACAGTCATGCAATAACACGGCAAACATCCGCGTTATATCACTTTTTGGTTCTCCTGAGCGCAAGGATGCCATGATGTCTAGTGCTTTGAGCGTGTGTATCCAGACATTGCCTTCGGGGTGAGTAAGAGGATCTTGAGGGGTTGTCTCGTACAAATCCAGAGGGGTGAAAAACGGCAATGCACCCATTTGACGTAGTATTTCCATCCCTATAGAAGGTTTTGTGCTTAATAAAAACAGCTTTTTGAGTTCTTCAAAAATGCGCTCTTTAGGAAGCTCCTGTAAAGCGCCATCTGCGATCATTTGGGTACAGAGTTCTAAAAGCTGTGAATTGCAGGTCAGATCAAACCGTGCGGCAAATTGCACAGCACGTAGCATCCGAAGCGGATCTTGGACAAATGTCATCGGATCGACACAAGCAAGCCGTTTTTCCTGCAAGTCATTGGTTCCGCCATAGGGATCCAGTAGTGTCTGTGTTAAGGGGTTATAGCCCATAGCATTAATGGTAAAGTCCCGCCGTTTTGCTGCAAGGGTGAAATCCAGATCGCTGTAGGTCGTCACTTCAAAACCCTTGTGCCCATGAGATGCTTTCATCTCGGTACGAGGAAGGGAAAGATCGATGGCGTATGCACCGTATCGCAGTTTGAATACGCCAAACGATTTACCCACTTCATTGATTTTTCCAAACGGTTTTAGTATGGCAGAGAGTTGTTCCGTATCGTTTAGACCATACAATTCGATATCGATATCAAGGCTCTCGTTACCCAAGAGATGATCACGAACACATCCACCGACAAATATGGGAGTCATATTGTGTAGGGTTAGCTGCTCAAGCAGAGGGGCAAGGGCGGCATAACGCTCAATCATGGGCGGTGAGAAGAAATGGGTGTTGAGTGAAGCGGGTCAATGGAAAAGGTGAAGGCAGAGCCTTCACCTAAAATACTGGTGATGGTGAGCTGTGAATGATGCAGTTTGAGGATATAACTGACAATGGCAAGTCCTAATCCCATTGAGTTGTCCCAGCTATTTTTTTGAACACGGTAGAATTTGGAGGTGATAAGTTCCAGCTCGTTTGGGGCGATACCGATCCCTTTGTCTATGATTTCGATCGTATGTTCTGTTAGCTTGAGGATAACTTCGTTTTCTGAGTATTTGATGGCGTTGTCGATGAGATTGGTAATGACGAGGTCAATCATGGTGCGATCGGCATAGACCTCTTTGGGATGACCTTCGTAGTTAATGATACGTAGGGGGTACTTTCCTTGTAAGGTTGATGTGACATCACGGCATAATGCATCCAAATCAAAAGTAGTGGGTTTGATCGAGAAATCATTGTTCTCGAGTTTGACAGAGAGGGCAAGACGATCAAGCATATGGCTGATTTTCATCGCATTAGAATGGATTTTCCCCAAAAATTTTTCTCGAATAGCGAGGTTAAGATTCCCGTCTTCTTCAAGTGTTTCGGTATACCCAACGATTGCGGCAACGGGATTTTTGAACTCATGGCTGATAGCGGAGAGGATATCGTTTTGCTGTTTGTTGATCAGACGAAGACGCGCGGTATATTTACGTTTTTGTTTATCACGATTACGGAGCTTTTTGACAAGATTTTTGAGTAACAGCGTGATTTGTAAAAATTCTCTGAAATGTTCCGGTTTTAAAACTGCCATGTAGTTTTTAGCCGAGATTTCATGAAGATAGTGGGTGATCTGAGCAATATCGTATTGAGCTTTTTTTGAAATATTATAAGCAGTGAGTAAGGCGATGATGACAAAGAACAAAAAGGTAGCGGCCAGTTTGACCCAAAGCTGATAAAAGTATCCCATAACGCTTTTCAAGCTTATCCCAAGCCGTAAAATGACGATATCTCCCGCAAAGGGGACCTGTTTGGCCACAAAAATATAATCTTCATCAAATGTTTTGGAATATCGTACCGAAACGCCATAAGGCTCTATGCTTGAGTGCATGATTTCAATGCGATTATGATCCGAATCGACGGTACGCTTATCTATACTGCTTTCTGCAATCACTTGTCCATTGGTATCAAAAATAGTGGTGCGGTAATCGGTTTGATTATGGATGGATTTGGCATAGTGGTCTGTGGTGGCTGATTGATTCGCTTTAGTGGCAACCAGCTCGATAGTTCTTTTGAGGTGATTGATATTGTCCTCAATGATCATCCCTTTGAGGGTATAGTAGCCGATAACGGAAGCAATAACAAGTGTTCCGATAAAAAGGGCAAGCGTATTAAGAAAAAAAAGCTGATGGATTTTTAACACAGTGTGTAACCGACTCCTCTCACGGTCTTGAGGTAGTCTTTGCTTTTATCAGGATCGATCTTGTCTTTGAGTCGATTGATTGCGACATTGACGGTACGATCTTGATACACTTCATCGCTTCCCCATACATTATCAAGGAGGTAGTTGCGATCTAGAACGATATTTTGATTCTTGATAAGCTCATAGAGCAGATCAAATTCAAGCTTGGTAAGTTCTATGGAGTTATTTTCGATTATCACTGTGCGTGATGCAGGATTGATGATGATGTCTCGATAGGTCACATTTCCTTCATTAGAGGTTTTTTGAGTTCGGCGTAAAATCGCTTTGACCCTCAAGATGAGCTCTTTCATGCTAAATGGTTTAGTAAGATAGTCATCACCGCCACGCTCAAATCCTTGCTCAATATCCTGATCTTTGTCTTTGGCGCTGATGAAGATGACGGGAGTATTGATCCCTTGACGTCGTAGGGATGCTACGAACTCACTTCCCTCGGTTCCGGGAAGATTACGATCCATTAAAATAAGATCCACTTTTTCCTCGGTAAGCACTTCGGCAACTCGCTTGGTATTGAGAAATCCCATTGTCTCAAAACCCTCTTTGGAGAGGTTGAATTCCATCAGTTCTAAAATGTCTTCTTCGTCTTCGACGATGAGTATGAGTGCATTCATAGGGAGGAGTCCTTACGCGTGAAAATTGAGTTCGCCGCCTTGTTGCGCATATAAAAGTAGTGCGGCAATGTTAACCGTGCGGTCTCCTGTTCTTTCAAGTTTACGTAACGTTGAGAGAACTTTGACGTAATTGGCAGAGAGCTCATGGGACTCAGCGATGAGGTTAAGAAGATCTTTTTCTATAATAGAGAAAAGATCATCATTTTTGGATTCTTCTACGGATACTTTGCGATAGAGTTCTTCGGCATCCGAAGTACGCATGTTTTCTAAATACTCGTGGATATAGCGTAATGCATTAAGTGTCGTTTTTTGCAGCTGTATGATGGAAGGGACCATGATGTTAAGATCACATTCGCCTCGGCAAAGTTCTTGGATTCGATTGTTATATTTTTTCATGTTTTCGCCGACACGGTCAAGCTCATTGGTCATTTTTAAAAAAGCTACGAGAAGACGAAGCTCTTCTGCTTCAGGACCGTAAAGGGCCAGTGTTTTTATCACTTCGTTATCGATTTTGTTAGCATCTATTTGAATCGTTTTGAGATGAAGCTTGGCACTTTCAAAAAGGTCACTTTGATTGTTCTCAAATGCGTTTAGCGTCTCTTCGTTAGCGCTCATGATTGAAGCAACAAGTCGTGAGAGCTGCGTTCGGATTTCATTGAGTTTGTTTTCATAGCGTGGGAGCATCATAAAACCTTTATAATAAACATAATAATGGGATTGTAGTACTCTATCATCACCATTTGATTACAATAGTTTACCATACTCTGTAACCTTTTTGTTACCTAGGTGCTGTACAATTTGCTGATCAAAAACTCCACAAGGACAATTTATGCTAACAACAATGACTAAGGGTCTTCTAATTGCTGCGGTTGCGGCGACATCGATGATCGCTGCGGATAAAATCAACGGTGCAGGTGCTACATTCCCGGCTCCATGTTACTATGACTGGGCATACAGCTATCAAAAAGCGACCCACACACGTGTGAACTATCAATCAATCGGTTCAGGCGGCGGTATCAAGCAGATTTCTGAGCGTATCGTTGATTTTGGTGCGACTGATGCCCCAATGACTCCAAAAGAGCTTGATAAAGCAAAATTGACACAGTTTCCTGCAGTTATCGGTTCAATCGTTGTCGCGCATAACCTTCCAGGTGTTGCAGATGAAAAATTAAAATTGAAAAACAGTGTTGTTGCGGATATCTTTGCAGGTAAAGTAACGATGTGGAATGATGCTGCTATCGCTGCTGACAATGCAGGAATCAAACTTCCGGCTGAAAAGATCATCGTGGCACACCGTTCGGATGGGTCAGGTACGACATACGTGTTTACAGATTATTTGAGTGAAGCATCTAAGATGTGGAAAGGCAAATTCGGTACGGGTAAAGCTATCGGATGGGCTACTGGTGTCGGCGGAAAAGGTAATGAGGGTGTAACAAACCTTATCAAGCAAACTCCGTATTCAATCGGTTACATCGAAACTTCATACAAAGAGAAGAACAATCTTGCTGCAGCTACATTGCAAACAGCCCAAGGCAAATGGGTTGTTGCTAACAAAGCAACGTTCCAAGCAGCCGTCAAACAAGCAAAATGGTCTAAGAAAGATCACTTTTACAGCTCACTTGTATTGCAAGACAACGCGTATCCAATCGTTGCGGCAACATTTATCTTGATGCCTCGTGATGCAGATAAAGCAGAGACAAGAGACGAAGTCATCAAGTTCTTCGACTATGCATTCCGTAACGGTGATGCAGCGGCTGAAAAACTAGGATACATCGCTCTTCCGGTTGAAACTACTAACCTTGTACGTCAATACTGGGCTGAAACTAAATAAGTTTCTCCCCTTTCCTTAATTCTCCTCTCCTTTAACTTAAGCTTGAAGTCCGTTTTAGCGTATGCACTCGGGCTTTATATTTCATCCTTTACCCTCATCGTTTTCTTTTCATTTCTAAGACCGTAACCATTTCGTAATGTAACATTCATGTAACCAACTTTTCCTACAATGTCGCCATCAATAATCAGGAGTGATAACAAATGAAAAAAGTAGTTTTGTCGGCCCTCGCT
Organism: Sulfuricurvum sp.; assembly: GCA_024637295.1. Taxonomy (GTDB): domain Bacteria; phylum Campylobacterota; class Campylobacteria; order Campylobacterales; family Sulfurimonadaceae; genus Sulfuricurvum. The sequence goes on from JAGXFL010000008.1 coordinate 78,597, forward strand.
GCCACAATCGTAACCAGTGCAGTCTATGCAGAAACAATGACCCTTTTCACTGATCCTAAAACAGGTCAAGTATTTACAACCGCTGGTGAAGGGCGTGTTGAGATGGGCGATTTTATCGATGCAAAAACGATTGATATGAATCAACGTGAAAGCGAATCAGCATTTTCTGAGTACAAAGACGCACAGAAAAAATTTGTAAATGTAAAATCAAAGGCAAAAACGCTTGAGTTCAGCGGTACTCACTACTTTGGTTTGACATCGGCTAATCCAGAGACAAATGGTGCAGCAAAGAATCAGTCTACAGGATTTGAGCTTCGTCGTAACTATCTTCAAGTTAAAGCGTTTTTCAACGACAAAGATTATTTCCGTGTAACAATGGATACGACTAAAGAGCTTGGTTCTACAACAACACATGCAAACATGTATGTAAAATACGCATACCTTTGGTTGGATAAAGTTCTTCCATATACAGGCGTAGAAATTGGTATGGCTCACCGTCCTTGGATCGACTATGAGGAGCATAACTCATGGAAATACCGTTCATTTAACAAAGTTATTCTAGAGGAAAAAGGTACAACGACAGAAGCTGGTGTTGACTTGATTAACTCAGCTGACCTCGGTGTAAACTTTAAAACAAAAACAGAAAACTTCAGTTCTGAGATCGGTGTCTTTAACGGCGAAGGTTACCATGCAGATAAAGCAGCTAACAATCAGCAAAACAGCCAAGACCTTTCTCTTGAATGGCGTTTGACAGGTCATATCCTTGGAAGTGGTACAAAAGTGGGTAAAAACAAGGTTGATAAAGATACATATTTGAATGTGTCTACATATGGGTTGATCTCTAAAAATCATAAAGACAACAATACAACGCTTAATGATGCTACCGAATATGATAGAAGCATCTACGGTATCCATGCTGTTTATAACCAACCAGAATTCTTGGTTGCTGCTCAATACTTTACAGCAAAAGATGTAGCTCAAAATGAAACTGTTACTGGTGATAATAGCAAAAATTATAAAGGTTGGTCAGTGAATGCTGAGTACCGTCCATTTACAGATTGGACTGTTATCGGACGTTACGATGCTTACAAAATTGAAACAGTTACTAAAGGAACGGGTGCTACAGCAGTTAGTACTGATGGAACAAAAACGATTGGAGCTTTGGCATACAAATATAACAAGAATGTGAGCTTCATCGGTTCAGCTAAATTCATCAATGAAGATGGCGCTACTGTTGGGACTGACAGCGGCCAAACCAAAGACGTTTACATGATGACTACCGAAGTTAAATGGTAATCTTCTAATAAATTTATTCTCTTCTGATTCTCCCGCATAAAGCGGGAGACATTTCTCCTCTCTTTAAAAATACGCTACAATCTTTTCAATTTATATCTCAAAGTGATTTTATGGATACAGTAACATTACTATTAATCTTCGCAGGTCTGCTCATACTTTTAATCATATTGGTAACCATCTATGTATGGCTTGGTAGATCAAAAAAGCTCAAGGCTGAGGATATTCCGGAGACGTTTGAGGGGATGGTATCGATGATTAATCGACTCTCTTCTAGTAACAAAGAGCTTAATCATGCAGTGGACGTGATTATCAAGCGTTTTTGCAAAATTACCAATTTTGAGATGTATGCATCTGCCCTTGAAAAGTTATGTACTCATCCAAATACCGATTCAAAACTGATCTTGAGGTTTCAAAAAGCACTCATAACGGCTAATCCAAAAGAGAAAGAAAAGATAGAAAATAGATTGAAGCTTGGATTGGCAGGGAGGAAGTAAAAGCTTAGAGCTTTACTTCGACTTTGGAAGAGGCGCGTAGGGCATCGGTTGTCTTGGTCATGGAAGTTTTGAATTTCTCCATTTTGATGTACTGCATGATCTCTAGTTTTGCTTTTTCATAAGGGACAGTTTTCCCTGCTTGTTTCATTTTGTCTTTGTTGGCATCATAAAACGCCTTGACCTCATTTTCAGCAATCGTCACTTTTCCCATTTCTTTTTTCATCCACATGTCGACGGCCAGATCATCACGTAATGCCGCATACGCGAGTTTGAACTGAGGGGTGTTTTGGATACCGCTTTTTTTGACTTGCCCTTTGATCAGAGCTTGATTGACGAGCTGATCGACGATTTGACGTTTCATTTTAGGGTCCAGCTTATCAAAGCTCATTCCCGGGATCGCTTTTGCCATAAATTCGCTGGCATCGTTGGTAGTTATAGCCTGACCGTTGACGGTAGCTAGAGTAGCAGCTGAAGCTAGGGTAAGGGTTGCAGCAGTGGCAATAATAAACGGCAAACGTAAGAACATAGGATTCCTTTTTTGGTATTTAATTTAGGGATATTGTAACTAAAATTCGGTTTTCTTTATATGCGGATCAGAAAAACAACCAGATGAGCAACGCAGCGCCGATTGTGAGGTTCAACCAACTACCGCCATCCTCAAAAAGCATCACCAGTAAGTCGTAATATTGTTTTTCAAACATCGAAGGGGTCAATAGCAGCTGTGCTTTGGCAAACGCAGTGATAGGCACACCCCAGATGAACGCTATAATCTCAGGGACGATCAAAAACATCACAATACCTAAAAAGCCCCAAATGGATTTTTCAGGCTTCATAGCAGTAAGTGCTTTTTTGGTTGTTGGATGACGGGCAATTTGTTGAGCTTTTGTTTTGAGTTTTTGTTTCATGATTGTAGGGATACCGTTTCGTTTTGTATGGAGCCGATTAAAAGCATGATGATAGCAAAAATAGGGTATGTTTACATTAAGCTATGCTGCTTTCTTAAAGCGCTGTAAACACCAACGTCCTTCTTCTTTTATCAAGCCAACATCCACATTGATATTTTTTTGTTTCTCAGAGGTCAGTGTAGCTGAGAAACTCAATCTATTAGTATCTGGACTCGAAAAATCATATATTTTTGTCACATCCAAACAGCTACTATTATCTGCCACAATATCGCCAAATGGAAATTCTATCTCTGCTTTCGTCTCATTCGGAGTAAAGCTAAATAATGATGCTTTTATGTATTTTTCACTGCCACTACAAACCGCTTTGTTTAATACACCGTAAATGGTTGGTTGCGCGTCATTTATGATTTGTAACACCTTAGCATCACTCGGCAATTGAGCCGTATTATCGTAATTTACCCGATCTTGTAGATCATGTACACTTACATAGTTTAAGCCGTCCATCATTTTTAATGCCGTTTTTGTTTGACTGCACCCTGTTACCATTATTACTATGACTAAAATCCATGCTGAAATTTTTATATTACTCATTGCCATTTCCTTTTATTTGTAAACTATAGTTCGGATTGTGATTTTTTTAACATCTCTTCAAAGGCTCTTGCTGCACCCGATAATTTTATATCTGTTCCGCTTTGTGGTGATTGTATAAATTGAATACTATGTGCATGTAATTCATTATCTTTCGTTCTTTTCACAACCCATACTTCTTTGAATGAAATTGGGTCGGAACTATGGCTTACAAATCTTGTTTGTATGAGTTCTATATCTTGTGTATCTTCTTTTTGCATGATCAGTTTTAAAGCATCCACTTTTAATATCGAGTCAGCTATAGAAGGTGCAATTTTACCTATAAGATACGGTTGGAAACTAACACCATACTGCGATTCATTCGCCACATATCTGACCGGAGAATCATCTTTCTCTAATTTTTCATTCGCGATTTTTACACCTGCTAAAGCTGTTGAATTCCCAAGGCCACTACATCCAACTATAAATGTCATCAGTAGTAAACTTCCGATTAATACCTTTATCTTCATGTCAATCCTTTGTATAACTTAATTTTGTATTACCCGCTCACTTCATCAGGACCAAAATCCTCATCGCTTGGGGTAAAGCTATCCAAACTTTGTTGTGCACGTTGGAGTATGTCTTGAAAGCTATATTGATTTTTTAAATTTACATTGTTGGGATTTGCTAAATGAGCATAAATATTAATCTGATATTGTTTTAACTTGCCAGTTTTTGTATACGAATAAAAATAATATTTTTTCCCGTATTCATCCCATTCTCGATATTTACTATATGTCTCCACTTCTATCGCCGGATAATGATTTACGGTAGTGTAGCGAGCAGATTTAAAGTCTACTGTTACAGCGTACTTTTTTAAATATTCTTGATCTTTTTTGTTGATAGCTTCCATAGTTTTTAATGCCGTTTCATGAAATCCCAAAGTTCTTTCTTTATCAAATAGTCCTAACCGCACTTTATAATTCTCAGCATTGCGAGGAGTTATTTCTACACCATAGCTCAACCACATTACGCCATCATGCATTCTTTTTAGATGAAAGGTAAATGCGTCGGTCGTTTGTGAACGGATAAATTTCCATTGATCAAGTTCATTTTGTTTTATTTCAGGCGGTAAAATAGAGTAGTGTTTAAAATATGCCCTCTTATTAGAACTATCTATATTAATATTATAAAAAGATGGTGATGGTTCAATCCCTTTACATCCTAAGAACATCAACATGACTATCATAAGGAATATCCATTTAGTCTTTCCCATTTTTATCACCTGCCTGGTTGAAGTTTGCGAGATCTTTATTTAAATTGTGTTGATCATAAAAATTATTCAATAAATCAGGATTTCCATTAATTCCGATATACTCTCCAAGAATAGGTGTCTTCATCTCATCCCCACATCCGATAACGCAGGTATACCCTGAATGCGGGCTTGGTTTCGTTGGGTCTTTTCCATTTGCGATACTGCTGACTCCGCGACTGAACATATAGCCAAACTCACCGTCCGACATTGACGAATTATTAATCCCCGCTCCATTTCCTCCGAGAAAGATTGGCAATGTCCCTACCGGATCACCCGGATTGACGGAGGAGCGGAAATACGTTTCAAGCTTGTTATCATCTATAAATTCTTTAGAATACAAACTGCTAACCAATGCTGATGAGTTCTCAAACCCTATCGGTGAACCGTAAAATCCGACTTTGAAATCAGCCGTAGTTTTATCACTTAGTAGAGCTTTAAGTTCATCCTCATAGTATTTCATCCCTGCGTAGGTCTCTCCCGTCCCCTCGGAGTGTGCGACTACGGTGAGTTTACCATCTCGGATATCCGCTAGTTGGGTAATTGTTGAGCCTGTTTGTTTTGCACTTCCGGTTGAGAGAACACCTACTCCTAATTTTTCAACTAGCCATTTATCCTGCATTGTTTCAGCTGCATCGGGTAAAAATCCGTGTGTTGGGTTATAGTTGACAAGGGTCAATGATGCCCCTCCGGTCTGTTCGTTGCCGTTTGCCAATGCTTCAGGAACGGCATTGAGGATACCGTTGGTAAATACATGGGTAATGGATTTAGCGGCATTTTTAGTCACATAGATTTTATAATCGTTTAGGTTTCCGGTTGCTTTAGCCGCATCAACTGCTGCTTGATCGGCAAGGATGACTACTGTTTTATTTGGATTGGTAACATAGTGACCATCTTTGGTTTGAATAATATCTTTTGAGTCAACACCCATGGCGGCTAATTTTTCAGTAGTAGTGCTTTGAATAACATTACGGTTGTCTCCCGCTAATTGGGAAATTATTTGGGTAATGTAGCCTCCGTTATTGGATTGTGTCGGAATTATCCCTGTCCCTTTATCTATATATTCCAATCCTTTACCGACCACTCCCGCCAATCCTTCAGCATTAGACCCCGGTAAGTTCTCCGTGATCTCTTTGTGAACACTAAGTCCCATATCATCGATTGCTTGTCCCCAATCTTTTGCTGTCTGTGTAGGGTTGAGCACCGAATTGATTGAGTTTTGGCTGGCGTAGATGTCGTAGTTCTCACTCTCGTTTTTGGTGATCTCTTTGGCTTTGCTAATGTCGCGATTTAGGTTGGTCGGTAATGCCTCTTGATTAGCAAGGGTGATCGTTCCTCCTCCTATAGTTGCACGATTGATCTGCTCTTTATCACTGTAGCCGTATCCCGCTTCGAGGGTTCCTCCGGTAGTACCTTTACTGTTCGTTTGGAATTGTGTTGCAGTGATATTTCCAAGACCGATACTCATCGAAGTGGATTTATCGTGATCGCTGATATCGCTTGCGCTCAGTGTCCCAGTTGTAAGATGAAGGTTATTTACGTCATTACCGTTGGTATCTTTCGTGGCGATGATCGCTCCTTGCAGATCAGTATTTTTGGCAACCGTAATATCGGCTTTTTCAGCAGCGATGATACCCGTTTGCTCATTTACCCATGCTTTGGAACTGCTCGATTTTCCTACGCCAGCACTGATGCTTCCTCCGGTACTGATGGCAATACTTTGGCTATCGCCTTTAGAATTTCCGGTGTCTTGGACACTGATCAGATTTAGATTTCCTCCTACGTTCGCCGTAACCGTATTAGCTGATACATGAGCCCCTTGGAGTGTTGTATCTCCTGATGTATTGATGAGAACATCTTTTGCTCCCACATAGGTATCTCGTTGGATGGTATCGTTTGAAGTGTTCTTTGATTGCGCATACGATGCGTCAACTTGACCTTCACGTGTTCCGTACAAAGTGACTTTGAGTGAGCCTGATTTATCCGATGAAAAAGAAGATGCATTCTGTGTAGCAGACGCTAGTTTAATTGTCTCTGCATTCATGGAGACTTTGTTATCTGCTATGACATCACTGCCTGTAACTGCGATCTCTTTTACAGCATCCAATATCACATCATGCCCAGTAGCAATAGTGGAGCTTTGTGCGGAAGTGCTTTGGCTGGATGTTTCGCTTCTTGACATCTCGGCAACTGCATCGAATCCTGCACTTACCGCATGTGACAGGGTATTAGTGATGAGATCGACTGATTTTAGTACTTTTGATCCTGCACTGACGGCATTATCAGACTTGGGGAGAGACTGAGCCGTACTGGCTAACTCTTGTGCTGCTTGGGTCACATGTTGCTGTACTCCTACTTTAACTCCGGCCTTGAGTTCTTCGTGAATTTGATTTTTGTACTGAGTCGCATCTTGGGAGAGAATATTGATATTTTTATCGGATTGAATAGAAATATCGTTATTGGCAGTAATATTCGATGCAAGAACATTCGTGTTATTACCTGAATGAATAACAATGTTGTCTGCTATCAATTGGGTCGCTTTCTCTTGTGTTTGACCTTCTCCAAGTTTATCGGATTTTGTAACTACTCCAGCAAAAATGGATGCTTCGTTCATATTGAGCGTTACTTCAATACCTGCTTTAGCGACTGATTCTTTATGATCGTGAGTTGTGCTCTCGGTTGCAGAGAGGAGATTTACATCTCTGTTGGCATTCATATCAATTGTTGAGGCAACGATAGTGGATCCGATTGATGCAATATCCTGTCCCGCGTTCACTGCTACTGTTTTTCCACTCAAATTTGAGCTTTTTTGAATGATATTTGTTTTGGCATCTTTGGTTTGTTTTTCTTCCGCATATGTCAGCATATTGTCGCTAAAACCTAAACTGAGCCCTGATGTTTTACTGTAATGTTTTTGTGTCTTTTGCTCTTCATCCGATAGAATATTAACATCTTGCTCTGCTTTTAGTTTAATAGTATCCCCCGCATTTACATTCGACGCCACCACGTTGATATCTTTGCCCGAGTTTAAGATGATGTTTTGCGCAGTGGTTTTGACGGTGGCTTCATGGAGTTTTACCGCATCGCTGCTATCGAGTGTCATAATCTTGCTAAGTCCCCCAAGAGAGCTTTTGGACTCTTCGTGCAAAGAGGCTTCTCGGTATGCTTTGGCTAGGAGGTTGATGTCGCCTGTCGCGTTCACTTGGATGTTTTGTTGTGCTGTGAGGTTGGCGGCTTGAAGTGTCGTATCTTTGCCACTGGTGATATTTATGTTCTCCCCCGTGATGTTCGAAGAGGCAACCGACTCTTTGAGGGTCATATCATGCGAGGATTTTTTACTCATAAACCCTTTGGAGCTGGTTTTAATATCTTTGAATTCACGGTTATTACTGGCGGTGACGTTGACATTCTCTCCTGCGGTAACGGCTACATCGTTGCCAGCCGTAATGGTTGAAGAGTTCACCGTAATGTCTTTGGCAGCGTTTAGGTTAACATCCCCTCCTGCATTAAGGGATGCGGCATGTTGTTTGACTGATTCAATCTCGCTGGAACCCTTATTCCAAGTTGTTTTATAATGGGAGGATTGTTCTAGGGAGGCTAGGGTGATGTTTTGTGCAGAGAGATCGATAGTTTCTCCTGCGGCGGTTTCTCCTCCTACAAGGTTGATATTTTTATCCGCATTAGCCACCAAATTACCCTGTGCCCAAATGCCCGCACTCTCACCCACGGTATCCAGATGTCCTGTAATGCCTGCATGAGCGGAGAGATCGTGTTGTTTATGATCGGTTTGAGAGGTGATGGAGCCATTGTCACTGACTAGGGCTACATTGTTACCGCTGATGGAAGCTGAAGCGTTGGTCATATCGCCTGCAGTGTGTAAGAGCATATCACCACTGCTTTTAAGCGACCCTGCATTATTCGTAAGCGTATCGGCAGTCGCTACGAGTGTTCCTTCTGCTCTGATAGTTCCTGCGTTGTTGAGTTCACCCGCAACGGCCAAAGCCATATCCCCAAGCGCGACGATCTTACCCCCATGATCCAAGGTTTGATTTTTTAGACTGGCGAGATAGACAACAGGGACAAGGACTTTATGCCCTGAAACCATACGCTCTTCCATCCAGACGATGTCACGATCCAAGGCAGCCAGTTGAGATGAGGAGAGAGAAACCCCAAGGGCTAGCTGGAGATTCCCCGCTACATTGATCGCATTGTCCATGAGGGCTTGGTATTGCCCCGTGTCGGTTCCAAACCCAGCCAAACGACGCTCACCCGTGAGACGAAATACCGCATCACGTACGAGCTGCGTCTCATAGCGTGCATCTCCCAGACGTTTGGTGTCGGATGCCATGTTCAGATGCAAGTGGCTCATCATGTAATCCGAACTCATAAAGGTTTTGTAGTTAGTAAAGAGAGGATTGGTCTCGATGAGATAGGGCAATGTTGCATCGGGTGTCAGAACAAACTCGCCATTACTCCCATCGGGAAGGGTATAGTTGATCTTTCCTGTGGTGAGATTACGCATATAGGATGTGGGTGCCACACCCAGAGATGAGTAGTTGGAACCTTGGGTAATATCGGCGTTGTTTACCGTTGCCAAAGCACCAAGTAAATTGCGTCCGGCGCTGATGGTAGAGAAAACGTGGTCGGTGAGGGTGTCGGTGCGATTCAAAGTACCCCAATAGCTATCATTGACCGTATGCCATCCCCAATCCCATTCACGATGTGAGCGATTATAATAGTACTGTGTTTGAATGATGTCATGGGCATTGAGTGCCGCTTCGTTCTTGAGGCTTCCTGAGAGATAGAGATCACGATCTGCGGCGATCATTGAATAGCGGTTATGAATCGCACCCTCGAGGGACATATCACGACCTGCCAAAAGGTACGCAGGATGATAGTTAGTTTTATCAATACTGTCTAGCCATTTTGTTGTATGTAGATCATCAGCACCATAGCTAATAACGCTATCTGGCACATAAAGAGTTGTTTTAATCGGCGTCATGCTTGAAAAATTCTCTATCGCTGTTGCTTGAATACTGAGATCATTAGCCGCTTCGATGTGCCCAGCTTCGTTGCGTAGTGTCCCCGTATCGTGTATCGTGATGTCCCCATCTGAGAGGATCACTGCGTTGGAAGCCACCGTGAGGGTATCGGTCGCTTTGAGATCCATGGTGTTTTTACTGCGCAAGAGACCATTGACCGTAAGGGATTGTGACGTGGAGCTTACCGTACCATCTGATACGGCGGCCCCCAAAACGATCTGCCCGTTGGCATTGAGGGTGAGGGAATCACTGGCATAAGTGATTTGGGGAAGATTGACCCCAACACCGGTATCCGTGGCGATGAGGGTAATAGCGTTGGCATAGATACCCCCAAGAGCGCTTGAATCGATAGAGTAAGGTTGTGTCCCTGTACCGTTTTGAGCAGCATAGGTGCTTCCATCCGCAGCGATGTCGTTATCCCCTGTAATGACGTCGAGGCGTTTGGCATGTATCTGTGCATTGAGTTGAAGGGTCTTGGTATAGAGATCGACACGGTCGATATTATCGGAGACCATACCATCGCCTTCGATTAGGATATCTCCCCCTCGGACACTCTGCCCCTGATAAACACCGCCGCTGTAGTTAGGCATTCCTGTGGAAAGCGTTGCGCGTGGGGTATTGATAAACCCTCCGCCATTGACCGTGATACCGTTAGGGTTTGCGATGATGACATCCGCACTGTGTCCTGCTACTTCGGTATACCCACGTAGAAGCGTACGAGAGGTTCCCGTTACTTCATTGAGGATTACACGTGCGGGAGTCGTTCCCAGATTGGCATTTCCCTGCACCATTCCTCCCAGTTGGGTAGAGGTGATACCCGTGGCATTGTTGAGGATCAGACCTATAGGATTGACGTTAAAATCGCTGAACTTGTTGTGCGACAAACCTGAGCCGTTTGGCGTTACGATATTGACCAACGGGACACCATTTGCGGTGACATCCAGCCCCGCTTGATGTGATGCGGCGGCTGCACCGTCAACTGCGAGGTCTGTGCCATAAAGCATATTGGATAACAGTACGGTGGAGAGGATGCAGGAGATACTTTGGCGGTAGAGGTGGGTAAACATGGGGTGAGACTCCTAAAAATTAGCCGATAGATTCACACCCACAAATGGGGCCGTACTAAACGTATCATTGGGATGGTTGAGGGGATTGGCATGGTAAATATCAAGGGAAAAGGCTCGGTAATGGCCCCGTAATCCTACGGTTGCGCTGGAAAGGGTTCCCCCCTGGGCAGAAACATCCGATGCGATATGCCCGATGTCATAAGCGATGTACGGGGAGAAATAGTCGTTTACGGGGAAGCTTAGATCATTGCGCGTGTACCAGCCGCTGTTGCCGGTGATCCCTTGTTTTTGGAACCCTCGGATACTGTAGGCACCGCCGATGCTAATTTGCTCAACGCTGTAGAGAAGATCATGGGTTCGTTGCGCAAAGCCTGAGAATTGATAGGTCATGGGTACGGCCGTATCCAAATATTTGGTAGCACCCGCGCTTAGGGTGTATTTGGAGAAATCATGCGGCAACGTTCGACCTCTAGTGGGGCTAAAAGCATTGACTCCTTGATAGTAATTCAACAGAGCAAAAAGTTCCCATGAGCTTTGGCGATAGACGTATTTGAACCCCATATTGGCGACACTGAGATGATAGGTAGAGGAGTCGATCAAGATCCCATCGATACGGCTTTCGTTTAGTTTTTTCGCAATCTGGGCATTGAGGTCAATACTGTAGTTACGTGTATGGTGCAGTTTATAGGTAGTGCCAAGTGAGGCTACCGAACTCTCTCCATGCGAGATGTACGAATCATTGAGTCCGTTAATGGTCTGATCGTAGGTGAAGCGTGAAAACCCTACTTCCCATAAAGCACTGCCAACGGGGATGGCGTAGGTGTAAAAATTACCGAAACTTTTTTTCCCTGTTTGCTGTTTGTCGGTGGTATTGATATTGGCGGTAAACACGTCACTCATGCCCATAGGGTTCTCCCACGTAATCCCACCTGAGAGTTGCAGCTTGCCCGTCGCATCCGAACCGTAGTTATTGACCCCAAGGTTCCCAAACACACTACGGGCCTCTTGGGAATGCAGCATTACGATACTTCCCCCTTCTTGGGTTCCAGGTAACAGATCCATCGTCGTTTTATTGGATCGCAGACGGTTGACCTGTTCGAGTGAATTTTCCAATTTAACCAAATCCAGTGGATTATCGCCTATCCCAAAAAACGCCCCTTTGGTTTTGGCATTATCACTCACCACTTTTTCAACGGTTCCCTCTAGCGCATACAAATCCACAATCCCATCGGAAATATCCTGAGGGGTCAAATAGGCTCGTGACGTGATGTACCCATGCTCGATGTAGAGATTGGTAAGCTCTTTGGCGAGGGTATTGAGGGAGCGGATTCCATTGCATTGGTTTACATAAGGGTTGATCGTCGCATTCACGTCACAGGAGAGAAGTAAGCTGTTGTTGTGTAATAAAATTTGTTTTATGGGGTAACAGGTCTCGTCTTTAGTAGCGGATGGGATCTCTTCTTTTTGGCGATACACAGAAGAGGGGATGGTCGTGTCGGTGCTTTTAAGTTGCTCAAAGAGCTGTCGCTGCTGTTCATTCATAAGCGGAAGTTCTGTTGTAGAAGCACCATATGAGCAGGTAAACAGGCAAATGAGTGAAAAGGAGAGGATACGTTTGGGGAGCATGTTTGCCTTGTTTTTACATGTTATATAAAATTTTGTGGCATTATACGTTAGAAAACTTAATATAACGGCAATAGTATATTAAAATTAATTTACTATAGTTAGTATGCGCCTAACCTAATTTTGGTTATTTATAAAAGAGTTTAGATAAAAAAGTAATAGGAACATTACTAGTACGATGATATAACTAAACCAAACATCGAGATTGAAGACATTCTAAAAAACCATGAAGAAGATAGTGAGTAGGTGTTAAGGGAGCTTGTGGATGGTGGACCCTAGCTCAACCGACGAGTCCCTATTTTACGATATTTCGAGAAGTATAGCCCCCCTATAAGTACCCCTAAAAAGCAATGCTTATATGCTTGCTATACCTAACTATTTTATGACTCAATAGTATAGTATAAATGTCTAAAAAAATGTCTAGTAACGTGTAAAATATTCACATTTAGACATTATATTTTAGGCATAAAAGCTTTCAGTGAGAGCCTTTTTTAAATTTGAGAAGTGAACCTAATTTTATGGTGAATGTCTAAAAAAATGTCTAAGAATGTCTAAAAAATTAACTTTTAGACATTCTCCATTCTTTTCCTTCATTGACTATTTTTCCCCCAAGACGGAGGGTTTGAAGGTTATTTTTGATTTTATTTTTCTTTTGTTGATCGTCTAAAATACTAGGAAGCTTGCCTAAAAGAACTTTTTCAAAATCTGATTTTTTCCCTTTTTTATATATTTGGAGATAATCTAATATTACTTTTTGACAATAATCATCATCGATGCCGCGCATTTTTATATATTCATCTTTTTGATCGGTTTGTTTGGCTACTTGTGATGAAAGGTGATAGTTAGGTTTTCGTCCCTCAATAAGCCCTTTATCACGAAGATATTTAAGGCTCTCATCCGTGCTAGGTAGGTGTTTAACGACACGATCCAGTGCAATAACATCGTGCAAACTGAGTTCAGGATTCATAGCCAAAAGCTTGGCATAGCGATCATCTAGTATTTGACCGAAAATAGTGACTTCTACTCGATTTGGTTCGATTTTATAGTTTGGCATAGGGAAAAATCGTTGTCGAAGTTTCGAGTAAATCCGTTTTATACCACTGCCTATGGTATCGATCATATTAATCTCGACCATTGCCTGACACAAAAACGGATTGCGATACAGTTCAGGCGGTGCGTCACGCTCTATGACATTTTCAACATTCTCAGGGATGAAGCTTCCGACGTTTGAAAATACGAGTTTATCAGGGAACTCAACAACATTGATACGACCACCCATTTCATAGTCTTGGTGAGCGATACAGTTGTGCAGGGCTTCGTAAATGATCCATGGATCGTACTTGTCTATCTCATCGGGGAAAAGCTTGCTGTCCGCCATGTAGCGATATTTGTAATTTCGGATCTTCGCGTGAACCTTTTGTGCGCTGACAAGCAACGGTAATCCAAAATGCTCATACCCTTGCTCGATTCCGTCACGGTCTTTGAGTACCCATGTGATGCGTGGCACTGCGGGGGAGAGTAAATGCACCGATTCCGATTTTCCCAAAAGCAAAAGAGTACTATTGGTGATTTTACTATCAAGCGTGAGCTTGGCTTTGTTGAGAAAGGTTCGATTGCCCCATTGCGCCACTTCTTCGGCAAGATTGGGGTGTTTGGTGATGTATTCCTCTCTCGCCAAACGGATCGCTTCGGGGTCAAGATGTTCCAGTGTCGCACCCTCACATAGATGTGCCGACCAATCATCCGCTTTTCCTAGCGGTTCCGCCAAAATAGAAGCTTCTCGTTCGGGTCTAAGTTCGATTAGGCTATCACCGCTTCGTTGCCAAGCCTTGTTATGAGCGTATATAGGCTTACGTGGCAGATGTTTGGGGATATGGATGATCCAAACTGTCTGTTGCGTGTCGGTCGTCGTGAGAGCCTCTACAGATAGCCCCTCACTGCTAAGATTTAGGGAAACACCTAATAATCGATGCGGGAGTGTTTCGGGTGTGTAGTCATGAAGATTTTCGATGCCTACAATGTCGAGTGTACCATCTTTGACACCGATAACGATATGCCCGCCGTTCATGTTGGCGATAGCTGAAACATACGTGGCTAAATCTTTGCCCTTGTCCCCTGAAATACTATGTTTGAGATTTTTAAACTCTTTCCACTCACACGCTTCGTTCTCTTTTGGATAGTGAGCTTTGAGATAGTTTTGGAGTTCTAAAGCTGTCATTCGTTTTCCAGTTACACAAATTTTAAATATTCATTTTTAGTCGAGAGGGAAAGTGACAAATTCTATGCCTCAATGTTAAAGTGAGGATATTATAGCGCAATAGAAAATAGAGGATAATTTTTTGGCTTTTACGATGAGTGTAGGTGATTGTTAAATAAAGAAGGATTGGTGGACCCTAGCGGGATCGAACCGCTGACCTCGTCGCTGCCAGCGACGCGCTCTCCCAGCTGAGCTAAGGGCCCAAAAAGAGATACTTTTTGGAAAGAAATTGAATTATACGCAGTGTGTTCTTAATTTACGGTTCAAACACGAGATCTTTAAAGTTTTAAAATCACTATGCCGATATAGGGACAATGTTCTCTCAACCAAATGATGTGAAAAAAGGGTCGGATATGATGAAAAAAATAGTTTTGATAGCGGTAATGGGGGCGATGGGGCTTTTGTGGGGGTCTGGCGATGTCACGATTCAGGTTATTAATGCAGTCAAAGAGAAATCGATTACACATGAATTTGATAAACGGTTGGTAAAAAGCGGTTTGGCTATTCATAAGGTAGTTGAAGGCGGTCGGTATATTGTCACATTGGGTACGTATAAAGATGAAAAGTCGGCTCAAGCGGCATTGAAAAAAGCGCGTAAAATCGTAGCTGCAGGTGCGTTTGTCCGTTATGTCAACCGAGATAAAATGGCAGCAACTTCGCATGAAACTGCGAAAAATACCGCCGTATCCTCTCACGAAACAGTAAAAGCACAACCGTCATCGGTTCAAAAAGTTGAAGGTATAGAGGCAGTGGTTTGTGTAACACCGGTAAACGAGCATGTCGCAACTGTAGAGGTTAAACCGGCTGTTACAGAAGTAAAAGCTCCTGTTAAGACAGCCGAGATGGCTGCATTTGAGAAAAAAGAGCTGTACAAAAATGAGATTGCGGAAGCAATCAGTTACTATAAAAACTCACCGTATCATCGGTTTGAACCGGTGATGCTACAGCCGTAATCAAGGTTCCTTATTCAAAGCACTGTAGAGACAGTCAAGATCGATGCGGTGCATTTTCTTGGCTTCCATGTGCAATGCTTCAAAAAGTTCCTGCGCGTTTTCCCCATTGCTTGGATAGCACACGGCACAAGAAGGGATGGCGGATGCGAAACTCTCTTCTATCATCCGTTTGACAATGCCTGTTCCGTATCGATCGGTATACGGCATAACAAAGAAATAATAGTTTTCATAGTGAACAATGGAATCCGAAGTTCTTAAAAGATTTGGCAGAAGCGCATCAATGAGTTCTTGAGAAAACTTGGAGAGGTCGCAAAAAAGAATAGTAAAACTCTCTGAGCGATTTTCATCCAGGCGATATGCCATACCAATGTTGAGATCAATCAACGCCGCAAAATTATAAAATGAAAAAGTTACACCAGCCATACTGACTCCTATAATTACATTCCATAGAGTATAACGTTAATTCTTTAAATTGTTACATTGGCAAAGTGAAAAAATAGGCCAATCCGTAATAGATACTGTAGAGACCGTAAATGAGGATTGCCAGTGCTGCGATGCGGTTCATGCTGCTGCGAAAAGCGATTTCCCGCATAAAGTTGATCGATTGGCCCAACGCCAAAAGAGCGGGAACGGTCGAGAGTCCAAAAACGGCCATAATAGCACCACCGGTAAGGGGTGATGCGCTGGCTGCTGCTTTGGCTGCGAAGAAAAAGACAAATCCGCAGGGAAAAAATCCATTCATCATCCCCAACGCAAAAAAACTTCGGATGCTTTTACTTTTGATCAGTTTTGAAAAGAGGAGTTTAAAAAGGGGCATATTGGAGAATGATCGTTCAAATGAGTGGATGATAGAGGATATTCCCAACATCCCCAATGCGGTAATAATCATCAATGCCCCTGCGAGCAAAAACAAAGCGCCATGAAATTCGGGGGTGATTAAAAATAGGGACCCCAAGGTGCCAAACAAGATTCCCAATAAGGTGTAAGAGCTGACACGTCCTAGGCTATAGGCACTGTGACGCACGAGTTGAGCGCTGTGGCTCATGGATGGATCAATCTTGGTGGAACTGTACGCGAAGACAAAGCCGCCGCACATCCCGATGCAGTGACCAAAGCTTCCTGCAAATGCAATCGTAATGATCGCCCACCATTCTATTGAACTCATTCTACCCCTCTTAACACTTTTGTAACAAAGATGTGTAACAATAGCATGAAATGATTTAAAGGACCCGTCAATGAAAAATATTTTTATCGCAATGATTGTGTTGGTTACTATCGCGAGTGCGGATAAGTTGGTTAATCTTAAAATTGATGGGATGACGTGCTCGATGTGTATCAACGATATCAAAAGCTCAGTTGGTAAAGTAAAAGGGGTAAACGATACGACGGTCTATCTCAAAGAGGGGCGTGCTAAGGTCAAAGCGCAAAAAAGCGCAAAGCCTGAAGCGATGTGTGATGAGGTTAAAAAGTTAGGTTACGGTTGTACGGTCGTTAAATAAAATATTGTTGCGCGTCGTTGCGGCTTAGGTCGCAAAGCGTTGTTATGTTTTCTTCACCGAATTGCAAAGTTTGTTCACCGCTAAAATCAGGCTTACAATAGGCCAATACTAACTTTGCTGCCAATGTTTTGTCTGCTTCGCTTGCACTTAGGGAGATCAAACAGTGAGGGCCAAAAAGTTCGGTATTGATGTGCATGAATTTTGGATTCTCAATTTCTTCGAGTTTGTTGTTTTCTTCTTCAGTGCGTCCGATGATTAGCTTTGATCCATCGGGTAGGCGCAATTGTCGACCGTATTTAAGCGTTGGAATATCGGCTTTGATAAAGGCATCATCGTGAGCCAAAACGTCACGGATTTTACGGGAAAAATGTTCATCGGTAAGAAGGCATCCCCCACCTGGAGCTTCAAAATCTTTGAGACCAAATTCTTGTGCCAGTTCCATTTGACGCTCTCGATTGCGCCCTACAATCTCTTCGAGTTTTTCACGATCCACCCAGCCGTTGATCTCTGGGATGGTGGGTTCAAGTGCTTTGGCACTCATCGGGCGCAGCAGCAGCCCCTCACAATCGCTCATTTGGAGCACTTTTTGCAACGATTCACCGTTTTGGCTCATCGGACGCTGGCCTAATACTTCCCCACTGATAAGAAAATCTGCCCCCTCTTCGACCATGAGCCGTTTAGCCACTTCAAACATCTTGGCATGACAGTCGATGCAGGGGTTGAAATGTTTTCCGTAGCCGTGTTTTGGGGTAAATAGGACTTTTTCCAAATATTCGTCTTGAATATCGACGATACGCAGCGTTGCCCCCACTTGGTCACACATGTTTTGCATATGGGCACGACGGTCTTTGACGGAACCAAATCCTGTGCTGATGTTACAGGCGACGACTTCAATGCCTTGATTGATGATAAGTTTCATGGCGAGTGTCGAGTCGAGACCACCACTGAAAAGGGCTATAGCTTTCATGGATTTCCTTTTTAAGTCAGCGGTACGAGTTCGCCTCGTTTGAGCCGCGCAATTTTTTCACGCATTTGACGTATTGCGTATGATTTCTGGTCGAATGATAGCGAATTTTCACTGGCAAGTTTTTTGAGTTCTCGGTTGTAATGGGCACTTAAGAAGGTCATAAGCTCGGCTCGCAAGCCCTCATCACCGTCAAACCCATGGATACGTTCATCCATCATGATCGCCATAAGCTGAGGGTCATCCGAACGGTTGCCAATGGCCGCGGTAAATTCGTTTGCGTGATACTGTAACAACGAGGCATCGAGATAGTCAAGTAATCCATCGGTGATCTGCGGACGCTCTAGGATCGTTTTGATGAGACTAAGCTCCCACATGTCGTGATGGGAGAGTTGAGGGTTTTGAAGCGCTGTTTTGATTGATGAGGTGTTGGCAACACGTATGAGTGATGGGGATATTCCCAGTTGTGAAGCGATGAATGGACGGTACTCTTCTTGCATGAGGGGTGAGAGAGTCTTGATATAGCCTAAACACTCATTGAGAGCATTTTCTTTGACCCTCGGATCGCGTAGATCGTAGCTTGAACAGATCTCACTAATGACAAATTCGATAAAAGTAATGGGACGATGCAGTAAGGTATTTAGCTCTTCAATAAGTCCTTCCTTGATCATGTCCGCAGGGTCTTTGCCCCCTTCAAAAAGGATGACACCCCCCTCAAATCCACTCATGCTTAAAAGCTTGGAAGCTTTGAGTGCGGCAGCACGTCCTGCTTTGTCCCCATCATAGGCGACGAGGACACGAGGTTCGCCTTTGCGCAACAGTGGTAAATGCTCTGCTGTGAGTGCCGTTCCCAGTGTCGCGACACTATGGGTGAACCCTGCTTGATGCAGCATCACGACATCAAGGTACCCTTCGGTGACGATGATCTCTTTGTTCTTATAGATCGCGTCACGTGCGAGGGGATAGGCATAAAGCAAACGTGATTTATTAAAAATGGCACTTTGAGACGAATTGACGTATTTGGCGCTATGACCCGTGATGGTTCGTCCTCCAAAACCGACGATGGAACCGTTAGGGGCATGGATAGGAAATGTGATACGCTCGATAAAACGGGCAAATTCGCGGCCGCCGTCACTACCGATGGCTCCCTGCTCAACCGATTCTTTGATCGTGTAGCGGTGTTGTTTGAGAAAGTCCAGTGTTTGAGCTGATGAGGGGGCATAGCCGATACCAAAGCGTTCGATACTGGAAGCAAAAATTCCTCGCTCAGTAAGATAGGATTTGGCGGTTGGCTGTCCATCGAGGAGCTTTTGATACCATCCGCTAAGTTGATCAAGGAGATTGGAACGTTCGCGGCGCTCATTGTTATCGGTGTATTGAAGCGAATAGTTGACCGAAGATGCCAATTTTTCGATGGCCTCAGGATAGTTAAGCTTTTCATATTCCATGACGAAGCTGATCGAATCACCCCCCACACCACATCCGAAACAGTGATATTTTTGACGGGAGGGGTTGACGGTAAAGCTGGGAGATTTCTCATCGTGAAACGGGCAGGGTGCTTTGAAGTTTGCACCTGCGCGTTTTAGCTCAATATAAGAGCCTACGACATCGACAATGTCAAGACGGGCTTTGAGCCCTTCGATGGAATCAGTGGTTATCATAAGCGTGATTTTAGCTTAATGTGTCTTGAATTGTCCTAGTTGGTGATGAAGACTCTCTGCGGAGTCGGCAATCGCTTTTGCAATGCCTGAGAGATTTTCTACCGAAGATTCATTGAGATTGGCGATAGAGTTAAGCGATTCGATTTGCCCCAGCATAGAGTTGATATGCTCTGCAATGAACTTAGAGTTTTCAACGCTTTGGGTCGTGAGTTGGGCTGTTTTTTCCATTGCTGACACGGTTTCATTGATATTGCTATTAACTTTATCCGAAATAGCAGTGACATTGCCCATGGCATCAATATTTTGGCGCATCTGTTCGGTCGCATCCGAGATGTTTTGAACGATAACATTGATGGTAGCATTGATTTCCACGAGGCTTTTTTGAGTACGTTCGGCAAGTTTTCGTACTTCATCGGCAACGACGGCAAAACCGCGACCGTGTTCCCCAGCACGGGCAGCTTCAATCGCGGCATTGAGGGCGAGTAGATTGGTCTGATCGGCAATGTCGCCGATGACTTGGAGAATGCTTTTGACTTGAGAGGCTTCGGTATTGAGATGCTCCATTTTTTGACTTAACTCTTCTTCCAGCTCGGCACTGTGATTAATAGTCGAAAGGAGTGCTTCGATCTCTTGGCGTCCGTTGCGTAATTGTAAAAAGGCATAATCCATATTTTCCTGCGTATCGGCAAAATCACGAACCCCTTGCTCTACGATGACCTGAATAGAACGGGCATTATCGGTAGAAGTGGCGGCGATAGCGTTTTCGGTATGAACGCGCTGCTTGATTTCCTCAGACAAGATTCCTAGGCTTTGAGCTGCAGAGAGATTGGCGGTTGCGATTTGTTTGGAATGCCCAGTGGATCTTTCAATAGCACTTAAAAATTGACCTAGGGAATTGGCCATAGTACCGGTTTCATCTCGGCTAACAACGCAAAAAGATTTGGTGAGATCGAAAAGATCGCTGCTGAGTTTATGGGTGAGACTGGTGACGGGTTTAGTGACTTGAGATATGAGCAACCCAATGTTAAGGGCAGATATCGCAATTCCAATAGAGGCAACGATGATGTTTTTGAGAATTAGATCGTGTAATGTTATGGTCGGATTTTCATACAGTAAGATGACATTTAAAAGAACCAGTAGGGTGCTGTTTCCAATGATTGTGGTAAACAAAGAGAGGAGCATCTTTTTACCAAAAGAGATGAAAGGATAGCGGGCACTTAAGGGGATAGTATTGGTCCATAATTCTAATTTTTGAACAAAGAGGATAAAAACCGGGATGATAAATAAAAAAAGCAGCGGCAAAACAGCTAATTCTGCCAAAAGAAAATGTTCCAGATTCATAAACGGTTTCCCCCAAAGGACGACAGCAGGACCGAAGAGGTTATAGGCCATCTGTCCACCTAAAAAATAGTAGGGAAGTTTTCCTATAAGCTGTGTGGCATCTTCATTTTTGTCATTTTGGTGCAGAAGTTCATTCAATACGGTTAATTTGTTTGAAAATCCAACGAGCATTGCAGCGGTTGCGATGATCATGTAGCCTAGCATCGACCATGAAAATACAATCTGTATCAGCTCATCCACAGTAAATAGTGAAGAGTAGGAGAGTAAAAACAGCCATCCCATGGGAGGAATCATCATCCCAGTAAATACTAGCCACATTAACGATTTTTTAGGTGACATTCAAATTCCTTATAACCAAGTCTCTCATCATAATATCCTCTTTCACGGCTTAAAATTGGTTTAATTATGGTATGATTACGGTTCGAAAATTTTAAATAGAAAGTGGGTGATTGTAGATGCCTGGAATTATCTTACGCCAAGATGATAATTTTGATGCTGCATACCGTCGTTTCAAGAAGCAAACAGATCGTAATCTGGTTGTTACTGAAGCTCGTGCTCGTCGTAACCACGTTACAGAGACCGAAAAACGCAAACAGTTCAAAATCAGCGCTCGCAAAAAGATGTTAAAACGTCTCTATATGATGCGACGTTACGAATCTCGCCTGTAATTTCAAAGTGCTTCGGCACTTTGGTTACACCTTTAAACTAACCCTTCCAATTTACCCTTTTGTAACAAACCCCTTACAAACCCTGTGATACAATTGCGCTAACTAAATTTTACGCAAGGCTACTCTTATGCTCTTTAGCGCACCTCTTAAAACAAACTCCAAAAAAATAATGCTGTTGGGTTCTGGCGAACTCGGTAAAGAAGTTGCTATCGAGGCACAACGTCTAGGGATCGAAGTCATTGCCGTGGATCGTTATGAATTTGCTCCGGCACATCTTGTCAGTAATCGTTCGTATGTGATTAATATGCAAGACAAAGAGGCTGTTTTAGAGATTATCCGTCTCGAAAAACCGGATTATATCCTCCCAGAGATCGAAGCGATCAGTATTGATGCCTTGTTTGCGGCTGAAGCAGAAGGTTTTTGTGTCATCCCTAATGCTGAAGCGGTCAACAAGACGATGAACCGTAAAAATATCCGCCGTTTTGCTGCGGAAGAACTGGGGCTGAAAACAAGCCGTTACCATTTTGTGTGCACGTATGAAGATATGTGTTATGCAGCAGAAGATGTCGGATTTCCGTGTGTGATCAAGCCGGTCATGAGTTCATCGGGTCATGGTCAAAGCATCGCTAGAACCCCTTTTGATTTGGAAAACTCATGGGAAATTGCGAAAGAAGCGCGTGGTGATGCGAGCGAATTGATCGTGGAAGAGTTTATCCGATTTGATTACGAGATCACATTGCTCACAGCACGCAATGGCAATGAAACGGTATTTTGTGAACCGATCGGGCACATCCAAAAAGAGGGTGACTATATCTACAGCTGGCAGCCTATGGAGATGTCGAAAAAGGCGCTCAAACGATCCCAGAAGATTGCCAAAGAGATCACGGACGGATTAGGCGGTAAAGGACTGTTTGGTGTTGAACTGTTTGTCAAAGGAGATGAGGTCTATTTTAGTGAAGTAAGCCCACGTCCACACGATACGGGGATGGTAACGCTTATCACCCAAAGCCAAAGTGAGTTCGCGCTACACGTTCGTGCTGTACTTGGACTGCCTCTTGGATTTACGTTCTACGGTGACGGTGCCAGTGCGGCATTTAAGTCAACGGTTGAATCCCATACTCCTGTGATCGATGTGGATGATGCATTGTTCGATGATAAGACGTATGTGCGTGTTTTTGGGAAGCCTGAAGCCCATATCGGGCGACGAATGGCCGTAGTATTGGTCTTTGATAAAGTAAATAAAGCTCTCAAAAAAGCGAAAAAATTGATCAAAGGGATCAAGGACGCATGAACATTGTCCTATTAGACACGCTCACATTTGGAGATACTTCTCTAAAGTTATTTAATACATTAGGAAGAGTTAGTACCTATACGACTACAACTGCACAAGAAGTAGCACAACGTGTTGCGGATGCAGAGGTCATTGTTACTAACAAAGTCGTTATTAACGCTGAGGTCATGCACGAAGCTCCTAACCTAAAGCTCATTTGTGTTGCGGCTACGGGGATGAACAATATCGATCATGACGCAGCAGCTCGCTGCGGGATTGCCGTCAAAAACGTGGCAGGCTATTCGACCGATGCCGTAGTGCAACATACGTTTTCGATGCTCTTTTATCTCATGGGGCATTCGCGCTATTACGATGAGTATGTCAAAAGCGGTCAATGGCAAAACGAAGCCGTATTTACCCATATCGGCCCCTCGTTTAGTGAACTGCGCGGAAAAACATGGGGAATCATCGGTTTGGGTGAGATTGGGCGCGGTGTGGCAACTGTCGCAAAAGCATTTGGCGCACACGTGTGTTATTACTCCACTTCGGGAAAAAACGAAAATAGCGAGTTTGAAAAGACAACGTTGAGCCGTTTGATAGAGAACAGCGATATTATTTCCATTCACGCTCCGTTGAACCCATCGACACAGAATCTGATCTCCCATTCGGAACTGTTACAGATGAAAGACGGTGCGGTATTGCTCAATCTGGGTCGCGGAGGTATCGTGGATGAAGATGCCCTTTCGGTCATCATCGACGTTAAGCCTATTTATGTCGGTTTGGATGTGTTAGTCAAAGAACCGATGAAGAGATCACACCCTCTCTTGGCAGTAAAGCATCCTGAACGTCTTTATATCACTCCGCATATCGCATGGACGTCACGTGAGGCGAGAGAGCGCCTCATTGCTGCTACGGTAGAAAATATTAAAACATTTGTAACAGCGTCGGCAAAATAAACGCTATTCCCAAAAATAGCACCGATGTGACAAACACTTCTGCCGTTACGGTACGGGGTGAACAGTTGTATAGCGAGGCCAGATTAACATTGGCCACTGCAAGCGGAACCATCAGTTCCAAAAATACCATCCCTTTGACGGAACTCTCCATCTCTATTTGTCCTAAGACAATCCATGCAATCATCGGAATGAGGATGAATTTTGTCCCGCTAACCCACAGTGAGAGTTTCGCATTGATTTCCCCTAATTTGATCCCATAAAGATAGATCCCAAACAGCACCAACTGCATCGTCATAGACGCATAGGCTCCCATCATGAGGGTTTTATCAACAGCATCACTGGGATGATACCCGATGAGGTTAAGGGCAATAGCCCCCATCGCCGCCCAAAGTACGGGAAGTTTGACGATGTTAAGGAGTGAATCGCGCACGCTAAATTCACCGCGTGAATAATAAAAGACACCAATCGTGTAGACGACAAATACATTGACGAGATTGATAAGGGTCAAATACGGGACACTTTGTTCCCCAAACAGAGCAATACCCAGTGGAATTCCCAAATTTCCCGTGTTACCGATGAGTGCCGCAACGGTGGCGATGGAGCGCTCTTTGGTATCACGAAACAGCAGTTTGGACAGCGGTATCATCAGCAGTAAAGCCATCAGGGTGATAGCAAGATAGATAGAGGGCGCGAGCAAGAGATTGGTATCGATGGGCCGTTTTAATAATCCCCAAAAGGTGAGAAAGATTTGTAAAAAATAGATACTCAGCAGGGTTATGGTGCGATCGTCAATCTTGTCTTTGAAGCTGTATTTGGCACCAAAACCGACGGCAATAAAGAGATAGATACCGATAATTGAGAATAAGGTTTGCATTGAAAGTATTGTAGCAAAAATTAGTCTTCATTTTTGAGTGAACGCTAAAACCCATTTCGCTACAATCATCCCATTCAAGGAGTCTTTATTATGGCTAAAGTATTAATAATCGGCGGTGGCGGTGCGGGATTGGTGAGTGCACTGTCGGCGCATGAGGCGGGTGCACAGGTCATTGTTATGACCAAAACGCTTCCGACACGTTCTCAAACCTCGATGGCGCAAGGGGGGATGAATGCGGTTTTGGGAGAAGACGATTCGATTGCGAATCACATTGCCGATACACTGAAATCCAGCGCGGGATTGGGAAATGAATCGCGAATCGCATTTTTGTGTGAGAATGCTCCCGATGCCGTACGCTGGTGCAACACTCTTGGGTTACCGTTTAGTCGTGATGAATTGGGGGAGATTGCCCGTAGACGTTTGGGCGGTGCCAGTGCACCAAGAGCGTGTTACGCACAAGACTACACGGGACTGAAACTGCTTCATACGCTATACGATCAGTGCCTCAAAGCAGGCATCACGTTTATGAACGAGCGATTTTTGCTCAATGTGATTGTGGATGAAGAGAATAACCGTGTATTGGGAGCGACGTGTTTGAATATCCCTACGGGCGAGGTTGAGGAGATACGTGCCGATGCTGTGATAATGGCTACGGGCGGATACGGTGCGCTGTATGGAAAGCACTCGACAAATTCCGTAGGCAGTACGGGTGATGGGATCGCTGCTGCGATACGTGCGGGTGCACGACTGGCTGATTTGGAGTTTATTCAGTTTCATCCCACAGCTCTCAAAAGTTCTTCGATTCTGATCTCTGAGAGCGCTCGTGGTGCGGGAGGGTATTTGGTCGATGAACAGGGAGACCGTTTTACGGATGAATTAGCCCCCCGTGATGTGGTGGCGCGCGCGATACATGATGAGATTTCCAAAAGCGGCGGTGTTTATTTAGATATCCGTCATTTGGGAGAAGCGTTTATTAATCATGAATTGCCACAAGAACGTAAACTGGCTCAGATTTATGAGGGAATTGATCCCGTGCATGATCTCATCCCGATCAAACCTGCGGCTCACTACAGCATGGGGGGAATTGAGGTCAATGAGGAATGTATGACCCGCGTCAACGGTTTATTTGCAGTGGGTGAGTGTGCCAATCACAAGACACACGGGGCAAATCGTTTGGGGGGTAACTCTTTGTTGGAACTGGTCGTCTTCGGACGTCATTGCGGAAAATCTGCGGCGGAGTTTGGGGTCAAAAGTCCTGCTTCAGAATTGGAAAATACGCAACTTGCCAAAGACATTAATTTTATCCGCGATATTATGGGTTTTAGCAACAGGATCGATTTCTATGAAAAACAGGAGACGCTAGCCAATATCTTCTATAACAACGTGGGCTTGGTGCGTGAGGAGATGGGACTCAAAACCGTGTTAGAAGCAATTTCTCATATGCAAAAAGAGCTCCCTTTTATGGGTCCAAAAGACAAGTCTAAGATATGCAACACCAACCTAGTGGAATTTATCGAGTTTGGCAATAAAATTGAACTTTCAGAGATTATCGTCATCTCTGCGATCAATCGAAGCGAGAGCCGAGGAGCACATTATCGCAGTGATATCCCTACACGAAACGATGTCATGTTTGGGGCGCATACAATTACATGGAGAGAAGGAGGGATATTATGTGCAGATTTTATGGAATAAATACGATTATTGAGAATGAGGATGATGACGATTTTTATGACGACGAAGATGAAGAAAGAGAGTGGTGTGACTGATGAAAGTTTTAGTAAAGCGCAGCCATAACGACGAAGTTCAAGGGTATGAGGTTGATTTTGAAAACGTCACGTTACTGACCGTTCTCAATCACGTCAAAACCAAAATTGATTCAACGCTCACCTTTTCTCAAGGATGCCGCAGCGGTGTCTGCGGAAGCTGTGCTGTTCGTGTTAACGGGCGCGAAGTACTGATGTGTGAATACAAGCCCAATGATGGTGATCTCGTAGAACCGATGCACAATGCAAGCGTTGTCCGCGATTTGGTAGTGGAAAGTTCTGCTGTCGAGCATTTTAGCCGTATGGCAAATACGTGGAGTGAAGCGTCACGAGAGGGTAATGTTAGTGAAGAAGATATGCACAGGATTGAAACACAAAGCGATTGTATTTTGTGTACAGCGTGTTACAGTGCCTGTCCTGTCTACGCAGTAAATCCAAATTTTATCGGCCCCTTTGCACTCACACGTGTTTGGCGCTACGTGAGTGATCCTCGCCAAACCAAGAGTGATGCGAAAATAGCGGCAATACAGACAAACGGTATCTGGGACTGTACGCTGTGCGGCGAGTGTGTCCCTGTTTGTCCGCAAGGGATCGCTCCCAAACAAGACATCACGATGCTGCGGAGCAAAAGTGCCATGCTGGGATATAACGACCCTAATATGAGCTTTGTAGGAGGGTTGGATTTCGGTGCTCCTATGTTTTAATTTGTAGTTTATGTTATACTAACTGTTAGAAAAATGTTAGGAATAGATTATGGCATCTGAACACTCGCTCGATATATCCGCAAAAATTGATTTACAGGCGTTTAAAGACGCGATGGCCCAATCGGAAAAAGAGGTCATCGGACGTTACGATTTCAAAGGTGTCACATATGAGATCAACTACCGTGAAAAAGAAAAGCAACTTATTTTAGTAGCATCAAGTGATAATAAACTCGATGCCCTCAAAGACATCGTTATCGGTAAACTCATTAAGCGAGGTCTCTCTTCTAAAGCACTTGAAGAGCTTAAAACCGAAGACGCAAGTGGTGGAACACGAAAAGCCACGTATAAAATCGTTGACAGTATTGAGTCCAAAGAGGCAAAAAAAATCATTGCTGAAATCAAAAATCTAAAGACCAAAGCCTCTGCTGTCATTGAGGGGGACTATATCCGCGTAAAATCCAAACAAATCGATGAACTTCAAAAGATTATGGGACATATTAAGGCAATGGAATGGGACGCTCCTTTAGTGTTTGAGAACTTCCGATAAAAGGAATCCTGGATGAGCGCTAAATCAAAACGGTATAAATCGATCGACAAAAGGGTAATTACTGAGGGTGAGAACCTGACGTTTCAGATTTATTTGCCCAATGAAGAAAGAACGAATATGAGCCTTTTTCTTCAAAGCGATACGGTTGTAAATGCTAATGACAAGGTGCGCCTGCGTGAAGTCGAAAAGATTTACATCGATGAGGAAGAAGCGTTAGCGTATGAAGCCTACGTTCAGCAGCATATTCAAACTATCGCTCGATCTGAAGATATCTCGTTGGATGATAAAGCGATCATTGTCTATGAAAAAGCAAGTTCGGTTATCGATGAGATGTTTCGCAATCCTGAATCATTGGAAATTGCCAAGAATGTCAAGCCGGTTGTGGACAGTTTTGTAAGTATTATTCTGCATGACCCAAAGGCTGTTGAATCGCTTCTTAAAATTACTGCACATGATTATTATACCCATACGCACTCTATTAATGTCAGTATCTATACGTTGAGTCTAGGTGCTTTTTTAGGGATAGAGGGGGAAGATCTCAAAGCATTAGGGATGGCGGCAGTCTTGCATGATATTGGTAAGAGTAAAGTCAATTATGACATTATTAATAAAAACGGCAAGCTCACTGAGATGGAATTTGAGGAGATGAAAACGCATCCCGAACAAGGGCACAAGATAGCATTGAATATGGGAATTACCGATGAGCGGATTTTGACAGGAATCCGTCATCACCACGAGAAACTTGTAGGTGGCGGATATCCTGATGGACATACGGGGAATGAAATCTCACAATTTGCCCGTATCATCGGGGTATGTGATGTGTTTGATGCGCTAACGACCAAGCGATCTTATAAGGATCCGATGACCACTTTTGACTCCATTAAGTTGATGAAAGAAGCCATGAAAGGGCATTTGGATTTTGACATGGTGAACGCATTGATCCGTATGCTTCACAAATAAAGGGACAATATGAAAAAGTTAACCATCGCGGATGCAGCAGACCATTTTGGAGTCTCCAAGGAGGCAATCCATAATCGTGTTCGCCGCGGAAGTTTGAATTGTATTGTCGAAGACGGGGTAAAATACGTAACGATTTCCACTCCAAAGGGTACACATACTGCTAATGGTGTGATAGATGCGCGCTATACGCAGTACATTGAGCAAGAAAACGAGCGTCTTCGCGGGCGGGTGGATGTTTTGGAAAATGAGACGGCACGTCTGCGAGATCAGCGAGAGCAGATGCTCATTGATGAGCGTGTGAAAGTAGAGCAGATTTACAAAGAGCGCGATGCACAGCTGCGCAGTGTATTGCATGTGGTCGCAACCAAATTTCTTTCTCATGTGAATCCTGAAGCGGTGATGCAAGAGGGTATGGAACAAAGCATGGATGCTATCAATGCAGATATTGTTGAAACCGATGGATGGATATCGCTTAAAGATTTTTTAAAACTCAAACGCTTCAAAGACCAGGAAAAGAAAAAAACCAAAAAACGCTTTGAAAAGCTGGCGAAAAATGACTCCCGTATTTTCATGCGGGATGATAAGATTTTTTTGAATCCTGGAGAGTTTGATTACTCCGATTTAATACGGTAGCCATTTGCGAAAAGAGATCAGGGTTGATAAATTAACCTCGATTAATAAGCACGTTGGTCATCTGCGTATTGAAAAATGGCTGCTTGATATTGGCGATATCCTAGAATTTGATCTTTTCCAGCAGTTTGACGGCAGTCATGACAAATACATGTTCTTACCCAAGAATCACCCAATCGATGCAGCGGTAAAGGCAAGGATTGATCACGTAGAGCACCTCTATATCCGTCATAGCGATCTTATTGCGTATGAAAATTTTATCAGTGAAGCAATACGGGCTGTAGCCGATAATCCCCATATCTCGATTACTAAAAAAGCAGCTGTCATCTATCATGAAGCATCCAATGTTGTGGATGAATTGTTTGATAATCCCGAAGCGTTGGAAAATGTTCCCAAATCTAAAAAAGTGGTCAACAATTTTATCGATACTATTTTTATGGATAAGCGGGCAGTTGAATCACTTATGAAAATAGCCTCTTATGACTATTACACGCAGACCCATTCGATCAACGTGTGTGTCTATGCGTTGAGCTTAGGTTCTTATCTTAAGCTAGGGGATAAAATGCTAGAGAAGTTGGGAATGGCTGCATTACTGCATGATTTGGGCAAAAGCCGGGTATCCGATGCAATCGTAAACAAAAAAGGACATCTCACCACTGCAGAGTTTGAGCAGATGAAGCTTCACCCTGTGTATGGGCATCAAATAGCATTGAGCATGGGCATTGAGAACAAACAAATGCTTGACGGTATCCGCCATCACCATGAAAAACTTGATGGAAGCGGTTATCCCGATGGTATTAGAGGAAGAGAGATTTCGTTGTTTGCCCGTATTATCGGAGTATGTGATGTATTTGATGCTCTCTCAACAAAATGCTCTTATAAGGATAGGATGGGTTCTTATGCGTCGCTTCATTTGATGAAAGAGACGATGAATCACCATTTGGACATGATTTTTATCGATGCGTTTATTCGAATGCAGCACCATGAGTGAGGTGTATTAGTGCCGCTTATAGGCTTTGCTCGGAGTCCTTGGGGTTTGGGCACGTTTTTTCGCACGGTTGAGAGCATTGAAACAGCTTTGGCAGATGCTAAACTCGCTTCCCGGAGCCAACGGTTTTGTACAGGTCTTGCAACGTGGGGTAAAATGGCTTTGCTTGAGAGAGTTTTCGATGAAACGGTTAAGGTCGCCTCTAAACGAGCGTGCTTTTTCACTGTCGATAAAATACTCACTCAGGCGATAAGAAAGCCATAGATACAGAGATATCTCTTTGATCCGATCCTCAGCATCTTGAAGTTCTTCCATCGTGAGGGCATAAGCTCCCAGATGCGCGGGCGCGACGTAGGCGATTGGTTTACCCTGCTCCAGCGCTTTGACATAGCGTTCAAAGGCAGCCATCACCAAAGGGGACCCTGTGGATAGTGGGGCGGTAGCAAGGGTGAACTTGGTCTTCATGTCCAGATCATACCGATCGGCAATAGCGGAAGCTTCACTCATCGATTCGAGGTTGGCGGCACGAAACGGTCCCTCGAACTTCATATTCTCAACAAAGAACTCGATAATGGCGGAAAGCGATTTTTCTTCTAAAATAGTGGATACCAGCATGATGTGATCAAAGTTGGCCATAACGTTAAACGGTATGGAGACAGTCTGGGCTTTTTGGGTGAAAAGAACCCCGATTTTTTTGAGAATATCGCTCGTGATCCCTCCTACATAACCTTGTTCGCTCAGTCCGTACCGTCCTGCACGTCCTGCTATTTGTTGTACCTCACCGGCACTCAGATCACGTTGGGATTGCCCGTCAAACTTATCGGCTTTTGAGAAGAGGAGTGTTTTGATCGGGAGGTTCAATCCCATAGCGATGGCATCGGTGGCAACAAGAATATCGGTCTCCCCTTCTCGAAATCGCCGCGCTTCTTCACGGCGTACTTCGGGGCTGAGGTTTCCGTAGATGATGCTGGTTTTGTAGGTACTGGATATTTGTTGCTTGATGCGTAATGCACTGGAGCGGCTAAAGGCGATGATGGCCGTTTTGGGCTCTATTTTAGTGAGAGGAACAGGAACTTTCATCAGTTCCAGCGGATTTTTACGTTCAAATTCTACAATCTCTAGAGGTTCTCCCAGATAGTCGGCTAACGCGATAATCGCATCCAATGCATTGGATGATCCGGTCATGACAACGGTTTTGGCAGGGGCTCCGATGATGGCGTTGGCCCACGCCCATCCACGGTCACGGTCCCCGATCATTTGTACCTCATCAATAACGCAGACATCGACCTCGACTTCAAAATTGAGCATCTCGATGGTGGAGCTGATGTGGGTGGCATCCTCGTCGAGGATCTGCTCTTCTCCAGTGATCAAAGATGCATTGATTCCCTCATCTTTGAGGCTCTCATACCCCTCCAGCGCCAACAGTCGCAATGGTGCGAGATAGTAGCCTGTTCCTACGGCGCGTAGTTTCTCCATTGCCGTATAGGTCTTTCCGCTATTGGTGGGCCCTACATGAAAGACAAGTTTACGGCGCAGTGAACGTGCGAGGGGAAACAGATTTTTAAAATCGCGGATACTGCGTGCTAGAAGCTCTTGCTTTTGCCGTTTGTGCAATTCTGTAGCTATTTGCTGATCGAAGGCGTAAAGGACTCTTTTTTGGGTTTTAGCGCCAATATGAAGTGTATCGGATAAATAGGGTGTCAGAAGTTCATAGACGAGCTCATAGAGACGTTTTTCATCTAGATTGAGCAGTTTGGCACGTTCATCGCATTTTTCGATCAAACTTGCAAGCTCGGAGAGGAAGAACTGTTCGGCTTCATCACTCTGAGCCAATGTCTCTTCGGCAAACGTGATCTCATTGCCTGCCCAAATGTTTCGGCTCAGCTCAAGAGCATCGAGATGCAGATGCAAGGTATAGTGAAATGGGGTGCCAGAATGGGGGAGATCCAGAGTTTTTTGAATCTCGATCATCAAATCTTCGCCGTTTAACGAAGTCTTGGCTAATGGAAAATAGGTGGAGAGTACTTTTTGCAGCAGTGTGTTATCCAGAACATTGGTTGTATTGGTGCTTGAGGGGGGAGCGCTTTTGAGTGCACTAATGATCTCACTTTCGCTGAGGTAGCGGTGCGTCTGAAGAGGTATGGCGGCTAAAAACTGCTTGATCTGCTCTTGTTTTTGAAGCGTTAGGGCTGCTTTTAGTTGTGTGATCTCTTCGCGCAGTATTTCGGGTGCTTCGTCTTGGATCCGTTTGTTCTCTATGGGTGGTGTTTTAAGGACATGAATCTTGGTGAAATGCTCATTGCCTATATCGTAGTGGATGGAAGCGTAAAATTCTAGAGAGTCATCGTAGTTGAATTTCCCCTCCAGCAGTTTTTCCAGTTTTTCCCGTTTCAAAGAGACACGGATGTGTTCCAGTTTGGAAGCAATCTTCTCAGGGGTGATTTTACGAAGACGCACATCGATAAACGAAGCGTGCAATGCCATGCGCTCATCGGGATTAATCTCAAGACCTTCTAGCAGCTCATCGATTTTTTCTTCTCGTTCTTGCGGTTTTTCTTTGGGTTTAGGGTTGGGATAGGTACGTCCGTCGTTACGAAAAAAATCGACGATCAACTCACGATTGTCACCATCACCTTCTGACCATAAACGGCGGAAACTTTTAACAAGAGTCGCTTTATCGGTCGTTCCGTTGAAAAGTCCCAGTGTATGGGAAAGTGCCATAAGCGTTTCGGTGGGGACACGCTCAATCCCCTCGTCAAATCCTTCATCGCCGAAAAAATGGCGAATGGATTGATTGAGTTTGATCATTTTTTTCTTTTTCTTAGCCATAGTGTAAGTGTAGCTAAAAACTCTAAGGGGTATGCTTTTATAGTTTGTGATAGACTTCTAAAAAACAAGAGAATGGATAAGGTTATGGTCGATTTAACTGTCGATGAATGGACACAAAAAGAGTATTTACACAACAAACAGCTGTTAGAGGCGCAAGGAGTCAAGGTCGTTTTGGTCGATACGATCCTAAATAGCATTGAGGGGACACAAACGGTCACATATAGTCCGCCGTTATTGAAGCAGGAGCCTGAGGGAAGCGTGTTTGTTTTTTACTGCGATACTGGGAAAAGCTCGCGGGAGCGTTTGGCAGAGTTTCGTGCCAAGTTTCCCGGTCATGTGTGTATCAGTTTGAAAGGGGGACGCGGATATTGGCGCAAATATCTTCAACAATAACGGCAGCGTGTGATGCGTTTGTAAAATCACTGCAAGAAGAGCGCTATTACGATGCGCATGAAGACCTTGAAGCATTGTGGTTCCCACGACGGTTTGAAGAGGATGATGAAGTAAAGTTGTGGAAAGGGTTCATCAATGCGGCGGTGTGTTTTGAACTGATCAAAAAGGGACGGATAAAACCTGCAGAGACTCCATGGAAAACTTACTTGAAATATGTGTCTTTGTTGGACGTTCTGGAAACCGAGCATAAACACATATACGTTACAATGGTGCAATTCATACAAAAACAGCGAGGTAAATTATGTCCGATTTCATGAAAGCGATGGCCTTTCGTCATGCATGCAAACATTTTGATGCATCTAAAACGATTCCACAAGAGCAATTTGAATCAATTTTGGAAGTGGCACGTATGTCTCCCTCATCCTTTGGAATGGAGCCGTGGCGATTGATTGTTGTGCGTGATCCCGCTCTACGTAAAGCGCTGAAATCGTCGTGTTGGAATCAAGCTCAGATTACTGAAGCGTCAGAACTGGTCATCTTTACGACGGATAATGACGAGGTACGCAGCGGCACACCGTATGTACGCAGTATGTTTGAGCGCAGAGGCTTAGAGGGTGAGAGTTTGGATACTTACATGAGCATCTACAAAAACTATCTTTCATTGATCGAATGTCATGAGGACTTGCTCGAAAACTGGACGGCGAAGCAGTGTTACATTGCATGTGCCAACATGATGACCTATGCAGCGACACTTCAAATCGACACTTGTCCGATTGAGGGCTTCGAGAAAGAACAAATCGAAGCGGTACTGGATCTTCCACAAGGACGCAGTGCGGCCTTGATCTGCGCTTTTGGATATCGTGTTGATCCACAAAGCACGCAAATGAGACTGCCTATGAGTAAAATCGTAGAGTACCGATAAGCAGGTCTGTGATGTTGCAAAAGATTGAACATAATATTCAGCATTACAGTATGAGCGCAGAGTATTACAGCGATTTGGTCATAACGTATGCTACGGAATACGGGATAAAAGTGTTGGGTGCCATCGCTATTTTTATCATAGGGAGATGGATAGTAAAGGCTGTCTTGAATCTTATGCGCGGGATGATGTCTCGTGCTCACGTGGATGAGACGCTTATTTCCTTCGCGATTCATGTGGCGTATGCGGCATTGATCCTCGTGGTGATCGCAATGGCTGCGAGTAATATTGGGGTCAATACTACCTCTTTTGTTGCGATTTTTGCATCGGCGGGATTGGCGATAGGTCTTGCCCTCAAAGACACTTTGGCCAATGTCGGTGCTGCCGTACTCATTATCTTTTTTCGTCCCTTTAAAGTGGGAGATTCAATCGAAACAGCAGGTGTGGTTGGGACGGTAAGGGCAATCAGCCTTTTTTCCACAACGCTTACCACCGCAGACAACCGTTCGATTATCATCCCCAATGGGGCATTGATCGGCGGTAATATTATCAACAACACCGGAAACAGCACTCGCCGAATCGATATGGTTTTTGACATTGACTACAAAGATGATCTAAAGCTCTCAAAAGAGGTTATCCTGAAGATACTTCTTGAGCATCCAAAGGTTCTCAAAGATCCGGTTTCGGTGGTAGCAATAGGGGCCCTAGGACAAAATTCAGTCCAAATTTTTGTACGCCCTTGGGTACTTGTAGAAGACTACTTGGATGTGATGTTTGAGATTACCGAATTGGTCAAGCTGGAATTTGACAAGCATCAAATATCGATCCCTCTTCCTCAAATGGAACTGCACGTTCGAAGAGAGGAACTTCTCAGCTCTTTGTGATATTTCCTCTAAATGCGATAGCGGCTCCCAGTGCGGCAATCGCACCTCCGAAAAATAGCCAATCGGGTGCATATTGATACAGTATGCCCGCACCCAATGCCCCTATAAATCCCCCAAGCCCGTATGAGATACCAAAGAAAAATTGTTGTGCAAGCCGTTTTGAACGGTATAAAGAAAATAAGATGCTGATGGCAACGGTATGAAACAGGGCAAAACTCAGTGCATGCAAGCTCTGAGAGGCAAACAAAAGGGTGATATTGTCGGGGAAAATCGCTACGATAAGCCAGCGAAAGGCGGTAAAAAATGCCGTTAATTGTAAAAGCCTGTAAAGATTCGTCCGTAAAAGAGGTCCTTGAAAATAAAACATGAGAATTTCGACGATCACTCCAAAACTCCACAGCCATACCGTCATGTCCAGTGAAACGCCGTGGTCGGTAGCGTAAATGGTAAAAAAGTTGTAAAAAGGGCCGAAACTCACCTGCATCAGCAAAAAGCCTATCCAGAGTCCCAGATGCGCTAAGGGGTTAAAGGTCTGTATGTTTTCGGTAATCGCATGTGTCGCGGCATTTTTTTTGTTTTCGAGAGAGCCGATAAATGCTCCAAGTATGCTAGTAGCCAAGGCCATAGCGATGAGAAAATCAATCCCGATTTTGGGTTGTTCCAAATAGCGCACAAGAACCAGTGCCACAGCGATGAAGCCAAGTGATCCAAACAGACGAATTTTGCCATAAGACTCTTTTCCGATGCGCTCAAGTGCAATGACTTCGATATAAGGCAGCAGCAGCGATATGCCAATACCAAACACGATGTTACTGACGAGCAACGGCCAAAAAGAGGCTAGGGAAGGATAAAAGGCTATTGCCCCCAGAATCATGAGTACAAGCGCTGCGACAAATGCTTTATGATCGAGCTTGAACCCCTTTAAAAATAAGAACGGGACCACAAACCGCACTAAGGGCGCAGAGGCGAAGATGATGCCGATGTCAATGGAGCTGTATCCGACCATTGAGAGGATTTTTGGGACGAAGATAATATGAACCCCAATAAGGGCAAAATAGAAAAAATAAAAAGCACTGATAGCGAAGGGCATTTTAGGCCTCTGTGATAACGGCAGTACCGCTGATGAGATCGTGAAGAGTGCGTTTGTCGTTGCGCAAAAGCCCTATAAAGAATCCAACAATTGAGATGAGCGAGAGAAAATAACCCACAAAGCGCAACGAAAGTTTCCCATAGGAGGCACGCTGAAGCGTTTTTGCATCGACAACACGAATGTGCGCGAGTTTTTTACCCGGTGTTTGGCCATATCGGTGCCATAGCCCCACGGTGATGACCATAAATAAAATGATTTGGAGAATCGAGCTTAGAGGATTAGGCGGGTTTTTGAGAGCTTCTTGATTATGGGTGATGACATCCATTGCTCCGGCAGTGTGCATCTGATCGTATCCGAATATGCTCATTAAAATCAGCGAAATAGGTAAGCCAATCATAAAAATATCGGTTAAAAATCCCAATGCACGAGAGGAAAATGGGGCATATTTGATTGTGGAATTTTGATATGAAATTGATTTGGTGTTTTTCTTGAGAGTTCGCCATCGCATGTATAATTATAGCTAGATTACTATTCATTTACTTTAGTGGCGCATAATTACAGCATCCCGATTGACAGCAGCAAGTCAAATGGGTGGCTTTTATTTTTCTTTGTATACTCCTTAAGTTTTAAGCATGTCGAGCTTCTCCCTCGACAGCCATTCCCCTAAAGTTATCGTTTAATTCCCAACAATGTTTCCAGAAGTGTATCGGATGTGGTAATCGTTTTACCGTTGGCCTGGTAACCCCGTTGGATGATGATGAGGTTGGTCAGTGATTTGGATAGATCGACGTTCGATGCTTCGAGTGCTGACGATTGCATAAATCCACGTCCCGCCGTTGCCGCTGTACCGATGATTGGATCCCCTGAGTTAGCGGATTGCAAGAAGACGTTTCCTCCATCACTCACAAGCCCTTCGTTATTGGTAAATTTAGCCATACCGATTTGTGCAAGACCAAATGAACGTCCATTTGAAAACGATCCGATCAGTGTACCGCTTTGGTCAATACGGATACCGACGATGTCTCCACCTGGGAAACCGTCTTGAGAAATACCACTGGTTCCTGAAGTAGCATCAAAACTCGTGATCCCGTCAAATGCATTGGATGTTCCCAACTTGATATTGACATTTTGGTTTGGTGCAGAGCCATTGTTTCCTGTAAAGTTGACATTAGTAGGGGTATAGGACGAGAGTGAACCGTCCGAAGAAAAGCTCACTTGACCGTTGATCTCATTGAGCGGAGCGATAGTATTGATCTCTCCAGGTACCGGGACAGAGAGCTTCATGCTCCATGTGGCTCCGGTGACAGAGTCAACAGCTGTTTTACGGAAATCCATTTTAAGCGTGTGCTTACTTCCCAGTGAATCGTAAATATCAATACTCGCTGAGTGCGTTGCCGCATTGAGCGATTGGGAGAGACGAATACCGGTACTGCCTTCGATAAGTGTTCCGTTAATCCCTTGAATTACATCGGTAAAGCGGCTATTCTTGGTAATATTACCGGTCGCATCTTGAAAAGCGGTCACTTGAAGTTTTAGGTCTTCTTGCGTGGCATCACCGTCATTATTGTTGGTGATCTTGTATTGTCCGCGGTCATTGATAACGACTTCAACACCTGTAGCGCCCGTAACAAGCTGTGCATGCTCTTGGAGGATAAGGCGCAGTTGTTCAGTCGTTCTGAATGTGGTATTGATAGGAGTCGCGGTATTGTTGAGATCGACCGATGTATCGTTATAGATGTATTTGTAAGCGGTAATATTACCGGTATCCCCTGTATTATCGACTACCCCACCAAGCGTTCCAACGATCATGATATTTTTGGTTGCTGCTAGATCACTTTCACGGGCATTGTCATTTCGCAATGTTATGCCTCCGGTATTTCCACCTGTTGCAGTTGCGACAACTCCGGTAAGTGCTGTTTTAGCATTGATTTGTTGCGCGATGTAGCCGGCATTGTCATCCGCACTGGTGTTGGGAGCAGTACCGCTAATGGTGGTTCCGTTGATGGTAAAGCTAAACGCACCTGTAGCAGCGGCAATGGTTCTGCTGACCGATGAATCGGTGTAACTGACCCATACCCCTTGACCATTTTGCAAGGTCATGGATTTACCTTGCTCGTTAAACATGACTTTCATGTCTTCAGCTGCATTGGTATTAGCGATATGTGCTGTATTGGCTGCTGCCCATAAGGTTTGTATCGCAGCAGTTGCAGGAGCAGGTACTCCTAAACCTACAGCAGGGACAAATCCGGCTGATTGCCATGCTGCATAACTGAGATAATTAGCCAAATTATAGCTATCCATAGTCTTGGTTGGACCAAATGTTTCGACGGTTTCCCCTGAGTCAAGATTCGCTTTAAGGGTGACAGCAGAGGATGGATTTGCCGGAGTAGTGAGCCCTGGTGGGATTTTGATATTGCTGATGGGTGCGGTAGAATCGACTTTTCCGGTTGCTTCGTCACGGACCCAGCCTTGGACGACAAATCCGCCGTTATCCACAAAATTTCCGCCTGCATCGAATTTAAAATCACCCGAACGGCTGTATTTATAGGTACTTCCAGCATCGGAACTGACAATAAAGAAACCATCCCCTTGAATCGCGACATCGGTATTTTTATCAGTGTTTTGGATAGAACCTTGTGTCATGATACGCGTTACGGAGTTGATGGTCGTACCCAGACCGATTTGAACGGCATTTTTACCACCCAAGTCTCCTTGCGGTGCTGTAGCGATTTGTGCGGTCTGTGCGAGCAAATCAGAGAAATTTGCTCTCGAGTATTTATACCCGATCGTGTTGACGTTGGCGATATTATTGGACTCGACGTCCATCGCGATTTGGTGTGCTTGCAATCCAGTGACGCCTGCAAAGAGTGATCGTAACATAATAAGTCCTTTGATTCACATAGTAAAATTTATAAGCAATAAATATTCCAAAATTAGCGATGCATTTGGAGCGCTTTTTGGATCATCTCATCGACGGCTGTCATTGTTTTTGCATTGGCCTGATAGGCGCGCTGCAAGATGATCATGTCTGTGAGTCCTACGTCTAGACGGACATTTGAGTTTTCAAGCTGTCCACTGGTAAGTTTTGCCCCGGTTATGGGATTTCCGTTTGTATCGGTCCAAAAGGTAGGTGCTCCGCTGTTTGAGCTTTGCGCATACAGACTCCCCCCATTGCGTTCAAGCCCTTGCTCATTTTGAAAATGGTAAACGGCAATGCGTCCAATAGCACTTTGTCGACCGTTGGAAAAATCGGCGATGATGATCCCATCTTGGCTGATTCCGTATTTGGTCAGTGTCCCCCCCATGCTTCCATTAGAAGTAGAAGAAGCACTAATCGGTACCCCTGAGGCTGAGATTATTCCACCCAAATAGCTGCTCAAATCAACAGTAACAGGGGAGCCGTCATTGTCCATAATCGGCAATGTGGAGGTCGTAAGCTGACCTGATGCTCCAAAAATGGCTTGTCCGGTTTGCGTGTCGTAGGTAGTTTGTCCATCCAGAGAGGTAACGGTTGCGGCAATATCCCATGCTACCCCCGTAATAGGCTGAACGGTGCTTTGGGTGAATACGAGTTTTAGACGATTGCGATCGTTGTTACCGCTGATAACATCGGCACTCATGGTACGAATATCATCGGCGAGTCCCAAATTGTTGGCATTGGTGAAATAGTTGCTTGCATCTACAGTCAGTGGCGTGCCGTTATTGTCCATGGCTGGTAATGTAGAGCTTAACAAAACACCGGAATCGGCAAAAACAACAGTTCCTGATTTTAGGTCGTAGGTGGTCTGCGCATCGGCAGATTTGATGGTCGCTGCAACATCCCATGATGTTCCGACATTTGGTTGAACGGCACTTTTGGTAAAGATGAGATTGAGATTATTATGTTCATTAAGCCCATTGATGACCGTAGCATTAACGGTACGAGTACCGGGAGTAAATCCTAAATTACCGGAAAATTGTGTCATGGTAGTCGGTTCTACCGGATAGGCCAGTCGCGTTGGAAGTTCCAACGGCCCTTGAGAACCTACATCTGCAAGCGGTACATCATTGGTAATGGGACCAACCACAAAAGCACCTAACTGATTAGTTGCCGTAGCATTAACGGCCAATGATTTTTCATAGTTATTAGTAGCATCATAGGTAAAATTTCCAAGCATCGTCCCAGTGACATACATCCCATCGCCGGTAGTGAGTCTGGCTATCGAAGAATTTGGATCCCCGGCTGTTTTTTGATACTCATCAAAAACAAAATTTCCGGCACGGGTAAAATAGTTTTTGGTTCCGGTTACAACACCAAACCAACCATTTCCACCGATCGAGAGGTCATTGAATCGATCCGTATTAATAAGTGTTCCACCGGTGGTATTCATCGTCGTGGCTTGGAGACGAACTCCCATTGTAATATCATTAGAGGTTGGCGTATGACCGCTGGCACTGACGACTTTACTGGAAAGAAGAGAAGCAAATTCGGTATTTGATCCACGAAAACCAACAGTATTAACGTTAGCTAAATTATCAGAAACAACATCTAAACCGTATTGATTTGTTTGGAGTCCTGATAATCCTATATAGTATCCGCTTGTCACGATCAGCCTCCCACGATCTCTCTAATCGAGTCAAACGGCACATAATTAGAACCCATCTTCACTGATGCGGTTCCGTTATCAAATCGAACAGATGTGATAGGATAGGTTCCAAGACGAACAGTATGGTTTTGATGGTTATCATCGGTATAGGTTGACTCAACATAATAGGTACCTGCATCAACGGTATTCCCGTTATTGTCCGATCCATTCCAGCTTAAGGGCTGCACCCCTTTTGTTAACGGATCAAGGGGTATTGTCTTGACGACAGCTCCGTTGACATCGAGAACATTCACGGAGCCGCTTACTACGTTTGTTGGGTAGTAAATCTCAAAATTAGTAGCTGCCCCTTGTTCGAAGACGACGGCATTACTCCCTGTGTCCGCAATTTTACCAATAGCT
The DNA here is from genome assembly GCA_024637295.1 of Sulfuricurvum sp. Taxonomy (GTDB): domain Bacteria; phylum Campylobacterota; class Campylobacteria; order Campylobacterales; family Sulfurimonadaceae; genus Sulfuricurvum. Next base: position 120,038 of record JAGXFL010000008.1, read on the forward strand.
GAAATGGTAGAAAACTGCATGGATGATGCCAGAGAAGCCGCAAGCGTAGTGAGCGATTTATTGGTATTTTCAGCCGATTCTAACGTTGCTAGTTGTGACGTCTGGGAAAGAATTTTCTCAGAGTCCATCGGTGAGGTCGGGTCTTGGTACTTGAGTTCCAAGAGCAGCAGTTTGAGGAAGTCATCTTTACCTAAAACCCCTTTTGGGTTAACGGCTGTTGATGATGAAGCGGCAGTAGCCGCATTGTTACCTACTGAATCGATTGCCATGATAGTCTCCTTGTGTTACGCGTAATGCGGAATGATGATTTCAAGAGCGCTTAGCTCTTCGGTACTGTGTTGAAGTTCTTCGAGTGACTGGTATGCACGAAAGCGATTCTCATTTTGTTGCTGTTGTTGCTGTTGAGGATTTTGCTGTTGACCGTCTGAACCAGCCATAAAGTTCATTGTTGCATTGGTAACACCTTGTTGCACCAGCTGTGCTTTGAGCTCAGTGGCGTTATGCGCTAAGAACGCGACGCTTGCTGTATTGTTGGATTGAATAGTCACATGGACATTGTTTCCACGCTGGATAAGGGTAACATCTACTTCACCTAGACGTTCCGGGTTGAGCTTCATCGTTAGACGGGTAAACGGTGGCTTATAGTTTTCAGCCGCTTCTTTGAGGTCGATGGCAAAATGGCGCATGCTCTGAACCGCTTCTTTATTCTTAACCTCGAGAGAGTCTGCTTTTAATGGCTGATGGGCTTTGGTTGATTCGGTATGTGTTTTGATCTCTTCTTTGTTCTGATGCTTATCTGCATCATCTGTATCGCGTAAAAGAGAGCTTAGTGCATCTGTATGTATAACACCAATGACTGGCTTAGGCGCTTCTTTTGGAAGAACTTGAGTAGCATCAGATGCCTTTTCCAGCCCTTGCAATAAAGATTGCAGAGGTTGTTCCGCTGTTTTTTTAGACTCTTTTAATGGCTTTGTATCAGACTGTGGTGCCTTGGATTCATTGAGCAGTTGAACAATGGCCTCAAAACCTTTGGTTGGCTCAGCGGGGGTCTCTTTTGAAGGTGCTTTGAACTCCAATAGTGGCTTTGTAAGCAGAGGTGTTGGAAGCCCTTTGAGTGGATTTGCGAGATCTTTATCAACGGTAGATAGGGTGATTTCACTTAAATCAATCCCTATTTTATGGGCAAGTTCAACAAGACCGATGAGTGTTTTAGGAATGGCTTTTTCATCGGCTTTGAGCTGCGGTGATTTTTGTGTGATTGTATTTTTGAGGTACTCTTTAGCCTTGGAGATCAATGAGTGGACTTGATCGTTACTCAAGACATCAATCAGTTCTTTTGGCAATGCTTTGGTCTCATCATCTTTACCCATCAGCAGTTCACTAAGACCCTTAGCGCTGAGTTTTTTAGTATCGATGGGTTTGATATCACTCGATTTGACTTTGGATGTAGTATCGACCGATGAAGCGGTAGCATCCTTTTTTGGGTCAATAATGGCGGTGAAATCGGCTTTTTTGACCAGTGATTTCACCCCTTTCTTTACTCCATCCAAATTGGAGAGAAGTTTTGCAAAGGTATCATCTGTCTTATTTTTTTTCGATTTAGACGACCCACCTAGCAATTCCAGCAAAGTAGTAGGCGTTTTGTTGTCTTTGTTTTGTACGACCATAATGCGATCCTTGTACCAAAAGATAGTGGTTAATAATAACAAGCAATAGTTATTCCATATAAGCTTTTAAACTCACTTAAACCATCCTTAACTTTTAAAAAGGTATAATTCGCGAAAATCACGGCCTACCTATAAGGATATTCAGTGCAAAAAATTCGTAACATCGCCGTCATCGCGCACGTTGACCATGGTAAAACGACTCTAGTTGATGGATTGCTACAGCAATCTGGAACATTTGGCAGCCACGAGCAAGTCAATGAAAGAGCAATGGACTCTAATGCTCTTGAAAAAGAGCGTGGGATCACGATTCTTTCTAAAAATACCGCAATTCGTTACGGTGATTATAAGATCAACGTTATTGATACTCCGGGTCACGCCGATTTCGGTGGAGAAGTTGAGCGTGTTTTGAAGATGGTTGACGGAGCATTGATTTTGGTCGATGCTTATGAGGGTGTTATGCCTCAGACTAAGTTCGTTGTTAAAAAGATGTTAGCACTTGGGCTCAAGCCAATCGTTGTCATCAACAAAATTGACAAACCATCAGCAGATCCTGAGCGTGTAGTAGACGAAGTATTCGACCTTTTTGTTGCTATGGACGCGACAGAAGATCAACTCGATTTCCCAATCATCTATGCTGCAGCACGTGATGGTATGGCGAAGCTCGATATGGCTGATCCGGATGGCGATTTCACATGTTTGTTTAACACAATCCTTGAAAAAGTACCTGAGCCTACGGGTGATGCTGAAAACCCAACACAATTGCAAGTCTTTACTCTTGACTATGATAACTATGTGGGTAAAATCGGTATCGCCCGTATTTTCAACGGACGTATTTCAAAAGGGGATAATATCCTTTTGGCAAAAGCAGACGGTGAATTGGTCAAAGGTAAAATCTCTAAACTCATCGGGTTTATGGGTCTTAACCGTACAGAAATTCAAACCGCAGAAGCGGGTGATATCGTTGCTCTTGCAGGTATTGAAACCGTAGATGTTGGTGACACTATCTGTGATCCTAATAATCCTATGCCGCTTGACCCTATGCACGTTGAAGAGCCTACGTTGAATGTTTTCTTCTCGGTTAATGATTCTCCACTTGCGGGTCAAGAAGGAAAGCACATTACCTCTAATAAGATCAAAGAGCGTCTTGAAGCAGAGATGAACACCAACGTTGCAATGCGTTGTGAAGTCATCGGTGAGGGTAAATTCCAGGTCTCAGGACGTGGAGAACTTCAAATCACTATTTTGGCAGAAAATATGCGTCGTGAGGGCTTCGAGTTTGGTATCGGACGTCCTGAAGTTATCATCCGTGAAATCGACGGTGTTAAATGTGAGCCGTTTGAGCACCTCGTTGTTGACCTTCCTCAAGATTTTGCAGGAAGCATCATCGAGCGTCTTGGCCGCCGTAAAGCGGAAATGACAGCAATGGTACCAATGGGTGAGGGCTTTACACGTGTTGAGTTCGTTATCCCTGCGCGTGGCCTTATCGGTTTTCGTGGACAATTTTTGACAGAGACCAAGGGTGAGGGTGTTATGAATCACTCTTTCTTGGAGTTCCGTCCATACAGCGCAAGTGGTGTTGAGAGCCGTCAATACGGAGCATTGACTTCTATGGAAGACGGTGTTACCTTGGCATTCTCCCTTGCAAACTTGCAAGAGCGCGGCGTGTTGTTTGTTAATCCTCAAACAAAAGTTTACAAAGGGATGATCGTTGGTGAGCATAGCCGTACCAATGACCTTGATGTTAACCCAATCAAAGGAAAAGCACAATCAAACGTCCGTTCATCGGGCGCTGATGAAGCGATCAAGCTTGTTCCGCCACGTGATATGAACCTCGAGCGTGCGCTTGAGTGGATCGAAGACGATGAGCTTCTTGAAGTAACTCCTCTTAGTATCCGTATCCGTAAAAAATACTTAGATCCAAACGACCGTAAGCGTTACGCTAAAAAGTAATTCTTACTTCTTAGCCATTTCGCGGCCGGCGATCATACCGCTGGCCCATGCGAAATTAAAATTATATCCTCCACGCCGTCCGACAATATCCAAAACTTCCCCCGCAAAATAAAGACCTTTAATCAATTTTGATTCCATCGTTTCGTTATTCACATCTACTGTAGCTACTCCACCGCCGCTGACCTCTGCATGTTTGAATCCATGCGTATCGTTCACTTCAAATTTCCACTCTCTGATGAGTCCGATAAGCTTACTGCTCTCTTTGGGTGTGAGTAACGCTACGGTTTTTGCGGGATTAATAACCGCACTTTCACAAAGATAGGCAACTGTTTTAGCAGGGACTAAACCGCTCAAAACCGTTTCGAGGGTATGGTTAGGCACTGCGGTGATCAGTTGATGGAAGAGATCATCCAGCTGATGAGCCGTGAAGCGAGGGAGCAAGTTGATGCTCAGCATTACTTTTTGATGGTTCAGCAGCGCGCGAGAGGCCTTTTGGCTGATGTCCAAGATGGCCAAACCAGAGATGCCATAGCTGGCGAAGAGAATATCGCCTTGTACTTTTTGGACTTCATTATTATTGACATAAAGGGTAACTTCGGCGAATGTTTTGACCCCGGCCATCTTATGGTGGATTTTTGAGTTTAGATGCAGTTGTACCAATGACGCATAGGTAGGGATAATGGTATGACCAAAAGAGGCGGCAAAGCGATAGCCATCATCGGAGGAACCCAGCTGTGGTGCTGCTTGAGAACCCGTGGCGATGAGAACTTTGTCATAGGTTTTTTTTTCATCCTGGGTATGAACGATAAAGTGATTTTGGGTTTTGGTGATGGAGATGACTTTTTTTTCAGTGAGTATTTTGACTCCTGCTTCTTTGATGGAGGCACTAAAGGAAAAGAGGACGGACTTTGCCTCATTAGAGAGAGGGTAGCACCGTCCATCTTCCTTGATGTCGAGTAATAACCCAATGGAATGACAGAAGGTGACAAAATCGGTAAACGGGAGCTGTTGTAGAGCATAGGTGACAAAATCAGAATTAGTCCCGAAATAATCATCTGCAGTTGCAGTGGTATTAATGATATTGCACCGTCCATTTCCTGAGGCTAAGATCTTTTTCCCGATACTTGTATTGTGTTCATAGAGGGTGACATCCGCACCTTCACGCGCGGCAACGATGGCGGCCATGAGTCCAGATGCACCTCCGCCGATAATGGCTGTTGTATTCACAGGTTATAGATCCGTGGTCTTCAATGTAAGACCTTTTAAGTGAGTTACAGGATAAGAATAGGCGATCCCATCACCACTTCCGATGATATCAAGTTTATGCATAACGGCTTTGATGATTTCATCTACTTTATTACGCGGAACAATAAACATCAGGTTGGAATCCGTTGTTTCAACTTCAAGTCGATTATAAAAATTATCAATTTCTTTAAGTCCCATTCCGTGGGCAGGCATAATAGTGACTCCACTTGCTCCTGCTTCTTTTGCTGCGAGAAGGGCTTCATCTCTTCGTCCATTTGGAACGATGATGTGAACAGCAGAAAACTCCATTCTGGCTGAATGTCTTCGGTCAGTCCCATACACATTTACCGTAGAAAGACCCATATTATTTGCATCTTCGAGGGCATGACGAAAATTATTGATATTGATGGCTTCAAGCTCTTGAAAGCTTTTGATTCCGATTTTTTCAGTAATAACACCATATGCCATAACGGTAAGCATCGGGAAAAGAGAGGCAAAAGCAATAAGGCCAAAGCCATCGATCAGAGGATCACGACCAGGAATATTGGTGGCTAATCCAAGTCCTAATGCGGCAACAAGGGGGACGGTAACAGTAGAAGTTGTAACTCCACCACTGTCATAGGCAATCGGAATAATGTATTTTGGTGCGATGAAGGTGAGTGTGATTACAAACATGTACCCTGTCATAATGTAATAGACGATTTCGCCTCCGTTGACTATACGAAAGGACCCCAATGCGATCCCAATCCCTACGCCAAAGGCGACAAAAAGTCGAAGAACAAAATCATTTATTTTTCCATCACTAATCTCTTTCGCTTTTTTAGCAATCGCTGTCAGTGCAGGTTCTGCCATAGTGGTTGAAAAACCGATAGCAAATGCAAATGCATAAATTAATGCATTGTTATTATTAAGCGTAAGCTCATGAGCCATTGTTTGACCGACAGAAAAAAGACCCATTTCGAGTCCTACAATAAATGCGTCAAGACCAAGAATCACTAAAATAAAACCGATCATGACTTGTTTTAAATTATCAATCGGTTTTTTGATAATAACATATTGAAAAAACAAAATGACGGCCAAGATAGGTAACACATCTCCGACAACGGAAAGGAGACCTTTTAGTAGAACAACAATATCAAAAGTAAACACTTCAGGTGGTTGACATGCTTGAACAATGATCGGTTTTACTGCTGCAGCATCGATATACTGATACACAACAATGCCATAAAACTGTACTAAGATCATGGGGGTTAATGACGCAAATGCGATGAGGCCAAATCCATCTAAAATTGGATTTCTTCCCTTAATTGTGGAGGCAAGACCAATGCCTAACGCTGCAACAAGAGGAACGGTAACCGTTGATGTTGTAACACCTCCAAGATCGTAAGCCAGTCCTACGATCTCTTTGGGGGCAAATATGGTGGAAGCAACTACTAAAACATATCCTGTGATGATGTAATAGTGGATCGGATGCCCTTTGATAATTCTCCAAACCCCTAAAACAATAGCAAAACCAACAGAGAATGCAACAACAATTCTTAGGACAAATGCATCGATTCTTCCACAACTAACGGATGCCGCTTTTTCAGCAATGACAACAAGAGCTGGTTCGGCAACGGTTGTCCCAAAGCCAATCATAAATCCGAATAAAATGATCCAAAAGGTTGACCCTTTATTTGCAAAGTCAATGGCCAGTCCTTCGCCAACAGGAAAGATACCCACTTCTAAGCCTAATAAAAAAACCGCCAAACCAACACCTACGATAGCAAGTCCAATCGAGGTTGCAAGCCAGTTATCTGGAATGGTGTCAATAATCGCAAGCTGAAAAAACATAATCACCAAGATAATAGGTAGAAGATCTCGAAAGGATTCTTTTAGCAATTTCAAGAATGATGCTATATTTAACATGAATACTCCTGCGTGTTTAAATTTTTTATTGACATATTTAAGCATCTCTCCCATACAGTTCATTGTAAAGTTTCATCGCATAGCGATCGGACATGCTGGCAATGTAATCGGAGATAACACGGTGTTTGTTTCGGCGATCGAGTTGTTCGAGATAATAACGCGGCAGCATTTTGGGCTGTTCCATAAGGGCGTTATACAAACCGATGATCGCTTGTTTACCCGAAAACATCTTGCGCACGATGTGTTTGTGCTGATAGAGTTCTTGAAAGAGTATCTTTTTGAGTTTCTTTATCTGCGTTTCGAGTTCTTTGGCAAATCCGATGGGGATCTCTTGGGATGCAGGAATAACAGAAGCTAACACACGACTGTTATCTATTTTTCCTTTGGAGTATTCCAGAAGCGAATAGACAAGATGGTTGATGAGATGTGAGCTAAAACGGTAGCGGAACATCTCATCCTCATCTTCATGAATCCCTTCATCGTATACTTTTTGCAAGATGGTTTGGATTAGCTCACTCTTTTTGAGGGTCTCAAAGCTGATGAGTCCCGAAGCTACACCATCGTCGATGTCATGGCTGATATACGCGATCTCATCGGCACGATCGACAATCATCGCCTCGATACTGGGGTGGGTATCCAGAGAAAACGCATCGCGGATGGCATGGCTCAAAAATGGTTTGTTATAGGGGGGCGAGTGTTTGAGTATCCCCTCCAGTGTTGCGTAGGTGAGGTTAAGGCCTAAAAACGCTTTATAACGCTGCTCTAACAGCGTGACGACACGAAAGCTTTGGAGGTTGTGTTCAAAGCCGTGTTTATATCCCTCTTTTTTCAGACATTCATCCAGTGTATCGCCTCCGATGTGCCCAAACGGTGTATGTCCCAAATCATGGGACAGGGCTATGGATTCAGCAAGGGACTCTTGCAGTCCCAGATGGGAGCTGATCGAGCGTGCGATTTGGCTAACTTCGATACTGTGGGTGAGTCGGGTACGAAAAAAATCGCCTTGGGAATTGAGAAAAACCTGTGTTTTGTATTCTAAACGTCGAAAACTTCCGGAGTGGATGATCCGATCACGATCACGTGCATAAGGTGAGCGAAAATCATCGCTGATGGTATGAAAACGTTCATCGGCACGCATAAAAACCTACTTTTTATAAAGAATGTATTATTTATTATACAACGCGCATGGGCACAATCAGGTATTATAATAAAAATAAATGAGAACAAATAAGAGATATTTGAGTATTATAAACAATTGTGAGTTATTCTGAAGCGATGGAGTGAGTATGAGTCATTATGCAGACAAATATAACCGTTCGTTAAAAAGCACACCCTCATCTTTTGACCATGTACAGGACTATCAGGAAAAAAGTAAAAAAGTTCGCCGAGAAAAAGAGGCTTTTTTACATCGCGAATTTGATTACCGAGATTATATATTTGCCCCTGAGGGGTATGAGGGCGTTATGCTCTTTTTCTACATCATGATTATTCCCTACCTTGTTGCATTGGCATTTTTATTTCTCTTTATTGCCAAATCAAGTTATCAGCTTTTTTTGGAGTTTAATCTGGCCTCTTTTCTAGTCATTTGGGCGATCGGGTATGAGATATGTGCGGTACTGGCCATAATCATTTTTTTCTACTCATGGTTTAACGATGACAAAACAGACGATGTACCGACTCGTGGTGCGCGAAGCGGCAGGGGAATTACACCCCGCTTTAGGGATTAAGAGCAGTAAGGTAATGGTTGAATAAAGATGAACCATTACGCGGATCGGTACAATCGTGCACTTAAAGATTCTAAAAAAACGGATAGTATTCACGAAAATGTAGAAGAGTATCAAGAAAAAAGCAAGCAGGTACATCGAAAAAAAACAGACTTCTTACATCGAGAATTTGATTATCGCAACTATATTTTTGCTCCCGAGGGGTATGAAGGGATTGTTCTTTTCTTTTACATTCTGACTATCCCTTATTGTGTTGCTTTGGTTTTTTTATTTTTATTTGTCGCACGATCGAGTTTTAATCTATTTTTAGAGCTGAATCTGGCCTCTTATTTTATCGTTTGGGCGATCGGATACGAGATATGTGCGGTGCTGGCTCTTATCATCTTCTTTTATTCATGGTTCACCGATGACAATGCAGATAAAGGGTCGATCATTGGAACAAAGGGGAGCGGTAAAATCTCTCCCCGATTTAAGAATTAAGCTACAATACATTACAATACCGCTCCTCAATTACGGACAGCTGGCCGAGTGGTCGAAGGCGCACGCCTGGAACGCGTGTAAAGGGCAACCTTTCTAGGGTTCGAACCCCTAGCTGTCCGCCATCTATAAAAACCTTCTATTTTACGTACTTTCAACTTTCAAACAAAAGAATTAATTTGGTGTCCAAATAGTGTCTATTGTGCAGCCATTACAATCATGTAACTGTTTGGTATGGGGATAGATTCGATATTTCTTTACGTTTTGTTATTATATGGGATCATATTTGATACTTTTATTGATATAATACAGTATCAAATATGATACTAATTGGAGTTGGGATGTTTAAAGCACTTATTCTTTCTGAACTCAAAAAACAAAAAGAGGCTCTCTCTATCCCCTATGAGGCAATATCCTCACGAGCAGGTGTAGGAATAGCAACCATAAAACGAGCATTCGCAGGGCATGACATATCGTTTGATACCCTCGAAAAGATTGCTATTGCCCTCGATTGTGAAATATCAATTAAGCCAAAACATTCTCCAAAAGCTCTATATCAAGAGCAAATAGAGAAAAAAGCACATGAGATCGTCAATCGAGTTATTCACTCTTCGGCACTTGAAAATCAAATTCCTAGAGATGAAGCGCAACGAAAAATGTTTACTCAAGCAAAAGCAATCATTTCTAAAATGCCAAAATCACAAATATGGGCATGATTACTTTTGATAAAGAGGGCGAAACGCCTCTGGATGATATATCAGGACTGAAACTAAAAAAGATTACGACTCGTAGCAAACTGGATGATGCTGAAGCTCAAAATATTCTCAAAGCCTATATCAAATATACATTAACGCCCACAGCACTAAAAAAAATAACGTTCGATTTTAGTTTTTTTCGTAAGCTGCATAAAGAGATGTTGGGCGATGTTTGGAACTGGGCTGGAGAGTTTCGCACTACCCAAACATCCATCGGTGTTGAAGCCAACATGATTCATCAACGTCTTTATCAATTACAAGATGATCTGAAATACTGGGAGAGTGAATGGGATTACTGTGATACGGCTACACGACTACATCATACACTGGTGAAGATTCATCCTTTTCTAAACGGTAACGGACGATGGGCGCGGCTTGCTACTGATTTATGGTTATTGAAAATGGGATACCCCACTCTATCATGGGGTGGAAATATTACGGAAATCAGTGATGCCCGAGCAGAATACATCAGTGCTCTCAAAGAAGCGGATAAGGGAGAGTATATACCTCTCAAAATGTTTATGTTCGGAGAAACAAAGTAACAGTTCGTAACATCATTTACTACAAATATGTTACAATCGACCTATGGCAGATTTTACACCTATTATCAAGATTTCTACAAATATTAAAGAAGATTTATTGCTGTGTGCTCAGTCTAATAAGATCGATGCGCATGAGGTAGATTTTGACCTTCTCTCTTATGAGACGTTTTATCAAAAAGCCGAAGATAATGGGTGGCATCCTATGGAAGGGAAAAATTTGCTGAAGCAAATTACCCAAGAAGAATTATACGACAGTAGTTTTTTGCTCAGACAAGAGTATCAAATACGAATACGTCCTTTTACTCCTCATCAATTTTTAGATCTTCGTTTTTCGATTGCAATGAACAAAAGTAAGGGAATCGTTACCGCACTTATTGATCCCGCTTCTACTATTCCGCTTAAAAAAGGGGTGCAGGAGTGGATCAAAGAGGTAATAGATCATCGAAAACTTCGGCTTGGATTTTTGATCGCAACGGCGGATGAAGAGTTGGACGATGCGATCTTACGACTTCTGGCACGGTTACAAAAACAAGGGCCATTAAGTGAACCGTATCCTATTGTAATCGCTAAATTTTTTCCTGCAATCGAAGCGGTAAATGATGCAATTATTTTGCATTATAAAAAGGAGCATGAGCATAACAGTTTGATCGAGGGAGTGCAGCCTGATGATCTTCTATTTGAGTATATCTTGCCAAAGCACGGTCGTAACGGACGTGGATGCGATGGAGTTGCTATTGTAGTTCCTGAACCAATAATCAAGTATGCGGGGGTAATCAAGATTGATGATACCACCATACGCAGTGAACAAGATGAGAATAGCATACGATATTACGCGAAAGTTTCAGGTTTTGTGAAGCGCGATAAAGGTGTATTTTCAGTTGCACAAGTATTAAACTTAGAATCTGTTAGTATGAAAAAGACAGGCTTTATCGAAGCGGGAATCGATAAGGACATCTCTCTTGCCGTGACCCGAAATGTCTTTAATGAAGATGCTGTTGGTATGGGGATGAGTATTGATATTCAAAAAGTAAATATTGACGGCACCGTTGGAGAAAATACGAAGATAAAAGCTGATGATCTCACTATCGGGGCGCAAACGCATCGTAAATCTCACATTGATGTTACTGATGTGGCAAGGATACAGCTTCATAGAGGAGATCTAAAAGCCAAGGAAGCGATTATCGATGTTTTGGAAGGTGGGCGTATTGAAGCAGAAGTTGTGAGGGTTAACAAGATGTTGGGAGGAGAGATTATTGCCGGAAAAGTGTATATTGATCTCCTCTACTCCCATGCGAAAATCATTGCACTGGAACATATTGAAGTCGATCAGATTCTAGGTGAGGCCAATACGTTGATGATTGATCCCTACTCTGTACCGACATACCATGAACAAATAGCACAGATGCAAATGCAGATTGCCCAAAAAGAAGAGTTGTATGCGCTTCATATTCAAGAACTCAGTGCGAAACAGCATGAGTTCAAAGCCAAAAATGTACGGATCAAAGAGTTTCAAAAACGGGTGGTCCAAGCACAAGAAAAAGGGCTTGAACCAATGAAAGCGGATATGGTTCGGGTACGACAATATCAAGGGGAAGCTCAAAAATTGCATTATGAAGCGGGAAAACTTCGCGAAGAGCATGATTATTTGACTGCACTTCGAGGTAAGCTTGAAAAATTTTATGAGGCAGATCTGCATGGCGTTATCGTTTGTAAAGGGAGTTATAACGGGCACACGCGTGTTGCATTCGTAGATCCGAAAACACGGGAAGAACACACCTCTTTTCCAAATGGATCGGTGTGTGAAATCAGACTGGAGTTACAGGGTGATGAGAAGAAGCTACGATTGCACTCAAATTAAACATACAATGGGATGCAAGGCTTTTTTTATCAAATATAAGATATTATAAAATAAATTGATACTTAAATCACCGTGGTTGTGTGAGATAGAGAGATACGCCAATGAGACAACAGTTGAGGTATAGTAACTAATGGCAGAGTTCACGCCAATACCCAAGGCATCTATCAATATCAGAGAAGATTTACGTTTGGCTGCTGCTGATCGTAAACTCAGAGCTGAAGATGTCGATTTTGATCTCATCTCGTATGAAACCTATTATAAAAAAGGGGATGATAACGAGTGGCATCCCATGCCTGATGGGAGCATTTTCGCCCATATTCCTCAAGATCAACTTTTCGCAAGTGATTATCTCCTCCGCCAAGAATATCAAATCATCATACGCCCTTCTGCCCCTATACGATATTTGGACCTACGTTTTACGGTCGGGATCAGTAAGGCCAAGGGGATAGTGACGGCGATCATCGATCCCTCTTCTACTATTCCGCTTAAAAAAGGGGTACAGGAGTGGATCAAATCAGCGATAGAAAAAAGAAAGCTTCGTTTGGGATATTTGATCGGGACAGCGGATGAGCAGCTTGAAAAAGAGATATTACGCCTTCTGGTAACGATACAAAAGCAAGGGGCACTCACACAGCCCTATCATTTGTCTATAGGATGTTTTTCTCCCCCTATCGATACGATTGATGATAGAATCATCTTGCATTATAAAAAACTCGATGAGAATCCTGATGATCCCAGTTATATCCAAGGGGTACAGCCCGGAGATCTGGTATTGGAATATATTTTTCCTAAAAAAGGGCGCAATGGCCGTGGATTAGATGGAGCACCCATTATTGTTCCCGAACCAACGATCAAATATGCAGGAGTGATGAAAGTCAAGGATACGACGATCAGCAGTACTCAAGATGAGAATGGTATCCGTTATTTTGCACTGGTATCGGGATTTGTGAAGAGGGAAAAAGGGATCTTTCTCGTTTCTCAAGATCTCTATCTCGAAGCGGTCAGTGTGAAGACAGGTTCCGTTGTCCCCGGATGGGAAAAAGACATATCGCTTGTGGTGGAACAAAAAAACGCAGGTGAAGATGCGGTTGGGGCAGGATTGCGCATTGATATTAAAACCGTTGATATCAGCGGAACAGTGGGAGAAAACACGCAAATAAGAGCGTGCGATCTTAACATTGATGCACAAACTCATAAAAAATCAAAGATCGATGTGAGCGGAGAGGCGAACATCAAACTGCATCGCGGAGACCTTAAGGCCAAAGATGCCAATGTCGATGTCTTGGAAGGCGGTACGATAGAGGGGGATATTGTACGGGTCAAGAAGATGCTTGGAGGGGAGATAATCGCTCGAACGGTCTACATTGATGTGCTCTATGCCCACAGCAAGATCATCGCACTTGAAAGCATCGAGATCAACCGTATCGAAGGGGAAGGCAATACGATCATTATCGACCCTGCATCGCTGTCAGTATACCATGAGGAAACTGCAGAGTTGACGGCTAAAATTCATGAAAAAGAAAATATTCTTCGTGAGCATAAAAAAGAATTAAGTATGCAACAAACTTCTTTCAAAGAGAAGAATGCGCAGATACAACTTTTTCAGAAACGTTTGATCGATGCAAAAAACAGTGGAAGAGAGCCGTTGGAAGTCGATCTAGTTAGGATACGTCAGTATAAAGCAGAAGCCAGCAGGATTCAACTGCTTACGGTAAAAACAGTAGAAGAAGAGAACGAAATATACGTTTTACGTGAAATGTTGAAGCGATTAAATGAAGCCGATTTGTATGGGGTTATTATTCATCATGGAGAGTATTATGGGAATAATCGCGTACAGTTTATTGACCCAATGACACGGCAGGAATACAGTGCTTTCCCAAAGGGAAAGGTCCCTACTGTTCGATTGCAGACAATAGGGGATGAAAAGAGGCTTATATTACATAATGGGTGAGTAATATACCTATTTGCCTCTTCGTTTATGGCGTTCTTCACTTAGCATAGAGCTTAGGGTATTAAAGACGTCACGGCTTGCAGATTCGGCATCTCTGAAATAGGTCATGACATTGGTCGATTTTTCACCGCATGTCCCTGATTTGACACAATGGATGGCATCATGGATACGATCATGCACCACTTTATGAGGGGCTTCAAGTCTCGGATAGCTGGCAACTGATCCGAAGACCTCTTTGCCAAGACCATTGTCATACCATTTACCCAATCGGCATCCATGGTGATCTGCAAACTCATCATCGACACGGTTCAAGAAGACCGTTTTGTATCCTCTGGATTTAAACAAAAGGTGATCGAGTTTTGTCAAAACCACAAAAACCGAATACAAAACATCGGTAGAATCGTTGTCGATTTCAATGGTACGCTCTTGTAGGCCTGACAGTGATTCCTGAAAACGGTTGAGTTTTGCACTGGAAGAGGATGAGATCGTTTCCATAGAACTGGAGCGCTCATCGATCTCAGTAGCGTTTTGTTTGAGACTTTGGATACTCATGGCGACTTCCTGAGTCGCTTTTTGAGTCCGTTCTGCCAATTTGCGTACCTCATCCGCAACAACGGCAAAGCCTCTTCCGTGTTCACCTGCGCGTGCTGCTTCAATCGCTGCATTGAGGGCGAGAAGATTGGTCTGGTCTGAGATGTCTTTGATGAGATCAATGACCGATCCAATGGCTTCGACACTTCCGCTAAGCTGTGAAACGGAAGCGTAATTGCTGGTAATGTTTTCCGCAAGATCTTGCTGGGTGCTTAATAAATCGTTGATTTCTTCATTGATTTCGACGGATGATTCCCGATTAAGACGGTTAAGTTCTGCGACCTCTTTGAGCTCATCGACATTGGCGCTAAGATCCTTTTGAAGAGCGGAAAGGTCATTCTCTGCTCCAGCTACCAATCCTTCTGTTAGTTCATGAATCAAATCAAACATCACCTTTTGGTGAGAGGCTTCTTTACTTTGTCCTGCTAGCTGAGCATTTGTTTTATCTAGCTGTTCATTTGCTTGTTCGAGCTCTTGTATACGTCTTTTTAATGTCTCGTTTTCAGACGCTTCTTTTTTGTATCTACTTTTATAAAACATTTACACCTCATTTGCATTATTGTACTATAGCATAGCATTATTTTGATATAAAAATGTCACATCGTTATTTATTTATGGGAGGTTAATTAGAATCTCGGCTTGTTCTCCTATACTGACCATTTTTGGAAGAGTATCCACAGTGACATAAACCATTTTTTCTTGAGGAAGGTATTGATTCAAAGTGCTGATTCGACGTACGATACCTGCATAAGGCTGTTGCCCTGTGGTGCGAAAGGTCACGATGGCATCTTGCCCTATTTTGAACTTGTTTTTTTGAGGCTCATGGATAAGCGCTTTGACCCACAGTTGTGATTTCTGATCGCTTTGTTCGAGGGTTCCAATACCGTTGATGTAATTTTTTGATAT
Organism: Sulfuricurvum sp.; assembly: GCA_024637295.1. GTDB lineage: Bacteria > Campylobacterota > Campylobacteria > Campylobacterales > Sulfurimonadaceae > Sulfuricurvum. Next base: position 135,612 of record JAGXFL010000008.1, read on the forward strand.
GGATTGAGGCGATTGTGTAACAGTGCTTTTGGTAGAAGAGGTGACAAGTGTGATGACAATGAGTATAAGCGTTCCGACAAAGATCGGTTTCTTTTTATCGCAGCATGCCATTTCATCTCCTTACTGTGCTAGTGCGCCAATAATAAAGGAAAGTGTAGCACAAAAAGAGTCTTGGACTTTAAATCGTCTCTTTGACGATCCCATCCTCAACGCGTAAAATCCGATCAAACAACGGTAGCATCCGTTCATCGTGGGTGACCACAACAATGGCGACCTCTTGTTCGTGGGCCAGTTTACGTAAGAGATTCATTACCGATAGTGCTCGCTCTCCGTCCAATGCAGCGGTAGGTTCGTCAGCTAGGATAATCTTCGGATTATTCGCTAGAGATCGAGCAATCGCTACTCGTTGACTTTGACCTCCGGAGAGTTGAGAGGGCATTTTAGTAAGTTTGTCTTCTACTCCTAGATAGTCTAAGAGTTCTTTGGCTTTTTGGTCTGCTGTAGCTTTTTTGATCCCATTCATTTGAGGTACGATAGTCACATTCTCCAAAACATTGAGAAAGGGGATGAGGTTGTGTGCTTGAAAAATAAATCCAATTTTTTCACGCCGTATACGTCTGGTATCGTAGATCTGCCATTTTTGATCGTACATCAACTCGCCATCTAAGCTCAGCTTACCACTCGTGGGCTCGGTGATGCAGCCAATCATGGTAATCAGAGTTGTTTTTCCCGAACCGCTTGGACCTAGCAGTGCGACTGTCTCTCCGGAATAGATATCAAAGGTTGCTTCTTTGATCGCAGTTACAGCATTCTCGCCCTCGCCATACGTTTTGGAAAGATTTTCGACCGAAATAATCCTCTTTTTCATTTATCCCCCAATAGCACTGGCAGGATCAATTCGCAATGCCGAACGGATACCTCCAATGGATGCAAGAATACTGATGATGATGACAACCAAAAAAAGCTTGAGTTCGTCACTGGGGATGAGAATGACAGTTTTGGGAAAATGGTTGGCGCTGGCATTGGCAAAGATGGCTCCTCCGGCAAACGCGATGATACCCATGAGAAGGGATTGTTGAGCGATCATTTTGGTGATTAAGAAGTTGGAAGCGCCGATCAGTTTTAAAATAGCGATCTCCTTTATCTTCCCCATCGTCATAGTATAGATGATCAAAGAGATGATCACAGAAGAGACGATTAGCAAAATCATGGTAAACATTCCGATTTGTTTAGCGGAACGTTCTATGAGATTTTTGGTGAGGATATCCGATTGTTCTTGTTGGGTATAGACTTCCTGATGTTTCCAGCGGTGTATTTCCTGAGCTACAGTTTTGGAATCAAATCCAGGAGATAGGGTGAGGGCAAACGCATTGACTGTAGCGGTCGCAGTACTTTGTGCTCCACGTACTCTATCGTTGCGAATTTGTTCATTGCTGAATAAAAATTGCAGTTCCTGTGCCTCGTGCAAATCGAGATAAACCATTGGATCACCTCCCGAAGAGACGGCTTTGTGTGTTAGTCCTACCACAGTGTAGATATTACGTCCCAGAGTGATCTTATCCCCGAGAATAAACCCTGTTTTGGTATCGACGATGATCTCTCGACTGCGGACTTTTATCGCTGTTCCTTGCGTCAGAGTAAATGGTTTAAAAGAACTGAGGGATTCGTAGCCAAGTGCGTAAACGCGAATGGGCTTGTCTCCTTTGGGCATTTGTAAACTTTGAAAGGTGAGAGGATGAACCTCTTTGACCCCTGCAAATCCTTTCAAAGAATATTTGAGGTCTTCGTGCAGCCTAGAGCTTTCAGCAAAGGGGCCCAAGGTGTCTTTTTGCACAACCCATAAATCAGGTGCGATGTTGTTGGGGACGATCATGGCGTCATGTACCATCCCTCTGTAGATACCAATCATGACAAGTACGACACCGATAAGCATTCCGACACCTAGTGCTGTAGTGACAAATTTGCCCAGAGAGTGGGCGATATCACGCTGTGCGAGATTAATCATGGGTAAGGTTGATTTGAACTTCGGCTTGTTCGCCCAAATACAAAGGATCAGGAAGGGTGTCCAATGTGATGTAAACAACCCTCTCTTCAGTGATACGGTCACTTACCATTCCGATACGGCGTACGACACCTACGTATTTTTGATCACCTGTTGAACGCAAAGTAACAATAGCGGTCTGCCCCACTTTCAGCCCTGCACTTTGGCGTTCGTCAATGTAGGTTCTGATCCACACGTTTTTTGGATTGGCGATTTTAAAGACGGGGGTAGCGGGACTTATAGTGCTTCCAGCTTCCGCATCGCGTGAGAGGATGATCCCATCGATAGGTGAGCGTAAAGAATAATCGCGGATGGTAGCGTTTATGGAATCCAACGACCCAACTGCACGTTGTATCTCATGTTGGGAGAGCTTTAGCGATTCTTGTGCACTTACAAGAGCCGCATTTGCACTTTGGGCTGAGGCTTGAGCGGTGTCAAGCTCTGCTTGCGTTACAAATCCTCCTTTGCTGAGGTTTTTGTAGCGTGTCAAGGTAGCATCGGCTAATACTTTTTTAGCTCTCATATCTTCTATAGCGGCTTTTTGTGAGGCCATTTGGGAGCGGCTTTTCTCGACGATGGCACTGTTTTGCAGTTGAGCACCTGTAAGTTCTGCAAGTTCCATTTGGGCTAAAAGTGTCCCTTTGACAACATGGTCCCCCTCATCCGCATACACAGTACTGATAGTAGAAGTATTTTTAGGTGCAATAGTAATGACTTCTTTGGCTTCAAGTGTTCCTACTCCATTGACTTGGTTTGAAGACGTTTGCATTTTTACGCCATTAGGTATCACTGGTATTTTAGGCATAGGTGTCTTTCTCAATGAAGTGATAAATGCGATAGCAATAAGGACAATTACTCCAGCAAGAATCAGTTTCTTTTTATCACAACATGCCATTGTTATTTCCTTTATTTAATAAACGTTGTAGGTATATCCATACACGTATTTTTTGCAGTTTTGCATCCGCATGAGCAATGCGTGCATTTTCCAATACGCTTTGAGATTCTAATACATCGATGTAGGTTGCCAACTCTTGGGCATAGCGTTCTTGCATGAGGGTAAGCGCTTTTTGTGTAGCATTCATCACTCCCTCTTTTGCTGCAATTATTTCATCAAAGCGGTTAAGATCGATTATGCTATTGTAAAGTTCTTGCCATAATCCCCTCTCGGCGATTTCATACTCTTTTTGTGCGAGGGTGAGAGCAATACGGCTTTTTTGTGTGTCCGTATTGAGTTTTCCTCCATCATACAAGGGAATTGATGCTCGTACACCGATTTGGGAGGTGTCATATGAGGAGAGAGAATTGTCATAGCCGTATGAGCCTACGAGGGTAACCGATCCATAAGGTTGTTTAGATATTGCGTTAGATAGTGCCTTGTCACGATTGATAAGCATCCGAAGTTTTTGGAGTTGCGGATTGGATTGCGAAAGCTCTTCGCGCAATGTTGAAGCATTTTCAACTACCATGGATAGCGTACTCGCACGGCGATCAAAGTCAGCTTGGTCTATCGTTACGGGGGCATCGCTTCCTACTAGAAGTTCAAGTGCCATAAGTACTTTAGCTTTTTGTGCGCGTGCAGCGCTGTGATGATCATCGGCTTCGAGCCATGAGGCTTTAAATCTCGATTCATCGGCTTGTGTTTTTAATCCCACTTCGCGCATCCTAACGGCTTGGGTATATTGTGCTTTATAAAACTCGGATGATTTACGGGCGGTATCGATCAGTTGTTCCAAGTAGGCAATGGTCGTGTACTGCAGCCAAACCTGTTCAATAATACTGCTCTCAATAAATTTTTTATCCGCAACACTTCCCTCTTGTGCGTGTTGGGCTGCTTGTATTCGGTTGTCATTTCGCCCAAAATCCCATAGAGAGTAGCTTCCGCTGACATCTGTGTGGAAGGTATCGGTTTGACGCGTTGAGAAGGTTCCATTTGCAGGGATTACAATGGTTTTGCTTGGGTAATACTCACCGTTGAGATCAAGACGTGGATAAAGGGCTGTTTTGGCGGCTTTGGTATCGGCTTGAGAGCTTTGAATGCGTAACAATGCTGCCTGTGTTTGAGGGTTGGATTTGAGTGCCATGCTAATAGCATCGTTGAGTTTCAACGGTGTCGCATGAAGGGTAGAAAAAAGAAGTAAAACTGTTATCGTTGTTTTCATAAAATAACCCACCCAATAATTAGAAAAAGTGTAGCATAAAAGTATCTGGTAGTAATTGAGCTAGGTCAAGAATTTTTCTTTGATGCGCTGAACGCTCATTGCAACTATGACTAAGGTGATTAAACCAATAATCAGAGGTTCCATTAAATAAAGGCTAAGATGCCCCTGAGTCACGATTAAAAAATTGGCGCCAGCAGGTGGATGAATAACTCTAAACCCATGCATGAGCATAATAACTAGACCAAGTCCGATTGCGATCGGTAGCCATTGCGCATCTGTATAGGCTAATACTACAGAACCTATCACGGTTGAGATGAAGTATCCGCCAAAAACATTCCATGGATTTGAAAAGGGGCTGTTAGGCGCGCTAAATAGCAGTACGGCTGTCGCCCCAAAAGGGGCAATAAGCATCATTGTATTGGCACTTTGTGCTATCAGGCCGATAAATGAGAGCCCAATGAGGGCACCAACACCTGCAATGATGCTTTCTGCTATGTGCAGAAGTCTTTTTTTGGTGTGATTATCGTTGTGCATAGAGCTCTTGCTCACGCTGCATTAGGATATTTGCTAAAAAAGTATACGCTTCTACCCATGCATTTTTACGTGCATCGGTAAATGCTTCACCCAATACATCACCCATTGCGGTGATGAGTGCATCGGCAACCATTGGGTAGTGAACCGGTTTGACTTGTGTCATAACATGGGATTGTGCCATTTTTTCTACTGCTGCGCCCAATACGCCGAGATTATCGATATTTCCAGCAAATGCTGCGATCGCACCTGCGAGTTTTTTGTGCTGGTCTTTATCGGCATTAGCAAACAATGGCTTTGTCTCCGGGTATTTAGAAAACAAAATCTCATACATACGTGTGGTTACGTTTTCTGCTTCTTGATTGACTAAAGGGATAGTTTCTTTGATAGAAGTGATGGTTTCTTGTGACAAACTCATAAGGGGTCCTTGTTATAAAAATAGGTAGATTTATAACGAATATTTGAGAGAATAAACTTGATGGAAATCAAGAAATTATGGTTTAGTTAAGGAAGAGGTCTATGTTAGTGAATAATAATATCCGTATCTGATTTGGCCATAACATGCGCGACAATAGCAGCAGGGATCCCTTCATCTATACAGCGCTTGAGTATCTTTTGTCCATCGGCTGGTGTTGCTGAAATCAAAAGTCCGCCCGATGTCTGGGCATCAAAGAGGATCATCTCCAAATCAGCATTAATAGTATTTTTAAAAAGGACATGCGGTTGTAGATACTCTTTGTTAGCATAGCTTCCTGCGGGGATAATGCCCATGGCAGCCATTGGTAATGCTTCGGTAAAAAACGGCACGGCACTGCTGTCTACCTCTATCGTTTTAAGGTTTCCGCTCATTTCGCGTAAATGTCCTAAAAAGCCAAAACCTGTGACGTCGGTACACGCATGCGCATTAAATTCTCGTGCAATTAAGGAGGCTTTATAGTTAAGGGTTTTCATCGTTTCGGCGACTTTAAGTACCGTGGTATTATCCAAAAGATCGGCTTTGATCGCGGTGATCAAGATCCCAAGTCCCAGCGGTTTGGTTAAGACGATGACATCACCTTCCTGTACGGCATTGTTACGTAAGATCTTATCAGGGTGGACGAAGCCGGTGCAGGAGAGTCCATAGATCATCTCAGGGGTTTCGATCGTGTGGCCACCTACGATGATGGCACCGCATTCTTGCGCTTTGCTCATCCCGCCGCGCAGGATTTCGGTGAGTACTTCAGCAGGGTGGTTCTTACCATCGAAACCTACGAGATTGAGGGCAGTTTTGGCATCACCGCCCATGGCAAATACATCACTGAGGGAATTGGCCGCAGCGATTTGACCGTAGACAAACGGATCGTCTACGACAGGGGTGATGAAATCCACGGTTTGCACCATCGCCAGTTCGTCGGTTATTCGATAGACACCCGCATCTTCATTCCCTTCAAATCCCACGAGTAAGTCTTTGTGAAACGATTTGAGATGGCAGGTGACATTTTCCAGCGAGCCGGGGGAGAGCTTCGCGGCACATCCGGATGCACGGACAAATTTGGTGAGCTTAGCGCTGTTGTTCATCTTGAATTCCCTTGAGGGTTTCGATCGTCTTGTCATGGTTGTCATTACAGATGATAATATCGGGGGCTTTGGTCACTTTATAGACTTTGTCGTAATACTGTGTGAGTAAAATCTCAGAGACACGTGCAAGATCACCGTTTTCAAAAGCGGTGATCGAATCGATTTTGTCGTCTCGGCTGATGTAGGGTGAAATCCGTTCCATCCGTTCCATGAAAAAAGTGTTGTTCATACTGTCATACATGCGCATGATACGCTCTACTCTCTGCTCAATGGGTGCTGTTATCTCGATGCGTATCCCTTTTTCCATATGGGCATATAACGAACCGCTCAAGGTGATTTTACCGATGCGTCTGCTTTCGGCTTCGACGAAGGCACTTTTTGTGAGATCCAGTGCTAACACGGCGTGAGCAAGTCGGTTTTGAAACTCTTTTTGGCTTGGTTGTGCTCCGTTGACGTCGCCAAAAACGGAACCGTAGTGGTTCGCCATTTTCTCCAAATCGATGACATTGGTCAAATCCTGCAAGAGGTCGCTTTTCCCGCATCCGGTATTGCCCGTTAGGGTTAAAAAGTTGATTTGTGGGAGATTTTCGAGATACTCGGTGACAAAGGCACGGTATGATTTATACCCTCCGATGACACGCTCTATTGGGTAGCCGATACTTGAGAAAATCGTTCCCAAAGACGAAGATCGCATCCCTCCTCTAGCGCAATAGATGGCGATCTTGGAACCCGGATTAAATGTGGGATAGAGGGTTTGGATGTGTTTGGCTGCATTGAGGCAGACAAAAGAGGCTCCTTTCAGCCGTGCTTCAAAAGGGGATACTTGTTTGTAGATAGTTCCTACCTGCTCATGTTCGTCATCACTGAGGGCATACAGATTGGTAGCATTGGCAACGTGAGACTCACGGTATTCTTTGGGACTTCTGGCATCGATGATGAGGTCATATTCACTCATGTTTGCGAGAAAAGTTTCGATAGGTATTGTGTGCATCATTATCAGAATTTTAGCATGGGAAGACTAAGGAAGACGTTAGCTAAGTAAAACTAAAATGAAGGATCAGTTACGAAAAAAGCCGTAAAGGGGATTTTATGTCAAAAATCTTTTATTCATCCGTCTTTTGGATGGTTAAAGCATCATTAGTCATTGGTGCAATCTTACTAAGTGGGTGTATGCCTCCCTCGGTAACACGGCTTGATTCGCAAATTATTAACCAGCATAATGATGCTCGATTTTTACCCACGAATGATTTGCAATGTCCCGCATCTTTAAAAGGGAAGAAGGTATCATTGCACGCCGATTTTAGTGCCTGTATCAAGCCAATGGCGATGGAGGGGATTATGTTCGGTGCTTATGATGGGTCAATTCAACCTCTTCCAATCCTTTATAATGGTAGCTTCCAGGAGGATGTCATTGCAACGTTAAAGCGCAATATCACTACCGTTTGTGGAACACAGTTTACCGATGCACCGGATGCTCCAATGATTAATTTAAAATTTAACAAATTGACATCACAAATCTTATCGATTGATAATAGAAATGATCTTTATAAGAGCTTTAATATCGTTAGTCTGGATAGTCAGTATGACTATAATGTAACGACAAACTATGTGGTAGAGGCTGAAGTGGGAGGAACGCTGTTTTCTGCACCGCTCGTTTATGCTCGAGGATTGACCAAGGAAGAGGTTATTCACCAAAAGGCACAGGGGACGAATTATTTAGTCACCGTATCGACGCGCACAGAAGTAGATCATCTAACCAATTTTTATACGTTTCCCGACGTGAACCTTCTCTACTCTCAAAAGAATGTTTCAATTATGGATATGAAGACGGTGATTCTTCCGGTGATGTCGAATGAGTTTATGCTGAAATATACTCTTTATACTCCTGATGGAGAGGTTGGCGAGACAAAAACGCTCTCATCATCAGCTGGGGGGATTTCAAGTACTGGGCCAGGAATTGGTGATGTGAAGGCAACAAATCCTTCTGACAATGCTTTGATAATGCTTTTTGGCAATAGTGGTATAGGCTTTTGGGGAGGTTCAGCCCCTGTCGGGCCCTATGGATGGCTCATGTATGATTTAACTCAGGCGGTGATTAGTAATGCGAATTAATACGTTTTATCTGTTTGTTATGGCGCTGGTAATGTTTGGATGCGCCGATACCCATTATCGTGCTGAGCAGATTGTTGCTAAGCTTGACCAGCAATCTGATTTGCAAAAAAGTCTCCAAACCGCTAGGACAAATACGCGAATCAATCGTATTCAAACTGTTGCGACATCCCAGCCTACCCAGACGGTTGCTCCATCTCGACCCAATCAGGATGTGGCCCTCGAAAAACCGATTTATGTACCTCAAGTTGGAAACCGTGCCCTGAAAAAAGTTGAATATGACAGTAAGATTAATTCATCGCATGCAGATACCTATTATGCGCTGTTGATCGGGATTGATCAGTACAAAAACTTCACCCCTTTAGAAACAGCAGTGAAAGATGTCAATGCGTTGGATACTATTTTGCGACGTGATTATGGATTTCAGACGATCATCATTCGTAATGATGAAGCAACGCGTGAAAATATTGTAGAAGCGATCAACGCTTTTAGAAAAAAATTGACTCAAAATGACAAATTTTTGATCTATTACGCAGGGCATGGCTACTTTGACAAAGTGACAGATACCAGTTATTGGATCCCATACGATGCCGATACAGACAGCGATACTAACTACATAGAGGCTAAATCAATTGTAACGACCAACCTCAAGCGTATAGCTGCCCGTCAAATTCTTATAGTCGCTGACAGCTGCTATGCCGGAACGTTAAGCCGTTCGACGGATGTACGCTTACAGACGGATCAATCCAATCGAGCTGCTTATCTCGCGAAACTTTCAAACAGACCTTCTCGTGTTCTTATCGCCAGCGGAGGCAATGAGCCGGTTTCAGATCGAGGCGGCGGGGGGCATTCTGTGTTTGCTAGAGCATTATTGGATGGCCTTAGTCAGCATAGAGAGCGTGTGTTTAGCGCAGAAGAGCTGTTTGTGGGTGATATTCGAGAGAGGGTTGGAGGAAGTGCTAGTCAACTGCCTGAATACAAGATTATTCGTGATAGCGGGCATGAGGGTGGAGATTTTATTTTTATGCGTAAAAAGTAAGTATTTCTGACATTGATGATGAGGTTATATTTCGGAACTTTCAAAATGCTCTTTGATCGTGCGGTCTCCACTCTCTAAAATATCATATTTGGCTTTTAACTTCATAATATCATCGATAATAGTTATAAAGATATCCACCAGTCTTGGATCAAAATGACGTCCTTTTTCATTTGTAAAATAGGTGATGACGTCTTCAATGGGCCATGCATTTTTATAGGTACGTTTTGATATTAATGCGTCAAAGACATCAGCTATGGCGACAATGCGTGCGTATATATGAATTTCTTCTGCTTTGAGCCCTTGGGGGTATCCTTGCCCATCCCAATGTTCATGGTGTTCGTGAGAAATAGTAGCAATGGTTTGCAACAGAGCATGAGAAGAGTGTTTTAACATCTCATATCCAAGCTGTGGGTGTTGTCGGATGGCTGCTAATTCATCAGAGGCTAATGCTCCAGGCTTGTATAAAATGTTGTAGGGTATACCTGCTTTACCTATATCGTACAAAGGTGTAGCAGAGAGGATAAGGTTGCACTCTTCATCATTTAAACCATATGCTTTAGCCAAAAGGTATGCATATTGGCTTACGCGTTGCATATGATAGGCTGTTGATGTGGAGAGCACACCGCAGATATTTCCAACCGTATTGATGATTTCATTACGCGTTGCTTCAATCTCCTGATTAAGCAGTAAGAGTTCATTGCTTTTTGCTTGGAGATTCTCTGCTTGGGTTAGGACTTGGGCATTGATAAGATTCATCTTTTGGGCAATCGCTTGAAGCTCAATTGATTCGATGGTATCCATATTAATAAGATGATGGTTTTCGTAAGCGCTTTTGCTATTGAGGATTAATTCTTCCATAGGGTCTACTATATGATCATCGATGAATCTAAACATATAGATCAATACTCCCAGTAAGCTAAACACCAAGATAGTCAGCATGATATATATGTATTTGGATGACATACGGTTATACGGGGACATATCGATATAGAAGTCTACTGCACCTAAAACGGTTCCATCGGCGACATTGTGGCAAAGTAAGCAGTCAATACTTTTGTCATAATCCGCAATATAGGGGAAGGTAACTCGAAGTATATTGGGATTTTTCCCCAAAGAAGTAAATCTATAGTTTGGTTTTTTATTTTTAAACACATTCGCGATGATAGGGTCTTTAAAATACTGTTGGTGAGATGGTAGAGCGAATTGGGCGGTGACTTGCGGTGAGTGGATGATCTTGATATCAACGATATCGGAAACATTTTGAAGGTTATGGATGTATTGTCGCTGTTTTTCGTGTGAGCTTGTTTGCATGTGGCTTATAAGCCCTGCTTGAACAAATGTCGCAATCGAATGGCCTTTGTCAAGCATAGCGGAGTGGGTTAATCTTTTATAGGAGTATGAAGTAAAAGAGATGATGATTATAAAGATAAAGAGGGCAGAGATTGCCATCTTTTTTAGCGTCATGCTTTTGAGGCTTTTTTTCATAACTTTTCTCATTTACTATTTATTTTTGTTGGTTAGTATACAGAGTGTTACTTTAAAAGAATAAATCTTAATAAAACAAAAAGATTATTGAGATGAAAACACGATCAGCGCTGTTGCGATAAAAGCCCCCACTGAAATCAGGTAGTAAAAAAACACAAAGCGAAAGAGTTGTGTGGTTCCCAAAAAGAGGACCAAGGTCGCTTTTGCAACAGTGTTGGAAACTATGGCTATTAAAATAGCGTAATTAGCCGTAATGGGGGATAGCCCGTTTTTTGCCAACGACGAGAGGGAGAGGATGATGGCATCCACATCAGCAACTCCTGAAACCGATGCAACGGCATAAACTCCCATATCTCCCGTATATCGGTTTGCAAGAGAAATAAGTGCCAGGGTAGCACCGAATAACAGACCCATGACGAGGGCCTCTTTGAGATCAAAAGGATTTTTAAACTGTATATCTTGAGGGATATCCTCATGCTGTGAGTTAAAATATAACCATCCAATATAGGTATAGCCGCAAAGCGATCCGATCGTGATAGGAAGGATAAATGGGTGGATAAGTGCAGGGTTAATAACCCATATCTCAATACCGGCACGGATCAGCATCATGGATGAAGCCAATGCAATTGCGATGGCTAAATTTTTTATCAAAGCTCCGTTTTCATGAACGCGACGTGCCATACTCATCGCAACTGCGGTTGAAGAGACAAGCCCACCAAAAAGTCCTGCTACCCCGATTCCATACGTGGAGCCCCATAATCGGATGGCAATATAGCCAAAAAATGAGATACCCGCGACAAGAACCACCATTATCCAGACGCGGTGCAGATTGATAAGTCCCATTGAGTCAATGGCTTTATCAGGAAGGATTGGGAGAATAACAAAAGTCATGAGGAGAAATAAGATCGCAGCACCGAGGTCTTGTTTGGTGATAGTCTGTTGATATTTTTCGATTGTTTCTTTGAAGTTGAGGAGAAACAAAACGATAATAGAGATAAAGACGGGAAAAACAGGAATTGTAAAGTTAAGCATCGCCCCTACAATAAATGTGACGAGAGCTGCAAACTCAGTGGTTGACCCTTTATCGGGCACGGCAATACTATTGACAATGTACGCGGCAATGAGCAACAGTCCTGCAATTCCTGCGGCTATGAGAATAAAGTAGGGAAAAACGGAAGTAAGCCATGCCGATAAAAAGCCAAAGAGAGAGATCATGGAGAAGGTTCGTGCACCTCCAAAATCTTTTGTTTTATGGGAATAGATCGTATGCATCTCACGTTGTAAACCGATGAGAAAGCCTAGGACAAGAGATAGTATACTGTTTTGAATAAAAAGCGGATCCATTTTCCCCTCCTCGTATGAGGCTTAGTATAGCACTTATTTGTTCTTTTGCAGGGTGTTGTGAGGAAGGAAATCACGGAAGTCTTTGATGTAGATGGCGTTGATCCCCTGTCCTAATGCGTGGATATCCGCATCTAGCCGTAGCCATCGGTTGAGCTGATACTGGACCAAGATGCTTGAAAGTGTATCATTTTTATACAGTACCCTCAGGTCTTTATTGAGATGTGTTCCTACTTCGATCCCCATTCCCCCTTCTTGCGTTGTGAGAATATTCATCGTATCAATTTGTATTTTGGTTGCACCGTTAATAAGCCCTTTGACCCCTGCCCCTAACATAAAGTTAGTAGCATCAGTTTTGAATGCTGTTTTACTGCCGTCACTGTTAAGCGATGCATCGGCAGGTGAACCAAAAAGTAAATAGCTCATGATGTCGTTTTGGGTCATAAACGGATCGGAGCTGAATAAGAAGATGGGAGAATCCAGCGTATGTGTGATGTAGATATGGATTTTTTTGTAATCCACATTGTGTAAGATCGTAAAATCAAGATACGGGTTGACGGAGTCTCCGCCTGCAAAATAGAGGTGGCTGCTTTGTATGTCAAACTGCTTTCCTGAAGTAGTTGCATTTCCTTTTGGAATCGTTACCATACCTAAGACCTGGATAGGTCCGGTGGGCTCTTTCCAGAGGGTAAGTTCTGGAAGAATCTGAATATCAAGCTCTTTTGTTTGGTAATGCAGCGGTTGTTGAGCTGAGATTTGGACGTTCATAAATAAAGAAGTATCGCTTGGTGGTCTGACATCTTGGATGATGATGACATCATCATCCATGACCTTAAACTGCTGTAATGGCAGATAGGTGATTTGTGCGTTTAACAGTTGTATATTTCCTGTGAGGGTTTGCGTAGCGTTAGTATCTCTGACAAACAGCAAATTCATTGCGGCATTGGCTTCTCCCTCAGGCCCTTTGTAAGTAAAACGATTGGAATGCAGTGTGAGCTTGGAAGCTAACGTGTTAGTGTCAATCGTTCCGTCTAATAACAGCGCATCGTATATCCACAGTGCATCAATTATCAGATTTTCATGTTCATCCAAATGGGCGATGGAAGGCTTCTTAGAACCAATATTGTGACCCGCAATATCAAGCTGATAGTTATCAAGAAAGATGGTGTTGTCGTTGTATCGTACCAAAAAGGTGTTATTGGTTCCTCCATATTGCCGATGTGTGTCTAAAACTGCCGCATACCATGGGATGTCAATCTGAGTATTTACATGAATAGTGGTGTCGTAGATGATATGGGTATTTGTACGTACTTCAGCATCATAGTATTCACCACGAGGAAGTTCAATGGAAGCAATTTGTGTGAGAGTCTTCCACAGTGATGGGGTGACAGAGGTAATGTGCATGTCGCTCGTAGTGCCGTTAAGATCAAAATAGGTACCTAGGTAACTGCCGGAACCTGTAATCTGATCATGAGTATTTTGAAGAGAAAGTGAGATCGAGGGAGCATTAAGATCCAGATGAAATATCTTATTGGCTTGTGTCAGGGCTATTTCTATGTTTGCAGGGGGCTTGATAGAAGAGTGGTTCCATGATGGTGCATCAGGAGCGAGCGTCACATTACCCTTAAGGCTAAAATTTTCATGTTCATAACGAAGCGATCCGTTCATGTCACCGTGATTATGGTGTGCACGGAAAGTTCCTTGCAGCTGATTATTTTCCAAAGAATAGTGTCCCTTCGCCATCACGGAAAAAGAGGAATGCTGGACAACTTGAGGAAGAAAAGGGATAAAGTTGAGATTTTCTTGAGCGGTTTGCATATCCCAGGCAAAGGTTGCGTAATCACTGCTTTGCAGTGAAAGAGAAGCGTTTCCAAGGGTCAGTTTCCCTGCGATCCCTTCGGAGTCATCTCGAAATTTTCCTTCTAAAATATTGGTGGGAAGAGGATGTGTTGAGGTGAGTACCCCTTTGAACTCGCTGGTCGTTACGCCATTTAGATCATAGCGCAGTTTTTGATGTGTCTTCATGCGGTCATCATTGCGTGTAAGTAAATAGTCTGCTGTAAAATCGAGGTGATTGTTTTGATAGAGATAGTCCATGCCTAGCACAATGGTATTGAGTGAGGTCAGAGGATCGTTGATGGATGTTAGCTGATCCAATGCCGTATGCAATTTTACGCGGGTATCGGAAAGCTCATCTATGACGATTTTTTGAGGGCGAGGCAGGGTGGTGAAGAGTCCAACGGTAGATTGAAGTTCTTGGGCATTTGGATAGACCAGTGCCGTCCCTTGTAGAGCATTGTTTTTAACCACTCCTTGCAAAGCGCCGCTGGCGTAGCGGCTTTTAACGCTGCTTTGGATGGAGCCAAAATTGAGGTTTTTACCATCATAGCTTCCATTTTTACCGTGTATATCCAATTCCACAGGATAACTGCTTATAAGTTGTAGGTTTGTGAGGGTGACTTCTTTGAACGTAAAAATAGGTAATGCCAATGAAGAGCTGCTTTGATGGATAAAATCATCCAGATGAATTTGCAACCCGTCGATAGTGATACTGTCAATGACGTGATCACCTTTGATGATGGCGGTTAGATTATAATCCAGTGTCAGAGTTTTGGCATTAATGGCTTTGGAATGAAGACCATGCAGTGAAAACCCCTCCGAAAGAGATCCCGTTGAGTCTGTTACATGAATACCAAGGGGTGATAAGATATAGGTAGAAACGATAGAGAGCCCATCAGGGCGAAAAGCAAGATAAAGCACTCCTGCGATCAGGAGTACCGATAATACGACCATTGTGTGAATAACCAGATAAAGGCTTTTGACGAAACGTATATACAGGTTCACTTTGCGTATAGGTGTAAAGCCGTCTTCGGGAGGTATTTGCATAGTGTTATTATGCCAAAACTTGCCCTTAAATTACCCTCTTGGCATGTGCAGGAGAAACACCGGCCAAGAGGGGGGAATCAGCTGCCGAAAATATCGCGCATCATTCCGTTGTACCATTCATGCGTGGTTTTTCCAAGCGCGGTTGAACGGGTATTGTTTTCGGTCATTTTCGGTTTGATCACTTTGATGTCATTACCGTTGAGGTCTTTATCATCCATGAGTGAGAAAGTAACTCCGATTGAAATCGCTTCAGCACCGTTTACCATCGAGTAGCAAACGTTTTGCGGTAGAACTGGTGCTGCAGCTTGCGGACGTCCTTGGATCATTGCAGCAATTTGAGATGCGACAATGTGTCCTTGGCCATTGGCAATGGCACCGCTTTTTGGATACGGATAACCCCCTACCGCATCACCGATGACAAATACACGCTCATCGGCTTTGGATTGGAAGGTTGGAGAAGTCATAACACCCCATCCTGCTTTTCCGCCTGCTACACCCGCCATCGCGACGATTTCGGAGGCTTTATTGACTGGCATTAGATTTGCCGCAGTATAGGCGATACGCTGATCTTCAGTGCGTCCATCTTCGAGCGTTACGGTGACAACGACCTCTTTTTTGTCCAAATCGACGGTTTTTACGAGTGAATTGGGACGATACTCGACGATATCAGGATACAGCTCTTTGTACGCCGCCATGAATCCAGGCCCCTTTGGTGCCGGTTTGGCTTTTGGGTCTAGGATGATCACTTTACCTTTGATGCCGTTTTTCTTCATAAAATGGGCCATCATCGCAGCGCGCTCATACGGTGCAGGAGGACAGCGGTAGGCGCCATCAGGAATAGAGATGATGAAGTTACCTCCCTCGAAATCTTCGAGCATTTTTT
Organism: Sulfuricurvum sp.; assembly: GCA_024637295.1. Taxonomy (GTDB): domain Bacteria; phylum Campylobacterota; class Campylobacteria; order Campylobacterales; family Sulfurimonadaceae; genus Sulfuricurvum. The sequence goes on from JAGXFL010000008.1 coordinate 151,643, forward strand.
TGAGTGCTACGTGTTCACTGCCATGGATCAATGCAGGGGGACACTCTTGACGACAGCGCTCTGCGGCTTGGGTATCGTTTCCGAACCATTTGGAATAGTCATAAGCAATTCCCGGTGAGAGAACGAGGTAGTCATAGCCGATGGTTCCCGTGGTTGTTTTGACAGTTTTGGTGTCACGACTGATATCGGTTACCGTTGTTTGGATCATTTTGTAGCCGAAATCTTTTGCCGCTGTAAAATAATCACGGGTGAGAAAATCCATCGGAATTTCTCCTGCAAGCCATTCGTTGCTCAGAGGGCAAGAGACAAACATGTCACGCTTCTCAAGTACGACAACTTCCGCTTCGGGTGCCTCTTTTTTTATGTAGCGGGCAGCGGTAAGACCACCCCATCCGCCACCGATGATGACAACCCGTTTTCCCGCAGGTTTTGGCATCAGCTCTGTAGATGCAGCCGGATTTTCAGATGCGCTTACCGCTGTAGTAGTGCCACCCAGAGCCAGTGCCGCCGCACCGATTCCTGAAGCTTTTAGTAGATCACGTCGTGATAAATTCATGGTTGCTCCTTAGAAACTTAAGTTCGCGATGAGACGCGTGTGGGATTGGTCGTAGTTGCGAGTGTCATTGGTACGTTCGACATGGAAGAGACGGAACCAAAGACCTTTGACCGATGGAACGACATAGTGAAGAATATAGTCTTGCTCATCGTTTTTTTCATTCATCATTCCAGTAGGAGCAAGGGTGTCGGTTGTCCATGTTTGAACATCGGTATCATACGCTGCATGATTAACAATAAATTTTAGACCTGGAGCACCCAAATCTTTGAAACTGTATTCCGCGCCTAATTTATAGGCAGTGGTATCGGCACGGTATGCATTACGCGAGAAAATAGTACTGGTATAAAGGGGATCACCTCCCCACGCATTGATAATGTGTCCGTCATTATTTTGGTTGTAAGCAGCTGATAAGGCAAAGTTCCCAATATCTGCTTTGACTTGTGCCCCCCACGCCATTGCATCAATGGACCCATCTGCACTGATTTTAGTTTTGTATATAGTTGCACCTGCGGGTGTGGTTACGGTTCGTAATTTGTCAATTTCAGTAGTCGCTCCAATTGATGTTGCAAAATCTCCAACATCATCCTGTTTTAGGATTTGTGCTCCAAGAGTAATTTTTGCAGGTCCTGCATTCATCTTATACTCAAGATCCCCATAGATAGTGTTGTACATCTCATGTGCATAATAATCCCATACGCGTGCTTTTAAATCCCCGTGAGCATATTCTACTGCGAGTGCTGTAACGCCCGCTGTGTCCATCCCTGCAGAGGTGCCGAAAGTAGCGATCGACATGTCCTGAAAGGCCTCTTTTCCTGAACCCGTGGTGATAGCCCCTGTTGTGCCACTGACAACTGGAGATACAAACCCGTATCCAGTACCAGCCGTGATGCTATACACACCATCACCAATCAAGCCCGCATCGGTCGCGGCACGGGTACCGTATTGCATTCCAGTGATATGGGCAGCGGTAACAGTGAAGTCTTTGATCTCTTTCATGGAGACAACGGTGCCTTGGAAAAGATTGGGGATGATCGTAACCGCATTTTCCGTCATCGGAGTTTTGAACTCTTGACGACCGTGTGTGAGATCAGTATTTGAGAATTTGTAGTTAAGATACGCTTCTCCCAAAGTCGAATAGCTGCCTAGATCGTCACCATGAAGCCCTTGAGCTTGTTGGCTGTATCCATCACGGGTTCTATAGTCTTCTTTGGTTAGACCCGTATCGTGCGTTGTATACATTGCCGCACCGAAACGTAGACCGTTCCATGCACCTGTTTGATATTTGAGTTTACCCCCGATGACGCTTCCTGTCGCCGCAATGGTATCCGAAAATGCCGGTTCGATGTGGTGCATTCGGATGTAACCGCCTGCTTTTCCTTCTTTAATCATTTCACTTAAATCATCTGCCCCCATTAGCTGTGACGCTAATACAGCTGAGAGAGACAAGATCGCTGTTTTCTTCAACATAAATTCTCCTTAAGTTATTTAAACAGCCAAATCGTATCGGTGCAGGATGAAAAAATCATGAAAAGGAGTTTTTTTCACCCTTTAAAGGAGAAAAAGAGCAAAATCAATTACAATATGTGCATGAGAATATTAATAATTGAAGATGATTTAAAAATGAGGTTAATGCTTAAGGATGCGCTTGAAGCGTTTCATACGGTTGATGTTGCCAGTTCACTGACAGAGGGTATTGAATTGGTGGAAAGTTATACGTACGATGCGTTATTGCTTGATCGCAACCTCTCTGGAGCGGATGAGGGGATGAAGATTATTCCCAAACTTAAAAAGCTTCAGCCCACCTGTGCGGTGATCATCGCCAGTGCATATGGAGGAGTAGAAGAGCGCATCGCAGGTCTGAGTGCGGGTGCGGATGACTATTTGGAAAAACCTTATGATTTGCGAGAGCTCAAAATGCGGCTTGATGCATTGATACGGCGTTATACTCCCGATGTGATTAGCATGGAGTCTTTGCACATCGATATGAAAAATGAAACATTGAATGCGCACGGGGAGTTGATATTACTCTCTAAAAAAGAGCATGATCTGTTCTTTTTTCTCGCATCAAAGCCGGATAAAGTTTTCAGCCGTGAGGACATTGCTAATGCAATCTATGAAGATCCAAGCTCGATGACATCCAATACAATTGATGTGGTTATCAGTAATATTCGCAAAAAATTACCGGTTAATCCCATCGAGACGCTCAAGGGGAGAGGGTATGCTTTTAAAAACGTTTAAAGGGAGAATCCTTGCAGTAACATTAGGGATGACGATCTTCTCGGTGGCGATATTTGGGTATGGACTTGCAAGAATTTATTATCATCATATGGAAAAATGTTTGACGCGAAGCCTTTCATTTTTGACAAATATTGTTACACATGAATATGATCTGTCACAATGGGATCCAAAGATGGTAGTGGAGATTCGCAAAAATGAGCAGATGCAAAATATTTTGAAGGGAGGGTTGCTATATGATCTGCGTATTGAAGTGCTTCCCGTACAGCCTACTTTAAACGATGATCGTTTATTTCGTTCCGCTCTTTTAGCGGATGGGCGTTATTTGGTGATTAGCTCTTCAACGGCTAAGATTGATGATGAGCTTATAGCAATGATGGCCAATCGGTGGTTTTTCTTTTTACTTGGGTTACTTTTTACGAGTGGAATGATTTATTTTCTCATTCGCCACCTTTTTGCTCCGTTTAATGAGTTGGTTCATCATTGTTTGACATGCCGCGATCCGAAAAATAAACCCAATGTCGTGAGGGGAGGGACGGAAATTATCGCCTTACGCGATGCGATTGCCACATTACAAGAGCGTATCAGCGGATTGCAAAGCGCACAGCATGATTCGATGAAAGCGCTTACGCATGAACTTAAAACACCTTTGGCACAATTGCGTTTGCGAATAGATATTGCGGATCAAAAAGGGGAATGGAAACGTGATTCTATTGTGCAAGCCCGTGAAGAGATTGACACGATTTCAGATAAAATAACCCATATATTACATACTACAGAACATTCTGAAGAGATGGAGATTATTTATTTTAAGGAGTCGGTTGAGGCTTGGATTGAGGAACTTAAACCGCTATGGCAGCATCGGAAGCTTCATTTTGAGCTTAGTATCCCTGAAACGTCGTCCGCCCTTCTTCCAAAAGCACCATTCGAGAGAGTTACACGTATTTTGATCGAAAATGCGCTGAATCATGCTTGTTTTGGGAGTACTATTTACTTACGTTGTGATAATGGAGTCTTTGAGATCGAGAATCCGGTGTGTGATAAAGTAACCCCGATTATACACTCAACAGGTGTTGGATTGGAAATCGCGCAAACGCTGTGCGATTATTATGGGTGGAAACTACACGATGTGCAGGATGAAAAGCATTACATGGCAACCCTCTCCTTGGTAAATTAACCGTTAAAACAGTTCCCCGACACGAAAATGGATCGCATATTGCGTGGTATCTTCTGGATCAACCCCAAAATCCAGTGCAATAGGGCCGATTGGGGTGACATAGCGCAGTCCGACACCCGCAGCCCAATAAGGGAGTGAGTAATCAGGGATGTAATCGTTTGATCCAAACGTTAAATCGCTAAACAAAACACCACGAAATGAGGCATAGATTGGGAAACGGTATTCCACGCTACCCTCTAAAAGGCTGTTGAAACCTAATGAATTTCCATAGGGGTCTTTGGGCCCAAGATCACGATAGGTATAGGCCCGGTTTGAGTTCATACCCCCGGCATAAAAACGATAAGAAGGAGGGATTTGCCCTTCATAGGTACGCAGTGTCCCCCATTTTACACGCGTTCCGATGACCTGATCGCCAACGCTTTCTAAATACGCACCTGAGAGGAGTGTCTTGAAGTACGTAGCGTCTGAATAGGCGCCCAAAAGGGATCCTTGTGCTTTTGCATTTATCCAATACCCTTTTTTAGGATCAAGTGGTTTGTCACGGGTGTCAATATTGATCTCTCCTAATGGCGAAAGGATGAAGAGATTATTGTTGGGGAAATCCTCCGTGTTGATACTGTTATAGGTTGTTTCCTCATTAAATAATAGACCAAACAATGCTGATGAGGGATTGTCTTGGTATTTGAGGGTCAGTTTTTCAAACACACTTCGACTGCGATAGCCGTCAAATTTTTCGTCTACGTACCCGACTTCACCGTGGGCTGAGGCTCGATTGTGCAGAGGGATGGAGAGGGTACCGGATGCTTCTTGTTTCACCTCAGAATATTTGGTATCTAGAGAAAGTGTTTTTAGATTTCCAAAGAAGTTACGATGTTTGATCCCTGCCAACGCACCAGGGCCTTGGTCACTGCTGTAGCCGATTCCGGCATTGAATCGGATAGGTTGAGGGGTTTCTTCCACTCCCAACATCACAGGGACGATACTGCCATTTCTTTCGTTGTCATTGATGATGACACGGGCAATTGCTTCTTGAGCATACAGTGCTTCATAGCTTTGTTGGATAGAGGAGAGATTATAGGGATCGCCTTCATCAAACCGCAGCATGGAAGCGGTCAGTTTTCCATCAATATTAGGAGTTGATTCTACGCTGATAGCACCAAAAGTACAGGGTTCATGCGGTGTTGCTTCAAATAATAGATACGCTTTATGTGTCTGTGTATCTATCCACGCTTTGGAATTAAACTCGGCATTGCAGTATCCATGGTCTCCATACTCTTTTTTGATCTTTTGCTTTGACTGTGCGAATATCTCTTGGTTAAAAAGGTCATCCATTTTAAGCATCACGGCAGAGTCGATATCGAGACTGCTATTGATTTTGATATCTGCTACGGTAATGGGCTCATTTTCTTGGATGAGCATGGTAATGGAACTGTTGGTTTCTTGAGCACTGATCTTAGCACCAAAATAACCGTGTGAACGGTAGTAGCTGACCAACGCAATAATACTTTGAGAAACAGCTGCCGGCTCGATAGAGGGGTGGTCTTCCCACACTTCGATGGCATAAGGGAGTCGTAAGTTCAGAGTATCGTACAGATCACGTGACGCTATATTATCATTGCCTTTAAAATACAGGGGAAGAGGAGATGCAAAGAGCGAAGAGAAAAATAGGATGATAAGCAGTACGCTACGCATATTTTCCTCTTCTATGTTTTTGGTATTTTACCCTAAACTTGTGGTGATATGGTCAAGGTATCCTAAGGGTTTATTTGGGATTTCAGGGTTAAGTAGTGTTAAAATCATGGCGATGGTACCGCCATGGGAACAGATTAAAATATGCTCATTTTTTGGAAGTTCATCCAAAAAGCTCTGAACCCGTGCCCGAAATACAGTGAGCGGTTCGTCACATACATAATGGTGCCAGCTATGGGAACAAGTCAAAGAACGGGGATCAAAATGGTCGGTAGCTTCGATTTGAGCAAAAGTTTTTCCCTCTATAAAGGGCTTAAAGCGTACTTCCCTGAGACGTGGATCGCAAGTGAATCCGGTAAGCCCCATCATCTGCAAAGTCGCCGTACATCGCTGTAAATCAGAGGAATAGATGTGATCAAATTGCTGATTTTGCAGAGAAATCAGTTTAGAAGTATCAAAAAGGGCTGCATTGATGGGGATATCGGTATGCCCATTGTAGCAACCGTGATATTGCACTTCCGGCGGCGCATGGCGTAAAAGGATCAGACCCATGCCAGTAAGACCGCAAAAATCAAGATGAGTTCAACACCCTCTAGAGACATTCCCAGAACATCACCGTTGACAAATCCCAGAGATTTTTTGGCAAGGGATGAGAGCAGCAGGGCACTCAGTATTCCGATACCCAAAAGAGCGATTGACATGGGAACCATCCACCCCACAGCCACATAAAGAGCGATGAGAATGAGTAAAGGCCATAGGGGGAGGCTTTCTTTGAGCTGTGAGACAAACGAAGAACGAAAATCGTGTGTGCGGATCAAAATAAGAAGGGAGATGCGGCTGATAGCGGCTATAGCCATAAAAGGTACAAAGAGATGGTGCATCAGTAAATAGGAGAGGGCTGAAATCTTGAGGATAAGGAAGCTGACTCCATACAGCACTCCCATTGCTCCTACGGTAGGGTCTTTGATAATCACATAGGGATCTTTTCCGCTGTGGGCGGCGTACACCGCGTCAGCAACGTCGATGATCGCTTCAGTGTGGATAAATCCGTACAAAGCCATGTAGACAACCGATGCACTGATCGCTGCAAGCCATCCTAGCGGTTCGAGGGCAACGAACGAGGCGATAGCCAGCGTTGCAAGCAAGAGTCCGACGAAAGGAAGTGTCAACAGCATGCTTGATAGGACGCTTGGGTGTGAGAGATCATCGGTTGCATTAAAGCGAATCGGGAGCATCGTGAAGTAGCTCAGCGCAAATTTAATTCCCAGATATAGCTGTTTCACACGGCACCTCTTTCATGATGGACAGCCAGTTTCTGTCGAACACTTTTTTGATGTAGCTCTCTCTGTGTGGGACGAGACATCCGGCGCAGTTTTGGTGGATGGCACTCTCACTGATGTAACGATCACCATCAGGGCTCTCGATGGAACAGGTACTGAAAAGGGTTTTTTCCTCTTCTTGTTTAAACCCCTTGTCGTTAAACCGAAAGTTGGGACAGGCACACAAATAGCAGTTGAGTTCAGGAGTGTCGTGGCATTTTTTATTGTTCGCATAGAGGGGACAAAACTCTTTTTCGTTTTGTACCATGTTTTCAAATCGGAAATATTCAATCACCTCTTGATCGCTCAAGGCTGTCAGTTTTTCCATGATAGCACGGTGTTTGGCCGCATGTTCATCGAACCATTTTTTATATGACATATTTTAGTATCCTCTTCATATCGATCTCGTCTCTCATCGTCGCGATAAACGTATCAATCGTTGTTTTTTTGTAGTTTTCAAACACCTCATCATCAAAAAATCCGTGGACAAACGTCCCTTTGATATGCCCTTTCTCGTAGACAAGCGGATATTTGGCACTCACCCCGTGATGAATTTCAAATCCGTTGAGTGTTTTGCCAAAAAGGGTGTATTTCCCTTTATTAAGTACTTTCTCTTTTTGAAACACGATCACATCGTCAATAAATCCCAGACCGCTTTCACGGCTAGGTTTTGTGGTTTCGACACACGCATCATCGAGGATGCTCTCAAACATCATCTGATACCCGCCACAAATTCCCAATATTTCTTTTTCTCTTTTTTGGAGAGCGTCAAACAGCCCCGTTTTTTTTAGCCATTTCAAATCTTCGATGACCCGTTTGCTTCCTGGGAGGATGATAAGATCGAAATTCTCCAAAGAAACATTGGAAGTTATGAACTCGACAAAGATGGTTTCATCGGCGATGAGGGGTTCGAAATCGTTGTAGTTGCTCATCGTGGGGTAGTTGATGATTCCGATCTTTTTTGCAGGATGGGGTTTGTTTTGGACGAAATTTTTGAGGCTTTGGGAGTCTTCAAATCCGAGGTTGAGGGGGAGATAGGGGAGGACGCCCAGGACTGGGATGCCGAAGCGCTCCTCTATGATACGCACCCCTTCATCAAATAAGGTTCGATCACCTCGGAATTTGTTGACAATCACCCCGATGACATTGGCGCGCAAGGATTCGGGGAGGAGATTGTAAACTCCCCAAATCGAGGCAAATACGCCCCCTTTTTCGATGTCAGCGACAAGGATAATCTTCGTGTTGTATTTTTCGGCGATGTAGATATTGGAGAGGTCTTTGTCCATCAGGTTCAGTTCGACGGGACTTCCCGCCCCCTCACAGATGAGACACTCGTACCTCTCGCTCAGATACTCGAAGCACTCATCGACAGCGGGTTTGAGGGTATCGAGGTCGTGGTAGTACTCTCGCACCTCTTTGTCTTCTACGACGTGCCCCTTGACGATCAGTGAGGCGCTGTTTCCATGACCCGATTTGAGGAGGATCGGATTGAGATGGTAGCTCGTCGGTATCCCCAAAACTTCCGCCTGAAAATATTGGGCGATGGCGATTTCACTTCCGTCATCGCACACATGGGAGTTGTTGGAGACATTTTGGGCTTTAAAAACTCCGACGTTAAATCCCCGCTCTTGCAGGAGTCTGCCGATCACAAAAGTGAGGGTCGATTTCCCCGCATCGGAGGAAGTGCCAAAAATTGAGATCGATTTCATGCCAAAACTCCCGCCGCTAATACGATAACCACAAGGGTATCGAGTTTCCACTGAAGCGCCAATGCGCGGCGGACATCTTCGGCACTAATATCCCGCTTCCCCTCACCGAAATAGGGCTTCTCTTTTATCTTGCCGAAATACGATGTCGGCCCCCCGAGGGAAAGACCCAGCGAGAGTGCCATCGCCGCAATCGGGTATCCCGCGTTGGGGCTTTCGTGCAATGCACCGTAACGCCATGTTTGTACGAATTTGCCAAGTCTACCGAAGAGAATCAAGATGATAATCGCCGTAATGCGCGAGGGGATATAGTTTGCAATATCGTCCAGCCGTGCACTCACCTTCCCGAATCTTTCGTAACGATCATTACGGTAACCTACCATCGAATCGAGGGTATTGATCGCTTTATAGACAAACAATCCGACTAACCCGAATAACAGAAGATAAAACAGCGGTGCGATCACTCCGTCGCTGAGATTTTCGGCATAGGTCTCGATGGCAGCTTTGTTGATATCACTAGGGCTTAGGTTTTCGGTATCACGGCTGACGAGATAGCGGATTGATTTGGGATCGGTTAAGACGTCATGGACGCTATCATAGAGCATTTTGGAGGCGATCCCCGTCGAGGCGATGATCCCCAATATCCATGGGTTATCGATCAGGGTGATCGGATAGACGAGGGCTAACACACATGCTAACAACCAAAACACGAGCCAAAACCCGCGTATGATCGTTGGGGCATAAAACCTCTTTTCAAAGGAGGTGATAAAATTACCCATGAGGACAATGGGGTGACGGATAAATGTGAACTCGCCGAAGAGTCGGTCGGTGAGGTAGGCAATGAGGGCTATGCTAAAGAACACAACGCCTCCTCAAATCGCTTTAGTTCAGGGACGCTTTTGACGGCAATCCGCACATACCGATTATCCAAAAAATCAAAATTGGAACAATCACGCACCATAATCCTATGCGGGAGAAGCTTCTCCTGAAACTCCTTTGCACTCATCGAAGCAAGCCGTACGAGGAAAAAGTTCGCATCACTCGAAAACACCTCCTCAAAAAGGGGGGAGTTGTCGAGGATAGTTTTCAGATACGTTTTCGCTTCTGAATTCAACGCATGTGATTGCGCACGAAACGATTCATCGGCTAATGCCGTGATGAGAAAATGGCTGTCGAGTGCCGAGATTTTCCAAAGAGGCTCTTTTTCTTTGAGTGCACGGATATTTTCTACGGATGAAAGGACAATGCCAACCCTCACCCCCGCGCATCCGTAAAACTTCGTCTGCGATTTTAAAACGTAGAGTTTGTCATAGGTTGGGAGATAGCGGGTTGCCGATTCTCCGCCGCAAAATTCCAAAAATGATTCGTCGATGAGAACGGTGCAACTTTTTGCAATCCACTGTTTCATCAGTGCATCTACATCATAGTAGTGTCCGTCGGGGGTGGAGGGGTTGACGAAGATAACGAGGGAGTTTTCTTCTACTTCTGCATCCATATCGGAGAAACGGTTGATAAGGATGATCTTTTTTCCGTGGAGGATGGCCGCTTTTTTGTACTCCGCATAGGCGGGAGAGTAGATTGTGCAAATGGAATGGTCGAAAAAACGTATCAGGGAAAAAATGGCCGAAGAGCCTCCGTTAAAAAGTTCTATTTCGTCAGCGTTTACATCGTAATAATCGGCTAACGTTTGTGTTAGTGCTTCATAATTTTGGTAGCTGTTGAGGGTTACGGTGCTAAAATCTACGATTGGGGTGATGAAGTTGATGTTGCTGGAGAGATCGATAACCTCTTCGGGAGTACATCCACAGTGAGTAGCAAACGCATTCACATCACCGCCGTGCTCGAAAAGGTTCATTTGAGGCGAATTCGAAGGCCGAGTTTTACTTCGTAAACTTCATCACAAATACTGGCGAGCTTTTGCCCTATGAGGCCACTAAGATCGACATAGCGACGACTCATGGTATCGATGGGGATGACACCGCAGGTGACATCGTTGAGGACAAACACGATGTTAGCATCGATATTTTCGAGTTCTTCGATGGCAGTCATCAAAGTCGTCTCATCTTCTTCGATGCGGTTGAGTAGCCACATGGAGATACAGTCGATCAAATAGGTATGATGGGGCTGAATAACAGACGCAAGATCGTGGGTCTCTTCGATCGTTATGAAATCTTCTTTTCGGGTCTCTCGATGTTTTTGAATACGGGTTTGCATCTCACCATCGCCAAAACGGGTGTCGTATGTCGCGAGATAGTAGGGGTGTTTGGTAGAGAGCTCTTTGGCATGATATTCCGCCAGAGAACTTTTACCCGATTTTTGCCCTCCGAAATAGAGTATTTTCATTGCAAAAAACTCTCCACTTTACGGGTAATTTGCTCTTTAGTGACGCCATTGAGGCAGGCATACATGAGGGCACCTCCGGCTCCTACACCCTCTTTGGCTTCACCCTCATCATAGAGTTTGAGAGCGGGATGCTGTGTAAGCGAGAAATCAAAATCAACGTAATAGGCATTGATCGGGAAATCGACCATTTCAAGCAGCCCTTTGATATCGGAATTGGGATCTTCATAGACCCATTTGGTGGTACACAATGCGAGATTATGACTGTTTATGGATTGCTCGGTTTGTTTTAGGATTGAGTTGATGACCAATAAGAGAGCGGCCATTTGAGTCCCGCCTGCCAAAACTGTCTTGATCTTTCGTTTTTGAAGTCCTAGAACAAATCCAGCGTTGAAGATGAGCATGTTATCGCTGATTAAGGAGAGTTTGTCAAACAGATCATCCACCCCTTCACAGGTACTTAGAGCTTTTAGCACAACGGTTTGTTTGATATCGCTGGGGGCGTTTTTAAAACTGCTGCTGAACTTATCGTGGGCATCATATCCTAATGCCAAAGCGGTCGCGAGGGCGGTTGTGGTACCTGCCGGTACCGATTCTCCTAGAATAATATAGTCATTGTTGCAAAGATACTCCTGTGCGAATTCAAGACCTTTTTCAAACAGATCCGTTGCCGGGATATCGGCACCGTTATCAATCGAACTGCTGGGATTTATTCCAAACGTATAAAGGGAAAAATAGTCTATTTTTGGTTTGACCTCTAGTCCAAGATCAAGTAAGGAGAGAACGCTAAAAGGGTGAAGCATATGAACAGCCCGTGTGATGAGGCCTGGAGTCGGGACCCCTTTGGGTGTCTCGGCGATCGTCCCCAGACTGCGCACTTCCCCGGTACAAAGAAATTCGGCATCGAGAGTCGGAGTCAAATACAAAAGGCCAGGGATACCTGCTTGAGTGATTCCCGGAATATTTGCCGTCTTTGTATTGCTTAGGCACAGAAGAAATCGCCCTGCTTTACCGCGTAGGAATTCAGCGAAATCACTGCTTCCTATAATTGTTTTAATCGTCATTATTTGTCCTTTTTGAGATAACATCATCGAGCTGTTTCTTGGCTTCCCAGTTTAGTGTTTGCAGTTCCGGTTCGTTTGGAAACTCATCGACATAGCCCATAGTCAGATAAGCGATTAGTTTGTAGTCTGACGAGATGTTCAATATTTTTTGTATTCTTTTAGGCTTGAGAATACTGACCCAACCGACACCTATATTGTAGGCTCGCGCCATGAGCCAAAGGTTTTGAATGGCACATACAACGCTGTACTCTCCCATTTTCTTTTGGGTAGTTTGCCCTAAAATCGCTTTAGTAGGCTTTTTGTAAAGTACGGCGACATTGTACGCTGCCTCTTTGATCCCCTCGAGTTTGAGTGATGGATAAAGGCTGCTGTTGTGAAAAATCGCTTTGGCTTTACTGTTTTCTTTTTCAAATTCATGATAAATTTTATCACGTAGGATTAGATCATCAATAATCATAAACTCCCAAGGTTGCGAGAATCCCACCGAAGGGGCAGAATTTGCGGCATTGAAAATCGCATCAAGAGTTTCAGGGGCAATTGTTTTGTCAATGTAATGGTTACCTCTGACATCACGTCGCGCGGAAAGGATGGTCTGTAGGGCCTGTGCATCCTGAAGGGTGAAATTCATATTTGGCCTTTGTATTGTTCGTCTAAACGGGTGATTTTATCAAGCAGGGATTGATAGTTTCTATGATTGATATAGCGGGTGGTTGCGTAATACAAAAGTGCGTATTTCATATAAGGGATGAAATTGACAAAACTAACTCCAGAGTTATAGTGTGAGAGTAACAAAGATACTTTGGAATGCTCATCTTCCCCATCCAAGCACCACGAAACAGCAACGACGGCCAGATCAAACAAGAAATCTCCCTCACACGCGTCGATAAAATCAAAAACACCGCTTAGTTCATCATTTGTAAAGAGAACATTGTCCAAAAATAGGTCGCCATGTATCACCCCGTCGCACGACAGTTGTATGCCAATAGAGTCAAATATCTTCTGAAATGGAAGGTATTGCGTTTGATCGATAAGCGATTGTAAGCGCTTTGGCTCAAATAGTGGGATGTTAGTGGAAGTGAGTCCGACTGTTTGTTCATGAAAACGGCGCATGAACGTGGCAATTTGAACGATATGCGTCTCCTTGGCTTTTGTGAGACTTTTACCGGGTATCTTCGCATACATGACACAAGGCTTTTTGTGAATAAAAAAAACATCGCTGTTATGTTTAGTAACAGGGAGATGAGAGAGGGTTAAGAGTAAATTTCTCTCTTCTAAAACAGTTTTTTCAGAGGCGGATTCAAACAGTTTGAGTACACCACGGTCGGTCATATAGACACTGTCGCTGACACCGTCTTGTGTCGGAAGCAGGGTACCGCATTTTATCGCCAAAGGCACATCGTTGAGAGTAAGAGACGTTTTGACACCCATCAGTGAGTACGATTTCGATGTAAGATCAAATAGATGAAAAAGGGCCCGCCTACCAACGATGTAATGACACCAATAGGAATATCCGAAGAGGCCCCAAGATTTCTGGCGATAAGATCACATAAGACCAAAAAGACGCCGCCATAAAAAAATGTTGGAAAGATAAGTTGATCGCTGCTTTTTTGATACAGTGTTTTGATGATGTGCGGAACGATCAGCCCGACAAAACCAATAGGTCCTATGATACTCACACACACGGCAGTTGCAAGTGATGTCAGTAGTAATAACATGATAGTGAGTCTTCCTACTTCTATCCCTTTAAGAAAAGCAAAATCAAGTGATGCCAGAAGAAGTTTTAATTCTGTACGATAAAAGAAAATGGCACTTAAAAGGAGGATAGATGCTATGCACACGGGGTAGACCAAATCAAAACCGATAATATTTAAACTCCCCATTGTAAAGCGGACGATAGAGTAGCTTTGTGAAAAGTCACTGAGAAAAAACAGGACCATAAGTGCCGCCGAATAGAAAAAAGAGAGGGCAACTCCTACAAGTAGTAGAGAATTAGTTTGTGTCGTTTTAAGTGATCGTGAGATCAAGAACAAAATAAAAACTGTGAGTAGCGCTCCAGTAAAACTAAACAGATACTGCCAAAATACAGCTCCTGCAAAAAAGACGATGGCAATGGCGGTTCCCAACGTCGCCCCGCTAGCAACACCCAGAGTAAAAGGGGTAGTGAGTGGATTGCGAAACAGACTTTGAAATACCAATCCGGCAAGACTCAAAATGGCTCCGCTGAAAAAAGCGATTGTAACACGAGGAATACGAAGTTCCCAAAAAAGGAGATACGAAGAGGAAGACTTGTCGAGCATATCATGGAAATTGAGATCGATCTGTCCAAAAAAGGGAGCAATAAAAATGATAGCTATTGCGAGCAATAAACTAAAAGCTTTCATCGTAATTCACCACAAAGTTTCCCTCTATGTTTTTGACCGATTTGCCAAAATATTTTTGCAAATGGTTCGGCTCGAAAAACGTTTCACATTCTCCATGATAGTGAACCCTCCCCTCCTGTAAAAATAAAATGGGATATCCCAGTTTATAGGCCAAGTTTAGATCATGGGTAATGATGATCTTATTATGAAAACAAGAGCTGTTTTTTAACAGATCATAGACTCTGATCTTTTTTGCTTGATCAAGGTTTGCAGTTGGTTCATCAAAAATAGTATAGAGTGCCTGATGGATCATCGCACCGGCTATTAGGAGCAAACCTGACTCGCCGCTGCTGAGTTTTTGACATTGCTTATTCTTGAGATGGGATATCTCTAACAGTTCTAAAACAGTATCAGGATGAGTCGATGGAGTGTCTTTCACAACATTGAGCTTCAGATAATCGAATACGGTGAGATATTCATCGTAAATGCTTAGTTTGGCAGGGACAAAGTTGAGATAACGGGCACGTTCACGTGAAGTGAGATGGGTGACTTTCTTGCCTTCCACATTTACATTATCAGTATGTATAAGATTACAGATCGCTTTTGCCAGAGTTGTCTTTCCGCTTCCGTTATTGCCTAAAAGCGTGAGGTTTTGATCACATGCAAGGCTAAAACTCACCTGTTTTAGAATTTGATGAGAAAGATTATCGACGTGCAGCATCGGTTAAAAATCCTCTCATGTCACTTAAAAACAGTCCCAATCGTTGACTTGGATTGCTTGAGTAGCTTTTGTCTTCGACGTAGATCTTTTTATTTTTGACGGCATTGATTGGTAGTTTCATCCACGGATCGATCAAGGCCTCTTTCGTAAGTCCAAGTTCGTGAGTGTTTGGGGCAAGTAAAATGATGATATCCGGATTGATGGCAATGATGTTTTCAAGATTTAAAATAGGCTGCCCTTTTCGTTTGCTCTGTAAAGCATTACGGTTTCCGCTGGCTTGGATGATGTCTTCAAAATAGAGATTTTGTCCCGAAACATACAGAGGTTTTGAGAGATCGGTATTGTGGCCGAACACCATCAAAATCTTTTGATCTTTTACTATTCCCTTAAGAGAATGAAGTTTTTGATCGAGTTCGCTCACGATTTGTTTTCCCTTATTCTCTTTATTGACATATTGCGCAATAGAGTAGATGGACTGACGAATTGACGGATAAGAATCGATTTTAATCACCATAGTTTTGATACCAAGTTTTTTGAGCTTTTGTGCAAAATCGGCGTTATTTTCCTGCATGATCACCATCGAGGGATTGAGAGATAATATCTTTTCCAAAGAGGGGGAAAAATATCCACCCACTTTTGGTTTATATTTGGCTTGAGGAGGGTAGTTGCAAAACTCAGTATTTGCAATAATACTGTCCCCAACACCAAGAGCGTACAACGTCTCGTTGATAGCTGGAGACAGGGCGATGATCCGCTCATTGGCAAACAGAATACCATGTACTAAAACGAGCAGGCATATTCTCAATAACACGCTTCGACCTTATAGACCCACAGCATACTTTTTGCATCTTTTAACGGATAGTTTTCGGCTGTCGTATGGACAGATTTACCATCGATGAGGTAAAACCAGCCAAACTTTCCAACCTGAGAAGTTACATCATCAATAGAGCGGACAAAAAGAAATTTTCCTGTTTTACTCGTTTGAACAGTACTCACCTGTTTAAGTACCTCAAGGGCACTCATACCAGGGGTATAGGTTGTTTGGATAACTTTATCGGGGCTACCGTTACCATAAAGAATGGTCACTTCGATATCGTTAGCAAAGATACTTACGCATAATAGTAAGAGTACGCTGATAGTTTTCATTAGAATGACGCTTTCAATCCTAGATACCAAGACTGCGGAGATGTTGCATATCCATCTACACTTTGATAGTATTTGTTAGTAATATTGTCGATTTTAGCATAAAGCTGAATCGAATTACTCAGATCGTAATTAACGACGGCCCCGAATAAAGAATAGCACCCGGTTTGAGCCCCAGCTCGATTGTCGCTATTGTATCGTGTCCCAACATATTCTCCATTTAGCCCTAGATGCCATTTATGGATACCGTAATAATCAAGCGCAAATTTTGCGTCTTCTTTGGGTCGTCGTTTTAGTTCTTGCCCTTGTTGATTGTCAAAGCTCGTTAGATAAGTATATCCGGCACTTCCTAACAAGTCGTCGAGTATCTTCCCTTTGTAAGCAAGCTCACACCCTTTAAAAGTACTGGTTCCGTCTAAATTTTCATACACGCCCGCATTCCATTGAATCAGATCTTTGACATGGTTGGTAAAATAGGTCGCAGTGAAGTTCTTGTAACCTATTGTTGCATCAAAACTCTTACTGTTTTCAGGTTTTAGATTCGTATTAGGTGTTCCCCATGGATTCATGATTTGCATAAGATTTGGAGAGGTATAGGCGGTTCCATAGTTTATGCTTACAAAGAGATCTTTTAGGATCGTATATTTAGCACCTGCTTTACCCGTTGTCTTTCCACCAAAATTGCTATAGTTATCTCTTCGAAGACTTTCTGTGAGGATCAAATCTTTCATTGTATTTGAGTTAGTGAGATAGGCAGCGTGAGATGTTGTTGTATCGGTGTTTACTCCTCCATTTCCTTTAACATAGTCAACATCGAATGTCTCTTTTGAGATACCTGCAACCAGTAAGTCATTCTCTCGATAATGGAATTGATCGTTTAGTTCTATTTGGGTGGTTTGGCCATTAAAGACTTTAACGCTGGAAGCAGAAGTAGTATCTACTTCATCACGCTTGAACTGGGATAGATTTGTTTTAACAGAAAGGGTATGTTGACCTAATTTTTTATCGTATGTTATACCGTACAGTTGCGTTTTGACATCACTGTGCTGAGTACTGTTAGGAAGTGAAGTGGATGTATCATAATTGCTTAATGCGCTTATATCGGTATAAAGCACTTCTACGGTATCTGTAGCGGTCGGACGTACGTGACCTATAAGGTTCAGTGTCGTATTCGCATAGGGGTCTTTTTCATAATTATCGATGTCTGTTCCATATGGGGCAACGGTTGTAAAACTGTCACTCATAATCCGCTCTACAGCTAGTTTTAGGTCATAGATACCTGTTTTATGAGATACGTATCCACCCCATTTATTCGTTCCAAAACTTCCTTTTTCGAGAGTGACTCCTGAGCGAGTGCCGTCTTGTGCTGTTTTGGTGATAATATTGATAACGCCGGCACTTGCATCAGACCCCCATATTCCTGATTGAGCCCCTTTGATTACTTCGATACGTTCTATATCACTTATCATGAGGTGAGAAAATTGGGCTCCGGTTGTTGAGGAAGGATTTTGATAGCGGATACCATTAATAAGCACTAAAGTCTTACTATTTTCCATCCCTCGCAAGTAGATATCTTGGGTTGATCCTAATCCGCCGCTGCTTGTAATGCTAATGCCAGGAAGAGAATTTATCGCTTCTGCGACAGTGGTGTAGTGTTTTTCTTCAATTTCATCTGCAGTGATAACGTTGATATTAGCGGTCAAAGTGCTTTGTGATTGTTCGGATTTTGTAGCAGTTATTATAATTGGATCGACAGTAAGAGTCTGGGCTCCTAATGAGGCAACAAGTGTTGCGGACAGCGACAGTGATAGGGTGTGTTTAAACATGAGTGTCCTTGGATAAGTGTAATAATGGTTGAGTTAAGGAGACTCTTTGGCGGTGAGACAGTAGAATAGGTGTGAATAGGATGAGTGGGACAGATCCACTCGATACGAGTGAAATTTTGTAGCATGCGAACTGCCGAAGCATACGCCTGAATAGCGGCAAGAGAAAAGTAAGTTTTACCAAACCCTTTAGGTGCTTGCATTATCCGCCTTTTAAAAATTTAGCGGATTATAGCAAAGATTTTTAGGATTTAAAATGTCCAAGTTGTGTGTTAAGGTTTGTAGCAGCAAGGTAAAGTTCGTTGGCGATATCAGAGACTTGTTTGATTTCGCTTTGATTGTGTTCAGAAAGAGTAGACATTTCCGAGACTTTAGAGATGATGTCTTTAATCTTAACAGCCATGTTTTCAGATGTTTCAACACTTTTTTGGCTGGTTGAGACATTGGTATTGAGTGCAGTGGTCGTTGAATCTATTTTAGCATCAATCTCTTGAGAACGCTCACCCAGTCTTGAGATATTTTCACTGTTGGCGTTCATCATATCCGATGAGTCTGAGATTGATTGGATGACAACGGAGATAATAGAGTTGATTTCAGTCAAGCTTTTTTGTGTACGTTCAGCAAGCTTACGTACTTCGTCCGCAACAACGGCAAATCCGCGTCCATGTTCACCGGCACGGGCAGCTTCGATGGCAGCGTTAAGGGCAAGAAGATTGGTTTGATCTGCAATATCGGAGATAATACTCAAAACACCGCTAACGCTTGATGCTTCACTGGAGAGCTGCGCAAAACGTTCACCTAAATCGTTACTCATTTGGGTAGCATTGTAGATTTCGTTGGTAATGATATGGGCAATGGCACGAACGCTTTCGAGTTCTTTAGCGCTGCTGCGTGTGTTTTCCAGCGTATCGCGAGCCATGTCTACGCTCTGCGTGAGTGAATGTCCGATCTCAGAAGCGGTATCATTGGCATTTTGCGCAAGGGTATTGGCTTTTTCAGATTGTTGAAATAAATTGGTTGCGGATGTATTGAGAGATGCTGTTGATTTTACCGCGGCGCTTGTGATCTCTTTGGTGCCATTGATGGTGACTTGTATCTTTTCGATAAACGTATTGACATAACCGCTGGCAGTACCGATTTCATCTCTTGGATTTAAGATAGGCAGCCGCTTAGTCAAGTCTCCATTACCATGGGCGAGGTCGGCAGACACATGATCGAGTTCTTCAATGGGCCCTAGGATGCTTCTTCCTGAAACATAGTTGATGGTGATAAGGATGGCGGTTAACACAGTACCCAAAAAGAGAAACCATTTGAAAAAACTCGCTTTTAGAGCATCAAAATAATCAGCTTTGTTGATTCCAGGGATCACCCACATATCCCATGCCGGGATATAGCGGTATGCAGCGATTTTATCTTGCGCTGTCGTAGCAGAGATATATTCGTAAATCCCGCCGGCTTTGTCTGCACGGATATGGTCTATGTAGTCGTGCCCTGACTTGTTTTTACCTTCATCTTCAGGCTTTGGATGGATGGTCATGACGCCAGCGGAATTGATGAAGTAAACGTAACCGCTTGCACCTACTTTGATGCTTTTGATTCCGTCTTTAAAATCGGTCTCTGCATAAGCGTTTGGTTCAACTTTTGCAATGTAATTGACATTTTTTTCCAATGCATCGGCAACGGTTATCAGATCGTTGGTCATAATTTCGTGTATGGAGCTAGTAGCGATGAAGTATGCTACAATGACACTCACTAAAATGGCACCTACAGCGGCTACAAGGTTGAAAATAAATTTAGATTTGATGGTATTAAATACAGCCATAAGGGATTGCCCTGCCTTTTTGGATCCATTTACCGTGTAAAACGATAAGTGTTATGTGCTATTGTAGTTCTCTTTTGATAAAGCGCTTCTGAAACAAGGATAAGACTTACATTTATGAAATTTTCACATTTAGAACAGATCGTCCATTATTTGCAACAGTTTAAGCAAATCAATAATGCGTATCGCCTCAGTGATACGCAAATTCGTCTGGTTTTTGATAATAATTGTGTGCTGACATTTGAAATGCGACGGGATAATCCCAGTATATTTATGGCGCCGACGGCCGAGCGTGGAAAAATGTATCAGGCTCCGTTTGACGTGTTGCTCTCCAAGCGATTTTCCCGTTCGACAATCCAATCCGTCACCTTGCATAACAATGACAAACTAATCCGTATTATCGTCAGTCAAAGCGGCTCATATAAAAGTGAAATAACGATTTTACAGCTGGAATTTACCGGAAAACACACCAATGCGATTCTTTTGGACAAAGACGAAACGGTACTGGAAGCACTGCGTCATGTGGATGCAGAGATTTCCATCCGTACCGTAAGGGTTGGACAGACACTGATCAATCCACCATCACCGTCATTCACTCCTAAATCATATCCAATCGCAGATGTTGAGCAGTTCTTACAAGAGGCGTATGCTCACTACAGTAACGGAGTTTTAGAGAGACTCAAGGGTGAAAAATCGGCTCTGATCCTCAAGCGGCTTGAACAATTGAAAACACATCTATCACAGCTTGAGGATGAAGAGCAACTGAATACAGAGGCTCTAAAATCGCAACATACGGGACATTTGATATTGGCTAACTTGCAGAGTATAAAAGGGTATGAAACGCATATTAAGCTTGATGATTTTGACGGAACGGCTATCGAATTTGACGTTCCATCCGGCTGTCGGGATGCCAGCTCAATGGCACAGCTGTTTTTTAAACGTTCCAAAAAAGCAAAACAAAAAGCACTTGGATTGTACAAAGAACGCGAAAATCTGGGAGAAAAAATTCGGCATATCGAGCTGTTTGTGCAAACAATCAAGGAAGCTAAGAGCCCTGAAGAGATTGCATTGCTGTTTCCACCTAAGGTTGTGGGGACCAAAGCAAAACCCACAACAAAACCTTTAGATAGCATTGCAGAGTTTTGGATTGAAGGACATAAAGTATCGCTGGGAAAAAGTGAAAAAGGGAACATCCAGCTGTTGCAAAACTCACGTGCACGGGATATTTGGATGCACTTAAAAGATCGTCCATCCGCTCACGTTATCATCACTACGGATAAGCAGCAGTTAAATGACAAAATACTGCAGGCGGCAGCGAAGTTGTGCGTTGATTTTTCGGTATTTGAAAAAGGGCGCTATTTGGTCGATTATACTCCACGACGTGATGTCAAAGTTCAAAGCAAAGCCAATGTCCTCTACACGGATGCAAAAACGATCACAGTGGATAAAGGGTAGTTTCGAGAACAAAGGGGGAGCGCAATGGCAATAGGTCCTGTTGGAAATACGATTTATGTTAATCAGCAAATGGCGAGCGTGGCCAGCGATAAAAACGTACAATTGAATCGTTTCGAACTTCAGGCATTGGCGGCACAGCTCATTTTGCAAGAGCAAGAAACCGAGGTACAAGAAGTCCGCCCTGCCGAAGAAAACCAAAAAACCGATTCTGACCGTGAACACGCCAAAGAACAAGCTGAACAAGAAGAGAAACGTTCTGCACATCAAGAGGGTGAACCTGCCGATGAGGAAGAGGTAAAACCGCTTCATATTTTAGATATTAAAGTGTGATTACGCTATACTCGCGATTAATGACTATACAGTAGGATACTAAAGATGCAAGCGACAAACAGTGGATTACAAACTCGGATTATAACGGCCGTTTTTTTAGGACTCGGGGTGCTTGCGATAGGATTGATCAATAACTTTTGGTTGATTTGGTTTGCTCTTGGAATAGTGTATCTTTTGGCATTTCACGAAGCCAATCGTCTTTTTGGTATTCATAATAATGCACTGTATGCGTATGCCGCGATTTTATGGATTGCGGCAGCATTGTATCCTTACGGAGAAGATCTGGTGGTTATCGCCGGTATTATTTTTGCGGGTGCTCTAGCCTATACGCAAAACATTCCTCCCAAAAACTTCCTCCCTTTTCTTTATCCTACGGCGGGGATGCTTTTTACGTTGAGTCTGTATGAAGAGTACGGTATCGGAACTCTTTTGTGGCTTTTGGTTATTGTTGCTTCTGCGGATATTGGCGCTTATTTTGTTGGAAAAAGCATTGGTAAAACCCCTTTTAGCATCTCTTCTCCAAGCAAGACGCGTGAGGGAGTATACGGAGGAGTCATTGTAGCGACTGTGGCAGGTTTTTTTATCGGATATCCGATTGTCGAGGATATGTCGCAAGCTATTATTGTCTCTTTGATGGCAGCGATCGGCTCCGTGTTTGGAGATCTTTTTGAGAGCTATCTCAAGCGTAAAGCGGGTGTGAAAGACAGCGGCTCTATTTTGCCGGGACATGGCGGAGTGCTTGATCGTATTGACGGCTACTTGTTTTCATCGATTATCATGCTGGTCCTTTTACGGGGTCTTGCTTGATCCTTCTAGGATCAACCGGTTCCATTGGGGTCAATGCTCTGCAGATTGCTCGTCAATTCGGGCTGAATGTAGACGTATTGGTCGCAGGACGCAATATTGTTCTCTTAAACGAGCAAATCCGAACGCATAGCCCATCTATCGTGATAGTGGCTGATGGCGTTGATACTTCGACAATCAATCATCCAAAGGTTTTGCAAGGTGAACAGGCGATTCTAGAGACAATTGCTTCGTCCAAGTCCATGTTGGTCATCAATGCTCTTGTAGGTTTTGCGGGATTGCGACCTACATTAAAAGCGATTGAATGCGGTAAGCGTGTAGCGTTAGCCAATAAAGAGTCACTTGTAGCTGCAGGTGCTTTTGTGGATATCTCAAAAATCCAGCCTATAGACAGCGAGCATTTTGGTCTTTGGTATTTAAATAACAATCCTCGTCCGATACAACGGATGCTTATAACGGCTAGCGGCGGAGCTTTTAGAGATTGGCCGATAGAAAAAATCCAAGAAGCAACGCTTAACGATGCGCTAAATCATCCCAATTGGTCCATGGGACAGAAGATTACTATAGACAGTGCCTCTATGATGAATAAGATGTTTGAGCTGCTTGAAGCGCGATGGCTTTTTGGCGAGGGAGAATACGATGCGGTTATTGAGACCAAATCCATTATCCATGCGCTTATCGATTATCAAGACGGTTCGACAACCGCACATTTCGCACGTGCCAATATGCAGCTTCCTATTGCCTATGCGTTGATGGGGCAGGTGGAACAAAATATTTTGCCGTCGGTCAATTTATTGGAAGTGGGTTCGTTGGAGTTTCGTGAGATTACGGCACAGCGTTATCCAATTTGGGAGATACGTCAAGAGCTTTTGCGTAATCCTAAGCGTGGCGTTGTCGTTAACGCTGCCAATGAAGCGGCTATTGACCTTTTTGTAGCAGGTAAAATCGGTTTTAGTGAGATATCTAAACGGGTTATTCATGCATTTGAATACTTTGATGTACATCCTAACAGTATTGATGACGTGTTTGATATTGATACGCAAGTGCGCAATTATATTAGGAGTCAATGATGAGAGCAAAAACCCTTATTTTACACGGATGGGGTGGAAGTGATACTCCTCATTGGCAGGCATGGCTCGCAGGCGAAATTGCCAAGGATTACGGCACGGTAGCTTTTCCTCTTTTAGACAATCCCCATTTTCCAACTAAAAACCGATGGATGCAGCAGGTAAAGACGCTTCTTGAGGAATTTAAACCCGATGTGGTTATTTGTCATTCGCTGGGATGCAGTTTATGGTTGCATTTGTGTGAAGAAGGGGAGATCGATCCTGTAAAACGTCTTCTTTTGGTGGCACCCCCACGTCTTGATCTAGAATTGGATACCATAAAAAGTTTTTTTCCAGTGCCTATTCCTGATTTTTTATATGCCGATGAAGCAATGCTAGTTACCTCTAATACGGATCCTTATATGAGTTACGATGAAGCATTAGCGCTGCAACAGGAATTGGATGTGGATATGAAAGTCCTGGAAGATGCAGGCCATATTAATGCCGATAGTGGATATGGTGAATGGCCGTGGGTTAAAGAGTGGGTATTGGGATGATCTTGGCGATCGAAAGTAGTTGTGATGACAGTTCTATCTCAATAACCCACATAGAAACTAAAAAGCTTATCTATCATAAAAAAATCTCGCAAGAATTAGAACACTCCAAGTATGGTGGCGTTGTTCCCGAACTTGCCAGTCGATTGCATGCGATTGCCCTTCCTGCCATTTTAGAGGAGTGTAAACCATGGTTTGATCAACTAAAGGCCATTGCTGTAACCAATGAGCCTGGATTGGCAGTGACCCTTATTGAAGGGGTTACGATGGCAAAGGCGCTTAGCATCGCATTAGATATCCCCGTTTTGCCAATTAATCATCTCAAAGGGCATATCTATTCTCTTTTTATAGAAAAAGAGGTGCAATTTCCCCTCACAGTTTTACTCGTTTCTGGCGGTCATACGCAACTTATAGAGGTACAGTCACATGAAGTTATGGAAACAGTAGCTACAACAATGGATGACAGCTATGGCGAGAGTTTTGATAAGGTTGCCAAGATGATGGGTCTTGGTTACCCTGGTGGACCGCTTATAGAAAAGCTAGCACATAGTGGAGATAGCAGCCGCTTTGCGTTTACCGTTCCACTGTGGCAGTCTCCATTGATTGCATTTAGCTATTCTGGGCTAAAAAATCAAGTACGCTTAGCTGTAGAAGCCAATGATATGGCTGACTACCCTGATATCGCGGCAGTATTTCAAAAAATTGCGACTGAACACTTGATCCAAAAGCTCAAAAAATATTTCAAATCGACCAAACCCAAATGTTTTGCGATTGTAGGTGGCGCAAGTGCTAATATCTATTTACGTAACGAAATAGAAGCGCTATTGTTTCCTCATGGTGCATCGCTGCTATTGGCCCCTTTGGAATATTGTTCGGATAATGCTGCCATGATTGGAAGAGCTGCTGTTGAAGAGTATGTTAGGGGGCATGGGACTAACTATGATGCAATTACAGTTAATCCACGTTGTAAGCTGTAAGTATTCTTAAAGACAAAAATCTCTTTCATAATTCAGAGTTTAATTATCCGATTTAAGTACAATTCTTGCATATAAAAAATAGGAGTCTTCATGGCAACGACAAAATTCAAAGGTACAGACGTAGAACTTTTAGGAAACACAGTAAATGTTGGTGATAAAGCTCCAGCGATTACAGTAGTAAACTCTGCAGGTCTTGGTGACGTTACAGTAGGTGGCGCAACAGGAAAAAAACAACTAATCATCGTTGTTCCTTCATTGGATACTGGTGTTTGTGCTACAGAAACTCGTAACTTCAATGCAAAAGCTGCTGGTCTTAAAGACGTTACCGTTACTATCGTATCTCTTGACCTTCCATTCGCTGCTGGCCGTTTTTGCCAAGCTGAAGGTATTGACAACTTGACAGTATGTTCTGACTTCCGTAACAAAGAATTTGCAAACGCATATGGTGTATTGCTTGGTGGTTCAGTTCTTGCTGGTGTTACTTGTCGCGCGATCTTCGCAGTAAATGCTGAAGGTATCGTAACTTACAAAGAAATCGTTCCTGAAATCACTGAAGAGCCTAACTACGACGCTGCATTGGCTTCTGTAGCATAAGTATCTTTTCCAAGGGGTTCTATCCTTTGGTCTTTGCTGCCTTTTGGCAGCTTTCTGTTTTTTCGAATCTTCAAATTTATTTACAAATAATACTTGCACCTTGATTATTTTTCGACACCGTACATGAGTATCGTCCATCCAGCGTTAGAATCACACGAGCAAACTTTTTATGATAAGTTACTTTTACTTTTGAGTACGGGGATGCTTCTAAGTTTTTTTCATACGGATCAAAAAGTGCAGTGTGAACCAAATCTACAATGATGCTACTTGGGTCACCAAGACTGAATGAGCGCATTATTGGGTCTTTTGTCAGTAAAGAAATTTGATTTCCAGAGTGCACAAATTGGATAAATCCACTATCTGCTTTTGATGATCTAGCGGAGGAAGTGTTACTGGTAGCTGTGTATTGTGAAATAACAAGTGGATTATGCCAGTCAATGCTTTGATCAATCCCTATCTTACGTGTCTCTAAGCTTCCATCCACATTTTGAAAGGTAAATGTAGCTTCTTTAAGAACCCGCGCTTGATCCGGAAAGTTATATGTCATTGAGGTGAGTGGGGGCTTTTGTATCACCTTATTGGATGAGATAGGCATGGTAGAGCTTTCTGCCGTAGAAAAAAATGGGTTCTCTCTTCCAAGTACTGCGCTAGCAAGGACTAAAGAAATATAAAATACTTTATTCATGTGTTATAGCTCTCCATTCTCAGTTGGGACTGTGTCTGATTCGAGTTCTTCTAGCTCAAAATATTGTTTTTGTAATGCAGCGTTTTGTGTTTTTAGATTTTCAATATCATCCGATAGAAAGGATTGATACTCTTCGAGTTGAAATAATACGGAAAGAGAGTTATTTCCAAATATCAAAACGCTTAAATAAAATAATAGAGCAAGAACAAATCCAACAGCAACTAAAAATTTTGGGGTAGAGAGGCCGAAACGGCGCTCGCTAAAACTTTGATAATGTTGCTCATCATACAGTATTTGTTCATGCTCTTCCGGACTCATTATTTAAACAATGCACTCCCAAGGTACTCACTATACATGACCTCAGTTTCAATCTCTAGAAGACGATTATACTTTGCAGTACGTTCACCGCGAGCCGTAG
Organism: Sulfuricurvum sp.; assembly: GCA_024637295.1. Lineage (GTDB taxonomy): Bacteria > Campylobacterota > Campylobacteria > Campylobacterales > Sulfurimonadaceae > Sulfuricurvum. Next base: position 178,458 of record JAGXFL010000008.1, read on the forward strand.
AACCGGTTTTGATCTCACCGCAGTTTAGCGCAACTGCAAAGTCAGCGATAAAGGCATCTTCGCTTTCACCGGATCTATGAGACATGACACATTTATAGCCATTTCGTTGCGCAAGACGCACGGTTAGCATTGTTTCAGAAACAGACCCGATTTGATTGGGTTTAATCAAAATGGAGTTAGCGATCCCTTTTTGAATACCCTCTGCCAAAATATTAGCATTTGTCACAAAAAGATCATCGCCAACAAGTTGGATTTTTGATCCTAATTTTTCTGTCAAAATCTTCCATCCAGCCCAGTCATCTTCACTTAAACCGTCTTCGATGGAAACAATTGGATATTTAGCACATAAGTCTGCATAATAATCAACAAGTTGCGCAGAAGTAACGGTTCTGTTTTCAGAGTCAAGTCTGTATCCACCTTCACAGGTTAGTTCGGATGCAGCAACATCAAGTGCGATAGCGATCTGCTCGCCCGCTTTGTAGCCAGCTTTTGCGATGGCTTCCATGATTACTTGAATCGGTTCTTCGTTGCTGCTAAGGTCAGGGGCGAATCCACCTTCATCACCCAATGCGGTATTGGCACCACGATCCTTTAGAATCTTTTTAAGGGTGTGATACACTTCAGCAGATGCGCGTAGTCCTTCGCTAAAATCAGCAAATCCAAGCGGCATAATCATATACTCTTGAAAGTCAACACTGTTATCTGCGTGTGATCCGCCATTAATGATATTAAGCATTGGAACAGGCATAACCATTGCATTAGCACCACCAAGATAGCGGTAAAGAGGGATGTTAAGGCTTTTTGCCGCAGCACGTGCAAGTGCCATAGAGACACCCAAAACAGCATTTGCTCCAAGATTGCCGTAATTTTCAGTTCCGTCTAGCTCTTTCATGACAGCATCTGCCATGGCTTGATTGAAGGGACTAAGTCCGATGATTGCATCCGATATTTGGCTGTTAACATTTTCGACCGCTTTAAGTACACCTTTTCCAAGATAGCGATTGTCACCATCACGAAGCTCTAATGCTTCACGTTTACCCGTACTTGCACCACTTGGTACTATAGCACTTTCACGTGTTCCGTCGCTTAGTTGAACGGTTGCTTTGACTGTAGGATTTCCCCTGGAATCCATTACTTCGATTGCACTTACTTCATCAATATATATCATTCATCTACCTCGCTTATATCTGATTCACCCATGATCATGATGTTATTCACGCCCATGGCATCTTTAATTTTTTCTTCGATTTGTTTTGCTAACTCAGGTTCGTCTTTGAACTTTTGCTTCACATTTTCTCGTCCTTGACCCAATTTTACATCTTCAAAACTGAACCACGCGCCACTTTTATCAATTATATCCAGTTTCACACCGTAGTCAACAAGTTCACCCTCTTTTGAGATCCCCTCGCCAAACATAATGTCAAATTCTGCTTGACGAAAAGGTGGTGCCACTTTATTTTTAATTACTTTGGCTTTTACTCGATTTCCAATTTGGCTTTCGCCTTGTTTTAATGTTGCGATTTTACGAATATCAATACGAACCGATGCGTAGAATTTTAGCGCATTTCCGCCCGTTGTTGTCTCAGGTGAGCCGTAACCCATAGTCCCGATCTTCATACGAATTTGATTGATGAATATAATCGTACAGTTCATCTTGTGCAAAACACCGGTAAGTTTACGCAGTGCTTTAGACATTAAGCGCGCTTGTGTCCCTACTTGCATATCACCCATTTCACCTTCGATCTCTACTTTTGGTGTAAGAGCGGCAACGGAGTCGATGACGATCAAATCAACAGCACCGCTTCGTGCGATTGTTTCAACAATGTCGAGTGCCTGCTCACCATAGTCAGGCTGTGAGATGAGCAGATTTTCAACATCTACTCCCAAATTTTTAGCATATCCGACATCCAATGCATGTTCTGCATCGATAAAGGCACAAACACCGCCTTTTCGCTGAGATTCTGCAATCATGTGTAAGGTAAGTGTTGTTTTCCCTGAGCTTTCCGGCCCATAGATTTCAACAACACGTCCCTCAGGTATCCCACCGATCCCAAGTGCTAGGTCAAGTCCAAGTGAGCCGGTACTGATTGATCCAATTGGCTCAATGACCTTGTCACCCAAACGCATCAGCGTCCCTTTGCCGAACGTTTTATCGATTTGTTTCATCGCGAGTTCTAGCGATTTTAATTTGTTAGCATCCATCATGTCTATTCTCTCCTGAAAGGGTTTAATTCTAAATTTTAGTAATAATATGACATATTGAAATATATTTTAAAAATATGACAAATTGAAATATTAAGAATACACATATAATAGAGATATTTTAGCGTTATTTGGTTAAAATCTAATTGATTTGATAAGTTAAGAGGAATTTTCAGTGAAAAAAATGGTGATAGCCCACTCTCCTGATGCGGATGACATTTTTATGTATTACGCCATTAAATTTGGCTGGGTAGGGAAAAAAAAGACCATTTTTGAGAATATCCCCTTAGACATCGAAACGTTAAATACCGAATCACTTAAAGGGACTTACGATATCAGCGCGATAAGTTTTGGTTTGTATCCTCATATACGAAACGACTACGCATTATTGCGTACAGCGGTTAGTTTTGGAGAAGGATACGGTCCTAAGCTAATTCGTAAAAAAGAGACAGTTTTAAAAAAGAAATTTACAGTAGCTTTGAGTGGAAAATATACCACAAATGCTCTGCTGTTCCGTGTTGCTTATCCAAATGCTAAAATCATTTATATGAATTTTTTGGAAATTGAACAAGCGGTTTTGGATGGGACTGTGGATGCGGGTGTTCTTATCCATGAAAGTATTTTAGGATACGATGATTCTTTAGCTGTCGAGCGAGAGTTGTGGGATATATGGTGTGAGCTTGCAGGAGGAGAATTGCCACTTCCGCTAGGTGGGATGGCAATACGACGTTCTATGCCATTGAATGCAGCGATCGAGTATGAAAATATCTTGACAAAGGCGGTCCGTATCGCCCGTGAGCATAAAGAACGTCTTTCTAAGATGTTGATTGAGCGCTCTTTGGTGCGCATTGATGCAGTGACTTTAGACCAATATTTAGAACTCTATGCCAATGATGAGTCTATTAGCTTGAGTGAAGTACAGTTTGATGCGATAAACAAATTGTTTGAGATTGGGTATACTCACGGATTTTTTGATCAAAAAATGGACGCTAGGGATTATTGTATCCCTATGGAATATACCTCGTTAAGGAATTCATAACATGATGCAAGAAGAGCTGGTCGGACTAGGTATCGAGACGTTTAAAGTTGCTCTTGTACTTTCATTACCGGCACTGTTGGTAGGGATGTTCTTGGGGTTGGCGGTTAGTATATTCCAGGCAACGACGCAGATCAATGAGATGACGCTGAGTTTCATTCCCAAGATTATCGGTATTGTCATTGTTATCATCTTGACGATGCCATGGATGATGAATACGATGCAGGATTTTACGATTCGGATGTTTAATATGATTCCGACGTTTATGCAATAGCCGGATTTTAATGTGATGAATACCAAAGTCGTTGATTTCTCGCGCTTTAGTTCAATTCGTATCGGACCGGTTGTCGAAGTTGCATTAATAGAAGATGATATTGTCCCTTCTGGTTATATGATTGTAGGATCTGCTAACAATCTTCTTGTTGCTCCCAATCCACCTCCAATTATGATGCTTTCAAAAGAGTATGACTTTATCCACATTGAAGAGAATCATTTACATATAGGCGCAGCTACACCCGGGGGAAGAGTGGTATCGTTTTGTAAAAAACATAATATTGCTCATTTTGAGTATTTTTCCAAACTTCCTGGAACGGTTGGCGGGATGTTGAAAATGAATGCCGGTTTAAAAGAGTATGAAATATTTAACCATCTAATTGCTCTTCGAATGCAAAACGGATGGAAACAAAAAAATGAGCTTGAATACGGGTATCGCACCACTTCGATTAATGAAGTTGTATTTGAAGCAGTATTTGAAATAGAGCAAGGCTATAGTACACAGCGATACGAGATGTTTGCCAATATGCGCTCCAATCAACCTAATGAGGCAAGTGCGGGGAGCTGTTTTAAAAATCCGCCAGGTGATTATGCAGGTCGCTTGATCGAAGCTGTCGGGTTAAAAGGGTTGCGACGGGGTGCAATGGCTTTTAGCGAAGTGCATGCCAATTTTCTTGTGAACTACGGCGGCGGATCTTATGAAGATGCTATTAGTCTTATAGATGAGGCTCAACAGAAGGTGAAGGAGATGTTTGGAATCTCTTTACAATGTGAAATTGTGATCTTAGGTGATACAATTGTGACGAAAAAATAAAAGAAAATATTGACTTAATACGTCATATTGGGTTATGATACTGGAATCCAATAGTATGAGGATACAGCAATAGATGGTAGTAAGTTACATACGTCCTGATAAAGATTTTGTGAACGTCGTTGAGCAGCTTAAGATGATAAGTGCTTATTGTGATCGTGAAAATCTTATCATTGACAAAGAGATGATCGATCAAACCTTTCAAAACAAACGCATTACTCAACGTACTGATGTTGTAACATTATTTAGATCACTTCATAATGATACACTGGTCGTCTATGATACATGGGTATTAAGCACCAATATTGAAGACGTAATTCAGATGTTAAGCTGTTTGCTGCGCAATGGGATTGAAATCCATTTTGTAAAGCAAGGTATTGTAATTGATCGCCAAAGTGATACAATGGTAGTTCTTGGTTTGATTGATCAGCTTCGCCAAACCATTCAAAGTGACGATAAAAAGGAGATTGGACGGCCAAAGGGGTCAAAATCTTCTTCAAAATTTGATTTTTTTCTCGAACAGATCATCAGAGAATTAAAAGAGGGGCACAATGTCAGTGACATAGCGCGCCACTTAGATGTAAGCCGAAGTTCATTAAAAGACTATATCGAATCACGTTCTCTTAAAGAGTTAGTTCGTGGTATGACATTGACGCGTAATGATGAAGATGCTGAAGCTGTAATAATCGGGACGATTAAATGTCCATCGGTTGAAGCCATTATAGAGGAGCATGCATAATGGAAGAGAGTATTTTAAAAGGGAAAGCCTATTTGGAAGGTTGGATCCCGTACCGTATTAGACGATATTGGTTTTTTGTACTGGTAACGGTTTTTACGTTGATAGTTCCATGGGTCCGTATTGGTGGTAATCATCTTTTCTTGCTGAGTTTTGATAAGCTGAAACTCCATCTAATGTTTGTACAGTTTGATATGCAAGAACTCTATTTGATGCCCTTTGTATTAATGTTTCTTTTTATCGGTATTTTCGGTATCACAGTCCTTGGCGGTCGTTTTTTTTGCGGATGGATGTGCCCTCAGACAATTTTTCGCGTAGCGTATCGTGATTTTCTCGAGACAAAAGTATTTGGGCTTCGTAAGCGGATTAAAAATAAACAATTAGAGCCTGATTATTCAACAAGCAAAAATAAGATTAAGCGTTTTGCACTACTTCTAATATCGGTAGTATTGGCACTTTTGGCAGCAACGGACTTGATGTGGTTTTTTGTCCCGCCTGAGGATTTTTTACAATATATGCACAATCCTGCAGATCATCCGGTACTGATTGGTACTATCATAGGCATAGCGATTTTTTTAGTCTATGACATCGTCTTTCTAAAAGAAGATTTTTGTGCGTATGTCTGTCCTTATTCTCGTATACAATCGGTATTATACGATGATGATACGATTATGGCAATCTATAATCCAAATCGTGGCGGTGAAATTTACGATGAACATCATGTTAAAAATTTTACAACTCAAAAAAGCCTTTTAAGCGTTAACCCAACGGCAGAATGCACAACGTGCGAGAGCTGCGTGACGGTTTGTCCGACACACATCGATATTCGTAAAGGGCTTCAGCTTGAGTGTATTAACTGTTTGGAATGCGTTGATGCATGTACAGAGGTTATGGGGAAACTTGGTAAGCCAAGTCTTGTGGAATGGTCAAGTGAAAAAGAGACCTTGTTTATGAAAGGTAAAACCCATTATCTGCGTCCTAAAGTTATCGGCTACATGTTGATTTTGCTGATTACGACAGGGATCATGATCGCTATGGGAAGTGAAAAAGAGTATATGCTGCTTAATATTAATAAGGAGAATCGTCTTTTTAGTATCAAGCACATGGATGATGGGAAAACGAGAGTTGAAAATGCGTATACGATTTTATTGCAAAATACTCTTAATGAAGATCATCAATATTATTTTGATGTGATAGTACCTAAGGGGATGGAAGGTAAGATAAAAATTTCTGAACCCTCAGAACCGTTCAAAGCTAAGCCTAGTATTGTCAAGAAAAAAGTGCTTGTTTTATATACTGACGACATACTGGTAAATGATGCAAGTAAAGACACCGTTATACCGATTACCATTCATGCGTATGCTATGGATGATAAAGAGAAAATAGTGACCGATAAAGAATCAGCATTTACTTTCCCTCGTGCAGATCTGCTCAAAGAGGAGAAGTAATTACTTCTCCTC
>JAGXFL010000009.1 GCA_024637295.1 Sulfuricurvum sp.
AAAAATGTTGGTGCAGATCTATCGTTGATGTACGCAACAAGCCCATCAGTAACTGTTAATGCATCAACTGTTAATCTTGGTCAATTAACTGTTGATAATGACCAAATGGCTGCTTCTGCTAATCTTAACTACAAGTTCTAACTTCCTCTACCTGCACTTAGCAGGTATTTCATAAAGTAACACTCATTTACCAACTATATACTGCTTTAGAGATAAAATAGTCCAATTCATTTCTTACAAGGAAGAATTGATACTCTTGTGATAAAATACAGCGGAACACATTCACTTGTAGTAAGTGAACAATGAAAAGGAGAGTCATGTTTAATCGATTATTGATAGGTGCCGCGGCACTATCATTAGCGGCATCAGCCGCATTTGGGATCCAAGGGGTGAAATTTTTTGTCGGTCAAGGCGATAAAGAAGAAGCCTATATGAGTGTCGTAAATGAAAAACTTCAAGGAATCGGATTTGTTTTGTCTGATCCGCATGAGCACATTGACAATGCTTATAAGACTAAATGGGGAATGCCAACACAAACCATAAAAGGGGTAACAGGTCCACATCCTGATTTTGATCCAAGCTTCAAAGTCACATTGGATAATCTTGGATTTTTCTCTGTTACGAATGATGCAGTTGTCGGACCGTTGTTGATGAAAGAGCCATCATTGGGTGGTTTCTCTCCGTTTAATTTTCATATCTACAAAAAAAAGGGTGAAGATAAAACTTATGTAGGGCATGTTATGCCTGAAACAATGCTTGATATCGTTGGTATCAAAGACAAAGATGTACGTGCAAAATTTGTAGCATCATTTACTGAACTGGATAAGTTGACAGAAAAAGAGATCGGTTCAACCGTTCAATTCGTTGACTATAAAGCATTACCGGCAAAGCCGATGATGACATTTGAAGTGCCATTTGATCGTACTGTCGACTTAGATACCTTTATTGGTGATTTCCAAGGTAAATTCGAAGAAAAATTCGAAGAGAACAAATACATCATTGCCGGTTTTAAAAACATGAAAGAAGCAATGGACAATGGCGGCATTAAATTTGATCGTTTTGATGCATATTGGGTGTATTCATTGTGTCATTTCAGATTCTCTGAGGGAATTTTCAATCGTGGTCGTCCGGATGCCGGTACCTTCGCGCCTTGTTCTATGTATATGTACATCGATAAGGGGAGCAACAAGTTGATTGTAGGTATGCCGCGTTTAGAGAATTGGATTGCAGTTATGGGAATCAAAGACCCAAAAATGGTTGATTCAATTTACACACTGGACAAAGATATTGTCCGTATTATGCAAGAATTGGGAGCGAAAGAATTATGAAAAAAACAGTATCATTTATCGTGTTGGCACTTGCCATTGCATTTACAGGATGTTCAACAGCTGTTGCACCGAAACTCGAAGGTGGCGTTAAAGTAGATAAGATGGTTAATGCCTATAGAACGGGTGCTTATGTCGATGTTGAAGCAGCTAAAGCTAAATTAACCGCTGCAGGATTTGAAGTTGTCGGTACATTTAAGCCAGCTGAAAACGCAACGACTATTTTGTATACCAATGCAGCGATGAAAGCTGCCGCAAACAAACCAATGCGTGGTTTTGCAGCAGTAGGACGAATGTTGGTTGATGATGAGCGCAAGCAGGTTCATATTGCTAACCCGATTTATTTTAGTAAAGCATATTTACAAGATGAATATAATCACGCTACTGCATCTGCAGTGTATGAGTCACTTGAAAAAGCATTTGGTCCGTTGAAGAACACTGAAGATCAGTGGGAGTTTGCAAAATTAGCGGAGTATCATTTTATGATCGGTATGCCGTATTATAAAGATATGGGTGTCGTCGGTAAAGCTACAACAGCTGATTTGGTTGCTAAAGCAAAAGCAGCTAAAGGTATGGTTGTGCAGCTTGATGCTGATCGTTATATCGCATTTGTCGAATTGGATAAGCGTACAAGCTCATTTGTGAAAAAAATAGGAACAGACAAGGCTGAAGTTCTTCCATGGCCAGTTCTTATTGAGAATGGAGAAGCAAAAGCATTAAAAGCCGAATATCATATTGCTCTTAGTTATCCATTGCTAGACCTAGGCGGATTTGCGAACATTATGACTGCCCCTGCAGCCGTATTAAAAAGTCTCGAAAAAACGTTTAAATAATCTCTCTTCTTTCCCCCTTTGCGGGGAATTTTTACAACTCTTTATTCTTTTTAATAGCAAGCAGATATAGTTACATAAGTAAATTTGATTTAGTGAGCCGAACGTTTACCAAATTGATAACTTTTAATGGTAGAATATTAGCGGTATGCATTTGCTAATAATGCGAATGCGTCACTTTTGAATTAGGTTATGATGATGAAAATGAAGCTAGAACAAGAGCTAAGCCGTTACCTTGACTCAAAAGTAGAATTCACCCCATACTATAATGGGATGCATCAAATTGTTTGTGCACCTCTATTTGAAGAACAGCTTCATGCGATAATGGATGCTATGGAAAATGAAGTGAGTAGCAGTTCAAAAAGCTTTAAAGTCTATCTTGACGCAGTCATTGTAAATATGCAAAGCAAAATTGCTAAGTATAAACCGTCTGAGTATTTTGATGGCGAAAAAATCAAAGAGATAGAAAATCAAGGGTATTTAATCCCTTTTTACGTTGATGAGGCGGAGGAAATCTACGTTCTTCTTGGGATATACAAAAAAAGTTACCAATAAAAACAATATTTAATTGGACATGGTGCTATTTTAGAGCTTAAGTCTTTGAAATGTATCGCTGAGTAACACAGGTTCTTTAATATGGTAGGTAATGCTTACGTATGACATTTAAATTAGTGTAGTATTATGTTCGCAATTAAATTGGTGATAAAAATATATGCACATTTAAGAGATAATCTTGTATTGTGTTAGTCGCTTTATTAAATGGTGCCAACAAATATGAAGCCACTCTACTTAATCTGAAAAGGAAGAAAAGATGAATAATAAAGATTCTTTGTCTAATGAAAAAAAATTAGACAGAAGAGATTTTTTCAAAAAAACAGCCGTTTTATCAGCAACAGCATTAGCTGGAACAAGTGTTTTTGCAGCTGATGATGATGCTATAATGAAAACCCCAGAATGGGCGACAAAATGGGGTGACCCAGTAACAACTAACTTGTATGGTGTACCATCACCGTATGAGCATAATGTTACCCGAAGAAGTACTGAGTTATTGTCCTCGGGTAATTTCAGAGCAAGTATCGCAGTAACTCCAATACATGAGTCTAAGGGTATTATTACGCCAAACGGTCTTTTCTTTAGCCGTTCTCATGGCGGGACTGCTCATATTGATCCTGAAGAATATCGTTTGATGATTCACGGGTTGGTTGAAAAGCCTATCGTCCTTACGTTAGCAGAGCTAAAGCGTTATCCTAGTGTTACGCGTATTCACTTTATCGAATGTCCTGCTAATGGTGGGCAAGAGTGGAGAGCAACACAATTTAATTCTGTTCAGTTTGCTAAAGGGTTTATGGCTTCTGCTGAATGGACCGGTGTATATGTTAAAACTATTCTGGAAGATTTAGGTATCAAACCAGAAGCACAATGGATGCTTGCTGAGGGCGGTGATAGTTCTAAAATGGGTAGAACAGTTCCTATGGATAAAGTTCTCGATGATGCGATGATCGTTTGGGGGCAAAATGGTGAAGCGCTTCGTCCAGAGCAGGGTTATCCAGTAAGATTACTTCTTCCAGGCTGGGAAGGCAACTTGTGTGTCAAGTGGTTACGACGTTTAGAGTTTGCTTCTGAGCCATGGTATTGTAAAGAAGAAACATCTAAATATACTGCTCTTAAGCCAAGTGGTAAAGCAATTCAGCACTTTTATGCAAATGAAGTAAACTCAACAGTTACTTCTCCATCACCAGAAATTCCATGGACTGACCTTAAAGATGGTACAGTGATCGAGATTGAAGGTCTTGCCTGGTCAGGAATGGGTACGATTACCGGTGTTGATTTCTCACTAGATGGAGGAAGAACATATGTTCAAGCGGAACTAAAAGGTTTGGTGCTTCCAAAATCATGGACACGTTGGAGCTATATGCATACCTATAAAAAAGGTGAAAAACTCTTGCTTACATCTCGTGCTATGGATGATGCAGGATATGTTCAGCCGACAATCGATGAAGAAACGTCTGTCATGGGTGTTGAATCTGTATATCATAGAAATGCAGTTGAAACATGGGAAGTAACAGAAAATGGAGAGGTGAATCATGTTCAAATTAGATCGTAAATTAATCCTATCGGCTTCAGTATTTACGGCAGCAGCACTATTTGTAGCGGGCTGTGCAGGCGGTGGTCTTGGGTTTTCAAATTCAAACACTACGCATGCAAAACCAAGTATTGATGGTGGTGTATATTATCCTGTAGTAAACGGTAAAACAGGTCCGTATCTTGTAGATCGAGTAGCTATGCCTATGAAGATCAATAATGGTCGCGTTCCAACAGCTAATGAATTAAAAGCTTGGGACACTGATGTTATGGCTGATGGTACAGGCTTACCTGAGGGTCATGGTAACGCGTCAGATGGTTCAGATATCTATGATTCAAAATGTGTTTCATGTCATGGTGATTTTGGTGCTGGCGGAGCTGGATACCCATCATTGGCAAAAGGTAATGCATACAGCATGATGGAAACTTTGAAGAGTCAAAGAAGTGTTGATGGCGCAGATGGTCCAAATCGTGTATTTGGTGTTTATTGGCCACAAGTAAGTACGCTTTGGTGGTACATCAAAGACGCAATGCCTCATCAGGCGACTGGTACATTGACTGAGGATGAAGTGTATGCACTTACGGCATACATCTTAAAATTGAATGAGATCAAGATTGACGGTGTTCTGGTTGATGATGACTATGAACTTGATCGCGAAAAGTTTTTGAAGATCGTTATGCCTAACAGAGATGGATTCGAGCCAAATATTGCAGGTCCAAAATCTTTGCCTGGTGTGCGTGCTTACTATGCAAAACCAGAAAACTTCGGTGGGAAAAAAGTTAAACCATCTGAGCGTTGTATGAAAGATTGTCAAAAACCGACAGTTAAAAATGTTTATGTAACCAATGGCGGTATCAAAGATTTCGTTCCACCGATGGCTACCGCTAAAGACTTGCCAAAAGTAGAGTCTAAAGAGTTTAATGTTGCAAAAGCGTATGAAGAAAACTGTGCTGCATGTCATGCGAATAAAAGTATGGGTGCACCTGCAATCGGAGATGCTAAAGCGTGGGCAACTGTTAACAAAAAAGGTATGGATGCTGTTTATAAAAACGGTATTGAGGGTATCAATGGTATGCCTGCAAAAGGTGGAAGTAATCTCTCAGAAGCAGAGTTTAAGTTAGTCGTCGATTATATTGTTGGCTTAAGTAAATAAAACAAAAGGAATTACCATGGAAAGAAGAAAATTTTTAGGTTTTGGAATCTTTGCAGCAGCAGCTGCTTTAGTTCCAGGAACTCTTAGTGCAGAAGATTATAGAAAAACTAAGCCTGCCGTTTGGACGGCTCACACGATGGAAGATGCAATCGCAAAAATGTATGGCACTAATGTAACTATCGAGCAAGGTGTTACTTTGACGGCTCCTGATGTTGCGGCTAACGGCGGTGCGGTTCCTGTTGATTTCTCATCAGAAATCGCTGCAAAATCGGTAGCGGTATTCCAAAGTTCAAATCCTGAAGCTGCAGTTTGTGCGTTTACGCTCAATGAAAGCAGCATTATTGATTATTCAATTAAAATTAAATTGAAGCAAAGCGGGACGATTATCGTTGTTGTAGAAGGCAAAGACGGTAAACTTTACTCAGCTAAAAAGAGTTTGAATGTTGCACTTGGTGGTTGTGAAGGCTGATTTGTCTTCTACCCGTGTATAAAAAATAATCGTAATAAAGGAAAAATTATGGAAATTAAAGCAAAACTAAAAGACGGTATTGTTGTTGTAAAGGCTATGGCTAAACACCCTATGCTTACGTATGATACAGCAAAAAAACAAGGTGTAGAAGCGAATTTCATTACGCATATTACTGGAACTGTTAACAACAAAGTTGTTCTTGATATGTCAACAAGTCAGTTTCTTTCAAAAAATCCTATCTTTAAATTTTCATTTAAAGGTGCTGCAGCAGGTGATAAACTTGTAATGACATGGGTTGATTTATTGGGTAATACAGAAACCTCTGATTCTGTAATTAAATAATTCCAATTCATTCTCTATGAGAAAATGGCTTAGCCGTTTTCTCACTTTTAAAATTGGATAATCATCATGTATAAATTATTCGCACGCTTCTTTCTTTTTCTTATTGTGCTCAATATTTCCCTTTTTGCAAAAAATATAGACATTAACTCAATTGTAAAAAAATCAGTTGATAGCAATAAACACTTGTTTATATTTCTTCATAGGACGGATTGTGGGTATTGTGAGAGTATGTTGATGTTTACTCTTGATGACGATTCTGTGAAAGAGATTGTCACCAAAAATTTCGTTTTTCTTCATATTAACATTAGTGAAGATGATCTTGTTAAGTACAATGATTTTAGCGGAAATGGGCGTGCATTTGCAAAATACGTGGGCTACAATATTTATCCATCATCTTTATTTTTAAATGATAAGAAAGAGATTGTTTATGCTGTTCCTGGATATCAAGATAAAGATCAATTTTTGATGATATTAAAGTATGTAGAGAGTGGTGCGTATAAAACAATGGGCTATTCATCATTTAAAAAAAAGATGGGTTCAGTAAAATAACATTAGGTTAGTTGGACAATGAACAAGGCTATTACATGTCAATAAACCCTCGAGTTTTATCACTTTTCATATCAGTTAATGATGAAAATAAAAGAGTACAAAAAGAAAAGCTTGAGTTAGATGAGAATGGTGTAGTTGAGGATAAGTTTTATGCGAAAAATGCTAATCGTTTAATATTAATTACGTCAATCAATGCATATTCTATGGCTAAAGACAGTGGTGTAGATTTGGAATATGGCAGCCTTGGTGAAAATATTTTGATAGATAAGAATATCAATGATTTAATCATTGGCAGTCAGTTCAAAATAGGTGATTTGGTTTTAGAAATAACTCAAAACTGTACCTTATGTAAAGGTCTGTCAAGTATTGATCCAAAGTTACCTGATATCTTAAAACACGACAGGGGTATATTCGCAAAAGCTGTTAGTAATGGAGTTCTTAAAGTAGGTGATAGTGTTATTATCTGATTTTTAGAGGATTCATACTAAAATATGACAGTTTACCATTATTGAATAATCATTGATGGTCTCATTATGTGATTTAGATCACATTAAAATTAATAAAAGGACAAACATGAAAAACATCTACAATATTTTGGTTGTTGCTTTCCTAGCGTTAGTAACAGTAGGTTGTGCAGGAATCAGCCCGCAGGTTGGTGAACAGAATAACGAGCAAAGTGTTCAAGTTTATAGCGCGCCTAATGCGGATGGTGCTATTACAACAAAAACAATTGACGAAGCTTTTGAAAAAAACGGTCTAACCATGGGTGGGGACAATAATATGAACTCCCCTTTTGAGAAAAGATTTGGTAAGGTTCATTACAAAACATACAACTTAGCTATGTTTTCCAATACGGATTTAACGGTTAAGTTGATCAAAAAATATCCTAAATTTGGTTCATTAACTCCATTGACTATGTCTATTTGGTCGGATGATACAAAAAATACTATGAATATAGCTACACTTACTTTAGTGGGTATGTCAAAAGCTGTTGGGATTCCAGTAAACGATCCGGACTTGGTTGCCTATGCAGCAATGGTCAAAACTGCGATCAAAGCAGCTTTGCCTAATGGTGCATTCCAAAAAACAAATTTCCCTGTAGTCGATGTTAACAAAGCATCATCATTTAAACAAGAGTTTACAGTTGATATGACAGAAACTGATCCTGATGCAATACAAGAGATCAAAGGAAACATTGAGGCAGCGTTTGAAGGTGAAATGGAGCCATTAGGCTTTTTATTACCAAACTACATGAATCTGCAACAGGACATTTTTGACGGTGTTGGATTCAAAGAGTATGATATCTATGTAACGTATTCAATTTGTAAGTTTGATGTTATCTATCCTGTTTCTAAAGATTCTCCGGCAGCAGGTGCATGGGCTCCTTGTTCTATGTATATTTATCATAGAAAAGGCGAAGATAAAATCCATATTGGATACTTAGGTGTTGACAGCTGGATCACAAGTTTAGGCATGACGGATAAAGAGGGAATTGCAAAGCTTTATGAAGCTCAAGGTATGATTACAAAAATTCTGAAAGATTTAAACTAATCATTGTATCCAATTACTTGCCCTTGGTTGGGCAAGTTTAAACAGTAAAGCAAATAATATGATTTGTTTTATCTTTAAACTTTAAAGGAAGATATATGAAATTATTGAAACAGATTGTTCCTGGCATACTCCTTGGAGCGACTTTATTAACATCATTAAGTGCGACTGATGAGTATGTTCCAAGTAATAATAAAAATCTTGCGGTCGAATATACTTTGGACAATAAAGATATTGCATTTGATAAAGCTTTTTTTGACTTTACGGTAAAGCCATTGGAGAAGATAGGTTTTTTTCTAAGCGATCCACATCACAATGTACATAGTGTGTATGAACAGATGCTGGGGCAAACCTCTTTGAGTCAGCTATCTTTTTCTTCTCTAGTGAATGATGAAAAGGCAAGAGTACTTTTCAATAAGGACCCACGTATAGGTGGATTTACGCCGTTTAACTTGGTGATATACAGAAAAAAATCAGATGAAAAGACTGTTATAACCCATATAACTCCAGAAGCTGCATTGGATATTCTTCATATAACCGATCAGGATGTACGTAAGCAATATATAGCTATGTATAAGCCGCTTGATGATTTGATAGAAAAAGAATACGGTGCGAGTGCTAAAAAAAGTTATACACAGATTCAAGGCTATGCAAAATATAACATGATGAATTTTGAGATACCTTTTGAGCAACAAGACGATATCGATGATTTTTTTGATGCATTTCAAGAAAAGTTTGAATCTACCTTCCAATTTAAGGGCTATATCATTGCCGGTTTTTATAATATGAAATACAGCTTGAACAGTGAAAATGATGTTCTTCCTGACTTTTCAAACTTTGTCGTTTGGTCTTTGTGCCATATACCTTTTTCATATACAATCTTTGATGGTCCAAACCCTTTGCCTCAAGCGGCGATGTTTGCACCATGTTCTATGTATGCCTATGTCAAAAAAGGTGAAAACAAGATTGTCATCGGAATGCCAACGCTAACTTCATGGGCGGCAGCATTAGGAATCACGGATAAAGAGAAATTGAAAAAGATTGAGGAACTCGACACGGAAATTCCGTCTATAATACATAGTCTTGGTGGGGTTGATGTTTCAAATAAGAATCCATTAGTCAACTAATCCAAGGGAGATATTTTTAAATTGCTAGGGGGTATAAATGCCCCCTATTTTTTGTCTATAGCCTCTTTAGCGCCCTTGATGGCGTCGTTCATGGCAGCTTTAGCCACACTCCATGCCCGTGCACCCATTGCCTTGGCTTCTTGTGCCGATGAAGAGTTAAGCAATTTGTTTCTACGATCACTCATCCCCTGTCTTAAACGACTTAATTTACTTCTCAATAATTCGACTGTCTCATGGGACAAGATAGCAAGTTCTTCGGTGTCAAATCGAATATCAGTACCGATTTTCGTTAGTTTTTCAATCAGATCCGGAGAGTTATGTTTTGCCAGAGATTGGACAATCTGCCCAAATAGGGTGTGAATTTGTTCGAGCTCGTCTTCGATTAGCTGATACTCTTCACGATAAAGGGCTTTGACTTCCTCTGGAACGAAGAGCAGGTATTGACGAAACTTCTCGATCGACTTGTGCAGCGCTGAGCGAATACCCAGCATCGAGCCGCGTAAGATAGTATTGGCTTGATTGGGTGATGCTTGCGCTATATTGAGAGCACTTTGGAGTATGCTTGAAAGAATTCTACGGATACGCACTGCATTAAGGACATTGGCATTGAGTGTTTCAAAGGTGATTTCCTTGATGATCTCATGCAATGTCTCTTCGATATCGCTCCCTTTTTCAAGGGTTGTGATGATAGCGGATTCAACCATTTCCTCAAGAAGTTCAAGCAAATCAATGGATTGAAGTTTTATTTGATGCAGTTTTTCCAATTGAGCACTATCATCCCCCATATGTTTTTCCAAGGCATTGAACAGTGTGTATTTGAGATGCTGAAGGTCATCACGTTTGCGTGAAATTTGACGCTCTATACGATCTTTTTGTGCCATTAAGTCTTCAAGCGTGTCTTGCAGCTCTGCAGTCTCTTCTTCGAGCAAAGCGTTACTGAGAACCCTGAGCTCTGCTAGACTTAGGGCATTGGGTTGTAAAGACCACTCTTCTTTGATAGAGGTGAGGACTGTTTCCAGTTTACGTTCCATTGAGGAAGATGAGAGGGATTTATAGCGTGTTTTGATGTCACGCTTAAAAATGTCGAGATCCATGATTATCTCCTTGGGAAGATGTGTAAAAGCTATAAGACCATTTTTATATGGACATGTGCTTTGAGTGTTTCATAAAAATAGGTTCTTTCATCTTCATTATGAACTAAAAGTTCTAAGTTCATGCTGATGTATTTACCGCTTTTGCTGGTATTTGATGGAATCAAGGTATACGGGCGTTCGCTAAAAACCTCGATTGCCGCTATCTCTAAACCTGCACGTTCGTATCCAACTACTTTGTAGCACCATTTACATGGATATTCGAGCTGTAGTTTTTGCTCAGAGTCGTTTATAATCTCCACTTTTGCCTCCTGATTTGGTTTCGAGCTGAATAGGACCTATGATCATGCTTTTGTCAATGGCCTTAAGCATGTCGTAGATCGTCAATAAGCCGATGCTGGTTCCGGTTAAAGCTTCCATTTCAACACCGGTCTGCCCGCTTAACTTAGCGGTTACGGTGAGTCTGAATCCTGGTAGTTCCGGTAGTTCATCGATATCACAATTGACACCGCTTAAATTTAGCGGATGGCACATCGGAATCAGATCAGATGTTTTTTTGGTCCCCATGATGGCTGCGATGACGGCAGTTTGTAGTACCGGCCCTTTTTTGGCTGTTTGTTGGATGACGGCATTATAGGCGTCAGCGCTCATCGTGATTAGTCCACTCGCAACAGCGACGCGAGAGGTAGTCGTCTTATCGGATACATCGACCATTTTTGGTCGGTCACGCTCATCTAAATGGGTTAATTGCATAGATAGTCACTTTGATTCATTTTCATCATTATAACGCGAAACAGCTTCTTCGTATTCATTGGGGTAGTTAAGGTTGCTAAAGAGCTCTTCGTGGGGGAAGTCGACATAATGTGTCTTTGCTGATGAAAGAAGCTTTCCTAGCCGATGATCATTTTCACGTAGCATCCGTTTGAATTGATCCAAAAGAGATCGATGATATATCCCTGCCATTGGGTGGGCTCCGGATGGCGTTTGCGCAATCACAGCGTCATAATAGGGTTTATCAGCATCTATGAGTCGTTGTATGACCTCTTGGGTGACAAAGGGGGTATCGACGCTTAGGACAAATATACGTTCACAGGAGATAGCATCTAAAGCCGCTACAAATCCTGCAGTTGGAGCATAGCCTGACGCTGTTGGATCTTCTATAACGTTTGGGTCAAAGTCAAATTTATCACTGCTTTTAGCAGAGATATATGTAGAGGTAAACAGTTTAGATAGGCGTTCATATTGAAATTGTGCGAGTGTGGGATATGTCCCAAAAGGGAGCAATGATTTGTCCTGCCCCATTCGGGAGCTTTTTCCACCTGCAAAGAGAATGCAGGGAAAATCGAATTTCATATCAGTGGATGATTGTCTCAGGATCGGTGATGTATCCTGTGATGGCCGAAGCGGCCGCGACGGCAGAGTTAGCCAAATAGACTTTTGA
Source organism: Sulfuricurvum sp. (assembly GCA_024637295.1). Classification (GTDB taxonomy): domain Bacteria; phylum Campylobacterota; class Campylobacteria; order Campylobacterales; family Sulfurimonadaceae; genus Sulfuricurvum. Next base: position 11,959 of record JAGXFL010000009.1, read on the forward strand.
GCTACGGGAGCCCATGCGTCCTACGAAATTGCGATTGGTCGTTGCAATGGCGACTTCATCATCACCCAAGATACCCATATAGCCACCCAGACATGCACCACATGTCGGATTAGAGACAACACCGCCCGCATCGATGATGATGTCCATATAGCCCGCTTTGGTCGCTTCTCGTGCAATACGCTGTGTAGCAGGGGTTACGATGAGACGGACGTCAGGATGAACTCTTTTGCCCTTGAGAATCTCTGCTGCAATCTTGAGATCGCCTAATCGTCCGTTAGTACAGCTTCCGATGAAGGCCTGATCGACTTTAATCTTGTCTGAGACGGCTTGGCTTAGAGTGTGCCCGTTTGAGGGTAAAAATGGATAAGCGATTACCGGTTCCAGTTTTGCGACATCGATTTCAAGTATTTGAGTATACACGGCGTCTTCGTCGGAATAGTGAAGTTTTGCTTCACGGGCAAGAGGTTTGTCCGCTAAAAATTCGGCAGTGACATCATCGTACGCAACGATACCACTTTTAGCTCCTGCTTCGATCGCCATATTACACATACTGAAACGGTCATCCATATTGAGATGAGTAATAGTGCTTCCTGTAAACTCTAACGTGCGATAAAGGGCACCGTCTACGCCGATCATACGAATCACTTCGAGGATGATGTCTTTACCTGTGGTATATTTACCCGGTTTTCCACTCAAGACTACTTTGATGCTCTCAGGGACTTTGAACCAGTTGCCTCCGGTAATCATGGCAAATGCCAAATCGGTCGATCCCATTCCTGTAGAGAACGCACCTAGTGCCCCGTGTGTACAGGTGTGTGAATCAGCACCGATGATCACATCACCCGGTACAACGAGCCCTTTTTCAGGAAGAAGAGCATGTTCGATTCCCATGTCTTTTTCATCAAAAAAGTTTTTGAGAGCGTGTTTTTTGGCAAAATCACGGCTGATGCGTGCTTGATTGGCAGAAGCTATGTCTTTTGCTGGGATAAAATGATCCAAAACGAGTGAAAAGCCATCCGGATTAGCCAATGCGGTTGCGCCGGAATCTTCAAATGCCTTGATCGAGATAGGGGTCGTGATATCGTTTCCGATGACCATATCGATCGGACAGCGGATGATTTCGCCTGCATAAACCGGTTTCCCGACGTGTTGTGAAAATATTTTTTCAGTAATAGTTTGTCCCATAACGCATGCCTTCAAAAGGGGTTTAATAATAGTGGGATTATAGCATGCAAGGGTTTAAGGATACTTAGCAAAAAAAGTAAGTATAAGGACTCAAATGGTGAATTGTTTGAGTTCGCTATTAAGTTTTACGGAGCTTTCATGGAGACTTTTGGTCGCTCCTGTGATTTTTTGAATGCTTTGTTCGTTTGATGAGGTGATATCGTTTAGGTGTGTTATTTTAGTAGATACCTGATTCATCCCATCAAGTACTTCTTGAAGTTGCTCATTGGAAGTATGGACACTTGATGCTGCCATAGAGATGAGTGAACTTGAAGATTGGATGACGGAAAGAATGGTATTTGAATCATTCGAAACATGCATAACAAGTGATGCTGATTTTTTCATTTTGGAACTGGTGGAGGTAATAGTATTGACAATGGTACCAATGGTAGCATTGATTTTGGAAAGACTTTCTTGCGTACGCTCGGCAAGTTTTCGTACTTCATCGGCAACTACAGCAAACCCGCGTCCGTGTTCACCGGCACGTGCGGCTTCAATTGCGGCATTTAAGGCCAAAAGATTTGTTTGATCGGCAATATCGCCTATCATCTCCAAAACCCCTTTGATCTCTTTGGTGTGTTCATTTAAGTGATTGAGTTCATCTGAGAGTTGCTGTTGATCCTGGGCAACGGATTGAATATCGGTATTGATCTCAGCAATCTTTTCGCTTGCCGTGATGAGGTTGGTATTTGCTCCATCAATCTTTTTGTTGGTGTCTCGGGCGGAAGTGCTTGAACGTGTAACGATTGATTGCAATGCAATGATTTGGTTATGTGCTTGAGAAACATAGGTCGTGCTTGAATGAAGCTGATCACGTATGAGCATCGATACGGTAGACATCTCTTCGGAGGCTAACAGCGTATTGGTCGAGGAAGATTGGATATTTCCCATCATGGTTTGAAGGGCTTCAAGTGAATTATTAATGTCTTTTGCTGCGATAGAAAGTTCATCATTTCCAGCCGAATCAGCTCGATATTGAAGATTTCCTTCTTTGAGATGATGGGCTATTTGTGTGAGATTTGCAATCTTTTTCAATAAATCATGGGTAATGGTTCGAAGAATCAAAAAGACAACAATAACACCAAGCGGAAGTGTAATCGCAATGAGCAGCAAAGTATTTTTGAAATCATGTTGCGAAACTTCATAAAGATGATCGGCATTGGCAATCTGAAGTTCGATTAAAGTATCCAATGCAACGTTTGCCGGAATCAAAGTATAAGTGAAATCACTTTGTATTAAATCAAGAATGCTCATAAGTTCTTTTTTATCGATTGCCTCTTCCAAAAGTGTAATCGATCGGTCTGCTCTTTCCATAGCTACTTTGATATCGGGAAGTTTTGCAAGTTCTTGTTTGGTTAATTTCCCTTTGCTGTATGCTGTCCATGTTTGATTGAGTTTTTTGTGCGCATTTGTAACGGTTTTGGAAGCTGTTTCGAAATCTCCAACCCCCTCTGAGAGATTGGTGGCATTTTGGAGAATATCTTTTTCAATAATATTCTTACATGTTCGCAGCTGTTGTAGCGGAGCTATGCTTTGGGAATGAATTCGATCAATCGATGCATTGGATAAAAACATTCCGATAACACCCAGGGCAATAGCAATCAATGCAAAAGCTTGAGACAAGATCACGATAAGCGCAATTTTTTTTCGAATAGAAAGATGATGAAACATGAGGATACCCACTACAAATAGAATAATGGCAGAAGTATAAATAGTGACGATTACTCTAGGGTTACGTATGTCGTACTCATCCTATTATTAGTATTGTAGGGATGAAGAAGTTATAATAGGGGCAAAAAAGTGGAGCTATAAATGACAATTATCTGGCACAATCCAAAATGTTCAAAATCACGCGAAGCATTAGCACTGCTAAACGATACGAATGCGAAGACACATGTGGTTAAATACCTAGAGACTGCCCCTTCACGTGATGAGATCGTGGGACTATTAAAAAAGTTGGGTGTAAGTGCGCGTGAGTTGATGCGTACGAAAGAAGATCTTTATAAAGATCTAGGTTTAGCAAAAGTGCAAGAGGAATCGGCGCTGATTGATGCGTTAGCACAGAATCCGAAATTGATTGAACGCCCTATTCTTATCCATGGCGACAAGGCGATTATTGGACGCCCTGTTGATAAAGTGCTGGAATTTTTGAAACACATTTAGGGGCAAAAAGCTCTGGACGATACTCAAAATGCATGGTGTCATAGTGATACCAGCGCCCCCCCCAAATAAATCCGTATTTTTCAAAAATTCGGACGATGGAGAGCGGCATGGTGTTTTTATAGCCGATTTTTGCGGTTTCACTTGGAGATTCGTCTTTCCAGTATTGGGTCTTTGTCGGAGCTAAATCAACAGCGATACCAAAACTGTGCATCGAGAGGCGATCGGTATCTTTGATAACGCGATATTCATAAGTGCACACACCCTCCGCCCAAATTCGCTGAGATTTTGGAAGTTTAGCTATCTCTTGACCGATCAAAAATAGTTTTTTATCGACTCCCTGCATCCGATTGACGCGCAGTTTTGTACTTCCTTTGAGTGTTGGCCATTGGATGGTGACGAGATTGGCTTCGATCGCTTTTTTATCTTTTCCATAGAGTTTTTGAAAAAAAGGCTGATACCGTAACCGACCCGGATCGAAGAGATATGCTGGCGGGGTGTCGATTCCACCTGCATCATAGCTTTGTGAAAGTTGTGTTGAGAGATCGGTATTATTGATCCTTTCGTCCCAAGAAGCTTTAGGCGATGCCGTATGGTATGGGAATGTTGTCCCGTCGTTCAATGTGATTGACGTTTCATTTGCGAATCGGACCAAATCGGGATATCCCTGCTGAAAACATTCAGGGTTGGCGCTTAAGAGGGTTGTGTACGAGAGTAGCAGGGTCCATCGAAAATTCATGGTTCATTCCTTGTGATGTAAAAGGGTTATTATAGCGAAAGGGCAACTACTGGGTAGGTGTATCAGGATACAGAGGAAGTTCTAGCGAGACGGGTGTTTTCTTTTTGCTGGTTGATTTGGGACGCGGTTTTTTCGGTATTGCTTTTTTTCGGACATACATGGCGCGGTCAGCGGCTTTTATCAGTGAATCGGAGTCTGTAGCATCATCGGGATAGAGGGCGAGCCCAATACTTGCTTTGGCGGTTAATGAGGTTTCTGAATCAATGGTAATTGGTTCACTGATCGCAAACTCTATGGCTGTTCGAACCGATTGTATGTGATCATCACTTTCGATGTCTTCAACAATAATGACGAACTCATCTCCTCCAAAGCGGCTGATGGTATCACTGTTGCGTAAGCACATCCGTAATGCAGATGCGATTCCAATAAGGATTTTATCACCGGCTTCATGTCCGTAGCGGTCATTGATGAGTTTGAAATCGTTGAGGTCAATAAAATAGAGGGCTATTTTGGATTTGGAACGTTGCGCGCGATCAATGGCATGATGAAGTCGATCATCCATTACTGCACGGTTTGTGACTCCCGTGAGGGGATCGTGGCATGCTTGATGGGTCAGTGTTGAGACATGGGTTGTCAGTTCAGTAATATCGTGTGCTGTGCAGAGGATGCCTGGATGATCATGATCGATTCGGCTGTTGTGCCATTCGCAAAATATCTCTTTTTTACCTTTAGTCAGATTGAAGTTTTTGGAGTCACTTTTTCCCTCTTGCATGGCATGAAGCAGGGCGTTATGAACATGAGGATGGTCCTTCATCGGGACGAGAAACTCAATGATATGTTGACCTATTGCCTCGGACGCTTCCCATCCAAAGGTCGCTTGTGCATTTGCATTCCACCCAATAATATTCCATTTTTCATCGAGTTCAATGAGTGCCACTGGGGAAGACTGAAAAAGAGTGAGGTATCGGTCATTGTTGTTTGCCGAAGAACGTTTGATCAAATAGATGATCCAAGCTGCAATGACTGTAAAGACAAGGGCAATAATAAGGGTCATAGAGAGACTATTCTAAGGAGTATACGCATGGTACGTACAATAGTAATCCTGATAGATAAAAAAATACACAAACAGGAACTCATAATAACAGTAATACCCTACTTCCAGCAATTTAATGGATTATATAACGTTAAAAATAATTTCTTCATTAAAAAAAGTAATTTGTTTAGGTGTATTGGCAGTATAATTTGATTATTGAAAGAGTGCAGTACCGCGAAAGGAAAGTAATGAATCATACCAAACTAAAATCGGTGATCAGCTCAAAGGTCGTTACTTTGGCTCCTGACACATCGTTGGGTCATGCGCTGGAAACGATGGCTAAAAAATCGGTCAGTTCTCTCGTAATAGTCGATGATGTGGCACGTCCAATCGGAATTTTTACGGAGCATGATGCGTTAAAATGCATTGCGAATGATTGCCCTAAAGAGACTTTGTTGTCATCACTTATGAGCGATGGGGTAGTTACAGCTTCTCTGGATGAGGACGTGCATGACGTGTACGCACTGATGTCAGCGAGAGGGTTTCGACATATTATTGTTGTTGATGAAAACGGGATATTGGCAGGACTTGCGAGTCAGGGTGATTTTTTGCGTCATATCGGTTTGGAAAAATTTGTGAGATATAAAGTCACCAAAGAGGTGATGAACAAATCTTTGCTCATGATTGAGCACACACTGACACTCGAGGAATCAGCAAGACGAATGAATGAGCATGGTGTTGATTATGCGATTGTGGTGGATAATGATTTTCCCTCAGGGCTTATTACTGAGCGAGATATTATGCTATGTATTGCCAAGGGGGGTGATCCAAAGTGCTTGGTAACTACCTGTTGGCATACGGACTACTTGACTATTCACGAGAATACACCTTTGCAAGACGCCGCCTCGATGATGGAAGTACATGGAATTCATCAATTGATTGTAGTGGATGATAACGAAAAATTTGTTGGTTTGTTAGGGCGAGAAGATGTCCTTCATTCAATTCATGGGAGATATTTTGAATATTTAATTAAACTCGTTGATGAGAAGAGTGCTGCGATGCATGAATTGACGGTTCAACAAAAAGTCTATGAAGAACAAGCAGTTTTTTTGCGAACGTTGATTAATACGATTCCGGATCTCATTTGGTTAAAAGACATAGAGGGGAATTATCTTGCGTGTAATCCAATGTTTGAGCGCTTTTTTGGGGCAAAAGAGGCTGATATCTTGTGCAAAACCGATTTTGATTTTGTAGATGCACAGCTGGCTCAGTTTTTCCGTGATAATGACAATCTGGCGATGCAATCAGGCGGAGCACGAAAAAATGAAGAGTTTTTGACCTTTGCAGATGGTAGTTATGAAGGACTTTTTGATACGCTCAAAGTGCCCATGAAAGATACGAATGGCAATGTGATCGGTGTATTGGGTATCGCACGAGATGTCAGTGAACGAAAAGCTAAAGAAGAAGAGATCCAACAAGTTCAAGAACTTTCTCATGTAGGGACATGGGAATGGGACATCTTGCAGGATGTATTTAGCGGAAGCGATGAAACTTATCGCATATTTTCACTTTCTGCGGGAGAAACAATCTCATTGGAAGAGTTGCTTTTGATGGTGGTCTCTGAAGACAAGGAAGTCTTTCAGCAAGAGATGCAAAAAATGCTTTCAGGTCAGGTCCCTGATTTTTCATATCGGATCATGGATAGATTTGGTAATCTAAAATGGATTGAATCGAGTGCAACCGCTTTTTTTGATGAGAACAATCAGCCCTATAAAGCTGCAGGGATGACACGGGATATTACAGAACGTATGTTGCACGAGCAGAAGCTAGAAAAATTGGCCAATAACGATATCTTGACGGGGCTTGCAAACCGTCCTTTTTTGTTGTCACATTTGAAGCATTCGCTTGAAAAAGCATCGAGAGACAATCAGATGCTTGCTCTTTTGATGTTTGATCTGGATCGTTTTAAAGATGTCAATGACAGTTTTGGGCACAAAGCAGGAGACGAATTACTTATCAATGTTGCAGCGCGACTTACAGATCGTATGCGAGAGGGAGATTTGATCGCTCGATTAGGTGGGGATGAGTTTGCACTTGTCTTGGACAATCTAAAACATGTCGAGGATGCGGGACGTATTGCGGAAGAGATGATTGGTGCTTTGGGTGCTGAGTATCAATTGGAGGGTGGTGTCAGCGTGCATGTAGGTGCAAGTGTCGGAATCGTTATTTCACCCAATCATGGGAAAATGGCTGAGGAGTTGCTACAGTTTGCTGATGCAGCGTTGTATCGGGCGAAAGATGAGGGGAGAGGGACCTTTCGTTATTATACCGATGAGCTTACTGAGGCCGCACGAAAGCGTGTGCAGTGTGAGACACAGCTGCGCCGTGCAATCCAAAACAATGAGTTTGAAGTGTATTACCAACCGCAAGTGCACATGGCGACCGGACGTATTGTGGGAGCAGAGGCTCTGGTGCGATGGAATGATCCGGTGAGAGGGATTGTCTCTCCTACTCTTTTTATCCCTTTGGCGGAAGAGACGGGTTTGATCGGCGCTATTGGTGAATGGGTTTTAAATGAAACATGCCGTCAGGGAAAGATATGGATGGATGCCGGATATCGATTAACGTTGGCAGTCAATGTCTCAGCCCATCAAATGCGCCATCAGGATATTCCATATATGGTGGATAATGCACTTAAGCGTAGTGGTTACAAGGCAGAACATTTGGAGTTGGAACTCACTGAGAGTGCCCTAATGGATCGGGAAGAGGAGCTTGTAGAAGTTTTGCATATACTCAGAGCACGAGGGATTCGTCTGGCGATCGATGATTTTGGAACGGGATACTCATCTCTTTCGTATTTGAAACGGTTTCCGATCGATGTATTGAAAATTGACAAGAGCTTCGTAGATGATATTCCCTTTGAAGAGGACGACATGGCGATCGTCACGGCAATCATCGCGATGGGGAAGGCGCTGGGATTTCAGATCTTGGCTGAGGGGACTGAGCGACAAGAGCAGATTGATTTTCTTATGGAACGTGGATGTACGATGTATCAGGGGTTCTTTAAGAGTCGGCCTGTCCCAGCCGCAGAGTTTGAAAAACTGTTGAGTTAAGAAAGGGTTTTATTCTACTCGATTGCGACCATTGTTTTTTGCTGCATACATTTTCATGTCGGCAGAGGCAAGATAGCCGTTGATACGCTCTTCGGTAAGGGGAACGGATGAATCGTGGGTTATAGTATAAACCCCTACGCTTAGCGTATAGTGGATGATATTATTTTCATAAATAACTTCCTGTACTCTAGAGGCTTTGCATAATAGATTGCCTAGAGTATATGCAGAAGATTCGCTGGTGGATGGTAAAATAATCAAAAATTCTTCCCCGCCAAAACGGAAGAGATAGTCGGATTGACGAAAGGTCGTACGCAGTAGATCGGCAAAATTTTCCAATACGGCATCGCCGGCAAGATGGCCATAAGTGTCGTTGATTTTTTTAAAGTAATCCAAATCACACATTATGAGAGAGAGCTCTTGCCCTGTAGTTTGAGAGATTTCAAGCTGATTGGTGAGTACTTTGTTGAGCAAACGCCGTGAGAGTAGATCGGTGAGTGGATCTTTTGAGCTGACCTCTATCTCGTTGAGAATCGCGATCTCATTGCCAATTTCCAACGAGGTATAATCGATACGCTGCATAAAGTGGATGAGTGTGGCGGATTTGGTATCGTTTGCACGTAGGTAGTTGATGAGATTCGCCGCTAAATCGTGTAGGTTGACGTGGAGGTTTTCAATCACTTTAAAGTGATCGTTGGAAATTAGATAGGTGAACGTTGTAGCATGGAGCCATTTTCCAAAATCACAGTGTGTATGGCGCAGTTCTGGGTAGTTTTCCTCTTTGACATGTTGGATAAAATCGATGAGCTTGAGCATCCATTTGAGATGACTTTCATAGTGAATCAGTAATTTTTTGTCAAAAAGTTCGGAGATACGTGCGAGACGATGGGTGACTTTTTGGTGTAGTTGATCCAAGTAATGGGCTAGATACAGAGATTCAATTTGTTTTTCATAGATGGAAAAATGGTGATCGACCATAGCGAGATCGTCAAATTTTTTTTCTTTGATCAACGTCCCAAGCAGTTGACGCGTTACGGTGATGAGTTCTCCGTAAACGAATAAATAGGGAATATCATGCTCGATGGTGTGGGCTATCATCGCGTTGACATTTTTCTGGATTTCTTGAGGAGAGCTAGACACGAGTAATGATGCGAAGAGCTTTTTGTGCTGTGCTATCGCATCGGTATAGAGATAATGGTGTGTATCGGTCAGGTCGTAGTGGTCGATATTGATACAAAAGTTTTCAACACATTCTTGAATGGCAGGAAAATAATGTTCAATAGGATACATGCAACACTCCAGTCGTCGTGCGAATCTTTCTGCAGTTCATTGTAGCGAAAAAACAAGACAATATTATTTAAACCACTCCATAATCCCCATAACGATTTCGACACCGATGAGGACGATGATGATCCACTCTAAAAATTCACTTCGCTTATGATTGATGAGGTCCATGACGAGTAGGACATCCTCTTTGATCTGAGAGAGTTTTGAGAGGGCGATCTCATGTCGATCATACAGCTCTAAGACAAATGCAAGACGGTTGTACAGTGCTTCTGCCTGAGCATCATCCCATAAAATATTGGGCTTGTCTAATAGCAGCAGATTACTGACCATGTCGTGCCGTGTAAGGGCCAGCTGTTTGGTGAATTTGAGTAAATGGGAGCGTCGTGTCATTGAAAAAGCGTGGATGGATTCTACAATACGGCGACTGCGAGAGAAAAGCATATCAAGGCGGTGTTCATACGTTTCGAGCCCGACACTTTGGGAGATGGCGAGGGCGATAATATTGAGACTGATGATGGAGGTCTCTTTGAGGGTGATCGCTTCATTCGTCACACTAAATGGGCTTGTTAAAGTGGGATCAATCAGGAGCGGATAATCTTGATAGGGATGAGAACGTTCATCATCCGTATGCAAGATAATCCCCAATTTATCCAAAGCATCCAATATCTCTTTTTTTTCTTCGCCGATCAGTGTCAGAACTTTGAAGGGTGAAAGAACAACATGCAGTTTGTGATTGAGACCGTAGTAGCCATTTTCAAATCCCTTGGTTAAAGCGATGTCAAGTGCGTACTCGATTTTAGCATGGGAGAGGGGCTGATCAAGATAGAGGGCTAGAAGATTCATGTGAGACCTTCAAATGTGTTTTGTTGATTATAGCATGCGATGATTACAAAAGGGGCGATTATTTGCGTCCGATGATATCAAAAATATTGATCCCATCAGGGAGTTTAGCCGCACCGTCACGAAAGCTGCGCGTGTGGGCGATAAGACGTTTGAAATGTTTGCGCAGATGAAAAGCATCAGGGACGTTGGGGCGAAACCAGTCTCCTTTGGCGCTAAAGAGCCAGTCGATTCCTGATTTGATGTCCAGTAGGGTGTAGTTGTCGGTTTGAATAAGGTACTGTATTTGACGGGCCCAGCTCATAACATCAAACGGTTCTTCAAATTGCGGATCCACAGATGCCAAACGGCGTATAAAATACTGTGCCATCTCAAATTGTTCTGATGAGGGCTTGCTCTCTTCGATTTGTGAAGCGCTGGCTAGGGCTGGAACATTGGAGGAGAGCGATCGGCGAATCCAGCGTTCAAATTCGGCATGCCAGTCAAAAGAACGGCGGTTTTCACTGCGGTGATAAAGATTGAAGTCATCAAAAAGCTCACGGCGAAGACCTTCACGGTCACATGCTTCCAGCGCGTAGACATGCAGCTCCTGAAAGGCTTCATTGGAAAGATTGAGATAATGGTTGTTATCGCTGTATTGGGTTGTGTTGGCAACTAAAACAGCGCTGCTTTGAAGGGTCTGGATCGGTTCCATCACATAAAGAATCATAACGCCCTCGGCTGTTTTTTCACGAATGGTTTTGAGTATTTTTTTGGCGACCAATGCATCGAGGGCATGGACCACCTCGGGGGTGCTATGGCGTAAAGATTGTGCTAAAAAAGAGGCGCTTAAAGGTTTGGATTTTTCTCCCCAACTAAAGCTGTGGCGAACGATCAGCGGAAGGAGCGCACGCTCCAAAAGTGTTAGGTCTTCACGATCAATTAGGCTAATGGGGAGGGTGATCATAACCGTTTCATCCCAAGGGCTGCTTGGGTATTGTGTGCAATTTTTTGGGTATTAAGGGCACGTTCTCTCTCAATCAAAAGATCGGCGTATTCACGCTCGATACGTGCTTCAAACAATCCTCTATCCAGAGAAACGTAGTCATAAATCCATCGTTTTGTGACGTTGCGAATAACATCAATGTCAAGTGTGTCAAGCAATAGTTGTTGAGAATCTGCACGTTTGATGGAGGTAAATTTGACGTTTTCAAAACGTGTCAGGGCGCTGAGCTGTGCATCACGCTCTTCCGTAATGCTTCGACGAAGATCATACATCAGATTATAGAGCTTTTGGGTTCTCTCTTGAGCCTCTTTGGCTAGAGGTGAGAGCTGCTCTTCTAGGAGCTCTTGGGCGATGAGCGCGATTTTTTCAATTCCCGTTTTGAAGGCAAGCGGACGCGTCGAGAGACGATTGAGAAAATCGCTATAGCGTGTAACACTGATGGGACGGATCAATTCATCAATATGAGAACGTAAAAAAACGTCCTCTTCTATTTTGAAATAATTCATCAATGAACTGACAAACTGTCCACGAATCTGGTCATCGGTAGGGGTAAAATGTTCCATGAAAAAGTGTAACATGTTCAGGCAAAAGATGAGATTAAAAAGATACAAGCAAAATTGAGTTTTTTTAATTCAAAATTTCGCTAAAATACTATGGGCGTTATGGATGATGCCTAGATATGCTCATAAAGAGGCTCCCTGTGTTAACCATAAATTCTACAGTAATCCCTCATGGAGACGAAGATCTCGGGGATAATCTCTTATATTACGATTACAATATCGATCATTTGCTCTCGCTTGGTACCAAAGGTCTCACAATGGAGGATGAAGCTTATGTGAGTGCTTTTCGTTCGTTTGAGGGTGAAGTGTATGAAAACTATATTTACGAAAAACTACTGCGTTATGCCGCAAATGAACCTCAGATCAAACAGTTTATTATCAAAGGCCCTCATAAGCAACGTACCCATGCACAAAGTGATGCGCTTTCGGTAAGCTGGAAAGGGCAGATTATCTATCGTGCCCGACACAAAGAGATCGGGGAGTTTGACGGACTGCTTTTTACCGATAAGGAACTCTATTTTGTAGAGATGACATTGGTCAAATCGGTCAGTAATCTCAAAAAACGTCTTCGAAAAAAACGGGCATTACTTGAGGTCCTTTTTCCACGCTACAACGTCAAGGCGTTATTGGTTCTTAATGAAGGGGCAACGGGAACATCGGAGCTGCCTGAGTATGCGAGTGTATGGATGACGCAACCTTACAGTGCGCGTCATATCTTGGAGAGTTTGAGCAGCAGAGCTCCACGGGCTGAGATGGTACGCATACAAAGTGACAAAATTGCCCATGCGGATGATCTGAAAGTCGCGGCATTTAAATATTACAGCACTTTGACATGGATGATGCGCTCCTTACGTAATGGCGGTAACCCTGTTAACTGGGATTTTTTTCGCAGAGCTGCGACACAACGTTATCACGATATTTACACAAAGGTGTACGTCGGATACATGAGTATTGACGATTTTAAAATACTGGCCCCTGCGATCTCATTTGAGGGAAGTAATGCAAAACGAGCCATCGTTGCGATTGAAAAAGATCACTCAGGCGGTTATTTTCTCACCTATTTTGTACGTCATTCCGGAAAAAAACTGGACAATGTGACCATCACAGAAGGGAATGCTCGAGCGATTAAGAAAGATCCGCTTGGGATCACTCTCACTGAGATGAATCATCTAGATAAAGCGATGGATGAGAGTTTTCATCTCACATTGGATCAATTGTATGAGATCCAAAAAACGCTCAGTACGATTACCCATAAATAACCGATTTATTACAGTACCATTAATCATCTGTTGTTTCCGCTTCAATTGAGAATTGGTAGACTTCGCCGATTTTTAATGGTTGTGCCGTGAGCCAAGAGATATCTTGCGTTGCACACTCTTTGAACCACTTAAGGGGCTCATCTATCGGTTCATCGGAGAGATCAAATGTTCCATAGTGAATCGGGATGAGCGTCTGTGCTCCCAAGTCCAATGCTGCTTGAATCGCTTCTGGAGGGTTAAGATGATTTTGGCTCATGATCCATTCTGGTCTATAAGCACCGATGGGTAAAAAAGCCTCGTCAATCTCAAAACGCTCCCCTATGAGTTTGAAGTGTTCTCCTGCTGCAGTGTCTCCACTATGATAGAGAGTATGTTTTTCATTTTGTATCACATACCCTCCCCACAATACTTTGTTTGTATCAAACAGTGTTCTGCGGCTCCAGTGTTTTGCCGGAACAAGTGTAATAAACAGTCCCCCCACCATGAGTGATTCCCACCATTGCATCTCAAAGCACTGTTCTCGATTAATCAGTTTTTTTACGTAGCGCCAAAATCCTTCGGGAGCGACGATGATCAAATCGGGATTTTGGGAGAGCATGTATTGGATAGTAGTTTTATCGTAATGGTCATAATGGGCATGGGTGATGAGGACAACATCGGCGTGCAATTGCTCTTTTGGCAAAGGAAGCGGTGTTAAGCGATCGTGCATAGGGATGTTACCAAAAACAGGATCGATGGCAACTGTCGTGTCTCCAAGACGCAGCCATACAGAGGCATGTCCTGTCCACATGGCATATTCTCCTTGTGGCAAATGTGAATGGGTGACAACGGGAACGGAAGTGTTGGAGTGCTTTTTTTTGGAGAAGAACTTCTCTAATTGCCAGCGAAGGATTTTGACAAATGAGACTCGAGGAGAGGTTAAGTTTTCGGTCATAAAAAGCCAATAGTAAAATTATTATCTAAAGGGATTATACTTTATTATTGAATAAATAAGGAAGGGGATTTTTGTATGATGGCGGGCCACCAAGGATTTGAACCTTGGGAGGTTTAACCCTCGCCGGTTTTCAAGACCGGTGCATTCGACCACTCTGCCAGTGACCCGCATAAAAATGAGCATATTTTACAATTTGGAGGTGGCACCCGGATTCGAACCGGGGGTCAAGGTTTTGCAAACCAGCGCCTTACCACTTGGCCATGCCACCACCCATGTAATGGTGCCCGGAGCCGGACTTGAACCGGCACAGTGTTACCACCGAGGGATTTTAAGTCCCTTGCGTCTACCGATTTCGCCATCCGGGCAACGGTAACGAAAAATACCTCAGTTAAAACATTGAAATCAATATTTCAGCTGAGGTATATGGAGCGGGAAACGAGGTTCGAACTCGCGACCCCGACCTTGGCAAGGTCGTGCTCTACCACTGAGCTATTCCCGCATGTTTTCGTGGAGTGGAAGTATAGCAACTTTTTTTGTCTCTGTAAAGAGCTTTGCTTAATTTTACAGTTTTACAGCTTGATGAAAGTTTTTGAGAGTTCCTCTGCGCTATAATCGCATTCAATTAATGTAGACTTATCCAAAGGAATTTCATGCGCAGTGATACGATTAAAAAAGGGTTTGATAAGACCCCTCACCGAAGTTTATTACGGGCAACGGGACTTAAAGACGAAGATTTTAATAAGCCTTTTATTGGTGTGGCGAATTCCCATATTGACATTATCCCTGGACACTTTTTTCTCCAAGAATACGGCCGCATTGTCAAAGAAGCAATTCGTGAAGCAGGCGGTGTACCGTTTGAGTTTAATACGATCGGTGTTGACGATGGTATCGCTATGGGGCATGATGGGATGTTGTACTCACTTCCAAGCCGTGAGTTGATTGCAGACAGTATCGAAACGGTCATGAATGCTCACAAGCTTGACGGTCTTATCTGTATCCCTAACTGTGACAAGATCGTTCCGGGGATGCTTATGGGGGCGCTGCGCGTCAATGTCCCGACTATTTTTGTATCGGGTGGACCGATGAAGGCAGGACATAAAAAAGACGGTACACCCATCGATCTAGCAACTGCGTTTGAAGCGGTTGGTAAACACTCCGAGGGGAAGATGTCTGATGAAGAACTGTATGAGATCGAGTGTGAGGCATGTCCGAGCGGAGGATCATGTTCAGGGATGTTTACGGCCAATTCTATGAATACACTGTGTGAAGCGATGGGGGTTGCATTGCCGGGTAATGGTACAGTTTTAGCAATGACACCGGAACGTATCGAAATGGTCAAACGTGCAGCAAAGCGTATTGTTGAGATGACATTAGATCAAAACAGTGAAAAATGGAATATGCGCAATATTCTAAACGATAAAGCGATCCATAATGCTTTTGTCATCGATATGGCGATGGGCGGATCAAGCAATACGGTCTTGCACCTTTTGAGCATTGCCAAAGAAGCGGAAGTAGATTTTGACATTACACAGATCAATACCATCAGTGAAAAAGTAGCCCATATCGCTAAGATTTCACCATCTTTGTCAACGGTTCATATGGATGACATCAATCGTGCAGGGGGTGTCAATGCAGTTATGAAAGAGGTTAGCCGACGGGGCGGTATTTTGAATCTTGACGCGATGACGGTGACAGGAGAAACACTGGGTGAGCGTATCAAAGATGCGGTTATCAAAGATACCAATATCATCCACACCAATGAAAATGCATTTTCTCCGGTAGGAGGATTGTCAATTCTGTTTGGAAATCTTGCAGAAGAGGGTGCTGTTGTTAAAACCGCAGGGATCACGCCTAATATGCGCCAGTTTAAGGGAAATGCGATCTGTTTTAACTCACAGCAAGAGGCGATTACAGGTATTATGGGTCATAAAGTCAAAGCAGGCCACGTAGTCGTCATCCGTTATGAGGGACCAAAAGGGGGCCCTGGAATGCAGGAGATGCTCGCTCCTACTGCATTGATCATGGGTATGGGGTTGGGTGAGAGTGTAGCTCTTATCACTGATGGACGATTCAGTGGTGCTACACGCGGTGCATCTATCGGACATGTAAGCCCCGAAGCGGCAGAGGGCGGATTGATCGCTCTTATCGAAGATGGCGATGAGATTGAACTTGATGTCGATTCTCACCTTCTACAACTCAATGTGAGCTATGAACTCCTCGAACAGCGCCGCCTTCATTGGAAACCGATCAAAAAAGAGATCACTTCTAAATGGCTCAAACGGTATAGCCTCCTTGTCTCCAATGCATCAAACGGTGCCGCACTTAAAACAGAGCTGTAGAGCTTTAGCCTCGTATGGGGCAATTTACGTTATACGCTTAAATCAGGGGTAAATTCCGGAACAATATTTTTAAGAAGTGGTATTGGATTACTGGTTTTTAAGAGAGATTCAATATCTTGATTGAGTTGTTCGATTGGATAGTGTGTTGAACCTGCAATCATGATGGATGCATACGAGGTTTTTTGTTCACTCTCATCGATTAGTAGTTCTTCGTAAAGCTTTTCCCCAGGGCGCAATCCTGTTGTTACGATTTGGACCTCACCAGGCGCGTAAAGCTTGATCATCGTTTTAGCTAAATCCATGATTTTAACAGGTTCTCCCATATCAAGAATAAAGAGCTCTTTGCCTTTCGCGATGGCTGCAGCTTGAAGAACAAGTTGACAGGCTTCGCTAATGAGCATGAAATAGCGAGTAATATCGGGATGAGTCAAGGTGATGGGACCGCCTGCTTCTATTTGAGATTTGAACTTAGGAATCACACTGCCACTAGATCCTAAAACATTTCCAAAACGAACAGCCGCAATTTCACTGTTTTTTGGGTCAACATTTTGGGCGTAAAGTTCGACAATTCGCTTTGTTGTCCCCATTACGTTTGTCGGCCGTACAGCTTTATCGGTAGAAATAATAACAATCTTAGGAATATTATGTGCGATTGCACTATCGATAACATTACAACTGCCTTGGATATTGTTCATGATGGCAGATTGTATATTGGCTTCGCATAGAGGTACATGTTTATAGGCCGCCGCATGAATGACGATATCCGGTTTTTCATTGGCGACAATGGCGTCTAATGTGGCACGATCAAGGATATTGCATAATCGAAGAGTTGCCTGCGTGAGTTGTTCACCGATTTGATAGAGATTGTACTCACTGTGATCGATCAATATGAGTTTTTTAGCTCCAAAATATTCGCACTGAATAGAAATCTCGCTCCCAATGCTTCCTCCTGCACCAGTGATGAGGATTGTCTTGTCTTGGATGAATGTTTGAATGGTTTGCGTGTCAAGATCTTTTGGATGACGGGCTAGTAGATCTTCAATGGAAAACTTTTTTAGGGCAGTTGCATTGTTGGCAAGAATGACAGAGCGCTGTATGTCATGGACATTATAGGATGTAAGCTGTTTAACTAAGGCTTGTAGGATGTCTTGTGGCATATCGATGGTTATGGCGACACTTTCAACATTTAAAGACAGGCATAGTTGTTCCAATTGATTGGGAGGGTATATTTTTACTGAATCCATGTAGGAACCACATAGATGCAAGTTTGATGTTTCCCATGCAACAATGGCAATGATAGAATAAGGAATGTCTCCGTTTTTGGCACTTTTAATTAAGGCAGCAGTCTTATGATTACTACCGATAATGATCATAGACTTGCTTGCAGTTTTGGATTGCTGTTCTAAAATAAGACGTTTTGAAAGGCGCAGAGCACCTGTTAGTAAAAGAGATAAAACAAAATCTATAGCGATTGTACTTCTTGGAAAGGGAGCAAAAAAATCTTGATTAAGTATAAAAATAAGGTATAAAAGGGCCATCGCGAGTGCATGGCCCATTACTATTTGTTTGACGTTATGAAGACTAAAATATCGCCATGTCAGATGATATACGCCAAAAACATATAAGCTTCCCCATTTTAAGAGTGTCAATAGAAAAAATATGAGATAAAAGTGTTTTAGATATTCATGAGGTATTGAAAAATCAAACCTCAAAGCATAGGCAAAATGGAGGGAAATAAAAAAAAGTAAAAAATCTGCACCTAAAAAAAAGATCAAACGCTTTATAAAGCTAGGTGCTAATAAACCTTTTTTTTCTTGCATATTTTAAATCTTGAGCTTAAATATTTTTGTCATTGGACTTAAGACTGCCGGTTCAAATAGATTTTTATCATAGTTTTCAAAGACAAACATTTGTATGTATTGTGACTGAAAATAGTAATCATCCATTACCAAAAATTGTCCGTAGCTTGCCATAAAGATTACACTTAAACCTTCAGAAGCAAAGTTTTGCTGTGTAACTTGTATTTTTTGAGTCGCATCGTAGCCAACTTGATAAAAAGATTTTATAGGTATGTTTTGCATCCCAATTTTGAGAGTGCTGGTTGCTTTTATTATTGATAATCCTTGCCCAAGTTCAAGTGTCTGTCCCGTATCTTGAGCCGATCTGCTTGAGTAAAAAAATGGTTGTTGAGGTTGGCTCTTACCTGTAAGATCAAGATTACTAAACAGCGCTACAGTAGGAAATATTTCCATCATACGAAGTGGCAGGTACAGATAGACATCACGTGTTTTTTTAGGAGTTTTATACTCTGGAAGGGCTAGTGCCGTAATAAAATCATTAGGGTCTTTAAATCCTTCTTTCTCCATCATGTATTCAAAGTCATTTTTTGTTTTGTTGGTTTCGTAAAAACCTTTTTCGGTATATTCAGTAAATGAACGCATCATGTTAGCGGCAGAGAGAGGATTTTTAGTGGCCAATACAAAGGAAGCTGGATAATTCACATCACCGTTGTGTTTTCCTCCGTCTATCCATGTTTTTGTATTGCTGTAATAACGAATCGGGTATCCATAATCCCACCAGCCGACGACATAATCTTCTTTAGAAGAGATTTTTTCTAATTGTTGCAGCGCTGCTACTTCAGGGGCTATCATAACTGTAGGCATTATATACTCTTTGATATGGGTATAGTTTGGATAGAGTGCTCCCAGTGTTAAAACTATCATTGTTGAATAGCGTACAGCAGTTATTTGGATAAATTGAGAAAGGTACACGATGAGATATGCTAAACCTATTGCCATGACGGGTACAGCATAGATAGTGAAACGTAGTCCTGCAAACATAGCAATAAAGCCTAATCCAACCAGTGGTAGGGTTACCAAAAGTGGGCGATAGGCAATCAAAGATAGAATATAGCCGATACATGCCAGGATAAAGGTGACAGTATGTCCGCTAATACGCTCCGCAAAGAGAGTAAAAGGGATATGTCCTGCTTCTCTTACCGTAGAAATAACGTTGTAGTAGTTTAGCGAAGTTGATGTAGTGGTATTTTCGGTTGATCCGCGAAAGACGTATGATTTTAAAAGTCCCACGATAAGATCCACCCCTCCACTAATGAAGTATATCCCTATTATAACGGCAAATAAAGGCCAAAATAATTTAAGTGAGAGTTCTTTTTGAAAGTGGAAGAAAGCAAATATAAGTAATGCTAAGCCTATTTTAGCCACGAGTGGTATCGCTAGAATCCCTAGAAGGACAAATAATGCAATCTTATAGTAAAAGATATTTTTTCGATCAAATAAGAGGGTATACCCTAAAATTGTAAGAAATAAAGCACTGTCCAATGCATACGCACCAGGATACCAAAATTGATACATAGCAATAGAAATCGTAATAGGAATAAGATAGCGATTGCGTTGATGAGTTAATGCTAGTATCAAAGAATATGTTTCTAAGACAGGTAAAACAATATTTAGCATATCGGTATCGTAATAACCGGACATAGTACGATTGTAATAGCTATTAGCAATGGAAGCGATAAGTGCGGCAATAAATCCAATTTTTGTCTGTCCAAGTGAGCGGCCAATCAAAATCAGAGGGATAACGATAAGTGAACCGATAAAAGAAGGCATATATAAGATAAGTGTTTCAAAGCTTACAGGGATTATTTTTGCAAGAAGCGCAGTGAGCTCAGCTAACGGTTCTTCGACTCCCGAGAGATCATTGGCCTCATGAGAACCATTTAATACGTCACGTGCACCTTCAGCATAGAGATAGCCATCATTGGTGTTGATCATAAGCTCATTATTCCAATGAAATTGAGGCATGGCACTTACATCATTAACCCAGATAAATCGCATAGCGATAGAAAACAGATAAGCAATGGCGATAAGAATAAATAAAGTGCGTAAGGAAGTATGTTCTTCGTCTAATTTTAGCATTGGATTTGTTTCTCCGTGTTTTAGTGGGTGTATTTTAACCAAATGCTACGCTATTATCAATGTGAAAGGGTTAGTGAGTGATTCCATCTTTACGTAATACTTTTAAAAAAGTTAAAAAAATAATCTTGAGGTCAAATACAAAAGATTGTCGGTGCATATATTCGACATCGAGTAGCACCTTTTGAGGGATGGGCAATTCATCACGGCCATTGATCTGAGCCCATCCGGTAAGTCCTGGAGTTAGAAGATGAACCCCCTTGGCAGTACGCTGTGCAATAAGATCATCTTGATTAAATAATGCAGGGCGAGGACCTACAAAGCTCATGTCTCCTTTGAGGATATTCCACAGTTGAGGAAGTTCATCCAAACTGCTTTTCCGCAAAAAGGAGCCAATAGGTGTTAATAATGTTTCTGGATTATTTAATAAATGAGTAGCAACCGCGGGGGTGTCAACCCACATGCTACGAAATTTAGGCATCAAAAAAAGTTGATTATTTTTGCCTACTCGTTGAGACCAATACAATATTGGACCTTTTGATGTCAAGCGTACCATCAATGCTGTGCATAGAAATGGAATCACCAAGATTATGGCCGCGATGATTGCTAAAAGTATGTCAAAGTTTCGTTTTATGCTCATTTTAGTTCCCCCTGAACCATAATATAAATACCTTCTTCTGTTGTATATGGATTTTTGAGTCGCAACCTATCTTTTGTTAGAGTGTTATCTACTTGTAGGCTCTCAAAGAGTCTTTTGTGAAAGGATGGTTTGACAAGTTTGAGTATTTGTTCAAAAAATGGAAGATTGATAATAATAGTTCTTTTATTTAATGCTTTAGCTATGAGTCGGATCAATTCGATGGTCGAGATAGGGGTGTCATCACTGGCCAAAAAGATACCGGATGCTTGTTGTTGAATAATACTGTTAATCAAATGAGACAAATTTCCAATATAAACCATACTTCGTTTGTTATGTGCATTTTTAAAGGGTAAAACAGGGATCTTTTCGATGAGCTGGATGAGGTTTTTTATGTTAGCTTTGACCCCAACTCCGTAGACGATGGGTGTCCTGATGATGGAAATGATAAAATCGTCGCTGGCTAATGCTTGCAGTGCTAGTTCGGCTTTTAGTTTGCTTTTCCCATAGTCATCTTCAGGTACGCAAATACTGCTCTCATTATATGGAATCGTTGTTTCTTCTCCGTAAACCTTAATGGTACTCATAAACACAAAGTGCTTTACTCCATGCTCTTTGGCTTTTTTGGCCAATGCAAGGGTTTGATGGAGATTAATACGTTCGTAATCTTCTGCACTTGCTCCGTTCATCTGATGTACAAGGGCTGAGAGATGAACAACAGTATCCACTTCATGGCAGTCTAAAGATTCAAAATCATCCTTTAAAAAGCTAAATGTTGAGACATTATAATTCGTTTGGTATTTATTGATAAAGTAGTTCCCAATGAAACCATTGGCTCCAGTGATTAAAAGCTTTGTCATTTGCCAGCTTCATAAATTTCAAAATGTTGTCGAATGATTTTTACTATATCAAATTCTCTTTCAGCTAATTCTCGTCCGGCTTTTCCCATACTTTTTCTTAGATCTGTGTCTAAAATAAGCTTTTCTATTTGTTCTGCTAGAGATTGAGCATCTTTCACGCAACATAATAAACCCGTAATGTTATCCTCGATTGCATCTCTGCATCCAGGTACATTGGTTGTGACGGTTGCTCTCCCACATGCAGCAGCTTCTATGAGTACTTTTGGTAATCCTTCTCGATAGGATGGGAGCACGATAATATTGGCATTTGAAAAGATTGTGGCTATATTGTCACTAAATTCATGGATAGATATGAAGTTTTCTTTTTGAATCTTTTGTATATCTTGATTGGTCAAAGTTGCTGGATTATATATATCAGCATCACCATAAAGTTCAAATGCTGCATCAAGGCCTTTGTTTTTGAGAGTTTTTGCTGCCTCGATATACTCCAGCACCCCTTTATCTTTTAAAAGCCTGCATGCCATAACGATGGTTGTTTTTTCATTATTTTCTTGAATGTATGTATATTGTGCTAAATCGACTCCTGACCCTTTTATTGTAGCTATAGGTGCTTTTGTTATGGACATGATCACATTAGCATCGTCAGGATTTTGAACGATAACATGTGAATTCTTTCCACCTAAAGCAAAGCCATACAGCACTTTTACGATCAATTTAAGAATGGACGCTTTGAATCCTTGCCTAATAAATATAAATCCAAGCCCAGAGATAGAAAATACTTTTTTAGGTATAGATAAAAATCGAGAGGCAATACCGCCATACAATACCGGCTTAATTGTCACAAAGTGTGCAATATCGGGATTTATTTGTCTTAGAGCTTTATAAATGTCACTAAAAGCTTTTAGTTCACTTTTAATTCCCATACCACTTCTGGAGAGCTCTAGGGGATATACTTTTAGTCCTAAGCTCTCTAGGTACGCTTTTTTATCTGTAATGCCGCACGCTATATATACGTCATATCCTCTTTGTTGAGCTTCCAAAGCCAAAGGAAGTCTATGGGAAATAAAGAACCAGTCAACGTTGACGATGAATAATATCTTCGTCATCGGTTTTTTTCTAGCCATGCTTGAAACATCAAAACGTTCCATAGGTGGTATTGCCAATTACGCTTTTTAGATAGATGTTCTTTCCATTTCTGACGTATTGGTTCCGGATTGAGAAATCCTTCCTTTTTGAGCCTGTCTTCGTCTAACAACTCTTCTGCCCATTCTTTCAAAGGGCCTCGAAGCCAACTGTCAATGGGAGCCCCAAAACCCATTTTTGGACGCTCAATCATCTCTTTAGGGACATATTTATAAAGGATTTGACGTAAAATCCATTTTCCTTGATTTTCCTTAATTTTCATTGAAAGCGGGAGCTTCCAAGCAGCTTCTACAACACGATGATCCAGAAATGGGGCACGTGTTTCCAGAGAGACTCCCATTGAAGCACGATCGACTTTAGTAAGAATATCTCCAGACAGATAACTTACTGCATCTGCGTACATCATTTGGCTGATAAAGTCTAAATCCTGTTTTTCTAAGAGCCTATTTTGGACAGCTTTTGGCTCATTAGAACCGATAACAATATCTTGGGGGGATTTCCAATGAGAAATCAATGATAAGTAGGTTTCTTCTTTTGAAGAAAGAGATAAAATCTCGGCTAGCTTATGAAGCTTATCGCCAAAGTTTTTATAACGCAGTCTTTTTGGTAAATAGGGACTGATTGAAGCAAATCGATCATTTAGTTTGTCGGGTGAGGGAAAAGTCAAAATATTGGATAGGTTATTTCGTACTTTATGCGGTAAAAAATCCATTTTATTCCAAATATTATCAGCCCAAAAATAGCGGTTATAACCTCCGAACAGCTCATCAGCACCATCTCCGCTTAAGGCCACGGTAACCTTTTTTTTTGTCATCTGAGATACTAAAAAAGTAGGTATTTGAGATGAGTCTGAAAAAGGTTCGTCATATAGTGTAGCTAAAAGAGGGACAACATTCAGGGCATCTTGATTGCTTACATACAGTTCAGTGTGATCCGTTTTTAAATGCTGAGCTACGGTTTTCGCAAATTCGGCTTCGTTATAGCCTTGCTCGTGAAATCCTATTGTGAATGTTTTGATAGGGGTGCTAGACTCAGATTGCATCAAAGCGGTAACCAATGAAGAATCAATACCACCACTTAAAAATGCTCCAAGCGGTACATCAGAGATCATCTGTGATTGCACAGCCTCTTTTAAAACTTTTTCGATTTGGGAAATAGTGTCGATACTGTTTCCTTTGAACGGCTCGGACATTCCTTTCTTTACGGTTTCGTTTAATGTCCAGTAGGCAACTGTAGCTACTTCATTGGTATCAGCCGATAATTTTAAAAAATGGCCTGGAGTTAACTTGTATATACCTTCATATATCGAATGCGGCTCCGGTATGTAGCTATGTCGAAGTTGCAAAGTTATTGCATCACGATTGATTTTGGATTCAAAAGCGGGATGTGGCTTAAGTGCTTTTAGCTCTGATGCAAACATAAATACGCCATTTTGAAAGCCATAATAGAGTGGTTTTTCACCCATTCGATCACGAGCAAGATACAGATTGCGTTCTTTGGTATCCCATAAAGAAATAGCAAACATTCCGACTACTTTTTTTAGCATGGTTTCAAATCCCCAGAGTTCGAATCCGGCTAAGAGAGTCTCCGTATCGCTATGCCCACGCCAAGAATAAAACTTTTGTTGCTCTAGTTCTTTTCGCAACTCCAAATGATTGTAGATTTCTCCGTTAAATGCAAGAACAAAACGTTTGCTAACTGAGGCCATCGGTTGATGCCCGGCAGAGGTAAGATCAAGGATAGAAAGTCTGGCATGGCCTAGGGCAAGGTCAGCTTGTTTGTCAAGCCATATCCCCTGATCATCCGGCCCTCGGTGGTGCAGTGTAGAAGTCATTTGTCTAGCGATATTTTCTAAATCATGAGTTTTACTACCTAAAACACCGACTATTCCACACATCTTTTTCCTTTAAGCATATAATTTAAATTTTGAATACTGTTTATGAATTGCAGCGAAATCTTTTCTTTTGAAAAGTCTTGTGCCCTTTGTATGTTTCTTGTGCGGTAGCTATTACACATATCTTTATCTGTTATTATAGTATGCATTGCTTTTTTTAAGTTTTCGCTATCATTAATCGGTGTTAGAATAGCATATTGTGCTATTTCAATACCAGTTTTTAGATGGGTGTCTTGTGTGGTATCTGGGGCTAAAATTTCTCTTGGCCCACTTGGGCAATCTGTTGAGATAATTGGTAAAGCACAGGCTAGTGCTTCTACAAGGACATTTGGAAATCCTTCGTGATTGGAGCTAAAAACAAAACAATCCGCTTTACTTAAATACTTAAAAGGGTTATCCTGCCTACCTAATAAATAAACGGAATCTTCAAGATGCAACTCTTTGATCTTTGCTTGAAGCGTATTTCGCAGTGGACCCTCTCCTATGATCCATAGCTCTGCATCAAGATCCTTTATGGCATCAATGATTATAGAGTGATTTTTCCCGGCGTCAAGTCTTCCAACGGTAACAAACGTGAATTTTTTTCGTGCTATCTCACAATACTCCCGTGAAAGGATATGTATCTTTGCTAGGTCAAATGGGTTGTTGATAGTATAGACAGGATGGACATCAAACTTATTTTCAAGGTCTAAACTGTTTCCTAATGAATTTGCAATGATCTTATCTGCTTTTGGGTACAAGAATTTAATCAAGATCCTATTGATAAAGCCCTGCATACCACGTTTGTGTTGAAGAGACGGCTGTGAACGTTCACTGATAATGATATTTGAGGCATTACCGAATATTTTTGAAAAAAGCGCGATATAATTGGGTCGGTTCATAAACGAGAGTGTTGTATCAATATTGTTTTGTATGCAGATTTTTTTATATTTGAGTCCAAGCAGGGGTAGTTTAAATAGTTTCCAAAAACCTTGTTCATTAGGGCTTGAGTTTTCAAGATAAATAATTTTTTGATTTTCTGGTAAAGAATAATGAATGGTATCGTTCATTAGTACCAAAGTGATGTCATAGGTATCTTTTAGCTCATCGAGCAAGATGGAGACAACGCGTTCAGCCCCGCCACCTGCAAGTGAGTAAATCAAAATTGCTAGTTTAGTCATCGTGACATCAGTATTGGATATTATAGGAGCTGAACGTTACAGTTCTGTACACTTACATTTCCGAAATACAAATTCATTACAGCCCATTTTTCCGCCGACGGTTATCATCTTATCGAGAACAAATCCTTTGGATTTGTAAAAGTCCAATATTTCTTCAGGTTTTGCTGTTTCAAATGGATATCCGCCGATCCAATCTACAGCATCGTTATAGACCACCATCCCTCTGTTTAGGTCTGTATGGCGTCTTAAAGGGTTGATTCCACGCAGGACATCGGCAATAAACAAGCCAGTTGAAAAATAGATCATAAAGATAATGTTCAAAATATTTTGTATTAGTTTTGGGCTTGAAACGTAAGTTTTTTTAATGATCCGCCATATTGGCGTTTGAATCTGGGTATTGTAAATAGCAATGTATAGTTTTCCATTTTCTTTGACAGGTATGGATGCTAAGTCCAATCCGTGCCACATTTGACCGGTATGGTGCAAAACTCCCCAGCTATAGACTACGTCAAATGTTCCTAAGGATTGAATGTATTGTTCCTCTAAGGCACTTCCTTGGGTTACCGTCCATTGGCCGTCATTTTTATAAAATGTATCTTTTAAATATTGTGTACAAGCAACGCTGTTAGAGTCATAATCAAAGGAAAAAACTTGTGCTCCCAATTTTTTTGCTGCCAGACTATGTAGACCGCTACCGGAACCAATGTCTAGAAAAGTCTTGCCTTCTAAATGGGGTTCATCCAACATCGTTTTCAGCATATTTTCAGAGTGTTCTATTTTCTTTGGGTCTAATTTTTTTAAAAAATTTGACCAATTTTTTCCAAATTCAAATCGTTTATTTTCAGATATTTCTTCTTGCCAACTCATTTCTGGCCTCCATTATTTAGCTTCATAATATTAATAGTTAATAATTTTCTTCACAAGTTTTGAGAGAAATGTTCCCGTTAATTTTTTGTGTAACCATTTAATAGGCAGCCCAAAGAAACAGTATCGTAAAGGTTTTGTTTTTAACAATATAAATATTTTCAATGTATTTATTTTTGGCAATGTGACTTGATTGTTGATTTTACATACGATCAATATATTTGTAAGTTTATTCTCTTTTGAGACTATCTCATATCCGGCAAGTGCAAGTATGTAATCTATAGAATCGTAATTAGGATAAAAAGCTAGAGGATACCCTGGCCCTGCAACATTGGTATGTGCCAGCATATCAGCTATACTTAAGCACAGGTACCCATCGGGATTTAAATGATTTTGGATCTTTTTTAAGAAATGGACGGGGTTTTGTATAAAATAAAGTGAATTCGTTGAAAATACGACATCATATTTTTTTTTGAGATCAAGATGCTCGACTTGTCCAATCTGGGTATCAAGTCCTAGGCGTTCATGAATCTCTTTAGTCTGGCTATCAATATCTATTCCAAATGTTTCAAATCCATTTTGTTTAAATTCAGATAATAAATAACCATGTCCGCATCCTATATCCAAAATGGATTTTTTATCTTTTAGGAAAGGGTAGAAGTAATTAAACAATCTTTTTGATGATGATGCTCTATTGTTGTCATCAGATGTGACATCTCCTTGTTCTATACGGTTCCAATGCTCTTCCAATACTCTATCGTCTTGTTTTGGAAATTGATAACCATTGCCACACTCTTTGCATAGATACCAGTGATATACGGTTTGAATATTGTATTTTTTTAATATATCTAAGATGGAAGTACTAAATTTATAGGGGATTTCAAGCTTTTCACTTGAGCTGCAGATTGGGCATACTACCATATTTTTTTAAGCCTTTTTATTGCTTTGTTTTTCGAAGTCAAATACTCAATAAACTAGAGCTTTTGGGATATTATAGCGCTTTAAATGTAAACATTGCTTGAACCAAGACGACAGGTTTAGGCCGGTTTATCACTGTAAAGTACCTCTTTCAAGAGTAAGAGTTGGTTTTCTTTTGAATAGTAAAGAACTTTTTCATGGTTAATCTTGAACTTATTGTTAATGATGTTTAAAAGAAAATTTTTACATTCGATATATGAAGCTACAATATTACCTATTCCTGAATCTTGTAATACATATCGAATATCTGATTCTGGATGACAGTATGTTAATATTGGTTTTTGTTCCAATAAATATTCAAATACTTTTCCGGTAATATTTTCTTTACCTTCTTCGTTAATATCTTCTAATAAAAGAAATATGTCTGTTTCCAATTTTAAACTGTTTAACATTTCTTTATTTAAATATCCGAGCCAATTGATTGTAATGTTTTGGAGCCTTGTATCGGTAAAAAAATGATGCGGATTATCTTGACTTGCAAAGTTTATTTCTACAGTAAATTCTGTATATTCAGAAAAAAACGCATATAACCATTCCAGAAGAACTTTTGGATTCCTTTTATTGCCCATTGTCCCTAGGTAAGAAAAGACTATTTTCTTCTTCTCTTTTATGTCATTGCGATATTCGATCGGAGTATAATTTTTATTTATGAAGCCATTGTAAATCAAGTGAACCGGACGTTTATAAAAAGCTTTGGCTTTTTCTTGAAGAGTTGGCCCTACAACAAGAATCTCATCGACATGCCGTAACCAAAACCTATCAAGCATTTGATCTAAGTGATGTATCAGTGGAATTCGTTTCTTTTGCCCTTGCAATGACATCATGTCACGCATATCTAATATATAGCGTGCATTAAATACTTCTTTGGCATAGCTGCCAAGTCTAATGGCATTAATCGGGGTATAGGATGCGATTATGATGTCATATGATTCGTCTTTATGCTTATCAATCCACTGTTTTCCTTCATCAAGCCATGAATCATAAAACATCATCCTGTCAATGGAGCGTATGTAAATACTTGGGTGTTTAAGCATATCCATACAGGTGAAATCGTGATTTACTGACGTTACTGGACGATATTCGATCTCTTCGCCAATATAATGAACTGCTTTGTTGTTCATCTTTTGACCTTTCCAATTTGCAGTCAATACGGTCACTTCATATTCACTTTGATCCAGCAAGGTAAAAAACTCACTCCACCGTTTTGCTCCAATAGCTTGGCAAGGCTCAAAACAATGGTTTATCATCAATATTTTTTTCATTTCTTATCCAAGGGTAATAGATTTATCAAATGTGGTTTTTATAGGTTGTATTGTAATAAGCTTTTTATGATAAGTCCGCTGACATTGGAAGTACCATATAGATCAAGGTCATAGTTATGGGAAAACAGGTCTTCTTTTTTTTCATAGGACATTAAAATTTTTTCTTTATGCGCTCCGACAAGAACATTTAGTTTGTTCTCTACTAATTCTGTCCATTCGGTTTCATCTCGTAAGGTTATGCATGGTTTATGAAAAAAATACGCTTCTTTTTGCAGCCCACCGCTATCCGTCATAACAAGAGTACAATGATCTATTAACCATACCATCTCTAGATACCCAACAGGTTCTATTATAGTGATGTTTGATGCGGTGATATTTACATTTTCCAACATTTTTTTTGTTCTCGGATGGAGGGGGAGAATGATCTGTTGATGATGAGAAATCATTTCAAGTGCTTGAAAAATCTCTTGTAGATTGTTCGTATTATCTGTGTTTTCTGCTCTGTGTATAGTGCATAATATAAAGTTGTCTTTGATATCAAAAGTTGGTCTTGTTGCAAACTGTTTATAGAAGAGAGCACCGTCTTGCATAACATCCCCGGTTTTCATGACAGTACAGTTGAAATTCTCAAAACCTTCATTTTGTAAGTTTTTAATAGCTGTGTCTGTAGGGCAAAATAAGATATTACTGATTCTATCTGTGAGAATCCGATTTACCTCTTCAGGCATTTTCATATTGAAGCTTCTTAATCCTGCTTCAACATGAGCTAGTTTTATATTGATCTTGCTAGCTACTAAGGCACCGGCTAATGTCGAGTTTGTGTCGCCATAGACCAATATCCAGTCGGGCATCTCTTTTAAAGCGACCTCTTCTATTTTTTCGATCATCTGCCCCAGCATCGCTCCATGCGATTTACCCCCGATACCTAAAAAATAGTCAGGCTTTGGTATTTTCATCTCTTGAAAAAAAATGTCACTCATGTTCGCGTCATAGTGTTGTCCGGTATGGACAATTATTTCTTGTATGTTTGTATGTTGCGCTATTTCACGACTTATATTACCGGCTTTGATGAATTGTGGGCGCGCACCTAAGATTGTTAAGATTTTCATGTCTTTACCTTTGTAATATATTCAAATCAGTAGGTAATGGCGAAAGTCTATTTTTGAGCACTTTTGCTGGGTTCCCGGCTATAATAGAGTATTCAGGATAGATTCCAGATATTACTATTGTACCTGCTGCGACGATGCACCCTTTTTGTAAGTGCACACCGGCAAGCAGTGTACAATTAGAAGCTACCCACACATCGTCTTCTATGACAATATTATACGATTTATCATTGTATAGCACTTTTTTATCATCATACCCTTGCTGCATTATTGGTATATCAACGAGATCAAATAGGTGATTGGCTGAGGAGATGTATGAATTATGGGCGATAGATACATTATTGCCAATATATACAGTGTGTTCTAAATGAATTTTTAAAAAAGCATTTCTCCCTAATGAAAAATTATGCCCGCATATTAGCCGTTCTGCTCCCATGATCTGACTTCCGAATTCAAAAACTCCTCCGGTATTTTTTAATTTTATGTTCCAATATTTAGTGCGAAGGAACATCCCACTTCTTGATTCTGGAAAAAAACATATAAAAAATTCAAAAATTTTAACAGAATCACTGATGATGTTTTTAAAGATTTTTGATATTAAGTTAGTCATTGTTGATTCTTTGGATATGGTTTTTCACAGCATCTAAAAAATTAATGATATTGTTGACATGCATGATCTTAGGATGAAAAAGGGGGTCGTTCAAAACAAAATCATGAGATATATTATAGATTTTTGCAATATCGACTTTTATATCATTTTCACTTTTTTGTATGTCATTAAAAATAAGATTGCTAAGTATTTGTCTGAAGTTTAAATATGAATCAAACCTAGTGCACAAATGCGAAAAGAATGTTGGACCAAACATTAATGCTTTTTTATTTGTTAAATACGACTCAAGTCCGATTGTCCCAGTGACAGTGACAATCAGTTTCGATCTAGTTAACAATTCAGGTGTGCTCATCTGATAGTCAACGAGAATGACACCGGTTTTATTGGCGATTCTTTTGTAAAATGAAGTTTCTCTGAAGCCAATCATCTTTGGGTGTTCTTTGACGAGTAGAAAAAAATTATGAGGCATATTAAGGCGAACCATGTCTATTAATTTTTCCTGGTCAATAAAATATTGTTCCAAGGTATTAATCGAAGACTCTGGGGTCATTTGCAATGGGAACAAGATGAAATTTTCAGGGATAGTGCTTTTTGTATTTTGGTTGATGTAAAAATATTTTTTTTGAAAAAAAGTATATTTCATATCCAAATAGAGTTGATGGACTTTGGGAAATAAAATCAAAAGCTTGGTGATGAATGTCACTTCAATGATGGCATTTTTTTCATATTTGTATTTATTATACAGCCCTTTAAAAAATCGGTATATAATATGAGGAAGCACAATTTTGTGGTAGTCGTCTCCATAATTTCTTATTTCAAAAGCTTTTGTCTGATTTTTACGGAGTTTTTCCAAAAATTCGTTTGATTTTTCGATGTCTATTTCTTCGTAATTGCCATAATATTTTGGGAATGTGTCATAGTAGTCTTGAGCAAAAAAACTTTCCCCAAATTGACGGGTATGGACATTATAAAGAATCTCTATGTTTAGTTCTTTACAGAGATTTAGTAAGATTAGACCATCAACCACTTCCAAATCAGGAAATATGATGTAGTCGGGTCTAGCTTTTTGTAAATACTCTTTATATAACTTATAGATGATATTTGCATTTTTTTCTTGTACTTCGCGGGTGTGTTTTTTGTATCCATGTTTGGACCCCTCTATCATTCTGTGTATATTGTCGGAACTGCTATTGAACCCGTACTTCTCACAGGTATAAGCTGGATTATTGTAATGTAAGTTGAAGTTTTCGTATAGATAAAAAATATTTTCTTTTTTGACAAGGTGGGTTGATGCCTCTTTGTAATTCGCAGTCGGAAAGATGACCCCCCATTCGATAGAATCTTTTTCTTGTTGAGAATGTTTGATGACTTCATTAAAGAAAAGTGGTGTATTTGCAAATGCGTAAACAAATATTTTCATTTAATTTCTTACTATCAAGATATCTTCGCGAGTCTTATTCATAGGTAAACCATCTTTTTGCGGCAATAAGTAGGTTTCATAACCCATGCTTCTGTATCTTTGTAAGATTGAAAAAATAATACTGTCATCTATTTGAGATACGGTTAATTTATTCCAATGAACTTCTGGTATCGTATCAGATTTAGCCCAATTTTGATGAAACGATATGCCATCATCAGAACTTAAAAATCTTTTCTTTTTCGTGTTATTAGGAATATCAGCTAATAGTAACTGACCATGCGGTTTCAGTAAAGAGACGGCATTGTCTAAAAAGTTAAAAATATTAGCATAATGAAATACGTGATGAAAGACAGAATAAATGACTATTGATTCTATGGTATTTTTATTAGTATTTATAAAATCTTCACAATTTGGAAATTCACAAGAAATTTTTTGATAATCACCATTTGGCAAATTATCAAGCATTTCTTGGCTATCCATTAAAATTAGGTTTCTTTGATTGTTTTCACAAAATTTTATTAAATCCAATACCGGTCCACTACAACCACAACCAATATCAAGAATCGTTCCTAGTTTGCTGGATAATGACAGTTTCTCTTGTATATCGGGAAAAATATGAATTTCTGAGCTTTTTCGGTAAACATCAGCAAAGCCAACCTTTTCATAAGGTTTTAGATTTTCATTTTTTGCTAATTTTTTAAAATTTTCAAAACTAAGCACCATGTTTCTCCTGCAGTTTATTTTTTAAATTATCAATATCACGAATAAATAAAGCGTTGTCAAAATATTTAATTCCTCTGTATAGAGTCAAAGCTTCTGCACCCATCCCCCGCTTGAAATCTGAAATATTGATTTGTTTTTTATCATAGTAATTGTTGAACCCGTCGATTATATTGAATCCGCACGGTAAACCTAGATGAAGAAACTCATAGCCTATGTTTTTGTAATATTGTATGACATGCCAGAGTAATGTGTGTAATATAGCTTGATTGATAGGGGCATCTTCTTTTTTAGCTCCGCTGGCATACGAAACCGTTTTTTGACTATGTAAGCAGTAAATACCGCCAATTGGAGCATCATTTTCCAATAATACAAAGACGGAGCCTTTGTTGTCTTGCAGCATATTGTATTGCATATCATAGGTTGTATGGTTTTTTCTGCTATTGTTACTTTCTTTAATATGTAAATCAACGTACATGTCATGGATGTTTTTATCGGGATTATTATGATCGCTCATCATGAGTTGATATTGATCTGACTTAAGGATTTTATTGATCAAATTTTTGTAACTGCTTCTTATATTTGTCCATAATTGTGACTCTGTCAAACTTAAATCAATAATGGAGTCATTGGAAGAACAATCAACATATCCATAGTCCAATAAATGGTTATGTTTGATATCATAAGTCTTTAGCAGCGTGTCAATAAAGAATTTGACGATTTGAATGTCATTTGCTTGGCAAATCTCATCGATTTTATTAAATAGTATCTTTCCAAATTTAGCATCACTGAAAATTGGAGAGAGTGTATAATCACCATTTAATGTAATACTCTTGATGCCATCGATAACTTCAATAGGCAAAAAAACAGCTCCAGCGCATCTTCCATCCAGCATGACCATAAAAGACGCATCTCTTAGCAAATACCTTGACTGTTCGATACGGTAATCAAACATCTCAAGATAGTATCGATGAGTGATACGGTGTGTTTGAAGAAATGATGAATACTTTTCCCTAAATAAACTGGGATTTTCTTCTCTGGAAAGAAATGTGATATTATTTTTCATTTTGATAGTTTTTCATGAACGCATTTATTTTTTTCAATTCACTATTTCTTGGAAGATTTAAATTAATGAGCTGAGTATTTGAAAAAGATGAAAAGATTAAATGATACAATTTTCTAAAAATAGTGAGCTTTTTTATGTAGCTTTGAACATTAAGCTTATTACAGTCATGTTCAGCATGTACTTTACGTTCATAGTATCTTGCGATAATATCACGAACATAAGCTGAATCGTCCGAGATCATGGAAGTAAAATGATTGATCATTCGTTGTATACTCGGCGCATAATTTTCATCACTTATCAAAAGATACGCTTTAGAAAACTTTCGTGTAAGCAAATCCCCATTTGAGCTTGTATTGGATTGGCGTATTAGATAAGGAACAGTAAGCCTCTTGACCTTGCCATTAAGCCAAAAGCTTAAATAGATGAATCGTTCATGTACTTCAAAATTAGTAAAATTATAGCTTACTATATCATTTAAAACTTTTTGGACAGGGTTTGTTCTATAAATATAATACCAGGATGTTGGTTCGTGGCTTTGATTGAAAAAACGGGCTATTTTTTCTCGTGAGTCAAGGGCTTGATCGTAGATAAAAGGGGTGTTTTCCAGAAAGATTTCAAAATTATCACCACTTAGGTGATCATTTGGATTGTGAGATTTTTCGTGTTCTCTTAATATACCGTAAAATACTTCACCACCACAGCCAAAGAAGTCATCATTCTCTTCCAAGAATTGGAGGCTTTGTCTAATCCCATCCATACAAAAAAAGTCATCATTGTCCGCTTGCATGATCATATATTTTGTGGTTACTTTCGAAACGATATCGGCATGTTTTCGAAAAAAATCGGATATTGTTTGATCATAGGGGTAGCGGATATATTCGTAATTTAAATTTGGGTAGTTACTATGGTCTTGGAGATGTTTTTCCACTTCTGCATCTTCACCGCCATCCGCGATAAGGATTTTAAAAGGGCATTTATTCTCCTGCATCCATCGCATCCAGCGATACGTAAATGGACTTCTGTCTTTGAGTGTTAAGACAATAGTTAATAATGGTGATACGTCTTTATGCTCCACTATTAGCTCTCCTGAGCATAGTAATGGTTTCTTTGATAGAGTTTTGTAGATCACCTGTATATTCAAAGCCAAGCTTTTTGAATTTTTCATTAGCGACGTTATAGGATAATTGGTTCATGATCTTAGTTTCTACAAAATTGACTTGAATATCAGAGATTTCTTCTTTAATCATGTCGACTATCTCTGAAACAGTGCAGTTTTGTGTGAGGATATTGTAAATTTCACCATCAAACAGATCGTTTTTCAGGATATAAATCAAGGCATTTACTGCATCAACCAGATCTAAATAGGGTCTTTTTTGATGATACGCTGTTTTCCATACAGTGATGGGATCATCCATGACCGCTTGCCAGCAAAACTTGTTAACAGCAGTGTGAAATCGCATTCCGATCGAAGAACCCGCAATCGTACCAAATCGTAAGATGATGTAATCCAATTGACCTTTTAGCGTTTTTAAATATTCTTCAGATTTAAACTTTGATTCGGCATATGGACTTTGAGGTTGAAGCTCTTCTTTGGAACAGTTTTCATCTACTATATCATTTTGTGTTCCATAAACACTCGTGGTTGATAGAAAAATAAATTTAGCTCCAACACTCATACATGCATCAACAATTTTTTGTGTACCGATAAAATTGACTTCTTCTACTTCCTTCGCTTTATCAAAACTTCCCGCTGCATTGGTAATAGCTGCCAGATGGACAACTGCGTCAGCTCCTTGGAATATTTTGGTTAAATCAGCATCCATGATATCTGCTTCTATAAACTTATAAGTACCATTTTTTGGTAAATTGAATAATGAACAGTAGCGTTGTGTCAGTAGATTGTCCAACATGACAATTTGACATTCAAATGCATTTGGCAATGCTCTGATAAGAGCTGATCCGATGTGACCAAGCGCACCGGTTACAATAATTTTTTTCATTTAATACCCCTCATGTATATAGTCATCTTTATCATAGTATTCAGAAGCCATGACCATGAGAACGGAACTAGGTTCTATTCCATCCATTGTATGCCAATCCTCAGGTTCTAGAATTAAACATTTATTTGATCGATCGAGTAATACGGTTTTTGTCTCTTGTCCATTATTGATAAATATCTCACAACTGCCATTGATACATACAAGTGCCTGAATCGTTTTTTTATGACGGTGACCGCCTCTTTTGGCATTAAACTGGTAAACCCAGTAAGCACGTTTGATCTCAAAAGGCAAAACTTTTTCTACGATAGTAATAGAGCCTCTCTCATCAGTGACAGTGGTAAGATCGATTACATAAGACATGCGTTATTTTTTTCTCGCAATGACTTTGAGCATTATATCTCTATCGCCTTTCCATGCAAAACGGCTTAATTCGACAATTTCAAAACCCATATATTCCATCATTGATCTAATTTTTTCTTCAGTGTATGCATTCTTATGATACTGCCCCTCACCGTTTTGACTACCAAACAGCATAGCCATTAAGTATCCCCAACGATTTTCTGTAGAATAAGAATAATTTCCAAACCAGTGTTGTTGATTGATCGCTTCATCATCACTTCTGTAAAACTCTTTCCATTCATCTTTAGCTGAAAGCCATTTTTTTACGGCATCTTCAAAGTCAGGTGTAGAAAATTCAAAAAGTCCATTTTGACTTATTACCCGTTTTACTTCAAGAAAAAAGTTTTTTTCTTCATTAAAACTCAAATGCTCTATAAACCCATCAGCCTTGATCTCATCAACACTATTATCTCCAAATGGCAAGTTGAATATATCATAATTATAGATTTCCAAGTCATCATCAAACTGTTGATTAGGATATCGTTTTTTCATTTCATCTAATGAGTCTTGATCAATATTAATATATTCTTTTAAAGGGCGTCCACCGCACCCTATATTTAACTTTATTCCCATTTTTATTCCTCACTTTTTATTGATTTTTGTATATTCTGCATTATGCCCTCTTCAAAACTGATTTTTGGCTTCCACCCTGTCTGTTGACTAAAGAGAGAACTATCGCCTACAAAATTTCTTTTTTCTATCTTGTGCAAGGTAGATGGTTCATCTACATATTGTATCAGAACGTTTGTCATTGTCATTTTTTTAACGGTATTGGCAATGATTGAAAAAGCATCTTTTATAGTTATTGGAACACCGCTTGAAATGAGATAATTCTTATTAGCTATTGAGTCTATGTTTGACATTCCTTGTAAAAAAGCTTCAACAACATCATCTATATGGATGTAATCACGGGTATAGTTTCCATCTCCATAAATGGTCACTTCGCCATGGTTGATGGCTTTTAAAATCATTTTGTTTAGTATCCCTCTGTCATTGTTCTTTGGTAAATTTCCATCTCCAAATACATTGGCTAATCTCAAAGAAAAGTATCGTATGCAGTCTTTGTCAGCATAATATTTTAAATATTTTTCAGCGATTGATTTGTGCAAATCATAAACAGTAATAGGATTTTCTGTGAAGCTGTCATTGACCGGTAGGTTGTCGGTGATTCCAAAAACAGTAGCAGAACTCGCAAACGCTATATCAATAATTTTATTGATATTTTTTATTTCTTCTAAAATGGTTATTAAGGGGATGATATTGTTCTTAAAATCATTAACAGGGTCTGACTCTGCAACATAAATACTTGTCTGCCATGAGAGCCAAAAGATAACATCAACATTCGATAAATCAATTTTTTCTTTTATATCGATCAAATTGCATTCGATATCGATGATGGATGCTGTACTGTTAATGTGAGTCTGTAAGTTTGCTATTGTTCGTGTTTGTCTGTAAACGATGCAATCAGTATCTTTTAAAGTATGGACTAATTTCGACCCTATATAGCCATTCGCACCGACAATCAGAATAGTTTTATTAGTAAAAGATTGGTATGTCATTGGAATCAATTATTGATTATATTACATGTATAAGATATCTCTTTGAAACTTAATTCCGGATACATAGGTAACGAAACTATGGAATGAACAATTCTCTCTGTGACGGGCAAACCACTTTTTGGAGCAAACGATTTAAAGCCTTCTTGCAAATGTACAGGTACCGGATAGTGTATAAGAGCAAAGACATCTGCTTTTTTTAGCGTCTCTATGAATGCATCTCTCTCTTTGGTCTGTATAACGTATAAATGATAGGCGTGCTGACAGTTATCTCGCACTTTCGGCGTATCTACAGCACTGGTGAGTTGTTTATTATAGTCGTCAGCAATGGCTCTGCGTTTTTGGGTGTCCTCTTGCAAGTATTTGAGTTTTACGCGCAATACGGCGGCTTGTAATTCATCAAGTCGGGAGTTAAAGCCGATGGTATAGCTGATTTTATCACCTATCCATCCATATTCTCTAAGTGCACGTACTTTTTGTGCTATTTCATCATTATTGGTCGCAACCGCTCCCCCATCACCTATGGCCCCAAGGTTCTTGGTGGGATAAAAGCTAAAGCAGCTTACATCACCAATGGAGCCTATTTTTTTTCCCTTGTACTCTGCCCCATGTGCTTGAGCACAATCTTCAATGAGCGGAATTTGATATTCTTTTGCGATAGAGAGCAGTGCGTCCATATTGCATGGCTGGCCATAAATATGGACGGCGATGATGGCTTTGGTCTTTGGAGTAATGGCTTCTCGCACTTTTACGGGGTCAATGGTGTAGTACTCTTCTTCTATATCTGCGAATACAGGAATACCTCCCGCTAAAACAATGGCGCTAGCCGTTGCTACGGCTGTATGTGCCGTAGTTATGACTTCATCACCGTAACACACTCCTACCGCCCGTAAAGCTAAATGCAAGGCATCTGTTCCATTAGCTACGCCAATGCATGTCTTTGTATCTGTAAAAGCTGCGAATTCTTTTTCAAATTCAGTGACTTCATCACCCAAGATATAACGTTCGCCTTCAAGCACTTTTTTGATGGCTCCATCAATTTCATCTTTGTGTGCCAAGTATTGTAATTTTGGATTGGCACAAAGGATCATGCTTCTACTATCTCTACTTGAGGGATATACATAATCCATTTAGCACCGCGGTTTTTCATATAAGCAGCTTCGTTTTCCATGATTTCTTTAGCATGATTCCAAGCAAAAAGTAACACATAGTCTGGCTCTGAAGCAACAAATGTTTCATGAGAAACGACAGGAATATGCATGCCAGGGGTATATTTTCCTTGTTTGATAGGGGTGGTGTCACTGACAAATTGCACAAGTTCAGGAGTGATGCCAAAATAATTTGCAGTTGTCGTACTTTTAGAAGTTGCTCCATAAGCAACAACTTTTTTACCTTCATTATGTAACTTTTGCAGAAGAGTAATAAGATCTGATTTTATTTTATCGATTTTTGCATTGAATGCGGTAAAGGTTTTCCCCTCATCGAGTCCGAGTTCTTTTTCAAATTGGAGCTGTTTGGATACATTTTGGCTGAGAGGTTTAGCATCTTTATGGGCGATATAATAGCGCATAGAACCGCCGTGCGTTATCTGAGGCGCAATGTCAAATAGTTCAAGACCGTGCATATTTGCTAAATAGGAGACGCTATGAGCTGAGAAAAAGAAAACGTGTTCATCATAAATCTGATCAAACGATGTTTTTTGGATAATGTCTCCTAAATAAGGGTCTTCAAAAGCAAAAATACCGTTTTCGTCTAATAAAATTTTGATCCCTTCGAAGACAGAATGCATATAAGGGATGTGGCACATTACATTTGCACTAAAAATGGCATCGGCCTTTTTGTAGTTTTTAATGGCGGTTTCTGCAAGAGCTTTGTCGAAAAACTCTGTAGTAACATTAACCCCTTTGCTGCGCGCGATTTCGGCAACGTTCTTGGAAGGTTCGACACCTAAATGCGGGATTCCTGCTTTGACAAAGTTTTGAGATAAGATGCCGTCATTACAACCTATTTCAACCGCAAAGCTATTGGTGCCAAGATTTTGGCGTGAAGTCATGTCTTCTACAAATGCAGCAAAGTGTTTAACCATATAGTTAGAAGTGGAGGAGAAAAATGCATAATTTTCGTGAAACATTTTTTCTCTATCTGGCTGCTCTATGAGCTGTACCATTGTACATTTCGGGCAAAAAGCCGTTTGCATATGAAAAAAGTATTCATCATCAAATTGTTCTTTTGTCACGAAACCGTTAGCTATGGGTTGTTGGCCAAAATCCATAAATACATCTATATTAGTTTGGCATATTAAACAATTTTTCATTTTTCTCCAATTTTTTTCACTTAATTATCTGAAATTGTATCTAAAATTAATTTCAGATTCCATTTCTAACAATGTTTTTGCAGCCTGATCTTTATCGGACATAATTGGTGCATCGGTTATTCCCCAATCTATTGCCAAATCAGGATCGTTCCAAGCAATGGTTCTATCATGACCATGGGAGTAAAAATCATCCATTTTGTAGAGGATATTTACATGATCATTTAAGGTTAAAAACCCGTGTGCAAAGCCCTTTCCAAAAATCAGTATTCGTTTGTTCTCTGCCGAAAGTTCTGTTTTTATGTACTGTTTATAGGTAGGACTTCCTTTACGTAAGTCGACGATAATGTCCATAATGGCTCCAGATACAACACGCATACATGTTGTCTGAGACATCGGATCAAGCTGGTAATGTAAACCACGTACTGTATTCTTGTATTTAGAATAAGAATGGTTGTCTTGAATAAAATTATAGGTTAATCCAAGATCATTAAACTTTTTTTGGTGATACGTTTCGAAGAAGAAGCCTCTATTGTCTTCAAAAACTGTTGGTTCAATAATAAAAGCTTCATCAAAAATTGTTTTTATAATTTCCATCATTAACCTTGAGCATAGATATTGTTTTTATTTTCCTTGATCGCAATGACTGCATGTTCTGCAAAAGCGAACGAACAGGTAAATGCCGGGCTTACTGCATTTAAAATATGGGTCGAATTGGACGTATGTTCGATGATGAAGTCTTGAACGAGCTCTTGGGTCCTGGTGTTGAGCAGTTGCGCTCTAATACCTGCTGGCATCGGTTTGAAGTTATCGCCAATATGATGTACCATATTTTTTGCTTTTTGGATAAAGATTCTAGAACTGTAGTTTTTCATTTCATTAAGTGCGAGTGTCCTAAAATTAAATGCATTGGAGATGAATAGTTTTATCTCATAATGGAGAATCTCTAGCATCTCTAATAGATCAAAATTCTTTAGACCCTGATAGTTTTCGCGCCAAAAAGCAGGAATCGCAGTTGGGCCAATCTTGATAGACCCATCGGCGGTTATTGTATAGTGGACACCAAGAAATGGATTTGAAAGGTTTGGCACAGGATAAATATTGGTTTTTATCGCTGTTTTATCTTCCATGTATTTGAGATAGATACCTTTGAATGGGAGCATGGTATAGTGATGTGCTATGCCAAATTTATGAGCAATTTTATCAGCGTAAGCCCCGGCACAATTTATAAGATAAGTATATCTGAATTGACAATCTTCGAATGAGGTGTTAAAGTGAAAGCTGACTCCACACTCTTGCAGCAGTGCTTTCAATGTATAACATACCTCTTTGGGATCTACGGAAGCTGTTGAAGGAGAAAAGAGGGCTTTCTTGTAAGTTTTCGCATTGGGATCAATCATAGAGAGCTCTATTTCATCTATAATATAGGTTTCGACACCATTGACTTGTGCTCGGCGATGAAGTTCAATAATACCTTGCACCTCTTGTTCGTTCGCAGCAATAACAACCTTTTGGGTTTTTTTAACAGGGATAGCATGTTCAAGACAA
The DNA here is from genome assembly GCA_024637295.1 of Sulfuricurvum sp. GTDB lineage: Bacteria > Campylobacterota > Campylobacteria > Campylobacterales > Sulfurimonadaceae > Sulfuricurvum. The sequence goes on from JAGXFL010000009.1 coordinate 53,898, forward strand.
AATTGTTTCATACGTCGATTTCCCTCGACCGTAAATTTAGCTTTTAAGCTATCTTCTGTGTAATAAAAGCCAGCATGTAAAACACCACTGTTACGTCCACTCGCATGTTTGGCAACGTCATCTTCTTTTTCGATAATAGCAATAGAAGCATCAGGCTCTTTAGCAATTAATTCATAGGCAATAGTCATACCGATGATGCCGCCTCCGACAATCAGATAATCATAAGACAGTTTATTCATAATACTATCTTTCTATCGCATTTTTCTATCGTAGAGAGTCTGTGGGCAATGATTATCAAGGTCTTGTCAGCGGAGGCTTCATAGATTGCATCCATAATAAGGCTTTCAGTTTCATTGTCAAGCGCGGAAGTTGCTTCGTCAAGAACTAAAATTTCTGGATCTGCATAGAGTGCTCTTGCTATTCCGATGCGTTGTTTTTGCCCTCCGCTTAACTGGATACCGCCTTCACCAACTCTCGTATCAACACCATCTTTCTTCATTAAAAATTCATATATATTCGCTTGCTGTAAAGCTTTTTTGATTTTTTCGGAGTTAAATTCATGTCCAAATGCAACGTTTTCTGCCACTGTTCCATCAAATAAATAGATAGACTGAGGTATGTATCCAACTTTTGAACGCCAAGATTTTACATTATTGACAGTAAGTTCTTTGTTTCCAATTTTTATTGATCCACTGCATGGTTTGTAAATACCGATAATAATGTCGACCAACGTAGATTTTCCACTTCCGCTTTCTCCGGTAAAGGCGATTTTTTCCCCTTTTTTTATGACCAGGTTAACATTGTTTAACACATTGTGCTTTCCGTCATAACTGAAATTGATATTGTTTAGTTCAATATGCTCGTCAAAATCAATATTGTCTTCCCCTTCACTTTCTAAATCATACATTAAATCTGAATGTACAATATCCAAGGAGGTATGCAAAAATAAAATAGCGTTGTAGCTCGTTATCATACGATTGACAGCAGGTAGCATACGGTATAAGGCAAGTGCATACATTGATATCAAAGGTATAACAAACGCTGCGTTATTGTAGATGTATAAAATGTACATAACAACCGCGATAAGTGTAGAAAAGCCAATGGTTTCCAAGACGTTTCTTGGGATGGCTGCTACGGTTGTGTTTATTATATTGGCTTTTGAAAATCCTTGACTGGCTTCAGTAAAAGCATTAAAAATGATTTTTTCATTCCCAATGAGTTTGATCATTTTAAAGTTTCCAAAAGTCTCGCCAATAATTCGATAAAATTTTTCTTGTAACGTAGCTCTTTTCTCACCTTGAAGCCTGATGATTTTTGACAATGTTTTTGTCAGTAAAATGACTTTGACAGATAAAATAAGACTAAGCACTAAGGTCATTTTCCAATTGACGAAAAAAAGGATGATATACAAAAAAAGGACGGTAAAAGATTCGGATAACAACATTAAAACATTTTGGATGATAGTAGTTAAATTATTTGCTTCGTTTATAATTGTTTTCGTCAGAGTCGCGGTATTTCGTTGGACAAACTCTTTATAGGGAAGACCAATATATCCTTGGAACAATTTATAAGCAAATTGATGATAACTTCCATATGAAAAACGGTTTAATATATATGAATACAAGATATTAAAGAGGGCCCTGAAAAGATAAAAGCAAATCAGAGATAATCCAAATGCAAGTACAAAGTTATTTTTTTCGTGAAATCCAAACAGATCATATGCCCGTTTATAATATCCGTTATCTATGAGATCTGGGTTGGATGCGATTGAAATAAAAGGCATAATTGCAGAGATACCGACTGTTTCAATAACGGACAAAAAAATGGTCAAAATAAAAAGAAATAAGAGAAATTTTTTATCTTTTAGGGTTAATAGAGCAGAGAGTTTACGAATAATCAATTTTACACCATCCATAAAGGTTTAAATTGTATTTTTGTCTTGAATATCATAGATTTCCTCTATTTTTTTGTATTTTAGTTTCCAGATCACATATAAAAAAAGTGTTGTCTTTTTTATAGAGATTAAACATCTCTTCTTCAAGAATATCTGTTCGGATTGCTTCGATTTTAAATCTATCGACTTCCCATGTTTCTACTAGTTTTTTTGCTTTGAGATGTTTTTCTAGATTGGAAAAGTCCGCTTCATAGGGAGTGTTTAGTTCTCTTCCATAAAAAGTGACTCGTTGAGGAGTTTTAATGGACATGTTGTCGATAATACCTTCAAAGGTGAAGTTTTTCCGATATTCAACCGAGAGTTTTTTTTCTACATAGTGTGCTTCTGTCATTCTTCGTAGAACAGGACCAATTGAACATATATAGCCATGATGAGCGAAGAGTTCGTGTATTAAGGATGACTCTCCAAATGATTCGTAATCTTGTGAGCTAAAGTGATGAAATTTCTTATTTTCACTAAATACAGTATATGAAAGCATCGGATCTACAGTCCGTTTGTCTGTATTTGATTTTCTGATGTATTCATTGACTTGGCCTACGGATGAAGGTGAACTTTCCATATTGTATTCACTGATTGAGCTGCGAGATGAAAAGCTATAGGAAAAAGATGGAATCAGTATTTGACCTCCATTGTCTTTTACGTTATTCATCAAGGTATTAAAAGTATTTAATTTTGAGTTAATCAAATCATTAATATTCGTTCCGCTATTTAATCCAAAATGCATTAGACCTGTCATATCTATATGGATAACAGCAGGATTTTCTTGAGTCTTAGTCACCAATGTGTCCAGGACTTTTTTATAGAAATCCATAATGTTACTTTATCTCTTCATACGTTGATAAGTTTTGAGCGATTTTTTTTCTATCTATTTTAAACGTTTGAGTATACTCAATAGTCGTTATTTGGTAATATTTATGAGGGATTTCGTAGGGTCTTAACACTTTTCTGAGATTTTCCAATAGGAATCTTTTTGTCAATGTATCATTGCTTTGAATGCATAATGCGATAAGGGTACCAAAGGGTTCTTGCTTAAATGGGACGATAATGACAATACTCTCTTTTAAAATATCGGATATTTTTCTTTCGATATTTTTGAGTGAAATCTTATTTCCACCTATTTTAATCTCATCATCCATACGACCCTCTATGATAAAGCCATTGTCTACTATGACTTTATCCCCGGTAGGATGAGGACGAGAAGATGGAATAAATTGGTTATTGATAATGTATCCAAAAAATAAAAAGTCGGAATCAACGTACAGTTGATCTTCTTGTACAGTACAGGTGGTGCCGCCGATATTTTTACCAATTTTGAGGTATTCATTTTTTTCTGTATTTCGATCATATTTATTAATGAAAAATCTTCCGGCTAATTCTGCTAACCCATATACATGAAAAAATAACGTGCTTGGGAAAGTTTTGATAATTTTCTCTATGACTGAAGGATAGATCAAATCACCTGATGAGAAAAAATAGATTGGTTTTGCATCAGTGGCTAAGTAGTTTAATGTCATGAGCAGATGTACAGGCGAGCCAACAATTGCTAGGTTTTTATATAGCTGTGAGTATTTTTCTATCTCTATTTTATCTTCAATATCTGTGAATATTAAATGTGATTCTGTGCTTAGATGCACTAGAAAATGGCTTAAGGCACTGACTAGATATGGTTTTAGCATTGTAATAGAGACATAACCACTTAGTCCGATTTCATTGATCATGGACTGTGCATTTTTAAAAAAATGACTATGATGATGCAAAATTCCTTTTGGCTTACCTGTACTTCCGGAAGAAAATAAAACAGTGTCTCCACGTTCGTCGTATGCAGTTTCCATGTAAGAGGTATTTAGCTCAGATTTTATATCGCTCCCATCATAGCGAAGGGTGTATTTGCAGTTTTCAAAAATACATGTTCCTTCTAAAAAATCTTTATTTGGAAAATATATTTTCAATCCTTGACGCCAACATGCGAAAATAAGAGGGTATAGATGTAAAGGATTTTCACAGTGTAATGCAATAAATTCTTTGATAAGTGAAGTATTCGTTTTTGTGAGGATCTCTTCTATTTTTATTACATCATTGTAAAAATCATCTCTGGAAATCGAAGTACCCTTATAGCTTATTAGCAATGCAGAATTATTTTTAAGAGTGTCTATGATTGTATCGATTGTCATTTTGTATTTTCTAAGAGTTTATTATTCGTATATGTAATTATCTTATTGACGGTGCCAAAGCTTTCCAGTGATATCTCTTCGGGATTGATCTCTACGGAAAAATTCATCTGTATAAAAAGCATGATATGGAATATATTCATCGAGTCCATGAGTCCACTTTCCCCAAATATTTCGCCATCTAAATCTAGAACTTTTTTACCTGAAAGTAGCTCGATTTCTTCAACTAATTCATTTAACATAGAAACCTTTTTAAATTTAATCATTTATTGCAATAAACTAATAGATATTAGGGGCGATTATAACATATGCAATCTGTGAAGCTTTTAATAGAGCATAATTGTCTTAATACATCATCTGTGGGTTGTAGTAATATTTAAACTCCAACAGATTGTTTGAAGGATCAATCAAAAAAAAGCTGATATGTTCTTCTGGTGTTCCAATAAAACGTGAAAAAACTTTTTCGTAAAATGGTAAATTTCGCATTTCAGCCAATTTTACCAGATCATCAAAATGTTGTTTTTCATAAAAAGTAATTCCGGCATGTCTAGGGTACATCTCCGGATGTTTATCAGTTTTTTCCGGATATTTATGACATACTAGTTGATCTCCAAAAAAATCTAATGTAATTCGGTCATCATAACGTCTAGCTAGTTTACATCCCAGCCCCGTGACATAAAAACTATATGTCTCATCCAAATCGTTACAAGGTACCGCTAGATGAAATACATTTCGTGAATCGCGCATTTCACTCCCCTTTTTAGTGATTATCGAAAAGAAAAAAAGTATCTGAACGTAAACCAAGCCGTAACGTTTCTAAGGAAATAATGTCAGAAAATGCAATATTGGCTAAATTGCAATTTGTACCAAGTTTCTTGATGAAATGAGTTTGCAGCTTTTTATTTGGTGCTTCAAAAATCAGATCACTTAGAGATATTTCTGAATCCATGATTTCTTCGATCAATCCAATCCTAAGCTCTCCATTACTACGACAAATCCCACTTGTACCACTTTCTCGTGACTCTGTTATGACTTTGATTGCGCCGGCGGCTAAGTCTTCTTTTATGTATTCAATCCATTTTTTTGGAGACATCTCTTCAGATTTTTCTGAATCTTTTAATCCTACTTCACTAAAAACTTGATATTTTTTAGCAAAATCTGTAATGTATTTACACTTTTCTTGATTAGAAATATCTATAGTTCCATTGGAGACTTCGACAAAGCGACATTGATGTTCATCGAGAAATTTTTTATAATCTTCAATTTTGTTTTGATATAAAAATATTTCAAAAAGAGTACCACCAAAAAAATAATCGATTTTATGACTCTGTAGAAACTCAATTTTCTTTTTAAGTTGAGGGGTGACTATTGAAGTCCCCCAGCCAAATTTAATAAAATCAATTTGTTCAATGCTACTTTCAACAACATCTTTAAAGTAGGCGAGCGGATATCCATTGTCAATTAAAAGATTTAATCCAGTAGCTCTTGGTTTTTGTTCCCTGTATGGAAGAGAAAGTTTATGCATTGATTAGCCTTTTTACAATTTTTGTGTGATTCCCATCATGGATAATTTGCATTATAAAGTTGCTTTTTTGCAGCGTCAAGCATTTTATCAAGTCAAGTACCGAAAAATCGGTATTACACGGATCTAAAAACTTTTCGGCTGCAGCCGAATGTATAATCCTGGTTGCTGTTTCTTCTTGAAGAGTTTGTATATCATGATACTCATTTAATATTAAATTTTTCATATATTGTGCACATGATAGGTCGTCATCTCCATTGGGGTGCGAGGCAATAATATTGATGATGGCATTGTTGTCATAGGTGTCTTTTACCAATTTTTGAACCCAGAGGGATGTTTCATAGGCATTGACAAACCCTGTTACTAGAACATGCTCAGCCTCTAGGGAGTTTAATGTTACTTTCACTCCATTTGTAGTGCGTTGAACCAATGTTTTATCAGCGATATTGGCAGTTGAGATTTCTTGCGGCGAATTGCCAAAATCAAATCCATCAATTTTATAACCACCTATTTCACCAGAGAGAAGATAGTCAGAATGATGATTTTTTAAAGCCAAAGCTTCATGCTCATCACTGATTAAAATGATCTCTTTGATCCCGTTTTCATACGCATAAAAAGACACTGTGAAAGCTCGGATAACGTCAATGATTATATTGATATCGGAAGGCGGGGGAGATGTAACGCCTTGTATGATATTGATTGTCATTAATTAACCTTCCTGTAGATCAAATATGCACTCATATCTTATTGCTTTTTAACAGCATCACACTCGACTAGTTTATCGATAAAATCTTTTACTTTCCAATAGTCCATTTGCAATTCAAGCGCAATTTCCAATATAGACTGCTTTCCTTCGAGCATGTAGACAATCTTATCCATAAAGATACCAGCATCCGGGTCATCGTAAAAAGAGGTATGCAACCCTAACCCAGATAAAAAGATGATCCCTCTCTCTTTTTGTTTTGGAATATAGTTTGTGCAGTATATCCGAACTGCTTCTTCAAAAATATCAACCGCTTCAAGCAGCTTTTTTTCACTTATAATATCAAGATTATCGGCAGATGTATGATATTCATCATATATCTTTGTTGAAAAATACGGTCTTGTTTCCCCTGTCAATGTCCCTTTTGAAATAAATGGGCAGGGAATATTGACCCCTGGCCCGTTTATATTTCCTTCGTCATTCCAGCGTTCAAAATTTCTGATGGAGAAACTTTTACCTTGTTTTTTCAAAACGTATTCAAATACATGATTGATCAAATCATCACTGTTTCTGGATAATTGCAGGATAAAGTTTTCATCATCTTTATGCCCTATCATCTCAGTGAAAAAGGCAGATGTCGTCTTATCGATAATCTGCTCATTATTGGCTAAATAGGAGATGCTACCAATCGTTTCGGGACAAACCAAAAAATTGATGTTTCTCGTAGGGTTTTTGATAGGGTTTTCATGCAGTCTGTTTAATAATTCTACACCTGCGACCAAACCACTGAGACTGTCATTTGTTTGATAGGGATGGCAAACATTAGTGCATAGTAATAAATCTTTTTCACAGCCGTAATCGAGATAGCTCGTCAATACTTTTAATCCCGGAGAATTTAAAAACTCTACATCTATGTCAACAAAATACTTTTTGTCCTGAGGCATTTTCAGATACTTGTTATGTTCCAAAGAGAATCCCCATGCTTTGTCATAAAACTTAAAGTACCATGGGATATGATCAGGTTTTCTTTGTGATGTATAAATATGTTTTGTCAATTCCTGATAGCTAAGTTCCTTGTTGACAGCAATAGAATATGACCAAAGATACAATGGATTCCAAGCAAAATCAGCGTAAATAGTACCATCTTCATCTTTCAAAGTGGCATGATTGACTTTGTAGCGTTGAGGGATTGTCCAAGTCCAAACTTTCGAACCACAGGGGTATTCATGAATGTTCGTTTTTAATTCAGAGGATAAATAAGATTTTGTGATCTCTAATGCTTTGTCGGTGTCATCTGAAATTAAGGTTCTGTGTAAAGGGTAAATTTTTTGTAATAATTCCATCATTGTCGTTTTTTTCATATTTACAAGCTCCACCCATCATCGACTATAAAATTTTGTCCGTTTACAAATTTTGACATATCTGAAAGTAAGTATATCAAAGTTCCATTAAGGTCAGATGGGTCAAGCATCCCTTTTGAAGAAGCGTATGCATTGTATTTTTCTAAAAAAGTATTGTCTTGATTGTTCAAGATACCTCCCGGGCTGAGAGCATTTACCCGAATATTAGTCCCTTTAAAATATTTAGCCATGTATTTTGTCAGTTGGATTAGAGCAGATTTAATGGCAGCGTATTCGACAGGCATACTCATGGTGGTCCCCTCGTAGAGTTCAAACCGTGGAGCTATGACACCATAAATTGAAGAGATATTGATGATATTTCCGTAGCTTTGTTTTTGGAAGTATTGCGCTATTTGTTGGCTTGCTAAAAAATAACCACCGAGGTTTAGATTGAGGTTTTCACAAAAATCTTCATACTCTACCTCAAAAAAATTACGACCGTAATTTTTGTTACGAGGATACGCGTTATTGACGAGTGCATCAATACGACCGTATTGGTTATGAAGGGTATCGATCATCGCATTGATAGAGGATTTGGAGGTTATATCCAATGCAATGACCTCGATTTTTGCATTTGGATAGATAGATAAGATAGCATCTTTTGCTGTCATACCCGCTTCATGGCTGATGTCTGCAATCACGGCGATGCCATTGTGCTTAACAACGGTTTTAATAAATTCACGCCCTAGAAGCCCTGCACCACCTGTTACAATAACAACCTTGCTCTCTAACATCTCGTACCTTTAATTGTATTTTCTAAAAACCGGTTTTACGGGAGGACCTATGAGCAGTGATCCGACTTGATTGGTCTCGATGGCATAGTGTAATGTCTTTAACGCTTTTTCAAATCCTTCGATGGTTTGAGCAATTTCTGAGGCACCATGAGAAAAAGAGGGGTTGAATCCTTGCAGTAAAACACCATATTGAATCATCTCTTGCATAAACAACGTTCGCAAGATGTTATCAGGTTTTCCATCGATATCAAGGAATACCAAATAGGGACGACAGTCAATTCCGTCAATATAGGTTAGTTTATCTAGCGCGTATTGTTTTGCAATTCGATTGTAGGCTTCTTTGATCGTTTTGCCTACTTGCCAGATATGTTTGGTCACTTCATAGTCGTTGGCCAATAAGATTTCGATTGTTTTTTGGGCTGCTCTGAGATGATGCGTTTCTCCGCCGTAGGTGGTGGACAATAAAAAAACTCTCTCTTTATCGTGATCGATGCCGCCAAGCTCCATAATCTCTTTTTGGCCGACAAGAGCTGAAACGGAGTACCCATTTGCAATGGCTTTTCCCAGAGTAGAGAGATGGGGAGTGACGCCGTAAAGAGACTGCGCCCCTTTTGGATGAAAGCGAAAACCGGAGACGACTTCATCAAAAATGAGGACTATGCCATTGCGCTCACAGAGTGCTTTTACCCCTTCAAGAAAGCCTGGTGCAGGTTCATGGGTAGCAGCGGGTTCGATAATGACACAGGCTATTTTATTGTGATGCTCGGCAATTTTTGTCTCAAGATTGTTTAGGTCATTGTATCGGAAGTGATCCGTATGTTGCTTATCTGCCTCCGGAATTCCGGCATCGACAACGGTATTTCCCATGAACCAGTCGTCAATACTGAAAAAGGGTTGATCATAACATCGTAAAACCATGTTTCTTCCGGTGTATGCCCGGGAAACTTTGACTGCTGAAGTTGTAGCATTGGAACCATTTTTACTAAACTTAACCATTTGGGCACTGGGGATGGTATTAGAAATGAGTTCAGCAACTTCGGCTTCAATATATGAGGGGCGAATAAAATTACAGCCATTATCGAGTTCACTTTTGATGGCTTCTACTACCGGTTCGTATGCATGACCGAGGATAACGGAAGTGAGCCCCATACCCCAATCGATAAATTCATTTCCATCAACATCCCAAATCCTCGCACCTTTGCCTCTAACTATTGAATGAGGGGACAAAAGAGGAAACTGATCGTCGCCTTTGCTGTAAGTATGCGCACCACCTGGGATTAATCGTTTTGCTTTGAGTCTTAGCTCATTTGATCGGTCAAAATTCATTGTTTGTCTCCAAAATATTCTAGATAGTCATGATTCGCTTTTTGGAAGTCTTCCGGGTGACCTATATCCATCCAGTAGTCTTTGAGTTGGAACATTCCGACTTTGTCTCCCTGATTTATCAGTAAACGTAACAATTGAGGCATGTCAAACACTTCATCTTGAGGGATGTGCTTGATTACAGAAGGATTTAAGAGGTAGATTCCTGCGCTGATTTGGTATTTTTTGGTCGGTTTTTCATGAATCGCAGTGATGGTGTTTTCCTGTGTCTCAAGAACTCCATAGGGGATATCGACCCCATATTCAATTGCACACATCGTGGCTTCAAAAGATCCGGAAAGATGAAAGTCAAGCATCTCTTCAAAATTTACATTGGTCAATATGTCACCATTCATAACGAAAAAAGGTTCTGTCGGGGGCGGGGATAGAAGTGAGAGGGAACCGGCTGTTCCTAATTTTTTGGTTTCGTGAACATAGTCAATACGGATATCGAATGCTTCGCCATCTCCAAGATAGTCTGTGATGATATTGGACATATAATTGACGCTAATGGTGAACGTGTTGAATTGATGAGATCGAAATTGTTCAATAATCGTTTGAATTATAGGTTTATTACCGACTTTTAGCATGGGTTTTGGCATTTGCGCCGTTAGTGGATGAAGTCTGGAACCCAGACCTCCTGCCATTAGTACGACACGGTTTTGATGAGCGGTGAGGTCGCTGACTCGTTTGAATCCAAGAAGGTGATCAGAATCATCAACGATAGGTAAAAAACGATATTTATAGAGGGATTGAATCTCTTCTCGGGTGTTTTTTTGACCTACACGAAGGATTTTTGGGTTCGTATGAGCAACACAGGTAACGAGGTCATTATTGGAAATATTATCATGAATAAGGGCACGTCGAATATCACTGTCGGTGAGTGTCCCAATGAGTTTTCGATCCTCGTCAACTACATATAAAGTGCTAAAATCATCAATCAAATCTTCAATTCTTTGCATCGCATCGCGGATATGCCATGAAGAGGGGATAATGAATTGTTCAAAATCAAGCATCAATGAGCTCCTGCCAGCTAAAATAGGGATCAGGTTGTTTTTCAATCATTGTTTTAAGAAGGATATAGTCGTCGGGTGTGTCGAGTGTCCATCGAAGATGTGAAAGATCTTGTTCCATAGTCACTGTTTGGATGGAAAATTTTTCCGGATGAGTATAGACATAGTGTGTCACATGCTCACGATCTTCTTGCAGATGGCTTTCGTTATAGGCTTTCATTAATGACTCAAAACGGATTACCTCCACATCTAGGCCATCAGGATAGGTTCTTTCTAGAGCATTGGTTGTATAGTCTTTTCCTGAAGAAAGATGGCATTGGATGACATGGTCAATCACCTGTGGGTCAATTACAGGGCAATCCCCAGTGAGGCGTACAATATGATCGGGGTGAAAAGAAGAAGCGCAATGAGCAAATCGAGCTAAAACATCATGAAGATCTCCACGACAACAATCTACTCCCAGATCTTGAGCTGCAATAATGTCATCTGAAGGATCAGTAGATGTTGCGATGATAAGTTTATCGATAAGACGTGACTGGCGAATACGTTCAATTTCAAAAGCAAGCATTGTCGTCTCTTTTACGGGCATTAATACTTTGCCAGGGAGTCTTGTTGAGCTCATGCGGGCTTGTAAAATTGCTAAAATCATAATAACGAGCCTTCTGATATGATATTGAGCAGGTTAAGGGTATGTGTAGGTGCTATAGGTTGCTGAGAAGATTTAATCATTAAAATAAAGTTTTCCATTGTTCGTTTAAAAGCTGAAAAAGCATCTAAACAGTCTGCTTTATAGTAATCTGTTTCACTGTAAAACTCTATTCGTAATGCTAATGGTGCTTGATCACCTAGACAATTTATTTCTACCAAAAAACCTTCTTTTGTTTCAATAGTAAAAGATTCATGCATACAAGTATTTTTTTTGATCTTGATTGGTTCAAAAGGGATAACGCTAAAAATACCTTCTAACATGTGTATGGAGTATTTTTCCCAACTTTTTACAACAGTACCTTTAATAAGTTTGATTTTTCCAAAATTATTTAAATCACGTTTGATAGTATCAAGCTCAGGTGAATAGCGTATGCCCGAACAAGTCATAAGTTGAGCTTGTTCCAAATAGGGCTTAAAATAATCTAATTCATCTTTATCTAGGGATAAAGGCTTATCTATAAATACATATTTTCCTGCTTCTAAAAATGGAGAGGAAATTTCTTTATGACTTCGCCAATCATCTCTTCCAATGATAACGGCATCAACGTCTTCAATCATATCAATATAGTTTTCAACTATATTGGCTATTTTGGATGCTTTAGCTATTTTTTGGCTATCGTTGATATTTTGAGTCCATATATGGGTTATTTTAGCTCCACAAATACCGAAATCCGAGATGTCTCTAGCTTTTAGATAGGCATGAATATTGGTCCATCCTGATTCTATCATCCCATCTTCATCATAGCCATTGAAAATAGCAGAAAAAGAGTATGGATGACCATTTCCTTCGCTTAAACCTATCATACCGACTTTGATCATTTAGATAATATCCTCAGCCGTCAATATATGATCATAAAGGAGTTCTTTATTAACCGTTCTTCCGATGACAAAATTACTCATTTCCGGATCAAATCCTCCTCCAGGTCTTTTATAGTCTATGTCATCTGCTTGGATGACGTCTCCGGTGTGCATGTTTTTTGTCAATACAATGCTTCTTCTGAACTCTCTTTTTTTCTCAGGGCTTTCTGTTGCACTGACTCTAAAGGACCCCATGGCTTCGGTAATTCTTTTTGAACCCTCTACGATCTGTTGCATTTCATCTTTGGTAGCGGAAACTTTATGATCCCACCCTTCCATATTTTTGTCCAGGGTAAAATGTTTTTCGATCAAACATGCTCCCAATGCTACTGAGGCTAAGGGGATAGTGGTACCAAGTGTGTGATCAGAAAATCCTACCGGATATTCAGGATACGCTCTCATGAGAGTTTTTATATTGTTAAGATTGACATCCTTGTCTTCCGGAGGATAGGTTGAAACACAATGAAGGATGATAATCTTCGTATTGCCGGTATTTTCAATTGTTTTAATTGCTTTGTCGATTTCATGCAATTCACTCAACCCTGTGGCAATCACCATCGGCTTGCCTTTTTTAGCTAGATATTCTAAAAAGGGATAGTTATTTAAGTCCATAGAAGCGATTTTTATAAATGGTGTCTGGAGTCTGTCGACAAGAAAATCAGCTTCTTTTTTACTAAATGGTGTTGAAGTACAGTCAATACCAACTTCATCAGCGAATCTTTTCATTTCCAGTAGTTCTTCTTCGGAAATGGAATAGGCTTCTACGATTTCTTCGAGTGTATAGTCGCTGCGATCACGATAGTCATCGGCAATAAAATAGTTGTCATCGTATTTTTTACGTGCAAAAATAGTATCTTTAGACCAGCTTTGAAATTTAACACAATCAGCTCCCGCACTCTTTGCTTCTAAAATCATTTTTTTTGCGAGTTCCATGTCACCATTATGATTGGAACCTAATTCCGCGATGATGTAAGGAGTACAAAAATTGAAAACTTTTTTTGTAGCTGTTAATTGCATTGCCATGAACAAGCCTTTATTTATGTATTTAATTCCCACCAAAATGGGTATTGCATCGTTAAAGTACTCAAATTAGAGAAGTCTTTTGTGTTATCTAATTCTATAACATTGTTATATAGTTCTTCATAATAAGGGAGATGTTTTTGCATTAAAGCGTAGTGTGTTTTTTTAACTTTTAATATATTCTGGATGTTTTCTAGTGTTATTTCACCCATCCCGATGGTATTGTCTGAATATTGTCGATAAAAAGTTTGTGTTTCATTGGTGAAAATAGTATGTTTTGCTTTTAATAATAGAAGAGAAAATAAATACCAGTCAACAGCAATGAGGCTAGGATCAAAGTCAACAGAATCTAGTAGATTTAATCTTATAGCAGTATTCGATAGTCCAAAAATATTTTTTTCGAGAATAAAATCAAAATCAATAATCGTGTGATTTTTGATCCTATTGGATAGGTATTTGTGATTGTAAATACCATTGCTATTAAATAAAGAGAGATCATTTACAACAATATCATGACCCCTTAACAGTTCAATTGACTTTTCAATCCTATTGTTTTCAAAATAATCATCGCTGTCACCAAATATAACTATATCATAGCCCATTTTTTTCACATAATTAATGCCATATTCTCTGTTTTTAGAAGGGGTATTTTTGTAGGGCAATTCAATAATGTTGAGGTGTATGTATCTTTTTTTAATTGTATCAAACTGCTCGTATCCGTCATTAACGACGATAATGTCAAATTTTTTAAATGTTTGTTCTTCTAAGGAGTTAAAAAAGTCGGTAAGAAAATCATCATTCATAGGAAAAATAGTTGTTAAAAATGCAATTTTTTGCCTCATTTTACAAGACTACCAGCTTTAATAAATGATTTTGCTGCAATCGTAATGGACTCTTTTGCAACGGCGTTACTTCCAAAAAAAGTTCCTTCACATATGATTGTTCCGCCATTGACAATAGCTCCGGTCGAGATATGGCAGTTATTAGCGATTTGACTATCGTGTTCAATGAGAGCTTTGGAATTGATAATACAGTTGTCTCCTACAATTGCATTTGCATTCACGAGGGCATCATGCATTATTACAGTAGCGATTCCAATTTTTGCATGTTTCGACACATATGCTCTTGGTGAGACAATAGTAGGGGTTTTAAACCCGATTTTTTTTATCCGTTCCCAAATGTTTATCCGTATATCAGGAGATTTTACTTGTCCAACAGCGACTATGGCGTGTTTAATGTCATTGAAGATCTTTTCGAGGTCTTCATCGCATCCGATTATTTCATAACCGAGTACTTTTTCTCCAATACGTTCTTTTTGATCGATGATTCCTGCAATAGTAAATGAACCTTCTGCTTCTATAACGTCAATCAAAGATCTACAATGCCCACCGCCGCCAATAAGAATAATATTTGTTTTCATAAGCGTACACTGCTTGGAATATTGACAATGCGATCTTCGAGAAATAGGGCATTATGGAGATCGGTATGTTGGCATTCTTTAAACATGTCAAGTTTCGTCATAAGTCTCCAGATCGGTCGTGTCATTACGTCATTTTCATTGGTATAGGTGAGGAACTCATCTCTTTGGGCTCTATTTTCTAGAAGAATGGATTGTAGCCAGTAATTAGAGTGTGAATTCTCTGGTTCTTTGACAAAGGTCATCGTTGTGTCTGCAAAAAATCGTTCATAAATAGAAGCCAATACTCGTTTATTTGTTAGAAATTTTTCTAAATTTTCCAGTTGAGCGCATAAAAGTGCGGCATTTAGATTTGGAAGACGATAGTTGTAGGCTACTTCGTCATGTACGTATTCCCACTTATGAGGAATCTTTGCGGTAGTCGTGATATGTTTGGCCTGTTTAGCCAATGCTTCATCATTCGTGACGATTACACCGCCTCCGCCGCTGGTTATGATCTTGTTGCCGTTGAAGCTAAATGCTCCTACACATCCAAATGTACCGGTATGTTGTCCCCTGTAATAACTACCCAGAGATTCTGCAGCATCTTCGACTAAAGCAAGATGCCATTCATCACAAATTGATTTGATTTCATCAATACGGCATGGGTGACCAAAGGTGTGCATAGGAACACAGGCTTTGATGATTTTTCCATTGGTACGGTTGATGCATTTGTGTTGCACAACGTCACAGTTCTGCTCTAAAAAGTGTTTTAGCGATTGTGGGCTAAGTCCCATAGTGTCGAGGTCAACATCTACAAAAATCGGTGATGCCCCTATATAGCTGATGGCATTTGCCGTAGCGATGAAAGTCAGTGGTTGAGTGATTACTTCGTCCCCATTACTGACTCCTGCCAAGAGTAATGACACATGCAAAGCGGCTGTTCCATTGACAGTAGCAATAGCGTATTTCGTTCCGACTGTACGAGCAAATTCTGCTTCAAACTGATCTACAAATTTTCCTACACTTGAAACATAGGTAGAATCGATACATTCGTTTAAATAAGCTTTTTCATTACCAATAAAACGGGGTTCATGAAGCGGTATAAAGTGATCTGTGTTAAAAGTCTGCTTGATGAATTGCGTAACAAGTTCATAATTCATTACATTTTTCCATCAAGGTATTTCCCGGTTTCTTTATGACCAAAATCGGGGATCATTTCAAAAAAAAGTTCAACTATTTGGTCTTTAGTCCATGTCTGGATATTTTTCATTTGATTGATTTTATTTGTGAAATGATTGAGTTTTGATTCATCATAATCAGGTTCATTTTTTATGACACCAAGATTTTGGAATCTTTCCATATCCAACGTCTCATGATCGGTAAAGAATTCTTCAAAATCTTTTTCTCCCGTTGTGTCACTGGCGGTAAACAGACATGGCCATTGTCCCTGATCGGGCAAGCTTTTTGCCAGTTCTCTCGCTTCGTCTTCGTTGTCGCAAAGGTAGGGATCGTATCCCAAGTTTCTAAGATATTTTACCGCAATATCAGCAAAGCTGATGAGGTGAAGGGCCTCGCTGAGTTTTGGGAAAAATATGTCGCGGTTTTCACCGAAAACACACGACATCAAGCACAGTTCACCTGATTCTTGAGGTGTGACAAAATAGCGTTTGATATCATTGGGCGCGACGATAGGTTGGCGTTTTTGTATCCGTTGATTGAATCCATGCAGAAGCGAACCATCACTAAATGCGACATTGGCAAAACGTGCCGTGGAAATAGTAATCTCTTGACTTCGGCGCATTAAATACATTTCCATGATTCGTTTACTCGCACCCATCATATTGACAGGATTAGCCGCTTTGTCAGTAGAAACACAAAAATATTTTTTTGTCCCTTTATGGATTGATTGCTGGAGCGTTTTATCGGTATTAAAAATATTTACGTTTATCATTCGCATAAGAGTAAAAGGGTCTTTTTCGCTTCTCACATGCTTGAGTGCTGAAAGATTCAACACGTAATCGTATTGCCCGTCCGATTCGATGAAAGCATCGTATTCGACCGATCCGATATCCAGAGCAAAGGTTTGAAAATCTCCGTCGATATAACCGTAAGAACTTCGAATGTCTCGTACAAGTTCAACCATGTTATTTTCACTGATATCGACGACATGGAGTTTCTTTGGATTTCGCTTGAAGATCTCTTTGGTGACTGCTTGACCAATCGATCCGGCTGCGCCAATGACTAAAAATGTTGAAGAAGAGACAATAC
The DNA here is from genome assembly GCA_024637295.1 of Sulfuricurvum sp. Classification (GTDB taxonomy): domain Bacteria; phylum Campylobacterota; class Campylobacteria; order Campylobacterales; family Sulfurimonadaceae; genus Sulfuricurvum. Next base: position 71,007 of record JAGXFL010000009.1, read on the forward strand.
GTGAGAGTTCTGCTTCATGAATTGCTATGTCTTGATGAAACAGTTCTTTGTCACGACCTATGAGAGATAATATATTCATAGATGACTCACAATATACATAATCTCATCTTCATTTAAGAAAGGATTCATCGGCAAACTCATGATCTCCTGCGAGACTTTTTCACTGATAGGAAAAGCACCTTTTTCATATCTAAGATAATTAAAACATTCTTGCAGATGCAGTGGCATCGGATAATGAACAGCTGTAGGGATGTTTGCTTCTTTAAGACGCATTTGAAGAGCTTCTCGGTTTTGCACTCGGATTGAGTATTGTGCCCATGAAGAGGTACAGTCCGATTTTACCATAGGAAGAATATAATTTTTATTTGAGAGAGCTTTGGTGTATCTGGTTGCCACTGTTTGTCGAAGAGCTAAATCTTTTTTATAATATTTTAGTTTGACATTAAGGACAGCTGCTTGGATCGTATCGAATCGGCCGCCCAATCCGATATATTGATGATGATAACGCTTGCTTTGACCATGCAGACGCAAGCTTTTCATTTTTTCTGCAAAAGCATCATCGTCTGTAAATATTGCTCCGCCATCGCCATAGCATCCAAGTGGTTTAGCCGGGAAAAAACTGGTACAAGAGATATCTCCTAAAGTACTGTCTGTTTTGCCTTTGTAGGTGCTTCCAAAGCTTTGAGCACCATCGAGGATGACTTTCAAAGAATATTTCTTGGCAACGGCTTGGATTGCATCCATATCGGCAGGTTGACCATATAGGCTGACAGGGATAATTGCTTTTGTTCTCTCTGTAATAACTGCTTCTATCTTAGATGGATCAATATTATATGTTAATTCATCAATATCGACGAATACAGGTTTTGCGCCTAAAAATGCTATTGTCTCAGCAGTAGCGATGAAGGTAAAGGGAGTTGTGATGATTTCATCACCAGGCTTAATATCCAGTGCCATCATTGCGAGCAACAATGCATCCGTCCCACTGCTACAGCTTATTGCGTGTTTTGCCCCTGTATATGTTTTTAATGAATCTTCAAGTTGCGTGATTTCTTCGCCCATAATGAAATTACAGTTTCGCATAACTTTGATGACTGCTTGTTCGATCTCATCTTGATAAAGAGCATGCTGATATTGAAGATTTGCAAAATCAATTTTCATAATACCTCTTTGAGAAGATCATTCTCTATTTTATATTTGCTACCATCGTATTCGTCAATAGCTTCATCATTGTGATCAAAAATCAAGGTATTTCCGGCACGACTCACCCATCCAATTTGTTTAGCGGGAACGCCGACCATTAGTGAGTAGGATTTAACATCACGATTGACTACCGCACCACTTCCGATTAGAGCATATTCGCCAATTGTTATACCACAGACAATAGTCGCATTGGCTCCGATACTGCATCCTTTTTTAAGCAGTGTTTTTTTAAATTCCTCACGACGGGTGATAAAGGCTCTAGGATTGATGACATTGGTGAAAACCATACTTGGTCCTAAAAACACATCATCTTCACACTCTACACCCTCATAAATACTTATATTGTTTTGGACTTTGACACCGTTGCCAATCGTTACATTTGGACCGATAACACAGTTTTGGCCAAATGAGCAATTCATACCGATGACACTACCGCTTAATACATGACTGAAGTGCCAGATTTTAGTATGGTCCCCAATCGTCACATCTTTATCGATATACGTACTTTCATGAGCGAAAAAATCAGCCATTCGTTATTTTCTCACAAAAAGGGTGATAGTCACCAGCAAGACCTATGGGTAATAAATGGCGAATTTGGGAAACGATTTCAATTGAATTACGGGCTTCTTCTAGGCCGAATCCATGTCCATCAAGAATATGTTTATAACTTGCAGTATGAAGATCGGTAAATCCTTCACTGAACTCAAAATCTTCACCATCAACAGTTATACTGCGATAGGTACGCGATCCAGTAGTTTTTACATTTTCAGGGATATGATCATAGTTGACAGAAAGAAACCAGCGGACTTTAGCATTTTTAAGTTTCATATACCCTGCATTCGTGTCTGAGTGTTTGATATGGACAATATTTTCTTCAACCGGTCCAAAGATCCAACTGAGCATATCAAAAAAATGAACGCCTATATTTGAAGCTATACCACCGGATTTAGCTTCATCCCCTTTCCAGCTTACAAAGTACCATCTTCCGCGACTGGTTAAATAGGTCAAATCAATATCATAAATTTTATCTGGATTTTCAGAAAGTTCTTGTGTAATTTTTTCTTTCAGAGCTATGATTGAATCATGAAGGCGCAGTTGTAAAATAGTATAAACTTTTTTATTTGTTTCACGCTCAATAAGTTGAAGTTGTTCCAGGTTATGCGGATTTAGCACTAAAGGCTTTTCACAAATAGCATGTGCACCACTTTTTAGTGCAAATCTGATATGACTGTCATGCAAGTAGTTTGGACTTGCGATAGCGATATACTCGATTTTTTTGTCATTCTCACGATGATACTTGTCTATAAATCGATCAAAACGTTCAAATTCAGTAAAGAAATGAGCTTCGGGAAAGTGGCTGTCCATAATGCCGATGCCATCATACTTATCCAAAGCAGCAACAAGAATGTTCCCTGTCTCCTTAATTGCTTTCATATGGCGGGGAGCGATGTAGCCAGCAGCACCAATTAGAGCAAAACGTTTAGTGTCCATTATAATCTTCCATCTGCATTTGTAAGGATAGATTTGATATCAAAGATGACTTGACTACTGTTCTGGAAATTCATTGTTTTATAGTTGTCATGTGCTACAGCCAACACTATCGCATCATAGGAGTCTGTTTGTAAGGTTGCTGAATTAACAAGGTCGAGACCGTATTCATGTTTAACTTCAGCGGCATCTGCCCAATAGTCACTTACGTCAATTTGGCATCCAAACTCTTTTAATTCCTGTATTACGTCAATAACACGGCTATTTCTGATATCAGGGCAGTTTTCTTTAAATGTTATCCCCAATACAAGTACTTTAGAACCTTCAATTCTATGTCCTTTTTTAATCATTAGCTTAATGACTTGATTGGCTACATAGATTCCCATATTATCGTTTAGTCTTCTCCCTGCAAGAATGATTTCAGGGTTATAGCCTACTTCTTGTGCTTTATGAGTCAAATAGTAAGGATCAACTCCAATGCAGTGTCCACCTACAAGGCCGGGTTTGAATTTTAAAAAGTTCCATTTGGTTCCTGCCGCCTCGAGTACTGCATTAGTGTCAATTCCAAGCCGGCTAAAAATCATAGAAAGTTCATTGACAAAAGCAATATTAATATCACGTTGTGAGTTTTCGATTACCTTAGCTGCTTCGGCCACTTTGATAGTAGGAGCTAAGTGGGTTCCTGCCGTGATAATACTGGCATAAAGGTCATTGACTTTTTTCCCAATTTCAGGGGTACTTCCACTGGTGATTTTCTTAATCTTTGTGACGGTATGCTCTTTGTCGCCTGGATTAATACGCTCTGGGCTGTAGCCACAGAAAAAATCTATATTGAATTTAAGTTCTGAGAATTTTTCAAGAACAGGTACACAATCTTCTTCTGTTGCCCCTGGATACACTGTCGATTCATAGATGACAATATCATTTTTTTTGAGTACTTTACCAATCGTTTCACTTGCTTTTATGAGAGGTGTAAGATCAGGTTTTTTATGCTTATCGATAGGTGTAGGAACGGTTACGATATAAATGTTGCAATCTCGAATATCATCAATATTGAGTGTAAACATCATCCCATTGTTTAATGCTTCTTTGACTTGTGATTCATTAAGTTCCAATGTACGATCGTAACCATTACGTAATTCATCGATACGCCATTGGGCAATATCAAATCCTACTACAGGATATTTTTCACTAAAAGCATGAGCTAGTGGAAGTCCTACGTAACCTAAACCGATAACACAAATTTTATTTTTCATGATTTCTCCTCGACTTGAAAAAAATCTAAATACCAATCTACAAATTTATTGATTCCTTCTTGGATCGGAGTGGCAGGTTTGTAGTCCAAGTCTTTTACTAGATCACTGACATCAGCATACGTTGCAGGAACGTCACCAGCTTGAATAGGGAGAAAGTTTTTTTGTATAGTTTTTCCTAAACGTGTTTCAATAGCAGTGATAAAATCCATTAGCTTAACAGGATTATTATTACCAATATTATAAATTTTGTAAGGAGCTGAAGAAGTTGAGGTCTGACCGGTCTTTCCGTTCCATTGCGAATCAGATTTGGCAGGATTTTCAATAACTCTAATCACCCCTTCGACTATGTCATCGATATAGGTGAAGTCTCTGAGCATCTCGCCATTATTGAAGACATCAATAGGTTTGCCCTCTAGCGCTGCTTTGACAAATAGATAGAGTGCCATGTCAGGGCGTCCCCATGGACCGTATACGGTAAAGAAACGAAGGCCTGTTGTGCTGATTCCAAATAGATGGCTGTAGGTATGTGCCATGAGTTCGTTTGATTTTTTGCTCGCGGCATAAAGGCTAATAGGATGATCTACATTGTGATTGGTACTAAATGGAAGCTCTTCATTCAAACCATAAACGGATGAAGAAGAAGCATACGAGAGGTTCTTTACTCCAGTATGTCTGCAACATTCCAAGATATTTATAAAGCCAATGATATTACTGTCAATATAAGCATCAGGATTTGTGAGTGAATAACGTACCCCTGCCTGCGCTGCTAGGTTACATACAGCATCAAACTTCTCTGCTTCAAATAGCTGCATCATGGCATCTTTGTCTTCTAAGTTCAGCTTGATAAATCGATAAGTCGAATGTTTAGAAGATGTGACAAGTTGGTTGTATTCAATCAGATTTTTAGCTATACCGGCTCTTTCTAGTCGGCCATATTTGACGGTTTGATCGTAATAATCATTAATATTATCTAAACCAACAATATTGTAACCGCGCTTGATCAATTCAATTGCTAGATGAGAACCGATAAAGCCCGCTGTGCCGGTAATGAGAATTTTCATTAACGCAACGCCTCAAATTTTTCTAATTCATCCAACTTTTCCCATGGATAGTCGCTTTGTCCAACTTGCCCACGGCTTGCAACATCAGCGTACAAAAATGTCTCTTCACTAGGGTGATCAAGATTGAATTTCTTCGTAATCCAGTTAGGAGTCAATGAAAAGTTGTCCATAACAAATTGAGAGAGGATATCGTCATTCAGTCCCTCAATAGAAGTGCCATAGGTGTCAACGGCAACGGAAGTAGGTTTCGCTACTCCGATGGCGTACGATATTTGCACCACACATTTTTTTGCCAATTCTGCTGCCACAATATGTTTAGCGAGCCAACGGGCTGCATAAAGACCCGAGCGGTCAACTTTGGTATAGTCTTTTGAACTTTGGGCACCGCCACCAATAGGGGCGTACCCGCCGAAACTATCCACGATGAGTTTCCGTCCTGTAAGTCCGCTATCGTGTAAGCTAGAGTGGGAAACGTATTTGCCCGTTGGATTGATATGTATGATACAAGTTTTTGGGTCAAATAACTCTGGTGGAAGTCCCGTATCTAGGATAAGCTCCATGATTAGTTCGCGCACTTGATCAATACTCATAGTATTAACACATGGAGCTGAAACAACAATGGTATGAATGGCTTGTGGATTACAGTTTTCAAAGTTGTCTTTGACTCCATAATCCATAGTCACTTGAGTCTTGATGTCAACGCCTAACTTGTGTGGATGAGCAAGTGCATAGTGATACACTTTTTCCATAAGCATACGCGCATAGGTAATAGCACTTGGCATGTAATTAGCCGTTTCACAGTCAGCATAGCCAAACATGATCCCCTGATCGCCTGCCCCGGTCTCACCGTCTTCTTGGTCAACACCTTGATTGATGTCTGGAGATTGACGATTCAAAAGTACCTGTACCTCTACGTCATCAGGATGAAGACACTCTTCTCGTGTAAAATTCGGATTACCGTCATACCCGATTTTTTTGAGCGCATCAATAGCAATCTTTTTGTATTCTTTGGTGCTTAATTGTGTTGCTGATGTAACTTCTCCACCAATAACAACATGTTTGCCTGCTACAAATACTTCACTGGCAACACGGCTTTTTGGGTCACCGATGATTAGGCGGTCTACAATACTGTCGGCAATGATATCAGCACATTTGTCGGGATGGCCTGGGGAGACTACTTCACTGGTAAAAAGGTACACTATTGCTTCCTTGCTGGTGATTTTTATTAATAAATGATATTGCAAGATTATACAAAAGAGTTAATTAAACTGCTCTTTAGATATAAAATATTCTAGTGGTATTTACATGGAAATAGGGTAATATTACTTAAAAAAAGAGCAAATAAATGAGCCGCATCGATAATGCTACTTTTTATCATGCGTCAATCGCCGAGTATGGATTGAATGCGCGAGGGGTGCACTGGCATTCAACGCAAGCTCAAGAAATTCGTTTCGATCAGCTTTTGGCATTATTGCCCTTGAATGTTCAAAGTATTATGGATGCAGGATGCGGTTTTGGGGACCTGTATTGGTATATGAATGATCAGCAAAGAGCATCAATAGAGTATATTGGCTTGGACGCACTTGAAGTAATGGTGCACGAAGCGCAGATACGTACAGCTAAGACGATTTATCAATGTGACATTCTAAATGATCCATTACCAAAGGGCGATTTTTATTTGTGTAGTGGAGCGCTTAATATTTTGACTCGTTATGAAGCGCACCGATTTATACGGCGCTGTTATGATGCTTCCGATAGGGGAATCATCTTTAATTTTTTAGAGGGAGAAGATACTTCGAAGACCTATAATTATCTTCAGGTAAATCAGATTGAAGCACTTGGGCGTCATTTAGGTGCACGTATGAAATTTCGAACTGGGTATTACAAAGATGATTGTACGGTTGCGTTTTATAAAGGTGTCTTTTAATGTGCGGCGTATTTGGTATTGTTGGGGAGTATACACCTCAAAAAGCACGTGAAGCTCTGGCGACATTAGGTCATCGGGGTCGTGATCATTGCGGAATTGTTGAAAAAGAGAGGCTTTTTTTGGCGCATCAGCGTCTCTCAATCACTGATACCCATGAGCGTTCTCATCAGCCGATGCACTACAAAACGCTCTTGCTCAGCTTCAATGGAGAGATTTACAACCATGTACAACTACGCCTAGAGTTGGCAAGCTATCCATGGAAAACACATAGTGATGCTGAGGTGATTTTAGCAGCTTATGAGTACTGGGGGATTGAATGCATCCATCGTTTTGAGGGGATGTTTGCATTTGCGCTTGTCGATGGTGAAAAACTTTATTTGGTGCGTGATCGGTTTGGCAAGAAACCGATGTTTTATTATCATGGCAAGCACAGTTTTGTCTTTGCATCCGAGATAAAAGCGATCAAGCCATTTCTAAAATCAGTCAGTATGAATGAAGATGCTCTGCGTTCATACCTCAGTTTTTTAGCTCCTGCACCACCTCATACGTTTTATCAGGGAATCGAAAAGTTGGAATCGGGTGAATGGCTTTGTTTAGAAAAAGGTGCCGTGTCCAAGCATCGATATTATGATGTACTGGATACGACTTCCTCAAAAATAACGACGTATGAAGAAGCATTTGAGACTATTGAGCGTGAGCTTCATCGATCGCTATCGATGAGACTGGAATCAACACACTCCACGGCTTCATTGCTTTCAGGTGGAGTTGACAGTGCATTGATCTGTGCTATTGCCGCAAGTCAGGGAAAAAAGCTTCCAACATTTACGTTGGGATATAATGAATACAGCGGTTACGATGAGCGTGCTAACGCGAAAGAAAGCGCAAAAGAACTGGGGCTTGAAAATACCGAAGTAGTCATCAGCCAAAACGATTTTATCGGTAGTTTGGATACTGTTTTGGGTCATTTGGATGAACCGCTCAACGATCCTGCTGCAGTTCCGTTGTATCTGTTGTTTGAAGCAATAGCCAAAGAAGGGCATAAAGTCGTATTAAGCGGTGAAGGATCGGATGAGCTTTTTTTAGGGTATCGGCAATATTTTGAGTATTTGGATATTGAAAAAGCGGCATCGTTGCACCATAAAAATTGGCTCAAAAAATATTTTCACAGCAATTTTTCGATGAATCGGGAATGGGAGTGGTATAAGCGTGTGTTTGACGATACGCTTTTATTTCGTACTTCAGGGGATAAATTTACCGATTTACAGCAAAATCTTTTGCTGCGACGGAATGTCCGTGATAATGAATCACTTCGTTTTTTGCAACTGTATCGAGAAGCATTTGAAAAAAGTGCCCATATCCATCCGGCACAATGGTACAGCGCAATCGACCTAAAACTGTTTGTCGGAGAGCATTTTTTGACAAAATTGGATCGGGTCTCAATGGCGCATACGATTGAAGCACGTACGCCGTTTTTGGATCACAAATTAGCGGAGAGTGTTTTCTCAATTTCTCCTGAGTTACGTATAGGCGAAGGGGTGACGAAATACCTGCTTAAACAGGTTGGAAAAAAATATCTCAGTGATACGATTTTGAATCGAAAGAAAAAAGGGTTTGCTAATCCGTACATGGAGTGGCTGATCGCTTCTGGAAAAATCAATTTGATACAAGAAGTAAATGCTAAAACAGGGCTTTTTCATACGCAAGAGCTTGAAAAATACATTCAGCTGGCACATCGCGGAAAATTTAAGCAGCATGTTTGGGGGTTATACGTTTTAAGCCACTGGATCAATAAGGAGCTGTTGTGAAGCGGAAGTTTATTTTTTGTTTCCCTCTATGAGGAGAGCAAGTTCTAATGTGCCACTGATGTAGTTGGCAAAAAAGCCCATTATCCCTTCATCGCTTTCATTGAAATCTCCGTTGTACTTGTTTAAGAGCTGAATCACACCGACGACATTTTGTTTGGAGTTAAAAATAGGAACCGTCAAGATATTGCGGGTGACGAATCCACTTTTTTCATCGATTTTAGATAGAAATCGAGCATCTTCATAAGGGTTGTTCGCAATAACCGATTGCTCGGTAGTGGCGGTTACCCCTACGATTCCGGAATTGATGTCAATGGCAATACGTCCTATGCCGTCACTGAGTTTTGTCCAGAGCATATTGGTAGTATGATCAACGATAAAAATAGAACATCGTTCTGTGTTGATTATGGCTTTTACCTCTTCTGAGATGGCCGGCAAGGTATCATCAATATTGTCAAATTGCGCTAATTTTTTTCCAAATTGCGCTATGCGCTGGTAGACTTCAATTCCCATAGGTTTCCTTTTTAAGGAGGGAACCTTTATTATCAAACGAGATCGCCAGCTCAAGATAGGTACTGATATAGTGAGCGAAAAAGATCATAAACTTAGAGTCTTCAGGGCTGAATCCGTCAGGTTTGTTGAGTAACTGAAATACACCGATAATACGTCGTTGAGAGTCAAAAATAGGGATCGAAGCAATATTGCGAGTCACAAATCCTGTTTTGTCATCAATTGCGTGGTGAAAGTGCTCGTCATTATAGGGATCGTTTATAAGTAGTGGCTTAGCAAGTTTAAGTGTTTGCCCCGCTATTCCGTCATTTTCATGTATGGTAATCGTATCGGTTCCATCAGCGAGTGTCGTCCATAGTGTCTTAGCAATCGGATTACGGATAAAAATCGAGCAACGTTCTGCGCCGCTGACTTGTTTTGCATATTGGGAAATTAACGGAAGCCCTTCCACTAAAGTCGGATGGGATAAAAGTGCACGTCCAAAATCGGCTAATTTACCGTAGGTAGGATTGGAATCCATCGCTGCTCCTCAATTTAAAATAAATTATTATTATATTGGGACAATACTAACATCGGAAACCTAAAAGTTGACTCAAATTAATGAAAGGAAAAGAAGTTAAGCCCCATTGAAAGAGGCTTTGAAGATATTAAAGGTTGTGTGTCTTTTTGTAATCAATGATTAAAGCATACGCTTCATCTTTGAGTAATAATTTTTCTTTTTTAAGCCCTTCTAACTCGATGTCTGTCATTGGAACATCACCATTTTCTGCTTTGGTGATTTGATCATCAAGAGCGTTATGCTTGTCAAAAATTTTTAAAAAATGGGCATTGGCTACGTTGTTCTCTTTCATGTGAGTAATAACGTCACGGTATTCATGTAACATAGAAATTCCTTCTAGGGTGTGATTTGTCGCATTTTATCATGCTTTAATTTAAAATACGTGGAAGAGTAATCCCTTCTTGCCCCTGATATTTGCCACTTTTATCTTTATAGCTCGTTTCACATACTTCATCACCTTGTAAAAAGAGTACTTGCGCAATCCCTTCATTGGCGTAAATTTTAGCAGGCAGAGGGGTCGTATTGGAGATCTCAATTGTAATATGCCCTTCAAACTCGGGTTCAAACGGAGTGACATTGACGATGATTCCGCAGCGTGCATACGTTGACTTGCCTAAACATATCGCTAGTACATCCCGTGGTATTTTGAAATATTCAACAGTACGTGCTAATGCAAATGAGTTTGGGGGAACAATACAAACGTCCCCTATAAAGTCGACGACATTAGCGTCATCAAAATGTTTGGGATCAACAACGGTAGAATTTAGATTCGTAAAAATTTTAAATTCGTTTGTGACTCTAATGTCATACCCGTACGAGCTAAGTCCGTAACTAACGACTCCAACTCCTACTTGATCTTCGCAAAAAGGGGTGATCATACCCTCGTTTAATGCCATTTTTCGTATCCATCCGTCGCTTTTGAGACCCATTGACTTATCCATTGTTAAAATATTTTGTGGTAGTATAACACAATCTATTACCCTACTTTTAGGAGCCATACCATTATGGATATGAAACAAATTAAAAGCCTTTTGTCAGATTTTGATGCAAGTGGTTTGTCAAAATTAAAAATTACTCAAGAATCATTTTCGATTGAACTTGAAAAGAATACAGGTACTGTAATGGTTCCTATGGCAGCACCAGTCGCTGCTCCTGTTGCTGTATCAGCTGCTCCAGTCGCTACTGGTGGGAGTGAAGCACCTGTACTTACCGGTGATGCTATCTTGTCACCGATGGTTGGGACTTTTTATTCATCTCCGTCACCGGACTCAGCCCCTTTTGTTAAGGTTGGAGATCGTGTGAAAAAAGGTCAAGTAATTGCTGTCTTAGAAGCGATGAAAATCATGAATGAACTTGAAGCAGAGTTTGATTGTAAAATTGTAAGTGTACTTGTTTCGGATGCGCAAGCGGTTGAATACGATATGCCACTTTTCGCGGTTGAGAAACTTTAATCATGGCAGAAATTAAACGTATTCTCGTTGCAAATCGGGGCGAAATTGCACTTCGCGCGATTCGCACGATTAAAGAGATGGGCAAAGAGGCCGTTGCAGTTTACTCGACGGCGGATAAAGATGCTTCGTATTTGAAGCTTGCGGATGCAGCGATCTGTATCGGTGCGGCGCCAAGTTCACAAAGCTATCTTAATATCCCTGCGATTATCTCTGCGGCAGAAATCAGTGGGTGTGATGCGGTATTCCCAGGTTATGGATTTTTAAGTGAGAATCAGCATTTTGTTGAGATCTGTACCCATCACGGGATTAAGTTTATCGGACCGACGCCTGAAGTAATGGTGATGATGTCGGATAAATCCAAAGCAAAAGACGTTATGATCGAAGCGGGTGTCCCTGTTGTTCCGGGATCTGACGGCGCTATCAAAGATATAGCCGATGCGGCAGTACGCGCTAAAGTAGTGGGTTATCCCGTCATCCTAAAAGCAGCTGCGGGCGGTGGCGGGCGTGGTATGCGTGTTGTCGAAGATGAGAGTTATCTCGAAAATGCTTTTTTAGCGGCAGAAGCGGAGGCGATTACCGCATTTGGCGATGGCACCATTTATATGGAGAAATTCATCAAAAATCCACGTCATATCGAAGTCCAAGTGATCGCAGATTCACATGGAAACGTACTTCATATCGGTGAACGGGATTGTTCGATGCAGCGTCGTCATCAAAAATTGATAGAGGAATCTCCTGCAGTTGCATTGACTCCGGAAATCCGGGCAGAGCTTCATGCTTCTGCAGTCCGTGCAACGAAGTACATCAAGTATGAGGGTGCTGGGACGTTTGAGTATCTTTTGGATGCGGATAAAAAGTTCTATTTTATGGAAATGAATACCCGTTTACAGGTAGAACATACGGTTTCTGAAATGGTCAGCGGTTTGGATCTGATCGAAATGATGATTCAAGTTGCTGAGGGTGCAGTCCTCCCTTCTCAAGAGAGTGTGATTTTAACTGGTCACTCTATCGAGTGCCGTATTACAGCGGAAGATCCAATCAAGTTTTTGCCATGTCCGGGTAAGATCACGCAGTGGATCGCTCCTGGTGGACGAAATGTCAGAATTGATACGCATGTTCATGGCGGATATATTGTCCCTCCGACCTATGATTCAATGATCGGAAAACTGATTGTTTACGGAAGAGATCGTAACGAGGCTATCGCTCGTATGCACCGTGCATTGAGTGAGTTTACGGTTACCGGTATTAAAACCACTATTCCATTTCATATGAAAATGATGAAAAACCCTGACTTTATTAACAATAACTTCGATACAAAATACCTCGAAAACTATAACGGCTAAATAGCCGTTATTCTCTCTCTCTCTTCTACATTTCTACTCTGCAAATATCCCGATCTTTTTTTACATTATTTTTACATCTATATGTTATGATGAAGGGCTATTAATATTAATAATATTAGATTGAATAAGGAGAAGCTATGAATAATATGAGCATTGGACAAAAGGTACATATTCCTTTGATCGCATCGATAGGTCTTGGATTTGTGATTGTACTAATTAATTATTTTATTTCTATTGGTGAGATTAGGGATAATATTTATCAGACACAAACCAAAGAGATGAAAACAGTCTTTGAAGAAGCATTGGAATCGAAAAAAAATGTAGGGATCACTAATGCTATCAGTATTTCTACAAACGGTGCAGTGATAAATGGACTGGCGACTGCAAACCGACAGCAGACTCTGGAGAGTTTGAGAACACTTTCAAAAGAATTCAAAGAGAATACTAAATTCGGCAATATTAAAATCCACGTTCATGATAAAAATGTACACAGTTTTATTCGTGTATGGAAACCGGAAAAATTTGGAGATGATCTTTCAGGATTTCGTAAAACCATTTTGGCAGTAAAAGCTAGTCAAAAGCCATTGGTAGCTATCGAAGTGGGTAATGCAGGGATGGAGCTACGAGGTATTGCTCCTATCATATCGGGTGGAGAGTATTTAGGTTCTATTGAATTTATGCAGGGACTTAATTCTATTATAAAAGATTTGAAGAAAAATTTTGATACGGACTTGATTGTTGCTATCGACAATAAATATCTTGATACGGCTAAAGATTTAAAAGGAAAACCTCAAATCGGGGATAACTTTACCTTGGCGGTTAAAGAAGATGTTATCAATAATGAGTTGATGAGAGAGCTAAAGGAAGCTAGTTTTGATCTCAAAGAAAACTCTTTTACTACAGAACATTTTTATGTGACATTGATCCCGATTATTGATTACTCGGGGGAAAAAGTTGGATATGCCTTTTCAGCAAAAAATCTTGATGCAGTTGAAGCAATTATCAATGAGTCGGAAAATTCACTACTACGCCAAGTCGTGATCATGTCCGTTATTGATATTATTATTCTACTTTTATTGATTTCTATAATACGAAAAGCGGTGACATCTCCTATTGAAAATCTTGATAGAGTTGCTCAGGAACTGGCAGCAGGAGATGCGGATTTAACAAAACGAATTCGTATTAATTCGAATGATGAAATCGGAAAAGCAGCCAATAGTTTTAATATTTTCATTGATAAGGTTCAGAAAATAGCATTACAAGCACAGGAACATGAGCACGAAGTAATGAAAGCAAAAGCAAATGCGGATACTCAATTGCAAAAAAATGAAATATCCATAGCATTGGCACATGAGATGATTGGTGGAACGATTAGTAATGCAGGCAGTCTACGCGGTAGTTTGGAAAACAGCATCAAAGATTTAAATGATGTTAATATGCTCAATGCAGAGACAGGTGAAGTTGTCAGTCAGGTCAATACTCAAACGGATGAGATTATCACGAGTATTGCCCATATTACTGAGATGATTAATGATACACGTTCGAATTCACAACAATTAAATCATAATGTAAGTGAAATATCTAATGTGATTACATTGATCAAAGATATATCGGATCAGACGAATCTATTGGCGCTTAATGCCGCGATTGAGGCAGCACGTGCAGGTGAACATGGACGCGGATTTGCGGTTGTTGCTGATGAAGTGCGAAAGTTGGCTGAACGTACTCAAAAGGCCACCAGTGAAGTAGAAGCCAATATTAGTGTTCTTAAACAAAACTCAATCGGTATGTTAGAAAACAGTGAACGTGTTGAAGTATATGCAGTTGATTCAACACGGCGTTTGGATGAGTTTAAGCAGATTATGTTGCATATGATCAGTAATGTTGAAAAAATCAAAAATGATAATCAGAGCATTAGCCATGGGATATTTACCAATATGGCGAAAATTGATCATATGATTTTTAAAGCCAATGCGTATGAGATCGGGTTCCAAGGCAATGTAAACAAAGAGTTTAGTGATCATCATTCCTGTGCTCTAGGAAAGTGGTATGAACAAGGAGAGGGTAAAGCAGTATTTAGCCAATCACCAGCTTATGCAGGATTGATTGGGCCGCATAAAAAAGTTCATGAAGAAGTGCAAAAAGCGGTAATGCTATTGAAAAATACTTCATCCGATAATAAAGAGATCATTGAATGCTTCAAAGCTGCCGAGCAAGCAAGTCAAGAATTGTTTAACATCTTAAATGAGATGATTGAAAGTTTTAAGTAAAACTAGAAAACGTTTTCCCATTTAGGGAAGACGTAAGATTTTAATATCTGCACTTAAACGAAGTCGTGTAAAGTAGTCATTCAAAACTTGATTGCGTTTTTCACCCATAATCATATTGGCAATCTGAGGACGTACAGAGTCCAGAGGCTCAGTAATCAAGTTTTGTTTCTCTCTCATGTAAAAACTGATAAAGTTATTTTTTCCATTAGGTAGGATCGGTCCGAATTTGCCGACTTCAATTTTATTCAATATCTGTGCTAGTTGAGGATTTATATTTGCAGCAGGGATATTTTCATCTTTGGTATTGATATTGGGAATATCGCGCATGGGATCATTGATCTTAGCTTGAAGAGTTTCAGATGATGGAGCAACATAGCTGGTGATATCGTAGCTTTCGGGGTGTGAAAATTCATCCAGGTGCAGCTGATAATATTCGGCTTCTTCTATGGGTGTTGGCTGAGCCATCTTTGAGTAAGCGATACTGCTGTAAAGCTTTTGTCCGCGAATGCTCTCTTCGATTTTCTCTTTTAGGGTTGTTTCATCGATTCCTCGTGCCGTTTGCATCGCATCAAGAAATTGTTCCGTGGTCAGATTGTTTTGTTTGGCCATTCGCTCCATCTCTTCTTTTACCTCTGATGGGGTAACGGAGATTTTTTTCTCTTTTGCTTCTAACTGCTCGAGCTTTTTTCGTATAAGAGCGTCAGCACTTTTGGTGGCATCTGCACCGCTTTGCTTCATTTCTTGTGTGATTTCATACAGGGTAATGGGATTGTTTTTGACCAATACTGCAACACCGCCGATCGGTGCGCTAAGAGCAAAAGTAAATAACAACGATGAGAGGATGAGTGAACGCATCAAAGCTCCTTGAGATAATTGCCTATTTTACCCGCATTTAACCTAGTCTTAACTAAAATTCGTCAATTGTAAAAAAGGATTTTCATATGGTAGTTACACGCTTCGCCCCAAGTCCGACAGGATATTTGCATATCGGAGGTCTTCGTACGGCATTACTGAGTTATTTATGGGCGCGTAAAAACAATGGAACCTTTTTGCTGCGTATCGAAGATACCGATTTTAGCCGAAATGATGAAGCGGCGGCACTGGCGATAGTGGAAGCTTTTAAATGGGTAGGCTTGGAACATGATGGTAAGATCGAATATCAGTCAAGCCGCCTTGAAATTTACAAACAGCACATTCAACAGCTTCTCGATGAGGGTAAAGCGTATAAATGTTACATGTCCAAAGAAGAGCTAGACGCTTTACGTGAAGAGCAAACTGCTCGTAAAGAACGGGCTAAATACGACAATCGCTATCGTGATTTTACAGGAACGCCTCCGGAAGGGAGGGAAGCGGTTATCCGTATCAAAGCCCCTTTGGAAGGAAGTATCACGGTTCATGATGGCGTTAAAGGGGATGTAGTCTTTAATGTGTCTGACATTCTTGATGATTTTATCATTGCACGTTCAGACGGTACCCCTACGTATAATTTTGTAGTGGCGGTGGATGATGCCCTGATGGGTGTTACGGATGTCATACGCGGTGATGACCACCTCTCTAATACGCCAAAACAGATAGTGGTGTATCAAGCACTCGGATTCCCTCTCCCTAAATTTTTCCATGTGCCGATGATCCATAACAAAGAGGGTAAAAAACTTTCCAAGCGTGATGGTGCAACGGATGTTATGGCCTACAAAACATTGGGCTATACACCGCAAAGCTTGCTCAACTTTTTGGTTCGATTGGGATGGAGTCATGGGGATCAGGAGATCTTTTCAATGGAGGAGATGCTGGAGCTTTTTGATCCAAGTGATATCAATCGTTCGGCTTCCATTTACAATGTCGAGAAACTTGACTGGTTAAACAGCCATTATCTTAAAAACATGAGCAATGATAAACTGTGTGAATTGTTGGAGTTTCATGGAGTGATGCTCATCAGCCATGATAAGCGAGAGATTTTGCTTGATGCGGTTAAAGAGCGTGCTAAGACATTGGCTGAGATGGCGGCATTGACGGCTGAGATTTTGGTGCGTCCTGCTGGATTTGAGGAAGCTGTTTTGAAAAAAGGGTATAAGGAAGAGAGTAAAGAGATATTGGAAAAATTTGCAGAGGCACTGAAGGCTGCTCAAGAACTTCATCTTCCAAGTGATTATCATCATGTGATGGAAAGCGTTGTAACAGAGATGGGAATCGGTTTTGGAAAGATCGGTCAGCCTTTGCGTATTGCATTGCTGGGTAAGCTGTCAGGGCCTGGGCTTGACAGTGTTATGGCGATCATCGGTGTTGAAGAGACATTGGCACGGATCAATACTCTGATCTCATACTGATTTATATCGAATGGTTCCCAGAGAGGGAACTAGATTTTTCTCTTTCGCTTCTTTCATAAACCGTTTAAATCCCCGTTTTTCTTTTTCACCGATACGATAGGTTATATGACGTAAATAATGTTGTATCTGATTAGGGGTTAGATCGCTTTTAGCCGCTGCGTCTTTTAAAATATAGGATGGAATTTTAATAGGTTTGCGTACAAAAGCATGACTCAGTCGTTTTAGCTGGGTGTGATGATGAGTGCAAAGCAGGGCAAAGACAAAAGGAAGCGATGTTTTTTCATGCCACACCTTTCCCAAATCGATATGTTCTTCTCCATGGTAATAATATCGAAGCGCTTTGTCTCCAATGAGTACTTCACCGTGTATATCAAGGATTTGTGCCAATAGATTTGAGGTAGCGGAGTCCGTATCATTCTTGTGCCCAGAGTGGGGAACAGATAATACACTAAGGACTTCTTTTTTAGCCACGATACCGACGTTGTAATGATGACAATTACGGGCAGTGATGCTGGAAATAAATGCGGCATCAATACGTCGTGCAGCAAAGGATCGGTTTAGCGTTGAGGGGACGCCTTTGTGGTAGTTTAGGCTTTGATGAACTCTAAGGGTTTTTGCATAACGTTTCATAAAAATATGAAAGGGCAAGAGGTTTAAAAAATCTATTTTCCCAAAAATCACAATCAAAACCTTTTTATCTAAGAGGTGCTATTATACTAAAATTACAATGCTATTTAGAGGTATTTTTATGATAACCGTAGAATTTTTAGGGCCGATTCAAAAGCCCGTTTTGAGTATGGAAGCGTCAACGTTACATGACGTTGCGCGTGTTTTAAAGGAAGATAGTGAGATGGCTCAGTGGATTGACAGCTGTGCCGTTGCAGTCAACGATATGCTTGTCTCTACCTTGGATACAGTACTCAAAGAGGGTGACAAAGTATCACTTCTCCCCCCGGTATGTGGCGGATGAGTATGCTGGAGCTTTATGATGGTCCTTTGAATGTTTCGGAGATTTTAACCCGTTGGTACGCGCAAGAATCAACCAGTAATTATGGAGCATACATTCCGTTTGTGGGAACGGTCCGGGCAGAAGATGGGATTGAAGGATTGAGTTTTGATGTTTATGAACCCATTTTAAACGGTTGGTTTGATGCATGGGTACAAAAAGTGGCACCTTTGGGGGCAACGCTGAAAATGGCGCACAGCCGAGGGGATGTTTTAGTACATGAATCTTCGTACATTGCGGCGGTTTTTTCACCCAAACGTCGTGTGGCGCTAGAAACGATTGAGCAGTTTGTGGAAGATTTTAAAGCCTCTGCCCCTATTTGGAAATACGATCTTGTCAACGGTGAACGACTCTATGCCCGAGAGCGCTCAACGGCAATTGCGGGTGCAGGAATATTGGGAGCAAAATCATGATCTCGTACGAAACGTCTCAAAATATGATCAGTCTATTGCCCGTAGGAGCTCTTAAAAGTGAGCGAGTTTTTTTAAGTGCCGCACTTGGGCGCATATTGGCTGAGGACATTGTGGCGCAGGAAGACTATCCAACTTATCCTACGTCTGCAATGGATGGATACGCGATGATCCATACCGATTTTTCAGAACATAAAGCACTGGCTATTTTAGGAGACAATCCTGCAGGTGCGGATGAAGTAGCCGAAGTAGAGAGCGGTATTTGTATTAAGACCTTTACGGGGTCATTGATGCCTCAAGGCTCTGATACATTGATTCCTATTGAAAATGTTACGGTCAAAGATGGGCTTATCGTCATTGATAAGCCGGTCCCCGCTGGGTTTGCCGTGCGTCCTGTGGGCGAGAGTTATAAAGCAGGAGAAGTTTTAATCGCACGAGGAACAACGATCGGGTTTGCTGAGGTTGGTGTATTGGCTGGGATTAATCAGGTCATGGTTTCTGTGGTTCAACGCCCTAGAGTGAGTATTATCGCTACGGGCAGCGAAATCCTTGATATCGGCGAGAGTGCCCGTAATGAGGGGCAGATACGCAGTTCGAACAGCTATACACTGCAAGCACTTGTGACCCAACTAGGCGGAGAATGTCTCCAAATGGGGATCGTAGGTGATGACAAGAGTGCCATTATGGAGCGTTTTGATGAAGCATTGCGATCGAGTGATATCGTCGTAAGTACGGGCGGTGTGAGTGTAGGCGATTATGATTTTGTGAAACATATTGTCCCAAAACTCGGTGCTGAAGTCATTTTCAAAGGGGTAAATATCAAGCCCGGTCAACATGTGATGGTAGCACAGCGCGGATCGAAGTTTATAGTCTCATTACCTGGATTTGCTTATTCGTCTACAGTGACATTTATCCTCTATGTCGCTCCGTTGATGGCACGCATAATGGGCTGTGCAAATCCTTATGAACCTATAGAAGCAACGCTTAAAGTCCCTTTTGCAAAACGCTCCAATAAGAGTGAATTTACGGCATGTAATCTGAATTTTGAAGATGGACGCTATTGGGTTGATTTCGAGGGTAAAAAGACAGGAAGTTCAGCGATTCTCACCAATCTATTAGGCAATGCTGCATTGATGATCTGCGGTGAAGACGACGGTGATTTGGAAGCGGGAACGTTGGTTAGAGTGATTAGACTCTAACCGTTTATTTCACTATTTTCGCTTTAATAGCCTCTTCATCCATCATCTCTTTGAGATATTTTACGACGACTAAGTTTTCAGTCTCATTGATATACCACTCTGCAATATGTTCATGCTCCAATGCCAATAACTTTTCTTGGTCGACATGATCCCTAGGGATGTACAGATGAGAAAAACGCTGTGGGTTTTGAAGTTTCATCGTCCACAAAAGCCACATAATAGATACCACGACTAATCCGATTGCTAATGCCTCTTTGGAGGAGTACTGCAGAGCTGTCCCTGCTACGATACCACCGATAAACGTCATAAAGTAAGCAAAGCCGTTTGCGATACCTAAGGCTGCCCCTTTTTGATGTACTCGCGCAAATTTACTGATCATGGATTGTACTAATGGTTCCATCATGTTAAAGGCCATGAAAAAACTAACGACGCCCAAAACAAATTCCCAACTTTGAGTAGCGAAGCCCATTAGGGTGAAAGCGACAATAAACAAGATGATAGAGATAATAAAAATTTGTTTTGGTTTATTGTACTTTTCTCCAAATACCGCAGCAGGTCCCATAGCGATAAGCCCTGCGATTAGCGCGGGTACATAGACTTTCCATAGCTCAGCTTTTTCCCAATTAAACCCATATTCACCTTGTGTAAGAAGGATAGGGATAAGGACGAACGCGACGGTCATAAGACCTTTTTGCATCCCATTGATGACGATCATATTCAAGAGATTAGGATCTTTGATGATATCACGGGTTGTAGTGCTGGAGTGATAGATATGATGGATACGCGGAGGTGTTGGAACCTTGGTAAACAAAACAATCATGGAGAGGATAGACAAAGCTCCCGCAATCCAAAACAAAGAGCTGATACCATAGTGTGCAGCAATAACCGGCCCTAGTCCCATTGCAAAAGCAAAACTCATAGCAATGCTTCCACCCATAAGTGCCATTGCATGGCCACGTTTTTCTTCACTGACTAAATCACTGATCATAGCCGGGATAACAGCGCCGATAGCTCCTGAACCTTGTAAAAAACGTCCGAACATAAGGGTATAGATATCGGTACTGAGTGCACAGATGATTGAACCCACTAAAAAGATGATCAACCCTACAAGAAGTGTAGGTTTACGACCGATCTTGTCACTCATGATCCCAAAAGGGACTTGAAAGATAGCTTGAGTAAGTGCATATCCTCCGATAATAACACCGATAAGAAGAGGAGTCGCCCCTTGCAATGTCAATGCGTATGCAGAGAGTACAGGTAAGACTAAAAAAAGACCGAAAAAGCGAAGCGACAAAATCGCAGAGAGAGGCATGACTGTTTTAAACACGCTGTGACCTTTGATGAGATAAAATTGCCGTTATTATAATATATTGTGGACAACGAAAAGCTATGCTGACACAATGACTAAGACTACACTAAGGAATGAAAGCATGCGCATCGTAATAGCAACCTCTAATAAAGGAAAAGTACGGGAGATCAAAGAGCTTTTACATGACCGAGAAGTTTTCCCGTATACCGATTTGATGGAAGGTTTTGAGATCGTAGAAGATGCAGAGACTTTCAAAGAAAATGCACTGATCAAAGCCCGCGCAGTCTACAAAGCACTCAAAGATGAGAAGGCTGTCGTCGTAGCAGATGACAGCGGTATCAGTGTTGATGTACTGGACGGTGCTCCCGGAATTTACAGTGCACGCTACGGTGGAGAGAATGCCAGTGACAAAGATAACTTGTACAAACTGATGGATGCCGTTAAAGACAAAGGAGTCTCCTCATCTAAGGCGCACTATACGGCAGCCATAGCAGTCGTATCATATGAGGGGGAGAGCTGTGTTCATGGCTGGATGCATGGAGAAGTGATTACGTCACCTCGAGGGGAGAACGGTTTTGGATACGATCCGATGTTTATCCCTGATGGATTTGACAAAACGCTTGGTGAATTGGAAAGTGACGTCAAAGTAGGACTTTCACACCGATCCAAAGCATTGAATCTGGCAAAAATCTTGATCGATCAGATAAAAACTCAACGCGCTTAAGCGGGAAGATTCCCGATAATATAAAGAAAAACAAACCCTACAATAATCCGATAAATAGCAAACGGTGTAAAAGTGTGACGACTGACAAAACCGACAAAGAGTTTGACGGTAAAAAATGCAAAGATAAAAGCAGTTATAAAGGCGACGATGAGCATCGACCAGTCATCGACGATCATCTCATGGCGATGTTTAAACAAATCATATGCCGTTGCAATAGCCATCGTCGGAATAGCAAGTAAAAATGAAAACTCAGCAGCGCTTTTACGTTTAAGTCCTAAAAAAAGACCTCCGATGATGGTGGCACCCGAACGGCTTGTCCCTGGGACCATCGAAATGCTCTGAAACAATCCGATCAAAAAAGCCTCTTTATAGGTGAGTTCATCGAGCTCTTTACCCGAATCGATGGCTTTACCGCGCCGAAAATATTCAACAGCCAAAAAGACAATACCGCCAGCGATGAGCATAAAGCTTACCGTCTCAACACCAAAAAGGGCTTTGATGTGCTTATAAAACAAAAATCCAAGTACACCCGTAGGGACAAAAGCAACGGCGAGTTTGATCCAGAGTGTTTTATCCCGCATCAGATGTTTGGCATATAAAAATAAGACGGCGAGGATACTCCCCAACTGAATAGCCACCTCAAATGCTTTGTGTGCGTCGGTTTGCTCAATACCGAGTAATTGGGAAGCGAGGATGAGGTGACCTGTGGAAGAAACAGGTAAAAATTCGGTTACCCCCTCAAGGGCACCGAGGAGTAGGGAGTCAAATAGTGTCATACTAAGCTCTTTTTTTTGGCGTAATATTAACATACTAATAGCAATCTTAAAGGAGTACTAACTTGTCACTTGCTATAATTCGCACAATTTCTTATAAAATTATACTCCTCTAAATACAAGGAAAACAATGCTCCTTTTTACCCCAGGCCCTACCCCAGTACCGGAATCGGTACGTATCGCGATGGCGGGAGAAACCCTACACCACCGTACTCCTGAATTCGAAGCTATTTTTGAGCGTACACGGGCTTTGTTGTTTGAGCTTTTTGAGATGGATGAGGTGCTGATGTTGGCATCTTCGGGTACGGGCGCGATGGAAGCTGCGGTGATTAATTTGGCTCATTCTAAGCTTTTGTCCATCAATTCCGGGAAATTCGGTGAACGTTTCGGAAAGATCGCGGTGGCACATGGGATTGCCAATGTCGAGATCAAGCATGAGTGGAATACCGCGGCTTCCGTAGCGGAAGTTCAAGCGGCACTGGATGCAAATCCTGATATTGACGCTATTGCGATTCAAATCTGCGAATCGGCAGGAGGACTTCGTCACAGTGCAGAAGCCATTGCAGAAGCTGTAAAAGCTCATAATCCTTCTATTATGGTTATTGCCGATGGAATTACCGCGGTAGGTGTCGAAAAAATCGATGTGACCAATATTGACTGTCTCATCTCAGGCAGCCAAAAAGCGTTGATGCTCCCTCCGGGATTGGCTATTATGGGTCTTTCACACGCGGCGATCGCAAAAATCGGCAAAGGCAAAGGGTATTACTTCAATCTGGCCACCGAGATTAAAAATCAGCAAAAAAATACAACGGCATGGACGGCAGCAACAACGTTGATTATCGGTTTGGAAAGCGTTCTTAACCGTATCAAAGCAGAGGGTGGTTTAGCGAAGTTGTATGATGAAACAGCACGTCGCGCACGTGCGACACGTGAAGCGCTGGTGGCAATTGGATTGCATATCTATCCGACAACGCCAGCGGATTCGATGACGACCATCGATGATGAGCAAGCATCAAAAATACGCTCAATGCTGAAAAAAGAGTTCGATATCAATATGGCAGGCGGTCAGGATCACATCAAAGATCTGATTTTTCGTATCAATCATATGGGGCTTATCCCCGCGTATGAAGCGGCATGGGTGGTCAACAGCATTGAGTTGGCATTGGAAAAACTAGGACGCAGAACGTTTGACGGCACGGCAAATAAAGTTTTCAGCACCGTTTATTTTGGCAGTAACACATGATTTTTGAACACGAGATTCCTGAGGGTTCACGCCTTTATTTTGCAGGAACAGCAAAAACAAAACGTTTGATCGAATCCAAAGCGAGCGAATTATTGTGTGCTGCAGGATTCGAAGAGATCGTGACTCCACTGTTTTCGTATCATCAGCACCAAGGTGTGTGTGAAGAGCGTGAACTGATTCGTATCGGTGACGTGGAAAACCATGCGATGAGTTTGCGCGCTGATTCGACGATCGATGTGGTACGAATACTCAAAAAGCGTCTAGGGACAAACACCACGCACAAAAAATGGTTTTACATTCAGCCTGTATACCGTTTTCCATCTATTGAGCAGTATCAAGTGGGTGCTGAAATCATTGATGAGTGTAACCTGGCGGTCGTTTTAAATGAAGCAACCGCAATTTTAAGTGCATTAGAGATTGAGCCTTTATTACAAATATCCAATATCAATATTCCGAGAATCCTGTCTGAAATATTGGATTTGGAATTGGACGATTTTAGACACGTTAATATCGAGAAGTTCTTATCATTAAAAATCGAGTGGTTGACACAGTTGGTCTATCTGGAAAAAGTAGATGAAATCGAGCCCCTTTTAGCTTTGGTGCCTGATGCGATACGTGAGGAACTACTTAAAATCAAAAAGCTTTGTATGGGACTTGAATACCCAAACCTTGTGATAGCTCCTTTATATTACGCTAAAATGTTGTATTACGATGAACTCTTTTTTCGTGTTATTGAAAAAAATGAAGTCTATGCCATGGGCGGACGTTATAAAGACGAAGAGACCGTATCGGTTGGATTTGCAATTTACACAGACGCTTTGGTTGAAGCGCTACATCAATAAAATAGGAAATACATGAAAGCAGATTTAATTGTCGGTATCCAATGGGGTGACGAAGGAAAAGGTAAAATCGTTGATTTGCTTGCGCAAAAGTACGATGTAGTTGCCCGTTACCAAGGTGGACATAATGCAGGACATACGATCGTTGTCGATGGTAAAACGCATGCACTTCATTTGATACCATCGGGTATTTTGAATCCAAAAGCGGTTAATATTATCGGTAATGGTGTAGTTGTCTCTCCTGAAGCATTGATCAAAGAGATGAAGCAGTTTGATAATTTGTTGGGACGCCTTTTTTTGAGTGAGTCTGCCCATATGATTCTGACATTTCATATGCTCATCGATCAGGCAAAAGAAAAATTGCGCGGTGAAAAAGCGATCGGTACGACGGGCCGTGGTATCGGACCTGCTTACAGTGAAAAGATCGCTCGTGCAGGATTTCGTTTGGGAGAACTGCGTAATGTTCCATTATTGACGGATCGTGTTTTGGAGTATTTTGTTCAGAACAAAGCGATTTTTGATGCATTGGAAATAACGTTGCCAAATCGTGAAGAACTAACAGCAGAATTGACTGATTTCGCACAAAAATTGGTTCCATTTTTGGCGAATACGACACAAATGGCGTGGAAGATGATGGATGAGGATAAAAAGATCCTCTTAGAGGGTGCGCAAGGGACAATGCTGGATATCGATCACGGTACCTATCCGTATGTAACGAGTTCTTCGACGATCTCTGCGGGGGCATGTACAGGTCTTGGGATCAATCCAAAAGACATCGGTAAAGTGACAGGGATTGTCAAAGCGTATTGTACGCGTGTCGGAAACGGACCGTTCCCTACAGAAGATCACGGTGAGATCGGTGAGCGTTTGCGTAAGCAAGGGCATGAGTTTGGAACCACAACGGGACGTCCGCGCCGTTGTGGATGGTTTGATGCCGTAGCATGCCGCTTTGCCAGCCGTATTAACGGATGCGAGGAACTCTCTATTATGAAGCTCGACGTTCTTGACGGCTTTGATGAGATCAAGGTGTGCGTGGCGTATGAAGTAAACGGTGAAGAGATTGATTATTTACCACTTGATCTGGACAATGTCAAACCGGTATACAAGACATTTGCGGGTTGGGACAAGACCGAGGGCGTTCGCCGCTTCGAAGACCTTCCGGTAACGGCTCAAACTTATCTAAAAGCGATTGAAGAGTTGACTAAGACAAAGATCGGAATGATCTCGACATCACCGGATCGAAACGATACGATTTTACTCTAAAACAAAGATTCTAGTCCAAAGGGGAGCAGTGCTATGAAATCACGTTACGAACCTTTGGTAAGACTCAAAAAGCAAGCATTAGACAAAGCAGAACAGATCCTTGTGCATGCTAATAATGAAGTCACACGCAGTGATACCGCATTACATGAAGCGTATGCACAACTCTCATCTTTAGACTCTCCTCTTAACGGCTCCATTGGTGAACTTTTTCAAGCACAAATGATTGTACAAGCACAACATCGAGAGATCGAGGAATGTCGGTTGCGTATCGAACGTGCCCGTATCAATCAAAACAGTGCGAGAGAAGCTTTTAAATTTGCACGAATCGAGTTTGAAAAATTTAATTATTTGGAATTGCAAGAAGTCGAGGCTATGATGAAAAAAATAAAATACGAAGAGGCTAAAATGCTGGATGAAATCGGGACAATGACGTATCAAAAGGTTGAGCTATGAGATATGTATTTGTGATTTTACTTTATATGACAAGTGCATGGTCAGCAACTCAAAATACCAAATCGTATGAGTGTACCAAAATTTTTGAATCGCGTAAAAATGAGCTTTTGATAGAATTGGGACATATTGATGAAGAGCGTCAATCACTGGATGCGCTCAAGCGTGCAACCGAAGATCTTCTAAAGAAAAAAGAATCGGTTGTGAGGGGAAAAGATACTCGTGTAGACCAAAAACTGCAAGAAATCAGCGCCAAAGAAGCTTCTGTCAAAAAAATGCTTGATGAGAATAAAAAAATATTGGAACAAATCAAGCAGCTAAAATCAGATAAAGTGTCTCAAACATTTTCAAAAATGAAACCTTCCGCATCTGCAGGGATACTCTCTCAAATGACTACGCAAGAAGCGGCTACCATAATGGGGACATTGAATTCCAAGGTGGTAGGACAAATCTTGGCAAAAATGGATCCAAAAAAGGGATCAGAAATAACCTCTGCATTGCAAAAGATTCCTTCAAATGAGTCTCAAAAATAACGCTAAAGCATCCTCTAAGCCATTTTAGAGGACATCTTAAGTACAATAAGAAAAAAGAAATAGGGCCCAGTTATGAAAGTTTCACTCTCACATATACCCCACATATCGAGTCGTATTGCCGTAGATCTAAATCGTAGCGGTCTAGTAACGATGACACAAGGTCTGGAAGCAACGGCAAAAGAGGCAGAGACGATATTGGTTGAGAGCGTTAAGCGTGAGATGGCACTTGAAGAAAAGGTCAACGCAATCGTTAATGCGAATGAAGAGCAGATCGACTATTATTTAGCGGATGAGCGTCAGCTTTTTTTTATGATTAAGAAAAAATTAGCGCCTGAATTCGGTGTCATTTTGTCGTATGAAGAACGTTACTCTGATATTGCGCATAAAATATTGGACGCATTGTATGAAGAGGACTTGATTAACTACGATGTCAGTGAAAATCGTGTCAAAAATATTATTTACGATTCAATGACTAAGTTTATTGCTGATGCAGGGGAACTTGAATCCGCGGTATACGAAAAAATTAAAAGCTATAAGCGTCGTGTGATTCCGGGTACGGATGAATATGAAATTCTGTATGAGAAATTTTACAAAGATGAATTGGCGCGAAGAGGACTTTCATAATGCGTGATGTATGGATTTATCTGGAAAACGGGACCTATTTACAAGCTAAAAGCTTTGGAGCGGATACGACACATGTCGGTGAGATTGTTTTTAATACTTCATTGACTGGGTATCAGGAAATTATCTCTGATCCATCATATGCGGGGCAGTTTATTACGTTTACCATGCCGGAGATCGGAAACGTTGGAGTCAATGACGAAGATATGGAAAGCACTGCGGCACACTGTAAAGGTGTTATTGTACGTCAATATCAAAGTGCGTATTCGAACTTTCGTGGGACTGAGGCACTGCATACATTTTTAGAAAAACACGGTGTTATCGGTATCTGCGACATCGATACCCGCTATCTGACGAAGATGTTGCGTACTGAGGGAGCGATGATGATGATCGCTTCTACGCAAGTAAGTGACAAAGCCGAACTTAAAGCGCTTCTCGAAGCCGCTCCACGCATCGAAGAGGTCAATTATATTGAACAAGTGAGTACCAAAACAGGCTACCGTCACACATCGGGTGTTTATGACCCTGTGACATTCACATATAATGAAGCGCCAAAAGTCAAAGCAAAAATTGCGGCTATTGATTTTGGGGTCAAACGTAATATATTGAATGAATTGACACAAGTAGGTATTGAAGTCAATGTTTACCCCAACAGCTTCAGTGCCGATGACTTGATAGCTCAATACGATGCCCGTACGATTGACGGTGTTTTTCTTTCAAACGGTCCGGGAGATCCCCTTGTTTTGAAAAAAGAACAAGAAGAGATCAAGAAGCTTATTGCGCGTAAGATTCCGATATTCGGGATATGTTTGGGGCATCAATTGTTGAGTATTTCACACGGGCACGATACCCATAAGTTGAAATTCGGTCACCATGGTGGAAACCACCCCGTTAAAAACCTAAAAACCGGGATGGTAGAGATCACTGCACAAAACCATAATTACAATGTACCTGAATCGGTGCGTGAAATAGCAGACGTTACTCATGTGAACCTTTTTGACAATACTATCGAAGGTTTACGCTATAAAACAGGTCCTGTATTTTCGGTTCAACACCATCCGGAAGCCAGCCCAGGTCCAAAAGAGAGCCGTTATATTTTTGAAGAGTTCGTAGCCCTGATCAGTCGATAAAACTCCTCTTTCTTCCGCCGATTTTGTAGATCGGCTTTACTATTATTTTAATACAATCCTTTCAAAAATCTTAAGAATATCACTAAGTTATCAAAGCAAGCAAAAAAATTAATAATTTAAGATTCATTAAATATTTCTATCGCTATCATTAGAGTGTCTAATAGCCTAGTAGTATTAAATTTGTGTTAAGAAGCGCAAATATGGCTCTTATGCTTTGAATTTTAAGGAGGTAATATATGGAAAATCGTCCATTAGAGTATGACTATACAGTTGCTAAACTGTTTATGTACAATGCTATATTTGTCGGTGTTGCCGGTATGCTTGCCGGTGTTATTTTAGCATGGCAGATGGCATTTCCACAATTTAACTATATCTTGGGGGTGAATTTTGCTGAATACACCAACTTTGGGCGTCTTCGTGCGATTCATACGGATAGTGTTATTTATGGATTTGTCTTAAGTGCGGTTTGGTCTTCGTGGTATTATATCGGCCAACGTGTATTAAAAGTATCTATGGCAGAATCAAAGCTATTGATGTTTGTCGGTAAAGCCCATTTTTGGATTTACATGGCGGCATCGGTTATTATCGTTATAGGTTTACAACTGGGTATCACCAGTTCAAAAGAGTATTCAGAATTTGAATGGCCTATTGATGCAGGTATTGTTATTGTATGGGTTTTATGGGGTATTAGTATCTTTGGTTTGATCGGTATTCGTCGTGAAAAATCTTTGTACATCTCTATTTGGTACTTTATTGCTACTTTCTTAGCGGTTGCGATGTTGCATATCTTTAACAACGCAGAGATCCCTACTTATTTTGCATCGGGAGGGATTGGTGCATGGTATCACTCGGTTTCGATGTATGCAGGTACCAATGATGCGTTAGTACAGTGGTGGTTTGGCCATAATGCAGTTGCATTTGTATTGACGACACCGATTATTGCAATGATTTATTACTTTTTACCAAAAGAGTCAGGACAAGCGGTTTATTCGTATAAATTGTCTTTGCTCGCATTTTGGGGCTTGATGTTTGTATACCTTTGGGCTGGTGGACACCACTTGTTGTTTTCAACGGTTCCTGACTGGATGCAAACAATGGGTTCTGTATTTTCGGTTGTTTTGATTCTTCCATCTTGGGGTTCAGCGGTTAATATGCTTCTGACTATGAGAGGTGAATGGCAGCAGGTTGCGACAAGTCCATTGATCAAATTTATGGTCATGGCTTCTACTTTCTATATGTTCTCTACATTGGAAGGTCCAATCCAAGCGATCAAATCCGTTAATGCTTTGGCTCACTTTACAGACTGGATCATCGGTCACGTTCATGACGGAGCACTTGGATGGGTTGGCTTTATGGTTATTGCTGCAATATTCCATATGGCTCCTCGTATTTTCAAGCGTGAGATTTATTCAAGATCGTTGATGAGTACACAGTTTTGGATTCAGACGCTTGGGGTTATCTTGTACTTCACTTCTATGTGGATCGCAGGTATCACGCAAGGTATGATGTGGCGTGCTCATGATGAGTACGGCAATCTTGCATACTCATTTATTGATACGGTTGTTGTCTTGCACCCATACTTCACAATCCGTGCGGTTGGTGGTACATTGTATCTTGTTGGTATGTTTATGTTTGCGTACAATATGTATAAAACAATGACAAGCTCGCGCGTGATTGAAGAGAGTGAACTTCAAAACGCTACGCCTATGGGCGCATAATTAAGGAGGGGAAAATGTTTCATTGGTTAGAAAAAAACCCGTTCTTTTTTGCGGTTGCTGTTTTTGTAGTTATTGCGTTTGCAGGTCTTGTTGAGATCCTGCCAAACTTTGCGCAAGCATCTCGTCCGGTTGTTGGGGCAAAGCCTTATTCAACTCTAGAGCTTACGGGCCGTCTCGTGTATATTAAAAACAATTGTAATGGATGTCATTCACAGTTGATTCGTCCGTTTAAATCAGAAACAGATCGTTACGGTCACTACTCTTTGAGCGGTGAGTATGCGTATGATCGTCCATTTTTATGGGGTTCAAAACGTACAGGTCCTGATTTGATGCGTGTAGGTAACTACCGTACAACAGATTGGCATGAAAATCACATGAAAGATCCTGCTGCGGTTGTCCCTGGCTCGATTATGCCGGCATATACTTGGTTGTATAAAAATATCGCAGATGTCGATACGGCATATGCTGAGCAGTTGACGGTGCAAAAATTCTTTGCAGTTCCGTATAACAAAGAACTTCCGATGGCGGATGGTTCAAAAGTAACCGTTGCTTTGGCAGACACATTAGAAGGTGCACGTGCATCTGCTCTTGAAGAAGCTAAAGTTGTTGCAGCGGATATGAAAGATCAAAGTGTTAAAGATGCGGTTGCAGCAGGAAATGTACCTGAAATCGTTGCGCTTATCGCGTACCTTAACAGATTGAAATAAAGGATTAGCGTGGACATTGCAACTTTTCAGGCGTATGGCTTTTTTTTCTTTACAGCCTTTATGGTGGTGGTATTGTATTCATACATCTATCATCTTTACAGCTCACAGAAAAAGGGGACACGCGATTACGAGAAGTACGGCAATATTGCGTTAAATGATGATATCACGGATCAACCGATTGAGATGGTATCAAAAGACGATGAGACAAAAAAGTAGGAGGCATAGATGAATAAGACAGTATTAGCTGCTATCATAGTAACAATTTCAATGCTTGGCTTCACCTACATCGCAGTCGGCTCTGCCGGCGGAATGGGTGGAGAAGACTGGGTTAACAAACTTGCTGTATTGGGTGCGGTTGTCCTTGTTCTAGTAACTACATTCGTGGTTACTAAGTACGTTCGACAGATGCAAAATGATACCGCAGGCGGTAAGCTTGCGGATGAAAGCTGGGATGGAATCGGAGAATATAAGAACGAACCACCTTTTGGATGGGCTGTTGTATATTTTGGTATGGTTATTTGGGCTATTTGGTATTTCCTTGCAGGATACCCACTTAATTCATATTCACAAATCGGTGAATACAATGAAGACACTGCGGTTCTTGATAAGAAATTTGAAGCAGAGTTTGCAGGGATTTTGAGTAATCCAGAAAAGCTTAATGAAATGGGTGAGTCTGTGTACAATGCAAATTGTGCAGCGTGCCATGGTTTGCAAGCAGACGGTATGGATGGCAAAGCAGCTGATTTGCATGTACGTCTATCATTACAGTCGGTTAAGCATGTCTTGATGAATGGTTCAAACAGCAACCTATTGGGAACAAGTATGCCGATGCCAGATCGTAACGGTTTGTTGAACACCAATAGTAATGCATTGATTACCGATGCTGAGATCGATACGGTATCTAAATATGTTGCCGGTGGATTTAAAGGTGAAGGTGCGGATGTATTTGCGGGAACGTGTGCTGCGTGTCACGGTGCCGATGGCAAAGGTATGGAGATGGTTGCTCCAAATATCGCCGAGATGTCACCGTCAATGGTTGAGATGGTCCTTAATCATGGCAAAAAAGGTGCAATGGGTGCAATGCCTGCATTTACCAACCTAACTGAAGTTCAGCGTAAAGCAGTTGCTGCCTATGTTGCAAGCTTGAGTCAAAAATAAGGGGTAAATGATGGAAAATGAAAATCGTAGTATATTTTCACTACATGGCATCACTGGCATGTTGATAGCGGTTGTGTTATTGCTCTCTATCGTAGGAGTACTGACGTACTTTTCGGTAATTACGCAAGCTGCTAATGCAAGCAATTTTTATAAAATTGACAATGAAAAAGAGATCAAGATGTTTAGTACTGAAAACAGCAAACATCTTGTCGACGTAAAGTAAGGAGTTTAGTATGGCAAAGCACATGGGTAAACTCATCACACTCGCATTGATCGTCAGTGCTGTAGTAACCTTGTGGTCGGTCTTAACGCCGAACCACTTGTTCGTCGGATAAGGGTCTTTATTGAGACTTTCACGAGGGCTCGCGGCCCTCGCACTGCTAGTGACATTTATCTCATCTCTTCATGCAGAGTTTTTGTATAAAGACGAAGTCGTTAAGAATCCGGAATTTACGAAGCAAATAGAAGCCATAGGCACCGAGCTTAAAGCAAAAACAGGTGTTTCTCTTTATTTGGTCATGGTTCGTGATTTGGATAATAATCAATCTATCAGCGATTTTGAAAAACGTATCGCCTCAGAAGCAAACAGTTCTAGTGTCATTATGACATTTGTGGAATTGCAAAAAGAGGTTGATATTTTGGCGTATCCAGCGTCTTTATACAAAGATTTTGACAAAGCACAAATTTTAAGTCCAAACGCGACATTTGTCGGCGCAGTGGCAAGCAGTCTTATATTTGCACGTAGTTTTGAGGAAGCAAAAGAGCTACTTAGCCATACGGGTGGAACGGTTCTTCCAATATTGGGACAGCGTACTGAAGGTGCGGATATTGTAAAAAAG
The DNA here is from genome assembly GCA_024637295.1 of Sulfuricurvum sp. Classification (GTDB taxonomy): domain Bacteria; phylum Campylobacterota; class Campylobacteria; order Campylobacterales; family Sulfurimonadaceae; genus Sulfuricurvum. Next base: position 104,123 of record JAGXFL010000009.1, read on the forward strand.
TATTCGGTTGCTATGTACAATGGGTATGCGGATACAGCAGAACAGATCGCAGCTTCCAAAGGTCAAAAACTCAAATCTTCTGCGGGAACTGAGAGCCAGACATTCATTAACATATTGCGAGTAATATTTTACGGTACGATTCTAGTTGCATTGGGTAGATATGCATGGAGACGTTATTTTAAAAAAAAAGCAGGATTAAATGATCAATAAAAATGCGGGTAAAAAATGGCCATGGATTATTGGTATATCGACTATTATCGTTATTGGTTTTGCCGTTAAAACGGTTGATGTAGCGATCAATAATCCCGTTGAGATGTCAGAATACGGAATGCAAGGTTACCACGAATACGATCATAATGTTAATGAGATCATTAATGCTAAAATAGAATTTGACAAAAAATATACGATTTCTTTTTTAACTCCCCAGATTACACAAAAAGAGTCGGTGATTGCATATGCGGTTAAAGATAAATCGGGTGTAGCGATAGAAGATGCAAACGTAAGTATCGTATTGACCCGTCCAGATACGACAAAACAAGATATTGCACTGGATACTCCATCGGTAAGCGATGGAGTGTATACTTTTAAAGCTACCGATCTTCCTGCGCCAGGACGATGGGATATTATGGCAAAAGTAACTGTTGGAAAAGATCAACGTTATTATAATCTTAAAGCTGATACGCGCTCACCAGATATTTTCGAGTTTTAATGCAACGCACCTGTGTCGTATTCCCGACGTCACGTGCGATACGAAATGAACTAGACGGGTGCGATGAAGGTTTTTTACCTACTTATATGGGGATGAGCGATTTTTTAGATCGTGTTATTCTCACGGAAAATGTCATCATCCCTGATGATGATCTTCGCCTTTTGGGTCTTCATGAAGCTTCTGATTTTTCTACTTTTGCCAGTTTACAAATCGAGCGAAATTTCTTTACCTTTATTCAAAATTCTCAATACATATTTCGCTTTTTTGAAGAACTTAGCGGTGAGATGGTGGATATCAGTGCTCTTACAAATGCCGATATTTACGGTGAATATGAAGAGCATATTACCATATTGACCCATTTGCTTCAGCGTTATAGAGAGGTCGTACTTAAGAATGGGTGGAGCGATCCGATTTTTGCTAAGTCTGCCGTGCATATCAATGAGGGGTATCTCAAAGAGTTTGATCTGGTCACAGTTCATGTCGAGGGGTATTTGAGTCGTTATGAGCTTAAAGTCCTTGAAGCGTGCGCCGCGATCGTTCCACTAGAATGTGTCTATCATGCGACTGCTTACAATCAAAAGATGTCACAGAGATTGAGAGAATTATCATTGGACATTGTTGAGGGACATCGCAGCGTGTTCTCGTTGAGTACATTACAGATAGTGGAATCGGTTGCTATGGATACGTTCAGCCATGTATCGTGCGAAGTATTTCGCAACCGTTTGTTGCAAGTAGGATTTGTCAAAGCGAAGATAGGAGAAATGGTGAGTAGTGGCATCGATCCGCACGCAATCGTTGTTGTGGTTCCTGACGAGCAGTTTGCGCACTATTTAAGATTATTTGACGATGAGAATAATTTGAATTTTGCGATGGGTACATCGATGAAGGATGATACATCCATTTTGACCATTGAAGCTATTGAACTGTATTTGGATGAACAAAGTGTCGAAAACAAGGCCCGTATATCTAAAATTCCTTCTGATCTAACCGATTGGGTCAAGGCCCATTATTATCTTCCGTTTGACTATGCACATTTGGAATACTTGTGTGGCATTATCAGTGAGGGGATACAGAGCCCAGAGGCTAAAGAGATCATTATTGAGGAACTGCATCGGTTTAAGCCACTTTCACAGGCTCTTGGCGGTTTGGAATTTAAAGCGGCTATGCGTATTTTTTTCAACCGCGTGAAAAGCCGTTCGATAGATGATGTGGGCGGGGGCAAAATCACGGTTATGGGATTGTTGGAAACACGCGGTATGAGTTTTGAGGGGGTCATCGTTGTTGATTTTAATGAAGGGTTTGTCCCCCATCGAAGTCAAAAAGATCTTTTTTTGAATACACAGACGCGTAAGATTGCGGATCTTCCAACAACAGCCGATAGAGAGTCGCTTCAAAAACATTACTACTGGATGTTGTTTAATCGTGCGCGAAAAGTGGAGATCGCCTGTGTTCAAAACTCGGAGTCGGTTCCCTCACGTTTTTTGCTGCAATTGGGAATTGAAATGGGTGAAGCACACATTGATTACGGCAGTGCCATTTTGCCAAAACCTGATTTTAAAGAGCGTGTTAAACGTCATATCGAAAGTGAATATGATTTCACGGTACATCCACTCTCATCAAGTGGATTAAAAAGCTTTTTAACCTGCAAGCGTCAATTTTATTATAAATACATTGAGAAAATAAAAGAGCATGAAAAAGCACAAGATCTTTCCAAAGAACGAGAAATAGGAAATCGGCTTCATGGAGCACTGGAAAAAATATACGCGACGCGAAACCATTATGTCAGCTCTGTAGAAATCAAAGAAGCGTTAAAAAATGCGTTGAGCGAATATGAGCTTCAAGATGTGATGCAGCGTTATGTACAAGATTTGTGGCTTGAAAAATTAGGGCCGTTTTACGATTATGAGAGTCAGCGTTTTTCACAAGGGGTACGAGTCGCTTATCGTGAAAAAGAGGGGGACATGGTTGTTGAGGGGATACGGCTTGTTGGACGAATTGATCGCATCGACCAAACCGTAGAAGGATTAGAAGTATTGGATTATAAAACCGGTAAATATGCTTCTACATCCAGTGATGTACGCGACAATGATGTCGATTACCAGTTGAGTATTTACGCACTTCTATGCGCACCTTTGGGAACTGTGGTACGATGCGGCGTGTATGATCTTAACAGTGGAAAAATTGAGTTTGAACAATTTTTGGACTCCAAGACGCAAAAGCTAAGAGAGATATTGCAAGAGATAGCTTCCACCAAGCAATGGATTTGGGAGATGTGCGAAGAGTTGAGTCATTGTCGATACTGCCCGTATGCTACGTTGTGTGAGAGGGAGCTGTAAATGAGCCAATTTGAACCCTTTTTAGCCTATGAAGCAAGTGCGGGAAGCGGTAAGACATTTAATCTGGTTGTCCGCTATTTGAGCTTACTATTCATGGGAGAAGATCCTTCGTCTATAACGGCGCTAACGTTTACGAATAAAGCAGCCAATGAGATGATGCAACGGGTTGTCGAGACGCTTAAAGCATTGGATACCCGCTCCGAATTGCCAGAAATCGCACGCTTGTGCGGGATGAGTGAAACAGAGATACTCTTACAACGGGAAAAAGTACTGCTTCGTTTTTTACGCAGTGATATCCACATCTCTACCATTGATAAATTTTTTGGGACGATATTGCGTAAGTTCGCACTCAATGCGGGGATCATGCCGACGTATACAGCGGCAACCTCCCATCATGAGCAAAAGTTTTTAGAGCGTTTTTTACATGAGATAGAAGTTGCAGGTGAAATGGAATCATTGGTGCGATTGGCGCAATTGAGCTCAAAACGGTTGGATGATATTTTTACTCTTTTGGCACAATTATATGCGAAACATAAAGAGTTTGAGTCTATTGAATTGCCAAGCGTAAATCTTTCTTTTAATCCCTATGAGCATGCACTTGCTTTGGCAGATGAGTTGTCGATGCTTGTCTTGAGCAAACCGTTAAGCGATCGTGCTCGTAAAACGATGGAGATCGAAGATTACGATGCATTATTGAGTAAAACATGGTTATTGAAGCCTAGTATGGAGTATTGGGATTTTAAAAAAATCTATGAACCAAAAATGGATGATTTACTGCATGCACTTCAAGAGACGGTACGGCTTCAGATGCAAAGCCGTGAAGCTGATTTTTTTACAGGATTGTTCCGTCTTCTAAAAATCTATATCAAAAGCCGCACCGCTATCATGCGTCAAAACCAGGAGTTGACCTTTGATGATATAACTCTGATGGTCCATTCACTTTTGCGGGGGAAGGTGGAGAGCGAATTTCTCTATTTTCGCCTTGATGCGAAAATGAAACATCTTCTACTGGATGAGTTTCAAGATACGAGTGTGATCCAGTTTGATATTCTACGTCCATTAATCGAAGAGATCAGTGCGGGAAAAGGGATCAATGAGGGGGGAAGTTTCTTTTTTGTGGGAGATGTCAAACAATCGATTTACCGTTTTCGAGGCGGAGTAAGCGCATTGTTTTACGATGTGGCAAACCATTTTGAGGTACAAGTACGTCCTCTTGAGGTGAACTACCGATCCAGAAGTGAAGTGGTTGAATTTGTTAACCGGGCGTTTGGAGAGAAAATGAAACGCTACATCCCGCAAGCTTCACCGACATCAAAAGAAGGGGGATATGTTGAAGTTCTGTTCAGTGAAGAACCCTTAAAAGCATTGTATGACCAGATATCTCAACTGCATGATATTGGGATCGTCTCCGATGAGATTGCTGTCTTATGTGTGACGAACTCAGATGCCGCAAAACTGCAGGAGTATCTAGAAGAGCATGGTTTGGATGTCGTGAGTGAAGCAACATCGAAGTTGATTCATCAGAGAAGTGTAAAAGCGGTGATTGAGTATCTGCGCTACTGTTATTTCAAAGCGGATATTTATCGACACAATTGCGCGGCGCTTTTGGGTGTTGGGGTAGAAACGATACATCATGCGCCAATCACTGATCTGCAAGGTCAATCTATTTGTTTTATACGTGAACACAAAATCGGTGACAAAAGCGCTATGATGTTTATTGAACAGCTCAATAATTATCGTGATATCGAAGAGGTGGCCTTTGAAATAGAGCGGCTTGATGCGAATGCCCCTCAAAGTGATCTGCACGGAATACGGATCATGACCGTACATAAATCCAAGGGATTGGAATTTGAGCACGTCTTGGTTTTGGATCGCTTAGGGGTACAAAGAAGTCGTGGAGACTCTATTGTCTATGAGTATGATGGCTTGACCTTATCCCGTCTGTTTTACCGTATCAAAGGGCGTGAAGAGTTGGACAGTGCGTATCAAGAAGCATTGGACAAAGAAAAAGAACTTGAGAGAGAAGATCAACTCAACGGATTGTATGTAGCATTGACCCGCGCAGTTCAATCACTCAGTGTGATCGCCAAACCTAAATCGTCCTGGTTTGCACCCTTGGAGTTAGTGCAGGGGTCATGGGGAGAACAGAAGTTTGAATCTCATGGTGCTCATGCCCCACAGACGCTTGAACCTTTAGAATATCAATCGGTATCGTACGGAAGACAAGATGAAGTGGTGACGCTAAGGGAAAATGAGACTTATGATTATGATGCGGTCCAGTACGGTTTGGCACTGCATTATGCACTGGAAATGATGGGGGACTTTACACACGACTCCATACATGCCGCAATTGAATCGTCTCGAAAGCGATATGGTGCACGTATCGGGATTGAAAAGATTGAAACAATGCGCAATACATTGGAGCGCTTGCTAAGTGATGAAACCTTTTGTATATTGACACGAGGGAAGCGCTATAAAGAGAAACGTTTCTTTTATAAGGGTGAGATGCGTATTATCGATTTACTCATTGAAAATGAGGCAGGAGAGTGGATCATTATCGATTATAAAACAGGACAGGAAGAGAGTTTGTCCCATAAACTACAAGTGAAGATGTACATGGATGCGGTACAAGCGTTAGCATCAGGGGCTGTAAAAGGGTATCTTTGTTATCTTGGTGAAGAGAGTGTAAAATTCACAGAGTGCTTATAGAAAACTTAATTTAAGTAAGTTATAAGTTTAAATAGGTACAATTTCGCCACTATTTATTTAAGACTTACAAGGAGGCTCGTATGAAATTTACTAAAATTGCTACAGCTGAGCAAATCGAACGTAAATGGGTTTTGATCGACGCTGAAGGGAAAACATTTGGTCGTATTATGACTGATGTTGCTACTCGTCTTCGCGGAAAAGATAAGCCATATTTTACACCAAATATTGACTGTGGTGACTTCGTAGTTATCATTAATGCTGAAAAAGCGATTATCAACGGTGGCGGTAAAGCTGCTACTAAAACATACCACCGTCACACAGGTTACTTCGGTAACGTGAAAAGTGAAAAGTTTACAGAACTTTTGTCAACTAACCCTGAAAAAGTTTTCAAACTTGCCGCTCGCGGTATGCTTCCTAAAACAAAATTGGGTCGCGCAATGATCAAAAAACTAAAAGTTTATGCAGGTGCGGAACATCCTCACTCAGCACAACTTGCTAAGTAAGGATTAACTATGGCAAAAACATATGCAACCGGCAGAAGAAAAACATCTATCGCTAAAGTATGGATGACTCCAGGCACAGGTAAGATCATCGTTAACGGTCTTTCACTTGATGCATGGCTTGGTGGTCTTGAAGCAAAGAAATTGCGTGTTACTCAACCGCTTTCATTGACTAAACAAGACACATCTGTAGATATCGAAGCTAAAACTACTGGTGGCGGGTTCTCAGGTCAATCTGATGCACTTCGTCACGGTATTTCAAGAGCACTATGTGCATTTGACCCTGCTTTCCGTCCAGTACTTAAACCGTACGGTATGCTTACTCGCGATTCACGTATCGTTGAACGTAAGAAGCCAGGCCGTCGTAAAGCACGTCGTTCACGTCAATTCTCTAAGCGTTAATCGCTACTTCTCTTCCTCCCCTATTATTGGGGAGTTTTTTTTTATCTTCTTTTTTACTTCTTCACTCGAAACAATTTTTTGTTATACATATCATCCGTTACTTTTACAAACGCCAAAGCGTCTTTTTCAAGTTCACTGTCATGCGGTGCCGTTTGCAGATGCTCGTTGACATAGGTAAATGTTTGCGCCGGTTTATTAGGCTGAATAATCGCGACTTTGTCATGACTGCGTAGTGCAAAGGTATCATTGAACATCATAAGCGCCATCTCTGATTTCGTATCGCTGAAAATCGAATGTCCCAGTATAGGATAAGTAAGATTTGCTCCTACAAGATCCAAAGCGGTAGCCAGAACATCAGGCTGAGTGCTAAGACGATCATATTTTTTGGCTTTTAGCCCATCGGTGATAATGAGTGCTGGTATATGAAACATATTGACAGGAACTAAGTCATCGCCGTAAACGCGGATGTTGTGATCCGCAACGACAACAAAAACGGTATCTTTATAATAGGGCTCTTTTTTTGCCAGTTCAAAAAAACGTCCGATGGCGAAATCAGCGTATTTGACCGCATTTTCAACCCCTTTACGCGGCTTATCTTTGATAAAATCAATCTTCCCTTCCGGAAGTTCAAACGGTGAATGATTGGAGGATGAGAACATGACACTCACAAACTTCTCCCCATTTTGCGCATACGATTTGAATTTTTCATTGGCTTTTACGACCAAATCTTCATCACTGACACCCCATGTACTGACAAAAGTAGGGTTGGCGTAGTCTTTTTGCTCAATGATCTCATCAAAACCATTGCCCATATACCAGCTGCGCATGTTGTCAAACCGTCCTTCGCCGCCGTAGATAAAACACGATTTATAGCCAAGAGGTTTGAGTAAAGAGGCGACGGTGAAAAAATCGCTTTGGGATTTATTGCGCTTGACCACTTCCTCTCCGGCGAGAGGAAGCCACCCTGAAGTCAGTGCCGAAAGCCCGCGTATGGAACGCGTTCCATTGCTAAAAAGATTGGTAAATGCTAACCCCTCGTGGGAAAGTTTTTCAAGATAAGGAGTATTGCTAACATCACCACCGCTAAATCCTACAAACTGTGAACCCAGTGACTCTTGGATGAAAATAACCAGATTTTTAGGTTTTGGTGCCGGAAAGTGGGTAGGTTCCATACGGCTAAACGGTATGTCGGACCCTTTGGGGATATTAAGACGTTTAGAGACACGGCTATATGCATCATCGAGGCTGATCTTTCCATAGCTTTGAACCAGATTGTCATTTTCTCTCGAATAACTGTAATAAGCATAGCCGATACTGTAAAGAGAATTTTTAGCGATCTCATTAGCCATACGGTTGGTACTGTATAGCGCATCGGAGATATTTGCAGGACGATGTCCGTAGGAAGAACGAATACCGATAAATAGAAGTGCCGCGATAGGCAATAGTAATAACATACGGCGCCACAGCGGAGTGCGAATGGCGGACTCAAGGTTTAGTGGTGAATAGCGTAGAAATCCCCATGCCATAACAGCGAGCATAGCGAGTGCTGCTAGCAATTGTAAAGGATATTGTTTGAGTATCATCGAAGTGACCTCTTTGGGATACTTCAGATACTCCACAAAAAGATAGTTAGGGCGTACATCGTATTGAGCGACAAACGGGAAGGTGGCATTTTCAACGTATAGCGCAATAAGTAAATAGACTAAGATATAGCCGCTTATAATTTTGCTGGTGATTTTGGCAAATATTTGCGGGGTAATGGTTAAAAACAGTGCCGGGAGTATGAGGATATAGGAAGTCGTCATCGTGTCCAGTTTGAGCCCGTAAACAAAAGAGAGCAATGAATATGCAAAGGTCATATCGCTTAGACGATCCATGTACGAAATATACAAGCCTAGTCGTCCAAGAAAGAAGAGGAAAATAAAAAGAAGATAGATTTTAAAGAGTTCTTTGAAAACGAGCATAGAAGATTGTCCTTGATAAAAGTTGCGAAATTATGGCATAAGTACGGATAATAAAACGTTACGCTTAGTTAATAGTGGAGTCGATATAATTTCGTCATTATTTTACAAGAGAGTCTTTAATGTCATTTTTTGAAAAACCATTTCACCCTCGAACGATAGTCTTGGCTGTTTCTACTTTTTTAGTCCTGTTTACAAATGGATCTTTTTTCAGACATGTGATCGATACGTATGGGTTGACTTGGTCGATGGCTCCCATGATTGTTTCACTTGGAATCGTTCTCATAGCGGTTTTGGTGATTGTATTTACATTGGTTAGTTCACGGTATCTTCTCAAACCGTGTTTGATTGCTGTTTTACTTATTTCCTCGTTGACTGCCTATTTTATGAATACCTATGACATTATCGTTGACAAGCTGATGATTCAAAATATTTTAGAGACCAATTTGCATGAATCGTTTGATCTGCTTAGTATTCAGCAGGTGCTTTATTTTCTCATCTTAGGGGTGGTACCATCAATAGTGGTCTATCTTATGAAGATTAAGCCTATGAGGGTTAAGAGAGCTTTATTGGAAGGGATTGAAAGTATTGTTATCGCTTTGATTGTTGGTGTGGTACTTATTTTTGCCTTTAGTAAGTTCTATACCTCTTTTTTTAGAGAGCACTCACCATTGCGGTCGTACACTAATCCTGCCAATTATCTTTATGCGATCGGTGAGCATGTGCATGATTTTTTTGTAAATCCTGTGACAGGATTGAAAATCATAGGAGCGGATGCTAAAGTCAAGGAAACAAATGAACCTAGAAAATTAGTGATACTTGTGGTCGGGGAAGCGGTACGTGCCGATCATTTCTCTCTTAACCCGTACGTAAGAGAAACAACACCATTACTCAAAAAAGAAGATGTCATTAATTTCTCCCAATTTACCTCCAGTGGAACGGAAACGGCAGTTTCAGTACCGTGTATGTTCTCATGTTACGGGAGAGAAGCGTATGATCGAGATATTGCACAGCACACGGAAAACGTACTGGATGTATTAAAACATGCCGGAGCTAATATTTTGTGGCGGGACAATAACTCTGATTCCAAAGGGGTGGCAGATAGGTTACCGTATGAAGATTATAAGATTCCCGAGAACAACACGATGTGCGATGATGGTGAATGTAGAGATGAAGGGATGCTTGTAGGTTTGCAGGAGTACATCAATGCTCATCCCAAAGGGGATATTGTGATCGTCTTGCATCAAATGGGTAATCATGGGCCTGCGTATTACAAACGGTATCCAAAGGCTTTTGAAAAATACACTCCGGTGTGTAAGACCAATCAGTTAGAGCAATGTTCTCAAGCCGAAATCACCAATGCCTATGATAATGCGATCCTTTATACGGATTATTTTCTCTCAAAAACGATAGGGTTACTCAAAGAGAATGATAAAAAGTTTAAAACAGCGATGTTTTATCTCAGTGATCATGGGGAATCGTTAGGGGAAAAAGGGCTTTATCTTCATGGTTTTCCCTATGCTATCGCTCCGGATGCTCAAAAGCATGTACCAGCGGTCATGTGGTTTGGTAAACAATTCAAGGTGAATAAAACGGTATTAAAGCAGCGTTCATCACAACCGTATACCCACGATTATCTTTTTCATACGATGCTGGGAATGATGGAGGTGAACACATCTGTATATCATCCTGAGATGGATATTTTGCAGGGTGCGCACTAGATGGTTAACTTTTTGTTGGTATAGTACGCATTTTTAGGAGGTAAGCGTGAAAATCATTGCATTATCAGTATTGTGCATTGTATCGTTACAAGCAGCCGACCGTCTTGATACTTGGGTTAAAGAGGGATCGGTTCACGGAAATATTAGATATTACTATATCGATACGGCAAAAGAGGGCAATCAGCCAATAACATCGCAACATGCTAATGCAATTGGCGGTCAGCTCGGATACGTAACCGGTTCATTGTATGGATTGAAACTAGGTGCGACGTTAATGACCACTAACCCATTTGCTATTCCTAATAATCCTGCCAATGTGGACACCTCTGTTATCGGACGAGATAACGGGGTTAGACTGGATAATGGAAATTCAAACGGTGTCCATTCAGATGACGGATTTACGATTTTGGGTGAAGTGTACGGGCAATACAATCGTGACAATTATGAGCTTTGGTACGGACGTAAAGTATTTGAAAGCCCATTGATCGATGCCAAAGACGTACGTATGATTCCTAGCAGTATTGAGGGGGGAATAGCAAGTCTTAAACTGACTCCAGAGGTTCAGCTATCGGCTGGGTACATCGATAAGTTCAAGCAGCGCACGAGTGATCGTTTTACGGATATTGTTGTGCACGCTCTTGGGTCAGATACGCGCGCAATCACGGGGCATGACAGTGGATATGTTGTACCGGTATCGGTAAGTTATAAAAATGCTTCTGTCTCGACACGTCTGTACGATTACTACGTTCCTGACTTTATTAATTCTATATACGCAGACGCAATGTTTACGAACAAACTCGATGATGGCATCTCGTATTCAGCATCGGTACAAGCAATGGTGCAAGAGTCGATCGGTCATGCTGATGATTATCTTGCTTCTCATGCAAGTACCTATGGGGGAAAGATCAATACACAGGAAGTCGGAGCAAAACTTAGCATGACGTATGCTCAGAGTACATTCATAGCAGCATGGACGCATGTGTTCAGTAACAGCGGTGACCATGACTCATTGGTTGTTCCATGGGATGGGACACCCTTGTTTACGAATATGCTTACAGCCAACAGCCTCTTTATGTCCAATTATGGAAAAGGGTTAACGAGTGATACCGCATATATAGGGGGGACAACGGGACTTAAGGTAGGGGTAAATCAAAAACTTGATTTCACGGGAATTAAAGGGATGACTACAGGATTATCCTATGCTCATTACGCCAACGACCGTTTTGCCAACAATGAAAATGATGTTAATGGAGAACTAGTTTATGGTATAGGTGATCTTTCATTGGCTCTCAAAGGGATTTGGACAACACATAACACTGCTGCATCGGCGACAAATGTTATTACGCAAAATGACCACTTCACGCAATACCGCGTTATCGCAAACTACAAATTTTAAAAAGGTATAGAAATGATAAAAACACTCTTAGCTTTCAGTACAGCAGTGCTTTTTTTAACAACAGCAGGATATGGAGAAGAGGAGCATCCGACTCATTGGGATTATGAGACTCACGGCCCATCATGTTGGGGTGAATTTGCACAAGAATGTCAAAAGGGGCATTTGCAGTCTCCGATTAATATTGAAAGTCACAAGAGTGTTCCTTTGAAAGGTTCATTGAGCTTGAAAATGAATGAAGATATACATACTACGGCTGATGTTGTTGACAATGGGCATGCTATTCAAGTAAATGTTAAAAATGGCGGAAAGCTGATTCTTGATGGTCGTGAATACACGCTGGTACAGTTTCATTTTCACGGGCATAGTGAACATACTATTGATGGCAAACAATATGCATTGGAAGGGCATTTGGTCCATAAAAGTGCAGATGGACATCTAGCAGTTGTCGGTATTATGTTTAATGAGGGTAAAAACAATCCGGTATTGGACAATGTATTAGGAGGAATCGGTAGAACGATCCGCATCGATCCTCAGGATTTACTGCCGAATGATAAAAAACACTATTATCATTATATCGGTTCGTTGACAACGCCTCCATGCACCGAAGGGGTCCAATGGTATGTTCTAAAAGCACCTATGACTGCTTCAAAAGATCAAATTGCAGATATGCGAGCCCATTATGATCACAATTTTCGTCCAGTTCAGCCGGCAAGCTCTATAAAGCTTGAATCTAAATAAATGGTATAATCTCTTCCAAAAACTGGGATGAGATTGAAATACTTTTTTCTTTTACTGCAAAGTGTCTGGCTTCTCGCCTCGACGCTTCATCTGAGTACTTCGTCTAATCCTGCACGCCTAAATCCATTGATTGCTACAGATTCTGCGAGTTCATCCATTAGCGGGTTTTTATTTAATGCTTTGGTTAAATACGATGATAGCGGTCAAAAGATCATTGGTGACTTGGCGCAGTCATATCGTTTTATTACTCCCACATTGATCGAATTCAAACTGCGACAAGGGGTTAAATGGCACGATGGCAAGCCCTTTACAGCCAAGGACGTTGTGTTTACGTATGATTTGATACGTTCTCCTAAGACCATTACCCCGTATGCAACCGATTTTCGTGTCGTCAAAGAGGTCAAAGCGTTAGATGATTATACGGTTCGTGTCACCTATGAAAAGCCCTATTTCAAAGCATTGGAAATTTGGATGATGGGGATTGTTCCTCGTCATATCCTCCAAAATGATAGAGACATAATGGGTTCACAGTTCAATACTCACCCCATAGGTACCGGTCCCTATATTCTTAAAAAGCTTGAATTTTCTAAACAAATTGTGCTGGAAGCCAATCCGGTTTATTTTGAGCACCGTCCAAAAATTGATAGAATCGTCTTTCACGTGATTGCCGATCCGATGACCCGTTTTTTGATGCTCAAAAATGGGGAGATCGATATAGACGGATTGGATTCGATGCAGTATGAACGACAGCTCAAGGCGGATTTTCATAAAAAATTTGCCACTGTAGAGCTTGCATCCCATAGTTATACCTATTTGGGATTCAATCTGAGATTGAAAAAGTTTCAAGATCCTAGGGTGCGTGAAGCACTTTCGCTTGCGATAGATCGTCAGGCGCTCATCGATCTGTTGTTTTTAAATCACGGGAAGATATGTACGGGTCCTTTTTTACCGGGGAGTAAAGGGTTTAATGACCAAATAAAAGCACCAATACGTAATGTTGCACGGGCTCGTGCATTACTTAAAAGTGCCGGATACGATTCTGCCCACCCATTGTCTTTTGAGATCGCAACCTCAAATTCCAATGTAATACGCCCCTATGCTGCGGAGATCATGCAACGCCAGTTATTGGAGGTTGGAGTAAAAGTAACACTCAAAGTAATGGAGTGGCAGGCATTTTTAAACACGGTGGTGATGCCTAAAAAGTTCGAGACGGTTCTTTTGGGGTGGGGGCTGTCGTTAACGCCTGATCCGTACATGATCTGGCACAGCGACGGTGATGTCCCAGGTGGGTTTAATATGATAGGGTATCATTCAAAAGTGACTGATAAATTGATTGAAGCAATGGAAGATTCGACAGAGCCTGAAAAAATAACCGCGCTTCAACGCCGTATTTTTGCGCAAATCGTTACCGATAATCCGTATCTTTTTTTAGTGATACCCAATGATCTGAATGTATATAACAGAAAAATAAAAGGGGTAAAGCCCAGCATAAACGGTATTTGGGAACATTATATAGATTGGGAGAAAAAGTGAAAAAGATAGTATTGTTTGATTTGGATGGGACGCTGATTGATTCAACGGAAGCCATTTTAGAAAGTTTTTACCATTCGCTTGATATGTTAAATCATACCCATGAATTGGATGATGCGGCTATTAAGGCATTGATCGGTCATCCATTGGATGTGATGTTTACACGTTTAGGATGCGAAACAGATAAGATCGATGCGCATGTATCGGCGTATAAAGAGCATTATAGGATCATTTCAAGAGCTAAGACATTTTTATTGCCATATTCTATAGAAGCGATCGAAGAGGCATCTAAAGAGGCGCGATTAGGGATTGTAACGACAAAAACGGCACACTATTCCAGAGAGTTGATGGAACATTTTGGGCTTATGCACTATTTTGAAGTTTTAATCGGACATGAGAATGTCCAGAACCATAAACCACATCCCGATCCCATTCACAAAGCTTTAGAGGAGATGAATCACCTTTCAGAAGATGTGTGGATGATCGGTGATACACGTCTTGATTTGGAAGCATCTCAGCGTGCTGGAATTGATGCTGTTGGCGTCTTAAGTGGGTATGATAATTTTGAACAATTATCAACATTCAATTTTATTATAAAAGATAACTCATTGGAAGCGGTCCGTTATATCATAAAAGAGGGGATAAAGTAACACTGAACCCTTGGTTTTCAAGCTGCTAAAAAGTGAAAAGCTACATTTAAGAGCAACTTTCATAGAATACACGTATTGATAAATTTCAACTTTATATTTAAAGCAAGAGGGAGAAGGTCATGCTCGAAATTAGATGGCATAGTCGTGCTGGACAAGGTGCTGTTACTGGCGCAAAAGGTTTGGCAGACGTAGTATCTACCACCGGTAAGCATGTTCAGGCATTTGCATTTTACGGATCTGCAAAGCGTGGGGCTGCAATGACAGCATACAACCGTGTAGATGACAAGATGATTATGAATCATGAAAAGTTTATGGCCCCAGACTATGTTTTGGTAATTGACCCGGCATTGGTATATATTGCAGACTTTACGGCAAATGAAAAAGAAAGTACAGTTTACATCATCACAACACATATGACTACTGCAGAGCTTATTGCTTCACAGCCGAAGCTTGAGGGAAAGAAAGTATTCACCGTTGATTGTATTAAAATTTCGCAAGAGACAATCGGAAAAGCGATCCCTAATACACCAATGCTTGGTGCATTGATGAAGGTCTCGGGTATGTATGAGATGGATTTCTTTAAAGAAAACATGATTCGTGTATTGAAAAAGTTACCTCAAAAAATCATTGACGCCAACATGATCGCGATTCAACGCGCTTATGATGAAGTAAAGTAAGGAGCCTAGAGTGGAAAAAGCAGGATGGGACGGGTTTGAAATCGGCGCTATGCTTCGCACGTTTGATGGAGCAATACAAAATATTGCAACCACATTGCCGGAGGACAGAGCGTATTCACAGTCAAGTTCATTTACCGCGAGTGTAGCGGATTGGCGTATTGAAAAGCCTTTGTTTAACAAAGATTATTGTATTGATTGCCAGTTTTGCTGGGTTTACTGCCCTGATATGTCAATCATTGCACGCGATAAAAAGATGGTCGGTATCGATTTTGATCACTGTAAGGGATGCGGGATTTGTGTGGAAGTATGTCCTACTAATCCAAAATCACTCTTGATGTTCCCTGAACAAAAAGATGAAGATATGGCGCTAGCTGAGTGGCCTAAAAAAGAGAAAAAAGAAACAGAAACACAAGCAGAGGAAGAGTAATGGCTGATACGATGGAATTACGAGACATTGAAGTCTGGGACGGGAATATGGCGGCAAGCCAAGCGCTTCGCCAAGTTCAAGTTGACGTTGTTGCCGCATATCCGATTACACCATCAACTCCAATTGTTGAAAATTATGGAAATTTTACGGCAAACGGTTATGTAGACGGTGAGTTTGTGATGGTTGAATCTGAGCACGCTGCAATGTCCGGTTGTATCGGTGCATCTGCTGCTGGTGGACGTGTTGCTACTGCTACATCTTCTCAAGGTTTCGCATTGATGGTTGAAACCTTGTATTCAGCATCAGGTATGCGTCTTCCAATCATCCTTAACGTTGTAAATCGTGCAATCGGTGCACCATTGAACGTTAATGGTGACCACTCAGATATGTATTTGGGACGTGACAGCGGATGGATTCAATTCGATGCGTATTGTCCGCAAGATGCGTATGATCTTAACTTTATTGCCTTTAAAGTTGCAGAAGATCATGACGTACGACTACCTGCTATGGTTCACCAAGACGGATTCATGACGTCTCATACGGCACAAGGTGTTAAAACCATGACGGATGAAGAGGGATTCGCTTTTGTCGGTGAGTTCCAACCAATGAATGATATGCTTGATCTTGATCATCCGGTTACTCACGGGGTTCAAACGGAAGAAGATTGGCACTTTGAGCACAAAGCACGTCAACAGCATGCACTTATGACAGCAGCACTTCCAAAAATTCAAGAGGCATTTGATGCGTTTGAAAAATACACAGGGCGCAAATACAATCTTGTAGAAACGCACATGGTAGACGATGCTGAGATGGTTGTTGTTTGTATGGGTACTTCTGTAGAAACTGCTATGGAAGTTGTTGATGAACTTCGTGCAAAAGGGATGAAAGTGGGCGTTGTCGGTATACGTGTATTCCGTCCTTGGCCATTAGAGCAGCTTGCAGAGGTGCTTAAGAACGTTAAAGCAATCGCTGCATTGGATCGTTCAAGCCCACACGGAACTGTCGGTATGCTTTACAATGAGATCGCAGGATCATTATTTAATACGGATACAAAAGCTGTTTTGACCAATTATATTTACGGTCTTGGTGGACGTGACTTGACGAAAGTTCACTTGGTTGGTATTTTCAATGACCTAAAAGCAAATATGGATGCAGGTAAACCTACAACTGCCTTGCAACAGTACATCGGTCTTCGCGGACCGAAACTTTCGTTTTTCTAAGGAGTAGAACGTGTCAGAAATCAAAAAGATTAAAAATCTAAAAGAGTTTTCAACCTCTTCAGACCGTTTTGAAGGTGCAAACCTTCTTTGCCCTGGTTGTGCGCACTCGATCATCGTTCGTGAAGTATTGAATGCTACGAATGATGATTTGATCCTTGCAGCATCAACGGGTTGTTTGGAAGTATGTACGGCGGTTTATCCCTATACTTCATGGGATGCATCGTGGATTCACATCGGTTTTGAGAATGGATCGACTGCGGTTGCCGGTGCGGAAGCAATGTATAAAGCACTGAAAAATAAAGGTCGTCTTAAGCAGCCTGATCGAAAGCCTAAGTTTGTTGCTTTTGGTGGAGACGGTGCTACTTACGATATCGGATTCCAGTGGATTTCGGGTTGTTTCGAGCGCGGACATGATATGATGTACGTATGTCTGGATAACGAAGTGTATGCAAATACAGGTGGACAACGTTCATCTTCAACTCCGATCGGTTCGTCTACGACTACAGCACCTGCTGGTCGAACAAGCTACGGTGAGAAAAAGAATAAAAAAGACATGCTTGCGATTATGGCAGCACATGGTGCTCCATACGTAGCACAAGTTTCTCCAAGTAAATGGAAAGACATGGTCGCAAAAATCCAAAAAGGGTTTGCCGCTGAGGGCCCGGTTTTCATCAATGCAATCTCTCCATGTACGACTGAGTGGAAATTTGCACCGGAAGATACAATTGCGATTACCGATTTGGCAACCGATTCATTGGTCTTCCCATTGTATGAAATCATTGACGGAACGGAACTTAACATTACGTACCGTCCGAAAAATATTATTCCTGTTCGTGATTATCTTGGGGCTCAAGGGCGTTTTAAACACCTGTTCACCAAACAATACGAATACCTTATTGATGAGTGGCAAACACGTGTCGATGCAAAATGGGAACAACTTCAACGTCGTGAAGAGGCAAGAGTTTAACTCTTACCTTCCCACCACACTTTTTTCTTTCTCCTTCTTCGTTTCTTCCCTGTTTTATGGAACTTTCTTTGCTTTATTCAGATACTTTATTATCATGGAATTATTATGTATCGAATGACCTATAACAATACGGGAATCAGTGGATGTTCAGCCCGAGGAATCGCAAAACGTGAAAGCCAAGAAGAACTCTTGGCGCTGGCAGAAGAGCTAAAAGACTCTATCTCTAATATCCATATTGAAAAAGTGGATGATACTACACTCAAGCAGGTGCCATTAGACTTATTTGCAAATATGAAAAAACTCAAATGAACCGCTATTTCTTAGTCATTGATGCAGGCACAGGAAGTATTCGTGCGATTATATTTGATACCCTTGGAAATCAAATTTCCATTGCACAATATGAATGGAACCATCTAGCTGAAAAGGACGTTGCAGGGTCAATGGGTTTTGATTTTCATACAGGATGGGAACTGGCCAAAAAATGCATACGTGAATCCATCGAAAAATCGAAAATCAATCTACAAGAGATCATTGCAGTATCTGCATCGAGCATGCGTGAGGGGATTTTGGTTTATGATAAGGATAAAAACGAGTTATGGGGCGTGGCAAATGTCGATTCGCGTGCAGGTGCGGAAGTAACGCAGTTGAAGCATGAGAATACAACCATGGAACGCGACTTTTATCGATCAAGCGGTCAAACGTTTGCTCTCTCTGCCGCGCCAAGACTTTTATGGCTCAAAAACAATCGACCCTCTTTGTACGAAAAAGCTGCTTCTTTTACGATGATCAGCGACTGGATACTGTTTAAACTCAGTGGTGAACTGGCGTGCGAACCTTCCAATGCCGGTACGGCAGGGGCGTTTAATCTCTCTACGAGAAATTGGGAGAAAGAGCAGTTCAGTAAATGTGGTTTAAAAGATTTGTTTGTCCCTATCTTGGAGAGCGGCGATGTACTAGGGCGTGTATCATCGAAAGCTGCCAACGAAACGGGACTAAGCACCCATACACTTGTGGTGATGGGCGGCGGTGATGTTCAAATCGGTACGGCAGGTCTGGGTGCTTCTTCTTTGGGGGATGCAGTAGTGCTAGGCGGGAGCTTTTGGCAGCAAGTGGTGAATGTCCCTGCGAATGCAAAACTCTCCGATGCAATGCTTCTGCGTGTCAATCCCCATGTGGTACGAGGTATGTCTCAGGCTGAGGGGATAACCTTTTTTACGGGTCTTGTGATGCGGTGGTTTCGAGATACCCTTGGAAGCGGGCGAAGCTACGGCGAACTTGAAGCGATGGCCTCTAAAATTCCGGTGGGATCGTATGGGATACTTCCTATTTTTAGCGATAGTATGAAGTATGGAGAGTGGATACACGCGAGTCCCTCCTTTGTAGGGCTTGGGATCGACAGCAGTAAATACAATGTCGGCTCCATGTTTCGGGCATTAGAAGAAAATGCGTGTATTGTAAGTGCCATCAATCTCGAAAATATCAAGGCTTTTAGCGGTGTGTCACCAACGTCTTTGATTTTCGCCAGCGGTGCATCCCAAGGGCCCCTTTGGTCACAAATATTGGCAGATGTCACAGGATTGGAAGTGAAGGTTCCGGTGGTTAAAGAAGCAACAGCATTGGGCGTGGCGATGGCAGCAGGTATCGGGGCAGGTGTTTATAGTAGTTTTGAAGAAGCGGGAAAGAACATTGTCAAAATGGAGCGTTCCTATCAGCCAAATTCAGCCAATTTTCAACCGTATCAAGAGATTAAAGAAAAATGGGCTAAAGTGTATAGCAAGCAGATGGAGTTGGTTCGTGAGGGTACGCTGGAACCTATGTGGAAGGCACCCGGGATTTAAAATCCGTAGGCTGCTTCGTCTAAAATATCGAGGTCTTCGGTATATTTGTCCTCGACAAATGGCTCGTAGTGGGATTTATAGTAAGCGTAGTGTTCGGTATGCTTATGTCCCTCTAGTGCATCATTATTTGCCCATGATTCTACTGCAAAGAACTTTTTTGGATTGCTTTGCGATTGAAAGATATAGTAAAACAGACATCCTGGTTCTTTGATAGAGGGTGCGACCATATCTTCGAGGAGTTTTTTGACCGTTTGGATATGCTCATCTTTGGCGATGAACGTCACTTTTTTAGTAATTTTCATATTTTTCCTTATTTTTTGAGTTTAGCCTGTTCAAGTTCCCAATATTCCATTTCAAACATATCTGCAAGAGAGAGGGATATCCATGCTCCCAGCTGTTCACCGCAGATAATAGCGGTGATAGTATGATTGACGATATCCGCGATGATACGGGATTCTTTTTCATCTTTTCCCAATGCAACAGCGCCTACCCCTTTGATAATCGCGTATCGAGGAGCGAGATCTAGACAGATGTGAGATACATTGCTGTATTTATCAAAATAGGTCTGATACTCTTGGGTAAACGTCTCGATACCTTTGGTAATATCATCTTCGATAATCGCAGGAAAAGGTTTGATACGGATGACATGTTCAGGGGTAAGTCCCCCTTGTTTCACTAGACGTTTAAGATGGGGAAACAAGGAGAGAAGTTTCGCGCGCGGCGAATCGATTACTATAGGAAAAATAGGAGTACCGCGAACTGCGGATACGGCATCGGCAATCTCTTGGATTTGTTTTGGATCACTTTCGCCTGGACAATCACGGCAGGGGAGGGTGACATTTTGCTCAAGATACTCTTCTGCCTTCGTGACAATAGCAATCATCTTTTCATAGGCACATTTGGCATCATCATCAAAGGTAAAGACACCGTGATTGAGCAGTATTATCCCATCGAGGGTCTTCCAATCAATATTTTTTGTTACGTCATAGATATGTTTGGCTAGGAGGAATCCCGGCATGACATAGTCGATAAGTAGCATATTTGGGCCATACAGCTCTTTGACGAGTGTTGCTCCGTTGGGAGTATTGGTGAGCGTGACTACTGCATCAGTATGGGTATGATCAACAAAATCAAAAGGGATGATGGCATGCAGTATTGCTTCGATCGAAGGGTTTGGAAAACTTTGATCGCTCATCGCCTCACGCTGTTCTTTGACCATCTGAGTATCACTTAGGCTCTCACGTTTTGCCATAGCAATGAGTGTCTGTAGATCAACAGGTGAGAAACCTTCTTTTTCGATGGTATCCAGATTCCAGCCACTTCCTTTGACGTATAAAATACCATCTATCTTGACAGAGGTATTCCCTCCGCCGTGTAACACTAAATCTTTACTTTGTCCCAGTAGCTGCGAGGTATAGACACGCATATCCAAGGGATCGTTGGCATACTGTTGCGCTATCGTATCATCAAAGAGGCTTTTCATTATTTGAGTTCCTAGTATTAGTGGTCAAATTATAGCGATGCAATGGTGAAATGTGTTACTATTACTCAAAATAAAGTCAAATATTTAAGGATTACCATGCCATTACTCGACAGTTTTACCGTAGATCACACTATTATGCCAGCACCTGCCGTTCGTCGTGCGAAGGGGATGAAAACACCAAGCGGAGATGATATCACTGTATTTGATCTCCGTTTTTGCCGTCCAAATGAGGCGATCTTATCACAAGAAGGGATTCATACTCTGGAACATTTGTTTGCCGGATTTATGCGA
This sequence comes from Sulfuricurvum sp., assembly GCA_024637295.1. Taxonomy (GTDB): domain Bacteria; phylum Campylobacterota; class Campylobacteria; order Campylobacterales; family Sulfurimonadaceae; genus Sulfuricurvum. The sequence goes on from JAGXFL010000009.1 coordinate 125,678, forward strand.
GATCATCTTAACTCGGGAAAAACAGAGATCATCGATCTCTCTCCGATGGGATGTCGTACCGGTTTTTACATGAGTGTTATCGGAAACCCGAGTGAAGAATCAGTTGCCGAAGCCTGGGAAGCATCAATGCATGATGTAATCGCGGTTGAGTCTCAAAACGACATCCCTGAGCTCAATCTCTATCAGTGCGGTACCTGCGCGATGCACTCACTAGCTGATGCAAAAGCGATTGCTGTAGAAGTGCTTCGTAAAGACATCGATATCATGGATAATGAAGCGTTGAAGCTTGATCTATCGAAGGTTGATCAGTAATGTTACTTCTGTTGCCGATGAATGGAGACGATACTCAAGAATCAGAACTTGTCTCTATTAATGAACTGGCATTTTGGGCAACGGTTGAAGTCGAGGAGGGGCGTGTTATAGAGATAAACTTCTACAAAGAGCGCTCCCAAATCGAAGGATTGATAGACGCGGTTATCGTTATCAATAATTATGAACCCGTCATGGAGTTTATCGATGAACAGATGATGGTTCTCGTAGCACATAGCCAACGGACGATTGATGACGTGGTTGAAGCGTATCTTTTCAGAGAGTTGCACGATTTGGCACTATGATCACCCAGCTTCTCCATCCTACACCCCATACGAAGATTATGGTTGCAACCTCTCATTTAGATGGGATGATAGAGGAGTTATCCTCTTTTTTATCCCCCTATGAGGGTCTTATCGATGTTTCCCTTTTTCCCGGTGAGCATCTAGAACTTTCACATCCTTGCCTTCATAAAATACACGCTATCAAAGACTACAAATCACCAGCATTTGGAATTCCGCGCGATTATGCGGCAGTGATTGTACAAGACGTACTGCATCTGCATGAATCTCCTCTGAAATTTTTACAGCAAATATACCGTACAATGCTCAATGCGACAGAGATTATCATCATTCAAAAAAATGGGGTGATGAGCATCGTAGAAGTAGAAGAGTTACTCGATAAATCAGAGTTCCGCGCTGCGAACGCCATTATGGATCTCATCGAGGGATATGAAGTGATTGTGGCTAAGAAGATGCACATGTGGGGTAATGGGTTATAGCTATCTTTATTGTATCAAGAATTTAGATGTAATATATATTCCAATACTCATCAAATTTATATACATCCTGATTTTTGTCAGTATAAAATTTTAATTCTGATACTTCATTTTTAAAGTCTGTTAACTCATCTTTAGTAAAACCAATGTGTTCAAGATAATATCCAACGCATTGAAAGTACGGATAGATTAGATCAAATTTTTCAACAATATCAAATACTTCATCTATGTCTAATTTTTTTTTCAATGGGATAAATGTATCAATAATCTCTAAAGAGTTTCTAAAATATTGGACATTGATTATCATCTCTACAAAAGCTCTATTTATTGAAGATAGAGGATGTTTTTTCTCGATCACGGCGTAATTTTTTGTATATTTTGGGTTTAAAAAGACAATATTTTTATCTTCATATTTACCTACTGAGTGCGTTCTTCTATAAGGTTTTACAAAAGCTTTGTCTATAGCTTCTTGAGTGAGTTCACTATCGTCATATCTTATTTTTTCGCTGAGTTCACTGGAAACAAATATAAAATTATTTCGGTAGTTGCTATAGCCTTGAAGATTTAATGAGGTGCTCATAGAAAAGAAACTATTTTTTTTAAATGAACGTACAAGTTCGTATACATCTATCTCTTTTTCAAAAGTGTATCTTGTTAAATATTTAGAATCCATGGATATTGTAAATTCTTTTAGCCCCATCTCTATTAATCGTTTATAGAATGAATCAAAAGAGTATGAAAGGGGAATGAGCTTTTTATCTTCTTTAATGGTTTTAAATAATGTCCTAAGCTCCATAGAGCTGTAAAAATGGAGCCTTTTAGCGATAGCCTCTATTTGAGCACTATTTTTAGTGAACTTATCTATTCTCAATTTTATATCCTTTATACTTAAGTATATATACTTAAGTATATAGTATTAAATTGTTTTTGTCAAGCTTATTTCGGATGAAGCCCTCTTGACTTTTTGTATTTAATTCAATATAATTAAGTATATATACTTAATTAATATTTAGGATGCTGTAATGAAAATAATTGTAATTAAAAATAGTATTCTTATCGGAACTTTATCTGAGGACAAAAAAGGCAATATTACCTTTGATTACGCAGAGACTATAAATCCTAGTCAATACCTCATAGGACTAAAAGATAAAACAAACAAAAGCCAAACACTTTTTCCAGTATTTGAAAATTTATTGCCTGAGAATGAACAACTTAATAATATACGATATAGGCATAATATAAAACGAACGATAGATTTGTTGTTATATCTTGACAATATTCATGGGAGCCTTGAATTTTATAGTGAAAATGATTTTAAAAATATCCAGTATAAAACAACTGAAATATTTGTTTACACGGAGGTAAAATCGGACATACTTCAAAGTGATTATATTTTTCCCAATATACTAAATGATTATCAATTGAATATCCCAGATGAGAAACTTTATCCTGCAGGAATGAGTGGTAGTAAATTAATAGGACTGAGTGGATTCCAATATAAATTCAGTATCCATAAAAATGATACCTTAAAAGAGATTACTTTTGATGGTGAGGAAGATAGTGAATACATAATGAAGCCCTATAACATACATTATTCAAAACACACCCCAACAATAAAAGAAAACGCTTATATTCCTTATCTTTTAATCAATGAGCATATCTTTATGACGCTAGCAAGGGATTTTGGGTTTGATGTCCCCTATAATGCGATTATAAAACATAAGGACGACTACCACTACATTATTAAACGATATGATAGATTCAATGGATTAAAGATTGATCATCATGAAATACTGACGCTAATAGGTAAACCATCATCCGAAAAATATGAGGTTTCATTGAAAAATATCGTAAGTGCTGTCTCGGAATACTTGAATGATGAGGAAATGCTACAGCTTTATAGATTTATAATTTTTTCAATCGTAATCTCACATGGGGATTTACATGCTAAAAATATTTCATTGATCTATCAAAGTAACTCTATAGATGAAAAAAGTATGACCTTAGCCCCTCAATATGATATATCAACCATTGGAATATATAAAGATACCGACGATAATGATATCGGTATGGTGGTAGAGAATAAAAAGAAAAATATTGGTATAAATAATTTGTTATGGCTATCAGAGAATATGGGTATCAGTAGTGATAGGGCATTGAATGAAATTGAAAAGATTTCTTCAAAATTTATAAGCGAATTTAAAAATTATATCGCACTTCTGCCTCAAGGAATCAGAGTTTTACCCATCTATAAAGATAGATATAAACATTTTGATACGCTTGAAATCGTATTTACTAAATTCTATGATAAAAGATGTGGATACATCAAAAAATATTTACTTAAAAATGTAGTAACAGTTGATGATAATTTATGGGAGTAAAATATGAAACAGTGGGTTAAAAGCGAAGATGGTAGCTATACCGCCTATTCTCCTGAGTACGACGAGCACTATCACTCAACCAAAGACGGTGCGTTGCAAGAGTCACTGAAAAAACACATTGAACCTGCATTTGGGATTCATAAAGATAAAGATCACCTCAAAATCATCGATATTTGCTTTGGTTTAGGGTTTAATACGCTTCTTTCCCTCTATTATCGCGATACCTATTTCCCTGATACGATACTCGAAATTTACTCTCCCGAACTCGATGGCGAACTGGTCGCTTCACTTGTAAATTTCCCCTATCCAGAAATTTTTGAACCATACCTAAATATCATCACTGACATTGCGACACTTGGCGGATACGAGGATGAACGCACTCGGATCACAGTAGAGATCACCGATGCGCGTAAAGCGATGAGAACATTGGAAGGACAATGGAATGTGTGTTATCAGGATGCTTTTAGCCCCTCGGTTAATCCGCTGTTGTGGACAAAAGAATATTTTGCGGATGTGGCGCGGTTGATGGGGGAAGAGGGGGTGGTCACGACCTACTCGATCGCTTTGGCAATACGGATGGGATTGTATGAAAACGGATTTAATATTTATCTCAATGCGGGTGAGGGGTATCGTAGTGCGACGGTAGCATCGAGACGAGTGCTCACAGAGTTTGAGTGTATTGATGTAGAGCATAAGATGAAATGCAATCCTCACATGACATCATTGCGCGATGCTGCTCTTAGCTGATGAAGTGTGTTTCAGCACCCTTTGTGCATACAGATAAACTGTGCTGTGATCGTGTCCATACTCGCGATGTGCTGGGCCAGCCACGCAGGTATAGTGCTGAAAAAATAGGTATTCAGGATCTCATTGTCCTTGCGTGTACGCCAGTCCATCACTGTTAGCTGCATCTCATTTAATACTCGATCATGTTCTGTTTTATGCATAATGTAGGCTGGAAAACCAACCTCTTGCATATGCCGCTGTTCATTTTGAAAATGTTCAATGGTATGTTGAAAAATACGATCCAGTTGATTTTCGATTCCCGTAATATCGTTATCATGCAAGAGAGATTCAAGCCCGTTGATAAGAACTACCTCTTCATTATGAACGTCATTCATCTCCCCAAATGCAACTTTTGGTAGTTTAGTACTATCGATCATGGCATCTCTTTTTTAGCGAAAGTATATAGGAGAGATCGCGTTTAAATCTTAACTGGTATCAAGAATCAGTCAATCGTTTTAATAACGCTGCGAAAGAGAATATGCCACAGCACTATCAACGCGATTTGAAATCCTACATATGTGGCTATCTTGATATAGGCAAAAGAAGCCATACCAAGATTAATAAGTATGGGGGATGTTTGGTCTATCAGAAATAGAGTGAAGAGCAGATGGATAAAACGTCCTTTGTGTATTTCATCAATAGTATCAACAAAGCCTAAAAAATGAAGAGTTCCCATCAGCGCGATAGTGATAAACAGTGTATGTGGAATCAGCGTTTCAAGCAAGCCATGAAATGATCTTTGAGCGTAATAGTCGTTGATGACATTAGGTGTCCATCCGACGGTAGTGGTAAATACGACAGTGCCAAGAAGTGATTGCAATATTACCAAAGCAATAAACAGCAGTGCGACGATCCGTAAGAATTGATGGTGCATTTAAAATCGTTTACGTAGCAACATAATCAAAATATCCAAAGCGCTTCCTATCATCACGAGATGAAAACTGACAAAAGCACTCCATGCAACGATAATGTAAAAAGTTCCGAAGAACAGTGAAGCGATAAGTCCAAGTGGATATGTCAAAAGCGTTATCACTCCCGATAGGAGAAAAGCTGTTTTCAGTTTTTTTGATCTTGAAGTACGCATCACTAATGTGGCCATTAAAATGAAAACGAGAATAAGCTCGAAAAGTTCCGTGTGGAGGGTGAGTAGTAGCTCTTTCATCGTAAGAGGTTCAATAAACTCTATCTCATTCCCTAAAATATGGCTGATCCAAAGTGTTGCTGTAGTACCAAAATCAATCCCTTTTGCAATGATATTGAGAGCTAAAGCGATGATGAAAAAGATCACCATCCATAAGACGGTCAGGTACAACGAATGGTTGTCAATGAGTTTTTTGGAGACAACAAATTTCATGGAGTATTCTTTACGATATCTAATAGTGCCAGTGCTGCGCGCGCGCCGTCAGTTATGGCCCGTGCCGATAGTGTAGCCCCTGTAGTTGTAGGGATATCTTGATTGAGTTTTAGGGTATTTACGGCACTTTTATTGTCAAAAATATTCAGCCATGTCGCGCTTGGAAGATATTCTAACGGTTCGTTGAAGGCGACAATCTCAATTGATTTTATTTTACTATCCTGAGAGATGAGGTACAGTGCTACGACAGTTTTAGTACGCACTTTTTTATTCATCAGCACGCCATAGCCAATGCTTTTGTCCCCATTTTTGGCTACATAAATACGATAAAGTTTGGATTCAATGGGCTGCTGAGATGTTTTGATAAGCTGTTGCACTTGGGCATTGCTTAGAATGATATTTTGGGTCTCAATGCTTTTAGCACCAAAGCCCCGTTGGGTGAGGGCAACTGGGTCCCCCAATACTTGAGCGAAGGTTAGCGATGATGCTATAAGAAGCAGGGTAAGTTGTTTCATTAAAATATAAACCCTAATCCAAATGAGTAGATACCTTCGTCAAAATAAGAAGAAGCAGTCGCTGTATTTTTATTTTTGCGATTTAAATACTCGGCTTTAACAACGACCTGATCATGAGGAAAATAGTTTAAACCGTAGGTGAATGTCTCCGTATTTCCGTATGAACTTCCATTGGCCATAGCGGTTGCTAAGTTATAGTTTTCATATTGAAAGAACAGTGGCAAACGCTGTGAATTTTGTACAAAAAACGGTAAGACATTATACTCTAAATTGAGATAACCTCCACGTGCTTTTTCTGGCATGGCGCTATTGTAAGCATCCGCATGAGTGAGATGACTTTGTGTATAAAGGGCACGTGCTTTGAACCCTTCATTTTGGTAGATTGCATGTAAATCGATCATTGTCATGCGTCCTTCTTCGTTTCCTGCAATATTGGCTTGAGCCGCTTTACCGGTATAACCGCTAACACCTACTTGTAACCCATTGATGCCATTGTAATCAAGTCGCGCAACCACAGCCATATTCTCTATACCTGTATCGCTTTCGTTACCGACACGGGCTTTACGGATCCAATCTTTTCCGGTTGCACCGGTATTATTCATATCCAACGCGGCATAGATTCCAACCGTGTATTCGAAACTATCAGTTTTGCCGTACACACTTAAACCAAGTTCATGCCATGTTGAGGGAATAATTTGTTTTTCAATGTCAGGACGTTGCACGGTATTGAAAAGTGTCGGCTCATGATAAAGATTTACATAGCCCATAGGTACTAACTGATGTCCAAGACGTATGGTAGCAAGTGGATCTAAAACGAAATCGACATAAAGTTGTTCGATAGCAACCGTATCACCGTGTTCAAATTCGATTTCAGAGTTTAATATAATATTGTCATTGAATTTGTATCCAATATAGGGGATAAAGCGATAGGTATCTCCAAAAGCATCTTTACTTCCTGTGTTGGCACCATCATGTGTATAGTTGGAGTAGTACAATTCACCGTAACCGCCGATAGAGAGAGAATTTTTAGAATAATAGACTTTGGATGCTGCTGGGCTCATCCCCTGAATTGCTTTGTCTTCATCAATGGCGGTGAAGGATGTTTGGTTTTGAACATTGATAAGTTCATTTGTGAGGGTATTAGTCTGTTCTGCGTTCCTTTTATCATTTGCTTCTAGCGTAGTCAGACGTTCACTGAGAGCTTTAAGCTGTACTTTTAAATCGCTTATTTCATCCGCGCTTAGAGCAGTGGTAATCGCCATGGCCGTAACGGTGCTAAGGAGAAGAGATTTCATGTGTAAATTCCTTTATGATATTGATTATTAATTGCGAAAGTATAAAGAAGTAAACTGAATATAATATTAATATTGAAAGTAATTATCATTTGCATAATATAAGTTTTGTCATGCTATTCTTTTGTCATGAAAATATTATTTAGTTTGTGTGTGTCAGTTTTATTAGTGTGGGGGAGTCAGCGTACGCAGATTCATATGGGAACGCTTATTAGTGTCACTATGGATGATATTAATGAGAGTGATATTGTATTTGATACGTTTTTAAATCTCGATCAAACACTCTCAACATATAAAAGAAATTCGGAAATTTCACGTCTTAATCGTGATTCTGATATCAATGTCAGCGAAATAACCCGAAGAGTATTGGAGCGTTCTATGGAGATGACCTATCTCAGCCAAGGGGCATTTGATGTGACAGTTGGCTCTGTGACGCATGGTGCATATCGATTTGGTTATGATAATGAGCATCTTCCTTCAAATACAGAGCTGAAAAATGCTGAAAGACTTGTTGGAAGCAATCGAGTTAAAATTGTAAAAAATAAGGTCACACTTCTCCCTGGTACAGTAATCGATTTAGGAGGAATCGGGAAGGGATACGCTGTTGATTTAGCAATAAATAAGCTTCAAGCGAAAGGTGTCAAAAAAGCAATCATCGCAGCTTCGGGAGATATTAGGTGTTTGGGCGAGTGTGTTGTGAATATTCAAGATCCATTTCATCCGCTAGGTCATATAGCTAAGATTACGTCAACATTACCCAGTTTGGCTATTAGTACAAGTGGTAATTATGAAAGATACATAAAAAACAAAACACATAACCATCTTATTGATCCAAAAACAGGGCAATCGCAGCAACGTTATGCCTCTATTACTCTTATTGATACGGAGGATAATACTAGAATCGATGCTCTTGCCACAGCGGTTGCAGTCATGGAGGAAAAAAAAGCAATTGCGATGTTAAGAAAACTCAACATTGCTTATATTCTAATTCGTATAGACGGGACAATGATCAAAAGTACAATGCCAGACGGTATCTTGATCAAGTATAATTAAGAGCGTAAGCGGAAATCGGGTTCCTGTAAACGATATCGTTGAATGAGATGGCGCAGGCGATTTAGATTAAAGCGCCAGAAGAAGATGGGGTCAAAAGCGGGGTGTTCAATGATCTTTTGAAAAAGTGCCTCATCATCAAGATGGGGATGTAATTGATCACACTCGACCATGATGTTTTGCAGTTTCTCAACGGCTTGGGGTGTTGTATCATCATCTGCCAAAGGCTTACTGGGGAAGAACAGATACAGTTTCAAAATGGATAAACCTAAGGCGCTTATAAAAGCAGCCAGCATTATCCATTGGATTGTCTCCATTTAGAGGACTTTAATACAGGGCGCTGATACGTTCTACATCGTTCCAGCTTAGAGAGTTGTTGTTTGATGTGTTCATGATATGGTACATGTAGCGGGCAAAGACATCGGTTTCGATATTGACACGTGTCCCTTTTTTATAGCTTCCAAAGAGGGTTTCACGCATCGTTATGGGGATGATGGTGAGGCGAAAGGAATCTTTGAGCACTTCATTCACCGTTAGGCTGACGCCGTCGATCGTGATAGACCCTTTTGGTGGGATGAGGGTGATGAATTTAGGGTCAACATCTATGATGACATCAAAACTGTTGCCGTTATCGGCGATGGAAGCTATAGTACCTATCGTATCAATATGACCTTGGACGATATGCCCTTCAAATCGTTCACCCATCATCATGGCAGGCTCGATGTGGACGTGTCCTTTGAGTTTTTCAGTGGCGATATGGGAAAGTGTTTCGGGTGATAGCTCAACGGTAAATCCATCACTTTCAATTGTCACGACGCTTAGACACGTGCCGTTTATCGCGATGGAATCTCCCAGTTTTGGTTTATATGCCGCTTTGAGAGAGAGGCGATTTTGAGCGAAGTTTTTGACCGTTGCCATTTCGCGAATCAATCCTGTGAACACGTTTTTCCTTTGATACTTTATGGATTTATTATAGCTAATATGACTGAAATGGAAGATATTTTACCTGTTTAAAGGTATTATAGCTTTGAAGTAAAGTAATGGGCAGAATAGAATGATAAAATTTGGATTACGTGGTCGAAGTGCAGCGGTAGGTGTTACGGTTTTTATTATTATGAGCATAATGACTTTTTTGTGCATCCGCTATTTCTCGATTGAGATAGCGCGCGAATTTGGGAGTAGGTATGCTCAAGAAAATGCAATGCGTTATGCTGAGAAAATCAAAGGGACGATTAATTTTGATGTTACGTTGACGCAAAAGCTCGCTTATCGTACTCCGATAGGTGAATGGGCGATGGATGAAAACAATCCTCAGCTCAAAAAAGAGGTATTTTCGATTTTAAACGATTATCTTGAAGTGAGTAGAGCCGGGAGTTGGTTCATTGCATTTGAAAAAAGTGGAAATTATTATTTCAATGATGCCAAGGGAAGCTATACGGATTCGGAGTACATTAAAACACTTTTACCGCATAATTATAATGACAGTTGGTTTTTTCATACCCTCAAATCTCCCGATCCCTATAATCTGAATATTGATTATGATGAGGCATTGGGACTCACTAAATTATGGCTCAATATGCCTATTATTTATAATGGCAAACGTATTGGAGTTGTCGGAGTCGGATTTGACTATACCCATTTTATCAATGAATATATTGCGGAGGATAAAAAGGGTTTTACCACGATGATCCTCAATACAAAAGGGGCTATTGTCGCCCATAAAGAGAAGCGTTATGTCAATTATAAATCGGATGTAGTGGATTCAACGCAATGGATTACGTTGGCTTCTTTGGTAGATAAAGGACGTAATGAAGAGCAGTTTCAAAAACAATTGGCATTATTAGCGGCGCAAAAGATAAGTACAACGAGTTTTGATCTCTACATCGGCAATCATCATTACATAGCATCCGCCACGTATCTGCCCCATTTAAAATGGATCAATCTTTCGATGGTGGATTTGGAAAATGTATTTGGTATGCGGGAAATGGCAATAATTGGTGCAATTTTTACTATTATGACATTATTAGCGTGGGGATTTGTTTTTATGTTGAGTGAGCGGTATTTGATCTCCCCGATTAGAGCCATTTCTGAAGTGATGCGAAAGATCAAAGAGGGAGATTATTCGGTTCGTCTCAATTCTGAAGAGGCACAATGTAATGAAATTAGTGAGCTTTGTCAAAATATCAATGAAATGGCTGAAAAGATTGAGCATTCGGCAAAAGATGCTGAAGAACAATATCGATGGCTGGCAGACAATGCGTATGATGTGATATGGGTCATGGAGTTAAATGGACGTTTTACCTATGTCAGTCCATCGGTTGAGCGTCTGTACGGATTTACCCCGAATGAAGTGATGGGTAAAAAAATGGAAGATGTGGTTAGCCCGGAATCATTGGATACTGTCGAGCGAACGATGGCGGAAGCGTATGCCGAGATTTCCGTCGGAAAGGTTCCTATGGCTAAGAGCAGTATGATTGAGCAAGTGCGTAAAGACGGTTCGATGGTATGGACAGAGGTAAATATGCATCTGATCTTGGATGAGGAAGGAAAAGCGTTCCGTTTTATTGGTGTGACTCGAGATGCGACAGAGCGGATAAAAGCAGATGATGAGATTCAGAAACTCGCATTTTATGATGCGCTGACCTCTCTTGCTAATCGCCGTTTACTCCTTAATCGTTTAGAACAAGCGATGATCGTTGCTAAACGGACCAACTCTTACGGAGGGTTGATCTATCTTGATTTGGATCGGTTTAAACCGCTCAACGATCGCTTCGGTCATACAGCAGGTGATGAGCTCCTGATCGAAGTGGGACGCAGAATCAAAGAGTGTATTCGAGCATCCGACACGGCTGCTCGTTTTGGAGGGGATGAGTTTGTAGTACTCGTGAATGATTTAGGAGTTGAGAGAGAAGAAGCATTTGAAGTTACCAATACAATAGCCCAAAAAATTCAGACACAGTTGTCTCTGCCTTATGAGCTTGAAGTAACGATGTATAGTCTTTCTGCTAGTGTTGGGGTAAGTCTATTTGGACCAGAGTCTTGTACGACGAGTGAAGTTATTAGTGAAGTGGACAAATTGATGTATCAAGTAAAAGAGATGAGACGAGATGAATACAAAGAGCATTTCGCATCAAATATTTAAAAAAAGGAACTGTTGATGTGGGTTACCAAATAATCTTTCCCTCTTCTTGTAATCCTTGAATGATTTGTTTGGCTTTTTCATGGCCGTTGTAAGCTGCTTTTCGGCACCACTCCAGTGCTACATCGTGATCCGCATCGCACCCAAACCCTTGATCGTACATCAATCCAAGATTGTATTGTGCTTCGGGAAGATTCATGCCAGCACCGCGTGAAAAACAGATAAACGCTTTGTTGTAGTCTTGGAGAACTCCATGCCCTTCTTTATATAGGACCCCGAGATTATTAAATGCTCCCGTATGACTTCGTTTGGCCGCTTCCTCATACCAAAATGCGGCTTCGCTGTAGTTTTGCATACACCCTAAACCGTGCTCCAAGCTGTGACCCGCTTCGAATTGGCCTTGCGGAAATTCGAGTATAGCGGAGCGCATAAATAGCTCATACGCTTTGAACTGATCGTGAGGGACACTCACACCATCGGTATACATCAATCCAAGATTGTATAAAGCGGTGGGCTCATCCAACTCACTGCCACGGATGTAAAAATCACGCGCTTTTTCAAAATCTACGGAAACGCCGAGACCGTTTTGGTAAATATAACCTAATGAAGCGATTGCTGTGGGATTGTTTTGATCGGCAAGTGTCTGAAAAAGGGTGATGGCGGTTGCGTAGTCTTGGCTATTGAATGCATGAAAAGCGGCTTGTATCATTTCTATTTATACCTGTTTTTAGGAAATTATAACGTGCACATCTTAACGTCTTACTTTTCGCTCGCCGCGGTTTTTTTCTTTAAGCTTGGTAATAACATCTTTCATCCGCTCTTTTTCTTTTAAAAGATCATCACGGATCAGATGCTCTTCATCTCCATCAACGGTCGGATCATATTCTATAGGAGTGGTATCGTACTCTTTTAGGAGTTCTTCTAAGGTTTTTGTTGCTTCTATACTCATGTTTTACGGCTGCCATCAAAAGGTTTTCTTAATTGTAGGATGATTTACCTTTTGTTTTTTATAGGTTTCAACTAGGGAGGTTATAATTGCACACATAATTTATCCAAAAGAAGTCAACTATGCAATATGACGTAATCGTAGTCGGTGGTGGACACGCAGGAATCGAAGCGGCACTTGCCTGTGCCCGTATGGGGCAGCAGACTCTGATGATCTCGATTTTAGCTGAACAAGTAGGTGCTACGAGCTGTAATCCAGCCGTAGGCGGTTTGGCAAAAGGGCATTTGGTTCGAGAACTTGATGCTCTTGGCGGAGAGATGGGATTGCTCACGGATGATGCAGGTATCCAGTTTCGCATTTTGAATATCACCAAAGGGCCTGCGGTTCGCGGTAGCCGTGCTCAGATCGATATGGATCGTTATCGCGTCCTTGCCCGTAACAAAATATTGACAACCCCTAATCTTAGCTTGATCCAAGAAACGGTTAATGCCCTTATTTTTGAGGATGGGAGTGTTGTAGGAGTTCGTACTGATTTGTTCAATGAGTACCGAGCAAAGCGTGTTATTATCACGACGGGTACATTTTTAAACGGGATGATCCATATCGGAGAGACGCGTCAAGAAGCAGGGCGTTTTGGAGAATTTGCGGCAAAAGGGTTGACTGATTCACTACGCGCGGCAGGGCTTAATGTCGGACGGCTCAAAACAGGGACTTGTCCACGTGTTGACAGTTCATCGATTGATTTTACCGTGATGGAGGAACAAGGAGGAGACGAGATTCCTAATCCGTTTAGTTTCCGTACCGACCGAGAGAAATTTGCACGTGAGAAAAAGCAACTTCCATGTTATATAGCTTATACCAATGAAGATACGCATACTTTGATCGAAGGAAACTTTCATCGTGCCCCTTTGTTTACCGGACAGATTGAGGGAGTGGGACCACGTTATTGCCCCAGTATCGAAGATAAAGTAAACCGTTTCCGGGATAAAGACCGCCATCATCTGTTTATCGAGCCGCAAACGGCAGAGAATACTGAGTGCTATATCAATGGGATGAGTACGTCACTTCCGCCTGATGTTCAGCGTGAAATGATCCACTCCGTACATGGTATGGAAAACGCCAAGATCGTTCGTTACGGTTATGCGATTGAGTACGATTATGTCGATCCTACCGAATTGCGCCATACGCTGGAAACCAAAAAAGTCAAACATCTGTATCTCGCAGGTCAGATCAACGGAACCACAGGGTATGAAGAAGCAGCAGCGCAGGGGATGATGGCGGGTATTAATGCGGCATTGTCACTACAGGGTAAAGAACCGCTTGTATTGCGCCGTGATGAAGCGTATATCGGTGTACTTATCGATGATTTGGTGACCAAGGGGACCAAAGAACCGTATCGTATGTTTACTTCACGTGCGGAGTATCGCTTGTTGTTACGTGAAGAGACAGCGGATCTAAGATTAGGTCGCTATGGACATGCGCTGGGTCTGATAACGGACACTCAAATGGAACAAATTGAGACCAAACGTCGCCAGATTAATGAGGGATTAGCACTTTTAGAAGAGACGATCTATACTCCAAATAAAGAGTTTTTAGCGTTTTTAGAATCGATTGACGAAGAGCGTATCAGTGATAAACTCAACGGGACGCAGTTGGTATCACGTAAGAGTTTTGAGTTGGACAAATTGGTAAAATTGATCCCTAGTTTTGGAGAACTTGATCCGTATGTCCAAGAACAGATTTTGATCGAAGCGAAATATGCCCGTTATGTTGAAAAACAAAGTGATGATATCGAGCGTATGAGCAAGATGCTGCATATTGCGATCCCGGAGAACTTTGATTTTGCATCCGTTTCGGGACTTTCCAATGAGATCGTTAGTAAGCTCAATACGTTCAACCCTCCAACTTTGCAAGCGGCATCACAGATCAGCGGTATGACACCTGCGGCATTAGATATCTTACAGATTTATATCAAAATGGCACAACGAAACAAATAAGGGATTAATCAATGCGACTTTTTTATTACGTACACACGGGTCACCGTATCGGGCTTGACCGTTTTCATCGTGCAGCAGCGATTATTAACCGACTTGGGGATGTAGATATAACCTTATTGTCGCCTGATTTTCGAATCGCGGCCGAGGCAAAAGATTTTGGGATCAAGCGTTCGGTCGGTATGGACGTTGTTCGAAACATCCCTCAGATTGCCCAGCACGGCGATAAGATCATTTTTGATTCGGCGGAACTTAATCCGATGTTGCTGGACGATATGAGCCAGTTTTTTTCAACGTTTATCCGTGTAGGAGATGCGCCCGATGATACGAAGCATCCGAATGAATTTTTAATTTCTCCTTATTTAAGCGGTGATGGAATCGCACAAGGGATTGTTATAGGTGAACGTTATTATGAGCAGCGCCCCAAAACGATACCGATGGCATTGTTTTTTGGTGATGATGACTACGAAAAAGATCTGGAAACCCATCAAGTAATGTTTGCTTCATTTGAGATGGATTTACTAATGGGTTTTTACCATTTCTTGGGATATGAAAAAACGCTTCAAAACAGTTTTAAGAGCTTTCATGAATGGGAAGAATACGATGAGGTTATTCGAGGTACAGATATTTTGCTCACCGCTTCTCCTATGGCCGCTTTACAAAACTTGGCGGGAGGAGGGCGACCGATCTATCTTCAGCGTCCGGATTATGTCACTGATTTTGTACCTTTATTTGAATCCTTGAATATTCCCATTATCAAGGGTTATGATATGACTTCCCTGACCCAAACCATCAACTCCCTTGGGTCAGTTGTTTACGGCAAGTTGTCACAATCGGATGATAAAGTTATCGAATTCATAAAAAAAGCTTTTAATTTAGGCTAAGTTAAACCTTTTTCTCTTATGATTAGTCATTAAATTTTTAACTTAAGAGAGAACACAATCATGGATGAAAGCAGAAGAGGGTTCGTCGGTAAAGCCTTTGGTGCCGTTGCCGCAGTTGGGGGAGTTGCATCGCTGTTAGCGATGAAAAAAACATGGGATCCCCTACCTAGCGTTATGTCAGCTGGGTTTACTACGGTTGATGTATCGGGCTTGGAAGCCAATAAGCTCGAGATCGTAGTGTGGCGCGGTAAGCCGATCTTTGTACTCAAATACAGTGCAGATATGAAACCGACTGACGGACGAAGTGTCAAGATTGGTGAAGATTATTATTCAGTAATGATTGGTCTGTGTACTCACCTGGGCTGTATTCCTGCATATCGTAATGATCAAAAAGATTTTAAATGTGCCTGTCATGGCGGTGAATTCACTGATGCTGGTATCAATAAATTCGGTCCGCCTCCACGTCCATTGGATATTCCTCCGTTTAAACTTGATGGCGTGACACTTGTATTGGGTGAAGAAGGCCCGGAATACAAAGCAATGATGGCGAAAGCGTAAGGGGTAGACAATGGCAGAATTTAAAAAAGCAGATTCGATGCTCGAGTGGTTCGATCAACGGCTAGGTGTTGTCAAATTCGCGAAAGTGATGATGACAGAGTATTGGATTCCTAAAAATATCAACTTTTTATGGGCTATGGGTGTATTGTTGAGCGTTATGTTTGCAATCTTGCTCGTTTCTGGAATCTTCCTACTTATGTATTATAAACCGGATGTCAACATGGCGTTCGATAGTGTAAACTACACGATTATGCAAGAAGTAGGTTACGGCTGGCTTTTTAGACATATTCACGCGGTTGGTGCTTCAGTTGTTTTCTTGATCATCTATATCCATATGTTTACCGGTATCTATTACGGCTCCTATAAAAAAGGGCGTGAGATGATATGGATTAGTGGTATGATCCTCTTTATGCTGTTTTCGGCTGAAGGATTTAGCGGATACATGCTTCCATGGGGTCAAATGAGCTACTGGGCAGCATACGTTATTACGGAGATTTTTGGCGGTATTCCTCTCATCGGCGGCGATTTAGTAGTATGGATTCGCGGTAACTTCTATGTTGCGGACTCTACGTTGACCCGTTTCTTTATGCTTCATGTATTGTTGATTCCATTGGGGATTTTGGGTGCGATCGTGCTTCACTTCTATGCACTTCGTTTTCCTCATGTCAACAATGTTGAAGGTGAGTTTTTTGATTTTGATGAAGAAGCAGAAAAATATTTGGCAGGAAAACACAAAGAGTCAAAAGTCGTCCCTTTTTGGCCGGTATTTTTGTCTAAAGACTTTTTTGTTTTGGGTGTCTTTTTAGTCTTTTTCTTTTATTTGGTCTTTTTCCATTACGATTTTGCAATGGATCCGATCAATTTTGACAAAGCAGACGGTCTTAAGACTCCAGCACATATTTATCCTGAGTGGTATTTCTTGTGGAGTTATGAAGTGTTACGTGGTTGGTTCTTCCCAGTGGGTCCATTGTCCGGTAAAGATCTAGGGCTTATGGCATTTGGTTTTGCGAATGCTATTTTCTTGGTTATGCCATGGTTGGATCGCTCACCAACAGTAAAACCTGCAAACCAACGTCCGTACTTTGGCATTTGGTTTTGGTTGATGATTGCTGATTTGATGGTATTGACTTTATTTGGTAAATTACCGCCAACGGGTCCAAATGCATGGGTCGGATTTGGTGCATCGTTGACATTTTTAGTCTTATTCATCGCTCTTCCGTTTGTGACAATAGCAGAAGCAAAAAAAGCGAAAGGAAAATAATATGAAAGAATTTAAAATATTAGCAGTTCTTGTCGTTTTAGTCGGTGCACTTTATTATGGTATCGAACCGTTTGCACATAGTGTTATGCATCCTGAAGTGGCGCCTGCCAATTTTGCTTTTGATGATCTTAAAAATGTAGACACTTCTCTCAAGGGGAATGTGGATAATGGTAAAGTATTAGTAGAAGCAAACTGTATTGCTTGTCATGCTATTGAAGCTGCAGGGCATCTGCAAATTATGTCGAATGCGGATGCAGCGGCAGCTTATGGAGTTAATCCACCTGATTTGAGCAGCGCAGGACGTATTTACGATAAAAACTTCTTGGCAAACTTTATTTATAATCCTGTAGCTGCGATGAAATTGGATCATAAATATCCGGTTGGCGGTGCAAAAGCGTTCCCAATGCCTTCATACAATTGGATGCAGCCTCAAGACATTATGGACGTAGTCGCTTATTTACAATCGATTTCTCCAAAAGTAACTGAAGATAAAGCGGGACATGAGGCAACGTTTAAAGCGGCATGTTCTCGTTGTCATGCGATGAAATACGGCACGCTTGAAGCGACGACTCCGGCAGAAACATTGAAAACGTACTTGGGTACAACACCGCCTGATTTGTCACAACATATCAAAAGCCGTGGTGAACACTATCTTCACAGCTTTATCAATAATCCTCAAGTACTTCTTGCAGGAACGGCAATGCCTCGTGTTGGTTTGACTGAGAAAGCACAAGAAGAAGTGATCGCTTATATGGAAGAGATCGGTGATTCAAAAAAAGCAGAGCGTGAGAGTGTCGGTCTATGGGTTATGGGTTACTCGGTTGTTTTTGCCTTGTTAGCGTATCTATGGAAGCGTAAAATCTGGAAAAAAGTACACTAAGTGTACTTTATAGGGGAATAGAATGAAAATCATAATTAGCTTGATATTAACTGTATTATTAAGTAGCGTTGCAAGTGCAGACAATACTTTGGTCACCAATATGAGTCAAATGGAAAATGGCTTAACGATGGTACAAAAAGGATTTTTGTACAACAATCCAGTCCAGATAAAAGAGGGAGTCGCGGATATTCATACCGCTAACCTTCTTTTTCATAATGTCGATGAGACGAAAAAGTATCTTCCAAAAGAGAAACAACACATGAGCAATATTGCATTCAATGCATCAAAACGCATTGATAAGGCAACTGCTGATTTGTTAAAATCTTTGGATAAAAAACAATTTTCAAAAGCAAGCCAATCCTATTCTGAAATCGTGAATGCTTGTACCTCTTGCCACGCTGTAGTTCGCGGCTGGTAACTCCTAATGGCTCCTCTCTGGGGTCATCTCTTCATTAATAAAATCAATATTTCTCCCTTCCTTAACACAACTGTAACACTTCTTGATTAAGATACCCAAAAATGAATTATTGGAATCAAAGTATGAATCATAAAACAACTATTTTGTTGGCTCTAAGTGCTATTCAAGCATTAGCTCAAGAGAATACATACTCTTTAGATGCTTTAAGTGTAACGGCATTACGGGAGGAAGAAACAGTGTTTTCTCAGCCACTGAGCATTGATGTAAAACAATCTGATGAGATTAGACTTGATCAAGTTATTTTTCAAAAAGATCTTCTAAATTCAATATCAGGTGTACGAGTTGAGCAAACAGGATCAATCATTGGACACAAAACTTCTATTCGAATGCCTTTATCAACAGAGCCTTATTATCTCTTTTTACAAGACGGTATTCCAGTACAATCATCAGGATTTTTTAATCATAATGGATTAGCTTACACAACGTATGGTTCAGCAAGTTCTGTCGAGGTTCTCAAGGGGACGGGATCGGCTTTGTATGGTTCAGATGCGATGGCTGGAACCATAAATGTTCTCTCAGCTACAGAGCCAACAAAAGAACTAAAAAAGTCTTTACACACAAATATCGGTAGTGATGGGTATAAATCGATCAGCACAACGCTTAGCGATACAATTGATCAGAAAAGATCCTACTCTTTAGGGGTGCGTTATGATCATAACGATGGATGGAGAGAACACAGTAAATCGGAACGTTTGGAGGCTAATGGTCGTTTTGATTACTTGATGAACAAAGATAATTTTGTAAAAATTGTTTTTGCGGCTTCAAAAACAGATGCCCAACAAGCAGATGATTTTTTAAATTATTCAAACATTGAGAATGGTTCTGCTGCTGCAAGTGACGATCCAAATTATTATACGGCACTTTCAAAGACGGACGTACGACGTCAATTTGATTATGCACGTTTGTCAGCTGAATTTATTAATTATGCATTAGAGGATGCAGAGATCAGTATTACGCCTTATCTTCGTTACAACAGAAACCGCTATGTGGCAACATGGGAAACTACATTACCTAGCAACGACAGTGTACAACAAAGCGTTGGCTTGCTAAATAAAATCAAATTTGAGCCGACTTGGGGACGTATTATCGCTGGATTGGATACAGAGTACACTCATGCAGACCAACAAAATAATCAAGAATATGATTACAATGCATCTATCTTAAAAGGGGCAATTTATGATTACACAGTTGATTACTACTCGCTTTCTCCTTACATCCATACAGATTATAAAGTGTCAAACGTATTAACGCTCAGTGGTGGTATACGATACGATTCTAGCCATTATACGTATGATAACAAGATCTCAGACGGCAATGTATTTAATATATACTATCGTACGTCTGATCGTAAAGATTCGTTCAAACATACGAGCCCAAAGCTATCATTATCGTATCAGCCTAGCGCAGAACTCAATCTGTATGCACGTTATGCAAATGGATTTAGAATCCCACAAGCCAGCATGCTTTATTCATTAAAAAAAGGGTATGAAACGTATGGATTGAATCCGGAAACGTCTGACATGGTTGAAGTTGGAATAAAAAAGGGCGACCAAACAAACTATGCTGAAATCTCAGGATATGTTACGAAAATCAAAGACACATTTACGCAAGACCAAGCAAGTGGAGTTAAATATTACCGCAACGGAGGAGCAAGTGTCCATCGAGGAGTAGAACTAGGTGTCTCTGTGAAAGTGACTTCAGATGTAGTTGCAAAGGGAAGTTACAGCTATTCACAGCATTATTATGAAAATGATACAATATACCATGACAATCAAATGGCGTCTGCGCCTAATAACATGGCTAATGGGAGATTGTTTTATACGCCAGAAACCATTAATGGCTTAGTAGTTATGGGAGAATGGCAATATACCGGATCGTACTGGATGGATGATGCGCATGTAAAAAAATACGGAGGGTATAATATTGGTAATTTAAAAGCCGATTATGCCTACACAAAAGCACTCTCCATTATTGCTAAAATTACGAATATTACAGATGAACGGTATGCTACGAGTGCAACGTATGCTTACAGTAAATCTAAATACACTCCAGGTGACCCGAGACAATTCTTTGCAGGACTTCAATACACATGGTAAGACTTTCAAAACTACATAAACTTGGCGCACATACCGTTGTCTTCATGTTGCTGATTCTCTCGATCAGCGGATTTTTTCTCAACCATAAGAATTGGAACTTTTTATATTCTACTACATTTACATCGGTACCTAAGTCGGTTATAGAGCATGATACTTCATTGATAAATGGTTATTGGATTGATCCACTCAATGCAAACCATATTATCGCAGCAGGAAAACGGGGAATCTTTGAAAGTGAGAATCAAGGAAAAGATTTTCAACAGCGTTTAGCAGTGCCATGTAATGCTCTGAAATCCTACGAAGGTATTTTGTACGCTGCAAGCCATGATGGCATTTATCGTCAAGATACTTTGGGCGAATGGAAGCTTTTAGCGTTGGGTACCAAGCATATTAATGCGATAAGCGTTTATGCCAATCGTATTGTTGCTTCTGTTGATCAATCACAAATAGTAGTATTGGATTTAGAGGGAAATATTCTGCAACGAACAGCCCCGGTGATCAAAAGTAATGAGTTAGAGCATGATATAAGTCTCGCACGACTTATCCGTGATGTCCATTATGGACGTGGCTTATTTGATGGGATTAGTTCGCTAATAATTAATGACTTTGCAACCATAATGTTGAGCTTTTTATTATTGAGTGGTATGGTGATGTCGGTATTGATCTATCAAACGCGTAAAAAGATTGCCAATCGCGGTAAAGCGATCAAAATGGTGCTAAAGGTGCATGCGACAAGTATCAGTGTGGTAGCCACCATACCGCTAATATTGATAGCATTAAGCGGCATTTTGCTGGATCACTCTAAATTGTTTGCAGCATTTTTGAAATCTGTGAGTATTTCTTCTACATATCAGCCTCCTGTCTATCATCAGCTAAGTTCAGATATTTGGTCGGTGGATTATGATGGAGATGTTTACCGCATCGGCAATCGTCACGGTATTTACCAAAGCAGTGACCTTAAAGAGTGGGATTTTGAAAACAGCGGATTTGCGTATAAGATGATTCGTAACGGGTCAATATTGTATGTCAGTGGAATGGGCGCACCTAATAGAGTTTTAGAAAATAATGTTTGGAAGAAATTAGAACACTCTCCTCATATGTTCAAAGACGTTATAACGATAAATGGAAAAGTACATTATCTCAAGGGGCATAAGAATAGTGTAGCATTACCCCATTTTCAGGATGCGACATTGTATAGCGTTTTATTCACATTACATGACGGCTCTTTTTTTGGTGATTGGTGGGCATATGTAAATGACGTAACCGCCGTAACATTGATTTTCTTGCTAATTAGCGGAATAATCTTATGGATGAGAATAAAAAGAATTTTAAAAGTCAAATAATCATGCTAATGATTTGACTAAATAAAACTCAAAACTACTTTTAGATACTATCGCACACAATGAGCTATGCCCAAGGATGAATGTGTTAATAGATAGTTATGGCAGAACGGTTGATTATTTACGGGTTTCGGTGACGGAGCGGTGTAATTTTCGATGCCAGTACTGTATGCCTGAAAAACCCTTTTCATGGGTACCAAAAGAAAATCTACTCAGCTTCGAAGAATTGTTTGAATTTATGAAAGTCGCGATTGATGAAGGGGTCAAAAAAATCCGTATTACGGGTGGTGAACCGCTTTTACGAGAAAATTTGGATACTTTTATCAAGTTGATCCATGATTATAAAAATGACATTGATCTAGCGATGACCACGAACGCCTTTTTGCTCAAAGGTGCCGCACAAAAACTCTACGATGCAGGGCTTCGTCGTTTAAATGTCTCTATTGATTCACTCAACGCGGATGTTGCTGAAAAAATCGCAAAAAAAGATGTTCTTAAAAATGTCCTCGAAGGGATCGAAGAAGCGTTGAAGGTCGGATTCCGAGTTAAGGCCAATATGGTCCCCATGAAGGGGCTTAATGACAATGAAATCTTGGATATTTTAGAGTATTGCAAAGAGCGCAATATCGTAGTGCGTTTTATCGAATACATGGAAAATGTCCATGCAGAGGTCGATATAAAAGGGATGCAAAGTCATGAACTTCTAGCGATTATCGGCAGTCGATATAGCTATGTCGATGAGGGCTTTGACGGCCATTCACCATCGCACTACTATAAACTTGAAGATGGATATGAGTTTGGAATCATTGAGCCGCACAAAGACGATTTTTGTACCAAATGCAATCGTATCCGCCTCACCGCAGAGGGTAATTTGATTCCGTGTTTGTATTTTGATGAAGCGATGAGTATCCGTGATGCAGTGCGACGCGGTGATATCAAAGAAGCGGCCCTGGTACTCAAAGAGGTCATTCGCACTAAGCCCGAGAAAAATCGCTGGTCTGATCCTGAGGGTGAAGCTTCGAAGCGTGCCTTTTACGAAACGGGTGGTTGATAGATGCTTCAATTAGTCGAACATTTTTATTCTATACAGGGTGAGGGAAAGTATACAGGTGTCCCTTCTGTATTTTTCCGATTCGGAGGATGCAATCTTACGTGTGCAGGGTTTGGATGTCATGAAATAGCTCCAAATGGTACCGAAGTTATCGGATGTGATACTGCATATGCTGTTGATCGCAAAGCCTTTGGTGGGCTGTGGCAAGAGGTCGAAGAGCTTCAAACGCTGATATGGATCATGAATTCCTACCGTCTTCCTCCTCACGTGGATGTAGTGCTTACAGGCGGAGAGCCGCTGATCTATGGCAATGAACCGATTTTTCTTGAGTTTATTGAGCATTTGATCTCGCAAGGGCATCGTGTAACGTTTGAGACCAATGCCACTATTACACCTGATTTCGCTAAATACCCTTTTTACAAAGAAGCGGTGTATGCCCTCTCAGTCAAGCTTTCCAACAGCGGTGAGCCGTATGATAAACGGGTAAAATTTGAGATTCTTGACTCCATCATTACCAACACAAATGGAAGTTTTTTTAAATTCACAGTGGATGAGCCCTCTCTCGTCTCCCATATCGAATCCGAAATCGATGAGATCATCACCCGTTATCCGCTTACCCCTGTGTATTGTATGCCTTTGGGTGGCGATAAATCTCATATTGAAGCCAATTGTGAGGCGGTGATCGAGTTTTGCAAACGCCGTGGCTTTATCTACAGTGACCGTCTTCATATACGCATTTGGGATCAAAATCATGGTGTATAAGATGAGCAGTCTTCTCGTAGAGAAAGTCAGAGAGAAGATTTACCGTATTCGCAATATTGAAGTGATGTTGGATTCTGATTTGGCAGAGCTCTATGGTGTAGAAACAAAATATATTAATCAGGCTGTTTCTCGGAATACTGAGCGATTTCCGAATGATTTTGTTTTTGAACTCTCTCAAGATGAGTGGGACAACTTGAAGTCACAAAATGTGACCTCAAAAGGTAGTAATATATCATGATAATACGAAAACTCTTTAAATTTGAAAATGCCCACATAGTCCGAGGGTGCTCTACCCAGCGTTGCCGCGCTTCATTACATGGACACTCTTACAAAGTCGAAGTGTTGTTTGAATCCGCGTATCTTGATCACGGGCAGATGGTCTATGATTTTGGTTTGATGAAACAGGGGATGAAAGCTCTGATTGACAGCTTTGATCACGCGATTGCCTTATGGGATGGCGATGATGCTGTGTATCTGGAAGATATGAAACGCAACTCTAGCCGTTGGGTACAACTGCCTGTCTCTCCATCAGCAGAGCAATTCAGCCGTGTCATCTTTGTGATGATCGATCGTCTTTTGGGATGTACGCAGGTGATAAACGGTGAGCGGGGAGTAAAGCTGCACAGTATTATCGTCCATGAGACCGACACCGGATATGCACAAGGATTTTCACAAGATGCCTACTCGGATATTATGGGGACGATTCCATTGCAAAAAATTATTTTCAGCGAAGGGGTAAGAGCCGATTGGCCTGATGCGCTGATGTGGGAGAAAGTTTTAGCTGGAGAGGTGTTTACCAACCCTGATACGGTTTAAAGTGTTACCAGAGATACTTGGACATCCGAATTCATACACCAGCGTGTCGGGATGATTCTTACTTCTGAACCTTGCTCAAATTTTTCCACATTTTCGTCCACCATCATATAACCATTGGCTCGTGAGAGCGGAAGCACCATTCCGGGACCGAAGTTTGGACTTGGGGTAAACGTCGAACCATCAAACCAACCAGGGATCAATGAACGGCGCCCTTTTTTCATGATAAACGGTTCGGCCATACGTGTGGTGATGGTAGAGAGGTATTTATCATGCCTACCGCTAAGAGAGTGGATGATACTTTGACCAAAGAGTTCGAAACACAAAGCGGAAGCCAAAGGATTTCCTGGTAGATTAAGAATGAGGGTATTGTTAATACGTCCAAAGGTTGTCGGTTTGCCGGGTTTGATGTCGACGGATTCAAAAAGACTCTCGAAGCCAAGTTCTTGAAATGCCTTCTTGGTGTAGTCAGCATCTCCGATACTCACACCTCCGGAAGTGACGATCAAATCGGCATCTAATGAACTGGCGATATGGTTTTGGATCGACTCAACGGTATCTTCCGCAGTACCTGTAAAAATAACTTCACATCCAAGCTCCGCAGCACGAGCAGTAAACGTTGGGGTGTTGGTGTTGTACAACTGATTATTACCCAGCGTTTCAAAATGCATTTTGAGCTCATTTCCTGAGGAGAAGAACGCGACTCTAGGACGTCGATAGAGTTTGATGTGGGTTATCCCTTGAGATGCAAGCAGTGTGATGTGATGGGCATGCAAAAAGGTCCCATTTTTAAGCAGTTCCATATCGAATTGGATGTCTTCACCTTTGAGACGAATGTGCTGTCCTGCTGTGATGTTAGAGTCAAAAGTGACCTTATTTTCATGGATGGTTACATTTTCAATGGGGACAATCGCCTCGCATCCTTGCGGGATCTTTGCTCCGGTCATAATACGGATACATTGATCTTCAGTTAGTCGGACATCATTGACGTCTCCGGCGAAGACAACACACGATTGCGGCAATGTTTTACCACCATCACAGACACGAATGGCATATCCGTCCATCGCCGAATTATCAAATTCAGGAAGGGAATGTGTAGCGATTACCGTCTGTGCCAATACTCGATTCAGAGCATTTTCGATGGGGACAATTTCCGTACTTAATGGCAATGCTGCGGAATAAATATGGTGCAATGCCTCTTCGACGTTGATGGCCATTATGTCTCCTTGAAGGTGTTCCCTTATGCTTTGGGAATGGTTAGATGATTATAAGCAAACTAAGGTAAAATCCCCTTTATGGAAACATTATACACAACAGGACTCGAGATCCATTTTGCCGGAATTGTTGTTTTATTTGCAGTTGTATTATTTAACTTGGTCATGCTTGCTCTATCTCATCAGCTTATACGTTATGCTAAACGATTGCGTATCGTCATGCCCATATCCGCATCGCTGATAACCATCTCTATTTTCACAGGTAGTGTGATGATGGCAGCAAAGCATCTGCATTTTACGTTCGCGAATGTAGCGATGATCATTGTAAGCATTGTATTTATTATCTTAGAGATCAAGCGTTATAGGATACTAAAATATCAAACGGACATACGAGAAGATAATGCATTTACGCGATATAAACAAAAAGCGTTTCAGATACTAGGGTTAGAAGTATTTCTTTTGGTACTGATGAGTATTTGGATGCTAGTATGAAATTTATGCTCAGTACCGATGCGGGAAAGTCTCAGCTACGTTTGAACGGTGATGAGTACAAATATGTCGTCAAGGTTCGTCGACATGTTGTAGGAGATATCCTTTCATTTCGTAATCGTACCGATTTGAGTGAAGAATATCGCTATATTCTTGAAAGTGCCGATGGCCGTAATGCTACTTTTATTTTGGAAAGTCACGAACGCGTAGTGGTTGAATCTACTAAGAAACTGCATATCGGATGGTGTATTATTGATCCTAAAACCGTTGAAAAAGTACTTCCGATGCTTACGGAAATGGGAGTTTCGAAAATCACTTTTATACAGTGTCACCGCTCTCAACGTAATTTTCGCTTTGATTTTGAGCGCTTTGAACGCATTATGGAAAGTTCGATTATGCAGTGTGGACGTACTTCGTTCATTGAGTTTGGAGAATCGGCTTCGTTGAACGATTTTTTGAATGAACATCAAAATTCTGTTATCTTGGATTTTGGCGGAGAAGCATTGAAGCGTAATGAGGAATTTGAGACGGTCATAATCGGATGTGAGGGGGGATTTCATGAGAGTGAACGCGCACTCTTTACAACCCATCGTGTTCGCCATTTTAGTTCATCGATGATTTTGCGCTCAGAGAGTGCGGCAGTTGCAGTTGCATCTATGGCGTTATCCTGTAGATTTTGAGCTATAATATTCACTTATTAACCATCCAAGGTAACCAATGGTCCAAAAACTCCTAACCGTTTTTATCTCATTCAGCCTCCTAATTAGCTCAACAGTTTTTGCCGCAAAACCAACACCATCCACCCAAACAACTCCAAGAAAGCAAAAACTCGTACTCATGCCAATCATCGTCAGCAGTGAGGATATGAGACTGCGAGGTCAGATGGAGACAGCTCTCGTAGAGGGATTGCAGGAAAAATACATCGTTTTTTCAGGAGATAATGTTTTGCAAAAACAACGTGAAGCTTTTGCAAAAGAATCCAGAGAAGCCAAAGGAGATTGCGATCAAACCAAATGTATGCAAAACATTGCAGAAAGTTTTGCCTCAGAACTCGTAGCAGTCGCCCATGTCACCAAACAAGACGGAGGCTATTTCCTCTCCATCAATATTCAAAATATCTTTGATGAAAAAGTAGTCTATTCTAAATCCCTCGCCTATGAAAACCAAACAGCATTTCAAGTGATAAATTCGCTAAAATTCCTAACTGGGGCTAAAGAAACTGTTGCAACACAATCTCTTCCACAAGACAGTCAAAAACAAGATGTTCTACCTCAAAAATCAGCCACATCGGAAGGCATATTTTTTGACAAAAAAACAGGACTCACCTGGCAGGACAACGAAGAGGCTAAAACAGTGCAAATAAATTGGCAAGGTGCAAAAGATTATTGTGAGAATCTAACTCTTGGAGGACGTAGTGATTGGCACTTGCCAACCAAAGAGGAACTCACTTCACTGTCTACTCTAGGATTTTACGGAGAGTATAATGATGGCTGGAAAGCGTGGTATGACGCCAATAAGGGTAAGCAAGTCAACGGTCTCTTCAACAATCCAACCCTTAAAAATACCTCGTTCGCCTATTGGTCTTCTTCTCTAGATGTGTCTGATTCTGCTAGCGCGTGGCTCGTTTTTTTCGGTAGTGGCCATACTCACCACTTTGCTAAGAGAGGTAGCGCTAACGTTCGTTGCGTGCGTAGGTAGACAATGTTTTACTTTGCTCATTTGATTTTCTCCCGTCATTGTGAACGGATGTGATGGTAAACTCGAAAAAGATTACGCTATAATTAAAAAATTTACATCCAAAAAGGGGAGTGCATGCGTTTGAATGACTATGAGCATGAAGTTCTCATTAGACATTGTCGTACTGTGTTTCCAAATGGGCAGCTCTATCTTTTTGGGTCGAGAACGAATGATACGAAGCGGGGTGGAGATATTGATCTATTCCTAGAAATAGAGGATAAATCAAATCTATTTAAGCGGAAGATTTCTTTTTTATCCAAAGTAAAACATGATTTGGGTGAACAAAAAATTGATTTAGTATTTAATGAAGATTCTGAGAGATTGATCGAAAAGGAGGCTCGTAGATGGGGGATTCTGCTTTAATTTATCAGACTAAACTACTCAAAACATTAAACGAGAATTTTATTCACCTACGTCGAATTCGAAATGCGTTTGGTGAACTTTCAAAATCATATATCTTTCCGGTTGGAATTGAAAATTTCAGAGAATTAATCGATAATATTCAACATATTGCTTTTGCCGATCAAGTTATATATCGTTTTTCCAAACTTCAAGATGCGATTGGCGCAAAGCTTTTTAAAGCATTTTTGCTAGCTCAGGGTGAAAATGTGGATAAACCTTTTTTGGATATTTTACATCAACTCGAAAAGCTCAATATTGTTGACGTAGAAGAATGGTTTGTTTTACGAGAGATTCGTAATGAAATTGCCCATGATTATGAGGATAATGAAGAAAATGCGATGAATATCCTCAATACAATCTTCGAGACAGTGGATGAGCTGGAGAAAATTTTAGTTACGATCCAATCGTTGATAGGTGAACCATGGTCCAAAAACTCCTAACTATTTTTATCTTTCTTAGCCTTTTAATCAGTTCAGCCTCTTTGTCTGCCAAACCATTAGCACCCACTCCTAGAAAACCAAAACTCGTACTCATGCCCATAATCGTCAGCAGTGAGGATATGAGGCTTAGAGGGCAGATGGAGACAGCTCTCGTAGAGGGATTACAAGAAAAATATGTAGTCTTTTCAGGTGATAATGTGTTACAAAAACAACGTGAGACCTTTGCCAAAGAATCCAAAGAAGCAAAAGGGGACTGTGACCAAACCAAATGTATGCAGGATATTGCAGAAGGTTTTGGCTCAGAACTCGTAGCAGTAGCTCATGTAACCAAACAAGACGGAGGGTATTTCCTCTCTATCAATATCCAAAATATTTTTGATGAAAAAGTGGTCTATACCAAATCACGAGCCTATGCAAACCAAACAGCATTTGAAGTCATAGATCTACTCAGAGAACTTATAGGAGAGAAAAAAAGAAATGAAACTACAACCTTTGCTCAGGTTGTTGTTACTCCTAACATCCAAGAGACGATATCTAAATCAAACACTTCTGACGTTGAGAGCACTCTTTGGACAGAAGTTCAATCGAGTAATACTGTAGAGGATTACACCATCTACCTAGACACTTACCCAAAGGGTAAATACATAACCTTAGCAAAAGCCCGTATTAAAAAGTTAAAAGACGATGCAATCGCAAAAGCAAACGAACAAGCCCAAGTCCAAGAACAACAATTATGGGACACCGCTCAGAACACTAATACCGAAAAAAGTTACAACCAATACCTCACCAGATACCCCAATGGTAAATTCACCGCGCTGGCAAAAGTAAAACTTAATAAATTCAAACTCCAAGCTTCCAGCAAAGAACCCTTCCAAGACTGCCCAAACTGCCCAAAGATGATCAACATCCCCGGCGGAGAGTTCATGATGGGGTCAAACGAAAGTAGTGATGAAAAACCGATCCATCGTATCAGCATCCCTGCGTTTGCAATGGGTGTTACGGAAGTCACCCAGGGGGAATACAAAGCCCTCATGGGAACTAATCCAAGTGACTTTAGCAGCTGCGGTGATACCTGTCCAGTAGAGGAAGTGAGCTGGGATGATGCAACTGCGTACGCCCAAAAACTCTCAACCCTCACAGGGCATACCTATCGTCTGCCTACTGAGGCAGAGTGGGAATATGCCGCTCGCGCGGGAACCAGCACTAAATGGTACTGCGGGGATGATGAAAGCTGTGTAGACTCTATCATATGGTATAAAAACAACAGCAATAGTAAAACCCACCCAGCAGCACAAAAGAGAGCCAATGCCTTTGGTTTATACGATATGAGCGGAAACGTATGGGAATGGACACAAGACTGGTACACAGACAGCTACGCCTCAATCACAAATGATGGAAGCACCAATACCACCGGAGAGCAAAAATACCGCACCCTTCGGGGCGGCAGCTGGGACGATAGTCCAGTTATTACCCGTTCGGCGTTTCGTGGTAGCGTTACGCCGAATAGTCGAGACAATGATGTTGGATTTCGTATCCTCAGGACCAAATAAGCGTAGTTTTTTGCCTTATTTAATTTTTTCCACGTCATTGCGAACAGATGTGACACAATCCACTGGGAAGACATTCTATTGTAAACACAATATTTTTTCGCTATAATTCGCATCCAACAATCCGTCCCCAGGTACGGATGTAAAACTCAAACCGATTGACGTACAACGCCGTCACTCACTAAGGTAATAGTATGAAAAAAGAACTTCACCCTAATATTGTTGAATGTACTGTTAACTGCGCATGCGGAAACACATTTAAAACAACCAGCACAAAAGATACATTTCGTGTTGATATCTGTAGCGACTGTCACCCGTTTTACACAGGTTCAGAGCGTCAAGTAGATACAGCTGGCCGTATCGATAAATTCAAAAAACGTTACGCACTAAACTCGTAAGTTAGGTAAGGGGAGGTCAATGCTATCTCTCGTTCCTACCCCCATCGGCAACATTGCCGATATCTCTCTTCGTTCCCTAGAAATACTTTCAACCGCTGATATCATCCTTTGTGAAGACACACGTGTCACGAAAAAATTGATCCATTTACTCAAAGAACGCCATGATCTTACCATGCGTGAACCTCAATTTTTGAGTTTG
Organism: Sulfuricurvum sp.; assembly: GCA_024637295.1. Taxonomy (GTDB): domain Bacteria; phylum Campylobacterota; class Campylobacteria; order Campylobacterales; family Sulfurimonadaceae; genus Sulfuricurvum. Next base: position 156,771 of record JAGXFL010000009.1, read on the forward strand.
CATTCGCACAATGAATCTGATTTTGTTGCCAAATTAACCCCCGATTTTTTTAATGCCAATATCCTTTATGTAAGCGATGCCGGAATGCCTGGTATCAGTGACCCGGGACAGTTACTGGTGCGCTATTGCTTGGATAATGGTATCGCATACGATATCTTACCGGGTGCGAATGCTGTGTTGAGTGCCTTTGTTGCCAGTGGTTTTTGTGAGACAAAGATGCTATTCTTTGGCTTTTTACCGCATAAAGGGCATGATAGATCCGCAGCTTTGCAGGAAGCTCTTTTTAATGGATACACGACAGTTTTGTACGAATCACCGAAGCGCTTAGATAAACTTTTGCACGAAATTGTTATAGCGGCACCTGATCGCCAGGTATTTTTAGCCAAAGAGATCAGTAAAAAATATCAACGTTTTTACAAAGCAACGGCATCACAGCTTTTAAGTCAACTTACCGAAGAGATTCGAGGTGAGTGGGTTGTTGTGATCGAAGCATCGGCACATCAAGGGGGAAATCTAAGTGAACAGGATATCCTGGATTTAGATATACCTAAAAAAGCGGCCTCAAAACTCATCGCCAAGATCACCGGCGAGAATCCAAAAGAGTGCTATCAGCGACTCTTAAACACATAGAGATATAATAACTGTTCAAAAATATTTTTGAGCCAAAGAGAGCAAAATGCTAATTTATGGAAAACAACCTGTATTCTATGCCCTAGAACGCCATCGAGATCGTATTAAAACACTTTATTTGGCCAAAGAAGTGGATAAAAAAGAGTATTCCAGTTTGATGAAAATGGGATTTGAAGTAAAACGAATCCCCGAAAATGCAGCCCAATCAATGGTAAAGGGGGGTAACCATCAAGGTTACATTGCTGAAATGTCTGCATTGGTCCCCTATGCCTCTCCTTTCTTAAAAAAATGTGAATTCATTGTTGTCTTGAGCTCGATTACCGATATGGGTAATATTGGTTCATTGGTGCGCAGTGCGTATGCATTGGGTGTTGATGCTATGGTGATTTGCGGTATCAAAGAGCCGAATTTTGAGTCCATTATCCGCACCAGTAGCGGTGCCGCCTTGGATTTGCCTTTTGTTATTATTAACAATATTCACGATGTCATGCATGAATTGAAGCAGTCAGGTTTCACGCTCTATGGGGCAATGGCAGAGGGGACAGATGTGCGCGAGACGACGTTTGCTTCCAAGCGTGTATTGATCTTAGGGAATGAAGGTGAAGGTTTGAGCGGACGAGTTCAAAAAGGGATGGATCAGGGGGTATCAATACGGATGACACATGATTTTGATTCCCTTAATGTAGGTGTAGCAGGTGCAATTTTAATGGAGAGAATGCGATGAATACGTTTGAAGATTTACAGAGTTTAGGTGCCAATGTTATTCACGAGCAGACGCATATAGCACGTTCAAAACTTGAATTGGTATTGAATAAATCTTTTTCTTCTTTGACTCGTGTTCAATTTATGGGATTTATATCTATTTTAGAACGTGAATATGGTATCGATCTTACAGATCTTCGTAGTGAATACGATGAATTTATGCAAACACATCCGGATGTTGCCGTCCCAAAAAAATCGGTTATTTTACAAGCGCAGTCAAGATCCAGACAAAAGTGGGTCCTTGGAGGTATCTTAGCTATAGCATTATTGGTTGGTTTGGGATCGATGATACAAGGTCGATTGAGTATTGCTCCCTCAGAAGACATCATGAAACTTAGCAGTGCTGATGTAGAAGTTGCAGATGTGAATATGGATGTCATTCTTCCCGTAGAGACGAATACAACAATGGTTACACCTGTTACTGAGATGAATGTAACAGCATCTAAAAATGAATTAAACGTCAGCGTAATAAAGTCGGTTACCGCGATTGAGAACGCTATAAGCATTAAACCGACAGTAAAAGTTTGGATGGGAATACTCGATTTGACAACGGGTTCCAAATCGCAAGCAACAAGCATGGATCCTATTGTTTTGGATAAAACTAAAAATACACTTTACATGTTTGGACACGGCCGATTAGAAATTGTAACCCCAGAGGGGACGAAAATATTAAAAGATAGAAATACGGTTTGGTTTACATATGAAAATGGTCAGTTGAAACAAATCAATGCAGCTGAATTCGCAGTTAAAAATAACGGAGCAACTTGGTAATGAAACTTTTCTTCTTGCTGCTACTGGTTGTTCTATCAGTCGCCGCAAAAGAGATAAAAAGTGAGATCCATTTCAATATTACTCATGGTGGAATACTCTCAACAGTTATTATTGAGCGTGTTTTAGAGTCAATGGGTTTTAAAGTGAATATTTATCGTTTTAGCAGTACTGATGAAGCGACTGAACTGGATATGACACTGTATGCCAAGAAACCATTTGATCCAAAAGCATTTGCCGAAGATCTGAGAGAGCATCAAATCTTGGCAGTTAATGGGCAGCTAATCAGTAAACAATGGAAGGTAGAGTTAGATGCTTCTCAAGCGTTGTGGAATGTACCTGCTATAACTCAAGACGAAGGAGCGCAAGTCGAGCGTACGAATGCTGCCGCATGGTTTAGAGTCAATAAGACATTGGGTATTAGGGTGGAAGCGCCGTATGGTCAAAAATGGTATCCTGAGATTGCAGTTTTTGACAATAAAATGGAGATTTTAGCCTCCATTAAGGAAGCAACATTTAAAGATGACATGACTTTTTTATTGCCTGAACACGCAATGTATTTAAAAGTTTCCAATGCCAATGGAATGAAAATGCTTCGAGAAGGAATGTGGATAGAGTCTGCGAATAATGAACAATAATATCTATAAGCTTTTTAGGAGTCCCACTATGCTAGAATTGCGCAATTTTTTTTTGACAGGTTGCAATAATGTTTGATGAAATACAGTTTGATCGTATCAAGCGCCTCCCTAAGTACGTTTTTGCTGAGGTCGGTGAACTTAAAATGGCGCGTAGACGTGCAGGTGCGGATGTTATTGACTTTAGCATGGGGAATCCTGATGGTGATACTCCTGAGCATATTCGCGAAAAACTGATTGAATCAGCGAAAAAAACAAAAGTTCATGGGTATTCGGCATCCAAAGGTATCCCAAAATTGCGTGGGGCTATTTGTGATTGGTACAAACGACGTTACGATGTTGATCTTGATCCTGAGACAGAGGCAGTAGCCACTATGGGATCCAAAGAAGGATACGCTCACTTGGCCTATGCGATTACAAATCCTGGGGATGTTGTTGTTGTACCTGATCCAACGTATCCAATTCATTCGTATGCATTTATCTTGGCGGGTGGTAATGTTCAGAAAATGGAGCTCCCATTTGATGAAGACTATAAAGTGGATGAAGATCTTTTCTTTGAACGTTTGGAACAAGCATTTCATATTTCATTTCCTAAACCAAAATATGTCGTTGTTAACTTTCCGCATAATCCAACTACGGCAACCGTAACGCCAGATTTTTATACGCGAATTGTTGAGATGGCAAAGCGAGAGCGTTTCTATATTATCAGCGATATTGCATACGGTGATTTGACGTTTGATGGGTACAAAACACCCTCTATTATGTCGGTTCCTGGAGCAAAAGATGTAGCGGTTGAGAGCTTTACTCTCTCAAAAAGTTACAACATGGCTGGCTGGCGTGTTGGATTCTTTGTTGGAAATGCAAAGCTTATCGGTGCATTGCAAAAGATCAAGAGTTGGTTGGATTATGGGATGTTTACCCCGATTCAAGTAGCGGCGACCATTGCCCTTCAAGGGGATCAGACATGTGTGCAAGAAATCACGGATAAATACGATCATAGACAAAACATATTGTTAGAAGCGTTTAATCGTGCAGGATGGCCGATGCGACGAAATCAAGCATCGATGTTTGTTTGGGCCCGTATTCCGGAATGTGCGCGTCATTTGGGCAGTTTAGAGTTTTCAAAACGTTTACTTGTGGAAGCCAATGTCGCCGTTTCTCCAGGGATTGGATTTGGCGAATATGGCGATGAATATGTACGTATTGCTCTTATTGAAAATGATAAACGTATCCGTCAAGCAGCAAAAAATATCAAAAACTTTTTGCAGCAATTTGAATGCAAGGGTGCCGAGTGATTCGCATCGGTGTCATCGGTGTCGGAACAGTCGGACGCTGTGTTGTTAAAATACTTGAAGAAAACGCGGCGATTATCACTGCACGTGCAGGAGATATTATTAGCGTAAAGCGCGGTGTTGTTCGCGATTTAGCTAAAGCAGGTGATTTGAATATCCTTCTTTCTCAAAATCCGGATGACATTATCAATGATCCCGAAATTGACATTGTTGTTGAACTCATGGGTGGGGTTGAAGAGCCATTTAGGATTCTTAAATCTGCTCTTGCCAGCGGTAAAGCAGTTGTAACAGCCAATAAAGCTCTTTTAGCTTATCACCGTTATGAGTTGCAAGAGATTGCAGGGGAGATCCCTTTTGAATTTGAAGCCAGCGTCGCAGGTGGAATTCCAATCATCAGTGCATTGCGTGAAGGTCTATCAGCGAACCATATTTTATCCATTATGGGGATTATGAACGGTACGTGCAACTACATGTTGACAAAGATGATGAATGAAGGGGTAGATTTCGACTCTATCTTGGCAGAGGCGCAAGCATTAGGCTATGCTGAAGCGGATCCAACATTTGATATCGGCGGTTTTGATGCAGCACATAAGCTATTGATTTTGGCCTCTATCGCCTACGGAATCGATGCAAAACCTGAAGAAATTTTGATTGAAGGTATCGAAGGGATCACCCAAGCAGACATCGCCTTTGCAAAAGAGTTTGGTTATACGATCAAGTTATTAGGAATTGCAAAACGTGATGGCATGGAAGTCGAGCTAAGAGTACATGCAGCCTTAGTTAATCAAGATGCGATGATAGGCAAAATCGACGGTGTTATGAACGGTATTAGTGTGGTCGGTGATCGCGTTGGTGAGACATTATATTATGGTCCTGGTGCCGGTGGAGATGCAACTGCCAGTGCAGTAGTTGCTAATATCATTGATATTGTCCGTGCCGGAAAACGCTCACCGATGCTTGGTTTCAATCATCCTCTTGAAGAGGGGCTGAAATTAAAAGATTCAGGGAATATTCGCTCTAAATACTACTTACGCCTTAAAATCAGTGATAGGGCCGGTATGCTGGCACAAATAACACAATTGTTTGCAGATCATACGATTTCCGTTGAGACCATGCTGCAACGTCCGTATGAAAAACAATGTGCGCATTTACTGTTTTCAACACATGAAGCTTTAGAGAGTGATGTCTGTTCAATGATTAAAGACCTTGAATCGTTAGATGCAGTATTAGAAAAACCTTTTATGCTTCGGATGATTTAATCCAATTACTTGCCTCATATAGAGGTAAGCTAGACCCCTTCCTTGCAACTTAATAAAACTTTAACTTAAAATTATGTAAAATACGCGTCCACTTTGCCCTCTCAGACAAGCGTGATTGAATGTTTGTAACTGCTTACAAGAGTAGTCACAAGTATTGGTACACGTTTACGTGTACCTAAGAGAGGTCAAAGGAGCTATATAACGGAGCTTACCGATGAAAGTACGTTCTTCAGTGAAGAAAATGTGCGACGATTGTAAAATCATCAAGCGCAAAGGGGTGGTTCGCGTAATATGCAAAACCCCAAAACATAAACAAAGACAAGGATAAGCATGGCACGTATCGCCGGTGTGGACTTACCTAAGAAAAAACGTCTGGAATATGCATTAACTTATATCTATGGTATCGGTTTGCATACGTCTCGTAAGATTTTGGATGCTACAGGTCTCGATTACAACAAGCGTGTATTCGAATTGACTGAAGATGACGCAGCAACAATCGCGAAAGAAATTCGTGCTAGTGCCGTTGTTGAAGGTGACCTTCGTAAGCAAGTTGCTATGGATATCAAAGCGTTGATGGATCTTGGTTCTTACCGTGGTCTTCGTCATCGTAAAGGTCTCCCATGCCGTGGTCAAAAAACCAAAACCAATGCACGTACACGCAAAGGTAAGAAGAAAACTGTCGGCTCGGCCACAAGATAAGGGATTAGAGTATGGCAAAAAGAAAAGCAACCCGTAAAAAAGTCGTCAAAAAGAATATTGCAAGAGGTATAGTACATATCCTTGCAACATTCAATAACACTCTTGTAACAGTAACAGATGAGATGGGTAATATGATCGCATGGAGTTCAGCCGGTGCGCTTGGCTTCAAAGGTTCAAAAAAATCCACTCCATTTGCTGCGCAGCAAGCAGTAGAATCGGCTTTGGAAAAAGCAATGGTCCACGGAATTAAAGAAGTGGGAATCAAAGTTCAAGGACCAGGTTCTGGTCGTGAAACTGCAGTTAAAAGTGTTGGTGCTATTGAGGGACTACGTATTTCATTTATGAAAGACGTTACTCCATTGCCACACAATGGATGTCGTGCGCCTAAGCGCCGACGCGTCTAAGGAGTTTTGTAATGGCAAGATATAGAGGACCCGTAGAAAAAATCGAAAGAAGATTCGGTGTTAGCCTTGGTCTAAAAGGTGAGCGTCGTCTTGCAGGTAAAAGTGCACTTGACAAGCGTCCATATGGACCAGGTCAACATGGTCAACGTCGTACAAAAATTTCTGAATACGGTACACAGCTTCGTGAAAAACAAAAAGCGAAGTTCATGTACGGTTTGAGCGAAAAGCAAATGCATTCATTGTTTGATGAAGCAAAGCGTCGTCAAGGAAATACAGGTACAAACCTAGTTTTACTTCTTGAGCAGCGTCTTGACAATGTTGTTTACCGTATGGGCTTTGCAACAACACGTCGTTTTGCTCGCCAATTGGTAAATCATGGTCATATCATGGTTGATGGACATCGTGTTGATATTCCATCATACCGTGTTAAGCCTGGTCAAAAAATCGAAATTATTGAGCGTAGCAAAAAGAATAACCAAATTATTCGTGCAGGTGAGCTTACAAATCAAACTGGCCTTGCGGCATGGGTTGATATTGATCAAGCTAAATTATTTGGTATCTTCACTCGTTTACCAGAACGTGAAGAGATTGTTATTCCTGTTGAAGAACGTCTAATCGTCGAGCTTTACTCGAAATAATCACTAAATAAGGGGCACTCAGCATGAAAAAAATTAAAACATCTCCGCTTCTTCCGAAAGAGTTTGTCGTTGAGCAAATTAGTGCGAATGAAGCGAACATTATTGCATATCCATTTGAAACGGGCTATGCAGTTTCAATTGCCCATCCGATTCGTCGCTTTTTGTTAAGCAGTTCGGTTGGTTTTGCTCCAATCGGTATTAAAATCGAGGGTGCTAAGCATGAGTTTGACTCTGTGCGCGGTATGCTCGAAGATATTTCTGATTTTATTATCAACTTAAAAGGTATTCGTTTTAAATTGAAAAACGGCCTTAAAGAAAAAGAGATCAACTATACTTTCGCAGGCCCTTGTGAAATTCATGGTAGTGATTTAGAAAATGATGATGTAGAAGTTGTTACACCTCAAGGATTTTTAGCAACGTTAAATGAAGATGCAACTCTAAATTTTACCGTAAAAATTCATCAGGGAATCGGCTATACACCAAGTGAAGATATTCGTGATATGTTAGGCGAGGGTTATATTGCACTTGATGCATACTTTACTCCTGTTCGACGTGCAACGTATGCTATTGAAAACATCTTGGTTGAAGACAATCCTAACTTTGAAAAAGTGATTATCAACATCGTAACTGATGGTCAGATCTCACCTGTGGATGCATTTAAAAATTCACTCGAAGTTATGTATGCTCAAATGGCTGTATTTAACAGTGAAGTGAGTATCAAAACAACGAATACGGCAGTCGAACATTCAGATGAACATCCTGAACTTAAGCGTTTAGGTGCTCGTATTGAAGAACTTGGGCTTAGTGCTCGTAGTTTTAATTGTTTAGACCGTTCAAATATCAAATACATTGGCGAAATCGTAATGATGAGTCAAAATGATTTGAAAGAAGTTAAAAACCTTGGTAAAAAATCGTTTGAAGAGATTTTAGAAAAAATCAATGAATTCGGTTATGCAGTAGGGCAAGAACTAGCGGATGATTTAATCACTGCGATCAAAAAGAAAATCGAAGCTGAATAAGCTTTAATATAATAGAGGAAGTATCATGAGACATCGTCACGGATACCGCAAATTAGGTCGAACAAGCTCACACCGTGCTGCTTTGTTGAAAAACCTTAGCATTGCGTTGATAGAACACGGCAAAATCGAAACAACGTTGATTAAAGCAAAAGAAGTTCGTTCATTTGCTGAAAAATTAATCACTACAGCACGTGTAGGTGATGCAAATGCTCACCGTGCTATTTTTGCAGCTCTTCAAAACAAAGAGGCAACTAAAAAGCTTCTTAATGAAGTAGCTCCAAAATATAATGAACGCGACGGTGGTTACACTCGTATCGTTAAAACTCGTATTCGTCGCGGCGACGCAACGGTTATGGCATACATTGAACTCGTATAACGAGTTCAATACCCTCTTTTTCTCCTAATCTTCTTAAAAGAAACTTCGCTCTAAAATTATCAAGTTCCTATTAGTACATGTTTAGCGCAATTTCTCTATATTGTCATATTCATTTCCCAAAGACAAGGTAATATTTTTATGATTCCATTTACTGATGAAGAGTTAATGCAGCCAGTGCGCAACGTGATCGATAAAGTTCGTCCCAATTTAGCACTTGATGGTGGAGATATAGCATTTTTAACAGTTAAAAATGGAACAGTATATGTACAGCTACAAGGAGCCTGTGTCGGTTGCGGGAGCAGTGGCAATACGCTAAAGTATGGAGTTGAACGACAGCTTCGTATGGATATACATCCAGAACTTACGGTTATTAATGTGCCGCAAGGGATGGAAAATCAAATTGATGTACTATAATTCCGATATTATGTCGATATACAACTAGATATTATTTCGGAGGGAGACCGTGAAATTGAAAACCTTATCTAAAACCCTCACTAGAGCCAACGAATATTTTTTAGCAGGGCAATATAATGATGCGATACGCGAGTATTCTTTTGCGTTGGAAGTAAATCCTTTGTCAAAAGAAGCGTACAACGGAGCAATACTATCAGATATGGCTATTAGCGGGGAAAATGGGGCCGAGGCCTTGTTTGATTATTATGCGATATTGCGAGGTGAAGATGCTGAACAAGCGGACACTGTCATTTCAGAGATATTAGAAACAATGGATGGAACGTTGGATCAATTGGGGTCTATTTTTGATGAAACGATTAAACAGCGTATGGTTTATGAAGATGGGATCATGTATAAGGAGTTCAAGGAACTCATAGAAGATGAAAATGATTTTAACCGTATTTTTGAAAATATTATGTTTTCGACACGTGTAATAATTACAGAAAAAGAAGATTTTGTTGACTTTCTTGATAATTTGATTGACCATGGGTATAAAGAGATGGCATTAGGCTATTTAGAGAGCGCTTTAGGGGTGTATCCAAATGATAAGCAACTACGTAATCTACTGAGACGTTTGGCAAAAGGAAATCCTATTGAAAGTTGAGCTTCAAGGTCAACCGTATCGTTTTATTACAGAAAACTCTGTTGAATGTTCATCGGAGTGTGCTTTTTTACTAACACGACAAAACGAAAAATACAAAGATGATGCTATTGCACGTGGCGCTAAGTGTATTATCACCTCATCAGAGTGTTGGAAGATTTTTGGATTGGATCGAATCAAAGTTATCGGTATTACAGGTACAAACGGAAAAACGACTACCGCAAGTGCTATTTATTCGATTCTTTTGGACTTAGGTCATAATGTAGCCATGCAAGGGACACGTGGCTTTTTTATGAACGACAGTGTTGTTGAGGGGAAAACATTAACGACTCCAACAGTGATGAATACCTACCGTCATATGGTTCAAGCGATACAAGCGGGTTGTGAATATTTTGTGATGGAAGTCAGTTCTCATGCAATAGAGCAGGAGCGTATCGCAGGGATAAAGTTTGATCTGAAGATTTTGACCAATATTACACAAGATCATCTTGATTACCATAACAGTTTGGAAGAATATATTCGGGTCAAAAATCTTTTTTTCCAAGATGAGAGCAGAAAACTTATCAATAAAGATGAGCCTAGAGCTGATTTTAATATGAAAAATGCCTATAGCTATGGTGTTGAAAATCCGGCAACATACAAGATTTTGGCGTACTCTCTTAATAATGGCATCAGCGGGGTACTAAAACATTTTGAGGACATGGTGACTTTTGAAACTTCATTGCACGGTTTTTTCAATCTTTATAACATTACTGCGGCAATAGCAGCGGTTCATATGGTAAGCGGTGATAGTTTTGAAAAAATTACGGAAGCGGTTGAAAACTTTGGTGGTGTAAGTGGACGCATGGAAGTGGTGAGCGAATCTCCTCTTGTCATTGTGGATTTTGCCCATACTCCAGATGGAATGCAGCAAGTTCTTAATGCACTAAAAGAAAAAGAGGTTCTGGTTGTATTTGGTGCTGGTGGTGATCGAGATCGCTCTAAACGTCCGATGATGGGAAAGATCGCAGCATCTTTTGCAAAAAAAATATACGTGACAAGCGATAACCCCCGTTTTGAAGATCCGGATGATATTATTGCAGATATCTTGACAGGCATAGATGATAAGACGAATGTTTATGTTGATGTTAATAGACGTAATGCAATTGCGCAGGCTCTTAATGATCGAAGCGGGGATGAAGTTGTTCTGATCTTGGGTAAAGGGGATGAAACGACACAAACCATTTACGATCAGCAATTCCCTTTTGATGATCGAATAGTGGTACGTGAGCTATTAGGACTACTTTAAACATTCCCTGAAGTTAAAGGTTTGTCTTGAAAGCTTAATGTGTAAGATTTGAATTTGGCTATAATTCCATTTAATTTTAAAGTAATCAGTCATAAAATCAATCAAGGAGTCTACGATGGGTGTTCCACAACCAGCGTTTTATATTTTCAAATGTGAGCAAAGTTCACCTCCGGGCATGCCAAAGCCAAGTTGTGTTAACCCGCAGACTCAAGATCTTTTCCAACATCTTGCACAGACTCTTATGCAAAAAGGGATTATCGGTACGGTTCAGCCAATTCGAACTGCCTGTTTAAATCGTTGTAATGTAGGTCCGGTAATGCTTGTTGAACCTGGCCACGTAATGTATGCGGGATTAACAAAAGAGAAGATTACCGAAATCATTGATCGCCATATTATTGGTGGTGAAGTGATTCAAGAGTATGTAATTTCAGCAGAGCTCTGGGATGCACCGATAACTCCTGAAGCCATGATGAAGCAAATGGGGCGCTAAACCATGTTAATGGAAATGCTTTACAGCAAAATTCACCGTGCAACCGTAACGGATGCAAATTTGAATTATGTTGGGTCAATCACTATTGATGAGGAGCTGATGGAAGCTTCAAAAATGCGTGTGGGTCAAAAAGTAGAGATTCTTAATATCAATAATGGTGAACGGTTTTCGACCTATGTTATTTTGGGTGAACGCGGGCAGCGTGATATTTGTCTCAATGGTGCTGCAGCTCGTAAAGTACATAAGGGGGACAAAGTAATTATCGTAGCGTATGCTACGTATAATGATCTTGAACTTGAAACGTATAAGCCAACGGTCGTCTTAGTAGATGACGATAATAATATTACAGAAGTGATTGAACAGATCTAATGGGGATAATGGAGAAGTTCGAATTATTTTTGATCTCGCATTTACCTGTATCTAAGAGTTTTCACCCTCATTATGAAGCTTCTTTACATCAAATGCTGACCAGTGGTGGAAAGCGGTTTCGTCCCGCTTTACTGCTTGATGTGGTGCGTGCTTACAATCCATTAATGGTTGATAGCGCTTATAATGTTGCTTTATCTATAGAACTTCTTCACACTTACTCATTAATTCATGATGATTTACCCTCAATGGACAATGCCGATTTACGTCGCGGCATAGTTACCTTGCATAAGAGTTATGATGAAACAACTGCTATCTTGGCAGGAGATGCTTTGAATACTTATGCCTTTGAAGTACTCAGTAATGCTCCACTTAGTGCAGCGGTGGTTGTAAAGCTTATTCGAGAGCTTTCACGAAATGGTGGATTAAACGGTATGGTATTGGGTCAAGCCATTGATTGCCATTTCGAGAATCAACGTCTTGAACTTGATCAAGTTAAAATGCTTCATATTCATAAAACGGGGATGCTCATCGCGGCATCTTTGAAGATGGGAGCTATTATTGTCGGACGTGATGATATTGCGCATGATTTGTATGATTTTGGCATTGACCTTGGGCTGTTGTTTCAAATACAAGATGATATTTTAGATGTGACGCAGGATTCTATCAGTGCAGGTAAAACAACGAACAACGATGAGGCTAAAAATAGTTTTGTGACGTTGTTGGGATTTGATGAAGCTATGCATGAGGCAAATACACTTTCCGATAAACTAAAGAAACAAATGGAAAGTTTTGATGAGAATTTATATCGTGAATTGTCACCAACACTTACCAAATACATTAACCGACACAAGGAATAAACAATGAGTAATGCAATGCGTCAAAAAATGGCCGATACGATCCGATTTTTAGCAGCTGATATGGTTCAGCAAGCAAATTCAGGTCATCCGGGTGCCCCTATGGGACTTGCGGATATCGCTGTTGTTTTGTCCGAGCATATGTCGCATAATCCAAAAGATCCGACATGGCTCAATCGTGATCGTCTTGTTTTTTCAGGCGGACATGGGACGGGGCTTATTTATTCATTGAATCATCTTTGGGGATACGGTTTGGAAATTGAGGATCTTAAACAATTTCGTCAATTAGACTCAAAAACACCTGGGCATCCTGAATATCGTCACACAGCAGGTATTGAAATCACAACGGGTCCTTTGGGTCAGGGGATCGCCAATGCGGTTGGATTTGCGATGGCTTCCAAATATGTGGGGCACAAAGTAAATTCTGAAACTGCCGCATTGATTGATCACCGTGTTTATTGTTTGTGCGGTGATGGCGATTTAGAAGAGGGGATCAGTTATGAAGCATGTTCCATCGCAGGGCATATGAGCTTAGATAATTTGGTACTGATCTATGATTCTAACCGTATTACGATTGAAGGTTCTACTGAGCTTAGTTTGAGTGAAAATATCCGTGATCGTTTTGAATCTCAAAAATGGGCTGTATTAGAGATTGATGGACATAATTTCGATGAAATTGACGGCGCATTGACGCAGGCCAAAGCAATTGCACGACCTGTATTGATTATTGCCAATACGGTCATTGCGAAAGGTGCTGGAAAGCTGGAAGGCTCTCACCATGCACACGGTGCGCCATTAGGGCATGATGTAATCAAAGCTGCCAAGCGTGATGCTGGATTTGATCCTGAGGCTACTTTTACTGTAGATGCCGATGTGCTTGAGCGTTTTCGTTGCGCTATCGAAAAAGGGGATTTGGCGCAGCGTGAATGGAATCATCGTCTAAAAGAACTTCCCTTGATGGAACAAAATGAAGCGTATGAACAGCTTCTCAATCCTGACTTTAGCCGTATCCAATGGCCTGCGTTTGAAAAAGCGGATGCAACACGCAATACCAACGGGATTATTCTCAATGCGATTGCTAGAGCAATCCCTGGCTTTTTGGGTGGGTCTGCTGATTTGGCCCCATCGAATAAAACCGAGTTAACTAATATGGGAGAATTCCCTCAGGGAAAAAACATCCACTTCGGTATACGTGAGCATGCGATGGCATCGATTACGAATGCAATGGCATTGTACGGGCCATTACTCCCTTTTAGCGCTACGTTCTTTGTTTTTAGTGACTATTTGAAGCCTGCAGCGCGTATTGCCGCACTTGCCGGTATTCAGCAGTTTTTCATTTGGACGCATGACAGTATTGGTGTAGGTGAAGATGGTCCAACGCATCAGCCTATTGAGCATTTGAGCCAATTTAGAGCGCTTCCGAACTTTTACGTCTATCGTCCGGCAGATGGGGCAGAGAATGTCAAAGCATGGCAAAAAGCACTCTCTATGAAAACATCACCAAGTGCCTTTGTCTGTTCACGCCAAAATCTTCCGGTATTGTCAGCACCACTCAAAGGGGACGTTGAGAACGGCGGCTATTTGTTGAGCGAAGCAGCCAATGCAACCGTGACATTGATGGCATCTGGTTCTGAGGTTGCTTTGGCATTAGCAACGGCGGAGGAATTGGCCCAACGTGGTGTGATGGCAAACGTTGTGAGCGTGCCGTGTTACGACCTCTTGATCGAACAATCTCAAAGCTACATTGATTCAATCATCAAACCTGATACAAAAAAAGTGGCGATAGAAGCGGCTCGCGGGCTGGAGTGGTATCGTTTTGCTGATAAAGTGATTGCTATGGATACGTTTGGTGCCAGCGCTCCTGCCGATCAGCTGTTTGAACATTTTGGATTTAGCGCTCAAGCCATCGCTTCACGCGTATAAAAAATGACCGATTCTCCTGAGTACTTAGAGAAAAAAGCTTTTTTTGATTCACTGATTACGTTGTATGGGCGCAATGTTGCCGTAGAAGTTTTACGTGACGATACGATCCAAATACACAAATTGCACCTTTCCAAGAGCAATCGCAGCGATGAGACGATTGAAGAGATTCTTGCTCTGGCAGATATGCGTGGTGTAGAGATAAAATATCATACCAAAGAATCTCTTTCACGTATTTCCAAAAACAGCGCTCAGGATCAAGGGGTAGCGATCGATGTTTCATCAGCAAATTATCGCCATGTAAACTCTATTGCACAAGATTTTCCCAATGATTTTCGTTTTTTAGCACTGGATGGGATCAATAACCCTCAAAATCTTGGGATGATTGTCCGCTCTGCTGCTGCGAGTAGAATCGATGGAATTATTTTGCCACGTAAAAACAGCACCAAACTTTCACCCTTGGTGATGAAAGCTAGTGCTGGAACGCTTTTCAAAATTCCTATTTATTATTGCAATGATTTAGAAGAGATTTTACATCTCAATGAGACAGCGATTATTACCCTCTCTTCGCATGCTCCACGTGATATTCATTCATTGAAAATACCGCCTCGTGCTATTTTTGTATTGGGGAACGAAAGCGAAGGGGTGAGCGAAAAAGTAGAAGCAGCATCAACACACAGTGTTTCAATCCCGATGTATCGAGGGGTTGAGTCGCTAAACGTTGCGGTGACCGCAGGAATCGTAAGTTTCCTTCCGTGAGATAAAGCCGCATGAAATTTAATCGTGCCTACATCGAGATCACCAATGTGTGTGGATTAGCATGCAGTTTTTGCCTTCCAAAAGATCAGCCGACTCAGACTATGAGCCTCTCTTTTTTTGAATCAATCTTAAATCAGCTTTCAGACTACACACGTGACATCGCCTTGCATGTGATGGGAGATCCTATGGTGTTGTCCAATTTGAATGACTATCTGGATATTGCCTACGATAGAGGATTTTCAGTGATGATCACAACGAGTGGGTTTTATCTCGATGAGCATCGGCGTGCAATGACGTTTCATCCTGCTGTCAGACAAGTGAATATTTCACTAAACAGTTTTAATAAAAACAGTGTCTCTCGAAGTTTTGAAGCTTATATGGACAATATTTTGGCATTGTGTGATGAAAAGCTAAGTCAGTCGCGCGAATTTTTTATCAATTTACGTCTTTGGAACTTGGATGAGGCATACAGTGAAGAGGCGTTTAATGAACAGCTTTTTTTTCTCCTGGAAAAACACTTTGGACTTGATTCAGGATTTATTCGTGGGTCACTTAGCGGTGAACGACAGTCCATACGTGTCGCGTCTAAGATATTGCTTCATTTTGATCGTTATTTTCAATGGCCGAGCTTGAATAATGAGGTGTCAGGAGATGGATATTGCCATGGCTTGAGTAAGCAAATTGCTATATTGGCTGATGGGCGTGTGGTACCGTGTTGCTTGGACGGCGATGGGATTCTTGAGTTAGGTAACCTACATGCAACAAATTTGGGTAAAATTCTAGCATCCCAACGTGCCCGCACGATTGTTTATGGTTTTAAAGAGGGAAAAGCGATTGAAGAGCTGTGCCAAAAGTGCAGCTATAAACAGCGATTTGATAAAGGAGTATCATGATTAAATGTTTTGTTAAAAATGAGAATGCCATTGCACTCATCGATACGATGTCTGATCTTGACGGAGATGTTATTGATCGAGTTATATGGATCGACATGCTCATGCCTACGCATGATGAGATTATTTTTATTGAAAATACATTTGGGATTAAGTTTCCTACAAAACAAGAAACGGAAGAGATTGAGATCAGTTCGCGTTACTGGGAAGAGAATGATAAGATTGAAATCAATAGCTATTTTTTAATCAGCTCTAATCAACACTCTTTTAATGAAACAGTCTCTTTTATCCTTTATCGAGGGCTGTTGATTTCGATTCGTTATGCTTCATTATATACGTTTGAAGAATTTAATCGTAAAGTCTACGCAACACCGCAACAATTTGACAGTGGTTATGACGTTTTTTGTAATCTTTTGGATATACGTATTGATGCGGATGCGGATATTATTGAAAAACTTTCTCGTGACATTGCTAGAATTCGTAAGCATGTCTTTACCGACTATAAAAATGATGACGAAGAGATCTTGGAAAAAATCTCTTCTTTTGAAGATTTAAATATGCAAATCAGAGAAAGTTTGACGGATAAACAACGTATCTTGAGCTCATTTTTAAAATCCGACAAATACAAACCGTCGTTGAAAAATGATGTAACCATCATGCTCAAAGATATTAAATCCCTTGTGGATTACACCGATTTTAATTTTCAGCGACTCGATTACTTGCAAAACGTGTTTGTGGGGCTTTTGAGTATTCAGCAAAACAAGGTTATTAAAATATTTACGATCGTCAATGTTATTTTCTTGCCGCCAACCTTGATCGCCAGTATCTATGGGATGAATTTTCAGATAATGCCTGAATTGAATTGGGAATATGGTTATGGATTATCGGTATTTTTGATGATTTGTTCTTCCATCTTACCGATTTACATTTTTAAACGAAAAGGGCTGATTTAAGAATCATCCTATGAGTACTGATATGGTACTATATGCAACTTAATAGTTAAAAGGATACACTTTTGGATAGGCGGATACGCTACTTTATAGAAGACTACTGGGATATATTCACAGGAATTGCTTCCATGTTACTTGCTTTTTTCTTTCATGCTCAAGGCGATGGTGTTATGGCGACACTTTTCTCAGCCATAGGTATTGCTGCCCTTTCACTGACGGTTGCTGAGGTAGCTGATATTCTTTCTGAACGATTACATGAGCCTTATGGTAGTTTTGTATTGACTTTTAGTGCCGTAGTCGTTGAGATTGTTTTACTTTATATGATTTTACTTGAAGTACGTCATAGTCCAGAAGTATTGGAAACGGTCAAGGGGGGAATCATCTCTGCGGTGATTGTAGATCTGAATGTTCTTTTGGGACTCTCAGTCTTTTTAGGCGGCCTTGCGTTTAGCCAGCAGCAGCATAATAAAGAGACCTCCAGTGCTTACAGTACGGTCTTGTTTGTGGCCTCTTCCGCATTGTTGGTTCCTGGCTTGCTGAGTCATACGGAACATGGTTCGGAAGCATTGACACAAGTGAGCCATCTGATAGCGGGTTTATTAATGTTCTTTTATTTGATTATTTTTATTTTTCAAACGCAAACGCACACCCATTTTTTTAAAGCAACAGCACGTAGTCGTTTTTTTCGTTTAAAGCGAAAGCTTCAAGAAGAAGAGGGTGAGATTGATGAAAATGACTCGAGTGATTATATTTTTGAGCATTTAAGTACGGCGATTAACTTTATTATTATCTTTGTATTGATCGGTGTTATTGCCCTAGGTGCGGAAATTTTTGCACAGCATGGTATTAAAGTAGCACGAGATTACGGCATTTCTGCTGGCTTGTCCGGACTCATTATTGCAATCATAAGTGTTTCACCGGAAATATTTACTGCAGTACGAGCAGCCCGTAATGATCAAATTCAGCGTGTTGTGAATATTGCTATGGGTGCATCAACGGTTTCGATCATTATGACGGTTCCAATATTAATGCTTCTGGCTTATTTTTCAGGTATTAATCTGACACTGGATTTTAATCCGCTTCAAATCGGGGCACTTTTATTAACAATTCTACTGGTATGGAAAACAACAGAAGAGGGTGAGACCAATTATTTTGAAGGGGCCTCACATCTCATGTTCTTTATCAGTTATGCCATCATTGCCGCCTACTACTGATCATGATTATTTTATTTGCACCAAGTGAAGGAAAACGTCCCGGGGGAACAGCCCCAAGTCTTAATTCAGCTTCTTTAATGTTCCCTGATCTTTATACAAAACGTCTTGAAGTACTTTTAAAATATGAAAAGCTCATCACTCATGGAGATTATAGTGATCTCCATGAGCTATTTGGCCTCAAAGATGAAAAAGAGTTCGCACGGTATAAAACTCCATTTGATACAGCACCAACCATGAAGGCCATAGAACGCTATGATGGGGTTGCCTATGATTATCTTGGATATGATGAACTAGGGGATATTGAGCGCTCCTACATAGATCACAACGTCATTATCTTCTCGAATCTATTCGGTCCTATCCGTGCCGGTGACTTTATCCCCGATTACAAACTTAAACAAGGTTCCTCAATCGATTCAATGGCACCTGAAAAGTTTTACAAAAAAAATTTCACAGCTTCATTAGATGAATGGATAGGTGAAGATGAAGTTTTGGATCTGCGGGCAGGGTTCTACGATAAGTTTTACACACGAAATACTCCTGCGATGACTCTAAAGTTTTTAAAAGAGGGGAAAGTGGTCAGTCATTGGGCAAAGGCATACCGGGGGATCGTATTGCGCACTCTCGCAAAGAATCATATTGAGACATTGAATGATTTCAAGACGATGAAGATTGATGGATTAGTGATTATTGATATGATACAAACAGATAAAAAACAGGAGATAGTTTACGCAATAGGATGAATTGCGAATATCTCTTGACATTTAAAGAAAAAGGAACTATAATTTCGGCTCCATTTCGTGCAACGCCGGCATAGCTCAGTTGGCTAGAGCAGCTGATTTGTAATCAGCAGGCCCGGGGTTCAAATCCTCGTGCCGGCACCATGAACGAAATCGGAATGCATTACAATTATCAGTGTTAGACCAGATTAGGCCGTGGTGAGATACTCAAGTGGCCAACGAGGGCAGACTGTAAATCTGCTGATTTTTATCTTCGAAGGTTCGAATCCTTCTCTCACCACCATCTGCGGGAATAGCTCAGTTGGCTAGAGCGTCAGCCTTCCAAGC